>NZ_FZOW01000002.1 GCF_900188125.1 Rhodococcoides kyotonense | reverse complement strand
TTCACTGCTCGCTCACGTTGCTCGGGCGGGTAACGCTTCGACATGTGCTTCATCCTTCACAAAGGACGAAGCGGCATCAAACCCGAGACGGTTCATCTTCCTAGCTGGCTTGGACAAGACGTCGACGATGACGTCGACTTGATCGCAAGCGCCAGAAAGTCACTTGCCCAGTCGCTGCGTGGCCTAGACCTCGCTGCGTCCCTCCCCGGTTTGATCGACCTGCGGTTCTCCGGAGGGGATGTCCTTGAGGGTGGATCCTTAAGCGCAGATATGAGCAGCCTGATCAAGAAGTTTCAAGCTGAGCTGCAAGCTGCAATGCCTGCTGTGCAGGCCGAATCGGGAGCAGCGGACCTCAGCATTTCAGGAATCAGCGAAGGTAGTGTTGTCGTCCACCTCAGACCTCGCATCGCGGGACCAGCTGACCAGTCCCTGACACCCCATCTGATGCCGGATGCATTCGAGGAAGCGTTAAGTACCGTCCTCGGCCTGCACGACGACTTTGAACAAGGAGACGCGTGGGCAAGTCTCTTGCAAAAACCTGACGCCCTCCTCGAATCAGTTCGAAAGTTCGTGGTAGCGCTCGACGAGTTTCACGCCGATGTGGAAGTTGACGCATTTGTCACCAACGGCGATCGACTGCACTCGTCGCTGACGAAGCGTGGACGTTCTGATGCGATCAGATTCTTCGCACACCGAGAGAAACTCTTAGACAATCAGGTCATCGCGGGCAACGTGCGAGGCTTGAGCGATGCTGGATGGATCGAAATCGTCAGCCCGGGAAGAAGAGGAAAGCGGCGCATAAAGGATGTCCCAGCAGACCTTCTAGATAGCGGGAAGTTGGCGTACGGAAAATACGTCCGCATCAAAGTTTCAGAGCAAACTGCTTCCAAAAAGAAGTCCATCTACCGGTTTAAAGAATTGCTGACAGGCGACGAAACAGGCATCGCTGAGTAGCGACAAGCGTAGCCACCCTCATCTCCACTCGGGAGATCTGCGCGATCGCGATGTCGTCGCTGTTGCGAGTTGCCGACAGCACAACCTGCGGCTTGCCAACACAACTAAACGCTCCACCGACAAGTTCCGCGCCTGAGCGAGTTGGACCGTGCAACCAGGTGAGACCACCCACGATCACCCACGTCCAGAACCAGCAGTTATTTCGAGTTGTGTCAATATGTGTCACTCTCGCGGCTGTTCGAACGTCCATTCACGTCCGACACCACCTCTGACCAGCACCTCGATGGTGCCCCCAGTCGGACTCGAACCGACACTGTGCGGATTTTAAGTCCCTAGAAGTGGATCCACCTGAACTTCAAAGGACTCGATATTTGTTTATTTACAACAGCTTTCGTACATCAACGTCCGAACCCATACATCTCCGAACGTACCGACTTGTGACACCCTCGTGACACCGAACTGCGCCCTTGCTGATCGCTTCGAACTGCCCTGAACCGCCGCGGACCGAGGTGGGATGCGACGGACAGACGATCGCACTACACAGGAGAGTGGCAGCGGATCGTGTGACACCGACAATCGCCATCATTGCCCCCTATTCCGCTAGCTATCCGGATCACAGACCTCACGCCTTCAATTATGTGGTCTACCCGCCGATCCGACCCACAGTCACACAAGATCTGAAGCTTACCGTCCTCACCTACCTCGGCGCGTTGGAGAGATCCGATTGGCAGACAGCGCGCGCACTGTGCGCTGATACCGCAACCGTGTGGCACAACGACGGTAAGGGCGACGAGACTCTCGACGACTATTTCACCGGGGTACGCGGACAAATCAGTCGGTACGAATCGATCCGCTACGACATCATCCGTCAATTCTCCGAACCCGGCGGCGTCCTTCAGCAACACGTAGTCCGTGTGGTCGGCACAGACGGGACACGCGGTGGGATACACGCAGCCCTGCACTTCGGCTTCGACGACACCGGCCTGATCACTCGCATCGAGGCGTACGCCAACTACATCCCCGACGACCGGAGCAGCGCTGGCCCGGCATCCCGTTCATGATCTTCGATGGTCGACGACTGCCGGAACCGGCGTAGCCTTCTCACTTATGGTGTCGACGTCGAACAGTCCGTTGGGTGAGTTCCTGCGCGCGCAGCGCGGTCGGATGACACCGCAACAAGCAGGGCTCGCATCAGTGGGCGGACGCCGAGTCCCGGGTCTGCGCCGAGAAGAGGTCGCCGTACTCGCCGGGGTGAGCGCGGACTACTACGCCCGTCTCGAGCAGGGGCGCGAGCGTTCACCGTCCGCTCAAGTCCTGGATGCACTGTGCTGCGCGCTTCGCCTCGCGCCCGATGCATCCGATCACGCCTTTCGACTCGCCCGGTTGTCGCCCGAAGTGTCACGTACCGACGACATCGTCGACCCAGAACTACTGGACACGATGGACGCGTTTCCGTATGCGGCGGCCTATGTCACGAATGCAGCGTTCCGTGTGCTCGCCGCGAACACCACCGCGGCAGCACTCATCGCCCCGGTGCGGCGAGACGGCAACATCTTGAGCACGATCTTCCTCGACCCCGTCGCTCAGGAGTACTACGCCAATTGGGACGACGTATCACGAGCAGCGGTGAGCGCGTTACGTTTTGCAGGTGGGTTCGTGCCTCCGCATCCCGAGGTCACTGCCCTCGTCGCCGGTCTGTACGAAGACAGCCCCGCCTTCCGCGGACTGTGGGACGACCAGGCAGTCGCAGGACTATCGATGACCCGCAAGACAATTCGCCACCCCGACGTGGGGACCATGGAGTTGAGATACCAGACCTTCGACGTACGAACCTCGCCCGGCCAGCAGCTGACAGTGGCTACCGCGGCCGCCGGATCCCCCAGCGCCGACGCACTGGCACTGCTGGGGACGGCCGCTGCAGCACGCCAACACACGTCGACGTCCTGACATCAATGTTCGAATGCACTTGCGCGTCAACAGATCATTCGGATGTCACAGGTCGACTATTCGAGTGTCGGCGATGGTCCCGGCGAACTCGTATCCGAAAAGATCTGCCGGAGTCCGGAATCCGGAAGTGCGTTCCCCGGCCAGGACGCGGCGCGCTGCAGCGATCGCAGCCAACGGTGTGAACGTGTATCCGTTGACAGTGTCGAGGATCGCGCTCACGACCTGCCCACCGCGCCCAGTCACCGTCACCGACGCCTGATACCGGTTCACCTCTCGTTCCTCCCGAGTGGGACCGTCGGGCAAATCGGCAAGATCACCGTCGGGAAACGCATCGCCCGAAACATGAACGTAGGTATCGATATTGGGCGCATTCGTACTCTTCCACAGTGACACCAGATCTGGGAGCGTCACCGGGAAACACGTTGCAGGCCCGTCGCCGAAATCGAACATCCGTGTGCTCCAAGGATCCTGCTCGACCAACTCGCCGCTTACCCGATGCAGACACTGCGCCGTCAGATTCTCCGCCGCGCTGATCGCAGATCCGCGAGACATCGATCCCGCGACATGCAGAGCAATACTCACATGGTCGACATCCCCGTCGACACCTCGGGCAGCATGCCCGGCGAGGGAGCCGAGCATCGCCACACTCCCTCCACTACCGGGCAGCAACATGACCCCCGCCGTCACCGCCTGGGACTCGAGCGTGCCGGCGAGGTGATAGCTGTCGAGTTCGGCCGCGACGTCGAGATAGTCGACGCCGACGCGAATTGCGGCGGTCATCAACGGTTCTGCCGTTCGTGCGTACGGCCCCGCACAGTTCAGGAGGACTCGGATACCGCCCAGCGCGCTGTCGATCTCGGAAGGATCGTCGAGACCGAAGACCCGGTGCTCCAGGCCCAATTCCGCAGCGAGCGCGGCGAGAGTGTCTTCGGTGCGCCCAGCGAGTACGGGATTGAGCCCCGCCGCTGCAGCTTCCGTGGCCGCCATCCGTCCGGTGTATCCGGTCGCGCCGTAGATCATCAGTGTGTTCATGGTGCCGCGCTCGTGGTCAGATGACATAGCCGCCGGCGATCTCGATCGACTGCGCGTTGACCCAGCGGCTGTCGGAAGACAGAAGTCCCGCGATGGCGTCGGCGACGTCGGCTGGTTCTCCGACACGGCCGAGCGCTGTCTGCGACGACAGCAAAGCCTCGAATTCGTCGTTCAAGCCGCCACCGAGCTCGGTACGAATAGGGCCAGGCGCGACGGAGTTCGCTCGAATTCCTCTCTCCCCCAATTCTTTCGCCAAGTATCGAGTGAGGACTTCGAGGCCGCCTTTGAAGCTGGCATAGGGCGCTACCCCGGCCGTGGCGACGCGCGATGTTGCGCTGACCATGTTGACGATGTGCCCGCCGTCGGCGATCAAGGGCTCGAGCGCCTGAGTGAGAAAGAACGGCCCCTTCAGATGGACCGCGAACAGACCGTCGAACTCCTCTTCGGTCACCGTCGTGAAGGGGTGGTACGCGCCGTAGCCCGCGTTGTTGACCAGATAGTCGAAATCGGTTCGGCCCCACGTATCGATCAACGTTCGAGCGACCGTGTCCCGGAACGCAGGAAACGACGAAGCGTCCGAGACGTCGAGTGCCAGCGCCACAGCACTACCGCCCGCGTCGACTATCTCGGCGACGACCTTCTCCGCCGACACCGGGTTGTTGTTGTAGGTGAGGATGACGGCGAGTCCGCGGCGGGCGCATTCGAGTGCAGTGGCGGCACCGATGCCGCGGCTACCACCGGTGATCAGAACGATATTCACGTGGAACTCCTCTAGAACTTCTTCATAGATGGTTGTGTCGCAATCGGTGTGCGACCGATCGGCTACGACTCAACCCCGACTTCGAGACGGGAGGAAGGGTGCATCAGCCTGGGTGCGCCGCACCCAGGCTCGCAGACCCTTCCCCGCGGTCGACCCACCAACGAGGCTGAGCATCATGACTCACACCATCGACGACGCCTTGCTCACGAAGTGGATCGAAGCGTACGTACACGCGTGGTCCACCAACGACCCCGACGACATCGCAGCACTGTTCAGTGCAGCAGCGGAATATCACGAAACACCCTACGAGACAGCATGGATCGGCCGTGACGCCATCGTCGCGGGGTGGCGCAGCCGCTGGCCCTGGCAGAGCGGCGGATGGACCTTCGAATGGACGATCGCGTCCATGTCACCCGGACGGGCGACGGTGACGGGACTCGGGCGCTACCGCGAACTCGGCGACTTCGACAACGTGTGGACCCTCGAGTTCGACGACGACGGACTGTGCAGCAGGTTCCATATGCTCAACGAGCAGTCAGCGTGAGAACGCTGCGGAGACTGGGTGCGCTGCACCCTGTCTCGATGCTCATCACCCGCGTACCGTCAATTCGATGACGGACGACAACGATCTCGGGCAGTTCTTGCGCGCGCAGCGGGCCCGGATCACACCCGTCGATGTCGGCCTTCCACTGGTCGGATCACGCCGTGTCGCAGGGCTTCGACGTGAAGAGGTCGCGGTCCTGGCCGGTGTCAGCGTCGACTACTACGCCCGACTCGAACAAGGCCGCGAACGAGCACCCGCAGCGCAGATGATGAATGCGATCTGCGTCGCGCTGCACATGGGAATCGATTCCCGCAGAATCGCATTCAGGTTGGCACGGTTGACTGCGCCCCAGGTCGTAACGGAAGCAGTCGACCACGAACTACAACAGATGTTGGACAACCTTCCGACCGCCGCCGCCTATGTCGTGAACCCGGCCTTCCGCGTCCTCGCTGCGAACCGTGTCGCAACCGCATTGATCGGCGCCGACCAGTACGACCAGACGTTCCACTACGTCTTCACACATCCTGCCGCACACCACTATTTCCTGAACTGGGATACCGTCGCCCAAGCCGCAGTCAGCTCACTGCGGTCGGCGGCAGCGCACCCATCACCACACCCGGAGGTCACCGCGCTGATCGACCGACTCGGCCGAACAGGCACCTTTGCCGCCATGTGGAGCGACCCCAACATCGCGGGAGTGACCATCCCCGACATGAAGATCAACCACCCCGACGTAGGGCGAATATATCTGTCCTACCGCACATTCGACGTCCGAGGCGCCCCCGGTCAGCAACTGATCGTCGCCACCGCCCTTGCAGGATCACCGAGTGCTGACGCGCTGGCACTCCTCGGGACGATCGACGCCACCCGCAACCTTCGACATCCCGAACCTACGAACGGAACATCATGACCGACAACACAATCCATCCCATCTCCCTCGATTCTGCGCGGGACCGCGCCCTGGAAGTGAGGGCCCTGTACGAGGTACTCGAGCAGCGTTTCAACGGAAAGACCTGGACCCTCCACGAGCTCATGATCGGCTTTTCTAACGACGTCGGAACCATAGGGAGGCTTCTCCTGGCGCACGACGGCACCTGGGAGATCGACGGCGACGTCGACGAACAGCTGAAACACAAACTCGCCGAATCATTGTGGTGGATATTCGTTCTCGCCGATCGACTCGACATCGACATGTCCGACGCCTACAGCGCCACCATGGATCGAATCCACGCAGGACTGGCAGCCACCGTCGGAAACGAAGGAAGCTCGTAACTCCATGACTTCAGCAGAAGCTTTCCCGGCTCGTGTACTCGCCGTCACCTTCGACTGCCCCGATCCGCGCGAACTCGCCCGGTTCTATCAGCAGGCTGTAGGTCTGCCCATATCCACACAATCGGACGACTTCGTTCTACTCGGAGACCTGGACGGGACCGGTCTTGCGTTCTACCGGCTCGATACATACCAGCGCCCGACCTGGCCATCGCCGGGAGTCGAGAAACAAGCTCACCTCGAACTCGGCGTCGACGACCTCAACACAGCGCAAAAACGACTGGTCGTATTGGGCGCCACCGTGTCCGACGACCAGCCTGCCGACCCCAACCGCCGGGTCCTGACAGACCCTGCGGGACACCCGTTCTGCATCACACAGATGTCCAGTAGCGGAAAAAATAAAGGTACGCATCGGCGAAGATGCCATGGTTCGATGATGGTCCCATGGTCTGGTCCGAGCGTAACGATGTCGTCGAGCTGGGTTGCGGAGGATCGGTCGGCACGGGCGTGGATGCTGGGTCGCTGATCTCCTCCTCGCGCGCTGGGGCTGCGGTGAGGGTGCCCAGAAGGTTCAACGTCTTTGCCGACGCCAGTTCCGGCGACACGTGACGGACACCAATAGCATGCCGCTGGACAGGTCGATGTCCAGCTTTTCGCGCAGCGGGTTCATCGTATCGACCTCGGGATGAATCAGGTGACTGATTCCGTTGCGGCCATGACCGACTTCGACCCAGGCCTAGCGGTTCCGAAATCGTCCACTTCGAACACCGGCAGGAAGCCCTGACACGACAGCCCGAACAAGAGGGCGCGGATCACGTGCCGACCCTGTCGAATACCTATGGCAGAGAGGATCGAAGTAGACTGGTCGCTCGGTAACTGGACGCTTCGGTGTCCGCGCGTCCAGCAGCAGGCGCGCCACACTCGTATCCGCGCGCCGTGTGCGCGGCGGGTCCTTGGTGAAGAAAGCACACGCCTGTGACACATACCCCTGAACGGAGCAGTGCCGACCGGTCTTCGGACTTCACGGCTCAGCTCGCCGAATTCGCCCGCTCACTACGCGATCTACGGCGGTCGATGCCCAAGACTCTCGACGAGATCCTCTCCTCCGCGATCACGTTGATCGACCACGCCGACAGCGGCGCCATCGCCACCGTCGACAAAGGCACCCGGACGATCGTCGCCTCGACCAGCGACCTCGCCGAGAAACTGTGCCGACGCCAATACGAGATGAGTGAAGGTCCTATCCTCAGCGAAGTCCGCCACCTCGACGTCGTCGTCGCCGATGACCTCGACGTGGAGGCGCGGTGGCCACATTTCGCGTCCGCTGCCGTCGACGAAGGCATCCGGTCGCTCGCTGCGTTCCAGCTCTACAGCAACGGCGACGACGTCGGAGCACTGGTGCTCTTCAGCACCACCACCCAAGCATTCGACCCCGACGCGATCGTCGTCGGCGAAGCCCTGGCCGCGCACGCAGCGATCGCGATGCTCGCAGTCCGCGACGGCGAACAGTTCCGGGCCGGGCTCGCCTCACGCGACATCATCGGCCAAGCCAAAGGCATGATCATGGAACGCTACGACGTCGACGCAGTGCAAGCATTCGACTGGTTGGTGACCCTCTCGCAGCAACAGAACATCCCACTCCGCGCCATCGCGCAGTCCCTCGTCGACGCCGACCACCCCACCACACCCAGAACATCCACCACCTGAGCCAGTCCGACCTGTCGTCCGGTGTTTCAGACCCGGTACAGCGAGGCAACGATCGTCATCGGCGCCGCCTGTTCACCCCTGCGCGATCACCGCGCGGCGGCGTTGTCGAGACACCGGCAACGCCGCTCCATTGCCTCTCGGGTGTGTTTCTGGACTTCCGTATCTCGGTCCCATGGACACCGAGAGCATCGAACTACGCTGTTACCCACGGGTGTTCGGTAATTGCAATGACGGGCACACTGCGGGAGTTTCGGCCCGCACCCACCGGGTCCGCCCTCACCAACGCCAGACAGGTGCCGTTATCGTTCCGTTGCCGTTCGGATTTCGTACCGTGATGGTTCGGGAAGTGATCCGGAGACGTTCGCTTGGCAAGATCCTTCTCGACGACGGTGGACTGCGCAGTCCACCCTCGACATATGTGTGTGTAATCGTGCGAAGGAAGGGGCCACTCATGACCACTGCAACCGTGGTGTTCCACGACGATCTCGTCGACGTATCGGACGCAACCCGGCGCTACGGTATCGACGTCGAGAAGTACTCCCCCGCCTACACGGTGTTGCGCCTGCGCGGTGAGTTCGACATGACGACACTGGCCGAGCTGACCGACACCCTCGCCGACCTCGCGGCCGGTGACGCGGCAACGGACGTGGACCTCTCCGGTGTCACGTTCCTGTACTCCGGCGCAGCCAATGCGCTCATCGACGCCGCCCACGATTCCCACGGCAGGCTGCGCTTGTTCGCACCGAACCGAGCGGTAGAGGTAGTGTTCACCGCCCTCGGTGCAGCACAGCTGCTCTCGGTACCTACGTTCGCCTCCGCCTGGCAGTCTCATGCCGCCTGACACCGAAACAGCCTCACAGTCATCACGTTCGGGCGAGGCTACTGTCGACGACGCTGTCCACGACGGCGCTGTCGAACGCGTGCCTGCGACAACGGTTCTGGTGGACTCACCACTGTGGCCGACCTACGCGTATCTGTCACTCGCCCTGATAGCACTCGTTGCGGCAATCGTTCTCGCGGCAACAAGCCTGGTGGTGCGGGCAGGCGCCGCTGCTGTCGCGTGTGTCGTAGCCGCGGCCATGGGACTGCTCCGCTACCGCAGACTGCGGTAGTGGAGCCCGCCCCTACCTCACCTGACGTCGAAATCGACATTCGAGCTGTAAACATTCTGGGCCGCAACATCATCGAACGGGTGGTGAAGGCAGTATTCGATGCCCAAGCACTCCGCGATCACCGCGAACTATGGCTTTTCTGCTCCGCTGCGTGTCAGTACGAGGGCGGTGCCTCCCACGGCGATCACCGAGATGGCGATGGCGATCGAGGACCATCCTTCGCTGTGCCAGTACACATCCTGCAGCGTGATCAACAGAGCTGCCTCGTCGACGATCAAACCGAGAGCGATACCGAGCGCAATTCCCATCCAGGACCGCGCTTTCGGGCTTCGATCGACCAACCCGAACACCGCAACCGCTGCCAGCAGCAGGATCCCCCACAGATAGTGATGCAGATGCACTCCGCCGGCGCTGACGTCGCCGACGTTGCTGGTGTCGATCTGGATCAACCAGGTGACCAGACGCGCGCCACCGAAGGTAAGCGTGAACGCCAGCCACGCCAACACCACACCCCGTCGCGCCGGGTCGACCTGCCGCAGAGTCCGCGGGAACCGGACACGCTGCGGCGCGGTGTCAGGCACGGGTGCTTCGCTTCACCCAACCCCACGCAGCGGTCGCCACGAACAGCACGATGCCGACGATCGCCAACCACAACAACCCTTTGACGACGAAACCCAGAATCGCGAACACCAGCCAGAGAACGAGAAGAAAACCTATGAGTCCTAACATGACTCGATCCTAGACCGCCGCCGAAACGCGCGCGCCCAGCACCCGCGACGGTGCAGGCTCACATGAGGTGCTTCGGGTCGGACACCGACACGCGATGCCCGTCGGCATCGAGCCGGTCGATGACCTCTGCCAGCAGTGCCCGGGCAGCGTCGTCGACGGCCCGGACATGCTCGAAGGACAACTCGATCCGGTGACCGTCGGTGAACCCGGCAGTGAGCTCGGCAAGAATCGACTCCGCCCCCGCGAACCGCAGATCGCCCTGCAGTTCGAACACCGTCGCGTCGTCTCGCTGCTCGATCGACCGGACGGCCGATTGCCCAGTGGCGCTGGTGTGCATCATGTGTAGTTCCAGATCGCGCGAGAGCCGTTCGAACACAGCCACACCGCGGACACTGTTGCCGTGATCATTCAGCCGAGGTGAGATGACCGCGATACCGACCTGGCCCGGCAGGACACCGATGATCGCCCCTGCCACACCGCTTTTCGCTGGAATGCCGACGCTCGACATCCAGTTCCCGCTCCCGTCGTACATCCCGCACGTGGCCATGGTGGCCAGAACATGCCGGGTGATCCTGGCATCGAGGAGCCGATCACCTGTCGCGGGATCGATGCCGCCGTTCGCGAGCACCGCCGCGATCGTCGCGAGATCACGGCAATTGGCGGAGATCGCGCACTGGCCCGCGTATCCCTCGACGACGTCGAGGGGATCGGCGCCGAGCTTGTCGACCGCACGCAGCAGATGTGCAATGCCGGTGTTTCGGTCATCGCTCGCCAGTTCCGCCCGCCGGACCTTCTCGTCGATCTCGAGTTCGCGGCCGGCGAGCGCGCTGTGCACGGCGCGGATTCGCTCGACACGGTCTATCGCCGACTCGGCGCGGACCATCGAATGCACGGCTAGAGCGCCTGCGTTGATCAAGGCGTTGCGGGGCCGCCCGGTACCGGGTTCCAACGAGATCTCGTTGAACGAATCGCCGGACGGTTCGACGTCGACGACGTCGAGCACTGTGTCCAGTCCGTGATCGTCCAACGCCAACGCGTAGGTCAACGCTTTGGAGATGGACTGGATCGAGAACTCTGTGCCGGCGTCACCTGCGGTGTAGAGCGAGCCACCGACCGTCGCCAACGCGACACCGAAGACCTCCGGGTCGGCAGACGCCAGCACGTCGTTGCCGGTCGGCACAGCACCGCCGTCGAGGTGAGCGCACTCTCGCAGCACTCTGTCCAGATACTGGCAAATCGGTGACTGCATCAGAGGCGACATTCGCTGCAGCTACCCACCCACGGCCCCATCGAATCCAGTACCCAGAACCCTGTGCGGCACAACGACACTCCACCCTCCCCTGCCGACGGTCGATCGTCGCTCCGTCCGCAGCCTTCCTCGCCTACCGCGGTCCAGCACACGCACAGTGTTTCCCGAATGCAGGGCCGGGTAAGCAGATCGGCATGACTTCCACCGAGGATCGTTCCGCCGGCGCCGCGAAAGTCGCCGAGCTGATGAGCGAATCGAAGCTGTGCATGTTCACCACTACCGGACGCGATGGGCACCTACTCTCGCGCCCGATGGCGCTGCAAGAGACCGAGTTCGACGGCGACCTGTGGTTCTTCGCCCGCAACGCCTCCCGCAAAGTACAAGACGTGCGCGCCGACAGCTCCGTCAACATCTCCTTCCAATCCGGAACATCCTGGGTATCCCTCTCCGGCACAGCAGAGATCGTCGACGACGAAGACAAGAAGAAGGACCTGTGGAACAAGGCGGCCGCGGCCTGGTTCGACGGCGGCCCCGAATCGGGCGAGGTGGTCCTGATCAAGGTCCACGCCGAAGGCGCCGAATACTGGTCCGCCCCAGGATCGAAAGTCTCCACACTGATCGCCTACGCGAAATCGCGGATCACGGGCGAGAAGCCGGATGTCGGCACCAACGACACCGTCGACCTATAAACCCAAAACTATTGCCACTCCCTGGAACCGAAAGACAGTATCTATGACCGACGAACTGCCAGGCACGCAGTTTCACGCGCAGGTGACACAGGACGGACAGGTGGTAGTGATGACCGTCGACGGAGAACTCGACATATCGACCGTGAACGACCTCGCCGCATACGCGCAACCGGTCGCAGCATCAGCGAACGACGGACTGGTCGTCGACCTGACCGGGGTGCGGTTCCTGTCCTCGAGTGCGATCACCGAACTCGTACGTACCCGCGACTCCCTACCGCCAACTGCGGTGATGGCGCTGGTAGCGGTGAACAATCGTGTGGTGCAACCGATCCGGTTGTCCGGCATCGACCGCATGATGGCGACCTTCGATGATCTCCCCGCCGCGGTGGCCCACGTCCGCGGCCACACGCAGGCGGCACCGTCATGACCGGCAACACGGCAGACGACGCCGGCGCACATCGGTGGACCTACAGCGGCCCGGCCGTTCCGGAGGCTGCGACCACCCTGCGGCGCCGGATCCGGCACTGGGCATCCGACCTCAGCGTGCCCGAGACGGTCGTCGACTCGATCGAACTGGCCACCTACGAAGCGCTCGCCAACGTCGTCGAACACGCCTACACCCACACGCAGGATCGCGGGGAGATGACGCTGACCGCGATACACGAGCAGGACACTCTCACCGTCACGATCGCCGACACCGGGACCTGGCAGCCCCCCACGCCGACACCGGACCGCAGCCGCGGCCTCGCCCTCATCGACGCCGTCAGTGACCGCGTCGAGCTCGAGAGCACCGAGGCTGGCACCGTGGTGACCATGGCCTGGACATTGTCCGCAGTACCTGCACCATGACTCGGCGACGCAGACATGTGAACACAGGCGAGGTGGACCGGTGCACCCCCGGACCCGAGTCGTCGACGCGCGCGAGCGCACGTGGTGTCCTGGTCGGTGATGTCGACAGGAAGGCACGTGAATTCTGATGTCAGGCAAGCACACTCGGACAGACAGCCAGGAAGACGGTACACCGACCGACGGCGACAGGTCCCTCACCGATCCGACAGCAGACATCGTGCACCTGGTCGACACCGCGCAGCTCGTCGAGACGGCCCCGTGCGGGATTCTCGTCGTCGATGCCGACTCCGAGATGGTTCTCTACGTCAATTCCACGTTGCTGGATGTGGTGGGGCGTAACCGAAACGACATCGTGAACACAGTTGCGGCGCAGTTGTTCACCGACGACAGCGTCGAAACCCTCTCGATGCTGATCGCAGCCGCCGCAAGCACGGACGGTCCCCCCATCGGAGCCCCTGCCGCCCTGCACATTCCGGAATCGACGGCGGGGCTGCCCGTCTCACTGATGGCCAACCGGCACCACACCAGCACCGGCGGCGCAGTCGTGACGATCTCGGTGCACTCGAACGCCGACCGACTGATCCGAGAGAGCGCGTTGGTGTCGGATCGCGACATCGCGCACGCCGCGCAAGTCGACGCCGAAGCCGCCCTGGGACGCACCCAACTCGCACTCGGTGAATCCGAGGACGCGCGTAAGACCGCCGAAGCCGAACGCACCCAGATTCAATTGTTGGCGACGACCTTGCAGCGCACCCTGCTGCCACCGGTCCTGTCCGCGCCCACTGGACTCGACGTCGCCGGTTTCTACCATCCCGCCTCGCTCGACGAGGTCGGCGGAGACTTCTACGATGTCTTCCCCCTCGACGCGGTTACGTGGGGCTTCTTCCTCGGTGACGTCAGCGGCAAAGGCGCCGGCGCTGCCGCGGTCACCTCACTCACCCGCTACACCCTGCGCGCGGCCGCAGTATTCGACCGCGACCCGATCGCCGTGCTGGAGAACTTGAATACTGTTCTGCACCACGAATTTCGGGGCGATGACCCACGGTTCTGCACCGTCATCTACGGCACCATCACCCCCACCGAGACCGGGGCGGTGATCCGACTCGCGAGCGGCGGCCATCCACCTGCGCTGCACCTGCGCGCCGACGGCACCGCCGACTACGTGCACACCCACCACGGGCAACTCGTCGGCGCCTTCGCAGACGCCCACTTCACCTCCGCGTCCATCACCCTGAAGCCTGGAGATGTCCTGGCGCTCTACACCGACGGTCTCACCGAAGCCGTCACCGGACCCGGACGGGCCGCTACGACGACGACGGAGCCCTCGAAGCCTTCGCGGCCGCACAGGCACCGACCACCGCACACACCATCATCGACCACCTCGCCGAACTACTCGCGAGCTTCGGCAAAGGTCTGCAAGACGACGTCGCCCTGTTGGCCCTCGGAGTCCCCGCCGGTGAACCGAGTTGAGCGGAGACAGGGGCGTCAGGATCAAGAATCGCGGCTGCCGCGCAGGCGTCAGACCGCCGCTACGTCGGGCGTCAGCGGGCCGAGGAACTCGGGGATCAGCATGTCGGCTCGCACGAGGAACGAGTACGCGCCCGCCCCGGCGACCTCGTTCTGCACCAAAACGAGACCGTCATCGCGCACATCCGCAACGGTCACCAGGACGGTGGCGGCACCTGCGGTGAAATGACAACGATCTCCGACATTCATGGCTCGTCCATACCCGCGTTCACCTCAGTTCAATCGCAGCCGGACACCGCCGCTGCGGATTCGACTCCTGAGGTACGGATTTCCCGGAGGGTGCACAATCGTCTCACGTCGCGCGAAAGGCGCTAGTCACGATGGCCGATGTCAACGACACGTCCAACGGGCTGCATCCCTTGCCCCCAGCATCCACTGCGCGGCGTCGATCGGCATCACCCGCGTCCACAGGGCCGCTGTCTACCCGCCGACATCGTGAAAGGACCACTCTCGGTGAGACGGTTCACGCCCGCATGCACCCGTGCGAGACAGGGACTGGGTTCTCGGTTCAGAGGTGCGCATCCCGCCCGAGCATCAGTGGACGCAATGGCTGTCGACATTCTCGCTCGCAGAGTGCGCGCGTGCCGTGTCCGGGTTTGCCGCACGCTCGATCGGGTAGCCGCAGCGCAGCTCGGCAGTTGAGACCACAGCTCGGAGTCAGCACCGGTGAGACGTCTTCGACTGTCGGTGCGGACGCTTGCAGTACTGTTCGCTGCCGCGCGCCGCTTACAGTACTGCTGGTGTTCCCCACCCGGCGAGATGCACGACGGTGAAGCCCATGCTCGTCCACCGATGCCGGTGTGCCACAGCTTTTCCCGCGCGTGGCGATCGCCGCCGACGCCACAGATACCGTGCGACCACCGTACAGCCGGGACTCGGCCACCTGAACCAAATCGGTGTACGACACTGGCAGCGGCCGTGTCGGTGCTTCCGGTGATCGCGCTGCTGGTGTTCGTACTGCAGAACACCGAGCACGCGCGCATCGAGTTCCTCGGCGTCAACCTCGACATCACGCAAGGATTCGCAATACTGTTTTCGTCGGATTCCTGGTGGCCGTGCTCGGCAGTGCCGCACTGCGGCCGCGGCGTCTACTGCGCCGCCACTGACACCGTCCACCGCCATACACACTCCGTAGATTCCGCTGTTGCGATCGTGGCGCAACAGTATGCGGCTGCGGTTCACGCGTACGGGTGAAATCGGGTGTGATGCAGCATCGTTGCGCCGAGAACGATCAGCGCCACTGCCCCGCCCGCCAACGCGACGTGCGCTCGCGGAACCCAGAGATCCAAAACAAGGATTTGCCACGCCACCCACGCGATGACCACCACGCCGATCGCGCCGGCAGCCGCAGCCGCCTCGGGCACGTCGACCAACACCGCGGCCGCGCAGATCAACGGAACGATTCCGAGCGCGATCAACACGAACATCCCCGAGACCAGGAAATCCCAACTGTGCCACGGCGGCAGCATGTCCACCCGCAGACCCAGCGAGCGACCGGTCGGATCGGACACCAACGACATCCCGTTGAACAGGCCCGCCGCCCCGAGGACAACCAGAATCACCGCGATCGACAGCTTCCTCACCGGCGAACTCACGTCACAGGTGAGCGCGAGGTGGCGGCGCGGTACAGCACACGAGAATTCGCGCCCGCCCACCCACCGACCGCGGGCACCAGGAACGGCGCGAGCGCAGTACCCAGCAGCACTCCCGCGAGTGCGAACGCGGCCACCGTCGCAGCGATCGAGGCGAACCACCGCCCCATCGAAGCCATGGCGGCAGGTGCGATCGCCGGGAACCGCGGCGAGATCGACAGAGTGCGCACCGCGGACAGGACTGCCCACACACCCGCTACGGCCACCGCGCATGCGAGGACCGCGACACCGACCTCCCGAACCGTCCAGTCGACGCCCGGATTGCCGAACAGTGCCGCATACGGCGCTCCCCCGAACCACGCCGCGGCGTAGAAACCCACGTACAGCCGAAGGATCGAACCGAGCAGATGCGGTGACTCGGTGCGCTCGGCCATAACCCACCGTATCCCTGCGTACGTACAGACCGGTCCGGTTGGCCACCCCACCACGGTGTTGCGAGCGCTCGCTGGCTCGGCTGGGGACTGTGACCTGAGGCCCATCGCGGTCACGGCTGCTCTATCGGTGCGGTGTCCGGACAGATGGTTCGGTCCTCGGTCGTAGCCGCGGGATGGGTGTGCCGGCGCGATTTCCGCCAGGTACCCACAACGAACGGTTCAGGCTTGGCCGCCTGCAACAGTGTCACCACTGCCCGGCCGGCATGATCTGCCCCGCCGACCACCTCATCACCGGACAACTCGTACCGGCGACCGCCCACCAACACCGCCACCATCAGCAGGCTCCTGCTGGTGACGGTGTCGTCGAGAACGAGGTCCCACGCCTCGACCTGCTCGAGGTCGCCGATCTCGCGCCGCATGTCGTCGGGATCGGACCACAGCACCACGACATACGGACTGTCGGTTTCACTAAGCAGATACCGATCGACGTCGGCATCGAAGCTGACCCGGAAGCCGAACGGGGCGGCGAGCGCATCGAGCTCCGACGCTGTCTCCACAGGTGTCACGTAGCCAGTCCTTGCCGTGACCCCCAAAAATGGCGACCGACGATGAACTCGGTCCAGGACACACTAGCCCCGACGGTGACGCCGCGGATACCTATCACCACAACGATCGCCGCGGGTGTAGATTCGGGCCAGGTATTCCACCCCCAGGAATGCCGACTCAACCTGCTGTTCTTGCAACGTCCCGACATCGGCGGCGCAGGTCTGGCCGAATCGAGCCAGCCATGACCAGACCATCAGTCCACGCATCCGGATTCGGCCTCCCCCGTGGCCCGGTCGGCACTACGTCCGATGAGTGAGGATCCCTGCCCTCGACTCGACGTCGACTCACCAGCATTGCCTACGGTAGAAGCGCTGGTGCGCGCCACATCTGCGGCGGTCGGTGCCGACGGAACCGCGATCTCCGTGATCACCGGCGACAGGAACGTCGTGGACTTGGTCTATGCGACCGACACCACAGCCGCACGCATCGACGAACTTCAATTCACCATCGGCGCTGGACCGTTCCTCGACGCACTCCACGCCCATACAGCCGCCCGGGCATCGCAACCGATGTCCGACCTCGAAGACTCGACCGTCTCGAGTGCATGGCCGCTGTTCGCCGCCGAACTACGCAGCGAGCTGAACGTACGCCGCGTCCTGGCATATCCGATCACCGCCGACGGAGTCCTACTCGGAGTGTTGGAGTCCTACCGCCGGGGCCCCGATCCGTTCACGGCAAACGAACTCCATGCCGGCCACTCGTTGGCCGAGGAACTCGGCGACGCACTACGAAACGACCTGAGCGCATACGTCATGGACGACCTCACCGAACCCAGCGCCAGTGACCGCAGCTTCCGGTCACCACGCACCGATGTGTACATCGCCATCGGCATGCTCGCCGCCCGCCGCGGCACCACCGTCGTCGACACCAGCGCCGCACTGCGCGCATACTCCTACGCGATGTCTCAGTCGATCACCGCACTTGCCGCCGACATCGTCCATCGAGGACACGACTTCGACGCCAACTGGTGAACCGAGGACCGAGGACGGACGACGAGTGTGAGTGCAGACCGAACTCGGCGACCCACCGTCACTGCAGGAACCGTTGTGACCATGACATCGACCCAACGCACTCCTGCCGGATTCTCGTTCGACCGTGATCGGTTGCCAGCTGCCTCTCACCGTAAGCGCAGTTACCGCACCGTCAAGATGTCTTGACGCATTAGCGATTGACACCGTTCAGCGAACCGCATTTCGGGGTGTCGGGCTGAAGTGGCGCTTCGGCACCGAACCACGTACCGGTGGACATCGTCGCCACCCGGCGGCGCAGGTGCGCCGGGTGCCCTCGGACCGAGACGACTCGACTGCTTTCGCAATCAAGTCCACGCACGTCGGCTCACGTCCATCTGGACGCTCATGAGGCAGTTGTGACAGCGTTGTGACACCGAACGCGAACGGCATTGAGCCTCAGGGCCCTGACCTGCGGAAATGAAATATCCAGCGCTCGAAATCCACGAACTCCGCGGATCTGAAATCCGCTGCCTCAGTGGTCCACTCAGATCCGTGGTTGGCCGCTGAAGTCCACGATACCACCCGAAAACCGCTGTCCTGGTCCAAGATTCTGGATCCATATGGACTTCAGTGCCCCCAGTCGGACTCGAACCGACACTGTGCGAATTTTAAGTCCGCTGCCTCTGCCAATTGGGCTATAGGGGCGACCTCGGTCCGAAGACCGCGTCGGCCATCTTATCGGTCCCGCCCTACCCCGGGATCACCGGCGGCACAAAGTCGAACGTGGTCCCGAGCAACCAGACGAGCAGAAGCACCACCGGGAAGTGAAAGATGAACTGCAAGAACGTGAATCCGATCAGATCCCGTGCCCGCAGACCGAGAACTGCCAGCAACGGCAGCATGAAGAACGGGTTGATCAGGTTCGGCAGGGCCTCGGCGACGTTGTAGATCTGGACGGTCCAGCCGAGGTTCATCTGCACGTCCGTCGCGGACTGCATAACGTACGGCGCCTCGACGAGCCACTTGCCACCACCGGACGGCACGAACAACCCGAGCACGACGGTGTAGATCGCAATCACGACGGCGAATCCCCCGCCGCTGCCGATGTCGGTGAAGAAGTTCGCGAGATGCTCGGAGATCGTAACGCCTCCCCGGCCCTCGGCTTTCGTCAGAATTGCCGCCATCGCCGCGTACAGCGGAAACTGCACGAGGATTCCCGCCGTCGCCGGTACTGCCTTGGCTACGGAATCGAGGAACCGCCTGGGCGTTCCGTGGAGGACCAGTCCGAGCATGAGGAACACCAACAGATAGCCGTTCAAGCTCGACACAACAGACAGCACCGGCAGCGTCAACAGTTGCGACACAAGCCAACCCAGCGTCATCGCGCCGGCGAACCACGGCAGGATTCGGCTGTACTCGAGCCACTCCCCCGGCCTGGTGCGTGGCGCGGGTTCGGCGACGGTGTCGTCGAGATTCACGTCCATCGACTCAGCGGTCTTGATCGCTTCGCCCTTCGGCGCCGAGAAGTGCGCGATGACGACGGTCAGCACTGTGATGATCAGGCACGTCACCAACGACTGCCACGTGAAGATCGTCTTGCCGAAATCGAGCACACCGGTGATCTGCAACAACGCCGGCGGCAACGAGCTCGCCGTCGCCTGGAGTTGCGCGGCGGACGACGACATCCCGAGCGCCCACACAGCACCCAGACCCATGAACGCGGCTGCGCCGAGTGCTCGGTAGTCCACGCGAAGATCGGTACGTCGGGCAATCGCTCGGGCCAGCAAGCCACCGAACACCAAACTGAGTCCCCAGTTCAGAAACGACACCGAGCACGACAGCAGCGCCACGAAACTGACTGCGCTGCTGGGTGAACTGGGGACCAGGGCCAACCGCGTAATCAACCGAGCAACCGGCGGCGACGTCGCCACCACGTAGCCGGTGAGGACCACCATCGCCATCTGCAGCGTGAACGCCGTCAGGTCCCAGAAACCGTTACCGAACGCGTCGACGACATTCTGCGGCGACGACCCGTTGGCGAGTGCTGCGACTGCCACGACGACAACGCCTGCCAGGGCGAAGATGTACGCGTCGGGAAACCATTTCTCGGTGGCGCGGGCAAGAGCCTGCGCCGCACGAGCCAAACCCTTCTCGGCCGGTGCCTGCGTCGTCGTCATCTATGTCCCTCGCTTCGGAAGTTGTGACCCCCAGCACAGAGTTCACCGAAAGACTGTCCGATGCAAGACACATCGCCGCAGGCGACGTCTGCAAATATGCAGCTTCGCTACCCGTGCGTGCATAGTTTGCGCAGAGACCAACTATGCACGCACGGGTGGCGGAGCCGCACTCATGGCGATACCGTCGAGAATGTCGTGCTCACTGACGACGAGCTCGTCGATGCCTGCGCGCCGGGCGAATTCGTCGGCGAGCGCCAGAGTCACGAGCGAGCCACCGCCTATGACGTCGACCCGCCCGGGATGCATGGGGCCGAGAGCTGCACGCTCGTCGTGTGTCGAGCGAAGCAAGCCGTCGCAGACCTCACGCAGCTTCGTGAAGGAGATGCGCGACAGGTGAATTGCGTCGGGATCGTACTGCTCGAGTCCGAGACCAAGTGCGGCAAGAGTTGTCATCGTTCCGGCGACTCCGACCCACGTCTTCGCCTTCTCGACCGGCACCGCATCGAAGGCAGCCTGCAACCGTTCACCGGCGAAAGCCTGTGCGGCAGCGATCTCTTCGTCGGTCGGTGGATCGGACGGCAGGCACCGCTCGGTCAGTCGAACACAGCCGATGTCCGCGGAATACGCCGCCTCGACTCCCCCGGCATCGCCCAGGACCAACTCCGTCGAGCCACCGCCCAGGTCGACGACCACGAAAGGCCCACCGTCGAAACTCAAGTCGCCGATGGCACCGGCAAACGACAGACGCGCTTCCTCGTCACCGGTGATGACCTCGGCAACCGACCCGGACACGATCGGATCCAGAATCTCGCGCGTCATCGAGAAGAAATCCTCGCGGTTCGACGCGTCGCGAGTGGCCGACGTCGCGACCATCCGCAGCGCCGTCACGCCCGCCGAGCGAATGATGCCTGCGTACTCCTCCAGAGCGACCCGTGTGCGCTCGATCGCCTCGGGTGCAAAGGACCCCGTTGCGTCGACACCTTGCCCCAGCCGTACGACGCGCATCTCGCGGGAGACGTCCGTCAGGACACCGTCTTCGATGTCGGCGACGAGAAGCCTGATGGAATTGGTACCGCAATCGATCGCCGCAACCCGAGTCATGCTGTCTCTCCGCGCAATTCGGCGATGGTAGGCCAGTCGGCCGGAATTGCGGTGCCGCGCAGACGATTTTCGGCGGCGAGCGCAACGGACTCGTCACCCAGCGGATTCAAGCCGGGACCCTTCGCCAAAGAATGAGCGATGAGCACGTGCAAGCACTTCACCCGGTCGGGCATACCGCCGCCGGTGAAATCCGTTCCGAGAGACTCGATCTCATTGCGCTCGGCGAGGTACGACTCGTGGGCACGTCGGTAACCGGCGGCCAGGTCCTCGTCCTCCGACAGCCTGAGAGTCATCTCCCGCATCACCCCGGCAGATTCCTGACGGCTAGCCTCTGCCGTCAGACGCGGATCGGTCAAGTAGTAGAGCGTGGGGAACGGAGTGCCGTCGGGCAGCTTCGGCGCTGTCTTGACGACCCCGGGCTTTCCGTCCGGCGACCTGTACGCGATCTCCAGAACGCCACGCGGTTCACGTCCGAGCTGGGCTGCAACAGCGTCGAGATCTTCTTGCGAGACTGCCGAGCTCACCCGACCGGCCCTCCTTCTAGTGCTGGTGCAGGCGCAGGAACGATCGCCGGAAGCGGTGTCGTCTCCGGTTCGTCGCTCGGCTGTGGCTGCACTGCCGATTCCCAAAGATCCCTGTACCAGGGACCCTCGGATTGTTTGGTTGCTTGTTCTTCTGCGTCCGACTTCGCGACGTCACCGGGGAGCTGCACCGTGTACGGCGTCTCTCCCGGCATCACCCAGAACAGCCGGGTGCGCGCTTCGGCGGCGATGCGTGCCGGTTCGTTGAGCTGAGACTTCTCCAGCTCGAGATTTCGGACGTCGTTCTGCAGCCCCTCACGGTCGGCCAGAACCTGCGAGAGTTCCGCGCGTTGCGAGAAATAGGTGCGTAGCGGCATCGCGAGCGTCAGCGCCAAGGCACAGACGACGACGGCCAGAACGACCGCCCGTCCCGTCGACAAGCCCAGGAACGTACGGTCCTTGCCAGACGCACGGGCGCCGACGCGTCGTGGCGCGGCTTTTCCGGCGACGACGGCGTCGCGCGCCTGATCGGACGGTTCCGGCGCAGCGGCACCGGAGCTGTGTTGGTCTCCCGACGCAGCCCCGGTCTGCCGAGTGCGGGCGGTCGACGAGCGACCCGGAGGCCGGGGATCACGTCCACCTGGACTGGTCCCCGGTCTCCCTCGCCGCGCCGCCATCAAACCAACTCCGCCTTGTCGCCTCGAAAAGAGCTATCCGTCGTAATTGAACCGGGGGAAAGCCAGCTCGCCGGCGTAACGCGCCGCGTCGCCCAGAGCTTCTTCGATTCGCAGCAACTGGTTGTACTTGGCGACGCGCTCGGAACGAGCGGGTGCACCGGTCTTGATCTGGCCGCTGCCGACGGCAACTGCCAGGTCGGCGATGGTGGTGTCCTCGGTCTCGCCGGACCGGTGGCTCATCATCGTCTTGTAGCCGTTGCGGTGTGCGAGATCGACGGCGTCGAGGGTTTCGGTGAGCGTGCCGATCTGGTTGACCTTGACCAGCAGCGCGTTGGCGGCGCCCTTGACGATGCCGTCTTCGAGACGCTCGGGGTTGGTGACGAACAGGTCGTCGCCGACGAGCTGAACCTTGTCACCGATCTGCTCGGTCAGTGCGACCCAGCCGTCCCAGTCGTTCTCGTCGAGCGGATCCTCGATCGAGACCAGCGGGTACGCGTCGACCAGCTGGCCGTAGAACGCGGACATCTCCTCGGCCGACTTGGTCTCACGCTCGAAGGCGTAGCCGGTGCCTGCGGTGTAGAACTCCGTTGCTGCGACGTCGAGAGCCAGCGCGATGTCCTGGCCTGGCTTGAGGCCGGCCTTCTCGATCGCCTCGAGGATCAGGTCGAGAGCTGCCTTGGTGCCGGCCAGGTCGGGAGCGAAACCACCCTCGTCGCCGAGACCGGTGGACAGGCCCTTGGCCTTCAGCACGGACTTGAGCGAGTGGTAGACCTCGGCGCCCCAGCGCAGGGACTCCTTGAAGGTCGGTGCGCCGATCGGCGCGATCATGAATTCCTGGACGTCGACGCCACTGTCCGCGTGGGCGCCACCGTTGATGATGTTCATCATCGGCACGGGCAGGATGTGCGCGTTCGGTCCGCCGAGGTAGCGGAACAGCTCGAGGCCTGCAGACTCGGCAGCAGCCTTGGCGACGGCCAAGGACACACCGAGAAGCGAGTTCGCGCCGAGGCGGGACTTGTCCGGGGTGCCGTCGAGGTCGAGAAGAGCCTGGTCGACGGCGCGCTGCTCGATGGCGTCGAGGCCGATGACGGCCGGTGCGATCTCGTCGAGAACTGCGTTGACGGCCTTCTCGACGCCCTTGCCGAGGTAGCGATCGCCGCCGTCGCGAAGCTCGACGGCCTCGTGCTCACCGGTGGATGCACCGGAGGGAACTGCCGCGCGGGTCAGAGTTCCGTCGTCCAATGCGACCTCGACCTCGACCGTGGGGTTGCCACGGGAATCGAGGATCTCGCGAGCTCCGACCTGCTCAATGATGGCCACGAATGCATCTCCTTGTAACGGGGGCGGGCTGATAAGTGCCGGGTGTCAGACTAGCCGCTCGCCGACGACGGGCGCATGTCACTACGCTCTCGTGCCGACCGAGTAGGCCGCGGCCGCGTCACGGACGTCGCGCAGATAGACGCCGGACTGGTTGTAGGCCATCAGCGCACGCTCCCAGCCTTCGGGAGTGGCGAGGTCACCACCCCGTGCGCAGAGATACCGAGCAGCGGTGAGTGCCGCGTCGTCGAGATTGTCGGGGTCGGGCATGCCGTCACCGTTGGCGTCGACACCCCACTTGCGCCACGTCTCGGGGATGAACTGCATCGGGCCCATCGCCCGGTCGTGGACCGGGTCGCCGTCGAGCAGGCCGCCGTCGGTGTCCGGGATTTCGGCGACGCCCGGGCCGCCGTCGAGCGGGATTCCGCGGATCGGGGGCGAGACGGTGCCGTCGGGCGCTACGGACGAGCCCTGATACGTGCCGTGCCTGCTCTCGATGTAGCCGATGCCCGCGAGCGTCGTCCATGCGATTCCGCAGTCGGGCGACGTCGCGGCCATGATCGCCGCCGCATGGGCGTATGCGGCAAGCGCGGGTGCCGAGATGTTCAGTTCCGACGATTGCGGCTCGGCCCACGCGAGCAGCAGGTCTGCTGTGCGGCCTGGCGCGTTGAAATCGATGACGGGCACCGGCGTTCCCGGACCGGGCGGAATGCCTTCCGGAATCTCACGCGGCGGTTCCGAGGAGCCACACGCAGCCGCCACCAGCGCCACCGACACGACGGTGAGCACCCACCTCAGTCGGTTCTTCACTCGGTCCATCCTGCACACCAAAAGTAATAGAAACCTAAAGCTAGACGTATGCGCAGGTCAAAGCAGGTTTGTTCCCGGTTTCAGGGTGTATGTTGCTCTCAACCGCATGAGGGTCGCCTACCCTTGTTTATTCGTTCAGGAGCACCAGACGTTGTCCGTTCTCGCCGCCGCAGGATCCGCTCCGTCGATCGCCACTCAGACGTTCGGAAGCGGACTCATCGGCCTCCGCGAAGGCCTCGAAACCGGCATCGTCGTCATGATCCTCGTGGCGTTCCTGGTCAAGGCCCATCGTCGGGATGCACTGAAGTGGGTGTGGCTGGGCGTCGGCATTGCAGTGGCAATGGTCGCGATCATTTTCTTCGTCATCCACTTCGGCACGTCGACCGTCACGGGCCTGACCGCCGAGATCATCGCAGGCATAGCGTCGCTCGTCGCCGTCGCAATCGTCACGACAATGGTTCTGTGGATGCGCACCGCGGCCAAGGACATGTCCGGCGAGCTCCGCGGCGGGATGGAACGCGCACTGGCCGTCGGACCGATCGCTGTCCTGACGCTGTCGTTCTTCGCCGTCGGGCGTGAAGGCGTCGAGACGGCCTTGCTCATGGTCGGCTACGCCGAGAACACCCACGGCAGCCTGTGGCCACTGCTCGGCCTGCTTCTCGGTATCGTCGTCGCCGCGTTTCTGACGGTCCTCTTGTACTTCGGAGCTATCCGCATCGACTTCGCCAAATTCTTCCGATACACCGGTATCTTCCTCATCGTCGTCGCCGCGGGCATCCTCGCGTACGGCATCCGCGCCTTGCAGATCGGCGGGCTACTTCCCGGCGGCAGCGCAATCGCGTTCGATATCACCGCGCAGTACGACGCATCCAGCTGGTACGGCACCGTCCTCGCCGGCATCTTCAACTTCCGGCCCGAACCGACCGTGCTACAAGCGGTCAGCTGGGCTGCATACCTCGTCATCGTTCTGTTCCTCTTCCTTCGGCCGGTTCGTGTTCCCGAACCGGCACTCACCTCATGAAAGGCGTCGTCTCGATGCGTCGTACCACTTACGCTCTGGCCGCGATCGCGGTTCTTCCCCTGGCGCTCGCCGGTTGTACGGAGAAATCCACGTCCGACGCGAGCGCCGAGGACATTGCGGTCGCCGCGACGGACACCACATGCGACGTCGCGAGTACCGAAGGCAAAACAGGCAATTCGACGTTCCAGATCACGAACAACGGAAGCAAGGTCACCGAGTTCTACGTCTACGGTGAAGGCGACCGCGTCATGGGCGAGGTCGAGAACATCGGCCCCGGCCTGACGCGTCAGCTCATCGTCGCCCTCCCCGACCCCGGCACCTACCAAACCGCATGCAAGGCAGGCATGGTCGGCGACGGTATCCGCGCCGACTACGTCGTCACCGGCGATGCGGTACGCCAGGCCGACGAGAACGGCCTGCTCGAGGAGGCCGCGTCGGGATACAAGCGGTACGTCGTCAGCCAGGTCGACGCATTGCAGGAGACGACGGCTCAGTTCGTTGCCTCGGTCAAGGCCGGCGACATCGAGGCCGCCAAGGCCCAATTCCCCATCACGCGTAGCTATTACGAGCGTATCGAGCCCGTCGCCGAGAGCTTCCCCGACGACCTGGATCCCCGCATCGACCTTCGTGAGCCCGACGTCGAGCCCGGGGATACCTGGACAGGCTTCCACCGAATCGAGAAGGACCTGTGGGCCCAGGGACTGCAGCCCGACACGAACGCCATGGCAGATCAGTTGCAAGCCGACATCGCCGAGCTGGCCGAGAAAGTGAAGGCCGACGACTTCACCGTCGATCCGATCCAGGTCGCCGGTGGCGCACAGGGATTGCTCGACGAGGTCGCCAAGACCAAGATCAGCGGTGAAGAGGACTTCTTCTCGCACACGGACCTGTGGGATTTCCAAGCCAACGTCGACGGTTCGCAGGCAGCCGTCGCCGCGGTGCGTCCGATCATCGATCAGAGCGATCCCGATCTGGGTACTTCGATCGACGCACGCTTCGCAGAGCTCGATGCGGAACTCGCGCAGTATCGTCAGGGTGACGGTTTCGTCTTCTACGACACCGTCACCGAACCCCAGCGACAGGCGCTGTCGAACAAGATCGACGCACTGTCGGCAGAAGTGAGCCAGGTACAGGGTGTCGTTGCAGGACAGTAATTCTCGGCGCTTCTCCCGGCGGCAGCTGTTCGGCGCCGCCGGGGCAGGCGCTGCAGTGGTCGGCGCAGGAGCGGTCGGGGCTTTCGCTGTTGCCGATTCCGGCGATGCGCCGTCGGACATCGTGGATTTTCGCGGTGACCATCAGGCCGGCATCGTCACCCCGGCGCAGGACCGAATGCATTTCGTGGCGTTCGACATCACGACCGACTCTCGTGACGAGTTCGTTGCACTCCTTCGCGAATGGACGGAGATGGCGGAGCGACTGACCCGCGGGGAGGAGACGTTCGAGGGCGGCGCCGTCGGCGCAGGCGAATACAAGCCGCCGTCGGATACCGGTGAAGCCCTAGGCCTTTCGGCGTCGTCATTGACGTTGACGATCGGGTTCGGGCCCGGGCTGTTCTCACGGTTCGGTTTGGAGGGTTCGCGGCCGGCTTCGTTGGCCGACCTGCAGCATTTCCCCGGTGACAATTTGGATCCGTTGCGATCGGGTGGCGACCTGTGTATTCAGGCGTGCGCTGATGATCCGCAAGTTGCTGTCCACGCAATTCGGAACCTGGCTCGGGTGGGCTTCGGCACCGTGTCGGTCAAGTGGTCACAGCTCGGGTTCGGGCGAACGTCGTCGACCTCGACGACGCAGGCCACGCCCCGAAACCTGTTCGGATTCAAGGACGGAACGGCCAACTTGAAGGCAGAGGAGCCGGGACTTCTCGACGATTTCGTGTGGGTAGGTGACGGCGATCAGGACTGGATGCGTGGAGGCTCGTTCCTCGTGGCCCGTCGAATTCGGATGCTCATCGAATCCTGGGATCGCACGGTGTTGAACGAGCAGGAACGAGTCATCGGACGTAGCAAGGGATCCGGTGCTCCACTGGGCCTCCAGGACGAGTTCGACGACCTGGACCTCGATTCCAAAGGGCCGCACGGATTCTTGATCGACGAGGACGCGCACGTGCGGTTGGCGTCGAAGGAAGAATTGGGCGGCATTCAGATCCTGCGTCGGGGATACAACTTCACCGACGGATCCGACGGTTTCGGCCACCTCGACGCCGGCCTCTTCTTCATCGCATACTGCCGCGACCCGCTGACCCAGTTCGTGCCCATGCAGTTGGCCCTGGCTCGCAAGGATGCGATGAACGAGTACATCCAGCACGTCGGATCGGCGGTGTTCGCTTGTCCCCCGGGGTTGGGTGAGTCGGAGTATTGGGGTTCGACGTTGTTCGGCTGATCCCCTCGATCGCTTGAATGGTCCATTCATACGGTCAGATAGCTTCCGGGGTTCATCCAAGCGATGAGTTTTGCGACGCTACCGGGTCTACACCCCGTCCTTTCACGATCGACCACGGGAGCGCACGTGCCACAGCTACTTCGGGTCCAGAACTTCAACGTCTCCAGCGATGGCGTCGCGGCGGGGGTGAACCAGAGCTTGGAGAGCCCGTTCGGATTCGACCACTCGGGCATGTTCGCGTGGTGCGGTGCGACCGCGAGCTGGCCGAACCGTACGGATCCGGGCGGCACCCGCGGACTCGACGACTACTTCACGCGGGACTTCGCCCACAACATCGGCGCAGAGATCATGGGTCGAAACAAATTCGGATACCAACGCGGACCGTGGGAGAACCTCGAGTGGGAAGGCTGGTGGGGTGACGAACCGCCCTTCCACACCCCCGTTTTCGTTCTCACGCATCACGAGCGTCCGTCCATCACACGCGGCGAGACGACGTTCCACTTCGTCGACGCAGATGCAGCCACGGTGCTCGGCCAGGCACGGGAAGCAGCCGACGGCCGTGACGTGCGCCTGGGCGGAGGCGTCACCACTGTCCGCGAATTCCTCGACGCGGACCTCGTCGACACCATGCACATCGCCGTGTCCGGCGTCGAAATCGGATCGGGGCTGAAGCTCTGGGACTCCCCCGACGAGCTGAACGACCGCTTCGAACACGAGGTCGTGCCCAGCCCCAGCGGTGTGACGCACCACCTGTTCTGGCGGAAGTAGGCGGGCCGGCGTTCGGCCCCCGACCCACCCGCCCCTCGCCCGACCACCCGCCCGACCACCGCTTGAATGGTCCATTCATACGATCAGATGGCTTGAACGGTTCATCCAAGCGGGACGGGGGCGTGCCAGGTCCGGAGCGAGGGCGGCCCTCGGTCACTCAGAGTGAGCAAATGTCACATTCGCTCCGGAACAGGGGGCGGGCGAAGAAGGGGCGGGCGAAGAAGGGGCGGGCGGAGAAGGGGGCGGACGGAGAAGGGGCGGGCGGGCGGAGAAGGGGCGGGCGGAAGAAGGGGGGCCTACTTCCGGCCCCAGTTCTCTATCCACTCGATCGCGGTGAGGTTTCCGGGCTCGGCGCCGTGGAGCTTCGCGGACTCCTCGGCACCCCGGACGCGTCGGGCGAAGTCGAGGACGTTCCGGCGCAGCAGGTCTTCCGCGCTCTCCCCGCCATGACTGTGGTCGGCGCCGATGTGGACGGTCCGCAACTCGTCGGGCACGAGTTCGTCGGGCAACCCTGCTTTCGACGCGCGCCCGACGACCTTCTGCGCCAACGCGAGTGCGGGTTGCGCCATCGCGATCCCGTCGAGGCAGGATCCGCGCGCCTTCTCGGCCGCCTTGCGTTCCTCCCACGCCTTCTCCTGTGTTGCGACGTCGATGGGCCCCGTCGACCCGTCGGTCAGATGAGGCGTGCGGTGCGTCAACTTGGCCACCAATCCGGCCGCCACGTCATCGACATCGAACGAGTTCTCGGCGGCATCCTGCGCGATCCGTGAGTGGAACAGCACCTGCAGCAAGATGTCCCCGAGCTCTTCCTTGAGGTCGACGAGGTTGCCGCTGTGAATCGCGTCGAGCAGTTCGTAGGTCTCTTCCAGCAGATAGCCGCTCAGCGACGCGTGGGTCTGCTGCGCTTCCCACCCACCGATGGTGCGCAGGCGATCCATCAGCACCACTGCCGCGATCAGGTCGTCGCCCGGCAGCTTCGGTGACTCGACGACGCGATCGCCGCGCCTGATCCGTTCCAGCACTTCGGGATTGCGCGGATCGGTGCTGACGAGCACGCCGGCAGAACCGTCGGCCCGTGCGGTGCCCGAGAACAACCACCTCGTCCGGACCGGGACCTCCTCGGTGAATTCCACTACACCACTCAGGAATTCGATCGCCTCCGCCGGAACCATCGTCGGCCGAACCGGATCGAGCAGCACTACCGTCATCACACCCCCACAGTCTGCTCCAACAACACCGACCGAGACGGCTTACCGTCCAAGGACAAGATCAAGTCGGCGATGAACTGGACCAGTTCTACATCGCGCACTCGGGCGGCGCCGACGCCTCCGCCTTCGACGCGTGGCAACGGAAGCTGCACGACACCCGTCGTGGCTCGGTACTGCGCATTCGGGTACAGCCGCTTGAGGCGGATCTGCTTCGAGTCGGGCAGGTCCATCGGCGCCAGCTTGACCTGTGTACCAGCGACGTTGATGTCGGTGAGCGCATATTCCTTGGCGATGAGACGAAGCTTCGCGACCGAGACGAGCCTGCCCACTTCCTCCGGAAGCGGACCGTAGCGGTCGGTCATCTCGTCGATGACTGCTCCCATCGACTCCGAATCGGTTGCCGCAGCGAGCTTTCGGTACGCCTCGAGCCGCAGTCGGTCACTGGTGACGTAGTCGGGCGGGATGTGCGCGTCGACCGGCAGATCGATGCGAACCTCCTTGGGTGCCTCGTCCGTCGAGATCGGTTTGCCGTCGGCCGCAGCACGATATGCCTCGACGGCCTCGCCGACCAGTCGGACGTAGAGGTCGAAGCCGACACCCGCGACGTGACCGGACTGCTCGGCACCGAGAACGTTTCCGGCACCACGGATTTCGAGGTCCTTCATGGCGACGGCCATACCGGCTCCGAGGTCGGAGTTCTGCGAGATCGTCGCGAGTCGGTCGTACGCCGTCTCCGTCAGAGGCTTCTCCGCCGGGTAGAGGAAGTACGCGTATCCGCGTTCGCGACTACGCCCGACGCGTCCGCGCAACTGGTGCAGCTGCGACAGTCCGAGCGAGTCACTGCGTTCGACGATCAACGTGTTGGCGTTGGAGATGTCGAGACCGGTCTCGATGATGGTGGTACACACCAGCACGTCGGTCTCTCGCTGCCAGAACCCCTGCACCGTCTTCTCCAGGGTTTCCTCGTTCATCTGTCCGTGCGCCGTCGTGACACGGGCTTCCGGAACGAGATCTCGAATTCGCTTGGCTGCCTTGTCGATCGAGCTGACGCGGTTGTGAACGAAGAACACCTGGCCATCGCGCAGCAGTTCGCGTCGGATAGCGGCGGCGACCTGCTTGTCGTTGTACGCACCGACATACGTCAGGACGGGGTGACGCTCCTCGGGCGGCGTGAGGATGGTCGACATCTCACGGATTCCGGCAAGGCTCATCTCCAACGTACGAGGGATAGGTGTCGCGGACATCGTCAGCACGTCCACGTGGGTACGCAGCGACTTGATGTGTTCCTTGTGCTCGACGCCGAATCGCTGCTCCTCGTCGACGATCACGAGGCCCAGGTCCTTCCACGTGACACCGGTCTGCAGCAATCGGTGCGTGCCGACGACGATGTCGACGGTCCCGTCCGCGAGGCCCGCCATCACTTCCTTCGAATCCGAGCCGTGCGTGAAGCGGGACAGACCCTTCACCGTCACGGGGAACGACGCCATGCGCGCCTGGAACGTCTGCAGATGCTGTTGCGCCAGAAGGGTTGTCGGCACCAACACGGCCACCTGCTTGCCGTCCTGCACAGCCTTGAACGCCGCGCGGACCGCGATCTCGGTCTTGCCGTACCCGACGTCGCCGAGAATGACGCGGTCCATCGGGACGGCCTTCTCCATGTCGGCCTTGACCTCGGTGATGGCCGTCATCTGGTCCATCGTCTCGGTGAAACCGAACGCGTCCTCCATCTCGCGCTGCCACGGTGTGTCCGGCCCGAACGCATGCCCCGGCGCTGCCTGACGCGCGGCGTACAGCTGCACGAGCTCGCCCGCGATCTCTCGAACTGCCTTGCGCGCTTTGCGTTTCGTGTTCGCCCAGTCGGATCCGCCGAGCTTGCTGAGGGCAGGCAACTCTCCACCGACATACCGCGAGAGCTGATCGAGCGAGTCCATCGGAACGAACAGACGATCACCGGGATGGCCACGCTTGCTCGGCGCATACTCGATGACGAGATATTCACGACGCGCACCGCCGACGGTGCGTTCGATCATCTCGACGAACCGACCGATGCCGTGCTGATCGTGTACGACGCTGTCGCCTGCGACCAGCGCGAGCGGGTCGACCTGATTCCGCCTCTTGGCGGGCATCTTTCGGCCTTCGGCCGCGGTGACGCGGTTGCCGGTGAGGTCGCTCTCGGTGACGACCACGAGTTGCGCGTCGGGCAGAATCAGTCCTTCGTGCAGCGAACCACACAGCACGCTGACGACGTCGGGAAGCGGCTCGGCACCCGAATCGATGTGCGCCGCAGGGACATCCGCTTCGCCGAGTCGCTCGATGATACGTGTCGCCGTGCCTGCTCCTGCGACAGCGATGACGGCACGCCCACCCGTCGACACATGCGCCCGCAGCATCGCGAACACACCTGCCAGCAGTTCCTCGGAGCCACGGACCTCCGGCACACCCTCGACGGCGAGCTCGAACTCGTCGTCGCCACCGGATGCCAACGGGCTGACGGTCCACCACGGTCGGCCCTGCGCCTGCGCGGATTCGCGAACCTGGCGCAGCGAGCGATACGCGGACGCACCGAGATCCAGGCTGACACCGCCCAGGCTGGTGGTGTCGAGCGTCGACGTGTCCAGTGGGGCGGCGCCGCCGACCGACGCCGCCGTCCACGACGCTTCCAGGAATTCCTGCCCCGTGCGAACCAGATCGGTTGCGCGCGTGCGGATTCGCTCCGGATCGCACAGCAACACGTGGGCACCGCTCGGCAGGATGTCGGCCAACAGTTGCAGTTCGCCCGGCTGCAGCAGCGGCAGCAACGCCTCCATACCCTCGACCGGGATGCCTGCGGACAGCTTGTCCAGCATCTCGACCAGAGCTGCGTCCGCTTGATTGTCCGCACTCAACACGGCGGCACGGTCGCGGACCTCCTGCGTCAGAATCAGCTCTCGACAGGGCGGTGCGATGACGGCATCGACCTGGACGTCGGCCAACGATCGCTGATCGGCGACGGCGAACGCACGGAGTTCGGTGACCTCGTCACCCCAGAATTCGACGCGGACCGGATGATCGGCCGTCGGCGAGAAGATGTCGAGAATGCCGCCGCGGACCGCGAACTCACCACGCTTGCCGACCATGTCGACACGGGTGTAAGCGAGCTCGACGAGCCGATGGATCAGGCCGTCGAAGTCGGTCTCGACGCCGACCTTGAGGGTGACCGGCTCGATCTCACCGAGCCCGGGAGCCATGGGCTGTACGAGTGAACGAACCGTCGTGACGATCACCTGAAGCGGCGGGCCGTAGTCCTTGTCGTCGGGGCGCGCGAGCCGGCGCAGCACCTCGAGCCGCCGCCCGACGGTATCCGCGCTCGGTGACAGACGTTCGTGCGGCAACGTCTCCCACGACGGGAACTGCACGACCGAGGTGCCGAGAATCTGTTCGAGTTCACCGGTCAACTCGTCGGCTTCGCGACCGGTGGCCGTCACGACGAGGACCTGAGCACGATCGGCGATCGCCGCCGCGACGAACGGCCGCGCAGCATTGGGGGCGACCAACGTGCGCTCGGCCGCACCCACCGCCTCGGCCACGGATCGCAGAGTCGTGTCCGCCAGTGCCACACGCGCAAGGCCCGACAGGTGAAGCGAGGAATCGGAAGGCAACTGTGGGGCTCCTGAACGAGATCGGCACGACTGTTGACCCGGCATCTACCCCGCACGCGAGGTAGGGAAACCGGCGACCGCGCTCGATCCTATCCGGCTGGACCCGACGCAGCCGATCTAGTGCCTGATGACCCGTCGGGCAGCGAACTCGCGGAAGTACTCGAGCTTGCCCGGCGTGACGAGCGACGGCAGCAGGTAGTACCAGAGACGCTCCATGCGCGACGGCAGCTCGGCCGTGTTGGCGGTGGCCACCGCGACCATGTGCACGCCCGTCAGGATCTCGAGGACGAGCGACCCGATCGTGCGTGAGTCGGCCGTCGAGTCGATGTCGCCCTGCTTGATGGCCTTGGCCGCCAGCGCGTCGAACGCGTCGCTCCACCCGGCCATGACGTTGCCCTGGGTGCCGCGGTAGTCGCCGATCTGATGGCTGAGCCGCAGCATGGCGGACACCATCGGATCACTGACCGACAGGTCGACCACGATGTAGGAGATGCCGATGGCAGCCTCGAGAGCCGGAATGCGGCCGTCGTTGAACTGCCTGCACGCAGTCGTCAGACGGGTGTTTCCCTCGTCGATGACCGCGCGGGCCAACTCTTCCTTCGACCCGAAGTGGAAGTACAGAGCACCCTTGGTGACCTGAGACTGAGAAATGATTTCGCTGAGACTCGCGTTCGCGTAGCCGAGACGCAGAAAAACGTTCGCTGCGCCCGCCAAGACGGTGTCGCGAGTGATCTCGGCGCGGGCCTGTCTGACCATTGGATCCGCCTTCGCAATACTGGGCCGCCACTGCGCAAATTACGAACGAACGGTACCACCCAGTGGCTTTACGGCCTCGATCAACTTGCTTCCGGTCCGAACAATAAACGCCTGAACGTGTGACGTGCCTCTCACTGCTGTGAAAGCGACTGTACTCGCTCTTTTGCTCGCAAGAGTGAAAATGGACCGCTCATTCTCCGCCCAATTGCGGTGCAGCCTCCAGATTGGTGAGACCGTTCCAACACAGATTGACGACGTGCGCGGCAACCACTTCCTTGGGCGGCTCCCGCACGTCGAGCCACCACTGGGCCGTCATCGACACCATTCCGACGAGCGCCTGCGCGTACAGCGGTGCAAAACCAGCATCGAATCCGCGACGCGTGAAGTCGCCGGCAAGTATGTGCCCGACCTTGCTGACAGCATCGTTGAGCAGCGACGAGTACTTGCCGTCCGCAGCGGCGACGGGTGAATCTCTCACCAGGATGCGGAAACCGTCGGTGCGGTCCTCGACGTACGTGAGCAGGGCCAATGCGACGCGCTCGACGCGGACCCGTGACCGGTTCTGCTCGAGCGACGACGTGATCATCCACAACAGCGTCGACATCTCGCGGTCGACGATGACGGCGTACAGCCCTTCCTTGCCGCCGAAGTGTTCGTAGACGACGGGCTTCGAGACGTGCGCTCGTCCCGCGATCTCCTCAACCGACGTCGCCTCGTATCCGCGCTCTGCGAACAGCGACCGCCCGATCTCGATCAACTGCTCCCGGCGCTGCGTACCGGTCATCCGTACGCGCGGCGGACGCTCGGGCTCGGACATATCGCCTCCCACGGTTGTGGCTCGTCCCCCGACCGTCGCGGAGCCTCGCTCACGAGCCTAATGGTGCGTCCGACACGTTTTCGCAGGAGCGGTTCGACGGACAACCACCTCTCATGCAAGACTCGTTGCGCTCGGCGGTGGAGCCGTGGCTACGTAACCTGGGATACCGGGTTCCGATGGCCGCAAGAAACCGCTGGTCGATGATCCGCCGTGGTGTAATGGCAGCACCTCTGATTTTGGTTCAGATAGTTCAGGTTCGAGTCCTGGCGGCGGAGCGAAGAAGCCTTTGGATCAGTTATGCGCGATTTTCGCCGAGGAGCTCAGTTGCCAGTGCAAACCGCCGTGGTCGTTCTCGCAGCGGGTGCAGGGACCCGAATGCGGTCGAAGACTCCGAAGGTTCTTCACGCACTCGCCGGTCGTACGATGCTCGCCCACGCTCTGCACGCGGCAGCCGACCTCGGCCCCGACCATCTCGTCACCGTCGTCGGCCATGACCGCGAACGCGTCACCGAAGCTGTCGACGAACTGAGCGTCGAACTGTCGCGCACGATCCACACCACCGTCCAGGACAGGCAACTCGGCACCGGCCACGCTGTGCAGTGCGGCCTGAAAGCGCTGCCCGACGACTTCGAGGGCACCATCCTCGTCACTGCTGCCGACGTCCCGCTGCTCGACGGCCACACTCTCAAAGCTCTGCTCGACGAACATCTCAGCGCTCCGACCAAGGCCGCCGCGACGATTCTGACCTTCGTCCCGGCCGACGCCAACGGGTACGGACGCATCGTGCGCACCGACGACGGGGAGGTCGGCGAGATCGTCGAGCACTCCGACGCCACCCCCGAGCAGATCTCGATCACCGAGGTCAACTCCGGCGTCTACGCGTTCGACGCAGCAGCACTCCGCGCGGCGCTCGGCAAGATCAGCACGCAGAACGCGCAGCACGAGCTGTACCTCACCGACGTCGTCAAGATCAGCAAGAGCAGCGGACTGTCCGTCTACGGCACGCAGCTCGCCGACCCCGACCTGGTCATGGGCGTCAACGATCGCGTCCAGCTCGCCCGCGTGACCGCCGTCCTCAACCGCCACATCGTCGAGAAGCACATGCGCGCGGGCGTGACCGTCGTCGATCCGTCGACGACGTGGATCGACATCGACGTCACCCTCGGTGCGGACGTGCGACTCGAGCCCGGCGTACAACTGCTCGGCAACACGCACATCGGCGAGGATGCCGTCGTCGGTCCCGAAACGACTCTGCGCGACGTCGTCGTCGGCGACCGTGCATCCGTCGTACGCACGCAGGCAGAACTGGCACACATCGGGCCCGGCGCAACCGTCGGGCCCTTCGCATATCTTCGCCCGGGCTCCGAGATCGGAACCTGCTCCAAGGTGGGAACGTTCGTCGAGACGAAGAACTCCACCATCGGCAACCATTCCAAGGTTCCGCACCTCACCTACGTCGGCGACGCGACCATCGGCGAACACTCCAACATCGGAGCGTCGTCCGTCTTCGTGAACTACGACGGCGTCAACAAGTCGCGGACCGTCGTCGGCTCGCACGTACGAACGGGATCGGACAACATGTTCGTCGCACCCGTTCGGGTGGGTGACGGCGCCTACACCGGAGCAGGAACTGTGCTCCGCAACGATGTACCACCGGGAACGCTCGCCGTTTCCGCTGGTTCCCAGCGCAACATAGAGGGCTGGGTCGAGAAGAAGCGACCGGGGACGGCGGCAGCAGACGCTGCCGCACGAGCCCTGGCCGCCGAGTCGCAAGAACCGAAGGACGGCGAACAGTAGTGACCACCCCAAACTGGATCGACAACCAGAAGAACCTCATGCTCTTCTCGGGTCGAGCCCATCCGGAACTCGCGCAGCAAGTGGCGAAAGAACTGGGGATCGAAGTCACCCCTCAGACTGCGCGTGACTTCGCCAACGGCGAGATCTTCGTTCGCTTCGAGGAATCGGTTCGTGGATCCGACGCATTCGTGCTGCAGAGCCACCCGTTCCCGCTCAACACGTGGCTGATGGAACAGCTGATCATGATCGACGCGCTCAAGCGCGGATCGGCCAAGCGGATCACCGCGATCCTGCCGTTCTACCCGTACGCCCGCCAGGACAAGAAGCACCGTGGCCGCGAACCCATCTCAGCTCGCCTCGTGGCCGATCTGCTCAAGACCGCAGGCGCCGACCGCATCATCACCGTCGACCTGCACACCGATCAGATCCAGGGCTTCTTCGACGGCCCCGTCGATCACATGCACGCACACAGCCAGCTCGCCGAGCACATCCGCGGCAAGTACAGCCTCGAGCACATCACCGTCGTCTCCCCCGACTCCGGCCGCGTCCGCGTCGCCGAGAAATGGGCGGACAGCTTCGACGGCGCTCCGCTCGCGTTCATCCACAAGACGCGTGATCCGTTGGTGCCCAACCAGGTCAAGTCGAACCGCGTCGTCGGTGACGTCGAAGGCCGCACCTGCATCCTGATCGACGACATGATCGACACCGGCGGCACGATCGCAGGCGCCGTCAAGGTGCTCAAGGAAGCCGGTGCCGGCGACGTCGTCATCGCCGCAACCCACGGTGTGCTGTCCGACCCGGCAGCAGAGCGCCTCGCGAACTGCGGAGCCAAGGAAGTCGTCGTCACCAACACCCTGCCGATCACCGACGACAAGCGCTTCGAGACGCTCACCGAGCTGTCCATCGCACCGCTCCTCGCCCGCACCATCCGCGAGGTCTTCGAAAACGGTTCCGTGACAAGCCTGTTCAATGGTTCTGCTTAGAACAACTGGGTCGTTCCGCAGGCTCCACTCCCGCGGCTCCGCCTAGCACCAACAGCCCGAGCGGTATTTTTCCTTTCCGCCCCGCCACTCTGCCCCTGGTCGGATGAGCTTGATCACTACGGTGATCGAAAAGCGCAGTTCGACCGGGAGGGGGTGTGCGGGGCGGCTTGCGTTGTGCCCTAATATGGTTCGTCGTGATCGACGCACAAATCCTGGACAGCCCGGCTGCAACTTCTACCGTCCGAATCGCTCGTTGGACCCCGGGAGGGTGCGTCTGGTGCGGAAGCACCGACTCGATCGAGGACTATCGGAACGAGCCTCGCTGCAGCCTCTGCCGCGACAAAGAATCCATCATCGACGAGGCCAAGCACTTCATCGGAATGTACGGTCTGCGCCCGCTGGGCGGCACGCTTGCATCCGACGACGACGAAGAGCGTGAGTACCGCGTCACCGCTCGCGACGCACGTGCCGTGCTCAACAGCATCCGCCTCGAGAAGCTCCCCGATCCGGCCGCAGTCCGCAAGGCGTTGCGCCCCAGGGCTGCTGCTGCCGTCGCAGCGCCGCGTGTCGCGCCTGCAGGCACGTCCTCGTCGGCTCCCGCCAAGTCCGCGCCGCCGAAGAAGTCTCAGGCAGGCGTCACCGGCATCGACATGATCGAACTGCAGTCACGCGTCCAGAAGCTTCTCGTGCAGCTCACCGGAATCGACGAGCAGATCACAGCCCTCGACGGTCAGCAGAGCCTGCCCGCCCGCGCGCGGCTCAAGGATCTCGACAAGCAGCGCACGACGGTCCTGACGACCCTCGCCGCTCTCGAGAAGGCTCGTCGCCGCACCAACTGATCCCACCGTCACGCAAATGCATATGCATTTGCGTGACGGTGGGCGTTGTCGGGGGACGCCAGTAGGCTGGCCGGGTGTTCAGGTCGCTCACGCGCTTTCAGATCGTCGTCGACGTCGGTTTCGCCCTCGCCTTCACCGTTCTGTTCTTCGCTGCCGCAGTGGAACACAACGGCGTAGGCGCGACCATCGTTCTGCTCGGATACGGTGTCGCACTCGGCCTCCGCCGACTCTCCCCCGTCCTTGCGCTCGGACTGTCCTGGATCTGCGCGATCGGCCAGATGGCCGCCGGCCTCGGCACGCAGGCAGGCAACATCGCGATCCTGTTCGTGTTGTTCGCAACCGCCGCGTACGGTTCCCCCCGCCTGAGGAAAGTCGGACTCGCCTCGGTCGTGCTCGGCGGTGTCGTTGCAGCTCTGTTTCTCACGTTCGTCGGTGGCGACCAAGGCTTTCTGTACGAGGGCACCAGATCTGTCGGTGAGTACACCCGTCAGCTGCTGATCGTGCTCGTCGGATCGTGGGCGGTGCTCGGGCTGTCGTGGTCGCTCGGTCGTATCGCGCTCGCGAACCGAACATCGATCGAAGAGAAACACCAACGCGCGCTGGCCGAAATGGAGCAGGCTCAGGCGCTTCAGGACGTCGCCGTAGAACACGAGCGCAACCGCATTGCCCGCGACATGCACGACATCGTTGCTCACTCCCTCGCGGTCGTGATCGCACAGGCCGACGGCGCGCGGTACGCACGCGTCTCGGATCCCGAATCCGTCGACACTGCCCTCTCCACCATCTCCACCACCGCCCGCGACGCACTGCGCGACGTCCGAGGAGTGCTCGCCCAACTCCGGCACAACACGGACGACGCGCCCGCAACCGAATCGCAGGACCTGTCCACGCTCGTCGAACGTATGCGTACCGCGGGGCTGCGCATCGACTTCGACGGCCCCGGTGACACCTCCGCGCTCGGCGCGGGTGGCCAACTCACGCTGTACCGAATCGCACAGGAAGCATTGACCAACGCACTCCGACACGGAGATTCGTCGCACGCCGTCTCGATGAGCCTGACGTGCGACGACGCGGGCACGACGATGACGGTCCGCAACCGCGTGCGCGCCGCGGAGAGCACCGGCGGGCACGGGCTGATAGGAATGCGTGAACGCGCGGCATTGTCGGGCGGCACGCTCACGGCAAGTCTCGACGAAGGAGTATGGACACTCGTGGCACGACTCCCCGCAGCGGAAATCCAGGTCGGTCCTGCAGAGCCCACTCCCGCCGAGGTCGAACGATGACACCCATCCGCGTCGCACTCGTCGACGACCAGCAACTCTTTCGTGCGGGCATCAGGATGCTCGTCTCGTCGCAAGCCGACCTCGAGTTCGTCGGTGAAGCGGGCAACGGGCGCGAGGGCGTGAAGTTGGCCGCGTCGGCGTCGCCCGACGTCGTGCTGATGGACATTCGTATGCCCGTGCTCGACGGGATCGCAGCGACCGAGGAGATCGTCGCAAGCTCCGCCACTCCCCCGAAGATCGTGGTGCTGACGACATTCGACCTCGACGAGAGCGCGGCACGTGCCATCAAAGCGGGTGCGAGCGGTTTCGTGCTGAAGGACGCGGACCCCGAGTTTCTCCTCGCTGCGATTCGCACCGTTCATGCAGGCAATTCGGTCATCGCCGCGTCGGCGACCACTGCTTTGCTCGAGCACTTCACGGAAAGACCTGCAGCGCCGGTGATCCCGGAGCCGTTCACTCGACTGACATCCCGTGAACAGGAGATCTTCCGCCTGGCGGCGAAGGGGATGAGCAACTCCGAAATCGCCGCGGGTGAGTACCTCAGCGAGGCGACGGTGAAGACTCACATCAGTCGGATCTTCACCAAGCTCGACGTCCGCGACCGAGTTCAGCTGGTGGTGTACGCGTTCGAGCACGGCCTGGTGCGGTGACGCGCCGTAGCCGCACGTCATCCTCGAGATGTACGAGGTCTGGACTGCAGCCTGATTCTTTCGCGGCCGCGTACTCTTAGCGTTTCAGGCATGACACACACGCTTCCACCCGTCGCTCGGGTACACCAGGTTCGCAAAAGCTACGGAGACACGACGAACACCGTCCATGCTCTCGACGGCGTGTCCCTCGACATCCATCGCGGCGAGTTCACCGCGATCATGGGCCCGTCGGGCTCCGGCAAGTCCACGCTGATGCACGTCATGGCCGGACTCGACTCGGTCACATCGGGACAGGTCACTCTCGCCGACACCGACATCACCGATCTGGGCGACGACGCCTTGACCGAATTACGGCGTAGGCAGATCGGCTTCATCTTCCAGTCGTTCAATCTCGTTCCGACACTGGACGTCAGGGCAAATATCATGTTGCCGTTCGAACTCGACGGTCGCGCGCCCAGCGCGGCGGAATCGTCATGGGTCGAGCATCTGATCACGACGCTCGGCCTCGGCGCACGGACGGACCACCGGCCGCATCAGCTGTCCGGTGGCCAACAGCAACGCGTCGCGATCGCTCGTGCTCTCGGTTCCCGTCCCCATTTGGTCTTCGCCGACGAGCCCACCGGCAACCTCGACTCCCGAACCGGACGCGAGGTGCTGTCGCTGCTCGCCGCATCGGTGCGCGAATACGGCCAGTCGATCGTGATGGTCACGCACGACCCCGTCGCCGCCGGGTACGCCGACCGCATCGTCTTTCTCGCCGACGGGCATGTCGTGGACGAGCGTCGCCGGTCGACGCCAGAGCAGATCTCCAGTTTCATGCTCGCGATGGAGGCGGCAGCATGAGGGCCATGACGAACTCGTCCGGACGACGAGATCACGGTGCAAGCATTCTGGTGACTGCGTTGGCGTCGTTCTTCGGTGTCGTACTGATCCAGGCAACTGCGTTCCTGCTCGACATCTTCGGCGACGAGGGGGAAGGTTCGATCGCGATCGCGCTGTACTGCGTCGCGATGGTGTTCATCCTGCTGGCGTTGTACGTCGCCGCGGTGGTCACGGCCAACACCTTCGGGGCCATCGTCGCGGGCCGTACGAAAACCATTGCGCTGCTGCGACTTCTCGGTGCGTCGGGGCGCGAGCTCCGTCGGTCCGCGTCGCGAGAGGGCTTGTCGGTCGGATTGTTCGGCGCGGCGGTCGGTCTTGTGGTCGGCGTGGCGTCGAGTCATCTCGCCCGGGCACTCGCCGTATCGGCCGGCAAGCTACCCGACGTCGCCTATACGACGCTTCAGCCCCTGGTTGCGATGCCCGTCGTCATCGTCGTCGGGACCACGTGGGCCGCGTCGTACATCGGGGCGAGGCGCGTCCTGGAGGTGACGCCTATCCAAGCGACCGGCACCGTCGTCGAGACTCCTGGAGTGGCTGCATCCCATCGACGGGCGCGAACGACGTTGGCCGTCGTCCTGATCGCGGGCGGTGTGATCCTGCTCGGTCTCGGTGTCGTCATCGGAACCATCACTCCTGCAGGTGTTCTCGTCGCGTTCGCCGGCGGGGCCGCGTCGTTCACCGGGGTCATGGTGGGTGCACATCGAATTGTGCCGTGGCTGCTGCGGCTGGTCGGGCGACTGCTCGGTGGTTCGCCGTCGGCACGGCTCGCCGCAGCCAATGCCACGCGATACCCGGAGCGGAGTACGCGAACAGCGTTGGGGCTGTTGATCGGTGTGACGCTGGTCGTGACGTTCGCAGTCGCGATGTACAGCTACCGGGCGATGCTGGAGAACGAGTTCAGCGCGGAATCACTCGACCAGGTCCTGACGGTGACCGTCGGCATCATGACCGGCTTGATCGGATTCTCCGGCGTCATCGCTGCGGTCGGAATGGTCAACAACCTGTCGCTCAGCGTCATTCAGCGGACTCGTGAGCTGGGATTGTTGCGCGCACTCGGGTTCACGCGCAAGCAGATTCGCGGGATGATCATGTCCGAAAGTGCGCAGATGGTCGTCGCGTCGATGGGCTTCGGGTTGCTGCTCGGCATCGTCTACGGGTGGGCCGCGGCGCAGTCGCTGCTGGGATCGATCGCACAGTCGGGAATCACGCTGCCGACGCTGCCGTGGGCGGTCATCGTGGGCACGGTGTTGTGCGCAGCAGCACTTGCGTTGGTCGCGTCGCTGGCCCCTTCGCGTCGAGCGAACACGATCTCGCCGGTCGTCGCCCTCGCCGATGCGTGAGGCGGGAGTGGGTCAGCGCCGCCGGGCCAGGATGAGCGCGAACCGCTCCTGCGAATCGGTCCAGAATTCGTCGACACCGAACCCTGCGTCGGCGAGTTCACGTTCGATCCCGTCGCGCCGGAACTTCGCCGAGATCTCCGTGCGCAGTTCTTCGCCGTCCTCGAACACCACGTCGAGGTCGAGGTCCTCGATGCGTACGTGCTGCGTCCCGTCGGCGCGGAGGCGCATCTCGATCCATTCGTCCTCGGCGTTCCACAGCGCCACGTGCTGGAACTTCTGCGGATCGAAGTCGGCTCCGAGGCGCGTGTTGAGCACCGACAACACATTCGCGTTGAATTGCGCTGTGACACCGGCCGAGTCGTCGTACGCCGGAACCAGCACATCCGGATCGATGACGAGCCCGACGCCGAGCACGAGGAATTCGTCGGCCACCAGGGCGCCTGCGATGTCCGCAAGGAAGACCTGCCGCTCCTCCGGCACGAGGTTGCCGAGCGTGCCGCCGAGGAACGCGATGGTGCGCCGTCCGTCGGCAGGCAAATTCTGCAGCGTGTCGGTGAAATCGCTGACGATTCCCTGCACCTCGAGCGAGGGAAACTCCTGTGAGATCTGCGCGATCGCCCCGGTCAACGCCGACGGTGAGACGTCCTGCGGCACGTACTTGCGCAGCGACCCATGCTTGGTGCCCGCGGCGAGCAACAGACGTGTCTTCTCCGACGACCCGGACCCGAGCTCGACGAGAATGGCCGCATCGGTGCGTTCGGCGATGTCGTAGGCATACGTTTCGATGAGTGCCCGCTCGGTGCGCGTCGGGTAGTACTCGGGCAGCTCGGTGATCCGCTCGAACAGATCGCTCCCCGCCGCGTCGTAGAACCATTTGGGCGACAACCACTTCGGCGACGCCGTCAGCCCCTGTCTCACATCGGTGCGGAGATCCTCGAGCAACCGCTCCGGTGAGATGTGCACGTCGAGTGCGGTGTCGGACATGGTTCTCCTTCAGTCGAGGTCGGTGATGTCGACGCTGCCGGGATTGGCGCAGACGAACTTGTGATCGCCGATCGGATTCCAGCGGGGGTCGTCGTCGAGGGGCTCGGATGCAATGGTCACCGAATCACCGGTGTCGAGCACGGCGAGCGAGTGATACACGGTGGTGGCGTAGAGGTTCCGGCCGTCGCCGAGCAGGAGGTTCAATCGCGGGTTCGGCGACGCTGCCAGCACTCGGGACGCAAGCTGTCGCAACGCTTTTTCGGGTTCGTGGTCCTGGAAAAGACGTTTCAGAACGACCCACAGGACCGCGGAATCGGTGGGTGCGGGGAGTGTGAGCAGGTCGCGCGTCGGGATGTCCGACGCGAGTTCGACCAACACGTCCGGGAAGCCGAACACCACCCCGTTGTGACTGAAGGCCCACTGCTCGTCCGTGAACGGCGCGCACGCGGTCCGCTCGATGGGCATTCCGACGGTGGCGGAGCGCACCGCGGCAACCACTGCGGTCGATTCGACGTCGGCCAGGGTGTTGTCGATTGCCGGATCCGACCAGATGGGCATCGCGTTGCGGTAGGAACCCACGCCCCTCGGGCCCCACCACGCCGCACCGAAACCGTCGGCGTTGATGGTGCCACCGCCGCGCATGTCCTTCGGCGCCCACGACTGGACGCGCAACGAGTTGGCGCCTGCCGTCAGGACGTCGGCGACGCCGCGGGCAGGCCCCAGATAGCCGAGGTGCCTACACATCGACTACGTCTCGCGCACAACGGATTCCGGCGAATATCTGCCTGCGTATCGGATGGTCCCAGTTGCGGAACGTGCTGCGACAGGCGACCTCGTCGGTGCCGAACGAACCACCGCGCAGCACACGATAGTCCCCACTCCAGAACACCTCCGAGTACTCGGCGTACGGGAACGCCTCGAAGCCCTGGTAGGGCTCGAAGTTCGACGACGTCCACTCCCACACGTCGCCGATCAGCTGCTGAACACCCTGCGCCGACGCGCCGTCGGGGTAGGCGCCGACGTCCGCCGGTTCGAGGTGGCGTTGGCCGAGGTTCGCATGGGTCTCCGTCGGCTCGGCATCGCCCCACGGATACTTGGACACCGAGGCGGTCGACGGGTCGAATCGGGCCGCTTTTTCCCATTCCGCTTCGGTGGGCAGCCGTTTGCCCGCCCACGTCGCGTATGCCTCTGCTTCGAAGAAACAGACATGCACGACAGGCTGATTCGGGCGCACCGGTGCCGTCACACCGAATGCCCGACGCCACCAGCCGCCGTCGGCGTCGCGCTCCCAGAACTGCGGTGCACTCAGCCCCTCGGCGCTCCGATGCGCCCACCCGCGTTCGCTCCACAGCTCGGGGCGCTCGTATCCGCCGTCGTCGATGAACGCGGTGTACTGGGCATTGGTGACCGGCGCGACGTCGATCGCGAACGTGGGCACGTACGTCGAGTGTGCGGGCCGCTCGTTGTCCAACGCCCACGGATCGAGGGACGTGCCCATCGAGAACTCGCCTCCGGCGATGACGACCTCTCCCGACGCGGGGACTCGTGCAGGCGGCGGCGACGGCGCGGTCAACACCGCGGGCCCGACGCGCAACTGGTGCGTCGCCAGCATGGTCTCGTCGTGCTGCTGTTCGTGCTGGGCGATCATGCCGAAGGCGAATCCGTCGCGTTCGAGCCTGCGCCCACCCAGCGGACTCGTGTCGAGTACGTCCCACACCTTGTCGCGGACCGTCGACACGTACGCGCGGGCCTCGTCGGGAGACAACAACGGCAGGGCCGGTCTGCTCGACCGGGAGTGTTTGAACGCGTCGTACAGCTCGTCTATGTCCTGGCGGACCGGCTCACGGCCGCCGACGTCGCGAACGAGCCACAGCTCTTCCTGGTTGCCGATATGCGCGAGATCCCATACCAGCGGGCTCATCAGCGGCGAATGTTGTGCGATCAGATCGTTCTCGTCGACGCACTGTGTGAGCGCTTCGCTGCGCGCGCGACTGCGCGACAAGACCTTCTCGACGGTGGCTCTCAATTGCTCTGTTTCGCTCACACCGGCTCCCTGTCGGTCGAAGGTCTGGTGGTCGATGACGTGGGTATATCGCCGCGGCGACATCGCTCGGCGGCGAGGAACAACGACTCGGCGTGATCGGTCGAATTCTCCGCGGCGAGGCGCAGAAGATCCTCGGCGACGCGTCGAAACTCGGCGTCGGCCAGGCCGTATCGGGCCGCATCGATCCAGCGCCCCGACGTATCGAGCGCGCTTCGATACGCCGACTCCACGACGTCGGGATTGGACAACAGGGCGTCGAACGCGGCAGCGGGAACGACCCACTGGTTGTCCGGCTGGGCGTCGAGATAACGGACTTCGAGATGACCACATGCTCGGACATGCGGAAAGAGCGTCGTGAGGTGGTACTCGAGATCGGCGACGGTCGGGCGGCGTCCGATTCGGCTCTCGTCCGCGATCCACTCCGCGAACGACATACCCTCGGGTGCTTCCCAATTCTCCGTGTCCCCGCGAATACACAGCAACGGCACGTCGAGCGCCCATCTCGCGTAGTCGGAGATGGGATCACCGGTGCTGGGAACGTCGGTGCGCGAGCCGTCCAACTCGAGCCACGTGCGCATGCGCTGCGACGCCCACCCGTCGTCCGGCGCGCCGTGAAGCTTCGGGGAACACGCGAAGGCGGCGACGAAAGCGGGACCGATCGTCTCCAGCATCCGCCAGCGGCTGGTGACGTCGGCACGATCGGCACCGGCGTCGACGCTGATCTGTGCGGCTGCGGTGTTGCACATCATCAACTTGCCGTACGGGCCGATGGTCGTGAATCGGTTCTCCATCGCGCAATACCGCGGCAGAACCAGCAGGCGGTGTGCGGCACGGTCGGCATCCGCAGGCACCGACGACAGTGTGACGCTGTGGGCTCCGAGCAGTACGTCGACGAATCGTGCGTCGGCATCGAGTGCGTCCTGTAGTTCGCGCACCGAAGCGTACGGAGAGCTGGAAAGTTCTATCTGGCCGCCGGGTTCGACTGTGACGGCGCTTCCCCCTGGCAACGGCGAGGCGGGTGAATCGGGTGAAATGCTGCGCGGCGCGTACTCCCCCAGAGCGATCGCGAGATGCGCGAGCGACGGCCTGTCGCCGTCGGCGGTATGCGTCAGAAATTCGAGTTCGGCGCCGATGAGCTGCGGTGGCCCCAGCTTGAAACAGACACTTGCGACATATGCCTCGGCCGCTGGGCGCGAGGACAATTCGAGGGACTTCTCGTTGGACGACATGGGAGCCTCCTAGCTCTCGTCCCCACTACCCCGGGCGGATTCCGCGGAAACGCCGGGTTGATCGCTCCCGAACCGCTTCCCGTGTGAAAGCCTGTCTTCGACACTAGCCACGAGTCCACCACAGTGCACCGACAATGTCCGTCTCCGGAAGGCTCCGACATGTTCGACCTGGACAGAATTCGTCGAGATACCCCTGCCGCCGCGACCGCCGTGTTCCTCGACAGCGCCGGGTCCTCGTTGCCGCCGGACCCCGTCGTTGAGACGGCCGTCGCGCATCTGCGTCGGGAAGCGGTCGTCGGTGGCTACCGCGCAGCAAACGAGCGAATGTCCGATCTGTCCCGTGTCAAGACGTCGATCGCGGCGTTGATCGGGGCACAGGCGTCGGACATCGCGTTGAGTGACAGCGCAACTCGCGCGTGGAGCGATTTCTTCTACTCGATTCCTCTGAACAAGGGCGACCGAGTTCTACTGTGCGAGGTCGAATACGCGAGCAATGCGATCGCGGCGTTGCAGCGGGCCGCGGCGGTCGGCGCCGTCGTCGAGTTCGTGCCGAGTGATCCGAGTGGGCAGATCGATCTCGACGCATTCGAGAAGATGCTCGACGACTCGGTCCGAATCGTCTCGCTCGTGCATGCCCCGACCAACGGCGGACTCGTCAATCCGGCGCGTGAGGTAGCCGAACTGGCTCACCGCCACGGCGCGCTCGTGCTGCTCGACGCGTGCCAGTCGATCGGGCAGATCCGCGTCGACGTCGAAGAACTCGGAGTCGACGCCCTCAGCGCGACAGGCCGAAAGTGGCTACGAGGTCCCCGCGGCACCGGCTTTCTGTATCTGCGGCCCGAACTGGCCAGTTCGCTCGAACCGCCCGCGCTCGATCTGCACAGCGCCCAATGGACGAGCGAGAACGAGTACCGCCTCGCGCCCGACGTCACACGATTCGAGTTCTGGGAGTGCGACGTCGCAGCCCGGCTGGCGCTGGGCACAGCCGTCGACTATCTGCTCGACATCGGGATCGACAACGCGGCCGAGGCGATCTGCGAGCGTGCCGACTACCTGCGCGCGGCGTTGCGGAGCGTCGACGGCGTGACCGTGCACGACCTCGGTGAACGCAAGAGCGGCATCGTCTCGTTCACCGTCGACGGCAAGGCACCGACCGACGTCCGCGACGCGTTGGCGGAGAAGAACGTGACGGTGACCGTCAGCCACCGGCGCTCGACGCTCGTCGACATGACACAGCGCGGGCTCGACGCCGTCGTCCGGGCGTCGCCGCACTACTTCGTCACGTTCGATCAGCTCGACGAGATGGTGAAGGCACTCCGCGACTTGTGAGCGAACAGACCGGCTATGTATTTCCATTCACATACGGCGAGGCCGGCCACTACCGTGCCCAACACCGCCGGCCACGTGATTCGGTCGTCGAACATGATGTAGGCCCACACCATCGTGGTTCCGGGTGTCAGATAGAGCAACGCACTGGCCCTGGTGGCGCCGCTGCGCCGGACCACGAACATGTACGTGCCGTACGCACCGAACGTCGACAGCACAACGAGCCATACGACGGCCGTCCAGAACCCCGTGGTCGACGGCGGCGTCACCTCGCCGGTGACGACGTTCCACGCCATGAACAACGTCGCGGCAACTGCACCTTGGATGCACATCGCGAGCGGAATCGGCTCGCTCGTCTGCATTCTCCGTTCGAGAACCGTGCCGAACGACAGCGACAGCATCCCTGCCAACGGCAGTAGATATGCGGGCCACGACGCAGTGCCGCCGCCCAGATCACCGGCGACGACGATGATCACGCCGCCGAAACCGACGGCCAACCCGATCGCGCGCCTGCGCTCGAACGATTGCCCGAGCACACGCGTCGACAGCGCTGCGACGACGAGCGGTTGCATCGCGGCGACCAGCGCGGACGTCCCGGCCGGCACTCCGGCACCCACGCCCGCGAAGATGCACGCGAGATAGAGGAACTGGCTGAAGAAACCGAGGACGGTGTGTCTGCGCACGGCTGTCCACGTCGGGCGCAGGCCGCGGAACCAACACCACAACCCGAGTACGACGACGGCGCATACGTACCGCCAGCCGAGCAACGTGTGCGCCGACGCGTGGGCGGTGCCCAGTTCGGCCCCGATGAATCCGGAACTCCAGAGGACTACCAGTGCAGTGGCGGCGATGGCGTCGGTTCGCGTCATACCTGTGAGGTAACCATACAGGTCTGTATACTTGCAGTGGACCTGTGAGAGGAGACACATGACGAAGGCGCTCACGCCTGCGGGCGAACGCATTCTGACCGTCGCGAGCGCACTGTTCTACGAACGCGGCATCCGAGCCGTCGGCGTCGACCTCATCGCCGACGAGGCCGGCACGACGAAGAAGACGCTCTACGACCGCTTCGGCTCGAAGGACGGTCTGGTCATGCGGTACCTGGAACGCCGATACGAGACGTGGTGTGCGTTCGTCCTCGACTTCCTGGACGCGTACGAGCCCGGTCCCACACGCGTCCTCGGGGTCTACGACGCGCTCGAGGCGTGGATGCGGGACAACCACCGCGGCTGTGGATTCGTCAACGCGTTCGCGGAGTACGGCGGCACCGACCACCCCTCACTCGAGGTGATCAGGTCCGAGAAGGACTGGACCCGCGCGCTGTTCGTGCGTCTCGCGACGGAGGCCGGTATGGCGTCGCCCGACGACCTGGGCCTCCGTTTGTCCCTGCTCCACGAGGGTGCCGTCGTCATGTCCACTGCCGGACAGCGCGACGACGCCATCGAGGTGGCTCGTGATGTCGCGTCGCGCCTCGTGAGTGGCAATGTATAGCCCAGTACACATTTCTGCTCACGAGGAGAGTCGTGTAAAGTACTCCGGGTTGTCTCGGCGAGGGTAGATCCCCACAGGAACTACCGTGATCGACGCGGCTCGGCCCCTGGCCTTGCTCGTTCGTGTCTGCCCCGACGAAGCCAAGTCCACCCAGTGATCCAGGAGCCATTCTTCATGTCGAGCGAAGCAAACAACCTCAAGGCGATCGTCCGCACCGAATTCGGCAAGGGCGCTGCACGTCGCACCCGTCGTGACGGCCAGGTCCCCGCAGTTCTGTACGGACACGGCACCGACCCGCAGCACCTCGCGCTGGACACCCGCGCATTCGCTGCTGTTCTGCGTAACCACGGCACCAACGCCGTTCTGACCCTCGACATCGACGGCTCGGAGCAGATCGCGCTGACCAAGTCCGTCGTCGTGCACCCGATCAAGCGCAGCATCGAGCACGCCGATCTCCTCGTCCTGAAGAAGGGCGAGCGCGTGTCCGTCGAGGTCAACGTCGTCGTCGAAGGTGACGCTGCTGCCGGAACGCTCGTCACCACCGACTCGACCGTCGTCGAGATCGACGCCGACGCGCTGTCCATCCCCGAGTCGATCACCGTCTCCGTCGAAGGCGCCGAGGCCGGCACCCAGATCACCGCCGGTGGCCTGACCCTGCCGTCCGGCGTCACCCTGGTGTCCGACGCCGAACTCCTGCTCGTCAACGTCGTCGAGGCTCCGTCCGAGGAAGACCTCGAGGCAGAGGGCGAAGGCACCGAGGACATCTCCGAGGTCGGCGAGGCCGAGACTCAGGAAGAGGCTGCTTCGGACGACTCCGAGAGCTGATTTCTCCTTCTCTTCCGACGCGCCGTTCCCACACCGGGAGCGGCGCGTCGTCGTTTCTCGAGTCGATGGGAGCATGGACACCGTGAATTCGGACAACGCGCTGATCGTCGGCCTCGGCAACCCGGGGCCTCAGTACGACACCACACGCCACAACGTGGGTTTCATGGTCGCCGATGTGCTGGCGGCCCGCATCGGCGCCACGTTCTCGTCACACAAGAAGTCGAATTCCGATGTCGTGCAAGCACGTTCGAACGACCGGTCCGTCGTCGTCGCGAAGCCGCGGACGTTCATGAATCTGTCCGGGCAACCCGTCGCGGCTCTGGCACGGTTCTTCTCCGTCGAACCCGGCAACATCATCGTGATTCACGACGAGCTGGACATCGACTTCGGCACGATCCGGCTCAAGATCGGCGGTGGCGAGGGCGGCCACAACGGTCTGCGATCCATTTCGCAGCACTTGTCCACGAAGGACTACCAGCGCGTACGCGTCGGCGTCGGACGGCCTCCCGGCCGAATGGACCCCGCGTCGTACGTTCTGAAGCCGTTCTCCGCGGCCGAACGCAAAGATCTCGGTGTGATCTGCGAGGAGGCCGCCGACGCGGCCGAGTTGATCTTGCGCGTCGGGCTCGAGGCCGCACAGAATCAGGTCCATCCCCGCTCGTGAGTGTTTATGTATAGCCCTCTATACATAAACACTCACGAGGGCGTCAGCCCAGCAGCGCCGCCGAATTCGACCGACGCAACTTGCCCGACGACGTCTTCGGGATCGACCCCGGCCCCAGGACGGCCACGGTCCTCGGACGCACTCCGACCTCCGAGTACACCGCATGCACCACCTCGTGCTCGATGCGCTTGACCTCGTCGGGATTCTGAAAATCGTTGGTCTCCACGGCAACTGCGAAACTCTCGCGCTTCTCACCCGCGTCGAGCCGGATCGCGACGGCATTGCCCGGGCGCACGCCCGCCACCGAACCTGCGGCACGCTCGATGTCGGTGGGATAGATGTTCCGGCCGCCCATGATGATGACGTCCTTGATGCGACCGCAGACGACGACCAGACCTTCCTCGGTGAAATAGCCGATGTCGCCGGTGTCGAGCCAGCCGTCGCCGTCCTGAGTCGCAACGGGACCGTCGACGGTGATGTAGCCGGGCGTGACAGCTTTGCCCCGCACCTCGATGATGCCGACGCCGCGCGGGGTGAGCACCTGCCCCTCCTTGTCGACGACGCGTCCCTCGAGGTTGGGAACCATCTTGCCGAGCGTCGCCAGCCGTCGGACATTGCCCTTGGTCGTCGGAACTGCACGACCCATCGCTTCGAGGAGATCGGCGTCGACGACGTCGAGTACCTGACCTTGCCCCGGGTCCGGAATGGACACTGCGAGAGTCGTTTCCGCCATCCCGTACACCGGAGCGAGAGCGTGCGGATCCAGACCGTACTGCCGACCCGCTTCCGCCAATGCGATCATCGTGTCCGGATCCACGGGCTCGGCGCCGTTCCATGCGTACCGCAGCGTGCTGAGGTCGAGATCCAGGTCGTCTTCCGCCTGACGCAACCGTCGCGCAAGCAGTGAGTACGCGAAATTCGGTGCAGCCGTGACAGTTCCGCCGTACTTGTGAATCAGCTTGGCCCACAACAGCGGTGACCGCAGGAAGTCGAGCGGCGTGATGCTGACGACCTCGGCACCGACCTGCATCGGCACCGTCAGGAAGCCGACCATCCCCATGTCGTGGAACAGCGGAAGCCAACTGACCATGACGTCGGAGTCGACGTCGAACTTGATCCGGTCGATCATCGCGTACGCATTGACGTAGAAGTTCTCGTGCGTGATGCGCACCGCCTTCGGCGAACCGGTGGATCCGGACGTCAACTGCTGCAACGCGATATCGGACTCCTCGGTCGGTATCGGGTCGACGTCGCGGCCGTCGTGCATGTCCTCGATCTTCAGTACCGTGATGCCGCGCTCTTCCAGAACCGGCGCAGCGATGTCGAACGGCGCTCCGAGGACGACCGCCTTCGCTTCGATCATCTTCACGACGGTTTCGGTGTCCTCGCCCCACACCGCGAGGTCGGTCCGCGGCGTCGGTTGGTGCAGCATCGTGACCGAGCCACCGCGCATCCAGGCCGCCTGACATGCGGGCGCGATATCGACCGGCTGACCGGCGAGAATGCCGATCGCGTCGCCGTGGCCGATCCCCGAATCGGCGAGCGCGCCCGCCATCCGCCGTGCGAGGCCGTGAATTTCACCCCACGACTGCCGCAGCGCCTCGTCGGGCTCACCGGTGACGAGTCCTCGTCGACTGCTGCCCGCCGTGGCGAACATTTCTTCGGTGAACTTGCTCATGCAGTTTCCTCCGTCGCAGACGCTTCTCTAGGCTATTCAATCCATGTACGGACGGGAACCGTTACCGCCTACGCCCTCCGAGTACCCTGGTACCGGCAACAAACCCCACTTCACCCAAAAAGAGGTTCGCTTGAGTACGCCCGATTCGGTCGAGACCAGCACTACCCCTACCGAGTCGGTTCCGAAGAGCGTGCACAAAGAACTTGACGGCGAGGTCGCTCGCCGTCGTACGTTCGCCGTCATCTCCCATCCCGACGCCGGTAAGTCGACGCTCACCGAAGCGCTCGCTCTGCACGCCCGTGTCATTTCCGAGGCGGGCGCCATCCACGGCAAGGCCGGACGACGCTCGACGGTGTCGGACTGGATGGAGATGGAGAAGGCCCGAGGCATCTCGGTCAGTTCGACGGCACTGCAGTTCAACTACCAGGTGGATCCCACCGTCGACGAGATCAACGTGATCAACCTCGTCGACACCCCCGGACACGCCGACTTCTCCGAGGACACCTACCGCGTGCTGACGGCCGTCGATGCGGCGGTCATGCTCATCGACGCAGCGAAGGGCCTCGAACCTCAGACGCTCAAGCTGTTCCAGGTGTGCCGCCAGTTCGGTATCCCGGTCATCACCGTCATCAACAAGTGGGACCGGCCGGGCCAGGCGCCGCTGGAACTGCTCGACGAGATCGAGCAGCGCATCGGCCTGACGCCGACGCCGCTGTACTGGCCCGTCGGTATCGCCGGCGACTTCCGCGGCCTGCTCGATGTGCAGGCTGGCAACTACATCCGGTTCACTCGCACGGCCGGCGGTGCGACCATCGCACCGGAAGAGCTTCTCGACGCCGACGCCGCACTCGCCCGCGAGGGCTCGGAGTGGGAGACCGCGCTGGAAGAGAGCGAGTTGCTGACGTCGAGCGGCCAGGCGCACGATCAGGAACTGTTCCTGGCCGGCCAGACGTCGCCGGTCATCTTCGGCTCGGCGATGCTGAACTTCGGCGTCCGCCAGATCCTCGACACCCTCGTCGCACTCGCGCCCGCTCCCGGCCCGCGCGACGACATCAAGGGCGGAGTCCGCGAGGTCACCGACCCGTTCAGTGCCGTGGTCTTCAAGGTCCAGGCCGGCATGGACACCGCGCACCGCGACCGCCTCGCGTTCATGCGCGTCGTGTCGGGTGTGTTCGAACGCGGCATGGTCGTCACACACGCTCAGACCGGCAAGCCGTTCACGACGAAATACGCACTGACGGTGTTCGGTCGCGAACGCACCACGGTCGAGAACGCATATCCCGGTGACGTCGTCGGCCTCGTCAACGCGACGGCCCTCGCCCCGGGACACACGCTGTTCACCGACAAGAAGGTCGAGTACCCGCCGATCCCGTCGTTCGCGCCCGAGCACTTCGCGGCACTGCGCGTCGACAGCGCGGACAAGTACAAGAAGTTCCGACGCGCGGTCGAGCAGATGGACTCGGAAGGCGTCGTACAGGTGTTGCGCAACGACATTCGCGGCGACGCGTCCCCTGTGCTCGCTGCCGTCGGGCCCATGCAGTTCGAGGTCGTCACGGCCCGCATGAAAACCGAATTCGGCGTCGACGCCCGGCTCGAGCCCCTCGGGTACTCCGTCGCGCGACGCACCGACGCGGAATCTGCCGTCGAGCTCGGCCGTCAGCGCGGCGTCGAGGTGTTCACGCGCACCGACGGCGCACTGCTCGCGCTCGTCAGCGACAAGTGGCGCCTGCAGTACCTCGAGAAGGAGATGCCGGAACTGACGCTCGAACCGCTGGTCGCCGCAGGCGAATAGTGCTGATCCAGCTGCTCGACGCGCAGGTCTCGATCTTCGGTCACGCTATTCTCTGGCGGGAAATCGTCGGAAACGGCTTCGGTTTGGCATCGGCGATCGGTGGGATGCGACGCCTCGTCTGGGCGTGGCCGGTGGGCATCGTGGGCAACGCGTTGCTGTTCACGGTGTTTCTCGGCGGGGTGTTCCACACGCCGCAGGCGCTCGACCTGTACGGGCAGGCGGGACGACAGCTGCTGTTCATCGCAGTGAGCGTCTACGGCTGGTGGCGGTGGTCTCGCACTGCACGGACACACGCCCGCGCCGTCATGCCGCACTGGGCATCCACACGCGAACGGGTCGCGATGGTCGTGGTCATGGCCGTCGGGACCGTCGGTTTCGCGCAGCTCTTCGAGTATCTCGGCTCCTACGGAAAATGGGCCGACGCATGGATCTTCACCGGATCGCTGCTCGCGACCTTCGGAATGGCACGTGGGGTCACCGAGTTCTGGCTCATCTGGATCTGCGTCGACGCCGTCGGTGTTCCACTGCTGTTCAGCGCGGGTTTCTACCCGTCGGCGGTGCTGTATCTGGTGTACGCGGTTTTCGTTCTCTGGGGCTTCACGACGTGGTTTCGGATACAGAACCGGAAAACTGATAACAAAATCACCCCGTAAACAGACGAAGTGTTATTCTTCCGGAGTCCGAACGGGCTTCGAGTACGTTTCATGCTCGATGCCGAAGGGTTCACGCTGAAGACTCGGGGTTGAAGATGACACAGGGATCCAGCTATCCGCTGGCGGGTATCAAGATCGGCCAGGCACCTGCCCACCGATTGACTACGCCTACTCCCAAATTGGCTGCGGGCGTCTCCGCAGTGAAGTCCGATTCCCCGGAGTCCGTAGCCGAGACATCCTCTTCGGTGCCCGCAGAAGTGTCGCTCGACAAGGTGAGGCCCGAGGTGTCGGGCGAGGACACAGTGAAGTCCGAAAAGAAAAAGGACGACCACAGCACCACGAACGAGCAGCCATCCAAGGAATCGAACGAGGTTGAAGTGACCAGTAGCGAGCAGATCTCCGAGCACGGCCTGCCCACCAACGGCCGGTCGAGCACGCATGCATCCAGTAGCAGCACGAGCTCGTCGTCGAGCATCGGCCGCAGCGGCGCACCGGACCGTCGAACCGCGATGGGCGTCGCATCGGTACGTATCGCCGGGCGCTTGACGCAGAACGAACTAGGCAGCCGCACCGGCGACATCCGCACACCCGATACCTCCGTCGGCCCCGATGAGCTGCTGCAGCTTCTCGGCGAGTACCTCGTGTCCGGCGGTCTGCAGAACCCGGAAATTCACGTGCGCTCCAACGGCCAGACCATCGTTCTGGACCTGCTGAACCCTGCCAAGGGTTACCGCTGACCCCTCCCCCGGGGGATGTGGACCTTCCAGGCCGAGGGGGCAGGAAGGTCCACTCCTCGGTGGCCGCTACTCGCGCCGTTCCAGCCGCGTCGGTGTCGCATCGCGCGGAATGTCGGCGCTGGTGCAGGGTCGCTCGTCTGCGGTGAACCACCCGCGATAGTGGAACAGCCGACCGAGCATCGGTGACGTGACGTCGATCTGGATACGGTGCCGCTGCTCGGTCTCGTCCCACCATTCACGACCGACAGTCGTCGCAGACAGTAGGTGTGGCGTCGGTACCCCGAGCACCTTCGGAGCGCCGCTTTCCAGGACGAGCCCACCGTCTTCGACACTGCACGTCGTGCGTACCACCATGTCCGAATGAAACCCCAGATAGTCCACCGCGACACCGGGTTTCGACGGCGTGACCATCACCGAATTCATGCCCTGCGGTGCGCCCACGAACGAGAACCGCCGGACGAAAGCGAGAGTCTCGCGGCCGATGTCGTCGACGTACGCGTAGTTGACGATCGTGAACGGCACGTCCCGACCCTTGCCTGCAGGGAACAACCCCCGTCGCGCGCCGAGCCACAACATCGGCGGCGGCACCAGCGGCGAGTGCGTCATCTCTTCCATGACCCCGACGCCCACCTGACATCGCTCGTCCGACGACGACAACCCGAAGCGCCACTGCACCTTCGGGTGGAGGTCGTCGAACTTCTCACCCAGAGCCGTGCGGACCACGGACGTCATCGATGGGGCCACCCTCTCACCGTAGCAACCCCATGTGTGCGTTTATACATAGCCGACTATGTACAAACGCACACATGGCTCAGTCCAGTTCGGCCGCGAGCTCCATCCACCGCTCCTCGGCGACGTCCTTGTCCGCGAGGACTTTCTTCAGCTCGGCATCGAGTTCGAGGAGCTTCTTCGGATCGGTTGCCGCCTCGGTCAATTCGGCGTGCAGCGCGATCTCTCGGTCGGACAACCTGACGACGAGCTTCTCCAGCTTGCTCAGCTCCTTGCGCGCGGCGCGCTCCGACGCTGCGTCACGCACGGCACGCCTGACGGGGCCACCGGTCGTCAGTGAATCCGGCGTCGCCTCCGCGGCCAGGACGGCCCGCCGACGCAGGTATTCCTCGATGCCTCCGGGAAGGTTGGTCAGCTTGCCGTCGCCGAACAGAGCCCATGTCGAGTCACAGATGCGCTCGATCAGGTACCTGTCGTGACTGATCACGACGAGCGTGCCTGCCCAACCGTCGAGCAGATCCTCGAGCTGTTGCAAGGTGTCGATGTCGAGATCGTTGGTCGGCTCGTCGAGCAGTAGTACGTTCGGTTCGGCCATCAACACACGAGTGAGCTGCAGCCTGCGTCGCTCACCACCGGAGAGGTCACCGACGGGAGTCCGCTGGCGTGCAGGCGTGAAGCCCAGCCGCTCAGCAAGCTGACCCGCCGATATCTCCTTGTCCCCCAGCGTGATTCGTTCGGCGACCTCTTTGACCGCTTCGAGCACCCGAAGATTCTTCGGCAGGTCGTCCAGCTCCTGCTTCAGCCAACCGATCTTGACGGTCTGCCCCTGAATGCGCTTGCCCGCAGCCGGTTCCAATTCGCCTGCGAGAGTGCGCAACAGCGTGGTCTTGCCGGAACCGTTGACACCGACGAGTCCGACGCGCTCTCCCGGCGCCAGACGCCACGTGAAGTCCTTGACGAGTTCTCGGCCGTCGGGGGTTTCGAGACGCGCATCTTCGAGTTCGATGACGACGCGTCCGAGTCTGCGGGTCGCGAAGGATGCCAGTGCCACGGAATCGCGCGGCGCCGGGACGTCGGCGATCAATGCTTCCGCGGCCTCGATGCGGTACTTGGGCTTCGACGTGCGCGCAGGGGCACCGCGGCGCAGCCACGCGAGCTCCTTGCGGGCGAGGTTGCGTCGACGCTCCTCGGACGCATCGGCCTGACGCGACCGCTCGGCACGCGCGAAGACCCAGTCGTTGTAGCCGCCCTCGTATGCTTCGACGCGGCCGCCGACGACTTCCCACGTCTGATTCGCGACGGTGTCGAGGAACCAGCGATCGTGAGTGACGACGACGAGCGCGCTGCGACGCGAGACCAGATGCGCGGCAAGCCATTGCACGCCCTCGACGTCGAGGTGGTTGGTGGGCTCGTCGAGCGCGAGGAGATCGAGATCCTGAACGAGCGCCGCGGCGAGCGCGACGCGTCGACGCTCACCACCGGACAGATTGTCGATCGGCGCGTCGAGACCCGAGCTTCCTGCAGGACCGAGATCGGCAATTCCGATGCCGGTCAGAATGTTTCGGACTCGCGAGTCACCGGCCCACTCGTGTTCGGCCATGCCGAGAGGATCGAGAACGACCTGCCCGACGGTCGATCCCGGCGGCAGCACGCCACGCTGCGTCACGACGGCCATACGGAGACCACCGACACGACTGACGCGTCCCGAGTCCGGCGGCTCGACACCGGCGAGCACCTCGAGCGTCGTCGTCTTGCCGCCGCCGTTGAGGCCGACCATTCCGATGCGCTGGCCCTCCTGCACGCCGAGGGACACGCCGTCGAGAAGTGGCTTGACGCCGAACGACTTCGAGACGTTTTCGAGGTTGACGAGATTGACCATCAGGAAAAACCAATCGATTCACTAGTAACGACACGAGCGCCGGGAACCGGACCACTCGCAACACGCACGGTGCGGCACACGCCCGCACCGGATAGCTCGGCGCCGACGGCGACCGCAGATTCGGAGTCGGCACACAGGAAGGCACACGTCGGGCCCGAGCCCGAGACGATGCCCGCCAGCGCACCCGCCGTGACGCCTGCGCGCAACGTCCGACGCAGTTGCGGGAGCAACGACACCGCGGCGGCCTGCAGATCGTTGCCGAGCAGCGGCGCCAACGCCTGTGCGTCGCCGGAGGCAAGCGCATGCATCAGCTCGTCGGGCCCGCCGATGCGTGGCGGTGAGCCCTTTGCGCGGAGCTCGTCCAGTTCACGGAACACCGCAGGGGTCTGCAGGCCACCCTTCGCCAGCGCGAGCACCCAGTGAAAAGTGTTGCGCGACAGCACCGGGAGAAGCTTCTCACCGCGCCCGGTTCCGACGGCCGTGCCGCCGTGCAGCACGAACGGCACGTCACTACCGAGCTTCGACGCCAGGTCGGTCAGCTCTTCACGCGACAGGTCCAGCTCCCACAGCGCGTTGAGCGCGACCAGCGTGGCCGCCGCATCGGTGCTGCCACCGGCCATCCCGCCTGCGACGGGGATGCCCTTGTCGATGGTGATGTCGACGAGCGGCTCACGCCCCACTGTGTCGGCGAGCAGAGCGGCCGCCTTCCACACGAGGTTGCGCTCGTCGGTCGGAACCTCGGACGCATTCTCGCCGCGCACGGAGACCCTCAGCGACGTCGCGGGTACGACCGATACCTCGTCGGACAACGACAACGCCTGGAAGACCGTCGTCAGTTCGTGATAGCCGTCCTCACGCAGGTCACCGACCGACAGGTGGAGGTTGACCTTCGACGGAGCCCGAACGACGACGGGACTGGGCACGACTGAGAGCACGAGAGTCCACAGTAGTGGAGAAATCCTGCCTGCATTCTTCCGGCAGTCCTTTTGCGGACGACAGTCGTCCGCGATTGCTGGAATCATCGGTTCTATGCGGGAAACATCGGCACGACTGCTCAAGCTTCTGTCGCTGCTCCAGACACGACGCGACTGGGCAGGCGCGGACCTTGCGGATCGACTGAACGTGACGCCGCGGACGGTGCGACGTGACGTCGACAAGCTGCGCGAAATCGGCTACCCCGTCAGCGCCACCTCCGGCGTCGGAGGCGGGTATCAGCTGGGTGCGGGCGCCGAGATGCCACCACTACTGCTCGACGACGACGAAGCACTCGCCGTCGCGTTCGGGCTGCAGAGTGCGGCGGGCGGATCGGTCGCAGGAATCGGGGAGGCGTCGCTGCGGGCACTGACCAAGTTGCGCCAGGTGATGCCGTCGCGCATCCAGAATCGGCTCGACGCGTTGCGCATCGACGTCGTCGAGCGGCCCGCGCGCTCGGCTGTCGATGCGTCCGTTCTCGCAACGGTGGCCGGGGTCTGCCACAACCGTGAGCGGCTGCGCTTCGACTACCGCACACACGACGGCACCGAGGCGCGGCGCGAGGTGGAGCCGTACAGCCTCGTGCGTGCGGGGGCCCGCTGGTACCTGCTCGGGTGGGACGTCATGCGCGAGGACTGGCGCTCGTTCCGCGTCGACCGCATGGAACCGAAGATCCCGACGGGTCCGCGATTCGCACGACGCGAGCTGCCCGAAGGCGGTGCGGCGGCCTTCGTCGCGAAGGGCATCAACCACGCGTACACCCAGGTGAAGGCACGGATTCTGCTGCACGCGTCGATCGAGACCATCGCGCCGATGGTGGACCAGGACTGGGGCACGCTCGAATCGGGAACCGAGGACACGTGCACCATCGTGCTGTCGGGCGATTCCCTGCAGTCGATCGCGCGCTGGCTGTACGCCTTCGACACCGACTTCACCGTGCTCGAACCGGCATCGTTGCGTGAAGAATGCCTGAAGGTCGCCGAGTGGCACGCGCGGGTCAGTGAGCGATACCGGGCGGGCATCGCTTGAACGTGCGGTTCAAGCCATCTGATCGTATGAAAGGACCATTCAAGCGGTGGTGCCGGCCAACCTGACATACGCCGCCGCGTCGAGAGTCTCCCCGCGCGCCGAGGGCTCGATCCCCGCCTCCCGCAACCGGCGCTCGGCCTCGACGGGCGACCCCGCCCATCCGGCGAGCGCAGCGCGTAACGTCTTGCGGCGCTGCGCGAATGCGGCGTCGACGACGGTGAACACCCGCTTGCGGTGCTCGTCGTCCATGGACCACGGCGGGTCGTCGTAGCGGTCGATGCGGACGAGTCCCGATTCGACCTTCGGCACCGGCCAGAACACCGAACGACCAACGGACCCAGCACGTTTGACGGTGCCGAAGAAGTTCGCCTTGACGCTGGGGATGCCGTAGATCTTGCTGCCCGGGTCGGCGGCGAGGCGGTCGGCCACCTCGGCCTGCACCATCACCAGCGCAGTGCGCAGCGACGGCAGCTCCGAGAACAGGTGCAGCAGAACCGGAACCGCGACATTGTAGGGCAGGTTCGCGACCAACGCCGACGGTTCACCCGGAATGTCGGAGGCCTTGACCCGAAGTGCATCGAACTCGACGACGGTCAGCTGGTCGGCCTGCGACGGCGCACGTTCGGCGACGGTCTGCGGGAGCCGGGCCGCAAGCTTCGGGTCGATCTCGACGGCGACGACCGCGTCGGCGACATCGAGGAGCGCAAGCGTCAGCGAGCCGAGACCGGGGCCGACCTCGAGAACCGTGTCGGCTCCCCCGACGCCCGCCGACGCGACGATGCGTCGCACGGTGTTGGCGTCGTGCACGAAGTTCTGGCCGAGCGTCTTGGTAGGACGGACGTCCAACTCGGCGGCGAGAGATCGCACTTCCGCGGGCCCGAGCAGCGCCGCGGGTTCCCTCACATTTTCTGGCACTTCGAAAACTCTACGCACTGGCTAGCGGTAGCCGAGACGGCTGGTGCATGCGGGCCATGCGCCCCAGCCCTGAGACTTCTGCGTCACCGACGCGATGGCGATCTGCTCCTCACGCGTCGCGAGGTCGGCGCGCGGTGCGTACTTGAGTCCGCCCTGACGTTCCCAGGTGTTCTGGTCGAACTGCACACCACCGAAGAATCCGTTGCCGGTGTTGATGGCCCAGTTGCCGGTCGCCTCGCATTGCGCGAGCGCATCCCAGATCGCCCCGTTCTCGACGGGAGGAACCTCGGTGCCGGGCTTCGCGCCGACGCGCACGATCTTCGGCTGCGCCGGAACCTTCACGTCCTCGGACACCTTCTCGCGTCCGACTTCCTCGCCGTTGACGGTGTTGATGTTCCACGTGATGTCGGAGACGCCGGGCGAACCCGGATTCTCGACGACGGTCTTGCTCATGTTCATCGTCGGATCCTCGATGCGCTGCTCGGGAGCGGCGACCTCGGTGGTTTCCGACTTGGTCTCGGTGCGGTCACGAGTCACGACGATCTCGGCGCCGTCGGCGACTTTCTCGTCGGGACCAGGAGTCACGGTATCGGCCTGCTCGAGCGGCATGCCTGCTTCTTCGAGGAACTCACGGACCGTCGGAGCGGCCAGCGTCAGAGCCGCGGGAGCAGCGGCGCCGTCGACGACCGAGGCCTGCTTCGGCAGCGCGACGTCGAGTGTCGTTCCTTCGAGCGGCAGTCGCTCACCACGTGACGCGGATACGTGCACGTCCTCGGCGAGATCCATCTGCGACAGCGCCTCGTCGACGGTCAAAGCCGTCGTCCAGATCTGCTCTTCCTGGCCGTCGATGGTCACGTTCAGCTCACGTGCACGCCGCAGCACGACGGTTTCGCCGTCGGACAGCTCGGTGTCACCCGACGGCGCGACGAGATCCTTGTCACCGGGGGCGTATCCGGCGGCCACGAGAGCTCCGTTGACGTCGGACGTCATCGTGCTGAGGGAGATCGTTTGGCCGTCGACGTCGATCGTCACCGTCTTGTGACGCGCGACCGCAACGGCGCCTCCGACGATCAGGGTGGCCAGCAATGCGGCGACGACCAGGTACAACGTCAACGACCTGGTGGAGTTGAGGCGAGCAATACTAGACACAGACAGTTCCTGGAGTCGAGAGCGTTACCTGTTCGCGAAACGCCCGGCGGCTGGATCACGGTACGGTAACGAATCGATGGACATCCTGCAACCTCGCGTGCGGCTGCGCCGCCCGTGCGCGGAGAGTTTGCGCGGAGACCAACTACTCACGCACGGGCGCGAAGCGCATACACCCGCTCGGCATTGGCAGTGACATGACCAGCGAGTTCGACGGGGTCCTGCCCGCGGATCTCGGCGAGGGCCCGCGCGGTGTACGGCAGGCAGTACGACTCGTTCGGCGCCCCGCGGAAAGGATGCGGCGTGAGGAACGGCGCATCGGTCTCGACGAGCACTTGGTCGTCGGGAATGAGTACTGCCGCCTCCCGCAGCGCGTGCGCGTTCTTGAAACTGACGGTCCCGGACAGGCTGAGCACATACCCGGCGTCGATGCACTGCCGCGCGATCTCCGGTCCCGACGAGAAGCAATGGAAGATGACGGTGTCCGGGGCGCCTTCGTCTTTCAACAGAGAAAGCAGATCCTCGTCAGCCTCCCTGTTGTGGATCATCAGTGGCTTGTCGAGGCGCTTGGCGAGATCGATGTGCCAGCGGAAGCCGTCGTGCTGCTCTTCCACCGTCGCGCAGCCCTCCAGCTTGCCCGGCCAGTAGTAATCCAGACCCGTTTCGCCGACTGCAACCACCCGAGGATCCGCCGCGAGCCTGGAAATCTCGGCCTTCACGTCGTCGGTCAGCACGTTGGCGCGTGTCGGATGGATCGCGACGGCCGCCCAGACCCGCGAATCCCAGTGGGACGCGTCGACGGCGAAGCGCGCGGCATCGAGGTCGTCGGCCACTGTGACCACACGCCCGACGCCGACGGACTCGGCTCGGTCGAGGATCTCGGAAACCCCTGCAGCATCACGGGCACCACACGCGTCGAGGTGCGTGTGGGCGTCGACGAGGCTGTGCAGTGGCTCGGGCAAAGGTGGCGCGGGACGTTCTCTGGTCACGCCGATAGAGTAGGCGCCACCATGACTGCGCCAGCTGATGCCTCACGGCCCACCTTCTACGTCACGACCGCGATCGCGTACCCGAACGGTGCCCCGCACATCGGGCATGCGTACGAGTACATCTCGACCGACGTCATCGCGCGTTTCAAGCGCCTCGACGGGTACGACGTCATGTTCCTGACGGGTACCGACGAGCACGGCCTGAAGATGCAGCAGACGGCCGTCAAGGAAGGCGTCGACGTCCGTGACCTGGCCGCGCGCAACTCCGAGGTCTTCCAGCAGCTGGACAAGACGCTCGACATCTCCTACGACCGGTTCATCCGCACTACGGACGCGGATCACCACGAGGCGAGCAAGGCCATCTGGGCCAAGATGGTCGAGCGCGGCGACATCTACCTCGACACGTACGCCGGCTGGTACTCGGTGCGCGACGAGGCCTTCTATACCGAGGGCGAGACGGCGATCGCCGAGGACGGCGCGCGCATCGCCACCGAGACGAAGACACCGGTCGAATGGACCGAGGAGTCGACGTACTTCTTCAAGTTGTCGGCGTATCAGGACAAGTTGCTCGAGCTGTACGAAACGCGCCCGGAGTTCATCGCGCCGGGAACGCGTCGCAACGAGATCGTCTCGTTCGTCAAGAGCGGACTGAAGGATCTGTCAATTTCGCGGACCACGTTCGACTGGGGCGTCCAGGTCCCGGACAACCCGGAGCACGTCATGTACGTGTGGGTCGACGCGTTGACCAACTACCTCACCGGCGTCGGCTACCCGGATGCCTCGTCGGAGAAGTTTCAGAAGTACTGGCCGGCGAGCCTGCACATCATCGGCAAGGACATCACGCGGTTCCACACCGTCTATTGGCCCGCGTTCCTGATGTCGGCGGGTATCGAGTTGCCGCAGCGTGTGTTCGTGCACGGCTTCCTGAACAACAAGGGCGAGAAGATGTCCAAGTCGGTCGGCAACGTCGTCGACCCGTTCACGTTGGTGAACGAGTTCGGCCTCGACCCGCTGCGGTTCTTCCTGCTGCGCGAGGTGTCGTACGGCCAGGACGGCAGCTACTCACCCGAGGCCATCGTGACCCGCATGAACGCGGACCTGTCCAACGAGCTCGGCAATCTGGCGCAGCGGTCGCTGACGATGGTGGCCAAGAACCTCGACGGCAAGGTCCCGACGCCCGGTGCATTCACCCCCGACGACGAGGCGTTGCTGGCGCGCGCCGACGCACTCCTCGACATCTGCCGTCGTGAATTCGACGTCCAGGCACTGCATTCCGCGCTCGAAGCGATCTGGTCGGTGCTCGGTGAGACCAACCGATACTTCTCGCAGCAGGAGCCGTGGGTTCTGCGCAAGACCGATCCGGACCGCATGGCGACCGTTCTGTACGTGACGCTCGAGGTACTCCGCATCGTCGGCATCCTGGTTCAGCCGGTCATGCCCGGATCCGCAGCGAAGATCCTCGAACTGCTCGGCAATCCGGCGCACCAGTTCAGCGACATCGCGACGCGCATCGTGCCCGGCGAGTCGCTGCCCGCGCCGTCGCCGGTGTTTCCGAAGTACGAACCCAAGACCGCTTGAATGGTCCTTTCATACGAGTAGATAGCTGTGGTGGCGCTTTCAAGCGAACAGACCCATCGCTTGAATGCGCCATTCATACGAACAGATAGCTAGCAGGGTCCATTCAAGCGGAAGTGGACACCGCCTTCTCCAACTCCACCAACGACTCCTCGAGGTGCGTGAGCATCCGCTGCAGGTGCGGGACGCTCCGCCGGCACCCGATGAGCCCGAAGTTCAGCGAATCCCCGTTGCTGGCGACGGTGATGTTCAAGGCCATGCCGTCGCACACGATCGACGCCGGGTAGATGCCGTCGAGCTTCGCGCCGTTCCAGTACAGATCCTTCGGCGATCCGGGCACATTGGAGATGATGACGTTGAACGGCGGCGGCGTGTTCCTGACGAACCCTGGCACGGGTCCGAACAGCAGCGGCAACATCGTCACCGCGCCGAATGCCAAGGACTCCAACGTGTTCAGCTCACGCATCATGTCCTTGCCTCGGGTCGTCGACCGAGTGATGCGCTGAAGCCTGGCGAGCGGATCGGCCTCGTCGGTACCCAGGTTGCACAGAATCGTCGTCACCGAATTACCGGCCGAACTGTCTCCCGGTTTACGTAACGACACGGGAACCATTGCAATCAAGGGCGATTCGGGCAGCGCGTCCTCGTCGATCAGATAGCCGCGCAGAGCTCCGGCACACATGGCGAGCACGACGTCGTTGATCGTGATGTCCAAACCTTCTGCGACGGTGCGCATTCGGGCGATCGACCACGTCTCGGCGGCGAATCGCCGTGCACCGCCGATCGGAACGTTGAACATGGTCCGGGGCGCGCGCAGCGGCAGCTGAGCACCTTCGTCGCGCAAGGCACGCAACCCGATTCGCGCGGCGGCCGGCGCAAAATCGAACAGATCGCCGACGAGCGCGAGCCCCTGGCCGACACGTTCCGTCACCCCCGGCACCGGCTTGTCGGGTTTCACACGGAACAGACTCGGATCCCACGTCGCGACGCCTGTGCGGTCGTCCGGATCCTCACTGAGAGTGTTCAGCATGAGCTTCAGGGCGGACACTCCGTCGACCAGCGAGTGATGAACCTTGGTGTAGAGCGCGACCCTGCCGTCGGCGAGCCCTTCGACGATGTACACCTCCCACATGGGTCGGTATCTGTCAAGAGGCGTACTGTGGTTCAGCGAGAGGAATTGGAACAATTCTCGAATCCTCCCGGGAGACGGAAGCACCACGCGCCGGACGTGGTATTCGAAGTCGATGTCGGTGTCACGCGACCACGCGATCTTCCCGACGACGTCGACAGGCCTGCCTGGCCGCTTGCGAAAAAGCTCGTGCACTTCGCCGCTGGTGAAGCTGCGCTGCATCTCGTCCGCGAGATCATGCGCCTCACCAGCAGGAACGAAGAGTTGGAGACCACCGACATGCATGGGATGCTCTCGCGATTCCGCAATCAGAAACATGGATTCGGTAACGGGCATCAGGGCCATGTGCGATCACCTTTACGCGTAGTTTGCATCACGGTGTGACATCGAACACGACCTTACGTTTAGAGGACCTAAGTCACGGGCTATTGTCCGTTACTAGGAGTTCCAAGCAACTGCAGATCGGAGGCGAGGACGATGAACAACGTGCTCACCGCTTTGACACGGTCGGAGTACACCCCGGCCACCTACACGTCGAGCAGAATCGACATGTCCAGCGGAAGCCTGCCGTCGAAGGCGCTCTCCGCATATCTGCAGCTCACGGTTCGGCCCTTCCTGTCCGTCTGGGCCAAGACGGCTCACCTGCCGTGGCCGATGCACGTCGTCGACTACGCCGGAAAGTTGGTGCCGCCGGTGAAGGGCACCCGGTGCCGACGCGTCGAACTTGCCGAATGTGGGGCCGAATGGGTCGCCGCCGACGGCGTCTCCGAGGACAACGTCGTGCTCTACCTGCACGGCGGCGCGTTCGTCTGTTGTGGCCTCAACACGCACCGTCGCCTCGTATCCAGGGTCTCGCAGAGCGTCGACGCACCGGTTCTGTCGGTGGACTATCGGATGATGCCGAGAAACCCCATCTCCCATGCGGTCGAGGACGGCGTCGACGCGTACCGCTTCCTGCTCTCGTCCGGCTACCGCCCCGACCAGATCTTCATCGCGGGCGACTCCGCCGGCGGATATCTGGCGTTCATGGTCGCGTTGACGCTCGGCACGCTCAATCTGCCCAAGCCTGCGGGAATCTTCGTCATGTCGCCACTGACCGACATGGACCCCACGCGCAAGATCGAGCACGAGAACGCGTCGAAATGTGCGGTGTTCCCGGCCGGCGCGGTACCCGCGTTGACGATCATGGCCGACCGCGTCGAAGCCAAGATCGTCGTCGAAGGCAAGCGCGGCCCGCGGGTGTCCCCCGTCGACGCCGACCTGAGCGGCCTGCCGCCCGTGCTCATCCAGGCCGGTTCGTCCGAAATGGTGCTCGCCGACGCCGAATTGATGGCCATCCGCCTCGAAGAAGCAGGCGTCGAGTGCGAGCTCCAGGTGTGGGAGGACCAGGTCCACGTCTTCCAAGCCGCGGACTTCCTCCCCGAGGCGCGTCGGGCGATGATCGAAATCGGCGAGTTCGTGCGAACACACAGCGCGTTCGACGCCACCTTCAGCACCGCCTGAGTAACGTTGCAGGCATGGCAGTAACAGGAAACAAAGAGGTCGACATCGAGGCCGAACCGGCAGCCGTTCTCGAGGTCCTTGCCGACGTCGAGGGCTTGCCTTCGTGGTCACCCGTCCACAAGAAGATCGAGGTCCTCGACCGCTACGACGACGGGCGTCCCCACCACGTCAAGATGGCGGTGTCGATTCTCGGCATCAACGACGAGCAGGTCGTCGAATACACGTGGTCGGACACGAAGGTGTCGTGGGACCTCGTCGAAGGCTCGCAACAGAAGTCGCAGCACGGCGAATACACGTTGACGCCGACGGCCAAGGGCACGCACGTCGCCTTCTCGCTCACCGTCGACCCGAAGATCCCGGTCCCCGGTTTCCTGGTCAAGAAGGGCACCAAGACGGTACTCGAAGCCGCGACGGAAGGCCTACGGCAGCAAGTCGTCGGCTAGTTCTCGCTCCATCCGGTCATTCCGCAGGCTCCGCTCCCGCCCTCGCCTGGAGCACGGCCTCGTACAGCTCGCGCTTGCTGACGCCGCCGACCGCCAGTTGGGCACATGCGTCCTTCAACCGCATGCCCGACGCGACGAGCTCCTCGACGTCGCCGATCAAGTCCTCCGGATCCTGCACGACGCGTTGCGCCCCGGCGAGTACGACGGTGATCTCACCGCGCACACCGTCGGCGGCCCACGCGGCGAGTTCGCCAAGGGTCCCGCGCTTGACCTCCTCGTAGGTCTTGGTGAGCTCGCGGCACACCGCCGCCCGACGGTCGGGGCCGAGCACTGCGACGGCGTCGGCGAGACATGCTTCGAGACGATGGGGTGCCTCGAAGAACACGCAGGCGCGCGGCTCTGTCTTCAGCTGCTCGAAGAACGTGGTGCGCTGGCCTTGCTTGCGTGGCGGGAAGCCGTCGAAACAGAAGCGCTCCACCGGTAGCCCGGACAACGCGAGGGCCGTCGTCACCGCCGACGGTCCCGGTAGGCACGTGACCGGCAGATCCTGCTCGACGCATGCCGCGACGAGCCGGTAGCCGGGGTCGCTGACCGACGGCATGCCCGCGTCGGTGACGAGCAGGACCTTCTTCTCTTCGCGCACGGCCTCGACGAGCATCGGGAGGCGGTTGGCCTCTACCTGGTCGTAGAAGCTGACCACCTTGCCGGTGATCGTGACCCCGAGCGCCGACGCCAACTGCTTGGTCCGACGGGTGTCCTCAGCTGCGACGACGTCGGCGCTCTCCAGCGCGTCGCGCAGTCGCTGGGACGCGTCGCCCACGTCGCCCATCGGGGTGGCAGCAAGAATCAGCATGCTCCCATCGTCCCGCACCACTGCACGCCGCCTACGATCGGCATGTGACCTTGTTGACCGAGCGCTTCGTCGTCAGTCCCGGTCCGACGTCTCGGGGGGACGATGTGTACCGCGACGACGATCGTCGACGGGGCTGGATCGTCACTCTCGTGCTGACGGCCGTCGCCGCGATCACGCGGTTCGCGATGTTGCGCTACCCGACCGACGCGGGCACGCCCGTCTTCGACGAGAAGCATTACGCGCCTCAGGGATGGCAGGTGTTGACCGGCGGGGGCATCGAGGACAATCCCGCGTACGGGCTCGTCGTGCATCCGCCCGTCGGGAAGCAGTTGATCGCCGTCGGCGAGGCGATCTTCGGCTACAACGGCTGGGGGTGGCGGTTCTCGGCTGCACTCCTCGGAACGCTGTTGGTACTGATCGTGATTCGCATCGTGCGACGGTTGGCGCGGTCGACGCTCGTCGGTGCGATCGCCGGCATTCTGCTGATCGTCGACGGGGTCACGTTCGTGTCGTCGCGCATCGGCATGCTCGACATCTTTCTGGCCTTCTTCGTGACCGCGGCGATGGGATGTCTCGTCGTCGATCGTGACGATGTCCGAGCACGGATGGCGACCGTGCGGCTCGAAGGGCGAATAGGCGCAAGCGATTTCGGACCACGCCTGGGCGTGCGGTGGTGGCGGTTCGGCGCAGGAATCCTGCTCGGGCTCGCGTGCGGCACCAAGTGGTCCGGCATCTACTTCATCGCGTTCTTCGGATTGCTCTGTGTCGCATTCGATCTCGCAGCGCGACGCGCCACCGGTGTACGACGACCATGGGCCGGCACCGCCGTCCGCGACATCGGACCCGGCCTGTATGCACTCGTCGTCATCCCGCTGATCGTGTACTTGTGCACGTACGCAGGGTGGTTCGCGAGCGAGAACGGCGTCGATCGCCATGCCGTCGGGAATCAGATCGGTACGGGTGGGCCGTTCTCGTTCGTTCCGGGCGCGCTGCGTTCGCTGTGGTACTACAGCGGCAACGTGCTCGAATTCCACTCGGGGCTGACCAACTCGGCGGGCAACCACCACCCGTGGGAGTCGAAGCCGTGGACGTGGCCGATGGGCCTGCGCCCCATGCTCTATTACTTCGCCGACGGCGAGAACGTGCAGGGCTGCTCGGCGACGTCGTGCGTCAAGGCGATCATGCTGATCGGAACCCCGGCCATGTGGTGGCTCGCGGTGCCGATGCTGTTGTGGTGCATGTGGATGATGTTCGTGCGGCGGGACTGGCGCTTCGCCGTCGTGCTGACCGGATACGCTGCCGGCTTCCTGCCGTGGTTCACCACGTTGGACCGTCAGATGTACTACTTCTACGCAGTCGCGCTCGCCCCGTTCATGGTGATGGGGTTCGCGCTGATACTCGGGCAGATTCTGGGCTCTGCGCGGGCCTCGGCCGAACGTAGAGGGACGGGCTTGTTGCTCGTCTGCCTCTACGTCGGCCTCGTGATCGCCAACTTCATCTGGCTGTGGCCCATCCTGACGGGCATGCCGATCACGCCCGAGACGTGGCAGCAGCAGCTGTGGTTGCCGTCGTGGCGCTAGCGCGCCACGTGCACGAAAATACATAGCCCCCTATGTATTTTCGTGCACATGCGCTACCGCGCCTTCGCGAAACTCGTCTTCCCACCGAACACACCGTCGAGACTGAAACGTCCGGCTCCGACGGCAGCGAGCAGCAGCGAGCCGACGCCCAGAGCGAGAACCAGTTCGTAGCCACCCTCGGAGACGAAGACGCCCAGGTCGTAGTGCACGAACAGGAATGCGCCGAGCATGTCGAGGAACAGCAGAATGCCGATGATCGGGGTGAAGATGCCCGCGACCAGTGCGATGCCGCCGATCAGTTCGACGAACGTCGCGAAGTAGGCGGACACGGCGGGCAGCGGGACGCCCATTCCTTCGAAGCCGGCTTTGGTGGCGTCGAGACCGTTGGTGTTGAGTTTCTGCCAGCCGTGGGCGATGAAGATGATGCCCAGGCCGATCCGGGCAACGAGGGTTGCGAAGTCACGGAAGATGGTCGAGTTCATGAGAAATCCTTCGGGCACGGCGATGAGACCCGACAACCCTGACATACTCTTGTTGAAGCGTCAATCTAAAGCGCGTTCGAGAAACTCTCGCACCCGCGCGTCGGACAGACCCAGCGCCCGAAGCTCCGTCACGTACGCAATCGCAGCCCGCGCCGCGCTGTCCTCCGTAGGATCTCCGCCCGACGCGATGAACGTCCCCAGCCGACCACGGGCCTCGATGACGCCCTGCGCCTCGAGCTCCTTGTACGCCTTCGCGACGGTGTGCGGGGCGATCTGCAGTTCCTCCGCGAGCCCCCGGACGGTCGGAATCTTCGTCTCTGCAATCAGTTCACCGTTTCGCACCTGCTCGAGAATCCCGGCGCGAAGCTGTTCGTACAACGGAGTCTTCGACGCCGGGTCGAGGTGAAAGCGCATGTGAAGAACCTACGCGAGCTACACGCCTGCGACCGCGTCCGCGACGGGAGTGTCACCGGAGGTCAGCATGAGCGTCTTACCGATCGCGGACGGCGTGTCCAGCAACGCCGCGATCACGTGTGCGACGTCTGCACGTGGCACAGTTCCCCGTTCGAGCGGCGGCTGCGACAACTTCACGTGCCCGGTCGGGTCGTCGTCGGTCAGTCCACCCGGGCGAACGATGGTCCACTCAAGCTTGGTACGCGCCTTGAGATCCTCTTCCGCGGCAGTCTTGGCTGCGATGTACGCCTTCCACGTGTCCTCGGCGTCGTCGGCGACGGGTTCGCCTGCTCCGAACGAGCTGACCTGCACGAAACGCTTCACGCCCGCCTTCTCGGCCGCGTCGGCGAGCAGTACCGACGCCGCGCGGTCGACGGTGTCCTTGCGCTCGATTCCGCCGGACGGTCCCGCTCCGGCGGCGAACACGGCCGCGTCGGCGTCGTGCAGGAGGGCGGCGACGTCGTCGACCGATGCGGTTTCCAAGTCGACGACCTCGGGCAACGCACCCAGTGCTGCGACGGCATTGCTGTGATCGGGGTTGCGGATCAACGCCACCGCCCGATCACCCTGAGCAGTGAGCACCTCCGTCAGCTGCTGGGCGATCTTTCCGTGTCCTCCGGCAATCACTACTCGTCGATCAGTCATTGCTCTCGCCTACCCGACAGACACGATCGACAAACAATGGCAGCATCTACGGACATGACCGCGATCATCTATCACAACCCCCGCTGCAACACCTCCCGAACGGTGCTGAAGATGATTCAGGAAGCCGGGATCGAGCCGACCGTCGTGAAGTATCTCGAGACACCGCCGACGAAGGACGGGTTGCGCAAGCTCCTCGACGACGCCGGTCTGAAGCCGTCGCAGGCCATCCGCACGAAGGAAGCCGTCTACAAGGAATTGGGGCTCGCCGACAAGTCCGACGACGAGCTGATCGCTGCGATGGTCGACAACCCGATCCTCATCGAGCGTCCGATCGTCAAGACGGACAAGGGAACTGTCCTCGCGCGTCCGGCGGAGAAGGTCACCGAGGTCCTATGACATGTGCACGAAAATACATAGCCCGCTATGTATTTTCGTGCACCTAGGCGCTGTCCCGAGAAATCGGGCACGACATACACCGCGGCCCACCCCGGCCGGAGCCGAGTTCCGATCCGCTGATCTCCAACACCTCGATGCCCGACGCGGCCAGCCGGGCGTTCGTCTCGACATTGCGCTCGTAGGCGACGACGACGCCGGGAGCAAGCGCGAGGGTGTTGTTGCCGTCGTCCCACTGTTCACGTTCAGCGGTGACGTGATCGAGTCCGGTGTCGATGACGCGTAGCTTCTCGATGCCCATGGCATCGGCCGCGGCTTCGAGGAACGGATCGGCGCCGCGGATGCGGACTCCACGATCCTCGCGGTGAATCGTGAACGCGGACAGGGTATCTCGTATCGCCGGGTACATGACGACGGCATCGGTGTCGACCATCGTGCACACGGTGTCCAGGTGCATCGAGGCACGCTCCTGAGCGATGGGCACCACCAGAACCGTGTGCGCGAGGTCGTCCTCGAACAGGCTGCGCGCCAACGCTTCCGCGCCCGCTGGCGTCGTACGCTCCCCGACGCCGACGGCGACGACACCCGGCGACAACAGCAATACGTCTCCGCCCTCGACTGGGGCCGTCCGCGATTCGTAGGCTCGCCGCACGCCGAGGAACCGCGGATGGAACGCGTAGATCAGATCGGTCAGCGACGTCTCCCTCAGCCGCGCGGGCAACGCGAGCGACGTGATCGCGACACGATTGCGAATCCAGAACGACGAGTCGCGCGTGAACAGCAGGTTGGGCAGCGGATCGATGACGAAGTCTGCGCCGTGATGCATGCGACGCACAAGTGATGCACCACCGATCTCGGGCTGGCCGGTCTCCGCGGCCAACAGCTCGTCGAACGTCATGCCCGCCATGAGAATCTGGGCGAGCTCGGGCGCCGGGATGCCGCGCAGGTGCACGGCCAGATCGTGGGCCAACGCACGTCCGAGTCGGCGCTCGTTGACCGCGGCGGAGATGCCCTGCATGCGCGCGGCGCCGCTCGACGTCAACGACTCGGTCAACAGATCCGACAACAACAGCACCTCGACGCCCCGGCCGCGCAGCAGATCCGCGAACGCGTCGTGCTCCTGCTGCGCTCGGTCGACCCACGGCACGCCGTCGAACAGCAGTTGGTCGTTGTTGCGTGGTGTGAGGCGTCTGAGCTCGTCACCGGGCCTGTGCAGCATGACGGTTCGCAGCGTTCCGACTTCCGAGTCGGCGCCCAGTTGTGCAGTCATCGCTCCATGATGCGCCTGTGGCGCCCGAGTGTGGGGACTGGCGGTACAGATCGACTATCCATCCCACGGGTGACGCAGGCGCTTACCCTCGAAGAATGCCCATGCCCGAATGGACTGTCCGCGAACTCACACCCGGCCAGCTGTCCGACCGCAGCGGAGTTGCGGTGTCCGCGCTGCACTTCTACGAGAAACAGGGCCTGATCACCAGCCGACGGACGTCGGGCAATCAGCGCCGCTACCACCGCGAGACGCTACGACGCGTCGCGTTCATCCGGATCTCGCAGAAGGTCGGGATCCCCCTCGCCGACATTCGCGACGCGTTGGCCGAGCTGCCGGAGGAACGCACGCCCACCAAACGAGATTGGGCGAAACTCTCCGGCCGCTGGCACGACGACCTGGAGCATCGCATCGCGCAGCTCATCCGCCTGCGCGACGACCTGACCGGCTGCATCGGCTGCGGATGCCTGTCACTGACGAGTTGCACCTTGGCCAACCCGCAGGACGAGCTGTCCAAGAAGGGTCCGGGCGCGCGGCGGTTGGACGTCGACCTATGACCGCGGGCGCAGCAGCTTGCTGAACTGGTCGTTGGCCTTCTGCATCACGAACTCGTAGGGCGGTGCGAACTTTCGCGCCCACCAGTATCCGAATCGGATGTCGCCCGACGAGTACACCAGGTAGCGGTTCTTGCGGATGCCCGTCAGAATCGCGTCGGCCACTTTCTCCGGGGAGACGGCGCGTTGCTCGAAGCGTCGCTGCAGCTTCTTCACGCGAGGGTCCTCGCGGTCTACGCCTGCGATCTCGACGGTGTCGACCAGCCCGGTCTTGACTCCACCCGGAACCACGAGGCTGACGCCGATGCCGTGCCGTTTGAGGTCGTAGCGCAACACCTCGGATGCGCCTCGGAGCCCGTATTTGCTGGCACTGTACGCGGCGTGCCACGGCAACGGGATCAAACCGGCCGCCGACGAGACGTTCACCAGATGTCCACCGCGCCCGGCCTTCACCATCGGCGGCACGAAGTTCTCCATCACGTGGATGGGCCCCATGAGGTTGACGTCGACCATCTTCTTCCAGTGCCGGTGCTCGAGATTCTCGATGGTCCCCCACGCAGCGACCCCGGCGACGTTCATGACGATGTCGAGGCTGTCGACCTTCTCGTGCACCTCGGTCGCGTATGCGGTGACGGCGTCGAAATCGGACACATCGAACGCCTTCGACGACGCCACCGCGCCCCCGACGGCGGCGACGGTGTCCTTCAACGACGCCTCGTCGATGTCGGTCAGGTACAGCTCGGCGCCTTCGCGTGCTGCCGCCAGAGCGGTCGCGCGGCCGATTCCGCTGCCGGCCCCCGTGATGAATGTCTTCTTGCCGCGTAGATTCGTGATGGTCATACTTTTGACTCGTCCCCCTGCTCTCGAACAGATCGACTCTTCACTGCACGATACGCGGCGGGCGGGCCGGAGCACCGGAGGTTACATGGCGATCGTCTCGAAAGGCTTCCACGGCAAGCGCCGTGGGAACGACGGCCGGATTCCGCCCGGCCAACATCTGACGACGGATTTCCCTGTGCTGTCGGCAGGTCCCACGCCGCGCGTGAGTACCGACCGCTGGGAGTTCACGATCGTCACGGAGATGGGCGAGAAGCATCGATGGAACTGGCAGCAGATGCGGGCGTTGCCGAACGACAAGCCGATGGTGGATATCCACTGTGTGACGACATGGTCCAAACTCGACACCCGATGGCGTGGCGTCTCACTCGACACCCTGCTCGACGGAATCGACACGGCGGCAACGCATGTCATGGCACATGGATACGACGGCTACACCACCAACCTCCCGATGAGCGAAATACGCGGTGGTCGTGCGTGGCTCGCGTTCGAATTCGGCGGCAAGCCGCTCGGGCCCGAACATGGCGGTCCTGCACGGCTTCTGGTACCGCATCTGTATTTCTGGAAGTCGGCGAAGTGGGTGAACAAGCTGACGTTGATGATGCGCGACGAGCCGGGATTCTGGGAACGCAACGGCTATCACGACTACGGCGATCCCTGGCAGGAACAGAGGTATCAGGGAGATTGAAATGGCTCGTGGCGACACTGATCGACAGACAGGCAGAGACGGCCAGCGCAGTGACGCTGACATTCGACGTCGACGGCTGGCCCGGACATCTCCCCGGTCAGCATGTGGACGTACGCCTGACGGCCGAGGACGGCTACAGCGCGCAGCGCAGCTACTCGATGGCGACGCCTGCCGACGGCAAGACCGTCGTGCTGACCGTGCAGACCGTCGACGACGGTGAGGTCTCGCCGTACCTGACCGATGTTCTCGAGGTCGGCCAGCAGGTGGAGGTGAAAGGCCCGATCGGCGGGTGGTTCGTGTGGGAGTCCGCGGATGCGGCGCCGGTGTTGCTCGTCGCGGGAGGATCCGGCGTCGTGCCGTTGATGGCCATGATCCGGGCGCGGATCGACTCGAGATCCGCGGCGAAGTTCCGGCTGATCTACTCCGTGCGCTCGCCGGGCGAAGTGATGTACGCGTCGGAACTCGCGGCCCTGCCCGACGGCGTCGAGGCTCACGTGCGCTACACCCGGGACGATCCAGGCGGGCAGCCGGGGCGATTGACGACCACCGACATAGCCGACCACGGATGGCCGTCGAGCATCGCCCCGCGGTGTTTCGTCTGCGGGCCGACAGGGTTCGTCGAGACGGTCGCGGACATGCTCGTCGAGCAGGGGCACATGGCGTTCCGAATCAAGACCGAACGCTTCGGCCCGATCGTGAGCACCGAAGAACGCTAGAGACGCTTGCTCATCTCTTCGCGGTAGTCGGCGATCGTGCGTTCTATGTTCGCAGCATCGGTGTCGGCGCCACGCTTGCGAGCATCGTCGGCCCGACTCTGCAGGGTGCCGATCGCTTTGCGAAGTTCGGCGTCGGACATTCTGTGATGCGTGATTGTGTGCTCCATGTCACACAGTGTCCGCCCGACGCCGACTCCCCGCAACCGACCTGGTCGCTACACGTTGATCGACGACGCCGGAACGTCGGCGGGAACGAAACTCGACAGGCTACGAGCAGCGAATTCGCGGAAGTAGCCGAGCTTGTTCGGCGGCACGAGGGACGGAAGAACCGTGTGCCAGACCTTCTCCATGCGCGACGGTGCCGTCTCCAGCGTCGACTGCGCCTCGGACACCATCAGAACGCCGGCCAGCATCTCGCACACCAGCAGTGCAGCGTTGCCCGAATCCAGATGATCGGCGACGTCACCGTGCTCGATGGCCCGATCGAAGAGGTGCTCGAAGATGTTCCCCCACGTACCGAACACGCTGCCCCGGGCGGTCTCGGATCCGTCGATCTCCATCTGCAGGCGGTACATGACACGCACGAGAGGGTCCGACGCCGCGAGCTCGAGCACCGAGTACGAGATGCCGATGACCGATTCCAGAGCGGGAGAGCGGCTGTCGACCAGGCCTGCGCATGCCGTCGAGACACGCTCGTGCCCTTCGTCGACGATCGCCTTGGCAAGTTCTTCCTTGGACGCGAAATGGAAATACAGCGCGCCCTTGGTGACTCCGGACTGCGCAGACACCTGACTCAATGTCGCATTTGCATGTCCGACTTCGAGAAAGAGGTCGGCGGCCGCGCGCAGCGCTGCCGCACGTGTTGCTTCTGCCCTCAATTGCCTAACCATGTAGCTTCACCCCTGCTCAGTTGCCTGTTTGACACCGACGCCGCCATGCTGTGATCAGTCGTGGCCTGGGCGAATCCGTAGTCTCGAACTTCGCCGAACCTGCCGCCTGTCCGGTTGCGCGAGATAATAGTAACCGCAACGAACCAATCTCCGTGATCCAGAAGTGACAATTGGGCCGCTTAATTGCCATTTCACATAACGATCGAAATAAAAAGTTCCACTTCCCCAGTTTTTGTAACGACTTCGATGTCCTCTTTGTATGCACGGAATATAGCGCCCGATTCCGTCGCCTCCTCGGCCTGCGCCCAGACGTCCTGGATCGGATCACGCAACGTACCGCTCGGTTCGAAAACGGCGTACACGCCGCTGGGAACCTCGAAGAACACATCGCCGACGGGCACATCCCCCGGCGACAGATACTTGACTGCCACGACAGCGTTGTAGATGCCGTGCTCGTCGGGAACGAAGACGGTGGTGACATCCACGTCGCCTGCCGACCGCTCCCGAATTCGCTCACGCAGGAACCGAATCAACTCACTGTTGCTGATATCGGCGCCTGGAGTGACGCGAGGCGCGACCAATCCTCCGAACAACTCCGCGGGCCTCGCGGTCACTCGATGCGTCACGCCTTGTATCCCGTCTGCTCGATCGACAGGTACAGGTCGATCTTGTACGCATGCGGGTAGTACTCGTAATCCGCGGTGAACGTGCGCGTGATCTCGCCTTCCTCCTCGGCATGGTCGATCTGCTTCCACAACCGCGTCATGATGTCGGGAAAATGGCCGACGGCCGAGAACTTGGCATATTTAGCGCGCGGGACTTTCGCGACAAGGTGTCCACGCGTCACCTGACTCAGCGCGGAACACTGATATCCGACGATTTGCGTGTTGTAGGAACCGATTCCGGGCGCGAAGTCCGTGTAGATCGACGCGAGCGGGCCCGGTATGTCCTGATTGAGTACCGACGACCACGCCACATCGAGGGCTGGATCGTTCAGCCTTCCCAAAGCCCGTTTAGGGCTACGAACCGGAAGACCGGCGACCCACGTTTCCTCGAGGTCGACAATCTCGAAAGCCATTCACACTCCACGTAGCATCTTTGCGCCGTACAACCGAGGTATCGCCCCGTGCTGGACCACACACTCCGATCACCGATGCTACCGGGCCTGATGCTGCATCGTTCTCATCACCCGCAGCATGTCACCGTGGTGTACTTGGCCAGCGACTTTTTCGTGTGCACCGCATTCGAGGAGAACCAGATGGGCCGAACCACACGGATGCCCTCCCGCTGGCCCATCTTCACGGTCGTCGCCATCGCGATCGCAACACTGCTCCTCGGCGGGTTCGGTGGCAGTTACCAAGGCAAGCTCGGCGAAGTACAGAAGAACGACAACGCGTCGTACCTCCCGGGTTCGGCGGAGTCGACCGTCGTCGCACACGAGTCCGCCGACTTCCTGCCGGTGCAGTCCATCCCCGGGTTCGTGTTGTTCGATCGAGGCACCGGCCTGACCGACGACGACAAGAGTGCCATCGAGGACGCGCGTCGCCAGATATCCGGTATCGACGGCGTCGACGGCCAGGGCATGACTCCGCCACAGTTCTCGGCCGACGGGCAGACGGCTGCTCTGTACGTGCCGCTGGTGGCGAAAGCGGACGGCGTCGACGTCGCCGGTGACGTTCTCGCCGCCACCGAGGAAAACGTCGTCGAGACTGCCCATGCTGCCGTGCCCGACGGTGTCGACGTGCTTCCTGCCGGCCCGGGCGGGTTGCTGGTCGCGTTCATCGACGCGTTCGCTGGACTCGACGGCGCATTGCTCGGCGCGGCCCTACTGGTGGTGATCCTGATTCTGTTGGTGGTCTATCGATCGCCTGTGCTGTGGGTGTTCCCGATTCTGTCTGCCGTACTCGCCGTCGGGTTGGCGTCGCTCATCATCTACTACCTCGCCAAGCACGACGTTCTGACGCTGACAGGTCAGAGCCAGGGTATTCTCTTCGTTCTCGTCATCGGCGCGGGGACGGACTATGCGCTGCTTCTGATTTCGCGCTATCGCGAGGAACTGCACGTGTATCCGAGCAGGTTCGACGCGATGATCAAGGCGTGGAAAGAGTCCGCGCCCGCCATCCTCGCATCCGCGGGCACGGTGATCGTCGGACTGCTGTGTCTGATGTTCTCCGAGCTGAATTCCAACAAGAGCCTCGGTCCGGTCGCCGCGATCGGAATCGCATGCACGGTCCTTGTCATGATGACGTTCCTGCCGGTCGCACTGTCTCTGTGCGGCAGGTGGGTGTTCTGGCCGAGGCGTCCCGAGGTCGACCATGCAGCCGATCTTGCGACGCACGGACTGTGGGGACGCATCGCCGACGCCGTCGGATCCCGGTACCGGCCCGCCTGGATCGGCGCGACGGTCCTGCTACTGCTGTGCCTGGTGGGTATTACCAGTCTCGACACCGACGGCTTGACCACCACCGAGAGTTTCACCAACGAGCCCGACGCCGTCGTCGGTCAGCAGTTGTACACGGCGAAATTCGACCCGGGCACCGGCGCTCCGGCCGTCATCGTCACCGCGCAGGATTCGGCCGACGAGGTCATTCGTGTCGCCGGGCAGACCGAAGGTGTTGCGCAGGCACCCGGATCCGTCTGTGTACAAGTCGATTTCGCGAAGCTCGCCGATCTGATCGCCACGGTCGGACCGTCAGCGCTTGCAGGACAGACGGGGTGCCCGCCGCCGACGCTGCAGGTACAACCCGTCGACGGGCGAATCCTGATCAACGCGACGCTCGCCGACGCGCCGGACTCCCCCGCCGCACTGGACACCGTGGAGCGACTGCGCGCCGCACTGCACCCGATCGACGACACCCTGGTAGGCGGTAATTCGGCTGCGACGCTCGACGTGCAGGCGGCGTCGGTGCACGACCGGAATCTGATCATCCCGATCGTGCTGGTCGTCATCTTCGTCGTGCTGTCGATTCTGTTGCGCGCGTTGCTGATTCCGTTGATTCTCATCGCGACGGTCGTGCTGTCGTTCGCGGCGACGCTCGGTGTCAGCGGCTGGATGTTCACGCACGTGTTCCACTTCGCCGGCGCCGATCAGTCGTTCCCGCTGTTCGCGTTCGTCTTCCTCGTCGCGCTCGGCATCGACTACAACATCTTCCTGATGACGCGCGTCCGCGAGGAGACGCTCGTTCACGGAACGCGCCCGGGCATTCTGCGTGGACTCGCCGTCACGGGTGGAGTCATCACGTCGGCAGGCGTCGTCCTGGCCGCCACATTCGCGGTGCTCGGGGTTCTCCCGCTCGTTTTCCTCGCCGAAATCGGGTTCGCCGTCGCATTCGGGGTTCTGCTGGACACCATCGTGGTGCGCAGCATCCTGGTTCCCGCACTGTCCTACGACATCGGGCGGGCGATCTGGTGGCCGTCGGCGTTGGCTCGGAGTGCGCCGAAGTAGTCCTGGGAAAAACCACCATGCGTTGGTTCCCGGGTAGTGCCCTGCCCCAAGAGACAAGAATTCATACAACGAACCGCATACACGGTCGGCTTCCATGCGGTACTAATACTCATGGTTGGTCGGCACTCGGCAAATCAACCGGTCCACACGCTCCATCCACTGAAACAAGGGGTTTTCCGAATGGATCTCGCAGCTATCATCTCCAGCTTCCTCGCGACCGGCAGCTCCACCGGAAGCTCTGCCTCCGACATTCCGATCATCGAGCTGCTCGGTGCCCTCGGATCGGGTTCCGCTTCCTGATCTCACACCGAACGCAAACAGGCCCGGTCGACACTGTCGACCGGGCCTGTTTCTCGTGGTGGAGCTGAGGGGAATCGAACCCCTGACCTTCTCGATGCGAACGAGACGCGCTACCAACTGCGCCACAGCCCCTCACGGCCCAAGACCGCTGCGCAACAGTATCAAAACACCGCGTGTTCCACGAAACCCGGGGTGATCTGTCGCGTAGCTGTGGCGAGATCTACTTCGGTGCCGTAACAATACTTCTGGCGTCGGTCGACCGGCCGTCGCCGAAAGCTCGGTCCCCCCTCAACACGGTTCAAGGAGCATTGCCAGATGGACTTCTTCGCATTCCTCACCACACTCTTCTCCACCGGCAGCTCGTCGGGCAGCAGCGCGCTCGACACCCCGGCACCGCCGGTCATCCTCAACTGACGCTGGACGCAAAAACACTGCAGGCCTGGTCTTCGGGAGAAGACCAGGCCTGCAGTGTTTTCGGTGTCGGTGGGTCAGGCCCCCGAAGCCCGGCGGATGTCGTCGTGCACCGGTGCGGGCTGCTGGAACGGCTCGTCGTAATGGTCCAGATGCTCGAACTCGGGATCCTCGTCGTCGATCTCCAGAACGACGGCTCCCGGCCTGCGTAGGCGCTGCGGGACGAGCCTGAGCTCCTCGTCGGTGCGGGATTCGACGCCGAGGCGCGAGCGGCCCATCCGGTTCATGCGTCGACGACGGATCTCCTGCTCGATCTGCACCTGACGGCGAAGGTAATAGAGGTAGCCGACGAGCGAGACGACCGACAGACCGCACAGCCACCACAGCATCGTCGAGATGATGACGGCCAGTGCACCGGTAGTGATGGCAGCGAAAACCAGTCCGAGGACGGCACGTTGGCGGAACGAGTATCTGGCGGCACGGGCGATGGCATCTGCTTCGGGATCGAAGCCACCGCGTCCACGACGATTCGGAACGTAGTCACGCTCGTCCTTCTCGTCCAGATCGGTGTCCTCGGCTTCTGCGTGAGTGTCCATCGGGTCCTCCGCGTCGATTCTCGGTGCTGTGCGCCCGAAGACGACACTGGCGGGTGCCGATACTCGCTCGTCGTGTTCGGGTCGCCAATCTGGGTCGCTCGCATGCCCTGCAGCTGGGCCGCGAGCGGGCTTCTTGCTGCCGCCACGATGCAGAACCCGCGTGGCGAGTGCCGCGTCGGACGTCTGCATGATGCGCGGCCGCTTGCTCATCATCATCGGGAGCAGGACGAACAGCCAGATGGCGACCAGACCGATCCAGATGATCGAGTTGGGCATTCCGGCGTTCCTTCCCTCTTCGTCGGCTGCGGCAAAGACTGACCTGATCAAGGCTATGCGGATACCCCAGCGGAACCGGGTAGACGCGCCGACATCGAACTACACACACGTCACTTTAGTCACATGCGTCTCGAGTCTGCAGGAGCGCATGGGCCTCATGTCCCAGTTGTGCCCCGACGAACCGGATTTCCTGATGAGACGACGGCTACTGGTGCATCAGGCCCAGGCGGCTCGGCCCGTCCGAACGAGGCGATCGGCGACGGTCGCCTGCACCTCGTCGACAGTCATCGCGACGAGAAGGTGATCACGCCAGCGGCCGTCGACGTCGAGGTAGTTGCGCAGCAGCCCCTCCTCGCGGAAGCCGACGTTGCGCAGAACCGCTTGGCTGGCGAGGTTTTCGGGACGCACGGTTGCTTCGACACGATGCAGACCGACGGCACCGAAACAATGGTCGAGCCCGAGCGCCAACGCTGCCGTGGCCACACCCCGTCCGTTGACGTCCTTCGCCACCCAGTAGCCGATCCACGCCGATCGAAGCGCCCCGCGCACGATGTTGCCGACGGTGATCTGACCACAGAATTCCCCGTCGACCTCGATGGCCATCGGAAGCATGTGGCCTTTGCGCGCCTCGGACTTCAGCCCCGAACACAGCGCGGGCCACGACGAAATGTGGTGGCGGGCATCCCAGGAACCCTCGCCCGTCGGCTCCCACGGTTCGAGATGCTCGCGGTCGCCGAGTCTCAACCGACTCCAGGCGGCGGCGTCGCGCAATCGGACGGGCCGGACGGTGACAGTGCCCGCAGCAACGGTCAGGGGTCCAAGTTTCGCCGGCCAACCAGGGTGGCTCGACCACGTGCGCGGCATCTGTCGATATTACCCAGGTGACCGAATGTCACCTTCGCTCACTCCGATCCGCCCGCCAAGTGACCGAATGCCACCCTCGCTCACTCTGAGTGACCGAATGCCGCCCTCGCTCACTCTGAGTGACCAAATGTCACATTCGGTCCGAAAAAAGAGTCCGCACCTACCCCCGCTGAGCCAAGAAGGACACGTCAACTTCCTCACCCGTGCGGACTTCGGTCACATCCGGATCGATGACGACGAGGCAGTTGGCTTCGGCGAGTGTCGCGAGCAGGTGCGACGACGCCCCGGGCGCCCCGCCGAGCGCCTGGACGAGATATTCGCCGGTGCCCTCGTCGCGCATCAGTTGTCCGCGAAGGTATCCCTTGCGATCCTCGATCGACGTGATCGGTGCGACGGTGCGTGCGGTGACGGTACGACGCATGGGCTGCCGGCGTCCGAGTGCGATACGAATCAGCGGACGCACCATCACCTCGAACACGACGAGCGCACTGACGGGGTTCGCGGGCAGCAGGAAGGTCGGCACTTCGTCACGTCCGAGCTGTCCGAATCCCTGTACGGATCCGGGATGCATCGCGACGCGTTCGACTTCCAGATCTCCGAGGTCCGAAAGAGCCTCGCGGACACCGTCGGACGCGCCTCCGCCGACAGCGCCTGCGATGACGACGATCTCGGATCGAATCAGCTGACCTTCGACCACCTCACGCAGTCGCTTGGGATCGGTACTGACGATGCCGACACGATTGACGTCCGCACCCGCGTCACGAGCAGCAGCTGCCAACGAGTAGGAGTTGACGTCGTACACCTGGCCGGGGCCTGGAGTCCGGTCGATGTCGACGAGTTCACCTCCGACGGAGATGACCGACAACCGCGGACGGGGATGGACGAGCACCTTGTCGCGCCCGACGGCAGCGAGCAGACCGACCTGTGCCGCACCGATGATGGTTCCCGACCGGACCGCGACGTCACCGGGTTGCACGTCGTCGCCGATCTTGCGGACGTAATCACCCGACCGCACCGGACGGAAGACCTTGACGCGTGCATGCCCGCCGTCCGTGCGGTCGAGGGGCAGCACGGCGTCGGCGAGCGTCGGCAGCGGCGCACCGGTGTCGACGCGAACGGCTTGACGAGGCTGCAGCCGGATCGGTTGCCGCGAACCGGCCGTCACCTCGCCGACGACGGGCAGCGTCAGATCGATGCGCTCGTCGTCCTCGTTGCGGAGGTCGGTTCCGGCAGCCGAGACGTCGACGCTACGAACCGCATAGCCGTCGATGGCCGCCTGATCGAAGCCGGGCAGCGGCCGCTCGGTGACCACTTCTTCTGCACAGAGAAGACCTTGCGCTTCCGAGATCGCGACCCGAACAGGCCGTGGAGCAACCGCCGCAGCAGTCACCCGGGTCTGCTGATCCTCAACCGAGCGCAATGTGGCCCTTCCTCTATCCGGTCAAACGTCGGGCCTACTCGTAGGTTGTGAGTTGAGGCGCCCAATCGTCGCTCAGACGCTCGGTCAGCCACTCACGCAACGCAGGACCGTAATCGTCACGTTCGAGAGCAAAGTCAACCGCAGCTCGAAGGTATCCCCCGGGATTTCCGAGGTCGTGTCGGGGTCCACGATGTACGACGACGTGAACCGGGTGGCCTTCGGCGATCAGCAGCGCGATCGCGTCGGTGAGCTGAAGCTCGCCTCCGGCGCCGGGCTCGATGCGTCGCAACGCGTCGAAGATGGCCCGGTCGAGCAGGTAGCGCCCCGCGGCGGCGAACAGCGACGGGGCGTCCTCGCGCTTGGGCTTCTCGACCATGCCGGTGACCTTGAGCACGTTGGGGTTGGCGGCGTCGGGAACGGTCTCGACCGAGAAGACCCCGTACGACGAGACGTTCTCCTCGGGAACCTCGAACGCGCACAGCACAGTTCCGCCACGCTTGGCGCGCACGCGAGACATGACGTCGAGGACGCCGCGAGGCAGGACCAGGTCGTCGGGCAGCAGAACGGCGACGGCACTTTCGTCGTCGTCGAGAACTTCCTCCGCGCAGGCGACTGCGTGGCCGAGCCCCAGCGGCTCTGCCTGGACGACGGATTGGACGTCGAGCAGCGCGGGTGCGACGCGCACCTTCTCGAGCATCTTGAGCTTGCCGCTGGCTTCGAGCTTGGTCTCGAGCACGAGATCTTCGACGAAGTGGGCGACGACGCCGTCCTTACCGGGCGAAGTGACGATCACAAGACGCTGCGCACCGGAGTCTGCGGCCTCGCCTGCGACGAGCTCGATTCCGGGGGTGTCGACGACCGGCAGCAGTTCTTTCGGGACCGTTTTGGTCGCTGGCAGAAAGCGGGTTCCCATTCCGGCTGCAGGAACGATTGCCGTCCGAAAATGGCGTGCTGCTTCTGTCGCGGCTTCTGTCATGCTGCCCACCCTATCCGTGGTTTCTGCGGATCTGCTCCGCGTGTACCGACTGTCCCCTGCTTGCCTACACTCGAATCCATGCCTCTGGAGACCCCGTGACGCCGGTTTCGAAACAGGAATGGCGTCGCCGAATCGTGGCATCTCGCCGCTCCGTCGATGCCGACGTGCGAGTCGCAGAATCATTGAAACTTTGTCACGCCGCCGCCGATTCGGCGCGCGGAACCGCTGCGGTGGCGGCGTACGTGCCGGTCGGCAGCGAGCCCGGTTCACTCGATCTGCTCGACGCGTTGCGCCGGGAATCGAGCGTCGTCATGGTGCCTGTAGCGGGCGAACCAGGCCCGCTTCACTGGGCAGAGTACACAGGCCGGGACAGCTTGAAGGCCGCTCGTTACGGTTTGCTCGAACCGACCGGGGAGATACTGGACCCAGCGTCGGTGAGCAGGTGCGATGTCGTGTTCATTCCCGCTCTTGCAGTCGATCTTCGGGGCGTTCGCCTGGGCCGGGGCGCTGGGTTCTACGACCGCACTTTGGATCTCGTCGGAACGGGTGTTCCGGTCGTCGCGGTGGTCCGTGATGGGGAACTGGTCGACGAACTACCGGAAGAACAGCACGACCGCCGCTGCTCGCATGCACTGACCCCGTCGCGTGGACTGGTGTCGCTGTCCGGGGAATAGACGTCCGAATCGCTGTGTTGGCAGTCAAGACTGTAGAGTGCTAATGCTCTCTCTTGTCAGAGAAAGTTTTCAGCAGTTTTTCGGCACACCATGGTCTCGACCGAGCAGGGCGAATTCTCTTGGTGACCAGTGGACCAGCGCGGAGGAACATCGATGCCCACATATTCATACGCTTGCACCGAGTGCGACAACCGATTCGACATCGTTCAGTCGTTCAGCGACGACTCGCTGACGGTATGCCCGCAGTGCACCGGCAAGCTGCGCAAGCTCTTCAACTCCGTCGGCATCGTGTTCAAAGGCAGCGGATTCTACCGGACCGACAGTCGCGGCGGATCGAGCACGGCCAGCGAAAGCGCCGGCGAATCCAAGAGCGACAAGGCGCCTGCGAAGACCGAGTCGAGCACGTCCTCTTCGGCTTCCACCAGCAGTTCTTCGAGCTCGAGCACGTCATCCTCGACGCCGTCCGCCGCTGCTGCCAGCTCCTAGTTTTCAGCGTTCTCCACAGGCCCCGGCGTTATCCACAGCCGGGGCCTGTGGCGACTGATGGGTAGGCCTTCGCCCGCTAGCGTGTCGCCATGCCTCAGCGACCGCCGCGCCTCGACGCCACCCTGCTCGACCGAATCATGCTTCGACCTGGATGGACCCGCACCGCCCTGGTTCGACGCATCACCGCGGGCGGGCTCGCGCTGGTCGCCGTCGTCCTGTTCGTGAAAGACGCGTCGCCGACGGACCGGGTGGGGGTCGTCGTCGCAGCCCGTGATCTGACGCCGGGCACGCCGCTGACGGACGCAGATGTCGTCGTCGCGGATTTCGAGCCGGCTTCCGTCCCGTCGGGGGCACTCACCGACATCGCCGACGCGACGGCACACACTGTCGCAGGCCCGATTCGAGCCGGTGAGCCTCTCACCGACGTTCGATTGCTCGGTTCTCGCCTGGCGGCAGCTGCGCTCGATTCGACGGACGCCAGAATCGTGCCGATCCGGCTCACCGATGTGGGCGTGACGGACCTTCTGCGCGAAGGCGACACCGTCGACGTTCTGACCGTCGGAGGCCCAGACGATCAGGCAGCACGAATACTGGCGTCGCGATCGATCGTCGTGCTCGTCTCGCCGAAGGACGCGCGAGACCGCGGCAGCGACCGCGTGGTGTTGGTGGCCATGCCACCGGACGACGCGACGACCGTAGCCGCCGCGTCGCTCGTCAGTTCACTGACAGTGACGTTCCATTGAGAGTGTCAGCCGATGCTGAAGGGCTGGCCCCACAGTGTGACGGTGGACGTCACGGTGTCGGTTTCGATGGTGACGTCGACGTACGAACGCGCTTCGGCGAACCCTGCGCAACCCGAGACGCTCAGCGTCTCGTCGGCGTACGTGAATCCGCCGCCGTTGCCGTCGAAGTCGAAGTCGTTGTCTACCTGGGTGGCGACGTCGACCCCGTCGATCGTGGCCGTGGTCTCGTCGCCGACGAGCTTGACGTCGTTCAGCTGACCGGGAGCGAGATCGAGGTAGAGGCCCGCACCGATGTTGTACGTATTGGGCTGCGTGCGGTCGATCCGCGGAATCGGCAGGTACGGATCGAGTTCCGCGGTGTTGCCCTGTCCGAACGACGCGCCGACGCCACCGCCGATGCCTGCACCGAAATCGACCTGGCAGCCGACGAGGAAGCCGGGCTCGATGGTGCCGCCCGTGGCATTCGACGTCTCGACGGTGTAGTTACCGGTGACCCAAACGTTGCGCTGAGTCGGCGTGCCACCCATCGACGGCGAGATCAAGCCGCTCTGGCCGAAGCCCTTCACCGTGACCGTGGTGCCGTCGATGAGTGTCTTGGTGATCTCGTTGTCCGGCAACGGCACGAACGTGTCTGCACTGGCTGCGCCTGCGGACCAGAAACCGATGGCGACGGCACCGACCGCGCCGATGGCCGCCATCCGTACGGCCGCGGTCATGTTGTTCTTCAACGTCTTGGTGTCCCCTCGTGAGGTGTGTGCGAAGTCTGCGGAGCGCGGTCGTCAGCCGATGCTGAACGGCTGGCCGTACAGAGTGCCCTTGTAGCGGTAGTTACCGGTCAATTCGAGGGTGGTGTACGCACGTGCCTGCGCGTATCCGCCGCAGTTCTCCACCGAGATGCCGACATCCTGGTACTGGATAGCCGTCGTTGCGCCCTTGACGTCCTTCGACGCGATCTCGACTGCGGCGACCTCGCGGTCCTGCAGCGGGATGTTGAAGTCGGCGCCGCCTTCGATCGTGTTCTCGGTCCATCCGGCACCGCCGATGAGGAACGGGATGGGGAACAGCGTGATGATGTTGGTGTTGCCGCCTTCGATGCCCGCGCCTGCTTCGAGGCCGAGCTCGAGATCGGTCATGTCGAGCTGGCAGCCGACGAGGTAGCCGGTCTTCAGCGTGCCCGTCGAACCTTCGGGAACTTCAGCGAGAGCAGTGCCGGTGGCCCAGGCGTTGCGGTTGAGACCGTTGAATGCGATCTGCGGGGCGACCTTGGCGGACTCGTCGAAACGCGCGATCTTGTAGGGGCCCGCGATCTTCTCGCCTCCCGGCAGCGGGACGAACGTCTCGGCGTTGGCCGCACCCGCCGACATCAGTCCGATGGCCATCGACGCTGCCGCACCGAGCACGGCGATGCGGCCGAACCTGCGCAGCGCCGAAAAACGAGACACGTTCATGGTTCCCCTTAGCAGCATGAATCCGACTGCCCCAGCGAAGAAGCGAGGCATATTCTCCGGGAAGGATACGGGACGAATCAGCAATAGTCATTGACAAAGGACGAGTATTTTCGCGGCGTTCGGTGAATACCTGCACTTTCGAACAGGTACGCCTCATCCATGCTTCGACGGCATGTGTGGGCTAGCCTCGTTCGAACGACCGATATCTGGGAGGGTTCATGCTCAAGGGCTTCAAGGATTTCCTACTCCGCGGAAACGTCGTGGACCTCGCCGTCGCAGTGGTCGTCGGCGCTGCGTTCACGGCGATCGTCACCGCGTTCACCACCAACATCGTCAACCCACTCGTCGCTGCGATCGGCGGATCCAACGAGTACGGCTGGGGATTCCAAATCACCTCCAGCCCAGAGACTTTCATCAATGTCGGTGCTGTCGTGACGGCTGCGATCAACTTTGTCATCATCGCCGCCGTCGTGTACTTCATCCTGATTCTTCCGGTGAACACGGCCAAGAAGCGCTTCGTCAGTCAGCCCGAAAAGGAGCTGAGCGACGTCGACGTCCTCGTCCAGATCCGGGACATCCTGGCCGGCGGAACCGACGTCGGACGCAAGCTCTCGACGCCCGCCGACGACACCGGCGGCAGCGGCGAAGCCATCGGGGACACCGACGACACGAGCAGCGGACAGCACGCGAAACCGTAGAGCGTCCATATAAACCGAAAGCCCGCTTCTGCCGATTTATCCGGCGGAAGCGGGCTTTTCGTTGTACTCGAAAGTCGATCAGTTGAATTTCTGCAACGGAAATTCCGAAAGCTCGATCGACGAACCGTCGGCGTCGCAGGAGTTCGCTACCGCAGTTGCATTGTCGACGAGCGCCTGGCCCGACTCACTGTCCGGCTCGGTCAGTTCGAGCGAGTCGGCCGGCAGTGCTGCCACGAGCGTCGTCAGGCTGTCCTTGACGGAATCCGACGCCTTGTCCGCGGACGCCGAGAATTCAGCTAGTGCAGCATCCTTGTCGGCCTCCCACTTGTCGACCCCCTCTGCGCTACCAGGACCGGCCTCCGTCAGGTCGACGAGGTTGTTGTAGGCAGTCGCGAACTCGGCGCAGACTTCCGCGTTGGCACCCGCAGCAGAGTCGCTGCCGGAATCGCTACTGCTACAGCCTGACAAGGCCACAAGCGCGGACAGTGCGACAACCGAGATCAAAGTCGAGCGCATGAAGTATCAGCCATTTCTCGTGCGGTCTACATCTGACGACGCTTACACACGGATCCTAAAGGGAACAGGGACACACAGATCGGGCCCGCCCGGAGAATTCCGGACGGGCCCGATCATTTTGTCAGCGCCTGGGCGCTGAGATGAAGCTCAGATCAACCGATCGAGATCAGTTGAAGGTCCACGGCTGGCCGTAGGTGACAGCGATGTCGCCGGTGGAGCTGGTGACCGACACGTACGGGCGGACGCGGACGTTGCCGAGGATGCCGGTTGCGGTGCCGTGCAGGTTTGCGACCTGGATGGTTCCGCTCGGGCCGGTTGCGTCAGCCGAAGAGGTGGTGATGTCAGCCGAGTCGTTGATGACTGCGTAAGCACCTTCGGACTGCACGACGCCGGGGCCGGGCTCGAGGGTGATGTTGCCGGTAGCAACGGGGAGGAGCTCGATGTCAGCTCCAACGCTTCCGCTCGCGCCGTCTGCAGCGTCGAGACCGACCGAAGCGCCGACCGACGGGGTGGCCCAGTCGATGGACAGCGATCCGCCGAGGCTGGCCGGGTAGCCGACCTGGTAGCCGATGGCTACGGTGCCCTCGAAGTCGTCAGCGTCAGGTCCGGTAACTTCCCAGCCTGCAACGCCGTTGGCGAACCACTCACGGGTGAGCGGGTTGCCGTCCAGCGGAGGAACGCTGTTGAGGAACGTGTCGGACAGCGTCACGGTGATGAGGTTGCCATTGGCATCCACAACCGAGTTGGTGCTGTCGACAGCGGCGGACGCGGTACCCGTACCGAGCACCAGGCCGACAACCGAAGCGCCGGCAACAACAGCAGCGCCCATGGACTTCAGTCCACGGCTACGCCGCGGCTTCTGGATCTCCGTCATTTACTTCCTCATCATGTTCAGTCCCAGCGCGTTCGCACGGGAAGCTTGTGGCTTTCACCCTCAGGGGCCAGTCGGCAGCTATGCCGAAGGTTCCCGAGCAGAACTAGATCCTGGGATCGCGTTCGTAGTAGTCCGACATAGGGGCTCGGAGCGTGTTGTCCACGCCCTTGCTGCCGAAGCTGAGGGGAACATTAGAGGAGTTGCCGGATCGTGACAATCCCTACGATCGGGTGTCGTACATGGCCGAATCGTTATGTGTTTCCTGCGTGTGAACGGTTTTCACACCATACTTGCGGGTAACCTGCATCACAGACCACCCGGTCGTTTCCGTTCCGTTACAAACCTCACCGCCAGGGATAACGGCTTTGAAGTGGGCAGACGTTCCGTTTACACCCAGCAACGTCGCGGCGCCAGTATGTTTGAAAGTTCTTTTAATCAGGCTGATCCGAATGCAGGCGGCATGAAGGCAATGCTTCGGGTCGCTAACACCAGGTAAACGATCGCCCAACATCGATGTGATTTACATTCCCAAATGTGTTGTGGATCACATCAGATGTGATGTGGGGGACGCTCTCGGTCGAACCAGTCGTCCGACGTCGACTCGTCACGGCCGGCTCGTTCGTCACCCGTCGTCTCGGGTAGAACGTCACCGAATATGCGAGCGAGCCGGGCCCGATCGATTCGGGCCCGGCTCTTCTCGTCTTCGTTCTCGTCTGCCATCAGGCGACCTGGTCAGGCATCGAGCCCGGACAGGTCTGCGATCACCTGAGCGGCCAGCGGCGACAATGTCGCCATGCCGTCGCGAATAGCCGCGCGCGACGACGCAAGGTTCACCACGAGGGTGCTACCGGAGACACCAACGAGGCCACGTGACAGTCCTGCGTCCATCGACCCGGCGGCGAGGCCCGAGGATCTGAGAGCCTCGCTGATACCGGGGATCTCGCGGTCCAGGATCTCAGCCGTCACATCCGGAGTCACGTCGCGCGGGGACACACCCGTTCCCCCGATCGACACCACGAGATCCACTCCACCGATCACAGCGGTGTTGAGCGCATTTCGAACGTCCACCTCGTCCGACGTGACTGCAACGACCCCGTCCACCAGGAATCCTGCTTCGGTGAGTAGTTCCGTCACCAACGGGCCGGTCGAATCCTGTCCATTGCTGTGCGCGGTGCGGTCGTCCACGATCACGACCAACGCTCGGCCGGCCAGCGGTGCCTCTAGTTCCATACTGCTCACCGTAGTAGTAGCCCCGTGCGCGGTCTCACGCTGTGCGTAAATCGTTGCAACAGTGGCGAGCGCGTCGGTATCCGTATCCGACAACATCAGCGCCCACCGGGGAAGCCGGGGATCTGGAACGGCGACTGCGATTCGGTCGGTGCCTGTACTGCCGCCGTCTGTGGCTCAGCGGTTCCCAGCGTCACATCGACGGTCTTGTCGCTACCCCCGTCGGTGTAGGTGATCTTGACGGAGTCGCCGGGTGCGTGCGAGCGCACGGCCGCGATGAGTGCGTCACCGCTCGAGATCACGCGGTCGTCGACCTTGGTGATCACCGCACCCTTGGGGATTCCCGCGGATGCAGCCGGGCCGCCTTCGGTGACCTCGACGACCGTCGCGCCGTTCGCATCGTCCTGCGAGGGCACCTGCACGCCGATCATGGCCTGGGTCGCCTTGCCCGTGGTACTCAACTCGTCGGCGATGCGCTTTGCCTGATCGACCGGGATCGCGAAGCCGAGGCCAATGGAACCGCTTTGCGTTCCCGACGACTCACTGCCGCCGAGAGTCGCGATCGCGGTGTTGATGCCGATGAGCTGACCGTCGGTGTTGACGAGCGCGCCACCGGAGTTGCCCGGGTTGATCGCCGCGTCGGTCTGGATGGCGTCGATCACGGAATTCTGGTTGCCCGACTCACCACTGGTGGACACCGGACGGTTCAGCGAGGACACGATGCCCGTCGTCACGGTACCGGCGAGCCCGAGGGGCGAGCCGATCGCGACAACCTGTTGTCCCACTTGAAGATTCGACGAGGTACCGAGCTCGATCGGCGTCAGGCCGGTCTTGCCCTCGACCTTGATGACGGCCATGTCGGACACTGCGTCGGCGCCGACGAGCGTGGCGTCGGCGGTCGATCCGTCCGAGAAGGCAACGGTCAGTTTGCCGTTCGCGCCCGCACCGGTAGCGACGTGATTGTTGGTGAGGATGAGGCCGTCGGAAGACAGGATGACTCCCGAACCTTCGCCTTCGGCCTGGCTGCCCTTTACCTGGATCTGCACGACGCTGGGCAGGACCTTGTTGGCGACGGCCTGGATCGACCCGTCAGGGATGTTCGCAGCCGGCTGCGCGGCAGTGACCGTCGAATTCAGCGAATTGGTCGCGGAACCAGTGCCATTGGCGTTGTTGGTCGCCAACGCGCCTACCGCACCGCCGATTCCGCCACCGACGAGAACGAGAGCGATTGCTCCGGCGACCAGAGTGGTTCGGCCGGGCCGACTCTTGACGGCAGCGGGCGCCTGCTGGACGGGCTGATGACTTTGAGGAGCCGCATGCTGCTGGTTGTACCCGTAGTTCTGCTGATACGGATTGTGGCCGTAAGCGGATTGACCGAATTGTCCGGCCTGCTGGCCGTATCCGCCCTGCGGAGCATGCTGCTGCGCCCCGAACTGCTGAGTTGGATGCTGATCGGACTGCTGCGGAGCGGGGTTCTGCTGCGTCGGATGCTGCTGAGTGGACGCAGAGTCGTTCTGCTCAGGGTCTTTACGATCGTCGGTCATCTGCTTGTCGCTTCTTTCAGTAGAAACCCCGTCTCGATGTACGAGGTCGCCCGCCTTGTTACCGACTACCTTGCCGTGCGGGACTGAGAGCGCGCTGAGACTGAGCTATCAGTTTGCCGAGACTGTCCCGTCCGTGATGACTGCACCTTCACCAGGTAGGACGATTCGGATCAAAGCCCCGCCTCGGTCCGATACCTCGACGCCAATGGTGCCGCCGTGCTTGACGACGACCTGCCGGACGATCGCGAGGCCCAGTCCGGAACCAGGCATCGAACGAGACGCCGTCGACCGGTAGAAGCGCTCGAAGACCAGCTCACGGTCCTCTTCGGGAATGCCAGGGCCTGCGTCGTCGACAGTCAGCTCCATCAAACCGTCGCCGATCTGACGCATCACGACTCGGACCTCGCCGCCGCTGGGACTCCACTTCGCAGCATTGTCCAGAACGTTCAGTACGGCGCGTGACAGCCCCGCCTGATCGCCGTACACGAACCACGGTTCGAGCACCGCCTTGAAGTCGATCTCGTTGCGACGACGTCGGGCGCGCTCGAGACTGCGTTCGATGGCATCGGCGAGATCGACCCGCTCGTATACGGTTTCGGGTGCATCCTCGCGGGCGAGGTCGACCAGATCGCCGACGAGCGTGGACAGTTCCTGGATCTGCGCGACGACGTCGGAACGCAGCTCGGCCATGTCCTCGTCCGGAATCGACGGCGCGCCGGGGCGTCCCGACGCGATCAACAACTCCATGTTGGTGCGCAGCGACGTCAGCGGCGTGCGGAGCTCATGGCCGGCGTCGGCCACGAGACGGCTTTGCCTGCCGCGCGATTCGGCCAGAGCTCGAAGCATCGTGTTGAAACTCTCGGTCAGCCGGGCCAATTCGTCGTCGCCGGTGACCGGGATCGGTGTCAAGTCGTCCGTGCGCGCAACTCGCTCGGCGGCAGCGGTCAATCGGGCGATCGGGCGCAGACCTGTCCGGCCGACTGCCATGCCGGCACCCGCGGCAAGCACGACACCACACCCACCGACGACGAGCAGCACCCAAGCAAGTCGATCGAGCACTTTCCCTGTGGGCGAAAGCCTTTGAGCGATGACGATCGCACTACCGTCCACCGTGCGTTGGCTCAGCACACGCTGTCCGTCGACCGTGCGAAGAGAGCTGTCGGCCTCGCCCTTGGCGACAGCGATTTCCTCGTCGCCTATCGGCACCTTCGAACCCGGCGGCACGTACTTGGTCAGGTCCGGAAAGATCAGCGCGACCGACACGTCGGTGCTGTAGAGCGTTGCGCCCGCGACGTAACGCGGGTCGAACGTGACGACGTTGCTGTTGATCAACGCGTCCGCGCGACTGCGCAATTGATTGTCGACGTCGCCGTACAACGCACGGGAGACCACCGCGTACGCGGCGATCGCCATCACGGCGACCGCGATGGCGACCACCGATGCAGCGAGAAGCGTGACGCGCCAACGCAGCGAGACCGACCTGGTCAACGGCATGGGCGGACGCATCGCTGGATCGGTGGTGAGGGGGCCGGCAGGCCGACGTCCGAATGGAGCAACCATCACGGAGGCGTCTCGCGGAGAACGTAACCGACACCGCGGACGGTGTGGATCAGACGAGATTCACCCTCTGCTTCCGTCTTCCGGCGCAGATATCCCACGTAGACCTCGAGTGCATTGCCCGACGTCGGGAAGTCGTAGCCCCACACCTCCTCGAGAATGCGGCTACGCGTCAACACACGACGTGGGTTCATCATGAGCATCTCCATCAGCGAGAACTCGGTGCGAGTCAGGCTGATGGACCGGTCTGCGCGCGTCACTTCACGGGTGACGGGGTCGAGCGAGAGATCGGCGAATTCCATCGCTTCCGATTCTTCGCCTGCCTCCATCGCCGTGCGGCGAAGAAGTGCACGAAGTCGCGCGAGCAACTCTTCCAACGCGAACGGCTTGGGGAGGTAGTCGTCGGCTCCGGCATCGAGCCCTGCCACACGCTCGGACACCGAGTCGCGGGCCGTGAGGACCAGGATCGGCAGATCGTCACCGGTGCTGCGCAGTCGACGACACACTTCGAGGCCGTCGAGACGCGGCATCATCACGTCGAGAACGAGGGCATCCGGCCGGGCCGCAGCGATCTTCTCGAGTGCATCGAGACCGTCGACTGCCAACTCGACGGTGTACCCGTTGAAGGTGAGGGACCGCCGAAGCGAGTCACGGACGGCTCGATCGTCGTCGACCACCAGAATGCGCATCGTTACAGTTTGGCCCGACGGACTGAGATATGTCTGAGAGGGGTCTCCTACTCGGCTGGCAAACGCCGAGCCAACGGAAGATTCCACCGTCTCCACAACGCAAGAATGCGCAGGCCGGTGGCAAGTACTGTGCCGACGACCAGGCCTAAGTTCTCGGGCAAGCCCACCGCTGCGACTGTCGCAACCGTCGCCGAGCCGAGCAATGCGGGCACGGCGTACAAATCACGACGCAACAACAGCGGCACCTCGTTGACCAGGATGTCGCGAATGACACCACCGGCTACTGCCGTCGTCGCACCGATCAAGCAGGCGGCCAGGGAACTGCCGCCGCTGTCGAGGGTGATGCTCGCGCCCGTCGCCGCGAACAAGCCCATCCCGAACGCGTCGAACAGCAGTACGCCCTTCCACACCCGGCTCAGCGCGGGATGCGCGACGAACACCAGCAGCGACGCCGCCAATCCCACCGTGATGTTCGGCCACCGGTCGAGCGACGTCGGCGGATGGATGCCGAGCAGAACGTCCCGGATGATGCCGCCGCCGATGCCCGTCGTGATTCCGACGACGCAGACGCCGAACAAGTCCAGACGCTTCTTAACGCCGATCAGCGCGCCCGACGCAGCGAACACCGCGATACCGACATAACCGAGCACATCAACGAGCACCGGGTAATGGTCGCACTTGACTCGTTCGTTACCGAATTAGGCAGTGTCGGTTTCGGATGGATCAACCGATCCGCCGACGCACGAAGTCGATACGGACCTGGAACCAGGTTCCCAGCGTATTTCAGGCTTCTTCCAAGGTATCGAGACAACCATTGTCTCGTAAGCAAACATCCACGAAAGGACACGAAATGCGCGCATCGTTCAAGAAAGCCTTCGCAGTGGTTGCCGCGACGGGAGCAATCTCGCTCGGAGGCTCCGCTGTTGCCCATGCAACCGACCGAGCACAGGTCCCCGATGTCGCCGGAATGACTATCCCCCAGGCAACAGAGGCATTCTACGAAGCCGGATTCGACAACGTCACTGCGAATGTTCCCGACTCACAGGATCCGGTCATCGGAACGAATTTCCAGGCTGGTACTTACGTCAACGAAAATGCCTCGATCCTGTTGATCGTGCCGAGCCGATGAGGTGATGGCCCGAGGACAGTCCAATCCCCTCGAAAGTCGCTCTCGTGATGAACTATTCGACGAGCGCGCGCTGTAACTCGCACCCATCCTCACAACGAACGTCTCCGTGATCGACCGGATCTGACAAGGTCCGGTCGATTCTCGTTTCACGACGACAGTTCAGGTCCTTTCGATCGCGCACTTGACGCATCCGTGACCGCCCGAAGCAGATCGGTACGGGTTTGGTACCGGCTTTCCAGTCATGTTCCCCGGACGTCGAGGCAAGGATTGTCTCGTAGGTAAACGCCGATGGAAGGAGGCGACATGCACGCGTCGATAAAGAAGGCCGTCGTATCGGTAGCTGCCGCTGGAGCAATCTCGGTGGGAGGTCCAGCCGTCGCGTTCGCTGCCCAATTGGAGGTCCCGAACGTCACAGGAATGACAGCGAACGAAGCAAGAGAGACCCTCTACCAAGCAGGATTCGACAACGTAATCGGAGACAACGCCGATTCGACGCATCGCGTCACGGGTACGAACCCCCGGGCCGGCACATACGCCGACGAAGAAACAACGATCATCCTGATCGTCCCGAGCGACTGAATCACCGGGCCCGAAGACCTGATTGCCCGATAGTTTGCTCGACATGTCACGTCCGGCCCTGCAGGCCCAACTTGTGGGCAATCACGACCTCGCCGTAACCGAATGGAACCGGACCACCGTCGGTGGCGTCTAACCTTTCGACGCTTGACCGACGGAGGGGGTTCGATGCAGCGGCGCTGGCTGGCGTTGGGTGTGGTGGTTCTCGTCGCCGGGTGCGGTGGCGTCGATGGCGCAGCGGTCCCCCAAGCCGCGCCGGACCCCTGGGATCCCTGCAGCATCCCGACGGAGGCCATCGCGGCGACCGGGTTGGGTACGGAGGTCGTAGAAGCGGGCTGGGGTGAGGGCATATCGATGCCCGATTGGGAACGTTGCTTATGGCAAGGACCGGCAACAGACCCCTGGTACTACTTCGGCGTTCTGCGATCCGCCTCGATCTCCATCGAAGAGCTACGTGCCGATCCACAGGTTGCAGACGCAGCGGACATCAATATCGAAGACCGTAGGGCCGTACGTTTTCACACCACGATCGCCAAGCCCTCTGAAAGGTGCGAACTCGCCCTGTCTACAACGGGCGGGCTACTTCGGCTTTACGTGAGTGTCGCGGGCGGCTCGGTTCCGCGACAGAACCCGTGCGATGTCGTTGTCCGTCACGCCGAGGATCTGCTGCCGAATTTCCCATCGAAACCATGAATTCATTGGAGACACAATGCCACCGAGTACGCCTGGCCCGAAGTCGCTGTGGGGGTCGCTGGAATCAGCTGCCGATAGTGGGGACCTCTACCTGAACGCCGAGGCCGCCGCACGGTGCCATGAAGCTTGCACCGACCATCTGGTGAAGCTTAGAGCCCACAAAGAAAAAGCAGAGACTTTGACGGCAGTGAATGGGCTGGGCACTCTCCCATCCGGAATCGCACTTGCGCAGAGGTTTTCGGAGAAGGCAGCGGGCGGACCGAACAACCTCGTCGATGTACTACAGAGTCACATCGATGTGGTCACAGCGATGCAAGCGGTCTTTCAGAAGTTCTTCGACGCCACGACCGACACCGATCAAGCCAATGCCTCAGGAATCGCAGCTCCGGGCGGAAATTGATAACGGGACTGCCGTCGTCGCACAATTCTCATTCGATTTACTGATCCTCATTCGATACATCGAATGAGGATTTGGAATCGACGTGAAGATCGGGCGCTGGACAGGCCGAAAGCCCCTCGCAGCCCATCACCCCGCCGCAACCTGCGCCCGGCTACAGCTCCTGCAATCGGACGGTCCCGTCGTCGTCGATGCTCCACCCCGGGTTGTGGCAGATTTCCCACAGCAGCCCGTTCGGGTCCGCGAAGTGGCCGTGATACCCACCGAACGCGGCCTTCTGCGGTTGCTTGACCAGCGTCCCGCCGGCCTGGACTGCTCGCTCGACGATGGCGTCCACCTCCGCCGGACCGTCGACGTTGTGTGACAACGTCAAGCCGCCGACCTTGGCAGGTCCGCCCACGTGACCGAGGTCCTCGGTGAACTTCTGCGCGTCGAACAGCCCTAGCACCAGTCCGGGCCCGATCTGGAAGAACAGAATCTCGCCGGGCACGTCCAGGAGAGTCGACCAACCGAGTCCGTCACGGTAGAAAGCCCGCGCAGCATCGAGGTCCGGGGTCGCGAGCGTCAAGAAGTGAATGCGCTGATCCATCCACCCATTCTGACGCCTCCCGCCCACATCTGGCAGGCTTTGAACTGGAAGACCTTCTACAGAACAGGGTGAACAGTTGCCGATCGTCGACAACGCTGTCTACGTCGACGGCGTCCGAACCGCCGACCCCGAGAGCCTCGACATCACATACGAAGTGATGCGCGAGCGCAAAGGCATGGCCTGGATCGGGCTGTACCGACCCGAACTGGGGGAAATCAACTCGGTAGCAGCTGAATTCGGACTCCACCGACTCGCTGTCGAAGATGCCATTGCCGCGCACCAGCGACCCAAACTCGAACGGTACGGCGACCAACTGTTCGTCGTGCTGCGTCCTGCCCGCTACATCGACGAAACCGAGAAGGTCGAGTTCGGCGAACTGCACGTCTTCCTCGGGCCAGATTTCGTCATCACCATCCGTCACGCGGAGTCACCCGAGCTGGGCACGGTGCGCAAGCGACTCGAATCCACTCCTGAGTTACTGACGCAGGGAACCCAGGCCGTCCTCTACGCGATCCTCGACCAGGTCGTCGACGAGTACGAACCAGTCGTGCAGGGACTGCAGAACGACATCGACGAAATCGAAGACCAGCTCTTCTCACGCGATCCCACCGTGTCGCGCCGGATCTACACGCTGTCCCGCGAAGTCACTGAATTTCAGCGTGCCGCAGCCCCTTTGGTAGCGATGATCGAGTCACTGAAACGCGGCGAGGACAAGTACGACGTCGACATCGAACTTCAGCGCAACCTCCGCGACGTCCTCGACCACTGCGTTCGCATCACCGAACGCGTCGAAGCGTTCCGCGTCAACCTACAGAACGCACTGCAAACCAATGCGACTCTCGTTGCGCAGCAGCAGAACGACGAGATGCGCGCGATGACGCAGGTCAGCCTGGATCAGACCGAGCAGACGAAGAAGATCTCGTCCTGGGGTGCCATCCTGTTCGCTCCGTCGCTGATCGCCGCAATCTACGGCATGAACTTCGACGACATGCCGGAGCTCAAGTGGCACTTGGGGTATCCCATGGCGCTGCTGATCATGGTGCTGTGCTCGAGCCTGCTCTACGTGGTGTTCAAGCGTCAGAAGTGGTTGTGACGGTTACGTACCCTTCACGTTCAGGATCTGACGCAACTCGTGCTCGACGGTCACGAGATCGACCGCATCCTCCATGACGACGTCGATATCCTTGTAGGCGTCGGGGATCTCGTCGACGAACTCCTCGCCGTCACGAAACTCGATGCCCACCATCCTGTTCCGCAGATCGTCGACGGTGAAACGCTTACGAGCCTCGGTCCGCGAGAACCTCCGACCGGCGCCGTGCGGAGCCGAGCACAGTCCTGACGCACTCCCCTTTCCGACGACGACGTACGACCTCGTCCCCATCGATCCGGGAATGATTGCTTTGACGCCGTCGTGCGCGTCGACGGCCCCCTTACGCGTCAGCCAGACGTCCTTGTTCCCGTGCTTCTCCTTGACGGTGTAGTTGTGATGACAGTTGATCCGTTCGATTTCACGGTGGTCGTCGGTGCCCATCCACGTCGCGAACACGGCCCCGAACCGATCCATCATCTCGGCCCTGTTGAGGTACGCGAACCGCTGCGCCCACCTCAGATCCTTGATGTACCGCCCGAATTCGGGTGTGCCCTCGGGGAGGTATGCAAGATCCTTGTTCGGCAGATCGATCCACCACTGTGCGCACAACCGCTGCGCGACGGCGATGTGCTTCTTCGCGATCTTGTTGCCGACGCCACGGCTACCCGAATGCAAGAACAACCACACGACATCCGTTGTGTCCAAACATAATTCAAGGAAGTGGTTGCCCGAGCCTAGAGATCCGAGCTGCTCCCGCCACTTGGGCGAGTGCGTCAAGTCGACGTCGTTCGACGCAGCAAGACCTTCGAGCTCGGCCAGCTTGGACGCTGTGAATTCCCAGTCGCCGATACCGCGGTTGTAGTTGCCCATAGACAATGGAATGCTTGCTTCGATCGAGAGGCGCAGATCGGCAAGGTTGCGGCCCGCGAGGTCGGACTTCGCGAAAGACGTTCGTACCCCGATCATTCCGCACCCGATGTCGACGCCGACCGCAGCTGGAATCACTGCACCCAACGTTGGAATCACGGTGCCGACGGCACTGCCCATTCCGCTGTGCGCGTCGGGCATCAGCGCGACGTGTGGATGAACGAACGGCATGGATGCGGTCTCCCGCGCCTGCTCCAGAGCGTTGTCGTCGAGATGCGACGCCCAATTGAGCAGCTTCGAGCCCACCTTCTTCGGGGGCATGGTGTTTCCTTTCTGCCCCCGGCGATCGGGAGCGCTATTCGAACAAGTGCTTCACGAACGGGATCGAATCAGCCTGCGACTGAAGCAATGCACCGCTGTGGTCGGTCGGGTAGGTGTGCAGAGTGACGTCCTGCCCGTTGGCCTTCATCTGCGCGACCAGCGAAAGGGCCGCCGGTGCAGGCACATCCACGTCCGTCAGACCTTGGCCGATGAATACTGGTCGGTCGTAGCCGCTCGTCGGCACGCCCATGTAGTCGTTCACCAGTCCGTAGAAGTTCGGAATCTGATTCAGCGGTTTGGCGAACAAATCACCCGACACCACACCGCCGAACTCTTCCTCCGCGTCCAGCACACACAACGTTTCGGATGTGTCGACGGCAGCTCGACCTTCCTCGGTGAGGTACGAATCGATGTCGACCTCTGGATGCGCCGTCCGCAGACCCGACAGGATGTACAGCAGATACGTCGTCAGCGCTTTGCTCGCCCGGACCGGTAGGACGCCGGGACCCAGTGGCAGCAAAGCCAATTCGATATTGGCCGGCACTCCGGTGCCGACGGCACCGCGGTAGTCGAGTTCGGGTCCGCCGAATTCCGTCGCGTATCTGGCCGTCGTGATCGCCGCGCCGCCACCTTGAGACTGGCCGACGACGACCCACTTGTTCGACAGGGAGGCGTCGACCTCTCGTGATGCTTTCACCGAATCGACAACACTGTGGGCCGAGACCTTGCCGTCGAGATACGGCATGAGCCCTGGAGTGCCCAGGCCGACGTAGTCCGTCGCGGCGATCGCGTATCCCTGAGCCAGCCAGGTACCGAGGTATTGACGGTCGCGCTGAGCGTCGGCAGGTCCGATGAGCGAGGGCGCGCAGTTGTCGTCGAGGCCTGATGTTCCGTGAGCCCATCCGATCACGGGCCAGCCGCCGTCGGGCGCGGTGCCTTCGGGGACGAAGAATGCGCCGGTCGAGAGCGCGGGCTCACCGTTCGATCCGATGGTCCAGTACGTGATGCGCTTGGCCTCGGCAGTGCCGGGAAGCCACAGATCCGACGCCAGGGCCTCGACTGCGACGACGGTGCCCGGCGTGCGATCGGCCTCGTCCGCAGACGCAGCGACTGCCGTCGACGTGACGACGAGCAGCGTCAGAGACGCGACGAGCGCGGACCGAAAGGCAGCGAAACGAAAGACAGAGGCGATTGGCACTTCGACACACTAACGGCAGACACGCACCCCCTGCGAGGCCTTTTCGCACGCGGCGACCAGTTGCATCCTCGGCGGTTTTGTGCTCCACGTCTCAAATTGAGACGGATGAGACGCAGATCACGGTGTTCAATCAGCAACACATCTTCCCGACAAGGTCGGCAACCCCGCCGCCCTCGCATCCAGGAGGCGCACTTTGAGCAGGCAGAGCCTTACCAAGGCACACGCGAAGATCTCCGAGCTTACGTGGGAACCCACGTTCGCCACCCCGGCAACTCGCTTCGGCACGGACTACACGTTCGAGAAGGCACCGAAGAAGGACCCGCTCAAGCAGATCATGCGGTCGTACTTCCCGATGGAGGAAGAGAAGGACAACCGGGTCTACGGCGCGATGGACGGCGCGATCCGCGGCAACATGTTCCGCCAGGTCCAGCAGCGCTGGCTCGAATGGCAGAAGCTGTTCCTCTCGATCATTCCGTTCCCCGAGATCTCCGCGGCACGTGCAATGCCGATGGCGATCGACGCCGTCCCGAACCCCGAGATCCACAACGGTCTGGCTGTGCAGATGATCGACGAGGTCCGGCACTCGACGATTCAGATGAATCTCAAGAAGCTGTACATGAACAACTACATCGACCCCGCCGGGTTCGACATGACGGAGAAGGCTTTCGCCAACAATTACGCGGGCACCATCGGCCGCCAGTTCGGTGAAGGATTCATCACCGGTGATGCCATCACCGCCGCGAACATCTATCTGACGGTCGTCGCCGAAACCGCGTTCACGAACACGTTGTTCGTCGCGATGCCCGACGAGGCAGCCGCCAACGGCGACTATTTATTGCCGACGGTCTTCCACTCGGTGCAGTCCGACGAGTCCCGCCACATCTCCAACGGCTACTCGATCCTACTGATGGCACTCGCCGACGAGCGCAATCGTCCACTGCTGGAACGTGATCTGCGGTATGCGTGGTGGAACAACCACTGCGTCGTCGACGCGGCCATCGGCACGTTCATCGAGTACGGCACCAAGGATCGTCGCAAGGACCGCGAGAGCTATGCGGAGATGTGGCGCCGCTGGATCTACGACGACTACTACCGCAGCTACCTCATTCCGCTCGAGAAGTACGGCTTGACGATCCCCCACGACCTGGTCGAGGAGGCATGGAACCGGATCACCAACAAGGGCTACGTGCACGAGGTCGCCAGATTCTTCGCGACGGGATGGCCGGTCAACTACTGGCGCATCGACACCATGACCGACAAGGACTTCGAGTGGTTCGAGCACAAGTACCCGGGCTGGTACAGCAAGTACGGCAAGTGGTGGGAGAACTACAACCGCCTCGCCTACCCGGGCCGTAACAAGCCGATCGCGTTCGAGGAAGTCGGCTACCAGTACCCGCACCGCTGCTGGACGTGCATGGTGCCGGCTCTGATCCGCGAGGACATGGTCGTCGAGAAAGTCGACAACCAGTGGCGCACTTATTGTTCCGAAACCTGCTACTGGACCGACGCGGTCGCGTTCCGGGGCGAGTACGAGGGCAAGGACACCCCGAACATGGGCCGACTCACCGGTTTCCGTGAGTGGGAAACGCTGCACCACGACAAGGATCTCGCCGACATCGTCAAGGATCTCGGATATGTCCGCGACGACGGCAAGACGCTCGTCGGGCAGCCGCATCTCGATCTCGATCCGAAGAAGATGTGGACGTTGGACGACGTCCGCGGCAACACCTTCCAGAGTCCGAACGTGCTGCTGAACCAGATGTCCGACGCGGAGCGGAAAGCGCACATCGCCGAATATCGCGCCGGCGCGACCGCGCCCGCCTGATCCAGGCCCGGTGGGCAGCGCCCGAACCCCTCGGCGCTGCCCACCGTATCCAGCGTGATCGACACATCCACTTCAGGAGACCCTCGTGGCCGACACCCACCGCATCACGTTCGAACCGGTCGACATCGAGATGGACGTCCACGAAGACGAACACATCCTCGACGCGGCATTCCGACAGGGCATCCACCTCATGCACGGCTGCCGCGAGGGCCGCTGTTCGGCCTGCAAGTCGTTCGTGCTCGACGGCGATATTCAGATGGAGAATCACTCGACTTTTGCGTGCAACGAAGCCGAAGAAAACGATGGATTCGTATTGCTCTGCCGTACAAAGGCTTACAGTGACTGCACGATCGAACTGCTCAACTTCGACGAGGACGAACTTCTCAATGGAATTCCGATTCAGAGCGTCACCACCCGTGTCGCGTCACTGGAATCGGTCACCGGCGACATCGTGGCATTGCGGCTCGAGCCCGTCGAACCGGCCGTGTTCGACTTCAAACCGGGTCAGTACGCCGACCTACGAATACCCGATTCCGACGACGTCAGATCGTTCTCCATGGCGTCGACACCCTCGACGCCGAACAATGTCGAATTTCTCATCAAGAAGTATCCCGGTGGCAAGTTCGCCGCACTGCTCGACGACGGGATAACCGTCGGCGACGAGATCGACCTGACTGGACCGTACGGCACGTCGACTCTGAAGGACGGTCACGTCCTGCCAGTGGTGTGCATCGGCGGCGGTGCAGGCATGGCCCCGATCCTGTCGTTGGTTCGGCATATGAGCGAGACCGGGAACACCCGGCCGGTTCACTTCTACTACGGTGCCCGGACACCGAAAGATCTGTTCTACGTCGACGAAATCCGTTCGCTCGGTGAATCTTTGGTCGACTTCACGTTCGTCGCATGTGTGTCCGATGCAGCAGGCGCACAGTCGTCGGGCGCAATTGCCGTCGAGGAAGGCAACGTGACCGATGCAGTAGACCGCCTCGAACCGTCCATAGCGAAGTCGGAGGTCTACCTGTGCGGGCCTCCCCCGATGGTCGACGCAGCACTCGAACTCCTCGACGTCCGAGGCACGCCGTCCGACCAGATCTTCTACGACAAGTTCACCAGCCCGGCGTTCGACTGAAACGAAAGAGGCCAGACATGACCGCATCCCCCGGGGCGAAGCAGCGCAGCTTCCCCACGATCGAGTTCACCGACTCCGAAGCCGGAGCGCTGGACTTTCCCAGCTCGAAAAGCCGGAGCTACAGCTACTACACCCCGGCCAAGCGTCGGGCGACGATGTACGAAGACGTCACCGTCGACGTGCAACCCGACCCCGACCGGCACCTGACGCAGGGCTGGATCTACGGATTCGGCGACGGCCCCGGCGGCTACCCGCAAGAGTGGACGGCTGCCAAGTCGTCGAACTGGCACGAATTTCTCGACCCGAACGAGGAATGGGATCAGACCATCTACCGCAACAATTCTGCGGTGGTGCATCAGGTCGAACTCTGCCTGAGCAATGCGAAAAGAGCACGCGCATACGACGGCTGGAATACCCCGTGGCTCAAGTTCATCGAGCGCAACCTCGGAGCGTGGATGCATGCCGAGAACGGTCTGGCCCTGCACGTGTTCACATCGATTCAGCGGTCGGGCCCGACCAACATGATCAACACGGCCGTGGCGGTGAACGCTGCGCACAAGATGCGGTTCGCTCAGGACCTCGCGTTGTTCAACCTCGATCTATCCGAGGCCGATGTCCCGTTCGACGGGTCGGCCCACGTCGAGGTGTGGAAGAGCGCTCCCGAATGGCAGCCGACGCGAGAAGCCGTCGAACAGCTCACCGCGGTGCCCGACTGGTGCGAGTTGCTGTTCGCGTCGAACATCGTCTTCGAACAGCTCGTGGGTTCACTGTTCCGTACCGAATTGGTGATGCAGATTTCCGCGCGCAACGGTGACTACATCACGCCCACGATCGTCGGCACGGGTGAGCACGATTACGACCGCGACCTCTCCTACACACGCACCCTGTTCCAGCTGCTGACACGAGATCCCGAGCACGGCGACGCCAATCGCGCGCTGTTCGGCGAATGGATGTCGGTGTGGGTGCCGAGATGCCTCGACGCCGCCCGTGCCCTGCAGCCGATCTGGTCGCAGCCGGCCGACAAGGCCGTCACGTTCGCGTCCAGCCTGGACGCCGCAGTCACGAAGTTCACCGTTCTCCTCGAATCCCTCGGCCTCGACATCCCCAAGGAGTTGGCACGATGACCATGCAATTCGGATCGTCCACGGAATTCTCGAACATGTGCGGCGTCACGCTCATGAACACCCCGGTGGGACGCGTCGTCGCCGACGTGATGGGCGCCAAGGACGGCGTCGAACTCACCGAGTACCCGTCGATGATTCGTGTCGACGGCACCAAGCTGCTCTCGTTCGACTACGACGAGCTGACCGACGCTCTCGGCCAGGAGTTCGACGGCTCGGTATTCGAGGAGATCAGCTCGACGCACTACGGCCGAATGGTCCATCTCGACGACAGGACAATGCTTTTCGCCAGTCCCGAGGATGCAGCCGAGTACATCGGGTTCGACCTCGCCGAGATTCCCTGACGCTCTCTCACGAAGGGAACTTCGACATGCACGACGAGAAGACGCGAGACATGTTCCTGCGCAACGCACATCGGGCTGCAATGGAACGATCGATCGCCGCACACCTGGATCGAACAGGCGAAGGTGTCGAGCGGATTCCGACACTCACGCTCCGCGACGTCAGACACGAGAGTCACACCACGACGCTGCTCCAGCGGCGTAGCGCTCTGGGTCTGAGCATCTGTCCCAACAGCCGGATCTTCGTCGACGAACACGGCAAACCTATTTCGCTCGAACAGATTTCGCTGCACCTCTGAGGGAACTTCGTCACCACACCGCTTCGAAAGGAAATACGATGGCCAAGGAATTGCGGTTCAACACCGAGGCGCGCGCCCTACTGGAACAGGGGGTCGACGCCCTCGCCGACGCGGTGAAAGTGACGTTGGGACCGAAGGGGCGCAACGCCGTACTCGAGAAGCTCACCGGGCCACCGACCATCACCAACGACGGCGTCACCATCGCACGTGAGATACAGCTGCGAAATCCGTTCGCCAACATGGGTGCTCAGTTGGTGAAGGAAGTCGCGATGAAGACCAACGGCGTCGTCGGCGACGGCACGACGACGGCGACCGTTCTGGCGCAGGCGATGGTGCGCGAAGGACTGCGAGCCGTCGACGCCGGCGCGAACCCGATGAGGTTGCGACGGGGAATCGAGACCGCTGTGTCCGCCGTCGTCGGGTCACTGCGCGCACAGGCGGTGGACGTGGTGGGCAGCAACGATTTGCAGCGAATCGCCACGTTGGCGGCCAGCGACGACGAGGCGATCGGGCAGTGCGTCGCCAAAGCCGTCGACTACGTCGGAAAGTCCGGAATCGTCACGACCGAGGAGAGTGAAACACTCGGCATGGCAGTCGATGTCGTCGACGGCATCGAGTTCGACCACGGATACATCTCCGGCTACATGATCACCGACCCGGAGCGCGCCGAAGCGGTGCACTACGACCCCGTGATCCTGCTGACCAACAAGAAGATCAACCAGGTGCAGGACATCATGCCGAGCATCGAGGCGGCCAAGCGCGCCGACCGTCCGCTCGTCGTGGTCGCCGAAGACGTCGACGGCCCCGCGCTGCAGTTGCTCGTCGGCGGCAACATGCACAAGACGATGCAGTCGGTCGTCGTCCGAGCTCCCGGTTTCGGACACCGGCGCGTCGCCGAACTCCAGGATCTGGCCATCGCTCTCGGAGGTCAGGTGATCGCCAAGGACACCGGACTCGAACTGTTCGAGGTCACCGTCGACCAGCTCGGATCGTGCGAGAAGATCACCGTCACCGAGCACGCCACGACCATCGTCGGGGCGCGCGGGGACCAGAAGCTTCTCGACGCCCGCGTCTCGCAACTGGAAAGCCAGCTCGAACGCACCAAGATCGACGGCGACCGCGACAGTCTCGAACTCCGGATCGCACGCTTGACCGGCCGCGTTGCCGTCGTCCGTGTGGGAGGCGCGACCAGCGTCGAACTGAAGGAGCGGATGTTGCGCGTCGAGGATGCTGTTGCGGCGTCGAGGGCAGCGTTGGAGTCCGGCATCGTGTCGGGTGGTGGAACCGCTCTGGCTCAATCACACCGAGCGCTGGCCGACTTGGAGCTGACCGGTGACCAAGCCATCGGAGTGGACGTCGTACGCAAGGCACTGGCCGAGCCGCTCCGTTGGATTGCCATCAACGCGGGCTTCGAGGGCGACGACGTCGTCGACGTCGTTACCGACCTACCGTTGGGACACGGATTCAACGCTCTCACAGGCGAGTACGGCGACATGTTCGACGACGGTGTCATCGATCCGTTCAAGGTCACACGCGCAGCTCTCGAGAGCGCCGCTTCGATTGCGGCACTGCTGATCACGACCGAAACGGCAGTCGTCGAGGAAGTTCTCGGCAATCCCGGCGCGATCGTGGCACCGGGCTTCGGCGATCTCGCGGAAGGCATGGTCCGGCCGTCGAACATCTACTAGTCGGAAGCAGGCGATGGCGTCTCTAACGCCATCGCCTTTCCGTGTGCGCACTTCGGTGGCAGCCGGATGATGGAAAACGAGTCGGAAATCGTTTTTCTCCACTAAAATCGGTGGCGCGTACGACTTTCCCTTTATTCGACACGATGGCATGTGAGTTCGCAGATTCGGACAGTGCGCTCGATGTGCAGGCGGGGATCAATGGGCAACCACATACCAGGGCGGGACCTTCGCAAAGCGCGCGAGAGGTTCTTTGCGGACCAGCAGTTCGACGAGTCGGTTCGCGATCCGATTTCCTTCTCCTGGGAACGATCCCGTTCGCTCAACGTCCACCCGGACCGCCTGAGCTTGCCGTACGTTCGCGACCCTGACCTCGACAGTCCGCTGGTCGTCGCGGCCGATCCGGTACTTCGTCAGCTCGCCGACGGGCTGGTCGACGAGCCGGTGTCGGTGATCCTGACGTCCGCCGACGGAGTAGTGCTGGACCGAACGACCGGGAGCGGGGAACTGATCAGGCGGCTCGACACCGTCAATCTCGCTCCCGGTTTCAGCTATTCCGAACAATTCGCCGGCACCAACGGAATCGGAACCGCACTCGAGACTCGGCAACCCACCCTGGTGTCCGGGGCCGAACACTACGTCGAGGATCTGGGCGGACTCGTCTGCGCGGGCGTGCCGATCATCCATCCCATCAGCGGAACGGTCGTCGGCGTTCTCGACGTCACCGGATGGGTCGACGACGGCGCCCCGCTGCTGGTCACGTTGGCTCGCTCTGCCACCGCGCAGATAGAGGGGCGCTTGCTGTCGCAGTCGAGCGAGGAGCAGACCGCACTGCTCAACGCCTACCTCCGCGCGTGTCGACGCTCGCCCCAAGTCGGAGTGCTCGCTCTGGGTGACGACATCGTGCTGCTCAACAAGAGACTGCGCAGGGCGCTCGCTCCCCAGGATCAGGCTGCCGTCGTCGAACACGCAGCCGATCTGACCAACGGCGCCGGAAGCCAGTACGTACTCACTTTGCCGGGCGGACAGTCGGTTCGGCTGTCACGGGCGATGGACACCACCCTGTCCTCGCGTCGGGGAATGGCGGTGTATCACGCGTATCTCATGGGGCCGGTCACGACGCACATCGCCGTCGACAGGGCCAAAGCGCTCCCCGGGATCGTCGGCGACAGCTCGTCGTGGAGACACAGCTGTCAGCAGATCGCACAGTGTGCCAAACAACAGGAATGGGTGGCTGTGTCCGGTGAACCGGGAAGTGGCCGGTTCAGCATTCTCAAAGCATCTGCGATACAGCATATTTCGACCAAGACGGTCTTCTTCTCCGCGATCGGCCTCATGGAGGCGGACACTATGCGCTCGCTCGAGTACGAGCTGGAGCAGGACGGATTCAGTGTCATCATTCGCGACGTCGACGAATTGCCCGACGAGCAACAACGTTCCATCGCCGACATCGTTCAGGGACGCGAACACGCAGGCTGGATCGGAGTGACGATCGGCGCAGGGGCGGACCGAAACGACAGCGACGCCCTCGTACTCCCGTTCTTCGCCCACACCGTGCACGTGCCTGCTCTCCGGCACCGCATCGAGGATCTGCACAAACTGATCCCGTACATCCTTCGCCAGCTCAGCCACGGTCGCGAATTGACTCTCTCCCACGCAGCAATCCGACAACTGACGAAGTACAGCTGGCCGGGCAACGTCGCCCAGTTACGCGAGATACTGCAGGAAATCGTGCAGAACCAGAGGTCGGGCACAGCCGACATCGACAAGCTGCCCCCGATCACCCGGTCCCTGAGCCGTCGAACGCTCACCCCGATGGAAGCGCTCAACCGAGACGCCATCGTGCGCAGCCTCGAAAGCAACGGGGGAAGCAAACAGGCCGCGGCCGATGCACTCGGCATGTCGCGGGCCACCATCTACCGGCGGATCCGCGAGTTCGGCATCGATCTCTGACCTCACCGGCCAGGAGCCTGGTCACGTTAGGTGAGCGAGGGCGGCCTTCGGTCACCCCGGGTGAGCGAGGGCCCCATTCGGTCACCCCAGCTGAGCGAGGGCGGCCTTCGGTCACCCCAGCTGAGCGAGGGCCCCATTCAGTCACTTCAAGTGACCACATGTCACATTCGCTCACAACCATGGCCAGGGGCAACCAGACGGCTAACTCGGGTCGTACGCGCCCGTTCGTACGGCCTTGACGAGCCGGCGCGGGACGCGGAAGTCCTGACCCCCCACACGGACGGTCACGAGATCCGGTGCGACAGCTTTCCACTGCGCCCGACGGCTCCTGGTGTTCGAGCGGGACATCTTCCTCTTCGGAACGGCCATGGCTCAGGCGTCCTTTCGTGTGCGGCGCCCGTAGCGCTTCTCGAACTTCTCGACGCGGCCCTGGGTGTCCATGATGCGGGCGGCTCCGGTCCAGAAGGGATGGGATTCGGAGGTGACGTCGACGATCACCAGCGGATAGGTGTTGCCGTCTTCCCATTCGACTTCGCGGGTCGATGTGATGGTGGAGCGGGTGAGGAATTTGCTTCCTGTGCCCGCGTCCTGGAAGACGACCGGATGGTAGTCGGGGTGGATTCCTGGCTTCATTCTGTTGCCTCTCTGGATTGCTCCGAATACGGAGATTCTGTTGTCTCGCAGGGATCTTCGTGGAACTGCCCGAACGGGTCGTTCCACGTTGCCCACCGATTGGGAGTGAGCATTTCGTCGTCGGACACCAAGGCCCACTGCAGTGTTCGGTCGATCTCCGACGGGTCGGCCGCGTGCACCAACACCACCATCGAGGTGTCCCTGTCACCGAACTCGTCGTCCCACCGCAGTGCCGCCATCGCACGACGCGTCGTGTCGACCTGGTCCTGTTCTTCGGGAGTCATTGCAGCGAGCCACTTTCCGGCGCTCGCGACGCGTAGTCCCCCACCGGCGGATTCGATCCACAGGGCCTCGTCGGGTTGTGTTGCGACCCAGGCTCGTCCGCGTGCGGTGACGACTCCGTCGAGCAGAACGTCGATGGCCTCGTGCAGGCGCTCAGGATGGAACGGCCTCGTGGCAGTGAATTCGACGAGCGTGACCCCGCAGTCGGCCGTCAACGGCGGCTGTCCCCGCAGCAGCGGCGAGAACGCGTCGGAAATCTCGCCGCGACGCGCATCGAACGGCACCGCAGCGAGCAAGGCTTCCGCGTCGAGCGTGTCACCAGGTCCCGCCCAGGCGACGGGTGCCCCAGGTGCAAGACGCGTGAGAACGGCGCCGAGTTTCGCGCGTTCCCAGCCGTCGACCTCCGGCCCTGCAGAGACGACCAGCGCGTCGGCGTAATCGACCTGTCCGACGACGAGTTGTGCGACGGTCCGGTCGTCGTCTCCGCTCGCGACGATGCCGCGGTCGGCGAGGGCGTCGTCGCCCGAGGCGTCGGCGAGCCATGTCGACGCGTCGAGGCAATCGACGACCGCGGAGATGCGCACGTCGCGGGACGCCGACCCGTCGACCTGACCGACAACACCGGCGACGACGACGTTCTCGATCGCCCAGCAGAGCGCCTCGGGTTCGAGGGCGGGGTCCATGGCGACAACGATGCGGTCGATCGAGCTGCGCCGGGCGAGTTTCCTCAGCAACGGCAGCAGATCCTCGCGGAGCGTGCACGACACGCAGCCGTGCGCCAACTCCAGAATGGTCTCGCGAGGACTTTCGCCCGCCGCATAGAGAGTTCGCCGGACGACGCCCTCGTATACGCGGCTCAGATCATGTCGGACGGCGACGGTTCCCGGTGCGAGCAATGCCGTCGTCACATCCTCCATGGCCCCCGTCCAACCGGACACGAGCACGAGTGGTGTGCGACCGTCCACGAGAAATCCCTTCTATCGACAACGATTGTCATTTCGTACAGATGCACGCTACATTCGAATCAACGCTTTGTCGAAAACGATTGTCACAACCGCTAGAGAGGAACGCGCATGTCCGCGCACTGCCAGGTGACGGGGAGGAAGCCGGGGTTCGGCAAGTCCGTCTCGCACTCACACGTCAGGACCAGCCGCCGCTGGGATCCGAACATCCAGAAGAAGACGTATTTCGTTCCGAGCCTCGGCCGACGCGTCACGCTGACGCTCTCGGCGAAAGGCATCAAGACGATCGATCGTGACGGCATCGACGCCGTCGTCGCGAAGCTCGTCGCACGAGGGGAGAAGTTCTGATGGGCAAGAGCACCGACGTCCGCCCGATCATCAAGCTCAAGTCGACCGCAGGCACCGGGTACACGTACGTGACCAGGAAGAACCGTCGTAACGACCCCGACCGCATCGTGCTGAAGAAGTACGATCCCGTCGCCCGCAAGCACGTCGATTTCCGAGAGGAGCGCTGATATGGCGAAGAAGTCGAAGATCGCGAAGAACGAACAGCGCAAGGTCGTCGTCGCACGCTGGGCGGCACGTCGGAGCGAACTGAAGGAGATCATTCGTAGGCCCTCGACACCCGATTCCGAGCGCGCCGACGCTCAGGCGGCACTGCAGCGTCTGCCGCGCGACGCGAGTCCGGTACGATTGCGCAATCGTGACGCTGCGGATGGACGTCCGCGCGGTCACCTCCGGAAATTCGGACTGTCTCGTGTGAAGGTGCGCGAGATGGCTCACCGGGGGGAGCTGCCAGGCGTCCACAAGTCGAGCTGGTAAGGGAAAAGGTACGCAATGGCAGTCAAGAGAGCACCGTCGAAGAAGGTCCGCGCAGAAGCAGGCCGTCGACCGAAGAAGAACCCGCTGAACGCCGCCAAGGTCACCACGGTGGACTACAAGGACATCAACCTCCTTCGCCAGTTCATCTCCGACCGCGGCAAGATCCGTAGCCGTCGCGTTACGGGCCTGACCCCGCAGCAGCAGCGTCAGGTTGCCGTCGCCGTCAAGAATGCTCGTGAGATGGCGCTGCTGCCGTTCACCAGCCGCTAGAGACTCTGTACAGAAAGGCCACACACCACTGGGTGTGTGGCCTTTCTGCGTAAGCACTAGAGTTAGCTCGCCACTGCAACCGAGCCCAGAATCGAGAACCCCAAGCCCTCATGTCCGGTGTTCTCGAGGGTTTCACGGTCATCTTCATCGTCATCGCGCTCGGGTATGTGCTGGCTCGTCGAGGGGTCCTCGGCCCGCACGGGCAATTCGTACTGAGCCGCCTCGTCTTCTACGTCGCGACGCCCGCGCTCCTGTTCGTCACGCTTGCGACGTCGGATCTGGCCGTCATCCTGTCGCCGATTCTCGTCGTCGCCGGAGTCACGGCGTTGGTCGTCGGGACGATCTATTTCGTCATCGCCAAGGTCGTGCTGAAACGTGCGGTCCCGGAGGCGACGGTCGGCGGGCTCGCGTCGTCGTACGTCAATGCCGCCAACCTCGGTATCCCGATCGCGGTCTTCGTCCTGGGTGACGCCAACTTCGTCGCGCCTCTCCTGCTGTTCCAGATCATGGTGTATTCGCCCTTGGCGCTGACCATCTTGGATCTGTCGACGATGGGCAAGAAGGCGTCGATCCGCAACATCGTCGTGACGCCGTTCAAGAACCCGATCGTGCTCGCCGGCGCGGCGGGACTGCTGTTGTCGATCTTCGGCATCGAGCTTCCCGAAGCGCTGATGCAACCGTTCGATCTCGTCGGCGGCGCTGCGGTACCCGGTGCGCTGTTGGCGTTCGGGCTCTCGCTCCACGGGACTCGGGTCCTGCAGAAGGGCACGAGTCCTCGACGCGACGTGGTCATCGCGTCGTCGCTCAAGATGGTCCTGCAGCCGGCACTCGGGTTCGGAATGGCCGTCGCTATGGGCCTCGAAGGCCACGAGCTCTTCGCCATCACCGTCATCTCCGCACTGCCGACCGCACAGAACGTCTTCGTGTTCGCCAACCGCTACAACCGCGGTGTCGTCCTCGCGAGGGATACCGCCTTCGTCACGACGCTCATCTCGATCCCCGTCATCGCCTTGGTGACGGCTTTCCTGGCCTGAGCGGATACTCACCATGTCCAAAGGTTCTACTCAGCTGCCGGCGCTACGTTGGTGGCATGAGGTTAGTGGCTGCGGGACTCATGCTGTGTGTCCTGCTCGGCGGCTGTAGCAGCCAAGCGGCATCCGACGACTCGGACGCCGATTCGACGACGAGCAACGCCCCCGCTGCGCTGATGCACACCCCGAGCGCACCGCCCGTCCCCGTCGAGGTTCCGGTCGGTGAAGTCGGCACGATGTTCGACTCCACTCCGGGGTTGGTGCGTGCGACGTCGACGCCGTTCGAATCGTGGAGTCAGATCTCCCCCAACACCATCGCCATTCACTTCGTCACCGGCACGCCGGAGTGCTACGGCGCCGAAGCGCAGGTCACCGAAACGGATTCGGAAGTGATCGTCGCGCTGCGTACGGGAACTCTGCCCGAGGCGGCCGACAAGGCCTGCATCATGGTCGCCGTCTACGGAACGATGCAGATGACGCTGCAATCGCCCGTCGGCGACCGCGCTGTCGTCAACGCTGCCTGAGAGTAATCTGCTCATCGTGACCGATGAGCTACCGGACAGACACCGCGCCGACGTTCGTGCGGCAGACGCCGATCGAGCACTCGTCGCGAAACTCCTGAGCGACGCTCTCGCCGACGGCCAGCTGACTCTCGCCGAATACGACACCCGTACCGCCGCCGCGTACAAGGCCAAGACGTACGGCGAATTGGATGTGCTGACCGGCGATCTCGCTCTCCAGCCGCTCGCGGAATCCGTCGGCGGCCCCGATCACGAGCGAGCCGTCGCGATCATGAGCGGCTTCACCCGCAAGGGCGAATGGACCGTTGCACGACGCGTCGACGCCATCGCCTTCTGGGGCGGCGGCGAGTTCGACTTCAGACAGGCCCGATTCTCGGCCCACGAAGTGACCCTGAATTGTGTCGCCATCATGGGCGGCATCGACATCACCGTGCCGTCGACCATCGGTGTCGAAGTCCGCGGCGCCGGAATCATGGGCGGATTCGATCACCTCAGCCAGACCGCCGCCCCCAACGCACCCCACCTGATCGTCACGGGGTTCGCGTTCTGGGGCGGCGTCGGCATCAAGGTGAAGGACTAGGCCTTCTTGCGTCGCTTCAGATAGTCGCTGACCACCGCGGCGCCGAGTCCGTCGAGATCGGGCGCGATGACGCGTCCGCCGACGCGCTCGGCCATCCTGTCGACGACGCGCGCCAGCCCCGGATCGTCACCGAGCCGGAAGATCGTCACCTGCGCACCGAGCTTGGCGATGGTGTCGAGTTCTCGCACCGTCAGCCCGAGTGTCCGCGGATGCGGCGGGTAGTCGAAGAACGCATGCCCGTCCGGTTCCAGATGGGCCGTCGGCTCGCCGTCGGTCACGATCAGCACGACGGGCTGTGCGTTCGGGTGCCTGCGCAGATGCCTGCCCGCGAGCAGCAGCGCATGATGCAGGTTGGTGCCCTGGTCGTAGGCGCCGTCGAGGCCCGCCAACTCCGATGCGGTCAACTTCTGCGCGTGCCGACCGAATCCGATCAACTGCAGATCGTCGCCCCGAAAGCGCGTGCTGACAAGATGATTCAGTGCGAGCGCGGTCCGCTTCATCGGAACCCAGCGACCGTCCATGACCATCGAGAACGACGTGTCCACCAGCAGTGCGACGGCTGCCTGCGTCCGCGTCTCGGTCTCACTGATCTCGACGTCGGTGACCTGCAGCTGAACAGGGAACGTCGAGCCCTCGGCGGCCGTCCTGAGCACCGCGTTGTTGACCGTACGTGTGACGTCCCACGGCTCGGTGTCACCGAACTCCCACGCACGTGACGCACCGGTGGGCTCCCCCATCGCGCCTGCCTTGCGCGTGTCTCGCTCGCCGCCGCGTCGGGAGATCTTGCCAGCGACGTCCCTGAGCGCCGACTGCCCGAGCTGACGCATCGCTTTCGGCGACAGACGCCATTGCCCGTCGGCGCCCTTGTCCATGAAACCCTGCTGCTGCAGGGCTTTTTCGAGGTCCGACAGCGTCTTCGCATCGGCAGCAGCCTCGGGGCCGAGCTGACGCAGCAACGCCTCGGCGTCGATGTCGTCGAGCGCGGCACCGTTGTACTGCTGCGACAGTTGATTTCCCAGATCTTCGAGCTCGGCGATGTCCTGTAGTGCGCCGGTGCCGTCGCCGAGCCCCATGCCGTTCTCTCCGCGGAAGTTCTGCGACCCGTCCCAGTCCTCTCCCGGCCTGGCCTGCTGCAGGTTCTGGTCGAGCTGGTCGAGCTGACTCAGCAGTTCCGAATCCCCGAAAGCCTGCTGCGCCAACGCATCCAACTCGGCGCGCTGCTCCGGGCTGAGTGAATTCCGCAGCCGTTGGGCGGCTGCGGCACGCTGAGCCAACGCGTCGAGCAGTTCGTCGATGTTCTTCGGGTTCTCGGGGAAGTGCTGACCGTGCTTGCGCATGAAGTCGTCGAACTGCTGGTCGGTGTCCTCACCCCGATTGTGCTTGTCCAGCAACTCGTTCAGGTCTTTCAGCATCTCGCTGATGGCCTGGCGATCCTCGTCGGTCGCACCCTCCAGCGCCTTCTTCATGCCCGCGAACCGCTGGTCCAGCATCTCGCGTCCGAGCAGATCCTTGATCTTCTCGTAGTTCTCTCGTGCTTCCGACGAGCGCCAGTCGTAGTCGGCGAGTTCCTGGACGGCCTGTGCAGTCGACGGCGACAGGTCACCGATCTGCATCTCCTGGAAGCGGGCGTCGTCGTCGAGTGCTCGGGCGAGCGTCTTGCGTTCTTCGAGCACCGCCTTGTCGAGCAGCTCCCGAACTTCCTGCAATGTCCCGTCGAGATTGTTCTTGCGCAACAGATCTCGTCGGCGGCGGTTGGCTTCGGACGCGAGGTCGTCGAGACCCCGCATGCTGTCGGTGCCGCGCCTGAGCATTTCCTGCATCGCTCGACGCGGCGATGCACCCTCGAGGACGTCGTTGCCGATCGCGTCGAGCGCTTCTCTGAGGTCGACCGGAGGGGCCAGCGGATCAGGTCCCCCGTGATATCGCCCGTATCTGCTGGCCGGCATCAGCTGTACACCGTCTGTCCGTCGTCGTCCGGGTCCTTCGCGATCCGACGCGCCAGGTACAGCCCTTCGAGCGCCAATTCCGTTGCAGCAGCACGCTCCCCGTCCGACGACGCGTCGAGGCGGGTCGCGATCTCGTCGAGCACCTCGAGGTCCGGCAGCTCACCGAGCAGTGCCTTCGCGGTGATCCGATCGCCGGTGACGACCGGTTCGCCTTCCTCGATCGCGGTGACCAGGGGCGCCAGATTGATTCCGCCGAGGCGATCGCGAACGGTGTCGGCGGTCGCGCGTCGTAGAAGGTGCTCGAGAACTTCCACCTCACGGCCTTCCTCGCCGGATTCGAACTCGACCTTGCCGCGCAGCACCTCGATGACCGTTCCGAGGTCGACCGGGCGGGCGACCGCATCTCCCTCACCGAGAACGGCAGCGCGGTGAACTGCAGCGGCGGCGACGGTCTCGGCTGCGGCGATGGCGAAACGAGCCGAGACGCCCGAGCGTTGATCGACCGACGGCGACTCACGCAGCAAGCGCGTGAACCGAGCCAGAACCTCGACGAGGTACGACGGAACCGTCGCAGGCAGCGTTGCCTCCTGCTCGATGACGGAGACCTCGTCGTCGAGCTCGTGCGGGTAGTGGGTGCGGATCTCCGCGCCGAAGCGATCCTTCAGCGGCGTGATGATGCGTCCGCGGTTGGTGTAGTCCTCGGGGTTGGCGCTGGCGACGAGAACGACGTCCAGCGGCAGACGCAACGTGTACCCACGGACCTGGATGTCGCGTTCTTCCATGACGTTGAGCAGCGACACCTGGATGCGTTCGGCCAGGTCGGGGAGCTCGTTGATCGCGACGATGCCCCGGTGGCTACGAGGAACCAGCCCGAAGTGGATGGTCTCGGGATCGCCGAGGCTGCGACCCTCCGCCACCTTGACGGGGTCGACGTCGCCGACCAGATCGGCCACCGACGTGTCCGGCGTCGCGAGCTTCTCGGAGTACCGCTCGCTGCGGTGACGCCACTCGATGGGGAGACTGTCGCCCAGTTCGTTTGCCTTCCGAATGCTGGCCGGAGTGATGGGTTCGTACGGATGCTCGCCGAGCTCGGAGCCCGCGATGACCGGGGCCCACTCGTCGAGAAGCAGGTTGAGTGTTCTGAGGAGTCGAGTCTTGCCCTGCCCACGTTCACCGAGCAGTACGACGTCGTGACCAGCGAGAATGGCTCGTTCGAACTGCGGCAGCACCGTCTTGTCGAAACCGAGGATCCCCGGCCACGCATCCTTGCCCTCACGGAGGGCGTCGAGCAGATTTTCCCGGAGTTCTTCCTTGACCGAACGCTGCACGTGTCCGGACGCGCGCAACTCGCCGACGGTGGTGATGCCAGGTTTGGTAGAGGTCACTTCACCACGCTACGAGTGTTCGCAAGTTTGTGCACCCCATCGCTTCCGCCGAGATCGAGGTTATGTCACGAATTTCGACGTTTTGGGGTCTTAACTTCGATCTCGGCGAGAGGGCTAGCACACACTCGCACGGATCTGCTCGGTCGGATGCAATTGGGGATAACTAATTTTCTTATCCACAGATTGCACTTCGACCGGTCAGGCCGAGTTCTTCTTTGTGATCGTATCCGCATGGACAATTCGCCATTCGTCGGATCCGATGCGGTGAAGGACGGAATCTTGACCCGGTCCGAACTACGTCGAGACCACACACGAATCTATCGGGATGTCTATCTGCCGCGGGAGTGCACGCTCGACGCCCTCACACGGGCTCGGGCGGCGTGGATGTTCTCGCGCGGGCACGCTGTCGTCGCAGGTCCGAGCGCCGCGGCAATTCACGGTTCTCGCTGGATCGATGCCGACCACACCGCCGAACTGATCTGGCACGAGCATCGTCAACCGTACAGCGCCATACGCATCCGAGCGGACATCCTGGCTGCCAACGAACTACAAGTGGTCGACGGTATTCGGGTCACCACGCCTGCACGTACCGCGTTCGACCTCGGCCGTCGGGGGAAGTTTGCTCGCGCACTCGAGATGGTCGACGCACTGTGCAACGCAACGGGATTGAGCCCGGCCGCTGTGTCCGTACTCGCGGAAAGCCACCGAGGAAGCCGCGGCATCGTCCAGTTACGGCAAGTTCTCGAGATTGCGGACGGCGGCGCCGAGTCACCGCAGGAATCGCGGTTGAGGCTGCTGGTACTCGACAGTGGTCTACCTAGGCCGACGACTCAAATCGAGGTTCGCGGCTCGGATGGTCGAGTATTCGCGCGGATCGACCTCGGTTGGGAGAGATGGAAGATTGCAATCGAGTACGACGGTGAGCACCATTGGTCGAACCCGGCACAACGTGCCTGGGATATCGAACGCACATATCGATTGGAGCAACTCGGATGGATTGTCATCCGCGTCAGCGCCCTCCAACTGCGGAGAGACCCCATGGGGGTCATGTCCCGCATTCGCGGGGCACTGCTAGCCGCTGGCGCGCGCATCTGACTAGCCGCCGAGATCGAAGTTACGTTCCGAAATTCCGAGAAATACGTGCATAACTTCGATCTCGGCGGGGGGGGGGCTAGTGCGCGAAGTGGCGCGAACCCGTGAGGTACAGAGTCACGCCTGCGTCCTGGGCCGCGGCGATGACCTCGTTGTCGCGGACGGATCCGCCGGGCTGCACGACGGCCTTGACGCCCGCGTTGAGCAGGACCTGAAGGCCGTCGGGGAACGGGAAGAACGCATCGGACGACGCGACCGATCCCTCGACCCGGTCACCCGCGCGCTGAACAGCGAGGTGCGCTGCGTCGACACGGTTGACCTGACCCATGCCGACGCCGACGGACGCGCCGTCCTTGGCGAGCAGAATCGCGTTCGACTTGACGGCTCGTCCTGCACGCCAAGCGAATTCGAGATCCTTCAGCGTCTCGGCGTCTGCGGGCTCACCGGCTGCGAGAGTCCAGTTGGCCGGGTTGTCGCCCTCGGCGTCGATCGCGTCGCGCTGCTGCAGCAACGTGCCACCGGAGATCGGCTTGAGCTCGATGCCCGTGGCGGACGGCGGCGTCGCCAGCAGAACGCGAACGTTCTTCTTGCGCTGCAGAACTCCGAGTGCGCCGTCGGCGTACGACGGTGCGACGACGACCTCGGTGAAGATCTCGGCGACCTGTTCGGCCATCTCGACGGTGATCTCACGGTTGGCCGCGATGACACCGCCGTATGCGCTGACCGGGTCGCACGCGTGCGCCTTGCGGTGCGCCTCGGCGATGTCCGCCCCGACGGCGATGCCACAGGGGTTGGCGTGCTTGATGATTGCGACGGTCGGAGCGTCGTGGTCGAACGCTGCACGCCATGCGGCGTCGGCGTCGGTAAAGTTGTTGTACGACATCTCTTTACCGTGCAGCTGCTCGGCCTGCGCGATGCCTGCACCGCCCGGAGCGATGTACAACGCTGCAGCCTGATGCGGGTTCTCGCCGTAACGCAGAACCGCCGACCTGTCCCAGGTTCCGCCGACCCACTCTGGGAACTGCGAATCGGCGTCGGACACGAGAACGCTGCTCATCCACGACGCAACGGCGACGTCGTATGCCGCAGTGTGCTGAAATGCCTGCGCTGCAAGCGAAGTGCGCTCGGCGAGGGTGAAGCCGCCACCGGCGACAGCACTCAGAACATCGGAGTAGCGCGAAGGATCCACGACGACAGCGACCGACGGATGGTTCTTCGCCGCGGCACGCACCATGGACGGCCCGCCGATGTCGATCTGCTCGACGCACTCGTCCGGCGTCGCGCCACTGGCAACGGTCTCGGTGAACGGGTACAGGTTGACGACGACGAGCTCGAACGCCTCGACGCCCAGCTCCTCGAGCTGCTGCAGGTGCTCGGGGCGTCGGGTGTCCGCCAGCACGCCGGCGTGCACGCGCGGGTGCAGCGTCTTGACGCGTCCGTCCAAGGTCTCCGGGAATCCGGTGAGATCCTCGACCTTGGTGACGGGGATGCCCGCGTCGGCGATCTTGGATGCCGTCGATCCCGTGGAGACGAGAGCGACGCCTGCCTCGTGCAAGCCGGTGGCGAGCTCGATCAGTCCAGTCTTGTCGTAGACACTGACCAATGCACGCCGCACTGCCTTACGTTCACTCATCGCCTTATCTGAGCCTTTCGTCCATCGGAGACAACACCTCGGGCAGCTACGGCTGCGATCACGTCGACCAACAGCCTGCGTTCCACAGTTTTGATTCGCTCGTGCAGCGACGCCTCGTCGTCGTCGCTCTGCACGGGTACAGCTTCCTGAGCCAGAATCGGCCCGGTATCGACGCCGGCGTCGACCAGGTGAACCGTCGACCCGGTCAGTTTGACGCCGTGCTCGAGCGCATCCCGGACCGCGTGCGCACCGGGGAACGACGGCAGCAACGCGGGGTGCGTGTTGACGATGCGGCCCGCGTACGCGCCCAGAAACGTCGGTCCGAGGATTTTCATGAAGCCGGCGGTGACGACGAGATCCGGCTCGTACTTCGCGACGGTGTCCGTCAGCGCGGCATCCCACTCCACCCGGTCCGAGTAATCGCGCAAGCCGACGCGGAAATGGTCGATGCCTGCAGTGTGCGCATGGCGGGCGGCGTCACAATCGCGATCGACACCGACCGCGACGATGCGAGCCGGGTAGTCGTCGTGCGCTGCACCGATGAGTGCCTGCAGCAGCGAGCCCGTCCCCGAAGCGAGGACGACGACTCGTGCCGGGTGCTCATGCGAGGCAGTCAGCGCAGTTCTCCTGAAATCGTCGGGGGACGCCCAGCTCGTCTGGTGTGCCGGGGTCAACCAGGAGAGTAGTCGCTACTGCTCCGACCCCCGGCAAGCAGGTCCACTCTCGAGTGGCCGCCGACACGTCCGCGTGCCGCGGCGTCGGGTGGAGAAAACTCCACCCCGAATCCGCCCTCTGGCTCCCTGTGTCCACGCCGTCGTCGCCCATAGCGTCGACTCATCGGCCCAGCCACGACTTCGAGGAGCATGCGATGGATCTTGCAGTACATGTGGACGGAGTGACCAAGTCCTACGGTTCCGGCGACAACGAGGTTGCCGCGCTGCGAGGTATCACCGTCGGATTTCCGCACAGAACCTTCACGGCCGTGATGGGTCCGTCCGGATCCGGCAAGAGCACGCTGATGCACTGCGCCGCAGGGTTGGACACACCGGACTCGGGCCATGTCACCGTCGGTGGACACGACCTCGCCGGTCTCGACGACGTGGCACTCACCGAACTCCGCCGAGACACCATCGGATTCGTGTTCCAATCCTTCAACCTTCTGCCGACGCTGACCGTCGCGCAGAATATCGAACTGCCCCTGCGGCTCGCGCGTCGCACGATCGACCGAACGCGAATGATGAAGGTAGTCAACGCAGTCGGACTCGATTCCCGCGTCGATCACTTGCCCGACGAGCTGTCGGGCGGTCAACAGCAACGCGTTGCCATCGCCCGCGCTCTCGCCACCGAGCCGTCCGTCGTGTTCGCCGACGAACCGACCGGCGCATTGGACACACGCACTGCTGCAGACGTCTTGGCACTCCTGCGCGAATCGGTCCACTCGAACGGACAGACCATCGTCATGGTCACCCACGACCCGGTCGCTGCCTCGTACGCCGATCGCGTCGTGTTTCTCGCCGACGGCCGGCTCGTGGGCGAGATGTACCGTCCGACGGCCCGTGCCGTCGCCGACAGGATGACGCACCTGGACACCGACGTGGCTGTCGCAGCAGGAGGGCTCCGATGATCCGGCTCGTACTCGCTTCGCTGAGATACCGCATCACCTCGTTCGTCGCGACGTTCCTCGCCTTGTTCCTCGGCGCCGCAATCGTCATGGCCTGCGGCGGGTTGATGGAAACCGGGGTTCGTGCCGCGGTTGCGTCGGACCGATTCGCGTACGCGCCCATCGTCGTCACCGGCGTACAGACTCACGCCGGAGTCGCCCTCACCGAACGGGTCCGCATGGACACGTCGATCGTCGACCAGGTTTCCGCGGTGCCCGGTGTTGCCGACGCGATTCCGTCCCGGTCTTTGCCTCCCGCCGTCCTCGTCGACCGGCGCATCGACTCCGTCGGTGTGCTCACCGAGCCCGGCGCCGACACCGCCGCCGTAGCATCCGCGATAAGCACGGCATTGGGAAGCAGCGCAACAGTTCTCACCGGTGAGAACCGAGGGCTCGCCGAGTTCCCCGACGCACTTGCGAGCCAGCGGACGTTGACCATCCTCGCCGGCATCTTCGGCAGCTGGGCCGTGATGATCGTGGTGTTCGGCGTCGCCTCGATGCTGAGCCTGTCGCTGGGACAACGCCAACGTGAGATGGCTTTGCTGCGAGCCATCGGCAGCACCCCGCGTCAGGTGCGCCGCATGATTCTCGGCGAGACAGTACTGCTGTGCATCGTCGCGACGGCACTCGCGGTGACCCCTGGCTTCTTCCTCGGCCGTTTCCTGTTCGGCCAACTCGCCGCCAGCGGAATCGTGTCCTCTGCCTTGATATTTCACCAGGGACTGATCCCGGTGATCGTCGGTATCGTCACCGCGATGGCTGCGGCGATCGCAGCGACGCTCGTCGCAGGACGCCGCGCCGCCAACACGAAGCCGCTCGCCGCTTTGTCCGAAGCCACCGAGCCGACGCGGTGGCTCACTCGTCCACGGCTCGTACTCGCCGTGCTGTTCCTGGCGTCGGGAATCTCGATGTCCGTCGTCACGGTCGCCGTCATGGACAACGGCCCCATCCTTGCGAGCACCGCAGGCCCGGCGTCGGTTCTCGTCGGCATCGGACTCGCCTTGCTCGCACCGGGATTCATGAAGGCCATCGTGGTGGTCGTCGGATGGCCCGTGCGCATCCTCGCGGGGCCCGCCGGATTTCTCGCGGTCCACAACGCTCGCATACGCAGCATCCGAATGGCCGGAGCCGTCGCACCGATCGTGTTGCTCATGGGTATCGCCGTCGGCACGCTCTACATGCAGAGCACCGAGAACGCAGTCAAGACGGAGGCCTTCGCCTCCACTCTCCTCGCCGATCTCGTCGTCACGAGCGGTGGGTTCGCACCAGGCGTCGTCGACGAGATCGCGACGCTCCCCGGAGTTGCCGGGGCGTCGGAATTGGTGACGTCCGACGGCTTCGTCGACGGCCCAGGCGGTGGCTCGGACTTCGGGTTCCGTGGTGTGACGGCTGCGGGCGCGAAGGACACGATCCGATTCGACTCGACAGCCGGTTCCGTCGAGAACCTCACGGGTGACAGCGTCGCGATCTCGGAGAGCCAGTCGGAAGACTTCGGAGTCCAGGTCGGCGACACCCTCGGTCTCCACCTGGGCGACGGTTCGCCGCTGAGCACCACCGTCGTCGCGATTCACGCCGACGATCCGAACGACCCGAGCCTTCTGCTGCCCGCCGACGTGCTCGCAGCGCACACGACACCAGGACTGGCTCAGCAGATTCTCGTCCGCGCAGAACCAGGGGTCGACCAGCAGACTCTGCGTGCGGACATCTCCGCGCTGGCGCCCGGGGCAACTGTGTCCGACCGGGCATCGCTGATCGGCGACAACACCCGCGTCCAGCAGATCCTGGTCTCGGCCAACTACACCATCGTGGGGATGATCATCGGCTACGCGGCGATCACGGTAGTCGGCACCCTCGTCGCCGCGACTCGAAAACGGTCCCGGGAGTTCGGACTTCAGCGACTGACCGGATCCACTCGTCGCCAGGTACTCGAAATGCTCACTGTCGAAAGCGGATTCGTCGTCACTACCGCGGTGGTTCTCGGGACGGTGGCGGCATCCGCGACCACGATTCCATACAGCCTGGTCAAGAGCGGGTCCGTGGTGCCGTCCGGATCGCCGATGATCTACATCGGTGTCGTGGCGCTGGCGGCCGTCCTGACGATCGTCGCGACTGCAGTGCCTGCATGGCGAGGTATGGCACGACCCGCGGTCGAGTCCGTCAGGCGCCCCGAATGACGCCCACTCTGGCACGATGACCGGAATGGGCCACCGAATTCGGCGCGCCGGACGCGCGATGCTGGTGGGTGTCGCGCTCGCCGTGCTCTCCCAGATCGGTCTGTTCGCAGCCCTGTTGGCCGCCGTCGTTCTGATTCTCTGCCTGGCCGGTGTCGGCCTCGTCCTGCTCCCCGAGTCGATGATCGTGGTGCGGTGGGTGTGTGCGATCGGGCGCCGGCTGGCGACGCACTCGGGTGTTCCCGTCGACGATCCGTATCGCCCACCGCCGGACACCTCTCGTGGTCGGGTGCGCTGGATTCTGACGGACCCTGCCACATGGCGCGACCTCGCGTGGTTGGTGCTCGGCGTTCCGGTCGGTCTGCTCATGTTCCTTCCCGCCGCCCTGCTCTATTACGTCGGTGAGGGAATCGTTCTTGCCGCTGGTCTGTGGCAACCGATTCACGACGCAGGATACGGTCGCTGGTACGGGCCGATCCACATCGAAAGCCATCTCGATGCCGGGCTTGCTGCAATGACTGCCGTGCTGTTCTTCGTCGTGTGGACGTACTTCGCCCCAGCCATGGTTCGTGCGCACGCTCTGTTCACGCGTTCGTTGCTCGGTCCCACCAAGGCCGCAGCTCTCGCCGCTCGAGCGCGTCACCTGTCCAGAACCAGAGACGACGTCATCGATTCCGGCGCTGCCGAATTGCGACGTATCGAACGCGACCTGCACGACGGCGCCCAGGCACGGCTCGTCGCCATCGGGATGACACTAGGGGCTGCGGAGCGAACCCTCCACGACGACCCCGACGTCGCACGCGAGCTGCTGGCCGCCGCGCGCTCGTCGTCCGCTGCTGCACTGACCGAACTCCGTGATCTGGTGCGCGGGATCCATCCGCCGGTGCTGGCAGAACGCGGATTGGTGGACGCCGTCCGCGCCCTCGCACTATCCAGTCCGTTGCCGATCGCCACCGTCGCGACCATCGAGGGCAGGCTCCCTCGGCCACTCGAATCCGCCGTGTATTTCGCCGTGTCGGAGCTCGTCGCGAACACTCTGAAACACGGCGACGCCACCGATGCGACCATCACGATGACACTCGCGTTCGACACACTGCGCGTCCGCCTGCAGGACAACGGTTGCGGCGGAGCATCATTCGACACCGGATCCGGACTCGCAGGCATCAGACGGCGCCTGTCGGCATTCGATGGCACCATGACACTCGACAGCCCGCCGGGTGGACCGACGATCATCGAACTGGAGGTGCCGTGCGCATCGTCGTCGCCGAAGACCACCTCCTCCTGAGGCAAGGTCTGGTCGCGCTGCTGCAGTCCTACGATTGCGATGTCGTCGCTGCAGTCGACACCAGCGAGAACCTGGCCGAGACGATTCTCGAGACTCGACCCGATCTCGCGATCCTCGACGTCCGGTTGCCACCGACATTTTCCACCGAAGGTCTACAGGCAGGGTTGACTGTTCGCCGTTCTGTGCCTGCGTTTCCGATCCTCGTGCTGTCGCAGCACGTGGAGCAGCTCTACGCGAGAGAGCTTTTGTCCGACGGCAACGGTGGCGTCGGCTATCTCTTGAAAGACAGTGTGCTGGAACCGGATCAGTTCATCGACGCGGTTCGACGCGTCGCTGCGGGCGGTACTGCGATGGACCCGGCCGTGATCGCCCAGTTGATGGCGCGACGCTCGCGCGACCGCCCCATCGACATGCTGACCTCACGCGAACGCGAGGTGCTGGGATTGATGGCAGAGGGGTGCTCGAACACCGCGATCGCCGGCCGTCTCGTCGTCAGCGAGGGCGCCGTCACCAAACATATCGGCAACATCTTCGGCAAGCTGACGTTGGAAGCCGACAGTGTCACGAATCGTCGTGTGTTGGCCGTGCTGGCCTACCTCGACGCCGGCTGACGCAGTTCTCTCGTCACGACTTGTTGCCGTCGTCCTCTGTTTTTTCGATGTCTTCGGTGGTTTCTGCGTCCACGACCTCGGCCTCTTCGTGCGCTGGATCTTCGGGTGCCTGCTCGGGCGGATCCACGACGTCCGGTTCGTCCACGACCTCGGCTTCGACGACTTCCTCGGTCTCTGTGTCGTGGGACGGCAGCGCGTCGGGCTCCGGGACCACCTCGGCGTCGACCGCTCTTTCCTCGTGCACGACGGGGGCGGCGAGGGCGGCCACGGGCTCGTCGGGAGGTGTCTGCTCGTGGGTCGGCGTACCGTCGTCGAGCTGCTTGGAACCGCCTCGCCAGGCGGTGATCGCTGCCGAGACCGAGCCGACAACGGCGAGCCACGCGAACGTGAGCAGTCCGAGGGACCAGACGGTGACCTGGACCGTTCCGAACGTCCCCAGGTCGCCGCCCGCTGCGTAGCCCAACAGAAGCGTCACGATGCCGACGACGGCCGAGCCGAGCCACACCGACGACAGTGCGTAGTGGACGTCGACCGTGCGGTGCGCACAATCGCGCCCGAGCAGTGCGCCGGCAGTCAACGGAACCACCAGCATCAGGAACCAGACGGTCTGCGCGCTGCCTTCCGGAAGCACGGCCAGTACCGGCAACGGCGGAACCGGTCCCCCGGTGGTGCTGAAGATGCTGACCGCGACGTCACCGACATGCGCCTCGGATCCGACCGCAACGGCAAGCGATCCGAGCACGACGTTCGGAAGATACAGAATCGACAGAATCGTGAGACCGAGCGCGCCGACGACACCGTTGCCCGCGGTGAGCAGCATGTCCGTCGTCGACCAGGATGCGAGCAGCGACGCGAGAACGATCCCGGCGGCACCCGCCACCAACACCATGGACGCCCGGATCGTCGGACGTACCGTGTCGCGTACCCAGTCGGGAAGAGCCTGCACGACGTCGGACTTCCACGTTCCCATCGCGACGCCGACGCCTGCGGCAATCGCGTGCACCGCGGCGACCCAGACGAACGCGACTAGAGCGTTGGGACTCGAAAGGCCGATGGTTCCCGACGCGTCGGCCGCCACCGCGAGGGCGACTGCTGTCACCGACACGGGCCCGAGAACAGCAGCACCGACGATCATCGACACAGTCCGACGGGACGACGTCTCGTCCACGGCAGCAGCTACTCCACGCGCGACGGTCAGCATGAAGACGAGGGTCGGCAGGAGAGGCAGGACGCCGAGCGCAGTGCCCGAAATGCTCATCGGGACTTGATGAACCGCGAACCACAGGCCGGCGATGGCACCGAACGTGCCGGTCAACTCGCTGTTGACCGACACAAGGGTGACGAGGACCAGGGCGGCGAGCGCCGCGATCAGCACACCTGACTTCCTGAAACCGATACGCGCCAGCACGCGCGACTGGTCCGGCGTCAGGATTGGGGTGCGCCCGGTCGCGCGGGGCGTACGCGTCGTTCGCCGCTTCTCGTGGTTCAGTAGAGCGCTCATCGGCTACGAGCGTTGCACTAACCCGTGAGCCGATCGGTCAGGCGCGCCGGTTACTTCTGTTCGTCCTTGTCCGGAGTCGTCCCGAAGGCCTGAGTCGGCGCACTGTACGGGGGCTGATCGGAGCCCGACTCGTCGTCGCGATCCGACTCGGGAGGAACCGCATGCTGGGCAGCACCCTGCCCGGATGCTCCCACCGGAGGCTGGCCGTACTGGTACTGGCTGTACGGGGAATTCTGCGAAGCCGGACCGGTCAGACCGCTCGAACCCGGCTGCGACGACTCACCCACGGGGTACCCGAGGCTGCCGGTGGTGTTCTGGGTGCCGGACGGACCGGAATACGTGGGAGGGGCGTAACCACCCTGGCTCGGCGAACCGTAGGACTGCTGGGGCTGGCCGTAGCCGTAGCCCTGCCCCTGTGGATTCTGGCCCTGCGGGTTCTGTGCCTGGGGGTTCTGTGCCTGGGGGTTCTGCTGACCGTATCCCTGGAACGGATTCTGCTGGCCGTACGAAACAGGCTTCGGTGCAGGCGCTTTCAAAATCTCGGAGGCGAACAACGTTGCTGCGACGGCCGCAGCGGTCTGCAGGAATCCGAACACCAGCACGGTGAGGGCGCCTGCTCCGAGACCGATCGAACTTCCGATGCCGCCGTTGTTACCGATGTTGAACGCCTGGAACACGAGAACGATCCACCCGGAGAACGCCAGCGCCGCCGAGATACCGAGGGTGTTCGGCTGCTTCGGCAACAATCCGACAGCAGCGACGAGGCCCGACGCGAACAACAGCGCAATGGACGTCGGATCACCGTTGCCGGGCAGGAAGAAGTTGTTGGCGATGTCGAACGCCGAGTACTGGCCAGCAAGACCGGCGAACAAGTTGACGATGCCGAAGGCCACGACCACGAGCGTCAAGATCCGCGGAAGCGGCGACGGCTTGGCGGACGCCAGCACCGGGTTGTACGAACCGGATTGCGGCGTGTGGCTGGGCTGATTCTGCTGGCCAGGCTGGCTCGGCTGACCGGGCTGCCCGGGTTGTGAGTACGGGTTCTGCGAGTACGGGCTGTGCCCCTGCCCGTAGGAAGGCTGCGAGTAGGGCTGACCGTACTGGGACTCGGGGTTGTGCTGCTGAGGCGACGAGCCTGGGGACGATCCGTATCCGCCGTATCCACCCGATCCGTATCCGGGTGAACCGGCGCCACCAGAGCCTGGGCCCTCGGGTGAATAAGTCATGACACACTCCTCGAAACGAAAAAATCGGGTCCGTAGACCAAACTAGTCTACGGACCCGACAGGGTGGACGGCCGCAGAAATCAGCCTGCATCCACCAACGACGGCGTCGACGCTTCCAACTCTCGTACGAGCGGGAGAACGTTCGCGCCGAAGTACTCGATCTCCTCCTGGAAGTGCAGGAAGCCGCCGAGAATCAGGTCGACGCCGCGTTTGCGGTACTCCACAATGCGTTCCGCGATCTGCTCGGGTGTGCCGATCAGTTGACTTCGGAATCCGTCGTTGTACTGGACGAGGTCGTCGAACGACGAGTCGGACCACATCCCCTTCCCGTCCTTCGTCGACGAACCTGCTTGCTGCACAGCGCTTCTGAATCCTTCGACGGCAGGCTTGTTCGCCTTGTCCACGATCTCGCGGAGCGTGTCCTTCGCTTCTTTCTCCGTGTCACGGGCGATGATGAATCCGTTGAGGCCGAACTTGACTTCGCGGTCGTTTTCACGAGCGATCCGCCTGATGTTGTCGAGCTGCTCGGTGACGCCGTCGAAATCCTTTCCATTGCTGAAGTACCAGTCCGAGTATCTCCCCGCATTCTCCTGCGCCGCCGACGAGTTACCGCCCTGGAACAGTTCGGGATTGGGGCGGCCCGGTGAATTCAGCGGCTTCGGCTTCAACGTGAAATCGTGGATACGGTAGAAGTCACCACGGAAGTCGACGTCGTCCTCGGTCCATATCTTCCGTAGTACCTGCAGGAATTCGGCGCTACGCCGGTATCGCTCGTCGTGCTCGAGCCATGGTTCGCCGAGATGCGTGAATTCGTCCTTGAACCAACCACTGACGACGTTGACGGCGAACCTCCCGTTCGACAGGTGATCGGCCGTCGCACCGAGTTTGGCGAGGACGCCGGGCTGCCACAATCCCGGATGAACGGCGGCAATCACCTTGAGTCGCTCGGTTGCGAGCAGAAGGGCGAGACTGAAACTCGTCGACTCGTGTTGGTACTCCGCGCCGTAACTCGCTTCGTAACGCACCTGACTGAGCGCGTACTCGAACCCGTTGTTCTCGGCCGTTTGCGCGAGCTTCTTGTTGTACTCGTAGTCCCAACTGGTGCGCTGCTCGATGTCACTCGTCACCAAACCGCCACTGACGTTGGGCACCCAGTATGCGAATTTGATTGCGTCTGAGATTTTTTCGGTACTCATGTCTCTCCTAGATGTGGCTGCGCCACCCGTGCGTGCATAGTTGGTGCCGGCACCAACTACGCACGCACGGGTGCGTCAGCGCAATTACGAATACCAGGTCGGCTCGGGCAACTCGCCGGTCAGGACCCAGCGACCCACCTCGCGCCGCTTGTAGGCGACGGGATCGTGCAACGTGTGCGTACGAACGTTGCGCCAGAAGCGATCGAAGCCGAACTTGCTCGCCGTCGCCCGCGCCCCGAGAGCTTCGAACACCGTCGACGTGATCTCGAGCGCCACTTCCGACGCACGCGCCTTCACAGCGGCGACGCGGACCTCGTGGTCACCTCGCTGCTCCGGCGTCACATTCCAGGCGTCCTCGTGGATCTCGTTCGCTTCCAACGCAACTGCGTCCGCAAGCGCTTCGACGGCCCAGAGCTTGGATGTCAGGTCACCGTAGATGTCGATGATGTACGGCTCGTCGACGGCCTTGTCCACAGTGCTGTGCAACCATGCCCGCGTCTTGTCCTTGGTGTACGCGGCGGCCTCTTCGAGCGCACCCCTCGCGATACCGAGGTAGAAGTTGACGAACACCAATTGGATGGTCGGCACGTTGAGTGTGTTGTAGACCCGCGGCTGAAACTGCTTGTCCACGAAGCCCGCTGCGCTCGACCAGTCGACGCGAACCTTGTCGATCGTGACACTGCCACTTTCCGTTCGACGCTGGCCGATATTGTCCCAGTCGTCGTGGAACGTCAGGCCCTCGATGTTCGACGGGACGATCGCGAACACGTGCGCGTCACTCCCACTCAGTGCCCCTTCGAGCACGGTGACGTCGGAAACCCGGCTGCCTGTCGAGAAGGTCTTGGCACCCTCGAAGACGATCGTGTCACCCTCGTCGGTGACGACGACGTCACTGTCCCGCGGATTGACCGCACCGCCGAAGAACCACTTGTTCGACGTGGCGTCGGCTTCCACGGCCTCGATCTGCTCGGGGGTCCCGACGAGACGCGCAGCCCAGAACCACAGCAGGTGGTAGCCGAGCAGCTGGCCGATCGACCCATCGGCAGCGGCGACGCGGCGGATCACCTGGTACGCCGTCGGCCAGTCCTGTCCGCCACCGCCGTGTTCGACGGGTCCCAACAGTGTCACGAGGCCCGAATCCTTCAGAAGCTGAACCTCGTCGACCGGCGGGGCATCGCCCTTGTCACGAGCGACGGCATCGACCGCGAGCAGCTGCGCCACCTCCCCCGCCCGCGATATCCAGCCGTCGGGGGACGTCGGTGTGTCCGGCCAATCCTTGGTCAACGCTCGATTCTCGGTTGTTGTCATGCGAGCCAGTGAAACTGTTACGCGGAGTAATGAACACAGTTGCGTTCAGCGTGATTTTGAGACGATTCTTCAGGGACCGTGAAGTTGGGCTTCACGGTCCACGGTTCCCCGACCGCTTGAATGTCACATTCATACGGTCAGATAGCTACCCGGGTCCATTCAAGCGCCCGGGTTGCCGACCAACGCCGCCACCCGCTCGGCCAGGTCGCGGACGGGTGTTCCGGTCACCCACCGGGTTGTCGACTACGAACAAGAGCCGAATACAGACCGTTCACCTGCGAATACGGGCATCAGCAGACCTACCGCGTGCGTGTTTTCGAGCTCCAAACCATTTTTGTGACTTATCTCGAGAAACTTCGTTTTGCACCGTAACGTTGCACAACATGCGCCGATTTAAGTGACGCAAACCACATACCGGTGGGTCTCCCGCCTTTCACCAAGGACGTCCAATGCGCACATCCCTCCTCGCAACATTCGCAGTTGCCGGCGCACTCGCTGCAGCAGTCGTTGCACCGGCAGTGTCCAACGCGGCCGACACTGTCGTGACCTTCACCGTTGCCGGCGGCGCCCTCAACATCACCGCGCCCGCAAACCAGACCCTCACCGTGACCGGGAACCAGGCGACAGGCGGCATCACACCCGTCGTCGTCTCGGACCAGCGCCGAGGAATCAACGGCTGGACGGCATCCGCTGTCAGCACGGCATTCACCAAGCCCGCGCCCGATCCGGCCTCGATTCCGGCAACCGCAGTGACCTACCAAGGTTCGCTCCCAGCAGTCACGGGCGTCGCGATCGTCACGCCGTCGTTGTTGCCGGTCGTGCTCGACACCACCAAGAGTGTTCAGGTCGCCACCGCAGTCGTCGGCGCGAACACCGCAACTTGGACGGGCAACGTCACCGTCACGCTTCCGAACGACGTCGTCGCAGGTGTGTACACCGGAACCATCACGCATTCGGTGGCTTGATCCGCACATGTCACTCGATCGGGGATTGGCGGCCGGAGTCCTGGCTCTGCTGACGTTCGCTTCGGCGATCGTCGGCCAGGCTCCGGCAGCCGCACAAGAACCAACTGCCCCAGTGCCCGTCGGAAGCGTCGGGATCCGGCTTCTGGAAGCTCCTGTGTCGCTGCAGGACGACCCACGGGCACTGGCGTACATCATCGACAACCTGCCACCAGGAACGACGATCACCCGTCGTATCGAGGTCAGCAACAGCAGCGATCAGGAGCAGGCGATCTCCCTGTACCCTGCTGCCGCCTCGATCGCCGACGGGGGTGACGGCTTCGAAGTGGCCGAGGACCGCACCGCCAACGAACTGACCACCTGGATGACAGTGGAGCCGACCGACGTCAGCCTCGCGCCGAATGCCGCCGCCGAGGCCGTCGTGACGATCGCCGTGCCCGCCGACGCACCGGAAGGTGAGCAGTACGCCGTCGTGTGGGCCCAAACAGCAGGCGCGCCGAATGCCACGGGTATTCAGAACGTCAGCCGCGTCGGGATCAGGACCTACCTGTCGGTCGGACCGGGAAACGGACCCCCGGCCGACCTAGAGATCGACGGAGTCACTGCCGCACGCAACGCCGATGGTGCACCGACCGTCGTTGCGTCCATCTCGAATACCGGCGGTAGAGCGCTCGACCCCAGCGGCACGATCACCCTGTCCGATGGGCCTGGCGGAATCTCGACGGCCCCCACGCAAGGATCCGGCGGATCCATTGCTCCCGGGCAATCGGGCGAGATCACCTTCGCACTGGACTCGGCACTACCCGCGGGCCCGTGGCAGGCGGCCGTGTCGGTCGCCAGCGGTCTGGTGAACAAGTCGACGACCGTGGATCTGACGTTCCCCGAACAAGGTTCGGCCGCTGCGACCTCCTCCGACGGCATCCCGTCCTGGCTGTGGATCGTGGTTGCAGTGGTCGTCGTCGCACTCGTAGCCGGGGCTGTGCTGGCAGTTCGGCGACGAAAGGCAAACTGACGTGAAGTCTTTCGCCACCGCCGTGGTCCTGACGGTCATGCTCACCACGGCACTGTCCCCTCTCGCCGCCGCCCAGCCGGCGGCGGGAGTGGGCTGTGTCGACGTGGTCACGACGACCACACCGGTTCCGACGCCCGTCATCGAGACGACGGACCCACCGATACCGTGCGAGCCTGTCGCCACCGAAAGCCCCTCTACAGCAGCAGTTCCGACGACCGCGGTGCCGACAACCGCCGTACCGTCGACAACACCGCCGACCACAGCAGCACCGACGACCGCAGTGCCGACGACAGCGGTTCCCGCCGCCACGACGACCTCTCAGGTCCCGACAGTCCCAGTTTCGACACTGCCGGCTCCGACGACCCCTGTTCCGACCGTGCCAAGTCCGACGCCTGCAGTTCGAGCCGCGGCTCCTGTTGCGGCAGCAGCGGATCTGCTGGATATCGTCGTCCCATCGGCGATGACGGGTCCGGCGACGATCACTCCCGGCACGACGTGGACCGGGACGATGAGCATGAACGTCCTGGGCGTAGGCACAGGAGGCTGGAAGTCGAACGTCAGCTTGTCCGCCATCCGCGGCAACACGACCGGACGAGTCATCACACCGACCTCGGCGACCTATTCCGCGCCGAGTTCCGTCTGCACTCTCGGTGTCGCCGGGACCTCCCCTGCCGCCAGCGTCGCGTTGACGAGCACACCAGTCTTGGCGAAAAGTGGTGGTGCGCTGTGCCTCACGAGCTGGACCTCGACGGTGTCCATCGGCATTCCGTCCACCAACGTCATCGCCGACACCTACCGTGCGACCCTGACGCACTCGGTCTACTGACCTCCGACCGCTTGAATGTCACATTCATACGACCAGATAGCTACCAGGGTCCATTCAAGCGGACGGCCGGGACGCAACAACCCCCGCCACCCGCTCGGCCAGTTCGCGGACGGGGATTCCTGTCGCCTCGGATACCCGGTGGAGATCGTCGTGCTCAGGCTTCGCCCGGTGAGGACCGATCTTGACGCGGACGGTCATGCCCTCGATCTCCACGTCGGTCCATCGGCGCGGCAGGGTTCGGCGGTCGACGATGGTGCGCCGGACGCCGAGGGTTCCGGTCTCGGCCACCAGTCGCTCCTCGACGCTGCCCGCTACGTGCCGGGCGCACAGGGCGGACACCGTATGCATCGGCCGACCCTTCTTACCGATCGCCGGCGAGATCCACGCGTCGGCAGCGCCTGCCTCGAGAAGCCTAGGGATCAGTTCACCCAGGACCTCTCCGGTGACGTCGTCGAGGTTGGTCTCGAGCACGACCATCGCCTCGACCGGATCCGTTTGCGACACAGGGGTTCCCAGCACTGCCGTCAGATCATTGGGCCGTCCCGGGGTGTCTCGACCACCTGCGCCGTATCCCACCGAGTGCATCGTCATCGCCGGCACCGGGTCGTACCGAGCCCCGGACGTCGCCAGCAATGCAGCGCCCGTCGGGGTCACCGTCTCGGTATCGGTGTCGACGCCGACCACCCGTGCACCACGCAACAACCCGAGCGTCGCGGGCGCGGGCACCGGCAACAGACCGTGCGCCGCGTGCGTCTGACCGATCCCCAGCCCTACTGGCCCCGAGTACACGGCGGTGACGCCCAAAGCTTCCAAAGCTGCTGCCACTCCGACGGTGTCGACGATCGTGTCGACGCCACCCAACTCGTGCAGGTGCACTTCTTCGACCGTGGAGTCGTGAATCTTCGCCTCGGTCTCGGCCAAGGATCGGATCGCGCGCACAGCGAAGTCCGAAACCTCCTCGGGCACAGCTCGTGCCGCCATCTCGAGCAATTCCGACGCGTGCCGCGCGGGCACGTGCTCGTCGACAGTCACGACGGCGTGTGTTGCGCGAACACCTTGCCTCTCGACCGACTCTGTGGTCACACTCCATCCCGTGATACCGGTCGATTCGATCGCTGCCCTGACCTTGTCGATCGGCGCACCCAGATCGAGCAGCGCACCGAGCATCATGTCACCGGAGACACCCGCGATCGGGTTGAGCCACAGAATCATTCGTTCGAACCGGTTCTCGTGAAGGACTTGGAGAGTCGGAAAGCAGCCATGGCGGCACCGAACCCCGAATCGATGTTGACGACCGTGACGCCCGCTGCGCACGATGTCATCATGGCCAGCAGCGCGGTGACGCCGTCGAGTGCCGCGCCGTACCCGGTGGATGTCGGTACTGCGATCACCGGCCCTGCAACGAGGCCTCCGACGACGCTGGCCAGCGCACCTTCCATGCCGGCGACGACGACAACGGCATCGAAACTGCGAATCGCGTCGACACGCGCCATCACGCGGTGGATACCGGCTACGCCGATGTCGCGAATTTCCTTGACCGACATGCCGATTGCAGATGCGACAGCAGCGGCTTCCGCCGCCACGGGGCCGTCCGCAGTGCCGGCAGTGACGACGCCGAGCGTGAACGCGCCCGGTGATGCACTTCGCCAGAACAGCACGCGGCCGAGCGCGTCGTACGCCGAACCCGGCACCGCATCGCCGACGACGGCAGCAGTGTCCGCGGATACCCGAGTCACCAGGACCGGCCCGGAGTTGTTCTCCAACAACGATTCCACGATCGCCGCGATCTCGGCATCGGTCTTACCCGGTCCGTACACCACCTCGGGAAGTCCTTGGCGGCGTTCGCGATCCAGATCGACCGTGTAGTTGGCCTCGCGCGTCATCGAACGACCGGCGTCAAACTGAGCAGCGCGTTCATGCTGCCACTACGAAGCCCTCGGAGGTCCAGAGATCCGAACACGAACCCGGCCCGATCCAGAATACGGAGAATATCGTCGCGAGAGTCGAAGGCCGCAGCCATGTCTCGCTCGGCGACCTCCACTCGGGCGAGGGTGCCGTCGGCATGGGTACGCACGCGGAGCTCGCGAAACCCCAGATCGTGCAGCGCCTGTTCGGCCTGCTCGATCTTCCCGAGCACCTCGGCCGTCACCCGGTCCCCGTAGGCGATGCGCGACGACAGGCACGCCGCCGCGGGCTTGTCGGCGGTCACCAGACCCCACGATGCACTGATGGCACGCACGTCGGCCTTGGTCAGTTGCGCGTCGACCATCGGGGCGATCGCACCACGCTGCGCCGCGGCAGTCTGCCCGGGGCGGTGGTCACCCAGATCGTCCAGGTTGGTTCCGAGCGCCATGGACGCACCCATCATCGTCGCCAACGGCGTCAACGCGTCGAACAGCGCAGTCTTGCAGTGGAAGCACCGATTTCCGGTGTTGGCCACGTACTCCGGGTCGTCCAGTTCGTCGGTGCAGACCTCGACGTGCGCGATGCCGTGCTCACGTGCGAATCGGCGGGCCGAGGCGCGTTCCGACGCAGGCAAACTGGCCGAGACGGCAGTCACCGCGATCGCACCGGAGCCGAGCGCACGATGCGCTGCCATGGCGAGCAGCGCGGAGTCCGCGCCTCCCGAGAATGCCACCAACAGCTTCGTTTCCTGGGACAACCGGGTCAGCAGCCGATCGGCGGGCGCGCTCACTCCGCCACGTCCGACAGGTACGGAATCGTCTGCGGGCCTTCGGGAAGGACACATACACGTGCATCCGGGCCGACGCGGAGCAGTTCTTCCTCCACCGCTGCAGCGATGTCCTCGACCAGGAACAGATGAGCCGTCTGCAGCTCGGCGTCGGACAGGTAGGTGGTGTGCATTCCGACACGTGCCTTCGCGAGAACTCGTGCGAGCACCTGAACCTGCCACTGGTCGGGCACCGTCTTCTCGCGCGCCGAGATGGCAGTCAACAACTCCGCCGGCGTCGGCTCGGAGGCGAGTACCTCGCGGAAGGAGCCGTGGTCGGGGAACCCGTCGCTGCATTCGGCAGCGCAGATGATGAGTCCACCGGGTTTGACCACCGTTGCGGCCGCGGTCATTCCCTTGACGGCCTGGTAGACGCTCTGGTCGAGAGGAAATCCCGAGTTCGTCGTCACGACGACGTCGTAGAGCTGGGGCACCGGCACCATGGACAGTTCTCGAACCACCTCGCGAGTGGTCTCGTGCATCGTCAACAGTTCGCCACCGAACGCGGCGACGACCTTCTGCTCACGGTTGAGCACCACGTCGAACGCGAAGTCGACGCCGGTACCCGACGCGATGGCTCGAACGTCGTCGTGCACCGGGTTGCCCTCGCACACAGCCCACGTCGCGTTCTCGCTCCCGATCCGCGCCGCGTTGTGCAGCGTCAGGACGGTGTCGAGTCCAGCGAGACCGGGAGCTACCAGCTTCGGTCCACCACTGAATCCTGCGAAGAAGTGCGGCTCGACGAAACCGGTGGTGATCTTGATGTCGGAATCGACCCAGTGGCGGTTGAGCCACACCGGCACACCGTCACCGTAGGTACCCATCCACTTCAGCGAATCGTCGTCGCGTGCATCGTGATTGATGATGCGCATGGTGTCGACGAGTTCGTCGCCGAGCATGATTCGAAGTTCTTCATCCGTGTTGCCACGATGGGTACCGGTGGCCACCAGGATCGTGAAATCGTCCTTCGTCGAGATTCCCTCGAGCTCGGCGAGCAACGCTCGCACCATCAGCTCACGCGGCTGCGGTCGCGTCAGGTCACAGAGTGAGATCGCAATCTTCTGACCAGGTTTTACGACCTCACGCAGCGGCGGTCCTGCAACGGGCTTCGCAAGCGCCTCGCGCAGAACGGCCGGAACATCCTCGGCAGCGGCTTGATAGGTCGGCGCGACGACAGTGGTGCGGTCTTCCGGCAGCTCTACCGTCAGACCTGTTCTGCCGTAGGCGAGTTCCACCGGGATTCTGGACTCGGCCATCACATCTCCTCGTTCTCGTGTTCATGGTGCACGCGGCGGGCGAACTCGCCCCTACCGCGGCCGAATGGGGCAGCCCAGGAATAGGCTGCCCCACGCGGGCTTTCGATGGCTGTGTCTACGACGCTACCTGGATCGCTAAGGAACCATCCAGCCGAGGACCGGCGTGGACTGCAGCACGATCAACACCGTGATGACTGCCAGCAATCCTAGGCTCCACGGAAGCAGCTTGCGGAACAGCGTACTTTCCGACCCTGCGACTCCCACCGCGGCCGACGCGACGGCGAGGTTCTGCAGCGAGAGCATCTTGCCCATGACACCCGCCGAGGAGTTCGACGCGGCCATCAGCGTCGCCGACAGGCCGGTCTGTTCGGCTGCAGTCACCTGCATGGCACCGAACAACGAGTTCGACGACGTATCGGAACCGGTCAGTGCGACACCGAGCCAGCCGATGATCGGCGACAGGACGGCGAAGAAGACACCGGTGGAGGCCAGCGCGAGTCCGAGCGACGTCGTCAGGCCCGAGAGGTTCATCACGAACGACAGTGCCAGCACCGACGTGACGGTCACGATGGTCCACTTGAGCTGAACGAGAGTGGCGCCGAAGGTACGAAGTCCCTGAAGCGGCTTGATCTTGTAGATACCCATCGTGATGATGCCCGAGAGCAACAGCAAAGTCCCGGTTGCTGCGAGGTGATCGAACTTGAATTTCTGCGCAGCAACTGCATTTCCGTCGGCGTCGACCACGTCGAGGCCGGGCCACTGGAACGTCGTGCTTCCGATGCCCACGAGGGCGGACTTGACGGCAGGAATCTGCGCGATCGAGAAGACCGCGATGACAACGAGATACGGTGCAGCCGCCATCAGAACGTGTGGGAGCGGCGGACGCTTGACCACTGCCGCGCCGGTGACCGCCGTTGCCGTACGGGACGATCCGACGCCACCGCCGTCGGAGATTCCTTCGGTCGGGGTGTGGTCGTCGTCCGTCGGTTCCGTCGTGGAGATGACTTCCCGCGGCTGCCAGATGCGCAGGAATGCAAGAACTGCCACGATCGTCGCGACGGCGGCGAGCACGTCCGTCAGTTCCACTGCAATGAAGTTGGACACCAGGAACTGAGCGAGACCGAACACGAAGCCAGCGACGAGCGCTACGGGCCAGGTCTGCTTGACTCCGCGCTTTCCGTCGACGAGGAGAACGAGCAGCATCGGCACGATGATCGCCACGAGCGGCGTCTGACGGCCGGCCATGCTGGACAGTTCCATCAGGTCGATTCCCGTGACGCCGTTGAGGGCGATGATCGGAGTACCCATGGACCCGAACGCCACCGGCGCGGTGTTGGCGAGCAGACAGATGACCGCTGCCTTGATCGGGTTCATGCCCGTCGCGATCAACATCGCCGCTGTGATGGCTACCGGAGCACCGAAGCCGGCGAGCGACTCGAGCAGCGCGCCGAAGCAGAAAGCGATGAGTACGGCCAGGATTCGGAGGTCGTTGGAGATGGACCGGATGGTCGTACCCAACGTCTCGAACCACGGAGTATCAGCGCTGAGTCGATAGATCCACAGGGCGGTGATCAGAATCCACAGGATGGGAGTCAGCCCGTAGGTGACCCCGGCCGTCGCAGCGGCGAAGGTCTGCCCGATCGGCATCCCCCACACGGCAACAGCCAGGACCAGCGCCACGGCTAGCCCGCTCAGAGCCGAATATTGTGCTTTGACGCGAAAGACGCCGAGCAGCACGAACATCGTGACAAGGGGGACGGCGGCGATCAAGGCCGACAAGGCCAGGGATCCACCGACGGGATCGGTTATCTGCTGAAACATCAGATCTCTTTCGATGTCTTTATCGGACTGTGCGGGAGAAGGTTCCGTACAGGGATGCAATGTGAGACGCGGAGGCGCGAATCAGTTCGGTCGTGTGCCCGCTCATCTCATCCAAGGTCGACGGGCCGGATGCTATGGAGAACGCTGCCGTCACACCGGCGTCCAGACCCTGCTTCGGGTCGAGGAGCACGCGCCCCGCCAGTACGACGACCGGACATCCGGACGGTACCGCACTCGCGACTCCCGCAACTACCTTTCCGTTCAACGACTGTGAATCGAACGAACCTTCGCCTGTGAGAACGAGATCCGCATTCTCGACCAATTCGTGGAATCCGACTGCTCCGAGTACGAGTTGGGATCCTGGAAGGAATTCGGTGGTGAGAACCGTCGACAGCGATGCAGGCATACCGCCTGCCGCACCGGCGCCGGGAAGAGCGGTCGCGTCGATGCCGGTCGCGTCGGCGAGGACGGACGCAAGGTTCGAGAGACCGGAGTCGATGCGCTGCACATGATCCGGGCTCGCGCCCTTCTGCGGCCCGAATACCGCTGCAGCACCGCGACTTCCGAGCAAAGGATTGTCGACGTCGAGGGCGACGCGAAACCGAACGTCGGTTGCATGCTCATGCAAGCCGGTCAGGTCGACCGAGCGAATATCGCTCAATCCTTGTGCCCCGTAAGCGACTTCGGAACAGTCGGCGTCCAGGAACTTCACTCCCAGCGCACGAACGAAACCGGTGCCACCGTCGTTGCTCGCCGACCCGCCGATGCACAGCAGGATGTCCGTCACACCCTCGTCCATCAATTTCCGCGCGAGAATCCCGACGCCGAAGCTGTCGGCGCGCATCGGTTGCAATTCGACGTCGGACACATGTGGCAGTCCGTTCGCTTCCGCGGCCTCGATCACCCCGGTCGTGCCGTCGCCGGAGACGGCGACGCGGGCCGTGCGGGGCCGTCCGATGGCGTCGACGGTGTCCACTTCACGAATCTCCGCGTTCAACCCCGCCGCCAGCGCATCGAGCGTCCCCTCGCCACCGTCCGCGAGCGGGCATTCGATCACAGTTGCCGCCGAACCCAGGACGTCTCGAACTCCGGCCGCCATTGCTGCAGCCGCCTCGGCGGCAGTGCATGTGCCCTTGAACGAGTCCGGAGCCGTGACGACCACGTAACTTTTCGTCATCTCTGTAGGCTAGGTCACAGGTCGTCCGTCAGATATAGGCCTGCCGCACACAGTTTTACTGAATCTTGACCCAGTTTCTGGGCGTCACGCACTGTCGTGATGCGCCGCCACGGACTCCGCAGTCAGCGCGATCCGCATGGTGACAGCGTCGTCGAACCTTCGGAGATCGAGTCCTGTCAGCGATTGAATGCGATTCAACCGCTGCACGACGGTATTACGGTGGGCATGCAACGCCGTTGCGGACGCGACGACCGACAGATCGTGATCGAGGACGACGGCCGCCGTGTGTCGCAGGGTGCCCGACAGCGGTTCGAGCGAACGGTAGGCACTGTCGATCGACAGCTCGTCGGCCTGCTGCCCCAGCAGGATCTCGAGATCGAAGCGGGCGATGTCGTGCACCTCGCCGTCACCGAAATGCACTGCCCGCGTGACGATGTCGAGCCGTCGCGCATCGATTGCGAGTTCTTGCGTTGTCGCAGAACGCCTTCCAGCGACCACCGTCGCACGGCGGGACTGCAGCCGATCCAGAACGACGTCACGTACACCTGCTCCGGCGCGGCCGATCAGAAACCAGGTGACACCCGAGCGCTCTATTCCGACCACGTGATCGAGACCCGCGATGCTCGCACGCAACCGACCCGACGGCGCATCGGACCCGGCGGTGTCGAACGCCGCAAGCAAACTCCACGGGGGCTGACTGGGACGACCGACGTCGCTCAGGACGGAACCCACACGCGCCTCGCCGATCCTCGGCTCACTGATGAGCGCGTTGAGTAAGTCCTTCAGCGTGGATTCACGCCAGTGCGAATCGTTGAGCTGCTGCTCCTGCCGCAGAAGCAATGTCACGGTCAGAACCACCACTCGCGCAAGAGGTTCGACGCTCGACGGCTTGCCGGTGACTCCGACGACACCCACGGCGTCGCCGTCGACGACCAGCGGTACGTTCACTCCGGCCTTCGCCTGCTCACGATCCCTCTCGATACGGACGATGTCGCGAGACTCGAGCGCGGCGATGGCACCGTCGTGACTGGTACCCAGCCGCGTCGGGTCCGCCGACGCGATGATGATGCCGCGGTGATCCATGATGTTGACGTTGTGCGCGACGACGGGACGCACCTGATCCACGACTCGTTGTGCCAGTTCCGCGCTCAGCATGGCGATCACCTCCGCTTGAATGTCGCATTCATACGATCAGATGGCTACCAGGGTCCATTCAAGCGGGCCCGGGAACGTACGCGGGCCAGGAATCGCAAGCGGGCCAGGAAACGAAGAAGGGGCCCGCCGACACTGCGTGCCGGCGGGCCCCTTCGGGAAGAACTGCTTACTTCACGGACAGCGATTCCAGGATCTCGCGAGCCAGTGCGGCGGTCTCGGACGGCGTCTTGCCGACCTTGACGCCTGCGGCCTCGAGAGCGTCCTTCTTCGCCTGAGCCGTTCCGAGCGAGCCGGAGACGATGGCGCCTGCGTGGCCCATGGTCTTGCCCTCGGGAGCGGTGAAGCCTGCGACGTAGCCGACGACCGGCTTGGTCACGTTGGCCTTGATGTAATCGGCTGCGCGCTCTTCCGCGTCGCCACCGATCTCACCGATCATGACGATGAGCTTGGTCTCGGGGTCAGCCTCGAACGCCTCGATGGCGTCGATGTGCGTCGTGCCGATGACCGGGTCTCCACCGATGCCGATGGCGGTCGAGAATCCGAAGTCACGGAGCTCGAACATCATCTGGTAGGTCAGCGTGCCCGACTTCGAGACCAGGCCGATGGGGCCGGTTCCGGAGATGTTGGCAGGCGTGATGCCGACGAGAGCTTCACCCGGGGTGATGATGCCGGGGCAGTTCGGGCCGATGATGCGAGTCTTCTTGCCCTTCTCCACGTTGTAGGCCCACGCGAACGCGGAGTCCTGCACCGGGATGCCCTCGGTGATGACGACGAGCAGCGGGATCTCCGCGTCGATCGCCTCGACGATGGCGTCCTTGGAGAATGCCGGCGGGACGAACGCGATGGAGACGTCGGCGCCGGTCTTCTCGATTGCCTCTGCGACAGAAGCGAACACGGGAAGCTCGATGTCGTTGCCCTGCGCGTCGACATGCTTGACCGTGGTTCCGGCCTTACGTGCGTTGACGCCACCGACGACATTGGTGCCTGCCTTGAGCATCAGCGCGGTGTGCTTGGTTCCCTCGCCACCGGTGATGCCCTGGACGATGACCTTGTTGTCCTTGTTCAGAAAGATAGACATGGTTTCCTCTACTTCGCTGCCAGCTCGGCGGCCTTGTCGGCGCCTTCATCCATGGTTCCGGCGAGCGTCACCAGCGGGTGCGCGGCGTCGGCGAGAATCTTTCGTCCCTCTTCGACCTTGTTGCCGTCGAGGCGGACGACCAGCGGCTTGTTGGCGTCGTCGCCCAGCTTCTTCAGCGCGCCGACGATGCCGTTCGCAACTGCGTCACATGCGGTGATACCACCGAAGACGTTGACGAACACGCTCTTGACCTGCTCGTCACCGAGGATGACGTCGAGGCCTGCAGCCATGACCTCGGCCGAGGCGCCGCCACCGATGTCGAGGAAGTTGGCGGGCTTGACGCCGCCGTGTGCCTCACCGGCGTATGCGACGACGTCCAGCGTGGACATGACCAGTCCAGCGCCGTTGCCGATGATGCCGACCTGTCCGTCGAGCTTGACGTAGTTGAGGTCGTTCTCCTTGGCCTTGGCCTCGAGAGGATCGGCCGCGTCCTTGTCCTCGAAGTCAGCGTGGGCCTCGTGGCGGAAGTCTGCGTTCGCATCGAGCGTGACCTTGCCGTCGAGCGCGAGGATCTGGTCGTCCGGGGTGCGAACCAGCGGGTTGACCTCGACGAGAAGCGCGTCTTCCTTGATGAAGACTTCCCACAGCTTCTGGATGGTCACCGCAGCGGCGTCGAGCACCTCGGCGGGAAGCTTGCCCTTTTCGGCGATATCACGAGCAAAAGCAAGGTCGACGCCCTTGACGGCATCGACCGGAATCTTCGCGAGTGCGTCCGGGTTCTCCTCGGCCGTCACCTCGATCTCCACGCCACCCTCGACCGAACACATCGCGAGGTAGGTGCGGTTGGTGCGGTCGAGCAGGAAGGAGATGTAGTACTCCTCGGCGATGTCGGAAGCTTCTGCGACGAGAAGCTTCTTGACGACGTGGCCCTTGATGTCGAGCCCGAGAATGGCTTCTGCGTTCTCGGTGGCTGCAGCGACGTCCTTGGAGTACTTGACGCCACCGGCCTTGCCGCGGCCTCCAACCTTGACCTGCGCCTTGACCATCACTGGCTTGCCGATTTCCTCGGCAATCTGTGTTGCACCCGCAACCGTGTCGGTGACACGGCCTGCGGACGTGGGTACGCCATGCTTGGCGAACAATTCCTTCGCCTGGTATTCGAAGAGATCCATCAGCTCACCGTCTCGTCTACGTTGACGCCCGCTCAAGGGGTGTGAGCGGGTCCGGTCATCGACTTTATCCACGTGCCCGACGGCTCCATCGCCCGCCCGGATGGTATGTGGTCTATCTCACCGGGACGCGGCATGTGTCCCACGTCTCACTGGGTGCGTCGTCGAGCCGAAAGTACCGCTGCCACACCGAGAATCACGACGGCGAGACTTCCGGCCACCACACCGGGACCGACCGACGGGTCTGTCGCACGCGCGGAAGTGAGGGGCCATCCCGTCACGTAGACGATCATCGCGACGGATCCGCCCGCGAGCAGCGCGGCACCACGCGTCGGCCTCGCTCGAGACGCGACGACGGCTGCGATCACCACGGTGACCGCAAGCGCGAGTTGCCCCCACACGTCCCATCCCCACGGGAGCTCGGTCACGGAGGCCGCGGTCACGTCGGCGCCTCGATACAGCGGCAAAGCCAGACCGATAGCCGCGACGACGGCCCCCGACAGTGCAACCGATCCGACGACGCGATCGGCTGTCACTTCGGACGTGTCGACATCGTCACGCTCTGCACTTCCCGCCGACAGAGTCGCAGCGCCGCACACGACGGCCGCGACGACGGCAACGAGGATCGCGATCCCGCCGGTTCCGACCTCGATCCCGGTGATGTCGGTCGCGAGCACGACCGACTGCAGAACACCGGCCGACGTCATCACGACGGCCACGCTCAGCACGCCGAGCGCCGGCCTGGCCGTGGCTGCGAACAAAGAGAAGAACAACGGAACCGATGCCACGACGAGTACGAACCCTGCGATGACGGCCGTGCGTGTCGCGAGAATCGTCGGCGACGGTAATCCGTCGGGCACGACGAGAACCGGCAGCAACCCGCCTGCGATCGACGCCACGCCCGAGACGACACCCGCGGCCCCCGCGACGACGTGCCACCGCGTCGTCGACGCTTGTCCGTCACCGAGCCCGGGCCGCCTGATTCGATCCGCGGTGGCGCGCCGATCACGCGCGGCTGCGGCGGGCAGTGCTGCACCTCCGGCAACGAGAAGTACGACGGCAGCGACGGCGCCGACGACCGACCCCGGCGAAACCTCGATCCCCGGTCCCGACGACAGTCCCGCGACGACCCTGGATCCGAGGATTCCGAACAACGCCGCCCCTGCGCCGAGCAGTGCGCCCGAGGCCACGACGGGTGAGATCGACGCCAGAGCCGCCGCCGCGACGACCAGAACGGCCAGCGCGACGAGGGCCGAACCGACTGCCGTCGTCCACGGCGACGCGATGACCGCAGGCACGAGCACGATCGAATCCGTGGACGCGAACGGCGGAACGAACAAAGCCCCGGCGCCGACGACGGCAGCAGCAACGACCGACACCGACAGAAGCGCGCCGATGCGGGCTGCGGAGGCGCGGCCGGTCAGATCCGGGCTGGCCGACTCCCCGTAGCCGTCGTCGAGAGAGGCACGTCCGACGGCAATCCAGCCCGACACCCCACCGACGACGGCCAACGCGTGCGCTGCGAGAACCAGATACGCGCCGACGCCCGGCTCGAGAGCGGCCGCCGTGACGGGACGGAACAGCTCGAGACGGTTGGCGTCGATCGGATCGAGCATCAGGCCCACGTCGAGAACAGTCAGTCCGAGAGCAACGGATCCGTACCCGGCCGTCAGCGCCCCGGCGAACGCCGGACTACGAAGCAACGACACCACCGCACCCACCGCGACGACGACGAGCGGAACCACCGACACGATCGCCGCGGCGACGACGCCTCCCTCGGGGGCGCGACCGGACTGCGAGGTGACGGTGTCGGCCGCATTCGCTGCCAGTGCGATCAGGGCCGCTGCCGAGACGAACGCTGCCGCGGCAAGAGCGGGAGGACGGGCACTCTTGTCCCCTACTGCGGAGCCCTCGATGACTCGAGGAGGAACTTTGCCTGATCCGTGGATCTGAGATGGGGACGCCACACAGGAGACGCTATCGTTCGTTCTCGGGAACTCCGATCACGTGTGCCGCGTTTCGACAACGGGATCGTGGGTACTCGCGGGTTGTCGGAGACCCCAAGCGTGTCTCCGCATTTCGCCTGTTCGCATTGTGAGCCATCTCACATATAGGACCATAGGCCCCGTAAAACTTGCGCCGGTCGCAATCGTTTCGTTACCGTCTGCCGAGTCTTAAGTCACGAGCAGATCACGAAACGGAGGCCGCAGGTCTTGTCGCAACACCGCGCGTCCTTCACCGCCAGCCGATTCGTCAAACCGGCAGCGGTCACCGACAGCGCACCTGCTGTCTACTCGCCCGAGACCGTGTACTCCCAGGAGACCGTGTACTCGCGAGAGACCAGCTGGGGTTCCGAGACCGAAGACCTCGAGTCCACCGGGTACGACTACTTCGCCAGCAGCTACGGCTCGGCCGAGAGCTACCACGACTCCGAGCTCCACACCGTCGCCGACGTGCAGATCGATACCGTCACCGAGACCATCGCCGCCGTTCCCCGCAAGGGTGGAGCGCACCGCATCCCGACGCCACCCACCGCACTCAAGGGCCGTGCCGCGGTCCTCGCAGTCGCCGCCGGTGCAGTCGTCGCAGCGGGTCAGGCCGTCGTGGATCACGAATCCACCACACCGAACACCTCCGAGGAAGTCGCACTCGCGGCAGGCGCAGCACCTGCAGCCCCCGGAATCGTCGCCACCGCAGCCCCCGAGGCCGCGGAATACGCAACGGACACCACCGAGACATCACCGTCGTCGGCGCCGCAGATCCTCAACGTCGCGAACCCGGTCGATCTCAGCCAGTTCAACGACTTGCTCGCCAAGGGCCAGCGCTTCAGCGAGGAACGCGCTGCACGCGAAGCAGCGGCACGTCGCCCGCTGTTCGTACTCCCCGCAGTCGGCACGTACACCTCCAACTTCGGCACTCGCTGGGGCGTTCTGCACGCCGGTGTCGACATCGCCAACTCCATCGGTACGCCGATCCTCGCAGTCGCCGACGGCAAGGTCATCGACGCGGGACCTGCGTCCGGGTTCGGCATGTGGGTTCGCCTGCAGCACGCCGACGGCACCATCACCGTGTACGGACACATCGACAGCGCAAACGTCACCGTCGGCCAGGAAGTCATGGCAGGCGACCAGATCGCGCGCATGGGTAACCGTGGTTTCTCCACCGGCCCGCACCTGCACTTCGAGGTCCACCTCCCCGGCGAAGCCAAGATCGACCCGCTGCCTTGGCTCGCGTCCCGCGGCATCAGCCTCGGCCCCGAACAGGACTAGTCACTCCCGTTCGCTTCGCCCAACCTTTTTTCGCCCACCTCCGTTCGCCCCTCCTTTCGCCCCCCTTTCCGGAGCGAATGTGACATTCAGTCACTCAGAGTGAGCGAAGGCGCCATTCGTTCGCCCACCTCCTTTCCGGAGCGAAGGCGTCATTCGCTCACTCACGGTGAGCGAGGGCGTCATTTAGTCACCCACAGTGAGCGAAGGCGCCATTCAGTCACTCAGAGTGAGCGAATGTGACATTCAGTCACTCACAGTGAGCGAAGGCGCCATTCAGTCACCCACAGTGAGCGAGGGCGCCATTCGCTCACCCGAGCCACCCCCGGTCCGAGCGCGCGGAACTACAGCTTGGTCATCGGCACGCCGCCGATCAGCATCATCTTGACTCGTCCGGACGTTCCGAAGTCGACGAGCACCATCGCGGACGTACCGCTGCCCGTGGACTCCAGGACCGTTCCGAGACCGTACTTGTCGTGGTTCACGCGGTCGCCGACCGCCAGGACCAGGGTGTTGTTCTTCGCCCGGGCGGCACCGAAGCTGGGAGTGGACTGGGCTGCACGACGGTCGTCGTAACCGCCACCGAAGCCGCGACCGGCACCGAATCCTCCGCCGCCGAAGCCACCGCCGCCGTAACCCGGCCGCCCTCCACCGATTGCTCGGCCGGACACACCTGGATCCTCACGCTTCCACTCGATGAGCGACTGTGGGATCTCTTGTAAGAAGCGTGATTCGGGATTGTTGATCGGCTGGCCCCACGCCGAGCGCATGATGGCCCGCGTGACGTACAACCGGTGACGTGCACGGGTGATGCCGACATACGCGAGTCTGCGCTCCTCGGACAGCTCATGCGGGTCGCCGAGCGCACGCATGTGCGGGAACTGACCGTCCTCCCAGCCCGTCACGAATACGACCGGAAATTCGAGCCCCTTGGCTGTGTGCAGCGTCATCAGCGTGACGACGCCTGTGCCCGAGTCCGGGATCTGATCGGTGTCGGCTACCAACGACACTCGTTCGAGGAAGGCTGCGAGCGAACCGGGCTCGGGAGTTCCTTCCTCGACTTCCACCTCGATATCGGACTCCGCCTCGACGGCTGCCAGATTACGGGCTTCGGACGTGAATTCGCGTGCGACGCTGACCAATTCGTTGAGGTTGTCGAGGCGTGCGCCGTCCTGCGGATCGCTGCTGCCTTCGAGTTCGGAGCGATACCCCGTCTGGTCGAGCACGGCTTCGACGACGTCACCGATGTCGGCGATGTCGTTGCCGTCGCCGTCTGTCCTGCCGAGGACGACCCGCAGTTCGTCGAGCAATTCGAGGAACTGCCCGATCAGCTTCTGCGCACGCGAGTTGAGAAGGGCGACTTTGCCGTCCGCCGCGTCGTGCAGCGCTTTGGAGAAACTGATGTCCCGCTGCTCCGCATGGACGGCGACGCATGCCTCGGCGCGATCACCGATTCCGCGTTTCGGGACGTTGAGAATGCGCCGCATGCTCACGGTGTCGTCCTCGTTGGAGAGCACGCGCAGGTATGCGACGACGTCGCGAATTTCCTTGCGCTCGTAGAAGCGCACGCCGCCGACGACTTTGTACGGCAGCCCGAGACGGATGAAGATCTCTTCGAGCGCGCGTGAGGAGTTGTTGGTGCGGTAGAAGACCGCAACCTCGTCGTAGCGCACTCCCTCACCGTCGACGAGTCGATCGATTTCGGACGCGACGAACGACGCCTCGTCGTGCTCGTTGTCGGCGACGTAACCGACGATGAGCTCACCCTCGCCGGAGTCGGTCCAGAGGCGCTTGTCGCGCCGTCCCGTGTTGCGGGAGATGACGGAGTTGGCTGCCGACAGGATGTTCTGGGTGGAGCGGTAGTTCTGCTCGAGCAGGATAGTCCGCGCGTCGGGGTAGTCACGCTCGAACTCTTCGATGTTGCGAATGGTGGCGCCACGAAACGCGTAGATGGACTGATCGGCGTCACCGACGACGCAGAGCTCACCCGGGTCGATCGTGCCTTCGAGCGCCCCGTCGGAGTCCTCACGACCCACGAGCTCTCGGACGAGCATGTACTGGGCGTGGTTGGTGTCCTGGTACTCGTCGACCAAGACGTGACGGAAGCGTCGACGGTAGTACTCGGCGACCTGAGGGAACGCCTGCAGCAGCCCGACGGTCTCGCCGATCAAGTCGTCGAAGTCCATCGCGTTGGCGGCACGGAGGCGCTGCTGATAGTGGCCGTAGACGCGCGCGATGAGCTTGGGAAGCTCGACCGTCTCCTTCTCCGCGTCCGCTGCTGCGTCCTCGGGGCCGATCAGTTCGTTCTTCAGGTTCGAGATGTGTGTGGCGAGCAACCGTGCCGAGAACTTCTTGGTGTCGATCTGTAGATCCTTGGAGATCATCGTCAATAGACGACGCGAGTCGTCGGCGTCGTAGATCGAGAAGTTGGAGTTGAGCCCAGGAAGCAGCGACGCCTGGCTGCGGAGGATGCGCACGCAACTGGAGTGGAACGTGGAGACCCACATGCTGTTGGCCCGTGGACCGACGAGACCTGCAACACGTTCACGCATCTCGGCTGCGGCCTTGTTGGTGAAAGTGATGGCCAGAACCTGGCCGGGCGACACTCCGCGCTCCGCCAACAAATAGGCGATACGACGCGTCAGCACCGCCGTCTTTCCGGACCCCGCACCTGCGACGATGAGCAACGGCGACCCCGAATGCACCACAGCCTCGCGCTGCTGGGGATTCAACCCCTCCAACAGCGCTTCCGACTTGCTTCTACCTGGCACGGGGACAACCTGAAGATTCGTGTTCATCGCGCACCCAGATTACCGGTGGGGACCGACACGAAGTTACCGGTGAGAATGTCCGGCGAACAGTCGACTTTCATAGGCGGCACACAAGTGGCAAACTGGATCGGTGATCGAAACAGCCGTTCGTCGCCGCCTCCTGATCTCGGTCGAGCTACCAGCGACGCGACAAGGGGATTGTCGATAACAGTGCCCGCCCCGAGGTCCTCTTTTCGACGAGGATCCGGGGTTCTTTCATGTGACCGCTGCGACTCCCGTCCACGCACCCGCGTAACGGTGTCGAACAAGGCAACGATCCACGATGTGACACTAGGAGAAGAAAATGGCATCCACCAAGCAGAGTGACTCCGAATCCACGTTGCCGACGACCGAGGCCGAGATCGATGATCTTCGCCACGAGATCGATCGCCTGGACGCCGAGATTCTGGCAGCCATCCAGCGCCGTACCGAGGTCTCTCAGTTGATCGGCCGCACTCGCATGGCATCCGGTGGTCCTCGCATGGTCCACAGCCGCGAGATGAAGGTCCTCGACCGCTTCAGCAGCCTCGGTCAGGAAGGCCACACGCTCGCCATGCTTCTGCTCCGCCTCGGCCGCGGACGCCTAGGCCGCTAGACCCTTCGAGGGCTCGTTGTGCATGGCGGCTCCATGCACAACGAGTTCCCTGCTAGGTCAGCGCGATGTACTTGGTCTCCAAGTACTCCTCGATCCCCTCGCTTCCGCCTTCACGACCGAAGCCGGAAGCCTTCACACCACCGAACGGCGCGGCCGCGTCCGAGATGACTCCGCGGTTGACGCCCACCATGCCGCTGTCGATAGCGTCGGCGACGCGTAGCGCGCGATCCAACCCTTGTGTGTAGATGTACGACGCCAGTCCGAACTCGGTGTCGTTGGCTGCGTCGATTCCTTCTTCCTCGGTGTCGAACCCGATGATCGGTGCCACCGGGCCGAACACCTCTTCCTTCAGGATCCGGGCATTCGCCGGCACGTTCGTCAGCACCGTCGCCGGGTAGAAGTAGCCGTCTCCGCCCGGTGCCTCGCCGCCGAGGGCGACTGTCGCGCCCGCACTCACCGCGTCGTCGACCAGTTCTTGTACCTTGCTCAACTGGTCGGCGTTGATCAGAGGCCCGAGTTTCGTATCAGGGTCGATTCCGGGTCCTAGTGTGAAGGTCTTCATCTTCTCGACGAGCTTCGCGGTGAACTCCTCGCGAACACTGTTCGCCACGTGGAAACGGTTCGCGGCGGTACACGCTTCACCGCCGTTGCGGAGCTTGGCCAGGATGGCACCATCGACTGCCGCGTCGATGTCCGCGTCGTCGAACACCACGAACGGTGCGTTGCCGCCGAGTTCCATCGACGTCCGCAGCAGGCCGCCCGCCGATTGTTCGACGAGCGTGCGCCCGACCTCGGTCGAGCCGGTGAACGTCAGCTTTCGCAGCCGCGCATCTTCCAGCAGGGGCGCGCTGACCGCGCTCGACTTCGACGTCGTCAGGACCGACAGAACACCGTCGGGCAGACCTGCTTCGGCGAAGAGCTGAGCGAGGAACAGCATGGTCAGCGGAGTTTCACTCGCAGGCTTGACGATGATCGTCGAACCGGCAGCCAATGCCGGACCGATCTTGCGGGTTCCCATCGCCAACGGAAAGTTCCAGGGCGTGATCGCCAACACGGGCCCGACGGGCACCTTCGTGACCAGGATCCGGCCGTTGCCAGCGGGAGCAGGGGTGTAGCGGCCACCGATGCGGACGGCTTCCTCGGCGAACCAGCGAAAGAATTCTGCACCGTACTTGACCTCGGCCTTGGATTCGGCCAGAGCCTTGCCCATTTCCAGAGTCATGACGGCGGCGATGTCGTCGGCGCGGTCGGTGATCTTCTCGAAGACCGTGCGGAGGATCTCGCCACGCTCACGCGCAGGTGTCTTGCCCCAGGACTTCTGGGCCCCGGCCGCCGCGTCGAGCGCTTTGATCGCGTCGCCTGCACTGGCGTCGGCGACGCGAGACAACGCCTTTCCCGTCGACGGATCCCTGACCTCGAACGTCGCACCGTTCTCTGCGTCGACCGCGTGGCCGCCGATCCACAGTTTCGGCGGAATGGATTCGATGAGCTTGGCAGTGTCCATACCTCCAGTCTGCCCGTGCCGCGCGCCCAGCAAACGAGAAGACGCGCACACGAGCGGCCCGCCCACTAGGGTTTGTGGATATGAGCAGTGACATCACGGGCAGCGAGGCCTGGAAGAATCTGAAGGCACACCACGCGTCCATCGGCGAGACGCACCTGCGAACTCTGTTCGACGACGACCCGGAGCGCGGTCGCGAGTTCACACTCACCGCTGCGGATCTGCACATCGACTACAGCAAGCACCGGATCGATCGTGAGACCGTGTCGCTGCTCGTGGAACTCGCGCGGGCAGCGGACATCGAGGGACGACGCGACGCGATGTTCTCGGGTGAGCACATCAACACCTCCGAGGACCGCGCGGTGCTGCACACCGCTCTGCGTCTGCCCGCCGATGCAGAGCTCGAGGTCGACGGCCAGAACGTCGTGGCCGATGTTCACGAAGTCCTCACGCGCATGGGGGAATTCACCGATCGCGTGCGGTCCGGTGAGTGGGTCGGTGCAACCGGCGCGAAGATCGAGACCGTCGTCAACATCGGTATCGGTGGCAGCGACCTCGGACCGGTCATGGTCTACCAGGCCCTGCGCCACTACGCCGACGCAGGCATCTCGGCGAAGTTCGTCTCCAACGTCGACCCCGCGGATCTCGTCGGGGCCTTGGACGGGCTCGATCCGGCCACGACGCTGTTCATCATCGCATCGAAGACGTTCTCCACTCTCGAAACGCTCACCAACGCAACTGCTGCCCGACGCTGGCTCGTCGACACACTCGGTGAGGATGCCGTCGCCAAGCACTTCGTCGCCGTGTCCACCAACGCGGAACGCGTCGCCGACTTCGGTATCGACACCGCCAACATGTTCGGCTTCTGGGACTGGGTCGGCGGCCGGTATTCGGTGGACTCGGCAATCGGGCTGTCGGTCATGACCGTCATCGGAAAGGACGCGTTCGCAGAGTTTCTCGACGGTTTCCACCGCGTCGACGAGCACTTCCGTTCCACACCGCTGGCCGAGAACGCGCCGGTACTGCTCGGCCTCATCGGCCTCTGGTACAACAACTTCTTCGGCGCGGAAACCCGTGCAGTGCTGCCGTATTCCAATGACCTCGCACGCTTTCCCGCGTACCTGCAGCAGTTGACGATGGAGTCCAACGGCAAATCCGTCAAGGCCGACGGGTCCCCCGTCACCACGTCGACGGGCGAAATCTTCTGGGGCGAGCCGGGAACCAACGGACAGCACGCCTTCTACCAACTGCTGCACCAGGGAACACGACTGGTCCCGGCCGACTTCATCGGATTCGCCGAACCCACCGACGATCTCCCGACGCGCGACGGCACCGGCAGCATGCACGACCTGCTGATGAGCAACTACTTCGCGCAGACGCAGGTCCTCGCATTCGGCAAGACCGCCGACGAGATCGCAGCGGAGGGAGCAGCGTCGGATGTGGTGCAGCACAAGGTGATGCCGGGCAATCGGCCGTCGACGTCCATCCTCGCTCCGAAGCTGACGCCGTCGGTCGTCGGGCAGCTCATCGCACTGTACGAGCATCAGGTGTTCGTCGAGGGCATGGTGTGGGGCGTCGACCCGTTCGATCAGTGGGGCGTCGAACTCGGCAAGACCCAGGCACTCGAGCTCACGCCCGTCCTGACCGACACCGAACCTCCTGCACCGCAGTCCGATTCGTCGACCGACGCTCTGGTCCGGTGGTACCGGGACCAGCGGGGACGCGCGAAGTAGCGGGGCGCGGCGGCCGTTCAGACTCGGGCGAGAATGGCCGCCGTATCCACACCGGTCGGCAGAGTGCCGAAGGCACCACCCCAGTCGCGGGCCAACCGGCTGGCGCAGAAGGCGTCCGCGACGGCAGGGTCACCGTGCCGCACGAGCAACGCACCCTGGAACACCAGGGCCATCAGTTCGACGACGCGTCGCGCGCGGTATTCCATGTCGGAACGGTCCGACAACTCCTTGCCGAGGAGGGAGATGGCGTCGTCGAGGCGGGAATCTGCACCCTGCGCGTGCCCGACCTCGGTGAAATACGCCTCGACGCAGTCCGGTTGTTTGGCAAGTGCGCGAAGGGAATCGAGCGCGGCTACGTTCCCTGACCCTTCCCAGATGGACATCAGGGGCGACTCCCGGTACAGCCGGGGCATGCCCGACTCCTCGACGTACCCATTGCCGCCGAGACATTCGAGAGCTTCTGCTGCATGCGATGGCGCACGCTTGCAGACCCAGTACTTGCTGACCGCCAGTGCAATTCGACGCAGTTCGCGCTCCTGAGCATCGCTGGATCGATCAGTGGCCCCAGCGAGCCGCATCATGACCGTCGTCGCGGCCTCCGACTCGATGACCAAGTCCGACAACACGTTCCGCATCAAGGGCTGGTCGACCAACCGAGCACCGAACGCCGATCGATGCCGCGCATGGTGCACTGCTCGGACAGTCGCGTTCCGGATTCCCGCGGCCGAGCCGATGACGCAGTCGAGACGCGTCATGTTCACCATCTCGATGATCGTCGGGACCCCGCGGCCTTCCTCGCCGACGAGCCACCCCGTCGCACCGTCGTATTCGATTTCGCTCGACGCGTTGGACTTGTTCCCCAGCTTGTCCTTGAGTCGTTGCAGGACAATGCGATTGCGAGTTCCGTCGGGCAGCACTCGCGGGAGCAGGAAGCACGACAGCCCACCGGGTGCCTGAGCCAGCGTCAGGAACATGTCCGACATCGGCGCCGAGGTGAACCATTTGTGCCCGACGATGGAATACGTTCCGTCCGAGGACGGTACAGCCGTCGTGGTGTTGGCACGAACGTCGGAACCGCCCTGCTTCTCGGTCATCGACATGCCTGCGGTCAGCCCGCGTTTCTTTGTCGGCACCCGAAGCCCGAAGTCGTAGTGAGTCGACGCCAACAACGGCTCGTAGACGGACGCCAACGACGAATTGTGCCGCAGCGCAGGCACGGCGGCGTACGTCATCGAGATCGGACACATGTGTCCCGCGTCCGCTTGGCCCCACGCGTAGAACTTGGCCGCTCGCGCGACGTGGGCACCGGGGCGATCACACTGCCACGGCGTCGCGTGTAGCCCGTTCGCGACGGCGACGGACATCAAGTCGTGCCAGTGGGGATGGAACTCGACCTCGTCGATGCGGTTGCCGTAGCGGTCGTGCGTGTGTAGCACAGGGGGATTCTCGTTGGCGAGACGTCCCCATTCCTGCGCCTCGACGCTTCCGGCCAGTTCGCCCAGTTCCCGCAGGTCCGCCGACGCCCACCCGGCGCCTTCACGTTCGAGTCCCTCCAGCAAGGAGGCATCTTCGGACGTGTCGTACGGAAGCAGGTCCGGGACCTGGTTGAACACCTCGTGAGTCGTACTCATGAGCGAACTCCTAACGAGCGGAGAGCGAAGGCGACAAGGCCGGGGACGACGTCCGGAGCATCGCCGGAACGATCGGGGCTGAGCGGGCCGACCAGAACTTCACCGACAGCGCCGACGAGCCCGGCCGCCGCCAGATCGGCATCCTGTTCCGGAACGTCACCGGCAGCGATACCGGCGGTGATCGCACCCGCGATGGCGTCGGTGAAGCTTCGTCGGAAGACCAGCCGCTCGGCGTCGACGGCAGCATCGACGGGTTCGGCGAGAAGCGCGTACGCCATGGTTCGGTTCTTCATCGCTCTGCCTGCGAAGGTCTCGACGATAGCAGTGACGCGTTCGACAACGTTGCCCTGCGACCCGGCGTCGGCGACAGCTCGGACTTCCCGCCCACACACCTCACGAAAGAGGGCGACGACAAGGTCGGACTTGCTCTCGAAATGCGAATAGACACTGCCCGCCGACACGCCGGCTGCCGCGGCGACCGAGGCGATCGACAGGCCTTTGTAACCCTGTGTGGACAGCACCTCGACGGCAGAGGCGAACAACTTCTCGCGCCCGGCGTCGAGTCGAGCTTGCACGGCGTCCGTGCGGCGATACGGCATATCAAGGATTGAAGCATTGATTCATTGCTTCGAGCAAGGCCTCGTGAGTACCGTCGACACCATGGCAGTGAGGATCGAACGTTCGGGCCCCGTCACCACCGTCGTGCTCTCGCGTCCCGAATCCAGGAACGCTGTCGACGGCCCGACTGCCGCGGAACTCGTCGCCGCCTTCGAGGAATTCGACGCCGACGACGACGCGGCCGTCGCGGTCCTCTGGGGAGAGGGCGGAACATTCTGTTCCGGGGCCGACTTGAAGGCACTCGGCACCGAACGGTCCAATCACGCAACCGAACACGGCGACGGCCCGATGGGCCCGACGCGCATGCACCTGTCCAAACCGGTCATCGCTGCGGTGTCCGGATACGCGGTGGCGGGTGGACTCGAACTGGCACTGTGGTGCGATCTGCGGGTCGTCGAGGCCGACGCCACGCTGGGAGTCTTCTGCCGCCGATGGGGCGTACCCCTGATCGACGGCGGCACCGTCCGACTCCCTCGCTTGATCGGCCAATCCCGAGCAATGGACCTGATTCTCACAGGCCGAGCCGTCGACGCCGACGAAGCACTGGCGATCGGGTTGGCCAACCGCGTGGTCCCCGTCGGGCACGCGCGTCGGGAGGCCGAATCTCTCGCGAGCACCCTGGCGGCCTTCCCGCAGACATGCATGCGCCAGGACAGACTTTCGGTGCTCGAGCAGAACGGACTGGACGAAGACGCGGCCATCGTGGGCGAATTTCGGCACGGCGCACTCTCGATGGCGGCCGACGCATTGGACGGTGCACAGGCCTTCGCCGCGGGCGCCGGTAGGCACGGTGCACCGACACCGTGAGCTCGGATCGCCTGTCCGTCATCGACGAGATCTTCCTGCGCACGCATCGCGGCTACGGTATTCCGATCGTCCTGCAGGGCATTCTTCGGAGCGACGACTCCGTACCACGCGTGGAACTTGCTGCCGTGCATGCCAATCTGGCCATGGGGCGGCTCGGCCGTCGGGTGAAAACGCCGTCGATTCCCGGTGCGCGAAAACGATGGATTCCCTCGACCGACACACTCCCCCTGACTGTCGACGACGGCCGGATCCCGGAATCCGGCGTCCTCGACTGGGCGGATATGCAGGGCGATATCGACCTCGATCCCGAGTTCGGACCCGGGTGGCGACTGTCCGCGACGACGACGCGAGGCGGTGGAACCGTCGTGTCGCTCGTGTGCTCCCACGCACTCGCCGACGCCGCAGGCCTGATCGACGCTGCAGCACATGCCTTCTCGGGCACAGCGCCACAACAACATCCACGTCGAACGTCGGATCTGGCCGACGCCGTGAAACTCGGAACAACGGTCACAGTCGGCTCCGTGCGCGCCATCACAAACCTGATCGCCGACGCCGAATCACGACGACAGCTGGCATCGCATCTGAAAGCCTCGAAACCAGCCGCTGGACGCGATACCGCCATCACCACAGCGGTATTCGACATCGGTCGGACGGTGAGCAACGCCGAATTCATCACGGTCGTCGGTGACATCGCAGTCGAGCTCGGACTGACGCCCCCTGCTTCGGTCAACGTACCGTTCCGTTCGAATACTCCGGGCGCCAACAGGATCGGCATGGCCACCATCGACGTCGCGCCAGGAGACACCGTCACCGACATCAAGGCAGCCTGCAAGCGAGCCTTTGCGGACCCGGCTGGAGCACCAGCCGGATTTCCGGCGGAGACTGTCCAGCTGTTGCCCGACCACCTCGCCGCATCGTTGACGGCGTCGGCAGCACGCGCAGATGTCCTGTGCTCGAACATCGGTCGTCTTCCCGACGCGGTGACGTCCATCGGGCCACACCGAGTCGTGTCGATCGCGACGAGAGCGATCCATCCCGGTGCACATCCGGCAACCACTGCCACGCCGTTGTCGGCTTACCTCGCGACGATTGGCCAGGGGTGCACGCTGTCCCTCGTCGGCACCGACGCAGCGCTCTCCGCCACGTCCGACCGACTGAGCCGTGCTGCCGGCGCAGTACTGACGCGCAGACAACTCGATGCCCGATCGTGGAGATAGGACTACCGTGAACGCATGAGCGAGCACGACATCCACAGCAAAATCGAGCAACTGGTCGCCACCGAGCACAAGCTGCGGTCGCAGATCGAGGCCGGCGACGTCGACCCCGGTGACGAAAAAGCCGAACTGGCATCCCTCGAGCGTGCGCTCGACCAGTGCTGGGACCTGCTGCGCCAGCGACGCGCACGCCTGGACGCGGGGCAGAATCCCGACGACGCGCACGCGAGCAGCGTCGAACAGGTCGAGCACTACCTGCAGTAAGTCACACGAGTCGGTCGGTCAGCGCGTTGGGCAGGAAGCGCAGGGCCACGTCGATGCTCCGCCACTTCAGACCCGGAAGCGCCGCCCGACGCGTTTCCTTCTCGATGGCGTCGACCATGGCGGTGACGCCCTCGTCGAGCGTGGCGGTCATCGACGACGCGTCGCCCGCTTTCGCGGACATGTCGGTGGCGATGAAACCGGGCAAGAGCGTCGTGACGGCGATGTCGGTGCGAGCCAGTTCGGTAGCCAGCGCCTCACCGAGTGCTGCGACGCCGGCCTTGCTCGCGGAGTAGACGGCTTTGGGGCCGGGGAGTCCGCGGTCGGCGCTGATGGACGACACCAGCACCAGGTGGCCGTGCTTCTGCGCCCGGAATATCTCGAGCGCAGCTTCGGTCTGCGACAGCGCTCCGACGAAATTGGTTCGGGCAGTAGCAAGATTGGCGTCGGCCCGCCCGCTGCCGATCTTGGCGCCTTTGCCGAGTCCTGCGTTGACGACGACGCGATCGAGACCACCCAACTCGTCGCGCAGCTCGCCGAAGACGGTCACGACGGCATCGTGATCGGTGACGTCCAACGCACGCACGGCGACGCGGATGCCCGGGTTCTGCGCGAGCAACTCATCGCGCACGGTCTCGAGACGATCCACCCGACGGGCACACAGCGCCACGTCGCGTCCCATCGCGGCGAAGCGTCGTGCCATCTCCTCCCCCAGGCCCGAACTCGCCCCGGTGATCAGAATCTTCTGTCTCCTCTGCCCCATGGCCGACGAGCCTATGCCACTCTGGAGAAATGACCTTGAACAGCACGGACGAATTCGATGTCATCGTCATCGGCGGTGGACCGGTCGGTGAGAACGCCGCAAGTTATGCGATCGCGGGAAGCGACCGCACAGCCGTCATCGTCGAACACCAGCTCGTCGGCGGCGAGTGCTCGTACTGGGCATGCATGCCCAGCAAGGCATTGCTGCGGCCCGGCGAGGTGCTCGACACTGCGCGCAACATGCCGGGCGTCAAAGAACTGGTCGGCGACGCCTCGCTCGATGTCGAGGCCGTGCTTGCGCGTCGGGAATCGTTCACTCATTCTCTCGACGATTCATCGCAGGTCGAGTGGGCCGAGTCGGCCGGGATCTCGGTCGTGCGTGGTCATGGCCGCATCTCCGGCGAGAAGACGGTCGATGTCGACGGCCGAACACTGACCGCGCGACATGCGGTCGTCCTCGCGACCGGAACCACCGCGTCGGTCCCGAACACACCTGGCCTGCGCGACGCACTGCCGTGGATCTCGCGCGACGCCACCAACATGCACGAGGTACCAGGCCGCGTCGCCGTCATCGGTGGAGGCGTCGTCGCCTGTGAGAGTGCGACGTGGTTGCTGTCGTTCGGCGCCGAGGTGACGATGATCGTGCGCGGGTCGTCGTTGCTGGCGAAAGGCGAGCCGTTCGCGAGCGAGCTCGTCGCGGATGCACTGCGTGAGCGCGGCGCAAAAATCCTGTTCGACGCCGATCTGCAGAGCGTGTCCCGGCCGGACGCACAGGACACCGGCGTCGGGAAAATTCATGGCGGGCCGGCGCAGCTGACGGTCGGAGGAGACACCATCACCGTCGACGAGATCGTCGTCGCTGCAGGCAGGAAGCCCACCAGTGGCGACCTCGGATTGTCGACGATCGGGCTGGAAGACGGCGCGTCCGTCGAGACCGACGATCATCTCGGCGTTCCCGGCCTGCCGTGGCTGTATGCGGTGGGCGACGTCAACGGCCGCGCGCTGCTCACCCACATGGGCAAATATCAGGCTCGCGTTGCAGGCGACGTCATCGCAGCACGCGCCGACGGGACGCCACTCGACGGCAAGAAATTCTCGGCGACGGCCGATCACGGGCAGATTCCGCAGGTCGTGTTCACCGCGCTCGAGGTCGCGGCCGTCGGGCAGACCGAGAAGGAAGCCCGCGACGCGGGAATCGACGTCGAGATCCTCAGTGCCGACATCGCCGTTGCCGGTTCGTCGCTGCAGCAGGACGACTATTCGGGCCATGCCCAGTTGGTGGTCGATCACGCGAAGGACATCATCGTCGGAGCCACGTTCGTCGGGCCCGGTGTCGCCGAGTTGGTCCATGCCGCAACGGTTGCCGTGATCGGAAAGGTGACGCTCGACGACCTGTGGCATGCTGTCCCGTCGTACCCGACGGTCAGCGAGGTGTGGCTGCGACTACTCGAATCACGTCGCGGTTAGGACGGCGATAGCTCACACTGTCCGCATGGACACGCAGCGGGGGTTCGAGCGGCTCGTCAATTTCAGCGATGCCGTGGTGGCCATCGCCGCGACATTGCTGATTCTGCCGTTGGTGGACATCGCCGGCCCGAGCGACGGCATCACCACATGGGACCTCATCGGCGAGCACAGTGCCGAGATATTCGCGTTCGTGCTCAGTTTCGTCGTGATCTTTCGACTCTGGCTGACGCACCACGGAATCTTCCGCGATCTGACCGGCTATACGATGCCCTTGGCGTGGGCCAACTTCGTGTGGCTGCTCAGCATCGTGTTCCTGCCCTTCCCAACGAAACTCATAGCGGAGAAGAACGGATTCGACCCGAGCGCGACGTCTCTGTACGTCGGCACCATTGCGGTATCGGTCGTCGCGATCTTTCTCGTGGAACTGGTCATCGAGTTCAATCCCGACATCGCCCCCTACAATTCCGGGCGAAGTCTTCTCGGCGGTTCCATCACAGCGGTTCTGATGCTGATCGCGTTCGCGTTGTCGTTCACCGTCGTCGGATTGTGGTCGATGTTCGCCCTCGCGCTCGAATCTCCTGTCCATCGCCTCATCGACCGCCGTAGACGCTAGATTGGACGAGGTGAGCACCGAAACCGGATCGAAGCAGCAGCCATTGTTGGTGCTGGGCAAGATCACCGAGATTCTCGACGCGTTCTCGTTCGACCGTCCGTCGATGACGCTCGGTGAGATCCAGCAGAGCACAGGTATTCCGACGTCGACGGTGCAGCGGCTCGTCACGAACCTCGTGTCCCAGGGATTCCTCGACCGAGCAGGCGACCAGATTCGTATCGGTGTCCGCATGGCCTATTGGGCAGCCACGGCAACGAAGGATCTCGATGTTCTGTCCATCGTCAACCCGGTGCTCAAGGAGATGCGCGACATCACCGGAGAGACCGCATGCTTCTTCCGTCCGGAACAGAATTACCGGGTGTGCGTCGCAGTCGCCGAGACGACGCACGCACTGCGCCGAGACATGTACGTGGGCAAAGTGATTCCGTTGAACGTCGGGTCCGCGAGCCGGGTACTGCTGGCGTACGACGCCACGCTGGCGGAACGCATTCTGTCCGGCACGCTCGAGCAAGTGACTGCCGACTCGATCACCGAGGCCGACACACTGCGCGCGGCCGTCGACAAGGCACGCGCCGACGGGTACGCGATCACCACCGGGGAGCGTGAAACCGGTGCGTCGGGACTGTCTGCGCCGGTGTTCGATTCGGCGACGGATGTCATCGGCGCCGTGACCATCAGCGGCCCCACGCTACGAATGCCTCTGTCGCAGTGCGAGGAATGGGTGGATCTGCTCGTATCGCATGCCGAGCAGATCACCCGTACCCTGGGCGGCCGCTACCCGGCCTGACCCCACGCCTCTGGATTGACGGGATGCGGCGGCAGCGATCCGGTGGCCATCGCCGCCGCGTTCTCCGCACACAACCTCGCCATCTCGGACCTTACGGCCACCGTTGCGCTGCCGACATGCGGCAACAGAACGGTGTTCGGCAGACCGGCCAAGCCAGGAGCCAATTCCGGCTCGGCTTCGTAGACGTCCAATCCTGCTCCCGCGATGACTCTTTCGCGCAACGCCGTCACGAGTGCTGCCTCGTCGACGACGGGACCACGGGCGGTGTTGATCAGAATCGCCGTATTCTTCATTGCGTGCAACACGCGATCGTCGACGAGGTGGTGCGTCGCTTCACTCAGCGGAACATGAAGCGACAGAAAATCACTCGTCGCGACAAGCTCTTCCCATGCCACGTGTTCGACGCGTCCCGCGAACTCACCCAACTCTTCGTCGCTCACCTCACGGTCCGACGGAGGGCGCGGGCAGAACTTGACGGTCATGCCGAACCCCAATGCGCGACGCGCCGTCGCTCGTGCGATCCGACCGAACCCCGCGAGCCCGAGCACTCGGCCCGACACGTCCGTGCCGAGCATGAATTCCGGCTTCCATCCGGTGAATCCACCGGAGCGGACGAGATTGTCGGACTCGATGGCCCGCCGCGCCGTCGCCAGCATCAGCAGCAGAGCGATGTCGGCCGTCGAATCCGTCAGCACCCCAGGAGTATTGCCGACGGTGATCCCGCTCGCCGTAGCCGCGGCGACGTCGATATTGTCGAACCCCACTGCGTAATTGGAAATTCCGACGAGCTTGGCCGACGCGAGCAGTTCGGCGTCGAACTTGTCCCGCAGTTGCGAGACGACGACGGAGTACTCACCGGACGCACATCGTTCGGCGAGCCCGTCGTGATCGAGTTCGAGCAGCTCCACCTCCCCTGCCGCGGCGAGGATATCCATGCCGGGATCGGGGATACGCGTCGTGACGAGGATCTTGCTCATATGACCCACTCGAATGCCGCGGCGTTCGACCGCGCACCCTGAACGGTTTTGGAGCGCATGGGCTCACCCAGCTCGGCGAGGAGTTTCTCGGATATGTCGACCATGGTGGCAAGCGTATCGGGCTGGAACCAGTCCGGCCGCGTCGCGAACAAGATATCTTCGCTCGATGTGTTGCCGCTGGCGCCGGGAGCGAAGGGGCAGCCTCCGAGGCCGCCGAGTGAACCGTCGACCAGCGTGGCTCCTGCGGTGATGGCTGCGAGCGTGTTCGCGACGCCGAGACCCCAGGTGTCGTGGCCGTGGAAGACGATGCGGCGCTGCGGGGTTTCCTGTGCGACGCGGGTGATCAACGACGACACCTGCACAGGGACGGCTTGCCCGAGGGTGTCGCAGATGACGATGTCCGTTGCCCCATGGGCACGCTCGTCGCGCGCGATGTCCAGCACACGGTCCTGCGGTACCTGCCCCTCGAACGGGCAGGTGAACGACGTGGCGATGCACAACTGAATCTGCCCGTCGACACTGCGCGTGATCTCGACGGCCTCCGGCATCGCGGCCAGACTCACTTCCGTCTCCCGGCCGATGTTCGCCTTGTTGTGCGAATCCGACGCCGAGAAGCAATATTGGAAGTTGCGTGCGCCGGCGGCGGCAGCCTTCTCGATATGCCGGGGTGTGGCCACCCAGACCCAACACTTCTCGAGCTCCTCGGCGGTCAACTCGCCAATGACCTCCAGGGTGTTCGCCATCGGCGGTACCAGATCTCCGCGCGCCATCGAACCGATCTCGAGCGACGGAACACCAGCCGCCAGAAGGCCTCTGGCCACCTCGAGCTTTCTTTCGGTGGACAGCAGTTTTCCGGTGAGCTGCAAGCCGTCGCGCAGCGTCACATCACGCAACTGCGCTTTAGGTTCGAACTCGTACATCAGGCGTCCTCCCTGCCCAGTAGGTCTCGCAGTACTTCTGTCGTATGTTCTCCCAGATCCGGCCCGACGGAACGAATCGGAATCGAACGGTCGCCGATGACGGGAACCACCCCGACGAATCCGACGTCGGCAGGCTGTTCGCCTCCCGTGTCGACGGCGAAGTGCTGGATCATGTTGCGCGCGTTGTACTGTTCGTCGGCGACGACATCGGCTGCAGTGTAGATCGGGCCGGACGGCACCCCGGCGGCGTCGAGTTGCTTCAATGCCTCGTCGCGAGAACGCATTCCGGTCCACGCGCTGATCGCGGCGTCGAGTTCGTCACGGCGCTTCCAGCGTCCGGCGTTGGTGGCCAGCTCGGGATCTGCACCGAGGTCCGGACGCTCGATCGTGTCCATGTAGCGCTGGAAGATGGCGTCGCCGTTGCCTGCGACGACGATCGAGTGGCCGTCGTTGCACATGTAGGCGTTGGACGGTGCGATCCCTTCCATCCGGCCGCCGGTGCGTTCACGTTCGACGCCGTAGGCAAGGTAGTCCGGGATCAACGATTCCATCATCGACAGAATCGATTCGTTGAGTGCGACGTCGATCGACCGCTGTTCCAGCGACAGTCCACCTTTCGCTACTTGGCGTTGGAAAAGTGCCATGACACAACCGAATGCGGCGTACAGACCGGCGATCGAATCGCCGATCGATACACCCACACGGACAGGCGGACGGTCGGGATCACCGACCAGATTGCGGAAGCCACCGTACGATTCGGCGACGGCGGCGAAGCCCGGCCGCTCCGACATCGGCCCGGTCTGCCCGAATGCCGAGATGCGGGTGATGATGAGATCGGGGTTCTTCTCGCTGAGAGTTTCGGGCGACAGACCCCACTTCTCGAGTGTTCCGGGTCGAAAGTTCTCGAGCACGATGTCGCATTTCGCGGCGAGATCGATGACGTCCTGGCGGCCTTGCTCGGTACGCAGGTCCAGCACGATGGACTTCTTGTTCCGGTTGATCGTGCGATACAGCATCGAGGTCGTTCCGGAGTACAGACGCCAGTTGCGCAGCTCGTCGCCGGTGCCGGGGCGTTCGACCTTGATGACTTCGGCACCGAAATCCGCCAGCATCCTGGCCGCGGTCGGTGCGGCGATGTAGTTTCCGAGTTCCAGAACTCGGACCCCGCTCAGTGGGAGTGCATTCATGTCCAATTACCCTCTCAGAGAACCCAACTCATGGGCAGGATCAGCAGAATCGCGACGACGGACGCGACGGAGACGCCGACCGAGCATGTCTTCAGTGTGCCCCTTGTGCTCTGCCCCATCAACGACTGCAGCAGCCAGAACGTATTGCTGGTGACGTGTACCGCGAACAGCGAACCTGCACCTGCGGCCAGCGCGATGAACACCGGGTCTAGGCCGATCAGCGGCGCGACGGGCGCGAGGATGCCCGCCGACGTGATCGCCGAGATCGTCACCGAGCCGACGGCGATGTGCAGGGCAGCCGCGATGACCCACACCATCAGCAACGGCGCTGCAGTGCTGGCGGTGAAGTACTGTCCCAGGATCTCGCCGAGTCCCGCTGCCTTGATCATCGCGGCGAGCGAACCGCCGACGCCCGTCAGGATGAGAATCTGACCGCTCTCGGCGAAGCCGCGACCCAACGCCTTCTCGACGCGTTTCTGGCCGACGGTGTAGCGCGCGATCAGGCAGGTTCCGACAAGACCGATGAGTAGTGCGATGACCGGGCTCGAGATGAATTCGACTATCGGAATGGAGATTTCGGCTACTTCGAGCACTGCGCCGGTCGCGATGAGAAGAAGGGACAAGAGCAGCGGGGACAGCAGTACGACGAGGCGGGTCTCTTTTTCGACGCGTACTGCCTGCGCGACCCCGCCGGATCCGGTGGGCTCGTCCTCGACCTTGTCTTCCTCCAGTTCCGCGCCGTCGGGAGTGGAGCCTGCGGAATGACCCAGTGAGATGAATTCCTGCTCGTCCTTCTCCTCGTTCCACCAGCCGCGCCGGAATGCGAACGTCATGATGGCAATGGAGATGACGACGACGGGAACGATCAGGATCAGCCCGTAGATCATCATCTTGCCCAGTGGCACACCGAGGAGGCCCGCAAGTGCGAGGGCAGCGACGCCGGGAACCATGAACACGATGCCGCATTCGAGGCCGATTGCCAGCGCCGTCGCCATGCGGGCGGTACCGAGTTTGCCGATTTTCGGCGCCAGGTTGCGTGCGAGCGGTGCCGAGATGACCAGCAGAACGTCGAGGAAGATCGACTGGAGCACCGTCGCAATGGTCAGCGACAGCGCGTACGGAAGCCGCTTGGGGCCGAACGTCTTCAGCAGGGTTCCGACGAGGCGTTGAATAGCCTTCATCTCCTGCAGTACGGCGCCCATGAGCACGCCGAATGCAATGAGGAGCCCTACCTCGGCCATGATCTCGCCGAAACCTCCGGTGATGGTGTCGACGGTGGTCGACACACCGAGTTTCGTCGCCAACCCGAGGTAGCCGGCGCCGAGGACCAGTGAGACGACGGGGTTGAAATGGAACCGGACGATGAAGACGACCACCGCCAGGACGGCTATCGCCGTATGGATCACGATCCACATATCGGACATCAGGGTTCTTTCCACGTAGTGAGAGGCGCCATCCCGCGCGCCCGAGTGTGACGAGCCACACCTTCGCTCACATTATGGGCATAGATTCACTTCATGGGCAACAGTGCGGCTCCGCCCGTGCGTGCAAAGTTGGTCCCCGCCCCAACTACGCACGCACGGGTGGCGTAGCCGCACCCGGCTGGGCTCGCTTGACCTGATCGGCAGCTTTCGACGCATCCAACTCGACCGGCGAGCGCACGATCACGTTCCCGACCCGCAGAATCCCGTCGTTCAGGGGTTCCGTTCGCAGGCCACCTCGACCGATCAGCGCCTTGCGCGCCCCGTCCACGACCATCGTGTCCATCCAGGCACACGGGTGAGCAGGGCGACCTCCGCGGAACCGGACCGGACCGTCACCGGAATCCAGTTCGAATTCCAGACCGCGCAACGGGTCGAGCTCCAGACCTCGTACGACGACGTTGCGCCTGGCCACTGCCGTGTCCGGCATGTCCGTCGCCAGCACGTCGCCAACGGCTTCCCATGCCTCGACGGCCAGGAACGTCACCGCCGCCTCGGTGTGCGCTTTCACGCCGAAGAAGCGGTCCCCGCGAATGCCCTTGCCCGCGACGACGTCCACTCGATCGACGAGATCGGTCCGCACGTCGTCGGCCGGGCCATCTTTCGACCGACCGAAATACGCGTGCGCCGGCGACACCAGAAGCTGCAGAATTTCCGCGCGATACTCGAACACCATGCCGTCGAGTCTCCACTACGTACACTCGTCGCCATGGCTTTCAACACCAGAATCGCCACGTCGGACGGCGTCGTCGAGGGCAAGACGGTGGGCGATCTCGTCACCTGGCGAGGGATCCCCTACGCAGCGCCTCCCGTCGGTCCCCTTCGCCTGCGCGCGCCGCAGCCTGCTCTGTCGTGGAACGGCGTGCGCGACGCGACCGAGTGGGGCAATGCCTCGGTCCAGCACAAGCGCGGCACGATGCTGTCGATCGGCAAGTACCAGCCGTCGAGCGAAGACTGCCTGACGCTCAACGTGCTGGCACCAGGACGACCCAGCGCGACGCCGCGGCCGGTCATGGTATTCATCCACGGCGGCGCCTACACGCTCGGCACGTCGGCGACACCGTTGTACGGCGGCGGCTCTCTGGTTCGTCGGTCGACGAAGGACGGCGACGGCATCGTCTACGTGTCGATCAACTACCGGCTCGGTGCGCTCGGTTATCTCGACCTGACCCAGTTCTCCACCGAGACAAGGCAGTTCGACTCCAACCTCGGGCTGCGCGACCAAGTGGCCGCCCTGGAATGGGTCCAGCGCAACATCTCCCAGTTCGGCGGCGACCCCGCCAACGTGACGGTCTTCGGCGAATCCGCGGGAGGAAACGCCGTCACAACGCTGTTGGCCACCCCCGCCGCGAAAGGCCTGTTCGCACAGGCGATCGCCGAGAGCTCGGCGCCGGGCCTCGTCGGCACGCACGAGAACGCGACACTCTGGGCAACCGAGTATCTTGAATTCCTCGGCGGCGACGACCCGGCACACGCACTCGACACCGCAGACGTCACCCAATTGGGCCGTGCAGGAACCAAACTCGCCCTGACTGTCGCGACACGAACCCCGGGTCTGCACCCGTTCGGACCCGTCGTCGACGGGGACTATCTACCGCAGAATCCGCTCGACGCATACGTCGACGGCACTGCACACGACGTTCCGTTGATCATCGGTACCAACGGCCGCGAAGGCACGTTGTTCCCCAAGGTGCTCGACGCGTTGCCCACCAACCCGGAACGCATCGACAAGCTGTTCGCACTGACCGACCCCGACGCCAAAGCCGTTGTCACCGAAGCGTATCCAGGATACCCGGGCGAGAATGCAGCAATCGACCTCGGCGGCGACTTCACGTTCTGGAAGCCGTCGCTGGAAGTCGCGGAAGCGCATTCGCGTCGGGCACCCACGTACAGCTATCGCTTCGATTTCGCGCCGCGCATCATGCGACTGCTCGGGCTCGACGCGACGCACGGCTTCGAACTGTTCGCCGTGTTCGGCATCGGTGCAACCGCTTTCGGAAAGGCGATGACGCTGCCTGGCGGACGGAAGGCGTTCGCCGAGGTCACCGAGCAGGTGCAATCGCACTGGCTCGAGTTCGCACGCACAGGCGCGCCGTTGCCGTCATGGCCGAAGTACGACGAGCAGAGCCGCGAGACGGTCATATTCGACAGCCGCACCCGCGTGCAACGAGATCCCCGACGCGACCGTCGTCGCGCCTGGGAGGGCTACCGCGGGTACGCGAGTCAGAAGACGGAACCGTCCCCTACTTGAGCAGACGCGACATGCGGCGGTCGGCGAGAATCTTGCCGCCCGTCTGGCACGTCGCACAGTACTGAAAGGAACGCTCCGCGTAGGAGACCTCGCGGACCGGGTCGCCGCAGACGGGACACGGCAGGCCTGTTCTGGCATGTACCCGCATCCCGGACCGCTTCTCCCCCTTGAGCCTCGCGGCGTCCTGTCCCTCCGACCGGGCCACCGCGTCGGCCAGCACGTCACGCATGGCCCGATACAGAACCGAGACGGATTCGGCGTCCAGCTTGCTGGACGACGCGAACGGCGACAGTTTCGCCACGTGCAGTATCTCGTCGGAGTAGGCGTTACCGATGCCGGCGAGAAGCGACTGGTCGACGAGTGAGGTCTTCAGCCTGGCCGTCGTGCTGCCGAGGATCTCCGCGAACTCGGGTTCGGTGACGGCCAGCGCGTCGGGACCGAGTCGAGCGATACCAGGGACTTCCTGGGGATCGTGCACGAGCCACACGGCGAGCCTCTTCTTCGTCCCCGCCTCGGTGAGGTCGAAGGCGGGTGTCGACCCCTCCGGCGTGAAGAAGTGCACCCGCAGCGCAAGAGGCCCCTTGCCGGGCTTCGGGGGTGCGGCACTGGGGTTGTCCGTCCACCGCAACCAGCCGCCGCGGGACAGATGCGTGATGAGCCACAGGTCGCCCGCCTGCAACGCCAAATGTTTGCCGAAGCGCGCGGCATCGGTCACATCGCGCCCCTGCAGGACGGTGATCGGAGGGTCGAACGTCTTCAACACACTCAGCGCCGCGATGTCGATGCGGCCGACGACGGATCGCACAGCATGCTCGCGTAGAAACCCGGCGAGCGCTTCGACCTCGGGTAGCTCAGGCATGGCCCCATTATGCGGTCCCGAACCGCTTGTGCACGGGATATAGACTGGCGACCATGGTTTCAACCCCGTACGAGGATTTGCTGCGGCTCGTGTCCGAGACCGGCACCGCGAAGTCGGATCGCACCGGCACGGGAACCACCAGTATTTTCGGGCATCAGATGCGCTTCGATCTGTCCGAGGGTTTCCCTCTGATCACGACCAAGCGAGTGCACCTCAAATCTGTCGTGTACGAGCTCCTGTGGTTCCTGCGCGGCGATTCCAACGTCGGTTGGCTCAAGGAACACGGCGTCCGGATCTGGGACGAGTGGGCAGCCGAAGATGGAGAGCTTGGGCCGATCTACGGAGTGCAGTGGCGGTCGTGGCCCACCCCGTCGGGTGAGCACATCGATCAGATCACCCAGGTTCTCGAGACGTTGAAAACCAACCCCGACTCCCGACGCATGATCGTCTCGTCGTGGAACGTCGGCGACATTCCGCAGATGGCCCTGCCGCCGTGCCATGCCTTCTTCCAGTTCTACGTCGCCGACGGCAAGCTGTCCTGCCAGCTCTACCAGCGCAGCGCGGACCTGTTCCTCGGAGTCCCGTTCAACATCGCCAGCTACGCCTTGCTGACTCACATGGTCGCGGCTCAAGCAGGCCTCGGCGTCGGTGACTTCGTCTGGACGGGCGGTGACTGCCACATCTACGACAATCACCGCGAGCAGGTCGCCGAACAGCTGGCCCGCGAGCCGTTCCAGTATCCGACTTTGAAACTGGCACAACGAGATTCCATCTTCGATTACACGTTCGAGGACATCGAGATCGTCGACTACCAGCACCACCCCACCATCAAGGCGCCGGTGGCAGTGTGACGAAGATCGGACTGATCTGGGCACAGACGGTCGACGGTGTCATCGGCGACGGCAACACCATCCCGTGGCGCGTTCCCGAGGACACCGCTCATTTCAAATCGACGACGCTCGATCACCCGGTCGTCATGGGCCGCAGGACGTGGGACTCGCTGCCACCCAGGTTCAGGCCGCTGCCGGGCCGGCGGAACATCGTCGTGACGCGAAATCCGGACTGGCAGGCCGATGGCGCCGACGCGGTGTCCAGCGTCCGAGAGGCCTTGGACTCGGTCGACGGCGACACCGTGTGGATCATGGGCGGTGGCGAGATCTACCGAGCCGCAATGCCGTTCGCGACAGAACTTCAGGTGACCGAGATCGACCTTCCGATATCCGGAGACACAGTCGCGCCGGATATCTCGAGCGAGTGGGTCGCATCGCCGGGCGAGTGGCAGTTCTCGCGTCACGAGTCGACTCGGTACAGGTTCGTGGAGTACGGCAAGGCTTACCGAACCAGTTGATCTGCACGGACTTTCGTCGACTCCGCTCTGCACGAAAGCCCGATTGGGTCATACTGGGCTCATGGACAAGAAGTCACTCACCGCCCTTGCCCGACAACAGCTCAAACTCGCCGTGGGCGCGTCGAGTGGCCGCAGTTCGCAGACCGTCTACGGCGGCCATCAGCGGCACCTGCGTCAGACCGTCGTCGCACTGGCCGCAGGCAACAAGTTGGCCGAGCACGACCTGAGCGGTGAGTCGACCGTGTTCGTGCTGAGCGGCAAACTCGAGCTCGTGAGCGGCGAGAAGTCCTGGAAGGGTTCGACGGGCGATCTTCTCGTGATTCCCGACGCCCGGCACAGCGTCGAAGCGATCGAGGACGTCGCGTTTCTGCTGACCGTCGCCGTCTAGCTCCCCGGTCCGCGGACCACCATGACCGGGCAGTCCGCAGTGTGGATCAAGGCGTAACTGGTGGACCCCAGCAGCATTCCGGTGAAACCGCCCCGACCGCGGTGACCGACGACGATCAACGACGCTTCTTCGGACAGCTGACTCAACACACGCACCGGACGATCCTGCGCGACGACGCGTCGCACCTCGACGTCGGGATACTTGTCCTGCCATCCGGCCAGGCTCTCCGCGAGCAACGCCTCTTCCGACGCCTCGATGGACGCCCACTCGCGTGGGACTCCCGAGATCTGCGCAAGATTCACATCCGACCAGACGTGCACCGCGACGAGTGGTGAATTACGTTGCGCTGCTTCGTCGAACGCGACACCGACAGCGCTCTGATTCTGCGCGGACCCGTCGACACCGACGACGACCGGACCGTACGCGGGCGGCCTACCGTCGATACTGCGGCCGCGAACCACGACGACGGGCGCATACCCGTGAGCGCACAGCGCCACGGCCGACGACCCGAGGACGCCGGAGTCCGACTCGCCGAGCCCGCTGGCACCGAGCACGATCGCCTCGCGGGCCTTGGATTCGGCCATCAGTACCTCGACGACCTTGCCGTCGATCGCCTCGACGACGACGTCGAACTCGGGCCGCTCGACGCTTTCACGCGCCAGAACCTCGGCGGCCACCAAACGAGAACCCGCCACTGCGCGGAATTCGGCGACCTCGTCCGCGACGAGATGCGCCGGCGGGTCGACGGCGATGACGATTCGCAGAGTCCACCCGCGTGACGCGGCAGTCCGAGCGGCCCAGACAACGGCTCGGTCGGCGGATTCGGACCCGTCGATTCCGACCACGATCGTGTTCTTGCCTGTCACGAGCCCGCCTCCCCGTCGAGATCGGATGTCCGGCCTCAGGATAGACGACACACGCGAAAGGTGCCTCTCTCCAGTTTCGGCCGGAGAGAGGCACTTCACCCACGGACCCCCCGGGGTTCTGTTGTTCGCGCAGCTAGGATGCGCGAAGTCTTCTGGCCTCGAACGACGTTGCCTGCGTCTCGAGGTCGGCCAGGAAATCGGACAGGATCTCCGCACTTCGAGCGCCCAGTTCGAGGTCACTGCGCTCGAAGAAACGCCAGTACGCCAACGCCGGCCGTACCACTTCGTCGATGTGGCGCCTCAGGTCGTAGATTCCGTGTCGCTCGATCAGCATCGAACTGCGTTCGAAGCCGGGCAGACCGCTCCCGGGCATCTGGAAGTTCATGATGACTTCGGTGACGACTGCCGCCGTCTGTGCGGGCACGATTTCGAAAGCGGCCGCGGCGACGCTACGCAGGAACTCGACCTGACGTTCCTGATCGGACACGATGCGGCCGAGCAGAGCACTGGCGACGGGGTCGGCGCACTCGATCGCCGCGTTTCGGTGACTGACCATCGTCGCCATGACGTCGATGGTTGCGTGCGCTATCGAACGGAGAAGGTGATCGCCTTCCATCGCCGACGCGATCCCCACGGTCATGCATTGGAATCGAGCGCGGTCGAGCGCAATGGGATCGACGCTGCGAGTGGCGACCAGATAGTCCTCGATCGCCGTCGCGTGGCGCGATTTCTCGTCGGACCATGCCGACGTCCACGACACCCATGCGCTGTGGACCGCGGGCGAGGAGACCGACTGATGATTGTTGTGCGTGAGCAGCGTCGTCACCAGCGCAGCTTTCGCGGTCTCGGTCAGCCTGGAACGTGGTGCGCTCCAGAACAATTCAGGTTCGACATAGTCGGACGAGACCCAGATCGTCGATGTGTCGATGTACTCGCTCAGCTTCATCTCGATCGTCGGCTCCAACTCTCGGAGCAGCGTCAGTTGACTCACCTGTCCGCGCACGTTCTACCCCCTGAATCGATGGTCGTCGCCCCCTGGTCCGTGCTTCGGCGTCGTCGGATCCGCACCGTCAGAACGTAGGCGCCGGAACACCACGCTGGGAACCGGATTTCGATTGTTTAGGCAATGTCGCAAGGCCCCTCACCGTCAGTTGAGAGGCTTCACAAGTTGTTTCGGCGTACCTCTGGATAACGCGTTGATAACAACCTATGATCGAGTCCGTTAAGGGGGTCGGAAACAAACTCGAGGTACGAAACAGGGGAAATTTCGTCGAAGTTTGAATACGAAATCACGTGAGTGAGCAATAATACGCACCGGTAACTTTGTTTCCGCCAGACCTGAAGTTCCTACACGAAGGGCTGATCTGTGACCGTTCACAACACGACGAGCCTCGGAATCATGGTTGCGGGCGAGCCTGCATCTGCTCCGCTTCGCGACTTCCGTGCCGTGGCGAGGCTGCTCGTCGGCCACTTCGCTGCCAACACTCCGTGCGGGTCTCTCCCGGGCGAGCAACTGCACGGTGACGTCACCGAATTCACCGTCAAGTGCATCAGTATCGCAGTACAGATGCTCGACGAGCGCCGCGCTCCGAACGACGCCGACCTGGCGGAACTTCGAGCAAAGGCGAGCCAGTGGGCACGCGAGGGTGTCCCCCTCGAATCGGTGCTGACGGTGTACCACGAAGGCATTCAGATCGGCTGGAACCTGGTGTCCAAACGAGCTGGCGACGGGGATGCGAAGAGCCTCATCGAAGCAGCACGCGTGTTCGTCCTGCTGTCGGAGAAGGTGTCGATCGCGGCGTCGAAGAGCTACGTGGAAGAGCTTCAGGCAGTTGCGAGCGAGCACCACACCGCGGCACACACACTGGTGTCCTCGTTGCTCAGCGGCCACAACGCGGTGTCGTTCGCACGCCAGAGCGGAATCGAACTGGCCGACAGTTACCTCGTCCTCGCGTTGTCCGTGCCACCGCATCCCGACGAGAACGACCCGGCCATCCAGAAGACCGTCGCTGCCCGTCGAAAGTTGCGCCGCGTGCAGGCGGAGCTGGCCACCGTCTGCGGCCGAACGCCACTGTCCATGCTCAGCACCGAAGGTGGCACCGTCCTCATTCCCGGTGTGCACGACGAGGAATGGGTCGAAGCGCTCGTGCACCGGATCAGCACGGCAGCCGAGGTGCCGGTCACCGCGACCGCGGAACAATCGGCAATCGCCGACATCCCCACCGCCGCCGACCAGGTCCACGAACTACTCGTACTCGCGCACCAGTTGCATCGCCCGCCTGCCCTGTACCGCATGGACGATCTGGTGCTCGAGTACCAACTCACGCGACCCGGGCCGGGTCGTCGGCACCTGCGCCAGATTCTCGAACCGCTCGACGCATCACCCGAGCTGCTCGAGACGCTGGAGATCCACATCTCACACGACCTCAACCGGCAGCGTTCGGCGCGCCAACTGCACCTGCACACCAACACCGTCGATTACCGGCTCAAGAGAATCGCGCAGCTCACGGGGTTCGACCCCACACGCCCGTCGGGCATCAGGCACCTGCAGGCAGCCCTGGTCGCCCGACGTCTCGAGGCATCGCAGGGAGCCGCGTAGACAGTCGCGGGAATAGTCCCGGACGGCATACAGTTACACACGCTGACGGTGTTCGATCCATGCCCCGGGTACCAACACATTGCCGCTTCGAGCGGCCTCCTGCCGAGAGGCGCACTGGCGGACACTGTCACCGAGGAACCGCCCACACTCGTGTGGGCGGTTCTTTTCGGTTCAGGTGGGTCGCGAGACCTCGGCGCCGGGAACGTCGTTTCCATCGGGTACCCTGACCGTGCGCCTTCGTAGCTCAGGGGATAGAGCAACCCTCTCCTAAAGGGTAGGTCGCAGGTTCGAATCCTGCCGAGGGCACCACATCTAGCCGCAGTTGGAGCTCCTGTGAGTCCCGGTTCACGGGACCGAATCGACCCCACCAGGCCTGAAAGGCGCGTGATTGACGCGTGAGCTGGGAAGTTATCCGTCCTCGCCAACGTAACCATCTCCACCGGCTCGCCGGGGTCGGTAGCTACGCTTCGGTCGCGGACCTACCAGGTCGGCCCGGAATCGGCGAGTGTCGGCGGCAGTAATCGACGCGACGGCCCGCGTGGCGAAGGCGTCTGCGATGTAGCGCCTGTAGACGGCTTCGGTCTCCCGGGCATACCTCGGCTTCAACGACCCAGCCAACTCCTCGAAGTACTGCTGGGCGAATTGCCTGATCTCCCAGTCGCAGTTCCGAGGGCGACGCAGCAACTACTTTGTGCCGGTGAGCGTTTAGATCGTCGCAGTACTCCCGGGCTACTTCCTTCGAGCAGAACGGGTGTTGTCGGTTGACTTCTCTGACTCGACCACCGGGCCGAGCCGCACCGAAGGGGATTGGTCGCCCGTTCTCGTCGCTTGCCTTCTCGGTCCACCGCGCCCGATACGACGAGACGGGCTTGCCACCCCTGATGCGGTTGCCTCCGGCGATAGTGCTGCGCTACCGAGGCCACCTTCAACCCACAAACTCACCGCAACATGAGACCTGGTTGCCATCTGACGCTAATCGAACCGTCCCGTCACACCAATTGGCCAGGGTGGTCGTGAAGTCTTCCCAACTTCAACAACGATTGCCAACACGGCACTCTTTTGCTAAATTCGAACATGAGTTCGAGAGATTGGGGGATCTCGTGGGGACAGTCGATGCCGTTGCGGTTGTCGATACACGACTCACAGCAGCAGAGGTGCTGGCATTCGCATCCCGAATACAGCAAGCGATCGACCTGGCCGATGCGGCAGCAGGTATCGACCTGATCTCCGCGCTCGAGACTGTCAAGAGCGCCTGCGCAGCAGTGCAAGCAACCGCAACCGACGCTGTGGCGACAGCTATCGCGACCACACGCCGTGAAGCCGGTCTCCCGAAGGCACAGTGGCACAAAGGAATTGCTTCACAGATCGGACTGGCGCGCCGTGAGTCTCCGAACAAGGGCGGCAGATTCCTAGGACTCGCCCAGTCATTGGTTCACGAGATGCCACATACTCACCAGCGTCTACTGGCCGGCGAGCTCAACGAGTGGCGGGTAACTCTCCTCGCACGCGAAACCGCATGCCTGACGGTGGAGGATCGGCGGGAGATCGACAAGCGACTGTGTCAGGATGTCGGCACGTTGAAAGGCCTCGGCGACAAAGCAATCGAGGCCAAAGCTCGTGCCCTGGCTGCGGAACTCGATCCTGCATCGGTCGTGAAGAAGCGCGCGAAAGCCTTCTCGCAGCGGCGCACCAGTACTCGTCCACAGCCCGATTTCATGTGCCAGTTCACGACGCTGACTTCCATGGATCGTGCAGTGGCTATGTGGGCGACCCTGAAACGCGACGCCGATTCGATGGTGGGCGTCGGCGAAGAGACTCGGACGCGAGACCAGATCATGGCCGACCTCGCCTACCAACGCATCACCGGCGCCGCGTCGGCGAAGGCCGGCGCGCAGGTGACGGTCAACCTCGTGATCTCCGACGACTCGCTGCTGTCGAACGGAGGCAACCCCGCCCACCTCGCCGGATACGGCGACATTCCGGCGCCTATCGCACGACATCTCGTCCGCGAGGCGTCCGAGGCCGACAGCACAGTGGAGTTACGCAGGGTGTACGCCGCTCCTGGGACCGGAGCGCTCACCGCGATGGAATCCAAGTCGCGGCGCTTCCCCACCGCGTTGGCCAGGCTGATCGACATCCGCGATCGAACATGCCGAACACCGTGGTGCGACGCGCCGATACGACATCACGACCACATCAGAGCGCACGCCCGCGGGGGTGAGACCAGCGCCGACAACGGTGCAGGGCTGTGTGCGGCGTGCAATCACGCCAAGGAGGCCGAAGGCTGGTCGTCGGCACCCCGTCCCACGAAGTACGGCGTGGTGCACGTCTACGATTTCGAGACCCCGACCGGGCACCAGTACAGCTCGGAGGCACCGCCGATGCCGGTGGTCAAGCATTACGTGTCGTTCATCGAACACGACATCCACATCGACCTTCGGGCCGCGTGAGTGCCTGATGCGTCACTCGGGAATGGAAAGCCCCACCGCACCCGTTACACTGAACGATGGCGCGCGTAGCTGCTCGTCAGACGTCGTGGAATGCTTCTACTTCCGCCCGGCTCCGGCCGCGTTGTCCATGTGCACCCTGCACAGGCTTTTCTTACGGCGATCGATACTGCCCACCGGCAGTCTCGCCACCCTATGCATTCTCGGGCTGCCGCCCATGGGTGCATTACCCTGCCCGAAAGGCGCATCACCCTTCATGACTACGTTTGCTTCGTTCGGCGTGCCGACCGCACTCGCCGAAGTTCTTTCCGCTCAAGGCAAGACCGAGCCCTTCCCCATCCAGGCAGACACCCTGCCCGACACGCTTGCAGGACGCGACGTCCTCGGGCGCGGTAAGACCGGAAGCGGCAAGACCTTGGCGTTCTCCATCCCGATGGTCGCCCGCCTCGCCGACAGCGCGAACGGACGCCGCCGCGCAGGTCGTCCCCGCGGACTGATCCTGTCGCCGACGCGTGAGCTGGCCACCCAGATCGCCGCCGCGATCGAACCGCTCGCCGCTGCCTATTCGATGAAGGTCACCACCATCTTCGGTGGTGTCTCGCAGAACCGTCAGGTGACCGCACTCAGTGCAGGCGTCGACATCGTCGTCGCGTGCCCCGGTCGACTCGAAGATCTGATGAAGCAGCGCTACGTCAGCCTCGAGAGCGTCGAGATCACGGTCCTCGACGAGGCCGACCACATGGCCGACCTCGGGTTCCTCCCGGGTGTGACGCGAATCCTCTCTGCCACACCGGCGAAGGGCCAGCGTCTGCTGTTCTCCGCAACGCTGGACAACGGTGTCGACAAGCTCGTCAAGCGATTCCTCACCGATCAGGTCACCCACTCGGTGGACGAAGCCACCTCACCGGTTGCGGCCATGACGCACAACGTGTTCGAGGTCGACGGCGTCGAGGCGAAGAAGAAGCTCGTCCACACCCTGGCGTCGGGGACGGGTCGTCGAATCCTGTTCATGCGCACCAAGCATCAGGCACGCAAGCTTGCGAAGCAGTTGACGGACGCCGGAATTCCGTCGGTCGATCTGCACGGCAACCTGTCTCAGTCGGCACGTGACCGTAACCTGCTGGCGTTCTCGTCCGGTGATGCACGGGTTCTCGTCGCCACCGACGTCGCCGCCCGTGGAGTGCACGTCGACGATGTCGCACTCGTCGTGCACGTCGATCCGCCTGCCGAGCACAAGGCGTACCTGCACCGGTCCGGTCGTACCGCGCGTGCCGGAAGTGCAGGTGACGTCGTCACCGTCGTGCTGCCGGAACAGCGTAAGGACACCGCAGTTCTGTTGCGCAAGGCCGACATCAAAGTGACGCCGATTCGCGTCACCTCCGACTCACCCGAGGTCGCTCGGCTGGTCGGCGAGCGCGCGGCGTATGTCGAGCCAGCCCCCAAGGCTGCACCGCAGCCGCAGCGACAAGCCAAGCCGCACAACGGTTCCGGACGTGGCGGAAATGCTCGTGGCGGTAACCCGCGCGGACGCTCCAGCCGCGGGTCCGGTACGGCAGCCACTGCCGGTGGCGACGGACGTCAGCACGCAGCCGGCGGAGGCCGTCGCCGTCGCCCGGCCGGACCTGCAACGAGCCAGCGCTCACGCTGACTCGTCGGTCACAGGGTTCGTGCGTAGCAGAGCGACGTCGGCTCCGCTGCGTACGGCCCGAACGCGTCGATCTGTGAATAGCCTTCGCGTTCGTAGAACCTGACGGCATCGGGTTGACCCGATCCCGTTTCCAGCTTGAGGACGCGGATCCCCCGGATGCGCGCCCACGTCTCGAGCTCGCGGAGGATGGCGACAGCAGCGCCTCCTCCGCGCTCGGCGGGGATGACGTACATGCGCTTGATCTCTGCTTCGCCGTCGCCGAGCAAGCGAAGTGCGCCACACCCGATTCCGACCGTATCGTCGTCGCGCGCGACGACGAAGACCGCGATGTCGTCGGCGCTCGGCGCGACGCCCGGTTCGTGACTGCTGTTGCCGTACCGCGCATCCAGTTCGGCTCGTTGAGCCGCACGCAATTGGGCGCCGACGGGCGTGTCCCAGTTTTCTTCGTCCACGGTGATCACTGCTGACGCCTCTCTCGTTGTGCAGAGTCTATGCCGCTTGCTGGCACACTGAACAAGTGAGCGAGAACCCCCGTGTCCGAGACAGGCCGTCGGTACTGACGCCTGCCGAGTTGGCCACGGCAGCGGTCATGAGCAGCTTCTCCGTTGCGTTGTCCGTCGTCGCGATGGTCGTGCCCCTGGCGACCGCATTGCAGATCGTGGCCGCGGTGCCGATGGCGGTCGTGGCGCAGCGTCACCGCACGCGAGCGCTCGTATCGGCAGCGGTCGCGGGCACGCTCGTCGCGTTCGTCGCGGCAGGCACGACGACGGCCATCACGGTGGCGACGTCGGCACTGCTCGGCGGCATGGTCGGGCGGGCGAAGCGTCGAGGGCACGGCCTGTTGTCGGTCCTGGGTACCGCGTCGATCGTCGGTCCTGCCCTCGGATTGCTCACCGTTCTCGTGCTCTGGATTCTGACACCGCTCCGAACGCTGTTTCTTCGGACGATCGAGAACACCATCGAAGGCGTCGCGCGGCTGATGTCGCGAACCGATGTTCTCGTGTCGACGGCCGACGTCGTACGGTCGAGCGTCGGCGCCGTGATCGACAACTGGTGGTGGTGGATCCTCGGCACGATGAGCATCAGCATCATCGGCGCTGCCCTGTTCACGTGGCTCATTCTCGGGGCCGTTCTCGACCGGCTCGCGACCATTCCCGTCGTCGACCATCTGCCTTCAGGCGGTGACGGTGAGATCGGCCCGCTTCCGATTCGTTTGCACGACATCCGTTTTCGATACGACGGTGCGCACGTCGATGCGTTGCACGCTATCGATCTGACCATCGACTACGGGGAGTTCGTGGCCGTCGTCGGGCACAACGGGTCCGGAAAGTCCACGCTCGCCAGAATCCTGGCCGGCCGAACGCCCACGTCGGGCACCGTCGAACGCCCAGGCATCGCCGGTCTCGGGCAGGTGGGTGGCACAGCCGTCGTGCTTCAACGCCCGGAAAGCCAGATCCTCGGAAGCCGAGTCGCCGACGACGTCGTCTGGGGTCTCGCGCCCGATGCCGACACCGACGTCGAGGCCATTCTCACGGAGGTCGGTCTCGCCGGAATGGGTCCACGTGAAACCGCGTCGCTGTCGGGCGGAGAGATGCAACGACTCGCAGTGGCCGCGGCGCTGGCCAGACGCCCCGCGTTGCTCATAGCCGACGAAGCGACGTCGATGGTCGACGCCGACGGCCGAGCCAGCCTCGTCGCGTTGCTGGCCGGTCTACCGAAGCGTCATCGAATGTCGGTTGTCCTTGTCACGCACCAGGAATCGGAGACGACCGCTGCGGACCGCGTCGTACATCTCGACGGCGGCAGACAGGTCGAGCACACCCCCGGATGGATGCGTGCCCGCTACCTCGACGACACGACCACCTTCCGCGCCGGCGCACCGCTGCTGAATCTCAGCGACGTCGAACACACCTACAACCGCCGCACACCGTGGTCGCAGAAAGCCCTCAACGGCCTCGACCTCACCGTGCGACAAGGTGACGGCATTCTCGTTCTGGGCGGCAACGGATCCGGAAAGTCCACGCTTGCTTGGATTCTCGCCGGATTGACAACCCCCTCGACCGGAACCGCGATGTTCGACGGGTCGCCGATCTCCCGCGACGTCGGCGCCGTAGGTCTCGCATTCCAGCATTCGCGTCTGCAACTCCAACGCCGGACCGTGTCCGAGGACATCGAAGCCGCCGGTGGCCCCGAAGTCGGTTCCGCACACGTGGCCTACGCGATGGACGCCGTTGGCCTCGACCGCATACTGGCGGGACGCGACATCGACTCGCTGAGCGGCGGGCAGATGCGTCGCGTCGTGATCGCCGGCCTCATCGTGAACAAACCCCGAATCCTGGTGCTCGACGAGCCACTCGCCGGCCTCGACCCACCGGGCCGCACCGAGATCATCGGAGTACTCGGCACTCTTCGGCATCGTGGAATCGCGATCGTCGTCATCTCCCACGACGTCGATGGCATGGACCGGGTCTGTGACAGGACGATCGTGCTGGGCGGCGGGCGCATCGTGTCCGACGAATCGAGAAGAGGAGTGTCGTCGTGACAACCGTTGTACTGCGTCAGGTTCCGCGGTCGTCGCCGATCCATCGCCTGTGGGCCGGAACCAAACTGATCTGCGTCCTGATGCTCAGCATTCTGTTGGTGGTCGCGCCGACGTGGCCTGCGATCGGTGTCATCGTGGGGTTGCTCGTCGTGACCGCGGTCGTCGCGCACGTGCCGCCGACGGCGATTCCTCGTCCGCCGATCTGGATCTGGGGACTGTTCCTGATCGGCGCGCTGATCAACGCCCCACTCGGGTTCGATGCGGTGCTGCTGTTCCTCCGTGCGACCGTGTTCGCATTCGTCCTGTTGGGTGCGTCGATGATGCTCGGCTGGACCACGTCCATGAGCGATATCGCACCCGCCGTCGCGGTGCTCGGCTACCCGCTGAAGAAGCTGAGACTGCCGGTCGACGAGTGGGCGGCCACCGTCGCATTGTGTCTGCGTTCGCTTCCACTGCTGATCGAAGAGATGCGCGTCATGATGGCCGCACGTCGACTGCGACCTAAATCGGTGCTGAACAGCGCTGCCGACAATTCGATCGTGGACCTCGTCACCGCGACGATGTCCATCGCGATCCGCCGCGCCACCGAGATGGGAGAGGCCATCACCGCTCGCGGCGGAACCGGCCAGATCACCGCGTACCCTGCTCGCCCCCGTCTGCCCGACGCCATCGCCCTCGGGATCGTCGTGTTGTGTTGTGTCGCAGGCATCGTCCTCACGATCATGCTGGGCTGACGCTTCCCGTTGCCGAATCGCGACGCGTCGTGCATCATCACGGCGTGCCCCACAATCGCCGCGCTCTGTCCGCCGCGCGTGCGAGCGCTGCCCTGATCACCGCCGTCATCGCAGCATCCTGCGCAACGGCGGACACCACCCCGGTCGCCGAGCAGCCATCCGAAACACCCGCGTTCACGAAGATCCCACCGACGTCGGCGGTGTCGACGTGTGGTCCAGGATCGGGTGCGACGCTGACCGACGGCGTACTGACGATCGCGACCGACGACCCGGCGTATTCGCCGTGGTTCGCCGACGACGATCCTTCCAACGGACGCGGATTCGAAGGAGCCACGGCACGCGAGATCTCACAGCGACTCGGCTACGGCGAAGACCAGGTTCGATTCGTGCGCACACCGTTCGCCGACGCGCTGGCGCCCGGCCCGAAGCCCTTCGACTTCGACATCAACCAGTTCACCATTCTCGGCGAGCGCCGCGAGAACGTCGACCTGTCGTCGCCGTATTACGCTGTCGCGCAGGCCGTCGTGGCCATGGCGGACACGCCTGCTGCCGCAGCGACCGACCTCGCCGGGATCCGGAGTGCCAGGATCGGCGCGCAGGCCAATTCCACCAGCTTGCAGTCCATTTCGGCCACCATCGGGGCGGCACCGACGGAATTCGACACCACCGACGACGCCAAGTCCGCATTGCAGAACGGCGATGTCGACGCCATCGTCGTCGATTTCCCGACGGCATTCCAGATCACGTCGTCGGATGTCCCGGGAAGTGTTGTGGTCGGCCAGTTTCCGCAGCCGAACGAAGTCACCGAATTCTTCGGAGTAGTGCTCGAGAAGAACAGTCCGATGACACCGTGCGTCAACGGTGCCATCGATTCGATGTACGCCGACGGAACAGCCGACGAGCTTGCACAGACCTGGCTGGGCAACATCACCGGCGCCCGGGTACTCGAATAGGGACTACTCCCCGCCGATGCGCTCGGTGCGTGAGTTGAGAGCCTTGACGAACACCTCCGGGATGTCGCGCGGATCCTCGGCGATGTAGCTCGTGCCGCCCGTGGCGGCTGAAATCTTCTGTAGAGCAACGGGATCGGCATCGGTAGTGATTCCTACGGTCACGATCACGACAGGCCGAACCGGATCCTGCTCGCGTTGCAGAGTGGCGATCAGGTCGTCGAGGCTCGGACTCCCGGCGTCCTCGTTGGCACCGTCGGTGAGAATGATGACGCTGTTGACGAAATTGGGGTCATATCCTTCCTTGACTCGGCGGAACGCGGCGAGAGTGGTGTCGTACAAACCGGTTCCGCCACCGACGAGTGACGGCATCGTGCGGATCGCAGACAGAATCGCCTCGCGCTGCGGCAGGCCGTTCACGAAGTTGGTCACCGGACCCAACGGCACCAGTTCGCGGAAATCCTGACCGTTGCCGCCGAGGTTGATGGAAAACGCCCACAACCCCATCTCGGTTCGGTCGCTGAACAGCGAATTCGCGCCGAGGCTGGCATCGACGGTCAAGGCGATACGCGTCGAATCACCGGATTGTGCTGCCATGGAACCGGATACGTCTTCGACGACCAACGTGCGCAAAGGCAGAGCGAGAACTGCCCAGTCTCGCAACGTCGTTTCGATCGCCAGCGGATTCTTCAGTTCGAGCGAGGCGACGGATCCGACGCCTTTGCCGTCGGGCAGCGCGGTTCCGTTGGCCTGGCGGAACCCCGCGGCCGACAATGCGTCCGTGGCAACGGTTCCGGACAGCACCGACGACAGCGACGCACCGGCGTCCTTGACGCGGTCGTACTCGAGGCCCGCGGCCGCCGTGACCGCCAGCGGATAGTTCAGGAAGTAGCTTCCGGTCGGCGGCACCGATGCGGTCAACGGCGCAGCATCGTGCGCGGCGTTGTATGCCTCCAGACTCTGCTCGGTGGAGACGCTGCTGCCGCCGTCGGACGCCACCTGTGCCACGAGGTCCGCGACGTCGTGGGGCGTATCGGCGATGCGCCCGAAGTCCTGGGCCATCGGAACCAACGCCGCAGATACCGCATTGGCGTCGGAGATGGCGACCTCCGATTCGGCGAGCGCCCCGAGAATCGACGCCAACGACGCGCTGCTCGTGAGAGGGTCACCGATCCGCTGACCCTGCGTCTGCAACACCTGAAGCCACGTGGCTGCAGGCGCGGTCGAGGCATCCGGAGTGACGACGACCGGCAACGTGTTCGCGACGGACGACTTCGCCAGCTCGGGCAGAGCACCCGTGGAACGCAGCGTCTTGAGCAGCCACAACGTGGAGTCCGGGATCCACAGATCGGGACGGTTCTCGTTGGCCCCGGCCAGTTCCGCCGCGGTATCGGTGGGCGCCTCGGCGCGGATCTCGAAGTCGGCGCACCCTCGCGCGACGTCGTCGGTCTGCGCGAGGACGTCGGTGATCACCGGGGCGATCGTCGGATCGACGGCAACGGAGACCGTCTCGACGCCGTCACATCCAGCGGAGCTCGCTCGTACCGCCTGAACGCCGAAGTAGCCGCCGACGACGACAACCACGGCGACGACGACGATGGCACCCCACCTGTAGGCGGGATTCGCACGCGTCCCTGTTCCGTGGCGCCCCGACATTCTCCGTAGTCCCCCAACCAGTCAGTAGCAAACGGCTCACCCAACCTAGCCGCTGAATCAGCGACCGGACCTGCTTTTGAGAGCATTCACAAACACGTTGGGGATCTCGGCGGGATTTCGCGCGAGGAAGCTCGTACCGCCGGTGGCCGCCGAGATCTGTTGGAGAACTCCGGCGTCGGCGTCGTCGGTGATGCCGATGGTCACGACAATGACCGGCTTCGTCGGGTCCTGCTCGGCACGCAGGGTGGACAACAGTTCGTCGAGCGAGATGCTGCCGTCGTCTTCGTTCGATCCGTCGGTCAGGATGATGACGCTGTTGATGTAGTCGGGGTCGTATCCGTCCTTGACGGTCCGGAACGCGGCCAGCGTGGTGTCGTAGAGTCCGGTGCCTCCGCCGACGAGGCCGGGAAGAGCCCGCGTCTGCTGCAGCAGGAGATCGCGCTGGGACGTGCCGTTCACGTTCTCGTCGAGGCGCCGGATGGGAACGAGCTCCCGGTAGTCCTGACTTCCTCCGCCGAGTCCGATGGAGAACGCCCACAGTCCGAGAGCAGCGTTGTCGGGAAAGAGCCTGTTCCCGGTTTCGCTCGCCTGCACGGTCAGCCCGATGCGAGTGTCGGCGCCCGCGCTGTAGCCCATCGACCCGGACACGTCTTCCATGACGAGCGTGCGCGACGGCAGCGCCAGGACCTGGTAGCGCTGCAACGTTGCTTCGGCCGTCTGCTGGTCCGCGATGGTCAACGTTGTGACATCACCCAAACCGCGGCCGTCGCTGAGCGAAGTCCCCTCGGGCGCTCGAAAGCCGGCGTCGGACAATGCGGACAGCCCGGGCTCCGATGCCAACACGTCGGCGACGGCACGACCGACCGCCTTGGCGCTGTCGTGTCGTTCACCTGCGGGCTCGGTGACGGCCAACGGGAAGTTGAGGAAGAAGCTGCCGGTGGGAGGAGCCGTCGCCCCGAGTTCGGTGCCGGTGTCCTTCTGGTACTCGATGAGCGACTGCTCGGAGACCACCGCGACACCGCCGTCGGCCGACATCTCGTCGAGCCGAACGACGGGATCCGCTTCCCCACGGGTAGCTGCCTGCGCCTGCGCGATGGGCACGAGCGCGGCGGACACCGAGTCGACCGCGTCGGCGTCGCTCCCCGCTTCGGCCAACGCACCCAGGATCGCCGCGTCGGAGATCGTGTTGCTGAGCGGATTTCCGATCCGCAGTCCTTTGAGCTGCAACGCGGTGAGCCAGGTGTCGAAGAACGGAACCTCGTCCCGACGTGCGGCGATCACCGCCGGGGTACTCGCCACCGACTGACTGGCCAGATCGACGAGGGCGCCCGTCGCGCGCACGGTCTTGCCGACCCACAGCGACGAATCCGGAATCCACAACGCCGGCGCGTCCGAGCCCTTCGACACCGCGGCCGACGCGTCGGCGGAGTCCGTGGCCGTGACCTCGACGGAGCCGCATCCGAGTTCGTCGGCCGACTTGCCGTCGAGCACGCTGGAGACGACGTCGGCAATCGCCGGATCCGCTGCCAGGGTGAACGTCGACGGGTCGGGGCAGTCCGAACCGAAGGCCTTCTGCGCAGCGAAGACGCCGCCGCCGATCACGAGGAGGGCCACGACTGCGACGACCCCGTATTTCACGAGTCCCGTCGACCGGGGCGCGCTACTCGGTGCGCTGTGTCTTCCTGGCATTGCGGAACCTCTCCGTAGTGAGCGAGAGGCAGACTCCCGCTGTGCGGTTGGCGGCGGTAGTGCTCAGCTGCTCCGGGGTGGGTGGTTGGTGGGTGCGACTCCTATGAGTACAGGGACTCGAAGGTCTTCAGCGACTTCTCGATGTCACCCTTCAACGCACGCGCGACGCCCGATCCGATCGGCCCGAACAGCGGGGCGCCACCGAGATCGATGTCGAGACTCAGATCGGATCCCCCGCTCTTGCCCGGTGCGACGGACAGTACGAGGCCGATCTTCACCCCGCCCTTCCCACTTCCTTTGAGTTTCAACTTCTTCGGCGGGTCGTAGCTCTCGATGGTCCAGCGAACCCGATTACGCATGCCTTTGACGCTGGCCACACTGTCGAGAGTCGTTCCGGCAGAGAGTTGTTCGGGGAGCTCACCGCGCCACGCCTCGTGAATGGACAACCACTTGTCGTACTCCGAGAGGTCGGACGCATGTGCCCACGTCGATTCGGGGTCGAGGGGGACGTTGACGGAAACCTTCAGCTTGGCCACGCAGGGATAGTAACCACACGCACCGAACCGCCCGTGTGAGGTATGACTCGCACGGGCGGTCGGTCCTGTGACAGTTCCCAGTCAGGGCGGTCGGTTCAGTGTGCGGAGGCCTTCTCCGCGCCGATGCCGGTCAGCGATCGAACTTCCATCTCGGCCTGCTTCGCCTTGTCTTCGTTGTCCTTCGACAGCAGAGTTCCGACGATGCCGAGCACGAAGGCCAGAGGGATGGACACGATGCCCGGGTTGGACAACGGGAACCACGCGAAGTCGGAGCCGGGGATCATCGACGTCTTCGATCCGGAGACGGCCGGTGAGAACACGATGAGCACGAGCGTCGAGATCAGGCCGCCGTACATGCTGCACAGTGCGCCGGTGGTGTTGAAGCGACGCCAGAACAGCGAGTAGACGATGGTCGGCAGGTTCGCGGCCGCGGCGACGGCGAATGCCAGCGCGACGAGGAACGCGATGTTCTGCCCGTTCGCGAGGATGCCGAGTCCGATCGCGAGGATTCCGATCACCACTGCCGTGATGCGCGAGACCTTGACCTGCTTCTTCTCGTCGACGTCGCCCTTCTTGATCACCGACGCGTAGATGTCGTGTGCGAACGACGCCGACGCGGTGATCGTCAGGCCTGCGACGACGGCGAGGATCGTCGCGAACGCAACCGCCGAGATCACACCGAGCAGCACGACGCCGCCGAGTTCGAACGCGAGAAGCGGTGCAGCAGAGTTCTGCCCACCTGCCGACGCGAGGATGCGATCCGGTCCGACGATCGCCGCGGCACCGTAGCCGAGCACGAGAGTGAAGAGGTAGAACGCACCGATGAGCGCGATGGCCCAGACGACGCTTCGACGAGCTTCCTTGGCCGTCGGCACGGTGTAGAAGCGCATGAGAACGTGTGGGAGACCGGCAGTTCCGAGCACCAGTGCGATACCGAGCGACAGGAAGTTGAGCTTGCTCATGTTGCTGCCGCCGTACTGAGCACCGGGCTCGAGCACGTTGGTCGCTGCAACTGTTTCGCTTGCCGAACCGGAGATCGTCTCCTGAGCGCTACCGAGCAGCTCGGACAGGTTGAAGCCGAACTTCGCGAGCACCAGCACCGTCATGAACAGTGCACCGGCGATGAGCAGGACGGCCTTGATGATCTGCACCCATGTGGTGCCCTTCATGCCGCCGACGAGGACGTAGACGATCATCAGGACGCCGACGACGGCGATGACGATGGATTGTCCTGTGCGATCGGAGATGTCGAGCAGCAGAGCGACGAGCCCACCCGCGCCTGCCATCTGCGCGAGGAGGTAGAACAGCGACACCGTGAGCGTCGACAGCGCTGCGGCAGTACGCACGGGGCGCTGCTTGAGACGGAAGCTCAGCACGTCGGCCATCGTGAATTTACCTGTGTTGCGGAGCAATTCGGCGACGAGCAACAGTGCCACGAGCCACGCGACGAGGAAGCCGATGGAGTACAGGAAGCCGTCGTAACCGTAGACGGCGATGGCTCCCGCGATGCCGAGGAAGCTGGCCGCGGAGAGGTAGTCACCGGCAATCGCGACGCCGTTCTGTGGTCCGGAGAAGCCACCACCCGCGGTGAAGAACTCCGACGCCGTCGCGTTCTTCTTCGACGCGCGGATGACGACGAACATCGTGACGGCGACGAAGGCACCGAAGATCGCGATGTTGACGAGGGGTTCGCCGACGGTGGTGTCGGCAGTTTGGGCGAGAAACGTGCCGCTCATGCCTTGGCCTCCTGGGATGCGATCATCTCGTTGCGGAGCGCCTCGGCGCGCGGGTCGAGTTCACGGTTCGCGAATTTCACGTAGATGCCCGTGATCGCGAAGGTCGTGACGAACTGCCCGAGACCGAGGAGAAGGCCGACGTTGATGTTGCCCCACACCGGGGTGGACATGAAGTCGTGTGCGTAGTTGCTCAGCAGCACGTAGACGATGTACCAGATCAGGAAGAACGCGGTCATCGGAAAGACGAAGCTGCGCAGGCGTCGTCGCAGTTCCTGGAACTCCGGGCTGGCTTGCATGTCGACGAACGCCTGTGCGTCCGGGGGTGTCGTGTCCGGTCGTGTCACCTTCGTTGCTCCCTCTTCTACTCGTCACGGGCTGTGACTCGGAACTGAGAGATGACGGTAGTGAGAGGCGCGTCACAAGAGAATGCAGTGGCGCCGATCACACGGCAAACTGCTCGACCGTGCGACGAGCGGTCGCCGGGCGACGGTGAACGGGCTTACAACTCGCGCTCTCGGTCGCGTCCCATATCGAGCCGTTCGGGGGCGTGCAGCCTCGTGAAGATACGGCCGACGTCGGCGGGAACGGACCTCGCCGTCAGCTTGCTGACGGCGATCATCAGCACGAACGCGAGCGGAACACTGACGGCCGCCGGATACCCCAGAATCGCGGCAGGCCAGCCGGACCACACGGCGTCGGACACTCCGAACACCGACAGCGACGCGGCGGTCAGCGACACGAGACCACCGCCGACCAGACCCGCTGCAGCACCGGCGGCCGTCAGCCCACGCCACCAGATCCCCAGAACGAGCAGCGGACACAACGTCGACGCGGCGACCGCGAAGACGAGGCCGACCGTGCGTGAAAGATCGAGCGAGACCACCCCGAGCGACAACGCCAGGGGAACGATGCCTGCGAGGATCGCCGCGACCCGGAAGTCACGTACTCGGCCGCGCAGCACATCGGTACTGAGGACTCCGGCGATGCTGACGAGCAGGCCCGACGACGTCGACAGGAACGCCGCGATCGCACCCGCCGCGACGACGGCAGCGAGCAGCTGGCCACCTACACCCGACAGCACCGAGCCCGGTAGCAGCAGCACGGCCGCATCCGACGTGCCGGTGATGGACAGCTGCGGTACGTAGAGCCTCGCGAACACACCGAGCAGCGTCGGGAACAGATAGAACATCCCGAGCAGACCCAGGACCGTCAGCGACGTGAGCCGCGCAGCGCGGCCGTCGGGGTTCGTGTAGAAGCGGACGAGCACGTGTGGAAGTCCCAGCGTGCCGAGGAACGTCGCGAGGATCAGCGAGTAGACCTGATACAGCGGGTGTGTGCCGCCCAGCCCCCAGCCGGGCTGGGCCCACTGCCGATCCGTCGTCGGCGATCCCGCGACGACGGGGACGGGCGAATCGGCATCGAGAACGAGCGTCGTGCCGTCGCCGAGTTCGTGGGTGCCCTCGTCGAGAGTGATGCGCCCGTCGGCGGACTGCTCGTCGACGGTGCCGCGCACGGTCACCTCGATCGGCGAATTCACTTGAACCAGAACGTCGGTGCTGATCTCGACGGTCGTCTCACGGTCGACGGTCGGCGGCGCAGGGCTGCCGACCACACGATCGTCGGCATAGAAGTGCACTGCGAGGACGACGGCGGGCACCGCGACGGCCGTCAGCTTGAGCCAGTACTGGAACGCCTGCACGAAGGTGATCGACCGCATCCCACCGCCGACGACGTTCGCGATGACGATGAGTCCGACGACTGCCGCGCCGACCCAACTGGGCACACCGAGCAGAATGTTCAGTGTCAGGCCTGCGCCCTGGAACTGCGGCACCAGATACAACGCACAGATGATGACGACGACGAACATCGCGAGCGTGCGTAGACGCCGTGAGCCGAGCCGGAACTCCGCGAAATCGGGAACGGTGTACGCGCCGCTGCGCCTGAGCGGGGCCGCGACGAACAGCAAGAGGCCGAGGTAGCCCGCGGTGAACCCGATCGGATACCACAGCGCGTCGGCGCCGTATTTCGCGATGAGTCCGGCGACACCGAGAAACGAAGCGGCCGAAAGGTATTCACCGGAGATCGCGGCGGCGTTCCAGCGCGGTCCGACGCTACGCGACGCGACGAGGAAGTCCGACGTCGTGCGCGCCAGGCGCACTCCGTAGACGCCGATCGCGACGGTGGCGACAGCGGCGAGCACCAGCGCCGCCACCGTCACCCACGGCACGGTGTCCATGTCAGTCGCCGTCCATCTAGTCGTCCACGAGGTCGACGAACTCGTGCTCGTTGCGCTCGGCCTGCCGCACGTACACCCATCCGACGAACAGCAGCAGCGGATAGACCGCGACACCCAGCACGAGCCACGGCAACCGGATGCCGAACAGGGTGGCGTCGGAGAACGCCGGGACGACGAGCGAGACGAGCGGAATGGCGAACAGCACGGCCAACGTCAGCAGCGCCAACCGAATCGACAGCAGCAGCTGTGCGCGAATCAGGCCACGGACCATGGCGTCGCCGACCTCGGTCTGCTCCTGCACCTCGACGCGTGTCCGAACCATCCGCGCCCCGCGCCGACCGGCGAGAACGACGCGTTCTCGCTTGCGCGGGCCGGTCACCGACTCGACCAGGACTGCAGCGGGCCGCGGACCAACCGGTCCTTGAGTTCACGTGTGTGTCGTCGGCTGACCGGTAGTTCGACGGCAGGCAGGTCGCCGTCGGCACGCAGGCACACCACCAGACCCGAACCGACGGTGCGTATTCCGGTCACGAGCGTCAGCGACACCAGGTACGAGCGATGCACTCGAAGGAAACCACTACTCCCCCAACGGCTTTCGAGCGTCGAGATCGGAATTCGCACGAGATGCGAACCCGACGTGGTGTGCAGTCGCGCGTAATCGCCTTCTGCCTCCACCCACCCGACGGTCGACCGCCCGACGAGCGTCGTGGTTCCGCCGAGCTCGACGGGGATGATCTCGTCGGATGAGGCCGACTCCGGAGCCTCGGCTCGCTTGCCGGACGCGATGATTCGGCGCAGCGACTCCGTCAGGCGTTCTTCGCGAAGCGGCTTCAGCAGGTAGTCGACGGCACCGAGATCGAATGCCGCGACGGCACGATCGTCGTGTGCCGTCACGAACACCACGGCCGGTGGACGGCTGAAGTTCGCGAGAATGCCCGCCAACTCCATGCCGTCGAGGCCGGGCATGTTGATATCGAGGAACACGGCGTCGACCGCAGGCGCCTGCGGTCCGACGGGGTGCTGCAACCGTCGTAGCGCGGTTGTCGCGTCGGAGGCGGTGTCGACCTGTGCGACGCACTCCTGCCTGCTCAGAAGGTAGGCGAGTTCGTCGAGGGCAGGCTTCTCGTCGTCGACAGCAAGCACCACCAGAGCAGTCGACGACGGGTTGTCCACGGACCTCATCGTGCCAGATGCCCCCGTCATGCTCGGATACCTGCCCGAAACTTCGGAACTCGCATGCTGACCTTCGTTCCCGCGCCCGGCGCGGTGTCGACGACGAGTCCGTAGTCGTTGCCGAATGCGGCACGCAACCGGTCGTCGACATTGGACAGTCCGACGTGGGCGCCTTCGTCGACGGTCAGCGAACCCGAGCGGAGAATGTCCGGGTCCATGCCGACGCCGTCGTCCTCGACGCTGATGAGGCAGTCGGTCCCCTCATCGGCCGCGACGATCGTGATGGTGCCGCCGCCTGCCCGCCCGGACAGACCGTGACGCACCGCGTTCTCGACGAGCGGCTGCAGGGCGAGAAACGGCAGGACCACGCTCAGCACCTCGGGCGCGACCTGCACCGTGACCTGCAACGAATCTCCGAACCGAGCCCGTTCGAGCGTCAGGTAGCGGTCGATGTTGCGTAATTCGTCCGCCAGCACGGTGAACTCACCCGCGGTCCGGAACGAATAGCGGGTGAAGTCCGCGAACTCGAGCACCAGTTCGCGTGCCCTGTCCGGATCGGTGCGCACGAACGACGCGATCGTTCCGAGTGCGTTGTAGATGAAATGCGGGCTGATCTGGGCACGCAGTGCACGCACTTCGGCGCGATCGAGACGCGCGCGCGACGCGTCGAGCTCGGCGAGTTCGATCTGCCCACATGCGTACCGGGCGACTTCCGAGATCGCCCCGAGCATGCCGGGTCCCGGCACGGACGTCGTCACGGCACCGAGAACGCCCACGACACCGACGTCCTCGATCAGCAACGGTTGGGCGATGACCGCGCGAACCGGGTGGTCGGCGCCGAGCGGATACGACAGCAGTACGCGTCGCTCCCCCTCGCTCGCGCGCGCCGACGCGTCCAGAAACGCGGCGGCCAGTTCGTCGTGCGGGCCGTTCCACGTCAGGAGTGTGCCGTCGGCGTCGGCGATCCCGAGCGCATCGCTGCCGGTCAGGGCGCGCAGATACGGTGCTGCCTCGGACGCGGATTCGAAGTTCAGGCCTCCGCGCAACGGTCGTGCCGCCAACGAAGCCGTATGCAGCGTCGAGTGGACGGCACGTTCCTCGGGTGTCGTCAGTGCTCGACGGCCACGGAAACTGATCAGTGCGATCACCGCGACCGCGCACGCCAGGATGACGGCGAACCAGACGATCGCAGAACTCACTCGGGCTGCCGCTCGGACTTCCTCACGAACCACGACGGCTCGCCGCGGCTGGTGCGCTCGGTGGCGTCGGGAAGTGCCATGCACAACGCACGCACCATGTCGAGTACCGCCGCGGCCTCCGGCGTCGGTCGATCCACCATGGTCCTCACCCTCCTGAGCAGGTGTTCGGCGCGGGCACGGCCGCGAACCGGTCGGTCAGCCACGACACCCCGAACGGGATCGCGGCTTGGTCGGAATGACCTTGCCCCGGCTCCCGCCTGACTTCGACGACGTCGCCCATCGAGCATGCCCTGGCAATGGCGTCCTGTGTCCACTTCGGGTCGATCAACTGATCCTGCTCGCCCACGAGCGCCGCCAGCGGAACCGTCGTCGACGCACGGGGAAGCGCGACGGACTGCAGCCACTCCTCCATGCGCACGCGCGAGGTTTCGGTGCTCGGGGCGGAATCGTTCGACGTCAGAAGCGTCGCGGCCTCGGCCTTCTGCACTCCGAGCAGATCGGTACAGGCGGTGAGTGCGCGTTGTTCGCTACTCAGCACGCCTCGGACGTACTCGGATCCATCCACGTCGGGCTCCCGATACTGCAGACCGTTCACGAGGAACGGCGTCAGCAGCGACTGCGGCAACGTCGGTGTCGCGCCGACACGGTACATCGGGCTCAGATCCAACACCGGGGACAGCCCCACTGCGCCGACGAGGTCGAGCCCGTCCCGATAGTCTGCCCGCTCCGCAGCCGACCAGACAGCTTGTCCGCCTTGCGAATTGCCGATCGCACCCCACCGCGTTCCGGCCTCGGGTACGACGGCACGCGCGGCACGAACCGCGTCGACGACGTTGTAGGCCGCCGCGTCGGGATCCAGGTACGGGTGCGGCCCGCCGGTTCCGATGCCCTCGTAGTCGGTGACGGTGACGACCATGCCTCGTTCGAGGAACGGCGAGACGATTCCGATGGCTCCCAACAGATTCGGATACAACGAGGGCGCGCATTCGTCGGTCACCCCGGTGGTCCCGTGTCCGACGGACACGATCGGCCAGCCGCCCTCCGGCGGTTCGCCTTTCGGTACGAACACCACGCCGGACACCTCGGTGCCTCTGGTTCCGTCGGCCGACGTGGACCGATAGACGACGCGCGTCGCGGTGGCACCGAGAACACGCACCGCAAAATCCAAGTGGCCCATGGGTGTAGACGACACGAGTGCACCCCGCTCGTCACCGGTGGGCGCGGGCGATGCCGGCGGTGGCGTCGGCTGCGTCGTGTCCGCGTGTGGCTGAGCACAACTCGTCAGAACCAGGGCGGTGACGCACGCTACTACCGCGCGCCTCACCGGATGCGCCGTTCGATCCGCGCCTGCGCTGCAGCCTCTTCGACATCCAGACCGTCGAGAATCTCGCGTAACACTTCGTCGTCGAGCTCACCGGAGTCACGCGCCTTGACGAGCGCGTTCCGCTGCGCGACCAAGACGTTTCGGCGCAGAGTGTCGAACAGGGCACCTGCGGCGGCGATACGTTCCTCCTTGTCCTCGGTTTCCTCGGCGTCCAGACGGGCGCGCACGGAGCGACGCACTCTCTCCAGCACGGCATCGACCGCTTCCTTGCTCGCACCGGGAACACCGTGTGCCGCAGCGTCGGTCAGGCAGGATTCTGCGGCGGAGCGGGAGATAGCCCGGGCAAGGGTGTGCTGCTCGTCGGTCTGTTGTTGCTCCAGCGGGTCGGCGACGTCGAGGCGCCGAATCAACAACGGTAGCGTCAGGCCCTGGATCAGCAAGGTGCCGACGGCGACGACGAACGCAACCGCCTGAATGACGGCTCGGCCGGGGAACACATCGCCCGCGACGGTCGCGAGCGGCACACCGGACGCGGCAGCGAGGGTGACGACCCCGCGCATCCCTGCCCACGACAGCACCAGGTTCTGTTTCCACGTCAATCCGAGTGCATCGGTCTTCTCGGAGTTGCTTCTTCTCAATGCTTTTCGGACCACTGTGCGCCGACCCGTGTTGACGAAGATCCACGCGGGCCGCACTGCGATCACGACGACCAGAATCAGCAGCGCGTACGCGAAGATGTGCAGCACCGGCAGACCGTTGCGCTCGACTTCACGAATGACGGATTTCAGCTGAAGGCCCATGTACGCGAACACGAATGCCTCGAGAAGCAGATCGAGCGTCGGCCAGACCTGCCGTTCCTGGATACGCGTCGTGACCGGGACGTCGGCGGTGACTCGGCCGAGCACGAAACCGGCGGTCACGACCGCGAGCACGCCCGACGCGTGGATCTCCTCGGCAGCGAGGTACGCGGTGAACGGCAGGACGAGTCCGAGCACGGTTTCGAGTGCCGAGTCCTGGATGCGTGAACGCACGAAGCGAACGACTCTCGACAGAATGAGCCCGACCAGAACGCCGCCGACGATCTCGTACAGAAAGAACAGGACCGGCGAATCGATCGCGATCTTCTTACCGGTGACCGACGCGACGGCGAGTGTGAACAGTGTCAGCGCGGCCGCGTCGTTGACGAGGCTTTCGCCCGTGAGGATGGCCATCATGCGCGACGGCAGGCCGAGCTTGCGGCCGACGGCGACAGCAGCCACCGCGTCGGGAGGTGCGACGACGGCACCGAGGACCAGCGCTGCACCGAGTGTCAGCTCGGGTACCAGCCAGTTCGCGAAGTATCCGACGGCCAGCGTCGTGACGACGACCATGACGATTCCCAGCCGCAGGATGTGGCCGAGGTTCTTACGGAAGCTGACGAACGAGAAGTCGAGAGCCGCCGAGTACAGCAACGGCGGCAGAACGACCCCGAGGATGAGTTCGGGTGCCAGCGTCACGTGCGGGACGCCGGGGATGAACGACGCGATGGACCCGACCGTCACCAGCACCAACGGGACCTGCAGGTCGAGACGCTTCGCGAAACCGGCCACCGCGACAGCGGCAATCACCACGAGTAGAAGAATCGGTCCGTCCACACGTAGATGATGCGCTACCGCGCCTGTGCGTGCGTAGTTGGTCGTGGGACCAACTATGCACGCACAGGCGGCGCAGCCGCACTACTTGTCCGGAATTGCCTTCTTGGCTGCGTCCTGGACCTTGTCGACCTTGTCGGCGTACTTGCCGCCGGTCTTGTTGTCGATGAAGTCGCCTGCCTTGTCGACCGCGTCCTCGATCTTGTCCGAGTTCTCGGCGGCGGCCTTCTTGCCCTTGTCGACGAGACCCTTCAGATTGTCTGCGAAACCCATGATCGCTCCATCTCGTACGTGGTTGTGTCCGACTTCGAAAGCTTACTGCGCACTGCCCGCGACAGGCATCGCACCGAAGAGACGTCGCTTCTCGCCGTGCAGGGCGGCACTGATCCACCACGCCGCTTCCACAGCGACGATTCCGACGGCACCGATGACGATGGCCGTCGTCGTCATCGCAATGTTCGACGGGTCGAGTTTGAAGAACGTCCGGCAGAACGGGATCGTGAACAGCAACAGGTAGCCGAGCACGGAACCGGCGAGCAGCACGATCTTCCACCACACGTAGGGCCTCGCGACGACGGCGAGCACCCACACCGCGATCATGATCAGCGTGATCAGGGCCGTCGTACTGGCTTGTGTGACTTGGGCTTCCGTCGCGTTCGGGCCCTGGTAGGCCAGGAGGTACGACACGAACGTCGCGGTGCCGACTATCAGTCCCGACGGCACGGCGAGTCGCATGACGCGGGGAACGAATCCGGTGCGGGCGCGTTCGTTGTTGGGCGCCAACGACAGAACGAATGCCGGGATGCCGATCGTGAACCACGCCGCGATGGTCACGTGCCGCGGCAGGAACGGATACGGCAACGGTTCGAAGTGGAACACCTGCGACAGCACACCCGAGATGCCGATCAGGAAGGCCAGCAGCACGGAGTAGACGGTCTTGGTGAGGAACAGATTCGAGACGCGTTCGATGTTGCCGATGACACGTCGGCCTTCACCGACGACGTACGGAAGCGTCGCGAACTTGTTGTCCAGCAACACGATCTGCGCGACGGCTCGCGTCGCCGCACTTCCCGAGCCCATCGCGACGCCGATATCGGCGTCCTTCAGAGCGAGGACGTCGTTGACGCCGTCGCCCGTCATCGCGACGGTGTGGCCTCGCGACTGCAGAGCCCCGACCATCTGACGCTTCTGATCCGGTCGGACGCGACCGAAAGTGGTGGAGTTCTCCACCGTGTCGGCCAACTGATCCGTGTCTTCGGGCAGGGTACGTGCGTCGATCGGGCTGCCGGCGAGACCGAGCGAGCCCGCGACCGCGCCGACGGACACCGCGTTGTCGCCGGAGATGACCTTGACCGCAACGGACTGGCTCGCGAAGTAGTCGAGCGTCGAGCGGGCGTCGGTGCGTACCTTCTGTTCGAGCACCACCAGCGCACGCGGCGTGACGACCCCGGGCGCCGAGTCGTCGTCGACGGGTAGGTCGCTGCTGGCGAGCAGCAGCACGCGCAAACCGGCCGAACCGACCTCCTCTGCCTGACGTGCGATGTCGGATTCGGGCTCGAGCAGCACGTCGGGTGCGCCGAGCAACCAGTTGCCATGCTCGCCGTACGACAGCCCACTCCACTTCTTGGCGGAGGAGAACGGTGCGACAGCGGTCTCGGTCCAGTTCGGGTCGTCGGGAAACGCTTCGGCGATCGCGAGCACGCTGGCGTTGGGCCGAGGGTCGTCGTGCGCAAGGGCTGCGAGTACCTGTGCCATGAGGGCACCGTCGCCGTCCTCCACGACGCGCAGTTCGGACAGACGCATGCCGTTCTCGGTGAGCGTTCCGGTCTTGTCAGCGCAGACCACGTCGACGCGCGCGAGCCCTTCGATCGCGGGCAGTTCCTGCACGAGGCACTGACGCTGCCCGAGCCTGATCACACCCACGGCGAACGCGATCGACGTCATCAGCACCAGGCCTTCGGGAACCATCGGCACGAGAGCTGCGACCATACCGTTGAGCGCCGGGCCGAGCGACTGACCGCTCGAGAACAACTGGTTGTAGATGATCAGCGCACCCGCCGGAATCATCAGGTAGGTGATGAACTTCAGAATCTTGTCGATACCGCTGCGCAGCTCGGAATGCACGAGCGTGAACTTGCTGGCTTCCTCGGCGAGCCGAGCGGCATAGGCGTCGCGACCGACCTTCGTCGCCCGGTACGCGCCGCTGCCCGACACGACGAAGCTGCCGGAAAGCACTTGTGCGCCAGTGGTTTTGTGAACGGCATCGGCTTCGCCGGTCAACAGCGATTCGTCGACTTCGAGGCTTGCCGTCTCGATGATCTCCCCGTCGACGACGATCTGATCACCGGGACCGAGTTCGATGACGTCGCCGAGCACGACCTCGTCGGGCGCGACTTCTCGCGCCACGCCGTCGCGTCGTACCACGGGTTTGCTCTGGCCGACGATGGCCAGCTCGTCGAGCGTCTTCTTCGCACGGATTTCCTGGATGATGCCGATGCCGCTGTTCGCGACGATCAGCAGGCCGAACATGCCGTCGACGATCGATCCGGTCGACAACACGATCAGTAGCAACACTCCCAGAATCGCGTTGATTCGCGTGAAGACGTTGCCTCGGACGATGTCCTTGACAGACCGGCTCGCGCGAGCCGGAACGTCGTTCGATTTCCCCTCGGACCGAAGCTGCGCGACCTGCGCCTCGGTGAGCCCCGATTCCCTCTTGTCCATCTCGACCGACATGGTGGCTAGCCTAATCGGGTCGGGTCACCCGAGCCGCGCCCACCAACGATCGTCGGCGACGCCATGCGCGACGTCGATGCGCTGCCCCGGCATCGGCACAGCCGTCGTGACTCCTACTTCTTCGGCTGCGGCCTTCAACCGGACGATCGGCTCCGACCACGGATGGAACGCGAGGTTGAACGTGGCCCAGTGCACCGGAACGAACACGTTGCCGCGCAGATCGAGATGCGCACGGACCGCTTCCTCGGGATTCATGTGGATGTCGGCCCAGCGTGGGTCATAGGCACCGACCGGCAGCAGCGTCAGGTCGAACGGCCCGTACTTCTCACCGATCTCGGTGAACTTGGCGGTGTATCCGGTGTCGCCGCCGAAGAACACACGATGCTGTGGGCCGGCGAAGGCCCACGACGCCCACTGCGTCAGATCGCGTTTCAGGCCTCGACCGGAGAAGTGCCTGGCCTCGGTGCACGTGACGGTCAGGCCGGCGATCTCGGTCTGTTCGTCCCAGTCGAGCTCGACGATGCGGCTCTCCGGAACACGCCAACGCCGCAGGTGCGCACCGATTCCGATCGGCACGACGAACGGCGCGTCCTGCAGGCTCGCCAGCTGTTGAATGGTCGCCTTGTCGAGGTGGTCGTAGTGGTCGTGCGAGATGACGATCGCATCGACTGCCGGAAGCGCGCGCAGCGGCAGCGGCGTCGGGTGCAGCCGTGCCGGTCCGAGAGTGCGCGACGGCGAGACGCGGTTGCTCCACACCGGATCGGCCAGAATCCGCCGACCGTCCAACTCGATCAGGACCGAGGAGTGTCCGTACCAGGTGACGGCCGTTTCGCCGGCATCGGCAGGGGCGATCGTCGGCGCAATGGGAACGGGTCGCTGAGGCTTGCCGAGGGCACGGCGCTTGCGGAACGACGTCAGAATCGACTCGTCACTGCCACCGGTGAACGACGAACTGGGCTCGGTGTTGTGGAACCGCCGGTCCCGGTAGCGACTGGAGTTCGCGGCGTACGGCGCGATCTTGGCGGTACCGGCACCCAGCTGCGTCGGCAATCCCCACGCGGCACGCGTCAACCATGCGGCTGCAGCGACGCCCAACGCGATCGGCACGATCGATTTGCTACTCACGCCGACCACAGTAGGTCAGTCCGGGACTCGAGGGCGTGGTCACGACGCAGGTCCGCGCGTGCGAGGCGCTGACGTGGACCGACGCGGACTCGGTGTTCTCCGACGGCGTAACGCGACTCTGCGTGGTCCGGGCTCCGCGGCACGGAAGTAGAATTCGGGCCGTCGCTTTTGCTCTGAAAGGAGATCGCACCCAGTCATGACCACCGAACAGCGGGAATTTCAGGCCGAGACGCGCCAGCTCTTGGACCTGATGGTTCACTCGATCTACTCCAACAAGGACAGCTTCCTTCGCGAGCTGATCTCCAACGCGTCCGACGCGCTCGACAAGCTGCGTCTCGAGTCCTACCGGGACAAGGATCTCGATGTCGACGTCTCCGACCTCCACATCGAGTTGGACATCGACAAAGAGGTCCGCACACTGACCATCCGTGACAACGGCATCGGCATGTCGCGCGACGAGGTCATCGATCTCATCGGCACGCTCGCCAAGTCCGGTACCGCGGAGGTCCGCAAGAAGCTCAAGGAAGCCAAGGACGCCGCCGCGTCGGAGGAGCTGATCGGCCAGTTCGGCATCGGCTTCTACTCCACGTTCATGGTGGCCGACAAGGTCACACTGCTCACCCGTAAAGCGGGCGAGAGCGCGGCGACGCGATGGGAATCGTCCGGCGAGGGCACCTACGAGATCTCCGACGTCGACGACGCCCCGCAGGGCAGCTCGATCACGCTGCATCTCAAGCCGACCGACGAAGAGGATCACCTCTACGACTACGCGTCGGAATCGAAGATCAAGCAGCTCGTCAAGAAGTACTCGGACTTCATCGCGTGGCCGATCCGCATCGACGTCGAGAAGCGCGTCAAGTCAACGGACGAGGACGGCGAGGACACCGTCACGATCGAGACGGAAACCGTCAACTCGCAGAAGGCCCTGTGGACTCGCCCCAAGGACGAAGTGTCCGAGGAGGAGTACAAGGAGTTCTACAAGCACGTCAGCCATGCGTGGGACGAGCCGCTCGAGGTCATCCCGTTCAAGGCCGAGGGCACGTTCGAATACCAAGCGCTGCTGTTCATTCCGTCGCAGGCACCGTTCGATCTGTTCATGCGCGAGGGCAAGACCGGCGTGCACCTGTACGTCAAGCGCGTCTTCATCATGGACGACTGCGAAGAACTCATGCCCGAATACCTGCGCTTCGTCAAGGGTGTCGTCGACGCACAGGATCTCTCGCTCAATGTTTCACGTGAAATCCTGCAGCAGGACAGGCAGATTCGCGCGATCCGTCGCCGGCTGACTCGCAAGGTCCTCTCGACGATCAAGGAACTGCAGACCGAGAACGCCGAGAAGTACAGCACGTTCTGGTCGCAGTTCGGCAAGGCGCTCAAGGAAGGCCTGATCGCCGACAACGACAACCGCGAGACCATCCTCGGGCTGTCGTCGTTCGAGTCGACTCACTCCGAGTCCGGCGTCACGACGCTCGCCGAATACGTCGACCGCATGAAGGACGGCCAGGAGCAGATCTACTACATGACGGGCGAAAGCCGTCAGCAGATCGAAAGCTCCCCGCACATGGAGGCTTTCAAGGCTCGTGGCCTCGAGGTTCTTCTGCTCACCGACTCGGTCGACGAGGTGTGGGTCGGCAACGTCCCCGACTTCGACGGCAAGGCATTCCAGTCCATCTCGAAGGGCGAGGTCGACCTCGACACCGAGGAAGAGAAGAAGGAAGCCGAGTCCAAGCGCGAAGAGCAGGACAAGGAGTTCGAGGGCCTGCTGACATGGATGACCGAGACCCTCGCCGAGGACGTCAAGGAAGTTCGCCTGTCCTCACGCCTGACCACGTCGCCCGCATGCGTCGTCGGTGACGAGTTCAGCTTCTCCCCGCAGCTCGAGAAGATGTACAAGGCGTCGGGCCAGTTCGTTCCGACATCCAAGCGCATCCTCGAACTGAACCCGACCCACGACCTCGTGACCGGGCTCAAGAAGGCACGGGAAGAGCGCAGCGAGGACGCATCCTTGGCCGAGACGGCCGAATTGCTCTACGCCACGGCACTTCTCGCCGAGGGCACCGAGCTGAAGGATCCGGCCAAGTTCTCACGTCTGCTGGCGGATCGGTTGACGCGGACGGTGTAGGGGGCTTCGCCCCATGTGCACGGAAATACGTAGCCCGCTATGTATTTCCGTGCACATGCTCGGCGAAGCCGAGCTTGTCCAGCGCGGCGAGATACGCGTCCGCGTCGAAGTCCGGCACCAGTGCCGACTGCAGGATGTACCCCTGGCACAGCCCGACGATGATGGGCGCGACCGCACGGGCGCGCTCGTCGGCATCGTCGAAACCCTTGTCCGCGAACCACACTCGTAGGTAGCGCTCGTACAACCCGCGTAGCTCGAGCACCACGGGAATCACCGTCGACGTCTCGCGCGGCTCTGCCGCAGCCGCCGCCCATATCTGCACCAGAATGCTCGGATTCCCGACGTCGCGCGTCATCCCGGCCAGGAACATGCGAATGACGGCCTGCGGCGGAGGTAGCGGATCCTGCTTCTCCAACCCGTCGAGGTCCTCCGACCGGCTTTTCAAGACGTCCCGCGTCACCGACAGGATCAGGTCCTGCTTGTTCTTGAAATAGCTGTAGATCGCCCCTGCGGACAGACCGGACTCGGCGATGATGTCCGACATCGACGTCCGCTCGAATCCAGCGCGCGAAAAGCATCGCATCGCTGCGTCGATGATCTGTCGCCGACGCTCTTCGCGGTGATCTTCGCTGACTTTGGGCATCCGCCCATATTAAAAACGAAGGCTCGTTCTTGACAACCGGCCCGTACGAGCGTTTTATAAAGAACGATTATTCGTTTTATTTAGGAGCCGACCATGAAGCCCACCACCTGGCCACGTGCCGTCGCCATCGCACTTGCCGGCGCGGCGGCGCTCGCCGTCGTCGTCCTCGCGTTCCTGTGGCCATCCGTCACGTCGAAGGTCCACGAGATTCCTGTCGCCGTCGTCGGCGATTCACCTGCTCTGACCAGCCAGTTGTCCGAGACGTTCGACGTCAGCACCGTCCCCGATCGTGCTACGGCCGTCGCGCAGATCGAGGCACGCGAGGTCTACGGCGCCGTGATTTCCGGACCCACGCCAGAGGTGCTGACCGCCTCCGCGAACGGAACCGTCGTCAGCCAGGTGTTCTCGGGTGTCGCATCGAAGCTCGGTACGACGGTGACCGACATCGTTCCACTGGCATCGACGGATGCCCGCGGCGCAGGCCTGTCGGCGATGGGATTTCCGCTGGTGATCGGCGGAATCGTGGGCGGCGTGATCATCTCCATGCTCGTGAAGGGCGCGGGGCGACGACTGCTCGCCACCGCGATCTACGGCGTCGGCGCCGGGATCGTCGTCGCCGCGATCACGCAGGGATGGTTCGGAATGCTCCAAGGTGCCGTTGTCCCGAACGTGGCTGCCGCCGGTTTGTCGGTGCTGGCAGTGAGCGCACTGATCGTCGGACTGACGTCGATCATCGGCCCTGCAGGCATCGGCGTCGCGGCCATCCTGATGATGTTCATCGGAAATCAGATCTCGGGAGCCGCGCAGCCGTGGCAGTTCCTCCCGCGGCCCTGGGGCGTCGTCGGACAGTTCTTCCCGCCTGGAGCGGGCGCGACGCTGCTACGGAATCTGTCGTACTTCCCGAACGCCGCTACTGCTCAGTCGTGGCTGGTGCTGGCCGCGTGGGTCGCGGCGGGCGTCGCATTCATGGCGATCGGGCACCGCAGAATGCAGGCCTCGACGCGTTCGGTGGTGCGCGCCTCGTCCGTCGACGAGCCGGAGCGTGTTGCACTATAGGCACCTACGGCCTATGTGCACGAAAATACATAGAGGGCTATGCATTTTCGTGCACGTGCGCTACGCGCTCAGCAACGCGAAATTACTCAATTCGGCGCGCAACTGATTCATCGCCCGGTGCTGAGCCACTCGAACCGCTCCGGCTGTCATTCCCAGCGCCCTACCGGTTTCCGGGGCCGTCATCCCCCACACGACTCGCATCAGGATGATCTTCCGGAGCCGCGGTGCGAGAGTGTTCATCAATCTCTGTGCGTCGCTGTGTACTTCGGAATCCAGAGCGTGTTGTTCGGGTCCGTCGTCGGTACTCGGCTCGTCCGTCACCAACTCGAGCGAATACGAGCGTCGCAGAGCAGCTTTCCGGCCCGCGTCGGCCAGTTTGTGCGACGCGATGCCATATACGAACGCCAAGAACGGTTTTCCGAGATCCCGATACGTCGGCACCGCGGTCACGAGCGCCAGACAGACTTCTTGTACGACGTCGTCCGCAGACACGTCCAGATTCGCGGAACGTGCTGCGCAATAACGCTTCAGGTACGGCCGCACCAACGCGATCACCTCGCCCAGAGCGACCTTGTCCCCGGCCACGGCCAGCGGCACCTGCGCGTCGAGTGCATCGACGACGTCGAGATCTGCCATCGCTTCGTCCTCCCTGCTTCTACTCCCCTGTGTGTAGTTCGATCCTGCGGTGGCGGAGGTTTGGTCGCCACCCACCCCAGGGTGAACAAATCCACCCCGCGGGTGATACGCGGCAAGTCGTCGGGAGGGTTCGAAGATGCCCACGCGTCGAGCAGAGTTGTTGTCGTAACGCATCGACAGCTAGAGGCGAAACCCTCTACACCAGCAGACATCGGAGGGCCATCATGATGCAGCGGACTCGTGGACGGAGCACAGTGGTCGCCGACGACGGCACGGCACTTGCCGTCTGGGAGTCGGGCAACCGGGATGCATCGATGACCGTCGTGTTCGTGCACGGGCATTGCCTCGCGAAGGAATCGTGGGCCGACGTGCAGGACGAGCTCACCGGCATCTGGGGTGAGGACGTGCGCATGGTGTCCTACGACCATCGCGGGCACGGCGGCTCCGGAAGCGCGGACCCCGCCACCTACACGATCGAACAACTCGGCCGCGACCTCGCCGCTGTCATCCGGACGACGGTTCCCGAGGGTCGCTACGTCGTCGTCGGGCATTCGATGGGCGGTATGACGGCCATGGCCTACGCCCGTCAGGAACTCGGCGAACTCGGTGACCGCCTGGTCGGGGTCGGGCTCGTCGCAACGGCTGCGTCGGGCCTCGCCGAAGAAGGCCTCGGGGCGTATCTCGCCCACCCGCTGGTGTCGATGTTCCAGACCGCGGTGCACCGGGCCCCGTCGATCATGGACCGTTCGAAGCGTCTGAGCAGGGGAATCTGCGGGCCGATCGTTCGCTCAGCGGGCTACGGATCACGACGCGTCAGCCCTCGCGTCGTCGCGGTGGCGACGGCGATGTTGAACGAGACGTCCGTTGTGACGATGGCGAGCTTCTTGACGTCGCTGCACGATTTCGACGAGTCGGAGAGCCTGGCCGCGTTGGCTGTCGTTCCGACGTTGGTGCTGTGCGGGTCCGACGACGTCATGACACCGATGCGGCATTCGGAGGCGATCTCGCGCCACCTCCCGGCGGCGCGCCTGGTCACCGTCGAGAAGGCCGGTCACATGGTGGTGCTCGAGCGCGCCGGGGAGGTCGCCGACGCCATCGCGACACTCGTCGAACGCGCGACGGCCGACACTCGAATGCTAGAGGTCGCGCTGTGAGATGACCCCGCTCTGCAGCGCCCGCTCGGCGAGCCGGACACGCTTCTGATTCTGCGGCAGGTCCTCGACGCCGAACTTGGCGAACAACACTCGTAGATGCGTCTTGACGGCGTCGACGCTGAGGAAGATCTCGGTGGCGATCTGCTGGTTCGACGACGGGTTGGCGAACGTCGCGTTGTGCTTGTAGGGCCGGCACAGTGCGACCAGCACGGAGCGCTGAGTTTCGGTGAGGGAGCGCGTATTCGGCATTTCGGCGGCGATACGCGTCGCCTCGTCGCCGAGACCGGAGAAGTCGTGGAACGTGAGCAGCGAACTGCCGATGCGGATGGTGTCGCCCTGACGCAGGCTACGTCGCCCGGCCAGGCGATCACCATTGACGAACGTGCCGTTGCGGGACAGCCCGTCGTCGACGACGGTCCAGTGCGTTCCCATCCATTCGATGGCCGCGTGCAGGCGCGAGACTTCATGATCTTCGGGAAACGAAATATCTGCGTGCGTGGATCGACCGATGGTGAGACGGCTGCGATCCCGCGACAGCGTCACCTCGTGCCGCACGCCGCCGTGGCCTTCGTATTGAAGGCGCGGATCCTCGTATTCGACCCCACCCACCGCTACATCCTGCTCTCCCCGACTCGATGAGAGCAAGATGTAGCGGGGATTCGGCTACTTCTTGACCGGCGGGGCGTTGAGCAGGGTGATGAACTGCTGCGCGTTGGCAGCTACAGCGCCCAGTCCGCCCAGGGCGGTACCGGCGAGCGAGGCGGTCGATCCGAGCAGCAGCGCGCCGCCGATGCATCCGGCGATCGGGCCTGCTCCGAACAGCAGAGCAGCGGGAGCCGACACGACACCGGCCGCGACCGCACCGAGGAGGCATCCACCGACGAGTCCCGTTGCGGCACCGAGGAATCCGCCGACCGATGCCGACAGGCTCAGGTTGTCCTTGACGCCTGCGACGGCGGCCGGCAGATCGACCTGCTGGAGTCCGGGCAGCTGAGTGGACACGGGCGTAGCAGCGGCGGGCGTCACGTCGGCCGTGAGGACTGCGTGGTTGCCGTCGATGTCGGCTGCGACGGGATGGGCGAACCCGTCGAACGCAATGGACAGGGGCACCGAGTCCACCAGGGCGCCGCCGGCGTCGCGGACGACGAGGTGGTTGTCCTCGTTGCTCAGGCTTCCGGCCGTGGTGTCGACGATGACCTGGCCACCGTTCTGCGTGACGTTCCAGCCGACCGGCGCCGGGGCTGGAGCCGGGTCCGCGTAGGACGTTCCCATTGCGGTCGTCATGGCCGCGATGACCAATGCCGACGTGGCTGCGAATTTTCCGATCTTCATGTTCCCCGTCTTCCGGTGATGTACGTGCGCACCCGGTCGGGTGCGGCGCAAACGTACGGGGGAAAAGGGGTCCGACGTCTTGCCGATGCGAGTACCGGAGAAGGCCGTTTCGTTAACAGAGTCGCAGAGTTACACCAAAGGGACAGAACGGATTTGGCAACATTCAACTATCGGTAATGACCACCCTACTACTTCCCGAACAAACCGGGTCCCTTACCGCCGCCGTGCCCGACCGCGAAGTCGTAGGCGGACTCTGCGTGCTCGTGCTCGTCGAGGCCGTCCGCCTCGTGTTGAGCGTCCGCTCGAACACCCATGACCGCCTTGATGCCGAGCGCGATCAGAGCCGTCACGACGCCGGTGTACGCCATCACGACGACGACCGCGACGAACTGGACCCACAGCTGATGGAATCCACCGCCGTACAGAAGGCCGTCGACACCAGCGGGCATGTGTGAGCTGGCGAGCAGACCGATCATGAGGGTGCCGACGATTCCTCCGACGAGGTGCACGCCCACGACGTCGAGCGAATCGTCGTATCCGAACCGGTACTTCAGACCGATCGCCAGTGCACAGAGCGCGCCTGCGGCGATACCGATGGCGGCCGCGCCGATGGGCGTCACCGATGTGCACGACGGAGTGATCGCCACGAGCCCGGCGACGACGCCGGATGCAGCACCGAACGACGTCGCCTTGCCGTCGCGCATCTTTTCCACGACGAGCCACGCGGCCATGGACATCGCACCGGCACCGAGGGTGTTGACTAGTGCGACGGCAGCGACACCGTCCGCGGCCAGAGCGGATCCTGCGTTGAAGCCGAACCACCCGAACCACAGCAGACCCGCCCCGAGCATGACGGCAGGCAGATTGTGCGGACGCATCGGATCGCGCGGCCACCCGGCCCTGTTGCCGACGATCAACGCGAGTACCAGACCTGCCATACCTGCGTTGATCTCGACGGCCGTTCCGCCGGCGAAGTCGATCGCACCCAGCTTGTTGGAGATCCAGCCGCCGAACGTGGACGTGAGGCCGTCGATGGAGAACACCCAGTGCGCGACCGGGAAGTAGACGAGGGTCGCCCACAGCGCTGCGAAGACGACCCACGGCACGAAGCGCATGCGGTCCGCGACGGCACCCGAGATCAATGCGACGGTCACCATCGCGAATCCGGCTTGGAACGCCGCGAACACGAGCGCCGGAATCGCGCCGACGAGTGGGATCGAGATCGCGTCACCCGAATATGTGCCGCCGAGCAGATCCTGTAGGCCGGCGAACTGCAGCGGATTGCCGATCCAGCCACCGATGATGTTGTCGCCGAACACCATCGAGTAGCCGAAGACCAACCACAACAGCCATACGACGGCAATCGCCGACAGGCTCATCATCATCATGTTCAGCACGCTCTTGGACCGGACCATGCCGCCGTAGAAGAACGCCAGCCCCGGCGTCATCAACAGGACCATCGCCGTGCATGCCAGCAGCCATGCGGTATCGCCCGTGTCGGGCGCGCCGAACGTCATCGACCCAGGAACTTCGGGGCGCGCTTCTCGTTGCGTGCGCGTCGAGCTTCCTTCATGTCCTCGCTCGTCCAGGCTGCACCGAAGGCTTCCCACTGCTGAGGCGTCGGATCGTCGTGGGTGCCGTCGTCGTTGAAGACGAGTTTGAGGTGCCGCAGCGCCAGCGGCGCGAGCTCGGTGATCGACGCGGCCCATTCCTGCGCCACCGCCAGATCACCGCGCTTGTTCGCGAGACCACTGATGTAAGCGCGTTCGGCGTCGAGCCGCTCGCCGCCCATGAGGATCGTGCGCGCGACGCTGCCGCCTGCGAGGGATGCGAGTCGCTTGATCGTCCAGTTGTTGACCGCGATGCCGAGACGAGTCGACGGGATCTCGAAGAACGCACCGTCGGCGACGACGCGGAGGTCGCTGGCGATGGCGAGCTGGGTCCCTGCCCCGACCGCGGGACCGTTCACGGCGGCGATGACCGGAATGGGCGCACCGTCGACTGCGCGGAGCAGCAGTTCCAGTGCCTCGGGGAACTCCTGGGCGAAGTCGTCGCCGCCGAGGTCGGCCCCTGCGCAGAAGCTCGATCCCTGCCCCGTCAGGACCACGACCCGCGCGTCCGATGCGACCGCATCCTCGATCCCGAGTCGCAGAGCTGTGCACAGCTCGGTGTTCAGTGCGTTGCGTCGCTCCGGACGCTGGAGTTCGAGGGTGACGACCGCGCCCTCACGTGTCTGTCCGATCATGGCTCCAGACGTTACTCATGGGTACGAAGGAACGCTGCTCGCGGGCTGATCTACTGGTGACGTGATCACCTCGGACATCGCTGTCATCGGAGCAGGACAGGCGGGTCTGTCGGCCGGGTACCACCTGCGTCGTGCAGGCCTCTCGGTCGGCGACGGATTCGTCATGCTCGACCGCGCACCTGCTCCCGGCGGAGCCTTCAGTACCGGTGGCCGTCGCTGACACTGAGCACGGTCAATCGTGTACACGACCTGCCCGGCTTGGAGTTCGCGGACACGCTGACCGACGAAGCACCCGAAGCGGTGATCGCCGCCGAGGCCGTGCCCAGGTACTACCGGATCTACGAGGAGAAGTTCGACCTCCAGGTGCGACGACCCGTCACCGTCTCCGTCGTCTGCGACCGTGAACCGCGGTTCCGGATCGAGGCAGGCGACGTCGTCGTGTCGGCACGTGGGGTGATCAATGCGACGGGGACCTGGGAGAAGCCGTTCATCCCTCGCTACCCCGGTGCCGAGACGTTCCAGGGCAGGCAGCTGCACACCAAGGACTACACGACGCCCGACGAGTTCGCCGGCAAGCACGTCATCGTCGTCGGCGGCGGCATCTCGGCCGTGCAACAGCTCGACGAGATCTCGCAGGTCACCTCCACCACGTGGGTGACGCGTCGGGAACCGGTGTTCCGCGACGCCGACTTCGGCCCCGACGCGGGCCGCGCGGCCGTCGCGATGGTCGAAGAACGCGTGCGCGCCGGATTGCCGCCGGGCTCGGTCGTCTCGGTGACGGGACTGCTGCTCACCGATCGATTGAAAGCGGCCCGCGAGCGAGGGGTTCTGGAGCGTCGGCCGATGTTTTCGTCCATCGTTTCCGATGGTGTTCGCTGGGAGGACGGCTCTTTCGTGCGCGCCGACGTCATCCTGTGGGCCACTGGGTTCCGCAGTGCGCTGGACCATCTCGCGCCGTTGCGGCTCCGAGGACACGGTGGCGGGATCGTCATGGACGGTCGGCTCGCCACCCGGGTCGCCGCCGACCATCGCGTGCACCTTCTCGGCTACGGGCCGTCCGCGAGCACCATCGGCGCCAACCGCGCCGGGCGGGCTGCGGTATCGGAGTTGCTGGAGACCTTGGGCTGATCCCCGCCGAGTCCGCACTTATGCAGGGAAAAACGGCCAATTCATCTGCATAAGTGCGGACTGAGCACGGTCAGTAGCTCCTCACTGATCACGAAAACCGAAAGGGCAGTCATTCGCGACGTCGCTGCCTACATTGCCTACCCGGACGGCCTGGCGGAACCGGGAGTCAAGAGAGACAATTCTGGCAACGCCGGAGACTCGGAGACCACACGATGACCACCGCCGAACGCCGCACCAACAGCAGCCCGCGATCACGCAGGGTACGTGCTGCCGCTGCGCGTGCATACATCGTCACCGCCGAGTACGACAAGGTCGAGGTTCCTCAGTGGATCCGGGACGTCGCCGAGGGCCGAGACATAGAGCCTCGTCAGAAGAGTTGACGCTATGGCTAGATAGTTGTTTCGTAAGAACACATTCGACCCTGCGTCAACAACTATCGGGCACTCATGAGCGGGGCATCGAAAAGCAGAGCGGCCGCAGCGTCGGTACGTATTGCATCGCCGGTCGTGTAGCGGTCAGGAGCAGCCCCCGGACCCAGACCACCCATCACGCCATCAGCACATCGGTCGGATTCGGTGGACACAATGTGGCACTCACGTTCGGGAAAGCATGACGTGATTGCCCGATAGTTCGGGTCAGAAGTCACATCCGGCCCTGCAGCACTAACTATCGTGCAACCACGACACCTACTTACTTGACACCTCGAGTACCAGCTAAGAATTTCAACCAAATCGCCCACTTCTGCACTCGGTGTCATATACCTTACTTCTCATGTCCTCCACATCGGACATCCTGCCGCGAAACGCACTGCGCCCCGGCGGGCGAAACGTTTTGCGCTCGTACTGTTTTCACCTACCGAACAAGGAAGTTCGAACATGGGAAAGCTCGACGGGAAAGTAGCATTCATCACCGGCGCGGCCCGAGGTCAAGGCCGCAGCCACGCGATCAGGCTCGCCCAGGAGGGCGCCGACATCATCGCGGTCGACATCTGTGAGCAGGTCGGGACGGTCGGATTCCCCCTCGCCACCGAGGAGGACCTGGCACAGACGGTGAAAGAGGTCGAAGCCCTCGACCGCCGGATCGTCGCAACCAAAGCCGACGTCCGCGACACCGCAGCGCTGAAGAAGGCCGTCGACGACGGGGTCGCCGAACTCGGGCGCCTCGACATCGTCCTCGCCAACGCGGGCATCGTCAGCTTCGCACCCGTCGAAGACCTGACGGACGAGATGTGGGACGACATGCTCGACATCAATCTCACGGGCGTGTTCAAGACCGTCCGCGCGGCGCTGCCGCACATCAAAGCGGGTGGACGCGGTGGCTCGATCGTCCTGACGAGTTCGACCGCGGGCATCAAGGGCCTCGGCAATCTGGCGCACTACGTCGCGGCGAAGCACGGCGTCGTCGGATTGGTGAAGACGTTCGCAAACGAGTTCGCGCCGTTCGACATTCGCGTCAACTCCGTGCACCCGACATCGGTGAACACCGACATGATCCACAACGAACAGACATACAAGACTTTCCTGCCCGACAATCCGAACCCACAGAAGGAAGACGCGGCAAGCGCATTCAGGTCGCTCAATGCGCTGTCGGTCGACTGGGTCGAACCCGTCGACATCTCCAACGCCATCGCGTTCCTCGTCTCCGACGACGCCCGGTACATCACCGGCGTCCAGCTTCCCGTCGACGCAGGGTCGGTGATCAAATGACCGGCAAGCTCGAAGGCAAAGTCGCCTTCATCACCGGTGCCGCCCGGAGCCAGGGGCGTAGTCATGCCTTGCGATTGGCGCAGGAAGGCGCCGACATCATCGCCGTCGACCTGTGCGGGCCCGTCGACACCATCGAGATGTACCCGGCTGCAACGGAAACCGACCTCGAAGACACGGTCAAGCAGGTCGAAGCACTCGACCGCCGCATCGTCGCTACGAAGGCCGACGTCCGAGACTCGGCGGCTCTGAAGAAAGCCCTCGACGACGGGGTCGCCGAACTCGGCAGGCTCGACATCGTCCTCGGCAACGCAGGCGTGTTCGAGATCGCCCCGGCGCTCGACATCACCGACGACGGTTGGCAGAACATGATCGACGTCAACCTGACCGGGGTGTGGAACACGTGCAAGGTGGCGCTCCCCCACCTCATAGCGGGCGGGCGCGGTGGTTCGATCGTGTTGACGAGCTCGACCGCAGGGCTGAAGGGCACACCGAACACCGTCCACTACACCGCGACCAAGCACGGTGTCGTCGGCATCATGCGGACGCTCGCAAACGAATTCGGGCAGCACAGCATTCGCGTCAACACGGTCCATCCGACCGGCGTGGACACCGTGATGATCCAGAACAAGAAGACATGGGGACTGTTCGCGCCCGACGACCCGAACCCGAGTCGCGAGAAGGCCGAACCGATCTTCGCGACGACCAACACCCTGCCGATTCCGTGGGTCGAGCCCATCGACATCTCCAACGCGATCGCGTTCCTGGTGTCGGACGAGGCCCGATACATCACCGGCGCAACACTTCCCGTGGATGCCGGGTACACGATCAAATGACTGCCACACTGTCGATCGTCGAGATTCGCCGCCGTATCGCGGCGAATCTCGTCGGTCGTGACCACGAACTGGACCTGGTGCTGGCCGCCGTCGCGGCCGGTCGAGACATGCTCATCGAAGGCCCGCCCGGAACCAGCAAGAGCACACTCCTCGGGGCGATCACCGCAGAGTGGGGTATCCCGTTGCTGTTCGTCGAGGGCAATGCGGACCTGACACCAGCGCGAATCGTCGGACACCACAATCCCGCTCGTGTGCTGCGCGAGGACTACAGCGAGGACAACTTCGTTCCCGGACCGCTCGTCGAGGCGATGCGCACCGGTGGATTCCTGTACGTCGAAGAATTCAACCGCGCACCCGAGGACACCCTGAACACGTTGTTGACCGCAATGGCCGAGCGACGCATCACCATTCCGCGCGTCGGTACCGTCCAGGCGCTTCCGACGTTCCGCGTCGTGGCATCGATGAACCCGTACGACAACGTCGGCACGACGCGTCTGTCCACGAGCGTGCACGATCGGCTGTGCCGCCTCGCCATCGGGTATCAGGACGCCGAATCCGAGCGTGGAATCGTCGCGCTACGAACGGAATCGGATTCTCTGAGGCTCATCTCCGATGCCGTTGCGATCACCAGGGCGACGCGCGAACAGGACGACATCACCCAGGGCAGCAGTGTGCGAGGGGCGATCGATCTGACTCTCGTCGCACAGCAGCTCGCGGACCTGCGAGCGGTATCGATACCCGACGTCCCCGACATCGCGCCGCCCCGCGACCTTCCGCAGGACTACCAGACAGTGATGCTCGACGCGGTACTCGTGGCCCTGTCGGGTCGCATCCACGTCGACGAGACAGCCGACGCCACACCGGAAATGATCTTGCACCGAATCTGGGAGGACCATTTCGTACTGAATCCAGCTGCCGCAGCACCTGGTTGAAGAGCCGTCGAAGCCGACTCCCCGGTGCGCAAGCCGGGGAGCGGTAAGACGTCGGGAACTCTGAAACCGTTGCGCCGCAAGCCGAAGCACCTCGACGAGTCCCCGTCGTTGTTCAAGCCCGGCGGCAGCGGATCCGTTCTGATTGTCGACGGCCGCAGCAGGACAGGAAAGGCGACCGGCGAGAACAACCCGTCGGCCCCCGGTTTCACCGAGGAATCCGGCGAGGTGATTCCGCTGCGCGACGCGACCGACGAGGAGTCGACGGCGGATGCCGCCACCCGTATGCGTGCACGAAAGATCGCTGCCCGCTTGGCAGTTAGACGTCCGCGCCGCGATACTCGTGCCCGACGCGGGATCGGTGATCTGACGTCGTTGCGCTACCGCGACGGATCCGACGAGGTCGACATGGATCGAACCATCGACGTACTCGCGGCGAACCCGTTCCCCGAGGACGACGACATCGTCGTGCGAGATCGGTTGCACACCAAGCGATCGGTCGTGCTCGTCGTCGACATCTCGGGATCGATGAAGGGAGAACGCGTCAGGACCGCCGCTGCGACGGTCGGAGCTCTGGCCGGCGAGATGAACCAGGACGACCTTGCCGTCGTGGCATTCTGGTCCGACGCCGCAGTACTCACGCGGTTCGGCGATCCCATGACGCCGCTGGGCATTCTCGACACCATTCTGCGTATCCCCGCCCGCGGCCTGACGAACGTGCAGTTCGCCCTCGAGACGGCGGCGGGACTGTTACGGAACGTGTCTTCGCCCGACAAGCGGGTTCTGTTGTTGTCCGATTGCGTCCACAACGCCGGGCCGGATCCTCGCTACACGGCCGCGAAGATCGCGCGTCTCGACGTCCTTCTCGACACCTCGGGCGAGAACGATGTCGAATTGGGACGCGACCTCGCTCGCCTCGGGCGCGGACGGATCCGCACGGTCCGCACCTACCGCGACGTCGGACCTGCGCTGACGGCCTTCTTCGGCGGCTGACCGTAGACGCGTCGGTAGTCGGCCTCGAACGTGCGCCTTCCCACCAGCCTCCACGCGATGCGGGCAGGCAGAGGACTCCGCGCGAGGAAGAAGGCACGCTCCTCGCGCGTGGCGCTCAGCAGAATGTAGCCGAGTATCACCAACATTCGATCCTTCGGAATCGCGTCGGCGCGGACTCTCGGTGACCCGGATCTACTCGGCCTCGCACTGAATGCACTGTGGAACCTGGTCCCAGCCGACCTCGATCCTCGACGACGACGGCAGATCAGCATCGAAATGATCGAGCTCGGCACCTCACACGATCGACCGGTGTTCGCGATGATCGGCCACCACGGCGCGTTCCTCGCCGACGCCGCCGAGCGTCGATTCGACTCGATGCGACACCATCTCGAAGACGAGATCGCGCTCGCCGAACGCTACAGCTGGCAGCAATCACTCGCGACCTGTCACGTCGCACGGGGAATGCTCGCGCACGCATCCGGTGACATCGAGACTGCGCACCGACTCTTCGACGAAGGCGGCGCCGCGATGCGCGCGTCCGTCGCCGTCGACGCCGAGGCCATCCACGCTCTCGCTTACGTCACGACATCCTTCTCGACAGGGACTCTCGGCGCATTCGAACCAGGCTTGCGCATGCTCTACGAGCAGTACCCTTCCATCGCGGCCGACATGCTCGCTCTTGCACTGGCCGAGCTCGGACGACGCACGGAGGCGCGTCGAGTACGACGAGCTGCAGGCCCGATTCGACACGATTTCTTCGAGTCCCTGTTCCTCGCGCTGCGGGGAACAGCCGTGCTGGAGACCGGTGAACTGGACGAGGCCCGCACGGTCTACGCCTCGCTGAGCAGATTCTCCGGCCAGTTGGCCGGGATGGGGACCGGCGCATACGTGGTGGGCCCGGTCGACACCGTTCTGGCGCGCCTCGCGGCAGCTCTCGGTCATCACGGTGACGCAGAATCACACCGCGAGAACGCGATCGACCTTGCCCGAGCCTGGGGAAATCCGATGTGGATCGAGGCTGCTACTAGAAAGCCGCAAGAACACTCCAAGTGAGTCGGCTCAGTCTGTGCGCACCACACAGACGAAGGAGCTGGAATGAGTACCTTGCTCGGCAGACTCGGCGCGATCTGCGCCGCCCACCCGTGGCGCACGATCGCGATCTGGATCGTGTTGCTCGCCGCCACCGCGTCGGCCGCTGCCACGTTCGGCGGCCAGATGCAGGACAACTACCACGTGGAGGGCCTCGAATCGATCGCGGGCAGCGACCTGCTCGCCGAACGATTTCCCGACCTCGCCGGGACCGATGCTCGGGTCGTGGTGCACAGCGACGAAACTCTGGATCCAGACGTTCTCGACGCGTTACGTACCCGGCTGGAGAAACTGGACGGTGTCGGCACTGTGTCGCCCGCGCGCATGTCCCCCGACGGCGACACGGCACTGGTCTCGGTCCAGTACCGCATCCCGGTCACCGATTTCGCCGACACCGACGGCGTCGACGCACTGCGGTCCGCAACTGCACCACTGGAAAGAGAGGGTCTGCAGGTCGAATTGGGTGGTCAGGTCGCCGAAAACATCAGCAAGCCAGGTGGAGCGGCCGAGGCAGTTGGCATCCTCGTCGCAGCGGTCATCCTGCTGGTGGCGTTCGGATCCGTTGTCGCCGCGGGACTTCCGATTGCGGTAGCGATCGTCGGCGTCGGGATCGGTTCGGCGATCGTCGTCGTTCTCGCGTCGTCAACGGAGATCAGCTCGATGGCACCGACCATCGCGACGATGGTGGGCATCGGCGTCGGAATCGACTACGCGTTGTTGCTCGTCACTCGATTCGCCGACTATCTTCGATCGGGTCTATCAGTCGAAGACTCTGCAGCACATGCCAATTCGACGGCAGGAGTATCCGTCGTGTTCGCCGGTACGACGGTATTGCTGTGCTTGCTCGGCCTTCGACTGGCAGGCTTGCCGGTCTACGCGTCGATGGGATACGCGACGCTCGCCGTCGTCGGTTCCGTGATGCTGACGTCGATCACGCTCGTGCCCGCGCTCTGCGCATGGGCGGGACCGCGCGTGTTGCGGAAGAAAGCGACGATGCCCGACGGCCCGTCGCGCACCGAGCGATGGGCACGGATGGTGTGCCGAAAGCCCGTCGTATGGACCCTCGCCGCAGTCATGCTGCTCGCCGTACTGGCCGCACCTGTCCTCGACATGCGGATGTGGCCGCAGAACGCTGGGACGCAACCGACGTCGAACACGACGAGGCTTGCGTACGACTTGATCGACGACGAATACGGCCCAGGCGCTAACGGTCCGTTCATGCTTGCCGTCGATCTTGCGCAAGCTTCTCCGGCCGTAGTGGCAGACACGCTGTCCCGGGAACCCGGCATCGCCACCGTGGGGACTCCGCTGATCAACCCCGCCGGTGACACCGCGGTGGTGATGTTCGAACCCACTACCGGTCCGAGCGACGAAGCGACAGTGGCTCTGCTCCACCACCTTCGAGCCGAGGTACTGCCGCCCGGGGTGATCGCGACCGGTGTGACGCCCATCTTCTCCGACATCACCGACAAGGTCGCCGATCGGATCTGGATCGTCATAGCCTTCGTCGTCGCACTGTCGGTCGTTCTGTTGACAGCAGTGTTCCGATCCGTCGTCGTCGCCCTGAAGGCCGCAGTCATGAACCTGCTGTCCGTGGCCGCGGCGTACGGCGTCATGGTCGCGGTGTTCCAATGGGGCTGGGGCACAGAGCTGTTGGGGCTACCGTACGCAGTACCCGTATCGAGTTGGGTACCGATCCTGATGTTCACGATTCTGTTCGGTCTGTCGATGGACTACGAAGTGTTCCTGCTGTCCCGGATCCGCGAACTATGGCTTCGATCCGGCGACCCTCACACGTCGGTGGTCGATGGTGTCGCGTCGACCGGCCGCGTGATAACCAGCGGCGCAGCCATCATGGTGGCCGTGTTCCTCGGGTTCGCGATGGATTCCGACGTCACGATCAAGATGATGGGAGTCGGACTCGCCACAGCAGTGCTGGTCGACGCAACGGTCGTGCGCATGGTGCTCGTTCCGTCCACGATGACGCTTCTGGGACAGTGGAATTGGTGGACGCCGTTCAGGAACCCAACTCGTCGACGACATATTTCGCAAGAGATCCCAACCGAGCACGCTCCGGCATACGCGTCGGGACATTCAGAGCGTCCAGGGGGGCCGACGTGACCGGTCCGACGCAGATGGCGGCGACGGGACCCCTTAGCGCAGTGAGGAATTCGTCGAGAAGTCCGTTGTCCTTGGCTGTCGACAGCAACGATGCGACGGCCGGGGCGCTGGTGAAGGTCACGGCGTCGACCTCGTTGTTCAAGATCTTCGCGAGAAGGTCGATCAACGGCTGCTGATCGACCGGCCGGATCCAGCGATAGACGGGAATGGCGCGGACGTCGGCGCCGAGTCGTTCGAGGGATTCGCTGAGGTGAATGGTCGGTTCCCATTCGGTGATCGTGCCGTGAAGTTGCACTGCGACGTCGACGCCGGCGATACCTTCCGCTTCGAGATGGTCGGCGACTTCCTGGGATGCTTCGGTCGTCGGCGACCAGACTTCGCGCAGGCCTGCGCCGCGAATTGCGCCGCGCGCCTTGGGACCTCGTGCGATTATGCGCGAGGACCCAAGTGCCGCAAGCAGTTCGGTGCGGTTGTTCCATCCCTCGGCGGCGTCGAGCCAACCGCGAAAACCGATGCCGGTACTGATGACCGTCAGCGCGGGAGGATCGGCGATGATGCCGTCGGTCTTCTCGCGAAGATCCGAGTCGTCGAGCAGAGGGAGTACGTGTATCGCAGGGACGTGTACGGTCTCGGCGCCGCGGCGCTCCAGCAGCGTCGCGAACTCGTCCGCCCGCCGCTCGGCCGTCAGCGCAATCGTCTTACCCGACAGTGGTCCCATGTCGGACAGAATACGGCCCCGCCGCGTAGAACGGCGGGGCCGCCACTGATGACTAGCTGCTGAACTTGTCCGGATCCGGGCCGGTGCGGCCGTCGGGCGCGTCGAGAGCGTTGATCTGCTGGATCTCGTCGTTCGTCAGCTCGAAGCCGAAGACGTCGAAGTTACTCGCGATGCGCTCGGGAGTGACCGACTTGGGGATCACCACGTTGCCGAGCTGGATGTGCCACCGCAGGATGATCTGGGCAGGAGTGACGCCGTGAGCGTCGGCGATCGGCTTCAGAGCCGGCTCGTCGAGGACAGTGCCCGACCCGAGTGGGCTCCACGCTTCCGTCGCGATGCCCTTCGAGGTGTGGAACGCACGCAGTTCCTCCTGGATGAGGCGCGGGTGCAGCTCGATCTGGTTGACGGCGGGGACCTCACCGACCGCGTCGATCAGCTTCTCGAGGGTAGGAATGGTGAAGTTCGAGACGCCGATGGAACCTATCCGGCCGTCGGCCTTGAGCTTCTGGAACGCCTTGAACGTGTCGATGTACTTGTCACGGTCGAGCTGCTGCCAGTGGATGAGGTACAGATCGAGGTAGTCGAGGCCGAGCCGCTCCATGCTGGCGTCGAACGCAGCGAGCGTGGAGTCGTAACCCTGGTCGTCGTTCCACAGCTTCGTGGTGACGAACAGCTCGTCACGCGCAATGCCGGACTCGGCGATCGCCTTACCGGTGCCGGCCTCGTTCTGGTAGATCTTCGCGGTGTCGATGCTGCGGTAACCGACCTTCAGAGCCTCCGCCACCGCGTCGTGTGCGCCGTCGTCGGGGACCTGCCATACGCCGAAGCCGAGCTGAGGAATCGCGTGTCCGTCGTTCAGAACGATCGTCGGGACAGTACTGGTCTTCGGTGAAAACGTCATACTCCAGGCCAACCGACAACGCCCCTCGTCTATTTCCGGGGATGTGGAAGACATACTTGTCCACGTGACTGCCACGCTCCGCATCGATGACCTTGCCGCATTTCACGGCGACCGCACCTTGTTCTCCGGGCTCGATCTCACCGTGACGGAAGGCGACGTCATCGGCCTGGTCGGCGCGAATGGCGCAGGTAAATCGACGCTGCTGACGCTCCTGGCCGGTGTCGGAAGCGCCGACTTCGAAGGCGATATCTACACGAGCCCGCCCGACGCGACCGTCGGCTATCTCGCGCAGGAACCCGACCGCATCGACGGGGAATCCGTGCTGGACTTCATCGGGCGACGCACGGGCGTCACAGCTGCCGAGCAGGCGATGAACGACGCGGCCGAGGCACTCGGGTCCGGTGATGGCGACGATCTCTACACGCCTGCATTGGAGAAGTGGCTCGCTCTCGGCGGGGCAGATCTGGCCGAGCGGACTGCGAAGGTGCTTGCCGACCTGGGACTGGACGTCGACGGATCGGCCTTCATGACGTCGTTGTCCGGCGGTCAGGCCGCGAGGGCAGGGCTCGCCGCCATCCTCCTCGCGCGGTACGACATCCTTCTGCTCGACGAGCCCACCAACGACCTCGACCTCGCCGGACTGGAACAGCTCGAACGATTCGTCGTCGAGACCCGCGCCGCGATCGTCGTCGTCAGCCACGATCGCGAGTTTCTCGCGCGGACGGTCACCGGCATCGTCGAGCTGGATCGTGCCCAGCGACGCATCGACGTATACGACGGCAGCTACGAGTCCTACCTTGCCGAGCGGGAGATCGCACGTCAGCACGCACGCGAGAAGTACGACGAATTCGCCGATACCAAAGCATCGTTGGAGTCGCGCGCACAGATGCAACGGAACTGGATGGAATCCGGTGTCCGTAATGCGCGGCGCAAGGCGACCGACAACGACAAGATCGGCCGCAAGACACGAGCGGAATCCACGGAGAAGCAGGCAGCGAAAGCCCGTCAGACACAACGCCGTATCGAGCGGCTCGAGGTGGTCGAGGAACCACGCAAGGAATGGGAACTGCGGATGGAGATCGCGACCGCACCTCGAAGCGGCACCGTCGTCTCGGTTCTGAGTGGGGCCGTGGTGCGTCGCAGCTCGTTTGTTTTCGGCCCGGTGACGACACAGATCGAATTCGGTGACCGCGTCCTGATCACCGGTGCAAACGGTTCGGGCAAGACCACACTGCTGTCCGTGTTGCTGGGCAAACTCACGCCCGACGAGGGAAGCGCATCACTGGGATCCGGCGTCGCGATCGGCGAAATCGACCAGGCGCGTGGCCTTTTCACCGGGTCTGCGACGGTGTCTGCATCCTTGAGTGCCGCGGTTCCGGACTGGCCCGACGCCGACGTGCGTACATTGCTCGCGAAATTCGGTCTGCGGGGCGACGACGCATTGAGGGAGGCGTCGTCGCTGTCGCCCGGCGAGCGGACGAGGGCCGCTTTGGCATTGCTTCAGGCGCGCGGGGTGAACCTTCTCGTTCTCGACGAACCGACCAACCACTTGGACCTCCCCGCGATCGAGCAACTCGAACGGGCTATGGAGAACTTCGAGGGCACTTTGCTGCTCGTCACGCACGACCGGCGGATGCTCGACACCGTCCGCGCGACCCGGCGCTGGGTCATGGACGGCGGGCAGCTCACGGAGGCTTAGCCCTTTCACACAAACGCATATGCATGTGCGTGTTAGCTGCGGTTGACAGATCGTTGGGTTTATACAACACTTTGTTCCATGAGCCCCATAAAGCGTGGTACCACGCTCCCGATCTACAACCGGGTGGGAGTTCTGCGGGCCGAACGCAAGATGAGCCGCGCGCAACTGGCACAACTCGTCGAGGTCAATCCACAGACCGTGGGCGCCCTAGAACGAGGCGACCACTACCCGAGCCTCGACCTCGCGATGCGAATATGCGACGTCTTCGATCTCCCCATCGAAGCCGTCTTCTCACGTACGGAACTCGGACCACTCTCCGCCGAATTGTTTCGAAGGGCACCATGAGCACCGTCGAACCCACCATCCTCACCCGATACCAGGACTATCGGACCCGGCGATTCCTCGAGAACGACGCGAAAACCCGTCACTGGCTACCGAAGTGGCGAACACAGCATCGCCGACGGATCCTGGCCGTTGCCGTTCTGTCCATCCTGTTCGTCCTCCTCGCCCTGTCGATCGCATCCTTGTTCTGGAAGTGGGCACCGCTGGCGTGGGTTCCCGCCACGCTCGCATTTCTCGTGCTCTGGACGATGCTGCAAACCGTGTCCGGTCGCCACAGTGACGCACCCGTCGGGGCGCTCGACGAGTGGGAAGTGCAGCAGCGCAACGAGGCTCGGTCGATCGGCCTGACCGTCACGCAAGGACTGGTCCTCACCGCAGTCATTGCGCTGGTGATCCTGTCCACCTCCGTCGACAACGACCGACTCGCCTACGCGGGCGGCCTCTGGACACTCATTGCTTTGTTGACCGGAATCTGCTCTCCCGCAATTATTCTCGCCTGGATTACTGCAGATCCCGATCCCGACGACCTCTGAAGTACCCGACACGAAAGGGCACCATGAGCACCCTCACGATCGACGACATCTCGAAACGGTACGGCGACAAGATTGCCCTCGACTCACTGAGCTTCGACGTACATCCCGGCGAACTCGTCGGCTTCGTCGGCAGCAACGGCGCAGGCAAGACCACGACGATGCGCATCGTTCTCGGTGTGCTGTCCGCTGATTCGGGGCAGGTCCTGCTCGGCGGCAAGCCTGTCGACCTCGATGTCCGACGCACCATCGGTTACATGCCCGAGGAACGCGGCCTGTACCCGAAGATGAAGGTCGGCCCACAGCTTGCGTATCTGGCCGAACTGCACGGACTTTCCGCCGACGACGCGAAGTCCGCTGTCGCGAGATGGACCGAACGCCTCGGGATCTCGGAACGCCTGAACGACACCGTCGACGCCCTCAGCCTCGGCAATCAGCAGCGTGTGCAGCTCGCCGCCGCACTCGTCCACGACCCCGCCGTTCTCGTGCTCGACGAGCCGTTCTCCGGATTGGATCCGGTCGCCGTCGACGTCATGAGCGAAGTCCTGCGCGAAAAGGCGTCGTCCGGTGTGCCGGTGATCTTTTCGAGCCACCAGCTGGATCTGGTGCAGCGCCTGTGCGACCGCGTCGGCATCATCTCCGGTGGTTCCATGAAAGCCGTCGGCACCGTCGACGAACTCCGAGGCTCGGGTGACGCCCAGCTGCAGATCCACGCCCCCGGCGCCCAGGAAGGTTGGGCCGACACCATCCCTGGCGTCACACCGATCAGCCACTCCGACGGCCGGACGGTGTTGAGCGTCAAGCCAGGGACCGACGACCAGGCCATCCTTCGCTCCGCACTCGCCACCGGACCGGTACACGAATTCTCCTTCCACAAGCCGTCGCTCAGCGACTTGTTCCGAGAGGCAGTAGCATGAGCCATCAAGTGTCGTCCACCCGCGCGATCGGCCTGATCGCCAAGCGCGAGTTCACAGTTCAGGTGATGAAGAAGAGTTTCGTCATCAGCAACGTCATCATCCTTGCCGTCATCATCGGCGGCATCTTCGCCTACTCGATCTTCTCCGGCGGCGACGACGAGGACCGCGACGTCATCGGCGTCGTGGGTGGTGGACAGATCGCGACGGTCCTCCAATCCACTGGAGAAGCCGTCGGGAATCCCGTGGAGGTGCGTGAGATCTCCGACGCGGCCACGGCGCGTGCCGACGTCGAATCCGGCGATGTCGCAGTCGCTCTCGTCCCCGAAAGCGCAGGCGCATACACCGCGATCACCGACTCCGAACTGGAGGGCACGCTCCGCGCGATCGTCGAAGGCAGCGTCCAGACCCAGGCGATGAACACTGCGTTGGACGCGCAAGGCGTCGACCAAGCCGCTCTTGCATCCGCGACTGCCAACGCGACTGTCACCGTCGAGGCGATCGATCCCCCGGATCCCGAAGCAGGACAACGTGTTGCACTGTCCCTCGCCGCGGTGTTCGTGCTCTACGCCCAGATCATCGGATTCGGCATGTACGTCGCGATGGGTGTCGTCGAGGAGAAGTCGTCGCGCGTCGTCGAATTGCTGTTGTCGACGGTTCGGCCGCTGCAGTTGTTGTGGGGCAAGATCATCGGTATCGGCGCGGTCGGCATACTGCAACTCGCGGCGTACGGCGCGGCGGGGGTCGGGGCCGGACTGGCCACCGGGACACTGACTGTCACCGGTACAGCCCTCAGTGTCTTCGCCAGCACGCTCGGTTGGTTCGTGCTCGGATTCGCGTTCTTCGCAGTGCTGTACGCGGCCGGCGGGTCCATGGTGTCGCGCCAGGAGGACGTCAATTCGACGACCATGCCACTGTTGCTGCTGATCATGGCGATGTTCTTCTCGGCGTTCTACTCCGTCGGCGATCCCGAGAGCACACTCAGCAGTGTATTGAGCTGGATCCCACCGTTCTCCGCGGTCATGATGCCGCTACGGATCGCAGCAGGCGTCGCGCCGGTCTATCAGATAGTCGGCACCGCACTGATCATGGCGGCCACCACGGCGGCGTTGGCCGTCGTCGCCGCGAAGATCTACCAACGTTCCATTCTGCGTATCGGCAAGACCGTCACCTGGAAGGAAGCGTTCGCTCGCTAAGCTGCGAATCATGAGCACACGAACATCCGCTGCCGAGATTCTCGATGCCGTTCTCGACGGCGGATCGTTCGTGTCCTGGGACCGACCCCCGCTCGATGTCTCCCCCGGGCCTGCCTACGCCGCGGATCTCGCCAAAGCCAGGGCCAGGAGCGGCGTCGACGAGTCGGTCCTGACCGGCACCGGGTCGATCGACGGCCGCCCCGTCGCGGTCGTCGCCTGCGAGTTCGCGTTTCTCGCCGGATCCATCGGTGTTGCGGCAGCGGAACGCATCGTCACGGCCATCGAACGAGCGACCGTCGAGAACCTGCCACTGATCGCGTCCCCGACGTCGGGAGGCACGCGCATGCAGGAAGGGACCCTCGCGTTCGTACAGATGGTGAAGATCGCCGGCGCCGTCACGACGCACAAGAACGCGGGCCTTCCGTACCTCGTGTATCTGCGTAATCCGACGACGGGTGGCGTCTTCGCGTCGTGGGGTTCGTTGGCGCACGTCACGTTCGCCGAGCCGGGTGCCTTGATCGGATTTCTCGGTCCACGTGTATATCAAGCGTTGTACGACAAGCCTTTTCCCGACGGCGTCCAGACCGCGGAGAATCTCTACCACCACGGCGTCATCGACGGTGTCGTCCCACTCGACAGTCTCCGGCACCTGCTCGTGCGGGCGCTGCGGGTGGTCAGCGGCGACACCGACGCGCCAGCCGAACTCGAGCCAGCGCCGACCGATATCCCCGAGCATTCGGCGTGGCATTCGGTCGAAGCGTCACGTCGCGAGGACCGTCCGGGGGTTCGAGAGCTACTCGAACACGCTGCGACCGAACAGGTTCCACTCAGCGGCACAGGTCAGGGCGAGTCCGACTCGACGATCCTGTTGTCGCTCTGCAGGTTTCGAGGAATCTCGTGCGTCGTGTTCGGCAACGATCGCAGCAGTCACAGTGTCACCGCGACGATGGGCCCCGGCGCACTCCGAGAAGCGCGTCGAGGCATGCGGTTGGCCGAAGAGCTGGGCATTGCACTGGTGCTCGTCATCGACACGTTCGGCGCCGCACTGTCGAAGGAAGCGGAAGAAGGCGGACTCGCTCCCGAAATCGCGCGCTGCATCAGCGATCTCGTCACCGTCGACACACCGACCGTATCCGTACTGCTCGGCCAGGGCACCGGCGGCGGTGCGCTGGCACTACTCCCCGCCGACCGCACACTGTGCGCCCAGAACGCCTGGCTCGCACCGCTGCCGCCCGAGGGCGCAAGCGCGATCGTCCACCGGGACACCAGCCACGCTCCCGATATGGCCGAGGCACAGGGCATTCGATCGGTCGACCTTCTGCGCGACGGTATCGTCGACGCCATCGTTCCCGAGCATCCCGACGCCGCCGAGGAACCCGTCGACTTCTCGTTGCGCGTGGCGACCGCGATCGCGCGGGAGTTGCAAGGTATCGCGAGCGTCGAGGATCGCGTCGCATCTCGCCTCGAGAAGTACCGACGTTTAGGGGTTCGGGAGTACCGCGACTGACTGCACATTATCGACGCGAATCGACGGGATTCCGCCACTTCGGCCCGATACCGTGCACTCAGTTGCGCGGAAGAGTACGACTGGACGAATTGATCGACTTCCGACGCCGCCGCACCACGGTGATGATCTCGTCGACGACGCTGTCGAGGTTCGCCAGCACCGTCGCGGCCGAATAACGCAGCACCAACCACCCGTCGAGGACCAAAGTGTTCTGCCGTCGGCGATCGTTGTTGAATGTGGCAGGGTCGCTGTGGAACTCGCGCCCGTCGATCTCGACGATGACGCGCGCTCGGAAATCGACGAGGTCACCGTAGAACGGACCCACCCTCGCGTTGATCTTCATTCGAAAATTCCGGGCGGTCAAGGCGCGCGCCACGATTCGCTCCGGTTCCGAGCTGGTACCGGGGCAACAGCGGCGAAGCTGCTCGCGAAGGGCAGCCATCCCCTTCATCCCTGCGGATACATCGCAGATCTCCGCAACTCGTCGCCAAGGAATTTGTGTGCCGATCGCGGCATCGAAGAACTTCTCCAGTTCCAGCTTCGGAAGAACCGCAGCAACATCGACGAATGCCTGCTCGATCGCGACGACTCGAAACCCTCCGTACGTTGCGACGGTCGGCAGCGTCCGGCGATAGATGCGCACCCAATCGGGGGAACGTGATTGCCCCGACGGGTCGATCGTGAATTCGACGCGCTGCGGTTCGTAGTCGATCAGCCCCCATAGCCAGGCTGCGGTCGTGTGACTGGCCACCGCATTCGGCTTCCACAATGCGACGGCCCGGCACAGATCCTTGTAGTCCGGTTTCTCGGTCGCATAGATCTCCGGAAGCAGACGGATCAGTTCGCCGGACTTCACTCGTCGGGAAATCACACTTCGACTCATCCCCGACTCCATCAGTTGTGCCGCTGTCATTACCCCCATGACGAACTACCGTCGCCTATCGAGGCTCCTGGCGGTAGAGGCAAATCGAGGCCTGTGGACAGCCCGCGACTGGCTGCACAGTATCGACGCACATCGACGGGATCCCGCCAGTTCGGGCCGATAATGTGCAACGACTGCCCCGGGGATAACCCCGATCCGTACCCACATGCAACGTCCGCAGACATAGGGTGGCCGATATGAGCGGCGAGTACAGGACGGCCTTCGACAGCAGCATCTCCGATCGCGAAGGGTTCTGGCTCGAAGCAGCCGAACACGTCACGTGGGACACGCCACCGACCACGGCGTACGACGGCACAGGCTGGTTCCCGGATGGCCGGCTGAACACGTGTTTCAATGCGCTCGACCGCCACGTCGAGGCGGGATACGGCGACGGCATCGCGCTGATCTACGACTCGGCGATGCTCGGCACGACGCGGTCGTACACCTATGCCGAGCTGCTCGAACAGGTCGCGACGTTCGCCGGGGTGCTCACGAAACAGGGCGTCACGCGCGGCGATCGGGTCGTGTTGTACCTCCCGATGATCCCCGAGGCCGTCGTCGCAATGCTGGCGTGCGCGCGGATCGGCGCCGTGCACTCGGTCGTGTTCGGTGGCTTCGCCGCCAAGGAACTCGCGGCCCGGATCGACGACGCCGAACCGAAGCTGATCGTCACCGCGTCGGGCGGTCTCGAACCAGGGCGGACCATCGAGTACCTACCGATCATCGAGAAGGCACTGTCTCTGTCATCGCCCACACCAGTCATCGTCAAGAAACGCCCCGAGATACCCGCGGAGCATTCGTGGCTGGACTGGGACACCGAGATCGCCGACGCCTCTGCCGCCGAACCGGTTTCGGTGCAGGCCACCGACCCGCTGTACATCCTGTACACGTCGGGAACCACCGGCAAACCCAAGGGCGTCGTACGCGACAACGGTGGTCATGCCGTCGCACTGACGTGGTCGATGCGCCACATATACGACGTCGGGGCAGGCCAGGTCATGTGGACGGCGTCGGACGTGGGATGGGTCGTCGGACATTCGTACATCGTCTACGGTCCGCTGCTCGCCGGTGCGACCACGGTTCTGTACGAGGGCAAACCCGTCGGGACTCCCGACGCTGGCGCGTTCTGGCGCGTCATCGCCGACCATGGCGTCCGCGCGCTGTTCACGGCGCCGACGGCACTGCGCGCGATTCGCAAAGTGGATCCGCACGCGGCAGAGCTCGAGAAGTACGACGTCTCGTCGCTCGAAACGCTGTTCGTCGCCGGTGAGAGGCTGGACCCCGACACGTACGAGTGGATCAGTGCCACGTTGGATCGCGCCGTCGTCGACCATTGGTGGCAGACCGAGACCGGCTGGGCCATCTGCGCGAATCTTCGTGGTGTGGAACGTCTTCCGATCAAAGCCGGATCGGCGACGGTTCCCGTGCCGGGCTTCCAGGTCGAGATCCTCGACGCGACGGGCACGCCGGTCGAGGCAGGCACCGAAGGCAACGTCGTCGTGAAGCTGCCGTTGCCACCGGGCACGCTGGTCGGGCTCTGGAACGACGAATCGCGTTTCCAGCGTTCGTATCTCGATACCTTTCCCGGCTACTACCTCACCGGGGACTCCGGATACATCGACGCCGACGGCTACGTGTTCGTCCTCGGCCGCAGCGACGACGTCATCAACGTTGCGGGACATCGCCTTTCGACGGGATCGATGGAGGCCGTCGTCGCGAGCCACCCGGCGGTTGCGGAATGCGCGGTCATCGGCATCCACGACGACCTGAAAGGCCAGCGCCCGAGCGGATACGTCGTGCTGAAGTCGGGAGAAACGATAGAGGAAGACCAGTTGCGGACCGAACTCGTCGCGATGGTCCGCGATCAGATCGGTGCGCTCGCGACGTTCCGTGACGTCACGGTCGTCGGCGCGCTGCCGAAAACGCGCTCGGGCAAGATCCTCCGCAAGACGATGCGGCAGATCGTCGCGGGTGAGGAGTACGGGGTGCCGTCGACCATCGAGGATCCGGCGGTGCTGGACGCTTTGGCAGAGCGGCTACGCCGGTCGTGAGTGAAAATGTATAGCGGGCTATACATTTTCGCTCACATAGGCGGGAACTCGCGCAACCTTGTCCGAAACCCGCGCGAGAATAGTGCCCACCGCACCCTAGTCTCAGAGGCATGACCCAGCTCGATACCCGCCCGAAAACCGACCTTCTCGCCCTCGGCGCCGTGACGGTCACCGTGCTGTCGTGGGCGTCGGCGTTCGTGGCGATTCGCGGCGTCGGGACGTCCTTCGGCGCAGGGCCTCTCGCGCTCGGCCGACTGCTGATCGGCACGGCGGCCCTCGGACTCGTCCTGCTCGCCCGCAGAACCTGGGTCAAACCGAACCGCACGCAATGGCTGCAGATACTCAGCGTCGGAGTGTTCTGGTTCGCGATCTACAACGTTGCACTGAACGCCGCAGAACAGCGCGTCGACGCGGGGACCACGTCGATGTTCATCCAGATCGGCCCTATCCTCGTGGCCTTGTTCGCCGGACTGATGCTCGGTGAAGGCTTTCCGAAATGGCTCGTCATCGGCGCCGCGATCGCGTTCTCCGGAGCCGTCATGGTCGGCGTCGTCACCGCAGTCACGACGACGGACACCACCAGAACCGACGCCGACGCGTTGGGCATCGCACTGTGTCTCGTGTCGGCGGTGACGTACGCGATCGGTGTCCTCAGCCAGAAACCGGTACTCCGTAGCGTTCCCGGCCTTCAGGTCACATGGATGGCCTGCGCGATCGGGGCACTGTGCACCCTGCCGTTCGCACCCGCGCTGGTCGACGACCTGAGCCACGCATCGGCGGGCGCCACCGGTGGGCTGATCTACCTCGGCCTCGTCCCGACGGCGCTGGCGTTCAGTACCTGGGCCTACGCCCTGTCACGCATGAACGCAGGCCGGCTTGGCATCACCACGTACGCCGTCCCGCCGCTGACGATCCTGATGGCGTGGGCACTGCTCGGTGAGGTCCCGCACTACCTCGCAGTCCTCGGTGGCGTCGTCTGCCTCGTCGGCGTCGGACTTTCGAGACGGAAATGATGGGTCATTCCGCAGGCTCCACTCCCGGCGTTAGAGGGACTTGAACCTCGCGATCGCCACTTCCCTCTCGTGCTTGTGATCGACGATCGGCTCCGGATACTCCTTGGGCCGACCGTCTTTCAGCATGTGCACGGCCTTACCTTCGACGCCGCGCAGCTCGGGTACCCAGCGCCGCACGTATTCGCCTGTGGGATCGAACTTCTCGCCCTGCGTGATCGGATTGAACACCCGAAAGTACGGCGACGCATCGGTTCCCGTCCCAGCCGTCCACTGCCACCCGTGCTGATTGCTGGCCAGGTCCCCGTCGACGAGTTGGTTCATGAAGTACCGTGCACCCCGCCACCACGGAAGGTGTAGATCCTTGACCAGAAACGACGCGACGATCATCCGGACCCGATTGTGCATCCACTTCTCGGATTCGAGTTGGCGCATACCGGCGTCGACGATCGGAAAGCCGGTGCGTCCTTCCCGCCACGCCTCGAACAGGATGTCGGCCTGCTTGCCGGTGTCGAGGTCGATGCCGTCGAACTTCTTGTCGTAGTTCTCGCGAGCACTGTCGGGTCGTTGAAAGAGTATGTCCGCGTAGAAGTCTCGCCACGCGATTTGCCGCCGGTACGCGGCACTGCCCTCGCTGCGCAACGTCGACAGATCCTTCAGCATCGTGCGCGGATGGATGTTGCCGTACTTGAGATACACCGACATTCGGCTCGTCGAGTCGAGGTCGGGGCGATTACGCTCGTCGTCGTACGCCGCGATGCGATCGAGGAATTCACTCCACGCGTCCAGCGCCGCCTTCTCGCCCGCAGGCGCGTCCGACGCATCCTTCTCCGTCGGAATCTTCACGCGCCTCGGCACACCCGTCACGTCCGACGGATCCACCCATGTCACCGACGTCTTCGCCGGCCCGCGCCAGCCATGGTCCATCCACTGCCGAAAGTACGGAGTGAACACCCGATACGGTTCACCGTCGTTCTTCGTCACCCGACCCGGCGCGATGGCATACGGCGATCCCGTCGCGTGCAACGACACATGCTGCCCGACGCGTTCGTCGCGCGCATGTCCGTACGGCCCGTAATCGGCGCTGATGTGAACCTCGTCGGCATCGACCGCCTTCGCGACCTTCGGAACCACCTTCTCCGGGTCACCCTTGACGACGAGCAACCGCCCGTCCATCTGCTCGTCCAGCGCGGCGAGGCTGCGAAACAGGAAATCCCGACGCGGCCCACCGGACGGCTTCAGTAGTGCGTCGTCGAGAACGAAGAGCCCGAGCACCGGATCGCCCGACTCCGATGCGGCCCCGAGAGCGGGGAGATCGGCCAGTCGGAGGTCGCGTCGAAACCACATCACAGGCATGGCATCAGTCTTACCCGAGGGTTTCTCAGAGAAACGCCACACTTGCCACACAGTGACCGCAGAATCCGCTCCTACCTTGAGAAACACGAGCACGAAAGGAGCAGATCATGAAGAGCACACAGAGGTTCCCCGGAGCCCAGTCACTGGTGAACAGCACCTGCAGCTTCGAGACGTACTACCAGGCCCTGTACACGCAGGCACCCGCCGTCGCATGGTCGTTGGACACGGACATCTCGCGCAGGAGCGCGCTCGAGGAGTTCTTCGCGAAAACGCCCGAGGAACGACAGAAGACCGTCGACAGCTGGGCTGCCTAGGCACAATGGGGCTGTGCCCGATACTGCGCCGAACAGCCCCGCAACTGTCCTCGTCGTCGACGACGACGAGGACGTCCTGTCCTCGCTGCAGCGCGGACTGAGATTGTCCGGCTTCACTGTGATCACAGCGCCCGACGGCGCAGCAGCACTCGGCGTCGTCTCCGGCCAGTCCCCCGACGTCGTCGTTCTCGACATCAACATGCCCGTCCTCGACGGAGTGAGCGTCGTCAAAGCACTGCGCGCGATGGGCAACGACATCCCCATCTGTGTGTTGAGCGCCCGGTCGTCGGTCGACGACCGGATCTCCGGCCTCGAATCAGGGGCCGACGACTATCTGACCAAACCGTTCGTCCTCGCCGAACTCGTCGCGCGCGTCAACGCGATGCTTCGACGACGCGCCGCCGCGCCGGTGCCCGAGCCGTCGGGCGCCGGTCCGTCGTCGGAGATCGTGGTCGGCGCGCTGTCGGTGGACATCCCCGGCTACCGCGCCCACAGCATGGGCCGCGAACTCGACCTCACCAAGAGAGAATTCGAACTTCTCGCCGTACTAGCGAGGAACAAGGGCGTCGTCCTGACGCGTGAGCGGTTGCTCGAGTTGGTGTGGGGCTACGACTTCGTCGCCGATACCAACGTCGTCGACGTCTTCGTCGGCTACCTGCGCCGAAAGATGGAATCCGGCGGCGCGAGCAGAGTCCTGCACACCGTGCGAGGCGTCGGGTTCGTTCTGCGGGACGCATCATGAGGTTGTCGCTGCGTCTGCGCGTCGCCGCCGCCACCGCGCTCGGGGCGACGATCGTCGTCGCGTCTCTTGCCGTCGTCACCTCGGTGGCCATCTCACGCAACAACGTCAATCAGCTCGACGAGCGTCTGACCACGGCATCCCAGGCCCTCGTCCCGAACACCGCGGTCCTCGAAACGTTTCTGAATCAGCTGTCGTCGGCGTTCGCCGTCACGATCCGGACCGGCGACACCATTCGCGCGTCGACGCCGATCCAGCTGCCCGATCTCCCGGAGGGATCACAAACCGTCGACGTCGACGGGCAGAGGTTCCGTGTCTACACCACGACGACGACATCTCTCATCGATCTGTCCATCGCGATCGGGGTTCCTGCCATCGAGGCGCAGCAGGTCACCGACGAGCAACAGCGACTGGTCCTCTTCATCGGGCTCGGCGCGATAGCCGTGTCGACCGGACTCGGTTGGCTGTTCGGTGGTCGAGCGGTCAAACCGTTGGTCACTCTGACACGGCAGGTCGGCGCGCAGCCACCGATCCCGCCGGGCACGAGGACCGGGGTGAAGGAAGCCGACGAACTCGCCGTCGCGATCGGCGGAATGTTGCAGCGCGTCAACGACGCTCAGGAACGCACGAACGACGCGCTGGCAACCGCGCGTGATTTCGCGGCAGTGTCGGCGCACGAGTTGCGCACGCCACTGACCGCGATGCGCACCGACATCGAGGTGTTGCGGACACTCGACCTGGAACATGCTCAGCAGCAGGAGATTCTGCGTGATCTCGAACGAACCCAAGGCCGCGTCGAAGCAACGCTCGGCGCGTTGGAACGACTGGCCTCGGGCGAGCTGCAGAGCGACAGTGACCGCGTCGACACCGACGTCGTGGAAATCTCCGACGTTGCCGCGCAGGACGCGATGCGGCAGAACCCCGATCTGACCGTGCGCATCGAGTCCGAGCCCTCGGTGACGATGCCTGCCCTGCCTGCGGGTCTGCGACTGGCGCTCGACAACGCGATCATCAACGCCGTCCGGCACGGGCGCGCCGACCAGGTGGTCATCTCGATCTCGCGGTCCGACGCGCAGGTGCGCATCACCGTCGACGACAACGGATCCGGAATCCCTTCGCCGGAACGCACCTCCGTGTTCGAGCGGTTCTACCGCGGATCGGCCGCCGCCAAGGGCGGGTCGGGACTCGGGCTCGCTCTCGTCGAGCAACAGGCGGAATTACACGGTGGCACAGCCTATTTCACCGACAGTCCACTCGGAGGGGCTCGATTGGTGCTCGAGTTGGGTGCGGCTGCGCCGCCCGTGCGTGCATAGTTGGTCCAGAGGGGAACTACGCACGCACAGGTGCCGCAGGCGCATCACTGTCGAGAAGATCGTCGACGTCGACCGACTTCGGATTGTCCAGCACGTAGGCCAGCCGTTCCCGGTCGAGCTCGCCTGTCCACCTGGCGATCACGAGGGTTCCGAGACCGTTGCCGGACAGGTTCGTCAGCGCACGCCCCTCGGACATGAAGCGGTCGATGCCGACGATGAGCGCGATGCCTGCGACCGGAATCACTGAATCGAACGCCGTCAACGACGCCGCGAGCGTCACCAGACCAGCACCGGACACACCGGCCGCGCCGTTCGACGAGATCAGCATGAACACCAGCAGACCGATCTGAGTCCAGATGGGCACGTCGATGCCGAAGGCCTGCGCGATGAAGATGGCACCCATCGACATGTAGATCGCGGTGCCGTCGAGGTTGAACGAGTATCCCGTCGGAATGGTCATGCCGACAACGTGTTTCGGCGTACCAGCCGCCTCCATCTTGGCCATCATGCGCGGCAGGACGGTTTCCGACGACGACGTGCCGAGCACGATCAACAGCTCGTCCTTGATGTAGCGCAGGTACTTGAAGATGCTGAAGCCCGCGAGGCGGCAGATCGGTCCGAGTACGAGCGTCAGGAACAGAATGCACGTCAGCCAGAACGAACCCATGAACGTGGCGAGCGAGCCGAGGATCGCGCTGCCGTGCTCGCCGATCGTGAATGCGATACCGCCCATGGCACCGAGCGGCGCGACCCACATGACCAGCTTGATGACGCCGAACATGATCTTCGCGAACGTGTCCAGCGCGCTGACGACCGGCGCCGCCCGCTTGCCGAGCATCGTCACCGCGACGGCGACGAGGATCGCGAGGAGAAGCACCTGCAGCAACATGCCGTCGACGAATGCACTGGCGAACGAATCGGGCACGAGATTCAGAATGAACCCGGTGAGACCGGTACCGCTCGCTTCGCCCGCCGATTCGATCGTCCCCGCGGCCGCGGACGAGTCGAACGAGGCGACGTCGTAGTTCAGTCCGCGTCCAGGCCCGATGATGTTGACGACGACAAGACCGATCGCGAGAGCGAAGACCGTCGTGACGTTGAAGTACATGACGGTCTTGAACGCGAGTCCACCCGCCTTGGCGAGGTTGCCCATGCCCGCGATGCCGACGACGATCGTCGCGAAGATCGTCGGTGCGATCACCACCTTGACCAGCTTGATGAACAGATCCGCCATCCACTTCATCTCCGACGCGACGCCCGGTGCCGTCAGGCCGATGACGATTCCGATGCTGATACCGACGAGCACCCAGAAGTAGAGCTGGTGGTAGAACCGCTTTCTCTTGACGGGTTCGCCCGTCTCGGTGGTGTGCGACATGGATCCAACATCTCGCAGTGGCGCCCGTCACATCAAAATTCATGCGTAGATTTGAGGTGAATCTGACATTCAGGACATCGGAGGACCGTGAACAGACGCTCGCTGCTGCTCGGGGCGTTGGGTGTCGCGGCCGGTGGCGTCGCGTGCTCGCGACCCGCGATTCCCGACGTCGGCTCCCTCCGGTTGGCTACCGGACCGGCAGGCGCGACGTACCGCGAAACCGGCACCGCGCTGGCGGACCGGTGGAACGCGGTGCTCGGACGAGAGGTCGTGAGCATCGTCGAGACCGACGCGGCCGTCGACAACGCTCGTATGCTCGACGACCGCGCCGTCGAACTCGGATTCGTCAATTCCGACGTCGCCGCGCCGTACCGAGACAGATTCGTCGCCCTGTTCCGCGTCTTCGATTCGGTGCTGCACCTGGCGGTGAAGATCGGCGGACCCGTCAGGACACTGCAGGATCTTCCAGGACGACGAGTGGCCATGGGGCTCACCAACTCCGGCACCCGATTCACGGCGCAACGCCTACTGGGCGCGGTGGGCATCGACGTCGCTCCCCTGTCGTACGGTCAGAACGAGGCAGCCGACGCTCTGCTGCGCGACGAGGTCGACGCGGTGTTCTCGCTGACCGCCATGCCGACGCCCGCGATCGACGGGCTGGTCGCGGCGTCCTCGAGCAGCGGACGCGGTATCGAATTCGTCGACCTGACAACCGAAACCGACCAGGTACAGACCGCCTTCCCCGGCGAATACCTCCCCGTCGTGATCTCGGGAACCGTCTACCCGGGTGTGCCGTCCAGCCGAACGTTCGCGGTACCGACACTCGTGTTGGTACGCAACGACTTTCCGTTCGACCTCGCGAAGTTTCTGACCCACCACACGTTCGACAGCGCCGAAGCTCTGTCTGCGAATCGTCCGGAAGCAGACCAGATCAACCCGCGCACCGGGGCGGCGACGACACCCATGACACTGCATCCGGGATCGGCCGCGTGGTTCCGCGAACACAAGCCGTGATCTCACACCTGCGGTAGTCGAACCGTAGCCACCAACCCCGTGGGCGATGCCTGCCGCAGCTCCACCGTGCCTCCGGCGTCGGCGACGACATCGGTGACGATCGCCAATCCCAGCCCTGTCCCGTCGACGTTCTGATGCCGCGGCGCTCGCCAGAATCTTCCTGTTGCGGAGTCGATCTCGTCGGATGTGAGGCCGACACCGTCATCGACGACCTCGATGACGCACCAGCTGTCCTCGAGCGACGACCGTACGGCGACTGTGGTGCCGCCGGACAGTCTCGCCGCATTGGACACCAACTCGTCGAGTACTGCGACGAGCCCGCCGGGAGGCTGACGAATCACGCTGTCGGGCAAGTGTGGCCCGTCGACGACCAATGCCATACCCACATCGCGAGTCATGATCTCCCAGTGCGGAATTGCCACCTCGTACACACGACCGACGGTCCACGCATGCTCGTCGGGAATCGGTTCTCGCGAGGCGGCACCGAGCATGGACTCGAACGTGCGCCCCAGCTCGACGGTTTCGGCGATCGCATCGTCGTGTGCTTCTCGCGCATCACCGTCGCGCAGCCACGGTCCGAGGTTCTCGACGGACAACCGTAAGCTGGCCAACGGATTTCGCAGCTGATGCGCCGCGTCGGAGACGAACGCGCGTTGCCGCTCCATGGAACGCTCGACGGTGCCGACCATCGTGTTGAACGACGCCGACAGTTCACGAAGTTCGGGCGGGCCTCGATCGACGTCTGCTCGGGCACCGAGATCGCCGGCCCGCACTTGCACTGCTCGACGCTCCAGTTCGCGAACCGGCCGCATGATCCAGCGCGTCAGCGGCCAGAGCCCGGCGATCAGCCCTGCCACGGGAACAAGCAGAACGAGGAGCCCGATGGTCCACTGCGACAGGCTGTTCGCGCGCAGCTTCGCCGTCGATGCTTCGATCACCACCACCGCGGTGACCTGAGAATCCCGGCCCACGGGTTCGACGACGCGCAACGGTCCTGCCGTCCGCGGGAACACCGTCGGAGCCTCCGATACGCGGCCACCGGCGAACGCTCGTCGTACCTGGCCCACGAAGACGGCATCCTCGGGCAACGCGAGCCCCGGATCGTGAAGGACCAATCCATCGAGCCCGATCACCCACACCGACGAGCCGTACAGCGCTGCATATTCGGACAGCTCGGCATCGAGTCGCGTGTAGTCGCTCGCTTCGACGGCCGCATCGACCAGAGTGGCGAACCGCGTGGCGTCACCGGTTCGGTCGATGAACACTCTCTGCGTCGACCGCTCGCTGACGAGTACCGCGTACGGAATGCCCACTCCCAGAACGAGAAGCACGATGACCGGAATCAATCCGATCATGATGCGGCGTCGCACTCAGGCTTCCACGGACAGGGACTCGAGGCGATACCCGACGCCCCGGACCGTGGTGATCGACGCGGCCGCACCGAGTTTCGTTCGCAGTGACGCCATGTGCGTGTCGAGTGAACGTGTAGCACCTTCCCACGTCGACTGCCAGACCGAGGTGAGAATACGATCCCGTTCGACGACCGATCCTGCTCTCTGCGCCAATAGCACCAGAACGTCGAATTCCTTGCGCGTCAACGTGATCGGTTCGCCGCCGGACGTCACCTCGCGGCATTCGCGATCGATCGCCAGAGGCCCGTGCGTGATGACGCCCTTGGGCTCGGGAAGGGTGGGGCCGATGCGTCGTAGCACGGCGTCGACACGTGCCGTCAGTTCGGCGATTCCGAAAGGTTTGACGAGATAGTCGTCGGCACCGGCGCGCAGTCCGCGCACTCGATCCGACACCGCGCCTCGCGCGGTCACTGCAATGACACCCGTCGACGGATGGTCGCGGAGCATTCTGATGACGTCGACACCATCCCCGTCGTCGAGACCGAGGTCGACGAGCGCGACGTCGTACTGTCGTTGTGCGACGGCGACCCGCGTCGAGGCGACGCCTGTCACTCGTTCGACATCGAAGCCCTCGGCGCGCATCGAGCGACTGAGGGCTCGGGCCATCCGATCGTCGTTCTCGACGATCAGTGCCCACATCTGCAGCTCCGCCACCGGTGTGCGCATAGTCGGTCGCTGGACCTACTATGCGCACACGGGCGCCGAAGGCGCATTACTTGACGTCGAGCAGATCGATCACGAAGACGAGGGTCTTGCCGGAGAGCCGGTGACCCGCGCCTGCGGGGCCGTATGCCAGCTCGGGAGGAATGGTCAGCTGACGCCGTCCGCCGACCTTCATGCCGGGAATGCCGTCCTGCCATCCCTGGATGAGGCCCTGCAGCGGGAACTGGATCGACTCACCGCGGTTCCACGACGAGTCGAACTCCTCACCGCTGTCGAACTCGACGCCGACGTAGTGGACCTCGACATTGCCGCCGGGAACAGCTTCTGCGCCGTCGCCCTCGACCAGGTCGACTACGACGAGATCGGTGGGCGGTGGGCCTGCTTGAAACTCGATAATTGGCTTCGTCACGGGTCCCACACTACGTCGCGACTGTCAGCCGATCGGCTCAGCCATGCGAATTACATCGTATGCGCAGGTCAGCACGTTGCCCGTCGCCGCGTCGGCCATCTCGACCTTCCACGCCTCGGCGAACTGGTCGACGCCCGGGTGCATCGAGATGGTGCCCGAGATCAGGATGGTGCCGCGCTTGAACAGACCGCGCTCGCGGAGGACGTCGAGCCAGTACTTCGGCGCGAGCAGATCGGCGAGTGAACCGGTCTGGATCGGGGTATCGCCGACCCATGCCTTCAGGGTGATGTCATCGATGCGATCGGCGACGTCGGACAGTCGCCACGCTGCGGATCCGAGCACGTCGGGAGACGCGTTCTTGCTCCATGCAACGCTGTGTACCTCGAGGTCGCGGTCGGTGTGGTCGCACGCGACCGTCAGCAGGACATCGTCGTCGGTGTCGCCGAGGATGACCAGTGCCCACTCGGCCTCACCGGACGTGCGACCGTGCTGGACGTGCACGGTGTCGGTCTGCTGTGCCAGGTAGGGCGAGATCGGGTACATCGCGGGCGTGACGGTCGGCGCGGGAACGCCCAGCTCGGCCAGCTCGGCGATGTGGTGCGCGACCTCTTCCTGGTTGCGACCCGCGTATCCCGCATTGAGGAGATTCAGCGGTTCGACGGATTCGGTCGTCCCGTCGGGCAGCGTGAAAGTGAGCATGAGTGAGGACCTCTCCCGTTACTTTTTTGTTTCCGATACGCCGAAAAGCTTGCGCATACGTCTTGTATACAGCAAGTATGGAGAGCGATCAACGGATCCACGTGATTCCAAGCACATCGAAGGAGTTGCCATGACTGCGCAGACAGTCGACAAGAAAGGCCTGGCGAAGGCATTCGCCGCGAGCCTGACCGGGACGGCATTGGAGTGGTACGACTTCGCCGTCTACTCGGCTGCCGCCGCACTGGTCTTCCCTCTCATCTTCTTCCCGGACAGCGATCCCCTGACCGGAACCCTGCTGGCGTTCTCGACTTACGCGGTCGGGTACATCGCTCGTCCTGTCGGCGGTTTCGTCTTCGGACGACTCGGCGACGTGATCGGGCGTAAACAGCTGCTCGTCATCACCTTGTTGCTGATCGGTGTCACCACCTTCGCGATCGGCCTCATCCCCGGTTACGACACGATCGGCATCGTCGCGCCGATTCTGTTGGTGACGATGCGCTTCGCGCAGGGTGTCGCCGTCGGCGGTGAGTGGGGCGGCGCCGTCCTACTCTCGAGCGAATACGGCAATCCGCGTCAGCGCGGATTCTGGTCCTCGGCCGCTCAGATCGGACCGCCTGCAGGCAACCTGCTCGCGAACGGTGCACTCGCAGGACTGACGCTCGCGTTGACCGAAGAGCAGTTCGAGTCCTGGGGTTGGCGTGTTGCGTTCCTCTTCTCGGCCGTTCTCGTCGGCTTCGGACTCTGGATTCGACTGAAGCTCGAAGACACCCCGGTCTTCAAGGCTCTCCAGGAAAGCGGCGACCGATCCGAGGCACCGATCAGCGAAGTCTTCTCGACGCAGCGTCGCCCACTGATCGCCGCGATCCTCTCCCGCATCGCGCCCGACGTCATCTACGCACTGTTCACGGTCTTCTCGATCACGTACGGCACGCAGAAGCTGGGCTTCGAACGCAGTGAAGTCCTCATCGCGATTCTGGTCGGCTCTGCGTTCCAGCTCGGATTGATTCCGCTGGCCGGTGCGATCTCGGACCGCATCAACCGTCGTCTCGTCTACGCTGTCGCCGCAGTCGGCGGCGTCGCGTGGAGCGCGATCTTCTTCCTCATCATCGGCGGAGGCTCGCTGCCGCTGCTGATTCTGGGCGTCGTCGTCGGACTTGCGTTCCACTCGTTCATGTACGGACCGCAGGCAGCCTTCGTCACCGAGCAGTTCACGGTCCGGTTGCGCTCGACGGGCAGCTCGCTCGCCTACACCCTTGCCGGCGTCGTCGGTGGTGCGATGGCACCGCTGATCTTCGTGTTCCTTCTCGACAAGACCGACAGCTGGGTGCTCATCGTCGGCTACGTCACGATCGTCGGAATCCTGACGCTCATCGGACTTGCATTGGGACGCAACCCCGATCGCGCCGAAGAAGAAGAGTACGAGGTGATCTCGAACGCTACGCCCGCAGCAGGATCTGCAGCGTGACCTCGAGATGATCGTCGATAGCCCGATGCACGTCGCGTTCGTCGCCGCTCTCCAGAGCGGCGACGATCGCCTCGTGTTCGGTGCAGACGTTCTGCTGCCGGTCGGCGGCGGAGAACAGTGCAGTCAGACCGACCCGCAGCTGTCGAGCGCGGAGCCCCGCGTACGTTCTCGACAACAGATCACTTCCTGCCGCGTCGATCAGAATCTGATGGAACTTGCCGTCCAGGTCGATGAAATCCTTTGCAGCATCGGCAGTTCGGATGTCGGCGAGGACCTCCTGCTCGGCGAGCACCGAACGCATCGCCGACGCGGGCGCCTTGCCTGCGTTCAGCGACGTCGTCGCCGCATGACGCTCCAGCACCCCGCGCAGGTCCATCAACTCGTCGATCTGACGGCCCGACATGGCGGGGACGTGAGCACCACGTTTCGGTACCATCTCGACCAGACCCTCCGCCTGCAACATCAGCAGCGCTTCGCGAACAGGGGTGCGAGACACGCCGATTCGCGTCGCGAGATCCTGTTCGTTGAGGAAGGTGCCGGTCGCGGCGGGCGAAGTGAGCACCTGATCGCGCACGAAGACGTAAGCCTTGTCCCTACCCGACAGCGATTGCATACGATATGTATACCTGTCGGCGCCAGATGAAACCAGGAGTTCTTCTATGAGCACCACCGTCCGAATCAGTCTTGCCCAGGTCAACAGCGGCACCGAACCGGCCGAGAACCTGAAGATCATCGACACCCACGCGCAGGCCGCGAAGGACGCGGGCTCCTCGCTCGTCGTGTTCCCCGAAGCCATGATGCGACGCTTCGGCGTGCCGCTGCGTGGCGTCGCAGAACCCGTCGACGGACCGTGGGCCGACGAGGTCCGCGAGATCGCACGACGACTCGACATCACGATCGTCGCAGGCATGTTCACCCCGGCCGACGAGGGCCGCGTCGGGAACACGTTGCTCGTCACCGGCCGCGGCATCGACGCCAGCTACGACAAGATCCACCTGTTCGACGCGTTCGGATTCGCCGAGTCCGACACCGTCGCGCCGGGCCAGGATCCCCTCGTCGTCGACATCGACGGCATCAAGGTCGGCTTCGCCACCTGCTACGACATCCGCTTCCCGGCTCTGTTCCAGAAGCTGGGTGACCTCGGGGCCGACCTGATCGTCGTCGCGGCATCGTGGGGAGCCGGGCCGGGCAAGGTCGAGCAGTGGTCGCTGCTCGCTCGTGCTCGAGCACTCGACTCGACGGCCTTCGTCGCCGCCTGCGATCAGCCCGAGCCCGAGAACGCGGAAGGAACCGCGCCTCTGGGCGTCGGACATTCAGTTGTCAGTTCTCCGCTCGGCGAGATCCTCGGCGAGCTCGACGCCACACCTGGCCTGCTGACCGTCGACATCGACACCGTCGTCCTCGACGGCATCCGTGAGAAGTTGCCGGTGCTGGCGAACCGTCGCCAGTTCTGACTCTCCCGGCGTAGGAACGAAGAAGCCGCCCACCCCCTAGCGGGAGTGGGCGGCTTCTGTGGCTCTGCTAGCGCGCGGACAAGTCCTTGTAATCGCGCTCGGTGTAGCCGGTGTAGATCTGACGCGGACGGCCGATCTTCGTGGACGGATCCTCGTGCATCTCGCGCCAGTGCGCGATCCAGCCCGGGAGACGGCCCATAGCGAACAACACCGTGAACATGCGCGGCGGGAAGCCCATCGCGCGGTAGATCAGACCGGTGTAGAAGTCGACGTTCGGGTACAGCTTGCGCTCGATGAAGTAATCGTCGGTGAGCGCGGTCTCCTCCAGCTTGAGTGCGATGTCGAGGAGCTCGTCACCGTTGCCCAGCTTGTCGAGGATGTTGTGCGCGGTCTCCTTGACCAGCGTCGCGCGCGGGTCGAAGTTCTTGTAGACGCGGTGCCCGAAGCCCATGAGCTTCACGCCGTCTTCCTTGTTCTTGACCCGACGCAGGAAGTCGGTGGCGTCGCCGCCCTCGGCCTTGATCTTGTCGAGCATCTCGAGCACTGCCTGATTGGCACCGCCGTGCAGCGGGCCCCACAGAGCGTTGATGCCGCCCGAGATGGACGTGAACAGGTTGGCGTCCGACGAACCGACGAGGCGAACCGTCGACGTCGAGCAGTTCTGCTCGTGATCGGCATGCAGGATGAGCAGCATGTCCAGGGCGCGCACGATCTCGGGATCGACCTCGTACGGCTCGGCCGGGAAGCCGAACGTCATACGCAGGAAGTTCTCGACGAGGCTCTTCGAGTTGTCCGGGTACAGGAACGGCTGACCGACGGACTTCTTGTAGGCGTACGCCGCGATCGTCGGGAGCTTCGCCAGCAGGCGAATGGTCGACAGCTCGACCTGCTCCGGATCGTTGGGATCCAGCGAGTCCTGGTAGTACGCAGACAGTGCATTGACCGCGCTGGAGAGCACCGGCATCGGGTGCGCGTTGCGTGGGAAGCCGTCGAAGAACCGCTTGAGGTCCTCGTGCAGCAGCGTGTGCCGACGGATCTTGTCGGTGAACTTGTCGAGCTGGTCCTCGGTGGGGAGCTCGCCGTAGATCAGCAGGTAGCTGACCTCGATGAAGCTGGACTTGCCGGCCAGTTGTTCGATCGGGTAGCCACGGTAGCGCAGGATTCCCTGGTCGCCATCGATGTACGTGATAGCCGACTTGGTCGAAGCGGTGTTGACGAAACCACCGTCGAGAGTCGTGTAACCGGTCGCAGCCAGCAGCTTTCCCAGTTCGATGCCATCATTGCCTTCGGTCGCCTTGGCAATGGACATGCTGTGTTCGCCACCTGGATAGGTGAGGGTGGCTTTGGCGTCATTCTCAGCGGGCACGAATGGTCCCTCTCGAACTCGTGTAACGGACACGTACTTAAAACGGACACTTCTGTAGTCGATAGAGAAACTAGTCTCTCGGCGCCTCGGACGCCCACGGAGGGTCCGCACCCGGGCGTGAAACCGTGATGGCTGCAGCCCGAGCAGCGAAGCTCAGTGCTCGCTCCCAATCTTCCTTACTCATGTCACGAACGGCGCTCGATGTGACAATGGTCTCCTCGTTCAAAAATTGCAGTAAAGCTCCGTGCACGGTGTCACCAGCGCCGATGGTATCGACGACGTCCACGGATACTCCTGGAACCGAGATTTCTTCCGACGCACGGAACACCGACAGACCGTCGCCACCGCGCGTCATCACCACGGCCGACACACCCGCGGCGAGCCAGTCGTCGACCGTCGTTCCCTCTTCGCCGAGTCCGAGCCAATACGAATCGTCCTCGGAGACTTTCAGGATGTCGACGTCGGGAAGCCACGATCTGAATCGAGTCCGAAAGCCGTCGGCAGTGATGTCGCCGCTCGTGCTGTCGATCGCCGCGGGACGGATGTTGGGATCCAACATGGTCAGCTTGCCCGCGGCGTGTGCACGCTTCAACAGGTTCGCGTACACCGATGCACCGGGTTCGTACAGCAGTGACAGCGTGCCGAACGACAGTGTGTGGACGTCGTCCGGAAGATCACCCGGATCCTGGACGAGTCGGTCCGCGGTGCCGTCGGCGTAGAACGAGTACTGCGCGCTGCCGTCCGACGCGAGGGTGGTCATCGCGAGCGTCGTCGGCTCGTCTCCGCGCTGAACCCACGAGGTGTCTACGCCTGCATCGTGGAGACTCCCGAGGATCTGCTCGCCGAACGGATCCGACGACACCCGAGAGAGGAACGCGACCTTCGAGCCCAGCCTGCCGATCGCGACCGCGACGTTGAACGGTCCGCCACCGAGTTTCGGCGACAGCAACGGACCTTCGTGCACCGGCACGAGATCGACCAGTGCTTCTCCACACACGAGGATCGTCATGCGGCGCGATACTCCATTCCCCACGAACCGGTCCAGGACTTGCCCGGTGCCAGTACCAGCAGATCGATGCCCGAGTTGAACGCGTCGGGCGGGCATGTCATCGGTTCGATGGCCAACGCGCGTCCACGATCCGGATACGCCTGCTTCTTGGCCGGATCGGCCGTGAACACCTGAATCCAATCGAATTCTCGGTCGGTCCACAACACCGTTGCGTTTCCGTCGGGGCCGGTGAGAACGTGGCGCGCCTTGCCGTCCTCGTCGGGCACTTCGGCACTGAAGGGTGTGTCGAGCCAGACGCCCTTCAAGGATTTCGCGTTGGTGAAGTCGTACTCCGTGTCGGCTGTCGGTACCGACGGTCCCGTGGGGAGGTTGCGCTTCGGATCGAGTTGCAGCCGTGTGCCCGCGGACAGTTCGAGGGTGCACTCGTCGAGCGGAACGTCGCCGACGCGTACGAACGAATGGAAACCGATCCCGAACGGCGCGTCGGTGTCGCCGTCGTTGGTCGCCGACGCGGTCACGACGAGACCGTCGTCGGTCAGTTCATGCGTCACGGTGAGCGAGACCTTGTACGGCCATCCCTTGTGCAGTCCGATGTCGATCGACTGCTGCACCTTCGCGTCGGAATGCTCGACGAGAGTCCATTCCTCGCGTCGAACGAATCCGTGACTCGCACTGTTGCGTTCCGGCTCGGTGATCTCGAGTTCGTGATCGACACCGCCGAACGTGAACTTCCCGTCGGCGACGCGGTTGGGCCACGGCGCGAGCACGAGACCCGCCGACAACGGCGGCTTCTTCCCGAGTTCCCATGTTTCGGTGAGCGGCGAACCGTCGTATTCGAGCGCGCGCAGTCCCGCACCGACCCCGGCGACTTCGGCGCGATAGTTACCGCTCGTCAGCAAGTAATTCTGTGCGTCAGTCATGCTGCCCATTGTCCACCCTCGAGACGCGATATCGAACGAATGCGGGAAGTGCGACCGCAGCGATCACGACTCCGACGACGACGAGAACCCCGCCACCTGCGGCCGCAGCAGCAGTACCGACCATGGCCGCGCTCGCGCCGTGCAGCACGTCACCGATTCGCGGGCCTCCCGCCACCACGACGATGAACACTCCCTGCAGACGGCCACGCATGTCGTCGGTCGCAACCTGTTGGAGCATCGTGCTTCTGAATGCCGCAGAGATCATGTCGGCGCCACCGCCGAGAGCGAGGAACGCCACCGCGAACCACAGCGCGATCGATACCGCTCCGCCCGTTGCCATTCCGACACTCACACCGAATCCGACCATCGCCAGTCCCCACACGACGATGCACACGATGACCGCAAGTCCCTGACGCCGGACACGCGGCAACCATCCCGAGAACACACCGCCGAGAACGGCTCCGGCCGACAGCGCCGCGAACAACAACCCGAGAACGAGCCCGCCCGACGCCGGATCACCGAACGTGTCATGCGCGATCTGCGGGAACAACGCGCGAGGCATGCCGAAGATCATCGCGATGATGTCGACGACGAACGATGCCAGCAGCACCTTCTGCGTCGCCAGATAGGTGAATCCTTCGATGACCGAACGCAATCCGGCTTTCCTGCCCGCTTCGGCCGGAGGAATCTTCGGCAACCGAACGACGGCCCACAATGTCGCGAACAGGGCGATCGAGTCGACGAGATACAGCGTCTGCAGCCCCGCGAGCGGAATCATCGTGCCCGCGATCAGAGGACCGGCGATAGCGCCGAAGTTCATGACCGTCATGTTGAGCGAATTCGCGGCAGGCAACTGGGACCCCGGCAGCAACCGCGGGATGATGGCACTGCGCGTCGGCTGATTCACGGCGAAGAACGCCTGTTGAACGGCCAAGAGACACAACACGACCCACACGTTGTTCAGGTCGGCGAACGCCTGCAGCCACAGCAGCGTCGACGTCGTGATCAGACCGACTGTCGTGATGCTCAGCAGCGTACGACGATCCATGACGTCGGCGAGCGCACCGCCCCACAACCCGAACACGATAAGCGGCACCAGTCCGAACACACCCGTCAGGCCGACATACGCCGAACTGCGTGTGATCTCGAAGATCTGTTGCGGCACAGCGACGATACTGAGCTGAGCACCGATGACGGTGACGATGTTGGCGACCCAGAGTCTGCGGTACGCCTTGTTCTTCAGTGGTGTCGTGTCGGCGAGTACGCCTCGTAACTTGTTCTTCTTCAGCGCTTCGGTCACGGCTGGAGGCGCTCCACCACTGCCGACGCGACCGTCAGGCGAATCCTGTTGTGCAGCCGATTCGTTCGGCCCTGCCAGAACTCGACGGTAACCGGGGCGATTCGGAACCCACCCCAATTCGGCGGTACCGGAACGTCTGTGCCGTCGAACCGTGCGGTCACCTCGACGAGCGCCTGTTCGAGTTCGGCGCGCGAGCCGATGGTCTTCGATTGATCCGACGCCCACGCACCCAACTGCGAGCCACGCGGACGCGTCGCGAAATATTCTGCTGTGATCTCGGCCGACACCTTCTGCACCGTTCCCCGGATCGTCAGTTGACGCTCGATCCCGATCCACGGAAACGTCACCGATGCATATGGGGTGCTTCCCAGGTGACGGGCCTTGTCGGAGTCGTAATTGGTGTAGAAGACAACGCCGTCCGCGTCGAGGTCCTTGCACAGAACCGTGCGCGTGGACGGATGGCCCGCGTCGTCGACCGTCGCCAGAACCATCGCGTTGGGCTCCGGAATATCAGCGGCAATCGCGTCGGACAGCCACTGCTGCGCCACCGGATGCCAGCCGTTTCGCACGGCTTCGACGTCGAGGTCGGTGTCTTCGCGGTAGTCCACACGCATGTCCGCGAGGGGTCGTCTGTCATTCGGCACGTACCCGAACGTTACTCCCGGGTACGACCCGATACAGTTCTGACCAGGCAAGCCCCCGCGCGAGTCGCACGGCTACAAGGAGAGTCCTAAGGTCATGGCTGTTCAACAGGTACCCGAAGATTTCGTCAGCGGCCTCGAAGGTGTGGTCGCGTTCACCACCGACATCGCCGAGCCGGACAAGGACGGCGGCGCACTGCGTTACCGCGGCGTCGACATCGAAGACCTCGTCGCCAAGCGGGTCACGTTCGGCAACGTCTGGGCACTGCTCGTCGACGGCCGCTTCGGCCCAGGCCTGCCGCCGGCCGAACCGTTTCCGCTCCCGATCCACACCGGCGACGTCCGCGTCGACGTCCAGGCAGGCCTGGCGATGCTCGCCCCCATCTGGGGATACCAGCCGCTGCTCGACATCGACGACGCCACCGCCCGCGACCAGCTCGCCCGCGCGTCGGTCATGGCACTGTCCTACGTCGCCCAATCCGCCCGCGGCATCTACCAGCCCGCCGTGCCGCAGAAGAAGATCGACCAGTGCGAGACCGTCACCGCACGGTTCATGACCCGGTGGAAGGGCGACCCCGACCCCGCGCATACCGAGGCCATCGACGCCTACTGGGTCTCCGCTGCCGAGCACGGCCTGAACGCGTCGACGTTCACCGCCCGCGTCATCGCCTCCACCGGCGCCGACGTCGCCGCCTCGCTCTCCGGCGCGATCGGTGCGATGTCCGGCCCACTGCACGGCGGCGCCCCGGCCCGCGTGCTGCCGATGATCGAAGAAGTCGAAAAGACGGACGACGCCCGCGCACTGGTCAAGGGCATCCTCGACCGCAAAGAGAAGCTCATGGGCTTCGGGCACCGCGTCTACCGCGCCGAAGACCCCCGCGCCCGCGTGCTGCGCGCGACGGCCAAACGCCTGAACGCCCCTCGCTACGAGGTCGCCGCCGCGCTGGAGCAAGCCGCGTTGGCCGAGCTGCGTGAGCGTCGCCCCGACCGCGCCATCGAGACCAACGTCGAATTCTGGGCCGCGGTCATCCTCGACTTCGCCGAGGTACCCGCGCACATGATGCCCGCGATGTTCACCTGCGGCCGCACGGCCGGCTGGTGCGCGCACATCCTCGAGCAGAAGCGGCTCGGCAAGCTCGTCCGCCCGGCAGCCATCTACACCGGCCCGGCGCCCCGCAAGCCCGAATCCGTCGACGGGTGGGGGCAGATCGTCTAGTGCAGCTGCGCTGCCCGTGCGCGGATAGTTGGTCTCCGTTGTAACTACGCACGCACGGGTGGCGAAGCCGCATCGACTAGCCTGTACGTGCCATATTCACCAACGCCCGTTTTCTCCCCGACGCTTAGGATGCGCTGCTCACATGGCCGATTTGCCGATCATTCCCGCTGACCTTCTGCCCGCCGACGGACGTTTCGGCTGCGGACCGTCCAAGGTTCGCCCCGAGCAGCTGCAGTCCCTGGTCGACGTCGGTGCATCCGTGTTCGGCACGAGTCACCGCCAGAAGCCCGTCAAGGACGTCGTCGCTCGCGTGCGCAGTGGCCTTCGGGACCTGTTCAGCCTGCCCGACGGTTACGAGGTCGTCCTCGGCAACGGCGGTACGACAGCGTTCTGGGACGCGGCCGCGTTCGGCCTGATCCGCGAGAAGTCGCTGCACCTGACCAACGGTGAGTTCAGCTCCAAGTTCGCATCGGTCGCCAAGAACAACCCGTTCATCGGCGATCCCATCGTCGTCAAGGCAGAGCCGGGCAGCGCCCCTGAGCCGACGTCGGATCCGTCCGTCGACCTCATCGGGTGGGCACACAACGAGACGTCGACGGGTGTCGCCATTCCGGTCAGCCGTCCTGCCGGTTCCGAGAACGCCCTCGTCGCCATCGACGCGACGAGCGGTGCAGGTGGTCTGCCGGTGAACGTCGCCGATTCGGACGTCTACTACTTCGCCCCGCAGAAGTGCTTCGCCGCCGACGGTGGCCTGTGGATCGCTCTGATGAGCCCGGCTGCGCTCGAGCGCGTCAGCGAGATCCAGTCGTCGGGCCGCTGGGTTCCGGACTTTCTCTCACTGCCGATCGCCATCGACAACAGCAGCAAGGACCAGACGTACAACACGCCTGCGCTCGCGACGCTGCTGCTGTTCGCAGACCAGATCGAGTGGCTCAACGGAAACGGCGGCCTGGACTGGGCCACCAAGCGCACGGCCGATTCGTCGTCGCGCCTCTACACCTGGGCCGAGCAGAGCGAGTTCGCGACGCCATTCGTCCAGGATCCGGCGCACCGCAGCCAGGTCGTCGGCACGATCGACTTCGACGAGAAGATCGACGCAGCTCAGGTCGCCAAGATCCTGCGTGCCAACGGCGTCGTCGACACCGAGCCGTACCGCAAGCTCGGACGCAACCAGCTCCGCGTCGGCATGTTCCCGGCCATCGAGCCGGACGACGTCACCGCACTGACGAAGAGCATCGACTACGTGGTGTCCACACTGAACTAGCAGCCGGCTCACAGCATGGGCGCTTCCTTCGAGAGCTAAAGTAGTTGGTATCCGCAACTATCTCGAAGGGAGCGCCCGTGCGTGTTCTGGCACCCCTTCTGCGACTGAAGGTCACCATCGCCTACTTCGCACTCGCTCTGTCGGCGACTGCGTTCCTCTCACATCTCCACCCCCGAGCGCAGTGGCACGTCCTGCTCGAGGCGAGCACCAACCTCCGCAACCTGGGCGACGGCCATGTCGGCACTCTCGTCGCGAGCGCGTTCCTGACCGACGGTGAACCGAACTGGCTGTGGCTCGGCTCGATCGCGGTCCTGTTCGCTGTGGCCGAGTGGGTGTCGGGGTCGACGCGTTTCCTGTCGACGTTCGTCGCAGGCCACGTCGGCGCAACAGCACTCGTCGCGCTCGGCCTGTTCGTCGGCATTCACGCGGACTGGCTGGCCGACTCGCTGGCAGTGGCCGTCGACGTCGGCGTCAGCTACGCGGCAGCCGCCGTGGCCGGGTCGATGATTCGCTACCTACGCCGTCCGTGGCGTCTCGCATGGGCGTCGGGATGGATCGCGCTCGTCGCAGCCGCTGCGGCGTTCGACCCGTCGTTCACGGCATTCGGCCATACCGCGGCACTGTCGATCGGATTCGGCCTCGGCTGGCTGTACCTTCGTCGCGACGCAAAGCGGTTGATCGACAATCGATCCCGCGTCGCGACTCTCTCCCACCCCACGCAGACGCATGTGCGTTCGCGTGGCCGGTGGCATCCCTCGCAGGCTCGTTCGGCTGCGGTCGAACCTGTGCAACGGCAGCACTCGATGACTAGTCTGTGACAGCGGAAGAGCGTGTCGGAGACCCGGCGAAGATCACGAGTGGATTACTGTCGAGTGCGGACGATATCGCGAGTCGGCGCGATGAGGAGGTCAAGGTGCGAGATCTACACGTGGTCGGTCTCGAACCCGATGGGCAGTACGTGATCTGTGCAGATCCCAAAACCGGCGACAAATTCCGGCTTCCGGCCGACGACAAGCTCCGCGCTGCCTCCCGCGGTGACATCGCTCGTTTAGGACAGATTGAGATCGAAATGGACAGTTTGCTCAGGCCCAAGGAGATCCAGGCTCGAATTCGCGCCGGAGCCACCGTCGAACAGGTCGCAAGCGATTCCGGTATGGCACTGAGCCGCGTCGAGATCTTCGCCCACCCCGTCCTGCTCGAGCGCTCCCAGGCCGCATCGATGGCCCAGGCAGGTCACCCGATGCGCGCCGACGGACCCGCGGTTCAGACCTTGTCCGAGGTCGTCACCCAGGCATTCCGCGCTCGCGGGCACAGTCTCGACGAGGCCGCGTGGGACGCATGGCGCGATGACGACAACAAGTGGGTCGCCCAGCTGAAGTGGCAGGCCGGACGCACCACCAACAAGGCGCACTGGCATTTCATGCCGGACGGCCACGGCGGCACCATCACCGCGCTCGACGACGCGGCATCCGAGCTCATCGATCCCGACTTCGGCCGTCAGCTTCGTGGTCTCGCTCCGGTGCGTGCACTGGAGCCTGCTCCCGAGGAAGATCCCCAGCAGTCGTTCGACGAGTACTACGGAACCACGGCGGACAGCGAGATCGAAGCGGCCGTCGAACCCGAGCCGCAGCCCAAGACCCCGGAACCGCGCTACGACGCGTCCGCACCCAAGAAGGACAAGAAGGGCAAACCCTCGATGCCGTCGTGGGAAGATGTGTTGCTAGGTGTCCGTTCCAGCGGCCACAGCTGACATCGGGGAGGGTGCAGGCAGTGGGGGCCAAAGCATCGACCATCTGGTACGTGGACGCGCCTGATCCGATTTCTGTTCTGCGCCAGAGCAGTTCGTCGGATCCGGACGCGGCGACGGCGCTCGTCGGTAGTCTGTTCTCGGACAAGGTTGCCGTGCCGACGCAGCAGGCGCCGATCTCCAAATGCGCCGCAGTGGATGTCGACGAGGTCGCGGTCGGTAGCTACCCGGGCATAACCGTCGTCTGTAGCACCCGCATCGCCGACGCCTCACCTGCATCGCTGTCCGAGTACTGGTCCCGTCCGTTGGCGTCGGAACGCACGTATCTGATCGCGACCGACCCCGAGACTGCCTGGGGTGCATTCGCGTACTGGGAGCGCGGATCTCTGCGACGCTCGTTCAGCGCGACACCGATCTACATATACGAGGACATCGGCCTGCCGCTGGTGTGGGAGCGGCCGTTCTGGGCCGGGGAGCACCCGCTGATCTACCCACCGGGAGTGCTGCCGGATCCGCAGTCGCTACCGTTCCATCCGCAGGAGTTCGCCGAAGCGGCCAACGCTCATTGGCTCGGCTTCCGCTACACCGGCGCTCCCAGAGGCGACGAGTTCGATCCCAATTCACTACCGGTGTCGGGCTTTTCGCTGTACACGCCGGGCGACGAACCCACCGCGGCGCCTCCCGCGCCCACCCCGCCGGAACGTTCCTTCAAGCGCTGGTGGCGACGGAAACCCCCAGCGCCACGAAGCTGAGAACGGCGCCGACGCTCGCGCCGTAGACGAGCCATCGGACGGTAGGCGTGTGACGCCACCGCAGAACGGTCGGCGCCGCACCACCGACCACGACGAGGTTGATGCCGATCGCCAGGAACACGTTGACGGCAGCGAGCTCGAGGCCGAAGGCGGTGAGGGCCGTCCCGACCAGCACCGCCGCGACCGCTGCTACCGGAATACCGGTGTAGAGGACACCGCCACCGGTCACTGCAGCCGCACCCGCTCGTAGAACGCCATCGCAGCAGCGGTGGCGACGTTGAGCGAATCGGTACCCGGCGCCATCGGGATTCGAGCCCGAACGTCCGTGGCGCGCATGGCATGTTCGGTCAGCCCTGGACCCTCGGCGCCGAGCAACAATGCCACCTTCTCGCCCGTCATCGCCTCGGCCAACGGGATCGCCGACGGGTTGGGCGTCAGCGAGATGGTCTGAAATCCGTTGTCCCGCAGAATCTTCAACCCACGAGGCCAATCCGGAACACGCGCGAAGGGCACCCGCAGAACATGGCCCATCGACACACGCACAGCTCGTCGATACAGCGGATCCGCGCACGCCGCACCGAACAGCACCGCGTCGGCGCCGAGCCCTGCTGCGTTGCGGAACATCGACCCGAGGTTCTCGTGATCGTTGACGCCCTCGAGTACGACGACCGTGCGCGCATCCTTCAGCACATCGGCCAGGTCGAGTTCGGGCGGTCGGTGAGCGGCGGCGAGCACTCCCCTGTTCAAGTGGAAGCCGACGGCTTCGGCCATCACTTCTGCCGTCGCGCGATAGAACGGAACGTCCACGTCGTCGAGACGCGAGCCCATCTCGGTCAACCGACGGTCCACGCCGAGAAGACTGATCGGGGCGAACCTCGACGACAGCAGTCGTTCGGCCACCAGAACGCCTTCGGCGATGACGAGCCCTTTGCCGTCGGGCAGGTCCGGTCGGCGGTCGGAGGAGTTGAGATCGCGGAAGTCGTCGAGACGCGGATCGGCGGAGTCGTCGATGTCGATTACGTGTACCACGTGTCCATCTTGGCAGGGTGTGAAAAGCTCGACTGTGATGAGTACCGATGACACGATCACGATCAGAACAGCGACCGACGACGACTGGAGTGCCGTAGCCCTCCTCGACGCGCACGCATTCGGCGAACACCAGAACTCCGAGGATCTCGCCGAGACGCAGATCCTGACGAGTTCGCAGCACGTCGTCATGGCGTGGCACGGCGACACTCCCGTCGGCGTCGCGATGCACTTCCCGATGTCGGTGACGGTCCCCGGTGGCGCACAGGTCGAGGCGTCGGGTGTCTCGTGGGTGTCGGTGGCCCCGACGCATCGCCGACGCGGGATTCTGCGTCGTATGTTCACGAAGCAGCACCGGAAGCTGCAGGACGCGGGCGCGCCGCTGTCGCTGCTGACCGCGAGCGAAGCCACGATCTACGGACGCTTCGGTTACGGCCCGGCCACCGAGGAGCATCGCGTCGTCGTCGATCGGCGGTTCGCGCAGTTCCACGCAGGCGTACGGCCGGTCACCGGCGTGCGGCTCGTCGAATCGACGGAGGCGTCGACGCTTCTGCCGGAGATCTATTCGCGCTGGCAGCGCCGTACTGCGGGTGCACAGCCGAAACCGCCGATCCGCTGGGAGCGTTTCTTCGCCGACCGCGAGAACCGCAGGCAGGGCCTCACCGAGCTGTTCTTCATCGTGCATCCCGACGGCTATGCCGCGTACCGTCGCAGCGAGACCGAGAGCAAGATCGTCGTGCAGGAGTTCATCGCCGTGACGGACGACGCCTATGCCGAGCTGTGGCAGGTACTCGCAGGCGTGGACCTCGTCGACACCATCGAGGTCAACCAAGCCCCCGACGAGGCCCTTCCGTTCCTGCTGACGAGCAACCGGCTGCCCAAGATCACCGGACATCACGACGCATTGTGGTGCCGGATCATGGACGTGAAGGCCGCTCTGGAAGCACGCACGTACGGCGTCGACGCGCAGTTCGTGCTCGAGGTGGACGACCCGTTCCTCGACGCAGGCGGGACGTTCGACGTCACGATCACCGCGGGCCGGGCCACGGTGACGCGCACCGAGGCCGCACCCGACGTCACACTGAAGATCGACGTGCTCAGCTCGCTGTACTTCGGGCAGCATCGGGCAACGCGATTCGCGGCGGCCGAACGACTGTCGAGCCGTGACGCGGATGCGCTGCACACCGTCGACCTCGCGTTCTCGACAGACCGCTCGCCGGTGATGGGCTGGGCCTTCTGACCACTGCTGCAGACCCCGCTCGCGCCCTGACATTTGTCATCTCCGACCCGTGACGGTGTCAATCCGACCGATGATGCCGTGCACTACCCGGCCGTCCTCGAACCGGCGATGCTTCTATGCATGAAGCAACCGGATGAAGGAAACCTGTTCACGGACTTGATGGAGTTCGGTCCGGCCCCGACGATGGCCCGCGAAGTGGTCGTCATTCTGATCTCGCTCGCCCTGATCGGAATCGTCTTCGCGATCGTCGGACCGAGTGTGCTGGTGTTCGTCGCTGCCGCAGTGGCATTCGTGTTCCTCGGCATTCGTTTCGCGCTCGGCCTGCGTGGTTGGAGCCGGTCATGAGCATGATCGAAGTGTCGAACATGACGCGACGCTACGGCAGCGGAAAGACGGCGTTCGAAGCCGTCAGCGCGCTCGACCTGGTGGTCGAGGAAGGCGAACTGTTCGGCCTCCTCGGCACCAACGGCGCAGGCAAGACGTCCACTCTCGAAGTGATCCAAGGGCTTTCCCGACCGAGCGAGGGCACGGTGTCGATCATGGGTCTCGACCCTGTCCGCGACCGTCGGGACGTTCGGCCGAATCTCGGCATCATGCTGCAGAAGGGCGGTCTGCCTTCGGACCTCACCGCTTTCGAGAGTCTGACGATGTGGGCCGGAACGTGCAGCGATCCACTCCCCGTCGCCGAGGTTCTGGAACGTGTCGATCTGACGGACCGCGCGAGCACGCGCGTGAAGTTCCTGTCCGGCGGCGAGCAGCGACGCCTCGACCTCGCATGCGCGATCATCGGACAACCTCGCGTGTTGTTCCTCGACGAGCCGACGACGGGTCTCGACCCCGAAAGTCGCCGGAACACGTGGTCTTTGATCGAGGATCTCAAGCGCTCCGGTGTCACGATCATGCTGACCACGCACTACCTCGACGAGGCCGAGGGCCTGGCCGACCGGCTCGCGATCATGCACAAGGGACGCGTCGTACGCGCGGGCACGGTCGAGGAAGTGGTGGCCGACCATCCCGCCAGCATTCGTCTCGATCTACCAAATGTCCCTCTACCCGAATTACTTTCGGCCACCGTCGATGTGGAGGACGGCAAGCTCGTCATCAGGACCGGGGAACTGCAGGACACCTTGACCGAACTGATGCTGTGGGCGCAGCGATCGGGCGTGCGCATCCACGGCCTCGACGCCCGTGCTGCGTCGCTCGAGACCGTGTTCCTGTCCATTGCAGACGAATTCGACCAGCGACAGGAGATTTCGGCATGAGCACTTTGACCACACTGTCCCGCAGCGAGTTCACACTGCTGATCCGTAACCGAGTGTTGCTGTTCAACGCGTTGATCATGCCGCTGCTCTTTCCGATCGTCATTCTGGTGATCGGCCGCGACGACGGACTCCCCGACACCGTCGTCTCGGGAGCCCTGGAAGTCTTCGCCCTGTTCCTGCTCGTGTTCCTCGTGTACTACAACTTGCTGTCCGCGTATGCGACACGGCGAGACGAATTGGTACTCAAGCGACTTCGCACCGGCGAGGCCACCGACAACCAGATTCTTCTCGGCCCGGCCGTACCGTCGTTCGCACTGACTGCCATCCTGACGATCGTTCTGACGGTGATCATCGCCGCGCTCGGCGGCGGACTCCCGGTCAACCCTGTCCTGTTCGTCGCCGGACTCGGCGGCGGCGCAGCGATGTTCGCGGCGCTGGCGCTGATCACGTCGTCGTTCACGCGCAATGCCGAGGCTGCCCAGATCACGAGCCTGCCGGTCATCCTCATCGCGATGGCAGGTACCGGGTTCCTGCGCGGCATCGTGCCCGAATCTCTCGACAGAGTCCTCGATCTGACACCGATGGCTGCCGTGCTGGATCTCGTGAACCTCGGCTGGCTCGGCACGACCGATCCGGAATCGGCACCGCTCACCGTCGTCGAGACGTTCTCCCCTGCCGTGATGCCGCTGGTGGTCGTCGCCGCATGGATCGTCGGATCGATCGTCATCGCCAAGACGCACTTCCGCTGGGAACCGCGTGCGTGAATCTGGAAGGGTAGGCGACATGGAACTGCGCCGTTACCTCGACCCACGGACGACGTGGCAGGACACGACCGAGGTCGACAAGGTCCGGCTCTACACCCGCCAGTCGTTCATCACCATCATCGTCGCGCTCGCCATCGCATCGGTGACCGAAACGATCTCGAACAGCGAATGGCTCGCTGCCGTCGCGATCGTCGCGAGTTGTATCGCGACGATCGTCACGATACGACGGCTACCGAAGTTGGGCGGGACCGATCACGGCGACGCGCGCCTGCCGCTGGCGATCGCTTTCGCCACCGGAATCGCGGCAGGAATCGCCGGCCAGGAACCTCAGCTGTGGCTCTGGGTCCTGCTGATCGTGTCCATTCCGATCACCGCGATGACGACCCTCAGGATCTCGATGGTGCTGGCGGTGGTCGTCGGGGCCATCGCCGCCGTCACGTTCTCGGGGATCCTCGCCGGCATCGTCGCGTTGTTCATCGTCGCCGCGATGGCAGGAAGCGTGCATCTGTCGATCTGGCTGCTGCGCATCGTCAACGAGCTCGACGCGTCGCGTCATGCAGCGTCGGCACTGTCGGTCGCCGAGGAACGACTGCGGTTCTCGCGCGATCTGCACGACGTCGTCGGCCGGGCCCTGTCGGCGATCGCCGTCAAGAGCGAGCTCGCGGCGACGCTGTCGCGGCGGGGCGACGACCGAGCCGCCGCCCAGATGGACGAGGTCAGGGACCTTGCCCACCGATCCATGACCGAGGCGCGGCAACTGGCACGCGGCTACCGACAAGTCGATCTCGTCGCCGAGATCGACGGCGCGCGTTCACTGCTCGGCGCTGCAGGCATCGACACGGAGACGGTCGGCTCCGCCGACGTCATCGACCCGGCCTACACCGAGGCCGCGGCGTTTCTCGTCCGCGAGGGCGCGACCAACGTCCTGCGCCATTCCGACGCCACGTGTTGCCGAATAAGCTTCGGCAAGAACAGCGTATCGATGACCAACGACCGACCGCACAGCAACGGATCGAAGGACGGCACGGGAATCACCAGCTTGAAGGAACGGCTGGCAGGGGTCGGCGGTACCGTCGACGTCGCCTGCACGGCAGACGAATTCACGCTGTCGGCGACGTTCCCGTCTACGGTGGAATCATGATCCGTGTACTGCTCGCCGACGACGAGAATCTCATCCGCACCGCGCTGGCGACCATGATCGCACTCGAGGACGACATCGAGATCGTCGCGCAGGCCGAATCCGGCGAAGAGGCCGTCGACGCCGCGAAGACGCACGCGCCCGACGTCGCGGTGCTCGATCTGCAGATGGGCGGTATCGACGGGATCGAGGCGGCAGGGCAGATCGCCGCGGCTCTCCCGTCGTGCGCTGCCATCATCGTCACCAGCCACGGCCGTCCCGGCTATCTGAAGAAGGCGCTGGCGGCCGGGGTGCGCGGCTTCCTTCCGAAGACCACGTCCGCGTCGACGCTCGCCGAGGTCGTGCGGACCGTGCACGGCGGCGGTCGCTACGTGGACCCGACACTGGCTGCCGAGGCCATCGGCGCGGGTGATTCGCCGCTGACGCCCAGGGAGGCAGACGTTCTCGAATACGCCGCGGACGGTGCGTCGATCGCCGAGATCGCGCAGCGAGCGCACCTGACCCAGGGCACGACGCGGAACTATCTGTCCGCGGCGGCCGCGAAACTGGGTGCGGCCAACCGTCACGAAGCCTGTGCCGTTGCCCGACGCTACGGCTGGATCTGAGATCGGCGCGGCTCCTCGGAACGGGCCGTTCCCACCTCGACGGCCTGCTCGGACGCGTCGCACACGCGGCTGCGTCGGACCTCCATGACCGGTAGCCGCAGGCGGTCGGTGCCCCGGACCAGTGTCACGCGCAGCTTTCCCCGCCTCATCAGATAGACCCCCGCCACGACGCCGGTCGCGAGCGAGACGATGCCGCCGAACACCAGTGGCGCCCGCGGGTCGAGAACGTCTGCGAGCCAACCGAGAACAGGGCTGCCGAGCGGCGTTCCGCCGAGGAAGCAGAGCATGTAGATACCCATGACGCGTCCACGCATGTCCGACGGCACCGACATCTGCAGGATGTTCATCGCCGACGTCGTGAACGTCAGTGTCAGCGCACCCGTCGGGACGAGCAGAATCGCGACGAGGACGTAGTTCGGCATCAAGCCGACGAGAAGCTCGAACGCACCGAAGGCGATCACGGCACCGATGAACAGCCGAAGTCGCGGCGAACTGGTCCGTCGTGCTGCGAGGGTCGCGCCCGCGAGGGTTCCGACCGCCAACGTCGTCGACAGCAAGCCGTACGCGTCGGCGCCACTTCCGAACGAATTACGTGCCAGCACAGCGAGGCTCAGCGGGAAGTTCAGCCCGAACGTCGACACCATGAAGACCGTCGCCAACAGCACCCGGAGGTCGGGCCTGCCCCATACGTAAGCGAAGCCTGCACGCACCTGACCTTTCGCGCGCGGTGCAGGTTCGACGCGGTACAGGTCCTTGGCACGCATCGCCAACAGTGCACCGAACACTCCGGCGAAGGACACCGCGTTGATCAGGAACACCCACCCGGTGCCGATCAACGTGATGAGGACGCCCGAGACCGCCGGGCCGATGATGCGCGCCGAATTGAACGTCATCGAATTGAGCGCGATCGCGTTGGACAGCGTTTCCTTGCCGACCATCTCGATGGTGAACGATTGGCGGACAGGCGCATCGATCGCCGACGAGCAGCCGAGCACGAACGCGATGACGTAGACATGCCAGAGTTCGACGATGTTGCCGACGTCGAGCACACCGAGGACAAGTCCGCAGACGGCAGCGAAGGCCTGCGTGATCATCAGGAGCTTGCGTTTGTCGTAGCGGTCGGCGAGCACGCCACCCCATACCGACAACAGCAACGTCGGCCCGAACTGCAGGGCCATGACGATGCCGACGGCGAAGCCGTTTCCCCCGGACAGGGTCAGTACGAGCCAGTCCTGTGCAACCCGCTGCATCCACGTCCCGACGAGGGACACGATCTGCCCGGAGGCCCACAAACGGTAGTTGCGTGTTCGCAGCGCAGCGAACATCGACGGAGCAGTAGGCACTCTTTACATACTAACCCTGGGTAACGATCTACTCCGAGTCGCTCACCAGAGCACCGATGATGTCGACGGCATCTCGCAGGACGGCCAACTGTGCACCGTCCAACCCCTCCAACTGAGCCGTCATCCACGCTTCACGCGCGCTGGCCTCGTCTGCGATCAGCTCCTTGCCCGCAGACGACAACGAGACGATCACCTGACGGCCGTCGGTGGGGTGCGGAGTGCGCACGACCAATCCGAGCTCGGCCAACGACGCGATGACGCGCGTCATCGAGGGCGGCTGAACCTTCTCGCGCAAGGCGAGTGCCCCTGGCGTCATGTCCCCTTCTCGGCTCAAAGTCGCAAGAGCCGACAGCTGAGTCAACGACACCTGCGAATCGACTCGGCGCCCCCTGAGATGGCGAGTCAATCGCACTACGGCGAGCGAGAGATCGCTCGCCAATTCACGGTTGTCCTTAACGCTGTATCCCGACGTCACAGCGGAGAGATTACGCCTAGAGACGCCTGAAGGCTCACGTAACCGCGTCAGTGATGGGTCCGACGACGAAATATGCAACGAACAGCGCAGCGACGACCCAGAGCAAGGGATGTACCGATTTCGCTTTCCGGGCACCTACCGCGAGTACGACCCAGGTGATGAAACCGACTCCGATCCCGTTGGCGATGGAGTACGTGAACGGCATGACGACAATGGTCAGGAACGCAGGAAGCGCGATCTCGAACTTCGTGAAATCGATGTCGCGGACCTGCCCGATCATCAAGGCACCGACGACGACCAGGGCCGGAGCTGCGGCCTCGATCGGCACGATCGCGGTGAGAGGCGTCAGGAACATCGCGGCGAGGAACAGCACGCCGGTGACGACGTTCGCGAGTCCGGTTCGCGCGCCTTCGGCGATGCCCGACGCCGATTCCACGAACACCGTGTTCGACGACGCCGATGCGGCGCCGCCTGCGATCGCGCCGGTGCCCTCGACGACGAGAGCCTTCCCGATGCCGGGCAGCGTGCCCTTCGAGTCGACGAGGTTGCCTTCCTTGCCGAGTCCGGTCATCGTGCCCATCGCGTCGAAGAAGTTGGCGAGCACGAGCGTGAAGACGAGGAGGCTGGCCGCGAGCACACCGATGCGAGTGAAGGCACCGAACAGATTCACATCACCCACGAGCGACAGATCGGGAATCTGGAAGAGGTTGTCCGGCAGGATCGGCACGCTCAGGTTCCACCCCTTGGGGTCGACGCCCTGAGACGGTCCGACATCGGTGAGCGCTTCGATGATCGCCGCGACGCCGGTGGTGACGACGATGCCGATCAGCAAGCCGCCGCGCACCTTTCGCACGACCAGGACGCCCATCAGCAGCACACCGAACACGAACACGGCCGTCGGCCACGACGCGATGGACCCGTCGATGCCGAGCGCGACGGGAACCGTCGTGCCTGCGACGTCGGGGATGCGGCGGACGAAACCGGAGTCGACGAGACCGATGAAGGCGATGAACGCACCGATGCCTGCTGCGATCGCGGCCTTCAATTCCGCTGGGATGGCGTTGAACACGGCGGTACGGAAGCCGGTGACCGCGAGCAACACGATGATGATGCCGTCGATGACGACGAGTCCCATTGCCTCCGGCCAGGTCACCTGCGGCGCGATCGTGACGGCGAGCAGAGTGTTGATGCCGAGACCCGCGGCGATGCCGAACGGATAGTTGGCGACGATGCCGAACAGGATGCTCATGAACCCGGCGACGAGAGCCGTCACCGCGGCCACCTGAGAGACCGGGAGAATGTTGCCGAGTACGTCCGTCTTGGCCGCCGCGTCATCGGGCGAGAAGCTGCCCAGGATCAGCGGATTGAGGACGACGATGTAGGCCATCGCGACGAATGTGACGAGACCGCCACGTACTTCGGCGCCGACGGTGGACCCGCGTTCGGTGATCTTGAAGTAGTTGTCCAGCAGCCGGGACGAGAAAGCCATGGGGGTAACCTACATTCGTGGACAGGCAGAACGTGAACAGGGAGACGGTGCTCAGTCCGCGCCTGACGGATCCGGCGCCGGTACTCGCTGTCGGAATCCTCGCATGGATCGTCGCCACCGTCGTAGTCGTCCTGAGCGGCGATCGCTGGGCATTCGCAACGACGACCTGTTGGACCGGAATCGTCGTCGGCGTCCTCGGTTTCACGGTGTTCCTGGTCCAGCGTGCGGCAGCGCGACGCGGCAGCAAGACCGCACAACGTGGCCTGTCCTAGTAACGGCGGTCATACCGACGCGCTGACGTGCGGAAATTCACCTGGCATCGAGGTTGAGTAACACAGATTTAACGTGGAGTATCGGTTATGTCAGTTCATTAGCAACATCGATTCCCGAAAGCAAGGCCATGAAGCTCGTTTCGCAGTTCCGTACCCGCCGCAACCACGTTCGTTCGCTCCGCGCTCTCTACGCCCGCGCGCACGCCGTTTCCAGCCCATCGATGCGCGACGAGTTGCTCGTCATCGCTCAGCGAAGCGACTTCGCGCGCTAACAGCCACCGCGGCTGCACCCCAGATCACCCCGAACAACCAGCCTGCCAACACGTCCGTCGTCCAGTGCGCACCGAGATAGATGCGCGAGAAGCCGATCAGCAACGACGCGACGGCAGGTAGGGCAAGTACCACCGGATTCCGAAGCCACGACACGGTCGACCGCCACATCAGCGCGGTCACCGTCGTGGCCAGGATCGCCGACATCATCGCGTGCCCCGACGGGAACGAATGCGACGTGATCTCGACCAACCGGTCGGGAATCAGCGGACGATCCCTCGAGAAGTACAGCTTGAGCAGATTCATCAGGGCATAGCCGGTCAGCATCGACACGGCGACCATCACTGCATCGGTCCGTCGACCTTTCAGCGCAAGTGCAACCGTCGTGATCGTCGCGAGTACGGACATCGCGAACGTGTTGCCGATAGTCGTGATCACCCAGAACACGTCGGTCAACCACGGCACCCGGTGCTCGACCATCCAGCGAAGGACTTCACTGTCCACGCGGTCTCCCCCAACTCTCGTCGTGGTGAGTGATGCCGTCGTCCGTCACCCACGACGCCACTCGACGCTCCCCCTCGACGGCACCCGTCAGTCGAACCACCAATTCCCGATGTACGACGACCCGGCCCACCGGTAGCTCGGACTCCGACGCCGCGAAGGCGAGTACCGCACCGGCTTCCCGGTCCCACGAGCTGACTCGGCCGACACCGACGACCTCACCGTGAATCGACTCCGACGCGGTGCGCACGTCGAGGATCGACGCCAGTGTCGACGCCGTCGCCATCGAGGACACCACGGCAACCTCCGCGGGCACGACGCCCACGAGCCACGGGCGATCGACGACGACCGCATCAGCGGGATCGATCAGCGCACCCGACACGGCCCGTACCTCGTCCGGAACATCGAGATCGTCGAGTTCGACGGCACCCGACGCCACCGCGTCGGCGACGAGCCGATGCGTCCGCGCGATCACGGCAGGACTCGGAGTGCGCGCCGGGTCGGCCAGTCGTTCCAGAAGCAGCCCGGCGAACTCGGCGCTGTCGCACACCGACGGTGCCAACGCCGCACCGATCGCATCCGCGACAGGATGATCGAGTGGATCGAGCAGACCCGCGAAGGTGACGTCGGATGGCGCTCGGTAGCTCCCCAGTCGGTGACCGTTCACGACGGCATGCCTGCGCAGCCACCACGCCGTATACCCGTCGCGGTCGTCGAGCGCGGCGAGAGTCGTGCGATCGCCGGCCAATTCCGACAGTGCCTCCGCCCAGCGGCGCTCGTCGACCAGATCCAGATCGCGGACGGCCACGAGAGTCTCCGGATCTTCCCGCAGCGACGCCCACCACGCGTCCTCGTCGGCGAGGTCGTGATCCGGTCCGGTCGGCAGTTCCTCGGTGACGACGCCGAATCCCCAGCCGACACCGACTGCACGCAGGGCCTCGGCACCGAACTGTTCGACGACCGAGCCCGCGACGACACCGAACGGCGAGTCCTCGGACAACAGGTTCACCAGTGGCGCATCGGGAAGCACCAGCTCGTCGGCGGCACGCAGATCACCCGAAAGATCCTCCAGCGGTAGCGAACCCAGCCACGACGGCAGATCCCGCAGGCCGCTCGCCAGCGACAACACGGTGTCGGCGAGTTCGCGTACGGCATCGTCGTCGTCCCAGTCGAGCTCGTCGAGCACGACCTGCAGCGCCGGATCGGACACGAGCTCGGCCGGCGTCGCCTCCGTCGCACCCAGGCGAATCAGCAACGGAGAGAACGCATCCGGGTGAACCAACCGTGCCCAGTGCACTCCCTCGACGCCCTGTGCCCCGACCGCGACGACCGTCGTGCGCGGGCCTGTCACCGTTCGCCCGTCCGACAACGGAACAGGAAGGGCCGCAAGCTCTTCCGCAGCAACCCCGTCGGTCACGAGCGGGGCCGACGCGTCGTACAGCCGGCGCCACCAGGACGGCTCGTGCGACGTGCCGGAGAGCATGTCGGCCAACCTCGCCAACCCGATGCGATGAACGTTCACTGCTGCGAGCGCCGGACCGTGCCGCGGCCCAGACACCGACGGCGCCGCGAGATCGGGCATCACAGGAGCGAGCACGGCAGCGAGTTCGTCGGTCAGACCCGGCAACACGATCGCGCGCGACGGGACCAAATCCGTGCCGTCCGCACCGGGAAGCCATGGCGTCGAGGCGGATTCGCGCACGATCTGCTCGCGCAGGATGCCGTCGACCTCACTGCGCGCGAACCCGGGTTCGGGAACGAACAGCGGACGCGACGCCGGCGGAAGTGCGGCGAGAACACGGCCGTAGCCGTCCGCGATGCGCTCGACGGGTGCGCCCGGCAGGATTCGCCGCCGGTCCGGTTGCATCGGCACGTCGGCGATCACGATGGCAGGCAACGACAATTCCTCGTCGGACCGCGTCGGCGCCCGCAGGACGTCCTTCGCAACCGGGACCGGAACACCGTCGATCATCGGTGCAAGCCACCGAGCCCGCTCGGTGCGGAACTGCCACCAGGAAAGATCCCCGATGGATACTTCCTCGGCACCGCCGTCGACAATTCTCGTGCTGCGGAGGAAGCGCTCACCGCCGATCTCGATCGACTCCAGCGCGTCGAGTTCCAGAAGGAGGTCGACGGCCTCGGCCCTGAAGGACTCGAGCGCGACGTCCGCGTCGCGCAGGACGATCTCCGACGAGAAGCCCTCTGCCGGTGCGATATTCGTCGGCCACGCCAACCGCAGGACCGGCACTCCCGCGTCCGGGACGCTCGCCCCGGCATCGGCGAGAACCCGCGCCGTCCGGTCGGCGCTGAACACGATTCCACCTGCAGCGGAACGGAACTCGATCTCGCCGGACACCGAACGTACGGCGGTGAATCCGACGCCGAAGCGACCGACACCCGACGTCTTCGCCGACGCACGCAGCGCCGTCAGCGCATGCACACCACCCACGTCGAGAGCGGCTCCCGTGTTGGCCACGTGCAGGGCGTCGCCATCCATCCACACCCGCAGATGCCCTGGGACACCCGCCCGCGATGCTGCATCGGCGGCGTTCTGCGCCAACTCCGTCAGCAGTCGGTCACGGTAACCGGAGCGAACCAGATCGGCCTCGGTCGACGCGTCCTCCCGAAGCCGGGTGGGCGACGACGTCCACGCCGACACCACCCCGGCACGAAGCGCCTCGGTGTCGAAAGGATCGCTCAGTCCGTCGATTGCGGCTCCTGCGGAATGACGTCCAACACGGCGTCGTCGAACGGTTCGAACTGCGGAGATCCTGCACCGGTTCGCAACTCGGTGTCCGAGTGTGCGCCACAACCGTATTCGGCGTGCACGACGCGTCCGTCGGCGGCGAACTCGTTGCCGCACACACCGAACGCGGCCGACAACGATCCGGCGATCGGCAGGTAGAACCCACACAGCCCACACGTCGACGGCGCGGCCTTCGCCATCTCGCTGTCCGGGCCGAATTCGCCGTCGTGCCAACGCTCGGCCGCGTCGAGGCGTCCTTCGCGGCTGGGGACCTGCGTCCGGCCGAGGCCAAGTTCGTACGCGACGTCGTCGACCTCCGGGTCGCCCGTCGCGACATACCCCGGTACGAGCCGAGGGTCCTGCTGACGGGGAGGCAGAAGGTCACCGGGTCCGAGATCGCCGGGACGGATGCGCTCGTCCCACGGCAGCCACTCGGGTGCAACGAGAGCGTCGGGTCCTGGCAGCAGCACGAGCTCGCTGATGGTTGCCGTGTCGGCATCTTCGGGCGCCGCGACGACGACAGCCCACTGCCATCCCCGGTAACCGGGCAGGTCGCTGACGAAGCGATGGGTTGCGGCGCTGTGGTCCTCGGCCGTGACGCCGAGGTACTCGCCGACGCCGCCTTCCCCCAGATCGACGATCGCCTGCCGCGCCGATTCCGCGGCGTCGGCGAGCACGGGACGAATCCGATCGTTCTCCGTCTGGACGCGCTGAGGCTGTTCGAGCTCTGGTGACGATGCGAAACTCACATATCCATAGTGCCGCATGTCGTCGAAAGCGCCCAGTTCGGGCCTGCCATGATGATCCGATGACCGTCCCTCTCCGCACAGCGCCCTGCGCGGTAGTCGTGGCGGCACTGTTGGTCGGCTGCTCCACCGAACCGACCGAGCCCGAGCCGACCACCGTCACATCGTCGACCGTGCGGGTGGTGGCGACGACGCCGCACGACGTGTCCGCATTCACCCAGGGCCTCGAGATCTCGGGCAACGAGCTCTACGAGGGCACCGGCCGCACCGGGTCGTCGTACGTGCGGGTGACGTCGCTCGACACGGGTGAGGAGCTGCGACGCGTCGACCTGTCGTCCGAGTATTTCGGTGAGGGCCTGACGGTCTCCGGCGACACCGTCTGGCAGATCACGTGGCGCGACGGTGTCGCATTCGACCGCGATCCGGCCACGCTGCGCGAACGACGACAGGTGAACTACGACGGCGAAGGCTGGGGACTGTGCGACGACGGCGATCGCCTCGTCATGAGCGACGGGTCGTCGACGCTGACGCTCCGTGACCCCGAGACGTTCGACGAGACCGGCTCGGTTGCGGTGACCATGGACGGTGAGCAGCTCGGCAACCTCAACGAACTCGAATGCGCCGACGACGGTTCCGTCTACGCCAACATCTGGCAAAGCTTCGACATCGCCCGGATCGACCCCGACACCGGCGTCGTCACCGAGATGATCGATGCGTCGCCGCTGTGGAATTCGATGACCGCGGACGAACGCGCGGGCGCCGACGTCCTCAACGGAATCGCGCAGATACCGGGCACCGACCGATTCCTCGTCACGGGAAAGCTGTGGCCGACGATGTTCGAGGTGCAGTTCACACCCCAGCCGTGAGTCGGTGTCATCGCGGCTCCGAGTTTTAGGACAGAATTGATCTCGTGACCGATCCCCGACACTCCGATACCCCTCCGGGTGAGGATCACCCGGGATTCGACAACTACCGCCCTGCGCCTCGTCAGGCCAGCAGGCGGACTCCGTTGCCCCCGCTGCATCCCCCGACGCCGCCTCCAGGAAAAGGCAGCGGGCCGAAGCCGCCGCCGATGCCACGCAAGCTGACGGTCACCCGCGTCGCCGCGATGCGCAGTCGCGAGCTGACAGGCAAAGGCATCGGCGCGTTCCAGCGTGCCGCCAAGGCCGACGGTGCCGACAAGTCCGGTCTGACAGCACTGACGTACGCGACTATGGCGAACTTCGCGTCGGACGCGGCACTCGCCGTCGCACTGGCGAACACGCTGTTCTTCTCGGCGGCCACCGGCGAGGACAAGACGAAGGTCGCGCTGTACCTGCTCATCACGATCGCGCCGTTCGCCGTCATCGCACCGCTGATCGGGCCGATGCTGGACCGTCTCCAACATGGTCGACGCATCGCGCTTGCCACGTCGTTCGTGCTGCGTACGACGCTGGCGATCGTTCTCGTGTTCAACTTCGACAGTTGGGTGCTGTATCCCGCAGCGCTCGGCATGCTCGTGCTCAGCAAGTCGTTCGCCGTGCTCAAGAGCGCGGTGACACCGAGGGTGCTGCCGCCGGAGATAGACCTCGTCCGCGTCAACTCACGGCTCACGGTGTTCGGGCTGCTCGGCGGCACGATCGTCGCAGGCGGTATCGCGGCCGCGATCGCGTGGTTGGCCGGGTCGTCGGGAGCGCTGTGGTTCGTCGCTGCCGTGACGGTGTTCGGCGCGTACCTGAGCATGCGCATCCCGTCGTGGGTCGAGGTCACCGAAGGCGAAGTGCCCGCGACGCTCAGCTATCACGGCGACGACGCCGCCACCGAGGTCATCCGACGCGAGAAGCAGGCAGTCGCGCCGCCGAAGAACCGTCGTCAGCCCTTGGGCAAGGCCGTCATCGTCGGGCTGTGGGGCAACGGGACGATCCGCATCCTCACCGGGTTCCTGACGCTGTACGTCGCATTCGTCGCCAAATCGGAGACCGAACACGAGCCCATCAAGCAGGCCGCGATGCTCGGACTCGTCGGAGCGGGCGCCGCGATCGGCAACTTCGCGGGCAACGCCGCCGGTGCGCGCATCAAGCTCGGCAGGCCGGCGATCGTCGTACTGCGCTGCACTGCGGCGGTGACAATCTTCGCGATCATCGCCGCCATCACCGACAGCCTGCTCACGGCCGCACTGGCCGCGCTCGTCGCGTCGTGTGCAAGTGCACTGGCGAAGGTCTCTCTCGACGCTTCCCTGCAGTCCGACCTGCCGCCCGAGTCCATCGCGTCGGGATTCGGGCGTTCGGAGACCGTTCTGCAGCTGTGCTGGGTCCTCGGCGGAACACTCGGAGTGCTGCTGCCGACCGAGTACTGGCTGGGTTTCACCGTCGTGTCGGCGTTGCTTACGATCGGTCTCGTGCAGACCTTCCTCACCTACCGAGGGAAGTCGCTGCTGCCCGGCCTCGGCGGAAACCGACCCGAGCACGCCGAGCAGACCTTTCCCGACGCCGCCACCCGACAGAACGTGAGCTAAGTGAACCTCGCACCGAAAACCAAGAAGATCCTGGCAATCGGGGCGGTGGGAGCCGTCGTCGTGGTCGTCGCGTTCGTGGCCGTACTCGCTCTTCTCATCCGAGACGCACCATCGCACCGACCGACCATCACCGCGTTCGCCGACGGCCGGACCATCGACGTCCAGCCGTACCTCTACTGCCCGGTCGATCAGCCGCTGTGCGGCAGCGACGGCGAGAGCGTCACGCTTCCGGTGCGCGAAGGTCGACCGCTACAGCTGTCGCTGCCGAACGAGATCTCGTCGGCGCCGTGGATCCTCGCGGCCGTGTACTCCGACGAGTCCGGCGCCGACGCTGTCGAGTCAGACACGTTCTACCTGCCCGACACCACTCCGTCGGTGACGGTGCCGCCGGTCGACGACCAGGGGCGCGCGCTGCTGGGCGTCGAGGTCCGACTGCCCTCGGGTGTCATCGACACCGACACCCAGCAGGAAGAGATCATCAGCCACGCGATCTGGTCGATCGCGACGACGCAGCCGAGCTAGCTGTCGAGCTCCCGGGCCACCGCGCGTACGACTTCCGACATCTTGTGCGCGGTCTTGCGGTCCGGGTACTTGCCCTTGCGCAGATCCGGCTGAATGGTCGCCTCCAGCAGCGTGATCATGTCCTCGACCATGCCGTGCAGCTGATCAGGAGTGTGCTTGCGCTCGACCGGTTCGCGGCGATTGCCGGTGTTCTGACGCACGGACGGGGCAGGCTCGAGCACCTTCAGCGTGAGCGCCTGCGGGCCGCGTCGACCGGCAGCCATGCCGAACTCGACCTTCTGACCGGCCTTGAGGCCCTCGACACCAGGAGGCAGCGCAGACGAACGAACGTAGACGTCCTCGCCGTCTTCCTGCGAGAGAAAGCCGAAACCCTTGTCGACGTCGTACCACTTCACCTTGCCGGTCGGCACTGCGCTCACCCGTCCATTCGCTCGAAGTCCTTCAACACAGCTTTCGCGCCCCACAGAGAACGTAGGACGCGAATACTGCAGTCTACAGCGGTGGGGATGCAGGGGGCACCTGGGTTTTCGCGGGCCGGGAGTCGAGCCTGCAGCAGCGACACCCATATTGTTGAGTGCGTGCCCGAGCCAACTCGTTCTCACAGCAACACGCTGCTTCGCGTCGCGCTGACGATCTTCGCCGTCGGATTGCTCGCGATCGTGGCGATCTTCGCCGTCCCGGCGATCACCCACGAACAACCGCCGCTGTGGCTTTATCTGACTGCAATGCTGGCGTCGCCCCTCGGCTTCGTTCTGGCGATAGTCTTTGCCCTGATGTCCGGTAGACGTGCGAGGTAGAGGGGCCGACAAGTGCGAGTGATCCTGAACATCATCTGGCTGATCTTCGGCGGCTTCTGGCTCGCGCTCGGATACTTCGCGGCGGGCATCGTCTGCTGCATCCTCATCGTCACCATCCCGTTCGGCATCGCGTCGTTCCGCATCGGCGTGTACGCGCTGTGGCCGTTCGGCAAGACCGTCGTCGAGAAGCCGACATCGGGAGTGGCGTCGGTGATCGGCAACGTGATCTGGGTGATCGTCGCCGGCATCTGGCTCGCGATCGGTCACATCGTCACGGCCGTTGCGATGGCCATCACCATCATCGGCATTCCCCTTGCCATCGCGAACCTGAAGATGATCCCGATCTCGCTGATGCCGCTCGGCAAGGACATCGTCGACGCCTGATCACTCCAGCCCCTCCCGCCCCATTCCGGATTGGTGTGACTTCAATCACATAACAGCGGGGTAACGGAAGGGCAACGGGCGGGCGTCGTCGATGCCTCAGCGCCGCTAGCTGCAGATTCGCCGAACCACCCCTCGAGGGTGCAGTGCGACGTCCCCGACACCCCACAGAACCGACAGTTACCAAATGGTGACACTCCGCCGGAAGTTCAGTACGGTCGTCAGCGGCTGAGAAACTTCAGCCGAAACCGATCCCGCAGCGCCAAACCTCGTCCCGCGGACATCGGACCCTCGACGAACACCCAGGGGACGAGGACGGGGGACCCACACGTCCTCTCGGATAACCGGAAAGCACTGTCTCGGCAGCGTTTTCCTTGGGGTGAAGCCTTTTTTCTCGAGGAGGAAAAGGCCGGGCTACCTCTCAGCCCGAACCCGACAGCTGACCTCGCAGGCGCCAGTGGAGAGGATTTCAACTCGTATGAGCGGACGTCATCGCAAGCCGACCACCACCAGCCGCACCGTAGCCAAGGTCGCCGTCACCGGCGCAATCATGGGCACCGCGGGCATCGCCTTCACCGGCACCGCCAATGCAGCACCTGATTCCGACTGGGACCGTCTCGCTCAGTGCGAAGCAGGCGGCAACTGGGGCATCAACACCGGCAACGGTTTCCAGGGTGGCCTGCAGTTCTCCCCGAGCACCTGGACCTCGCACGGCGGCGGACAGTACGCAGCTACCGCGAACCAGGCCAGCCGCGAAGAGCAGATCGCCGTCGCCGAGAAGGTTCTCGCGTCGCAGGGTTGGGGCGCATGGCCCTCCTGCTCGTCGAGCCTCGGCCTGAGCAGCGCGCCCACCGAGCGCAGCGTTCCGGCATCGCCGCAGTCCGCTCCCGAAGCACCCAAGCTCCCCGACCTGACGTCCATCCCGACTGTCGACGGCACCGCCGAGGTCATCGACGGCATCACCACTGCCGTGCAGACCATCACGAACGACCCGCAGATCACGTCGTTCATCCAGGACGCCACCAAGGGCATCCAGCTGGATCCGCAGCTCGTCGAGTTCTACCAGGCGAACAAGGCATTCCTGCCTCAGTAAGCCCCATACATACGAGAAAGGCCCCCGAGATTCTCTCGGGGGCCTTTCTCGTGTTGCTGTCCGTCGACCAGCGTTACCGGTTGACGACGGTCACCGGATGCGCGTACGGCAGCTGGTCCACCGGCAACGGGAACTCCGTCTCCTCACCGAACGGGGACAGGCCTCCCGAACGAGAGGACGAGAGCTCGGTCACCGCGTGGTCACCACGAGCGGTTTCGGGCCAGCCTGGATCGACATAGGGCTTCTTCGACTTGTTCACCATGTGCCCATTTTGACACCTGCGCTGCGGCGTACACCAGCCCAGGTCACTAATCTGTTAAGCAATGACCGATACAGCAGTGCCTCCGGACCTTGCGGCGTGGCTGAAATCTCGTACCGACACCGAGCTCGTCACTACCTTGACGCTGCGGCCGGACCTGACCGTACCGCCGCCCGGGACCGTCGGCGTGCTCGCCGGACGGGCCGAGCAGCGAGCCTCCATCCTGCGTGCCGCCGACACTCTGGACACCCTCGGATTGACCATCCTCGAGATGCTCGCGATCGAGGGCGCACACGAGATGCCGGTCACGCGAGCACAGCTGGATGCGATCATCGCCAAGCGCGCGACCGCGAAGGCCGTCGACCGCGCCCTCACGGCACTGCGTGAACGCGCTCTGATCTGGGGTACGACGTCGCTGCGCATGGTTCCCGCCGCCAAGGACGCCGTCCCATGGCGAATCGGCCGCATCCTCGACGCCACCGAACATCTCACCGCCGAGCAGATCACGCAGGCCCTCGCCGGTCTCGACGACAGCGAACGGGGCCTGCTCGAGACACTGGCCCGGTCGTCGCCCACCGGCCGCACCCGGGACGCTGCACCCGACACACCACCGGACAGGCCCGTCCAGAAGCTCCTTCGCGCCGGTCTGCTCATCTGGCTCGACGAACAGACCGTCGAACTCCCCCATCAGGTCGGCCAGGCATTGCGAGGCGAGCCGATCACCGACCCGACCTCCTTGGCACCGCCCAAGCCTGCCGGCACCAAGCTCACGGCGGCCGACGTCAACGCGGCCGCGGCAGGCGAGGCACTCGAGCTGATCAGGCACTGCGCGGCGATCGTCGAAGCGCTGTCGGACACGCCCGCTCCCGCGCTCAAGGCCGGTGGACTCGGCGTGCGCGAGATCAAACGCATCGCGAAGGTCACCGGCCTCGACGACGCCCGCGTCGGATTGCTCGTCGAACTCCTCGCGGCCGCGTCGCTCATCTCCAGTGGCACCCCGGACCCGCTGCCCAGGAACGACTCCGGCGAGGACTACTGGGCGCCGACCTCGGCCGCCGACTCGTGGACGACGGCAACGACTGCGGCCAGGTGGCACACGATCGCGTCGGCGTGGCTCGAGCTGCAGCGGGCGCCGTGGCTGATCGGGATGCGCGACCCGAACGACAAGCCCGTCGCCGCCCTGTCCGAAGAAGTGCGCTCGCCTGCCGCACCGCGCGACCGGCGGACGATCCTCGAGTACCTCGCCGACCTCGGCACGGGCACCTCGGCGGGAGAGATCGACGTCTCGCGAGGCCTCGCGTGGCGTCGACCACGCTCGGCGGCTCGGTTCTCACCGCGTCCGGTCTCGCGCATGCTCGCCGAGGCGACGGCGCTCAGCATCGTCGCGCGCGGCGCACTGTCCACACCGGGTAAGGCTCTGCTGCACGGCGGCGACGCCGAGGCCGAGATGCGCGACGCACTGCCCGCGCCGATCGACTACATCCTCCTTCAGGCCGATCTCACGCTCGTCGCGCCCGGGCCGCTCGAACCGGACCTGTCGGACCGGATCGACCTCGTCGCCGACGTCGAATCCGCCGGTGCCGCGACGATGTACCGCATCACCGACGCCAGCCTGCGTCGCGCTCTGGACGTCGGTATGTCCGCAGCCGAACTGCACTCCCTGTTCGAGGTGCACTCCCGCACTCCCGTACCGCAGGGCCTCACCTATCTGATCGACGACGTGGCACGCAGGCACGGCAGGCTGCGCGCGGGTGTCGCGTCGTCGTTCGTGCGATGCGAGGACCCGGCGTTGCTGGCCGAGGTGCTGAAGTCGCCCGCGGCCGAGCAGCTGGCTCTGCGCGCACTTGCTCCGACGGTCGCCATCTCGCAGGCACCGCTGGCGGAGGTCATGTCGTTGCTGTCGTCGGCCGGGTTCGCGCCGGCGGGCGAGGACTCCAGCGGCGCGATCGTCGACCTGCGATCGCATGGTGCCCGGGTACCTGCCCGACGTCAGCGACCGACCTACCGCAACCAAGCAGTCCCGACCGAGGAGCAGCTCGGCAAGCTGGTCACCGAACTGCGCGCAGGCGATCGCGCGGCCTCCGCAGGAGGGAAGACCGTCCGCTCGGATGGCACCCGCGCTACCGGCTCGGCGACGATGGCGCTGCTGCAGACGGCGGTCAAGGTGCGTCGCAGCGTGTCCATCGGGTACGTCGATGCCCAAGGTGTGGCGTCGCAACGCGTCGTGGATCCGGTCAGTGTCGGAGGGGGTCAGCTCGACGCGTTCGATCCGGCGACAGGAGTGGTCCGGCGGTTCACGCTGCACCGCATCACGTCGGTGGCGTTGGTCGAGTAGGGGGCCTTCGGCCCATGTGCGTAGAAATACATAGAGGGCTATGTATTTCTACGCACATGCGCCGGAGGCGCCGGATGTGGACAATGGAGAAGTTGCGCTCTTTCATGCGCGACACGTAGTTCTCTAGGAGGAACCGGTGACCGACGGACCCTTGATCGTCCAGTCCGACAAGACGCTGTTGCTCGAGATCGATCACCCGCAGGCCGGCGAAGCTCGCGGCGCCATCGCCCCGTTCGCGGAGCTCGAGCGCGCGCCCGAGCACGTCCACACCTACCGCATCACCCCGCTCGCGCTGTGGAACGCCCGAGCCGCGGGCCACGACGCCGAGCAGGTCGTCGACGCGCTCGTGAACTTCTCGCGCTACGCGGTTCCGCAGCCGTTGCTGGTCGACATCGTCGACACGATGGCTCGGTACGGGCGCCTGCAGTTGGTGAAGAGCCCGATCCACGGACTGTCGCTGATCAGCCTCGACCGGGCCGTGCTCACCGAGGTCATGCGACACAAGAAGATCGCACCGATGCTCGGGGCCAAGGTCGACGAGGACACCGTCATCGTCCACCCCAGCGAGCGCGGGCACCTCAAGCAGATGCTGCTGAAGATCGGCTGGCCGGCCGAGGACCTCGCCGGGTACGTCGACGGTGAAGCACACCCCATCGACCTCGACCAGGAAGGCGGCCACTGGTCGCTGCGCGACTACCAGGAGATGGCAGCCGACTCCTTCTGGGCGGGCGGCAGTGGCGTCGTCGTGCTCCCCTGCGGTGCAGGCAAGACGATGGTCGGCGCGGCAGCGATGGCCAAGGCCAAGGCGACGACGCTCATCCTCGTCACCAACACCGTCGCGGGCAGGCAGTGGAAGCGTGAGCTGATCGCGCGTACGTCGTTGACCGAGGAAGAGATCGGCGAGTACTCCGGCGAGCGCAAGGAGATCCGGCCGGTCACGATCGCCACGTACCAGGTGATCACGCGTCGGACGAAGGGTGAGTACAAGCACCTCGAGCTGTTCGACTCCCGTGACTGGGGCTTGGTCATCTACGACGAGGTCCATCTCCTTCCCGCGCCGGTGTTCCGCATGACGGCCGATCTGCAGTCGCGTCGGCGCCTCGGCCTGACCGCGACGCTGGTCCGTGAGGACGGCCGCGAAGGCGACGTCTTCTCCCTCATCGGGCCCAAGCGATACGACGCACCGTGGAAGGACATCGAGGCACAGGGCTGGATCGCACCGGCCGAGTGCATCGAGGTCCGCGTGACACTGACCGACGCCGAACGCATGTCGTACGCCGTCGCCGAACCTGAAGAGCGCTACAAGCTGTGCTCGACGGCGCATACCAAGATCGCCGTCGTGAAATCGATCCTGGACAAGCACAAGGACGCTCCGACGTTGGTGATCGGCGCCTACCTCGACCAGCTCGACGAACTCGGCCAGGCGCTCGACGCGCCGGTGATCCAAGGATCGACGAGAAACAAGGAACGAGAACTGCTGTTCGACGCGTTCCGACGGGGTGAGATCCAGACGTTGGTGGTCAGCAAGGTCGCCAACTTCTCCATCGACCTTCCGGAAGCGTCTGTGGCAGTACAGGTTTCGGGAACGTTCGGGTCACGCCAGGAGGAAGCGCAGCGCCTGGGACGCCTGTTGCGTCCGAAACACGATGGTGGACAAGCGCATTTCTACTCCGTCGTCTCGCGCGACACCCTGGACGCGGAATACGCGGCACACCGTCAGCGCTTCCTGGCCGAGCAGGGGTACGCGTACCGCATCACCGACGCGGACGACATGCTCGGTCCCGCAATCTGACACCGCGTGCTAATAATGGGCGTGTGCGCCAATTCCAGTTTCCGGTCGATGTAGCCCACGCCCATTCGGTGAACGAGACGATGGCCGACGTGCGCAGGCTTCGCGTGTCGGCCATCGTGACGGCTGTGGTGTTGATCGCCGCCGGGATCTGGTTCTTCTGGCTGGCGCATCCGTGGTCGTACATTCTCGGAGCGGTGTTCTTGATCACCGCGGCGACATCGCTGTGGGTGACGGTGTGGGCTCCGCGCAAGGTCGGCACCGTCGAGGATCTGTATGCCAAGGGCGGACTGGTGCCTGCGGTGATCTCCGAGAAGCGAGCGCGTGGAGTGACGTTGTTGGCACTGATCGACATCGCCAAGCCCGGTTCCGAGACGAAGCATTACGCGCTGGTCACCCGCAGCATCCGCTCACTGCCCGGTCACGAATTGGTGGAAGGCGAGCTCGTGCCGTCGATCTCCGTTCTCGCCGACCGAAACAAGAACACGATCGGCGACACGTGGCAGATGGTGTCCCCGATGCCGATCGCGTGGGGCACGAAGGACAAGTCGATCATCGACCGAGCCACGTCCGAGATCACCGAGGCGGAGTGGGCGCTGCTCGTCGCGAACATCGGCCTGTCCCCCAAGGTTCGTGAGGCCGACAACCAGCAGTTGCTCATCGACCCTCACGACCTCGAGTAGAGCTGTTACGACAGAGCCGGGATGACCTCGCGCTCGAACAGTTCGATTCCGGAGCGGTCGTAGGCCGCCTCCGGGAAGTAGAAGATGCCGTAGCCGAGGCCCTTGGCCTTCAGTGCCGACAGGTTTTCGACGATCTGCTCCGGAGTTCCGACGCCGGGCAATCCGCGGAACGCGTTCAACGCCGCGTCGGCCTTCTCGGCGCCGACGTACTTCGTCAGACGGTCCTGCAGCTGGTTCAGCCGATCCTGCACCTCGGCTTCGGTGGAACCGATCGCGACGTTGTAGTTCGACGACCGAACGATGGCGTCGAAATCACGCCCGACGGCGGCACAGTGCTGCTTCAGCAGTTCCGACTTGCGTGCGAACCCGTCGGGGGTGCCGTCGAAGTTGGTGTAGTCGGCGTACTTGGCCGCGATCTTCAGCGTCACCTTCTCACCGCCGCCGGCGATCCACAGCGGAATTCCGCCGTCCTGCAACGGTTTCGGCCACACGCGTGCGCCGTCGACCTGGTAGTACTTGCCGTCGAACGTGGCCGAGCCGGTCTCCCACGCCTGCTTGAAGATCTGCACACCCTCGTCGAGCGCGCGGAGGCGGTCGCCTGCCGCAGGGAATCCGTAGCCGTAGGCACGCCACTCGTGCTCGTACCACCCCGCACCGATGCCCATCTCGACGCGACCCGCGGAGATCAGGTCGACCGTCGCTGCCACCTTCGCGAGGTACGCGGGGTTGCGGTAGGCCATCGCGGTGCACATCTGACCGAGTCGGATGCGCGACGTCGACGCCGCGAACGCCGACATCAACGTCCAGGCCTCGTGCGTCGCCTCCTCCGTCGGTTCCGGAACGGTGTGGAAATGGTCGTAGACCCACAGTGATTCCCACGGGCCGGAGTCGGCGGCGGTCGCGAGATTCCGCATCACGTCCCACTGTGCGGAGGGGTCGATACCGACCAGATCGAGTCGCCAGCCTTGAGGAATGAACAGTCCGAATCGCATGGCGCGAATCCTACCGACCAAGTAGACAATCTATTCTGGTGGCCATGAGCACGAGCACGCTCGCCGACCGGTTCCAGTCCCACCGCGGCCATCTTCTGGCCGTCGGATATCGAGTCACGGGAAGCGTCGCGGACGCCGAGGATGCGGTCCAGGAAAGTTGGCTGCGTCTGTCGGCGGCCGACGCGTCGGCGATCGAGGATCTGCGTGGTTGGCTCACGACGGTCGTGGCGCGCCTCTGCCTGGACCGCCTCAAGTCGGCGACGGTGCGGCGCGAAACCTATGTGGGACAGTGGCTTCCGGAGCCGATCGTGTCACCGCTCCACACCCCGGCGTCGGATCCGTTGGACGTCGTGGTCGCCGACGAGGACACGCGGCTCGCGGCCCTCGTCGTTCTCGACACCCTCTCCCCCGCACAGCGCGTCGCATTCGTTCTGCACGACGGTTTCGCCGTCCCGTTCGCCGAGATCGCCGACGTTCTCGACGTGAGTACCGCCGCAGCACGGCAATTGGCGTCACGCGCGAGGAAGCAGGTCGACGGGGCGCCGTCCGCGGTGTCGGACGCCGAACACGACGCCGCCGTCACCCTGCTCATGACGGCAATGGCGAGCGGTGACCTCGACCGCGTCGTCGCCGCGCTGCATCCCGAATGCCGAACGATCGGCGACAGCGGTGGTACGACGCGTACCGCGGTGCAAATCGTGCACGGCCCGCGAAACTGTGCCCGCTTCTACCTGGGGTTGGTGGCCAAGTACGGCCCCGAGACGTTGACGGCGATGGTCCCCGCGTCCGTCAACGGGCAGTTGGGCTACTTCTCCCACGGTATCGAAGGCGAGGGCGGATTCCCGTCCCGAGCAGGTGGTTTCACCGTCCGCGACGGCCTGGTCTGGGCGTCGTACGACTTCGCGAACCCGGCGAAGCTCAGGGGTGTGACGGCACCGAATCGGCCCACGGAACCCGACACGTCTCCCCCGAACCGAAACCCTGCTCGGTGATCCCGAGCGAGGAGTTGATGCGCGCTCTCATGTTCTCGAGGCCGATCTGATAGGTCAGCTCGACGACACCTGCTCGCCCGAACCGACGTTCGAGATCCGCGACCTGCTCGTCGGTCACGGACACCGGCGTCGACGTCATCGCGTCCGAATACGCGATCGCCGCTCGCTCGTCGTCGGAGTACTTCGGCGAGGTCGCGTACTCGTCGATGTCTCGAAGTCGATCGACGTCGAGACCGTCGAGACGCTGGATCATCGTCCCGAAGTCGACGCACCACGAGCATCCGAGTGTCCACGCTGCTCGATAGACGGCGAGCTCTCGGACACTCACGGGAAGCCTGGTCGACGCCTTGTCGGCCGCGAGTTCGCTGACGCTGGAGGCGAAGAACAGCTTGGGATGATGCGCGAAGACAGCGAACGGTTCCGGGACCTCACCGAACATTCGCGCCGCTGCCTTGTACGCCAGCCGCACCGGTAGGGACGCGTTCTCCGGGGTGACGGGTGGGATTCTCGTCATGACTACTTCTCCTCGATAGTGATGGCACCTACCAATCGGACGAGTCGGGCGCCCGAAATGTGACCCGACCCTGATAGGGCCGGGAGTGGAGCCTGCAGGAACGACCCGGATAGGCTGGGAGTGGAGCCTGCAGGAACGACCCGGTTAGGCTGCAGGAATGTCCGTCGCGCATCAGAGCCGAACCGTGGAGCGCCTCCGCCCCTTCGGATCCACGATCTTCGCCGAGATGACGGCGCTGGCGCTCGAGAAGAACGCCGTCAACCTCGGCCAGGGCTTTCCCGACACCGACGGACCGGCATCCATGCTCGAGGCCGCCCAACATGCGATCGCCGACGGCCTGAATCAGTACTCGCCCGGTCCGGGCCTTCCGGTTCTGCGTGACGCTGTGGCCGCGGACAGGAAGCGGCGCTACGGCATCGACTACGACCCCGCGAGCCAGGTGCTCGTGACGGTCGGCGCGACGGAAGCGATCGCGGCGACCATTCTGGGTTTGGTGGAACCGGGCGAAGAGGTACTGCTCATCGAGCCGTACTACGACTCGTACGCCGCTGCCGTCGCGCTCGCAGGCGCACGCCGAAAGACCGTTTCCCTCGTAGCCGACGGCACCGGTTTCGCACTCGACCCGGACGCCCTCGAACGAGCCATCGGCCCCGACACGAAGCTCTTGATCGTCAATACCCCTCACAATCCCACCGGGACCGTACTGAGCCGCGGCGAGCTGGTACGCATCGCCGAGATCGCGTGTGCGCACGACCTTCTCGTCATGACGGACGAGGTCTACGAACGCCTGACCTTCGACACTCCGCATACCTCGCTCGCCACGCTTCCCGGCATGTTCGAGCGCACTGTGACGGTCTCGAGTGCCGCCAAGACGTTCAACGCAACCGGATGGAAGACGGGCTGGGCGCTCGGCCCTCGTGACCTCATCGACGCAGTGCGCGCGGCCAAACAGTTCCTGACGTTCGTCGGGGGCACACCGTTTCAGCCCGCCGTGGCGCACGCACTGACTCACGAATCCGACTGGGTCGAGAATCTGAGGGTCGGCCTGCAGTCGAAGCGAGACCTGCTGTCCTCGGCCTTGACCAAAGCCGGTCTCGACGTGAAGTCCAGCAGCGGAACATATTTCGTGTGCGCCGACATCGCTGGAATCGGCGAGACCGATGCGCTCGAGTTCTGCCGAAGCCTGCCCGACCGCATCGGTGTCGCAGCTGTACCGGTCACCGCGTTCGTCGACCATCCCGAACCGTGGAAGACGTTGGTACGCTTCGCGTTCTGCAAGAAGGACGAGGTCCTCGCCGAGGCAGCCGACAGACTTCTCGCCCTGTGACCCGATGAGCGCCCGCACGATTCCGGCCGGGTTCGTCGCCAAGGCTGTCTCCCTCGCCGAAAGTGGCGGCGTCGACCTGTCGTATCCGCTGTCGATCGCAGGAATCGGGCACGACATTCTCGACGATGCGCACGGACGCCTGACAGCGGAACAGGTCACGGTGTTCACGCAGGCGGCGTGGCAGATCACCGACGACGAGCTGTTCGGCCTGGCCTCGACACCCATGCGCCGCGGCAGTTTTCGCGTCATCTGCCTGACTCTCATCCATTGCCCCGATCTGTCCACAGCTCTGGTGCGCATGGCCGAGACGACGCGTGTCGTCTCGGGGATGCCGCCGATGTTGATCACGCGCGGCGACATCTCGACCCGCCTGACCATCCCGCCTGCCGACAACAGCCACCTGCCCGAGGCCGCACGGGAGACGGCCGGGCAGTTGCTCACCGACTTCCGCATGGTGCTCGTCCATCGATTCGCCGCATGGCTGATCGGTGGGCGTGTGAAACTGCATTCGGTGGAGTTGCCGTACGAGATGACCGATCCGGCGACAGGCAAGTTGTACGACCGGATGTTCGGTGCCCGCGTGACGTTCGGAGCGCAGGCGGCGGCCCTGGAATTCGACAACTCCGCGATGCGAGCGCCCATCGTCCAGACCGAGGACACGTTGGCGGACTACCTACGCGAGTCGCCGAACCTGCTGTTCACTGCCCGGGATTACGACAGCACCGCGTCGTCGCAGGTCCGCAGGGCCTTGGAGCTCGGCCTGCAGAGCCAGGCGCCGGGCACGGACGACATCGCCCGCATGTTGTCCGTCAGCACCGCGCATCTACGACGCCTCCTGCGCCAGGAGGGAACGTCCGTCAACCAGATCCGCGAGGAAGTTCTTCGCGACGCAGCCGTGTCGGGTCTCAGCCGCGGCGACTCCGTCGACGACATCTCCAGCAAACTCGGGTTCTCCGAACCGTCGGCGTTTCGTCGGGCCTTCAAACGGTGGACCGGCCAGACTCCAGGGTCGTTTCGCTAGGTCAGACAGAACTCGTTGCCCTCGGGATCGGTCATCGTGATCCAGGTGTACGGGCCCTGCGAATCTCGATACAGAATGGTCGCCCCCTTCTCGACCAGAGTCTGGGCGACCGTCTCACGCTCGTCGCCCACTTGGATGTCGAGGTGCTGACGATTCTTGGCGGTCTTGGGCTCAGGAACGGATTGGAACAGCAACCGCGGACCGCTCGGATTGGCCGGGTTCGCGATGGCGGCGCCGACCTTCCACACCAGATTCCCCTCGAACACCGTGGTGTCCTCCTCCTGTGCGTGGCCTTGCTCGACCATGCTGCGGATGAAGTCTCCGTCCGAGGGTTCGACCTGCCACCCCATCGCCTCGGCCCACCATTTGGCCTGCTCGTGAGGCTTTTCGCAATCGATCGTGACCTGTACGTCGTATGCCATGGAAGACACCATAAGCCGCCGCACCGACAGATGTTCGGATTTTCGCTGGAACATATGTTCGAATCGAGCTAGGCTAGCCGACATGAGCGTGGAACTACAGGGTTCGCTGTTCACCGATGCCGCCGAGGATTTCGGGCCGCTCGGGTCGTCGGTGACGCGGCGGACACTGACCCGTGGCGCCTGGGTCGACGTCCGACCGGGATGGGCCGGTTCGGTCGACTTGTTCGATCGATTGGTCGACGGGGTCGACTGGCGAGCCGAGCGACGCCAGATGTACGACCGAGTGGTCGACGTTCCCCGGCTCGTACGGTTCTACTCCGAATCCGAACCATGGCCCGAACCGGCGATGTCCGAGGCCAAGAGCGCATTGGACACGCACTACCGCAGCGAACTGGGCGAACCGTTCGCGACCGCCGGATTGTGTTACTACAGAGACGGATCCGACAGCGTCGCCTGGCACGGCGACAACATCGGCCGCAGCGCGGTCGAGGACACGATGGTCGCCATCCTCTCCCTCGGCGCGACGCGACAGTTGATGCTCAGGCCACGCGGGGGCGGCGCGTCGCTCAAATTCACTCTCGGACACGGCGATCTGATCGTCATGGGTGGATCGTGCCAGCGCACGTGGGAACATGCGGTGCCCAAGAGCACCCGCGCGACCGGGCCACGCGTCAGCGTGCAGTTCCGGCCGCGCGGCGTTCGTTAACCGCGCCTACGTGTCACGGCGTCGGCGAGTGCGTCCAATTGTGTTGCGGTGGTGTCCCAGTCGAGGCAGGCATCGGTGATGGACTGCCCGTAGGTCAGATCCTCCTTGTGGCCCAGGGTCAAATCCTGACGTCCTGCCACGAGGAAGCTTTCGAGCATGACGCCGCTGATGCCGTGCTCACCCTCGCCGACGCGTCGGGCAACGTCGGTGACGACGTCGACCTGCTTGTTGTGGTCCTTGCGGCTGTTGCCGTGGCTGGCGTCGATGACGACACGCTCGGGCAGGTTCGACTTCCGCAGGCGTGCAACGGTGTCGGCGACGGACTCCGCGTCGTAGTTGGGTCCGTCGGTGCCGCCGCGGAGAATGACGTGGCAGTCCGGGTTGCCGGTCGTGCGGATCAACGCAGCCTGGCCGTCGAGATCGGTGCCGGGGAACACGTGGCTCGACGCGGCCGCGCGGGTCCCGTCGACCGCGACCTGGATGTCGCCCTCGGTCGAGTTCTTGATGCCGACCGGCATCGACAGCGCGCTGCAGAGCTGACGGTGCACCTGACTTGCGGCGGTGCGCGCGCCGATGGCGCCGTAGCTGACCAGGTCCGCGATGTACTGCGGGGTGATCGGATCGAGGAATTCGCATCCGACCGGCAGACCGAGTGCGGAGATGTCGACCAGCAGCTGGCGTCCCACACGCAGGCCTTCGTTGATGTCGAACGAGCCGTCGAGGTGCGGGTCGTTGATCAGGCCCTTCCAGCCGAGCGTCGTACGCGGCTTCTCGAAGTAGACGCGCATGACGATGTGCAGTCGATCGCCCAGCTCGGAGGCCTTCTCGGCGAGCTTGCGCGCGTACTCCATCGCGGCGGTCGTGTCGTGCACCGAGCACGGTCCGACGACGACGATCAGCCGATCGTCACGCCCGTCGAGGATGTCGACGACACCGTCGCGTCCGCGGCGAACGGTCGCCGACACTGCGTCGTCGGCTGCATGTTCGCGGCGCAGCAACGACGGCGCAACCAGAGGGCTGATGCTGATGGTGCGCTGATCGTCCAGATCCGTACTGGCAGGGGTGATGTCGATAGTCATGAGAACACTTTCTGTTTCTCAGACCGACTCTCGGAGAGCTCCACTCACACGTCGAGCCGGTCTGCATCCGGCTCGTGGGGTGGGGTCTCAGCGCATGGCGTCGCTGGCTGACCCACCCGGGGCCGGCCTGCTAAACCAAAAATACGTGCGCTGCATGAGCAAGACCGTAGCACGGTGTTCGCGAGTGCCGTGCGCGCACTCGTTGCTGTACTCGCCGCCCATACCGTCACGCGGTCCACCACGACGTCACGCGGTGATACCACTTCGTGTTTCGGCGAGGAGACGCAGCGATGGCTCGACCAGGTGTCTGCGGTTCGTCTGCCTCACAGCCAGAGTCACGTCGAGACGGTGTCGAACCGTCGTCATCCAGGCTGCGAGCGGCTATTTCACGTCGTTCGACGGCACTCGGCGGCCGTCGGACCGAGATTCCAACTCCGGTCAGAATGTCGAGATCCAGATCCCATACGAGGCCCGACGCTCGGCGCCACACGACGAACGCGTCGTCGATGTGGCGTCGCGCTTGCGCAGGTGTCTTGCCTGTGACCGTCACGAGATGGTCGAACGCTTCGCGCTCTTTCCCCGTCACTTGGGCGAAGCCGTAATGAGTGACGCGATGGCAGTCCGTACACAGGCAGATCAACCTGGCGAGCCTCTGCGTCCGCGCTATCCAGTCGTAATCCCACCGTTCGTGGACTTCGAGCCATCGGTCGACGTGCCTGTCCGCCTCCGCGCCACAGATCTCGCACTTCATTCCTGCCCGCCTGGTGATGGTCCGGCGAAGACGCTCCCAGTCTCCGGGCTCGACACACGATCGGACGTTGGTGAACCAACAGGTGTCGGGAATCAGATCGACGAACAAGCCGTCACCGAGAGTTCTGTCCTCACCCGGTAGAACGTCCGGAATCTCGGGACGAGCGGCCCATCGTGCGAGTTCCTCGATTCCGGCCCGCGGCGCGTACCAGCGCTTCGCAGTCGGATCCCACCTCGCACCTTGTTCTTTGGCCAAGTCTTTCTCTGCGTACGCGACGTCCAACCACAGTCGTTCGACCACTGCTGCCCCCCAGCTCGCGGATTTCACTTCGTCCCGACAGCGGAGAACCCTAGTGGCTGGGTCCGACATGTCGTCCGAAGCAGGACTCGACGCGAACATGACGCAGAGGTCAGTCAGCTTGCGCGAGCAGCCGCGTCATGTTGGCTTTCAGCGCGTCCGTCAGCTCCGGATGCCGGGCCGTGAACTGGGCATCGAGCTCGGCGACCACCTCACCCGCGCGAGTCAGCAGCTCCTCGCCGTCGGCCGTGACCCGCAGCGTCGACGCGGACCCGGCGTGCGCGGTGGCGTCGTCGACAAGGCCCTTGTCCTTCAGCGCGGCGACTGCCGTGTGGGCGCTCTGAACGGTGATGCGGGAGCGCCTCGCGAGTTCGCTGAACGAGATGTCCGGGGTGCGACGGATGTGCCCGAGCAGGCCGTACTTTCGCGTCGTCAGGCCCAGTGGCTTCAATCCCTCGTTCAACTCGGCATCCCAGATGCGGCTTGTCGTCAGCAACATGATCGTCGGGCTGAACGGCGGCACGTCGGGCATGGAGGAAGGCTACCGATTCACACAGACGCCACGTGCACCTATGCTCATGCCTGCAGTTGGTTCGCCCAGCGGTCGTGAGGAGCCCCGAAGACCGCAGACGGTGACGCAAGAGGGAACCCGGTGTGAATCCGGGACTGTCCCGCAGCGGTATGCAGGAACGACCGCCGTCATATGCACTGGAGAAGCCTCTCTGGGAAGCGACGGCCAGTAGATGCGACCTTCTATTCAGGTCGCGTGCCTGCGAGTCCGAATACCTGCCTTCTGTGCTGTGCACGCCGTGTGCAGCGGTTCACCGCCTCGTGGAATGGGCGAGTAGACCTGCAGCGTGTTCTTCCATGGGCTCACTCAGGCTTCTCGCGCGCTCGGTGGTGATCCTCCCATCTGATGCACCTTGGAGACAGACGAAGTGACATTCGAATTCACCGCCACGGTCCTCGGCTCCCCGCGGATCGGTCCGAAACGAGAGCTGAAGAAGGCCGTCGAGTCCTACTGGGCAGGGAAGATCGACGCCGCCGCTCTCGAATCGGTGGCCGAGACACTCCGTAGGGAAAACCTGAAAGCCCTGGTCGCTGCAGGCCTCGACTCCGTCCCGGTCGGCACGTTCAGCTACTACGACCACGTCCTCGACACCGCCGTACTACTGGGCTCACTGCCCGAGCGCGTGCAGCACATAGCCGACGAGAAGGACCGCTATTTCGCCGCCGCGCGAGGCAACGACACCATCGCGCCGCTCGAGATGACCAAGTGGTTCGACACCAACTACCACTACCTCGTGCCGGAGATCTCGTCGACGACGACGTTCTCGCTGCATCCGCAGAAACTCCTCGACGAGCTGAAAGAGGCTCGGGCACTGGGAATTCCCGCTCGACCCGTCGTCCTCGGGCCCGTCACGTTCCTACTGCTGTCCAAATCGATCGACGACGCACGCCTGTTGGATCGCCTCGAGGACATCCTCCCTCTCTACGCGGACCTGCTGAAGCAGCTGGCCGACGCAGGTGCCGAGTGGATTCAGATCGACGAGCCCGCCTTGGTGGCAGACCGGACGTCGGACGAGATCGATTCGGCCAAGCGCACATACGACTACCTCAGTGCCCTGGAGACCCGACCTGCCATCTTGCTCGCGTCGTACTTCGGGGATCTGGGCGGCGCACTGCCGGTGCTCGCGTCGACCGGCATCGAGGGGTTGTCGATCGATCTGACTGCGCCGGGAACAGTCGAACAGGTTGCTGCGGTTCCGTCGTTGGCGACCAAGAGGATCGTCGCCGGCATCGTCGACGGCCGGAACGTCTGGCGAACCGATCTGGATCGATCTCTTGCAACGCTGGCGAGTCTGCTCGGAAGCGTCGGATCCCTTGCTGTGTCGAGTTCCTGCTCGCTGCTCCATGTTCCGTACACGCTCGACGGTGAGGACGGGATCGCCGATCCGCTACGGTCGTGGCTCGCGTTCGGCTCCGAGAAGGTTGCCGAGATCACCGTTCTGGCGCGAGCGCTACGTTACGGCACCGACGCCGTCGACAGCGAATTGTCCGCAGCCCGAGCAGCATCGGCGACGCGTCGCGCCGACCCGAGGTTGCACGACGCGTCGATCCGGGCCCGCCTCGACGCCGGATTGTCGGTGGATCGCAGTTCCGCCGAGGAACGGCGTCGGTCCCAGACGTTGGGTCTGCCGCCGTTACCTACCACCACGATCGGCTCCTATCCGCAGACCACACGGATTCGTGTCGCACGGGCAGCGCTGCGGAACGGCGAGATCGACGAGGCCGAGTACCTCCGTCGCATGAAGGCCGAGATCACGGAAGTCGTTGCACTGCAGGAGAACATTGGGTTGGACGTGCTCGTGCACGGCGAGCCGGAGCGCAATGACATGGTGCAGTACTTCGCCGAGCAGCTGAACGGGTTCGCGGCGACGACGAACGGATGGGTGCAGTCGTACGGTTCTCGGTGCGTTCGGCCGCCCATTCTGTTCGGCGACGTCAGCCGAACCGGTGCGATGACCGTCGACTGGATCACCTTCGCCCAGTCGTTGACCGACAAGCCGGTCAAGGGAATGCTGACCGGGCCGGTGACGATTCTGGCGTGGTCCTTCGTCCGCGACGACCAGCCGCTCTCGGAGTCCGCCGACCAGGTCGCACTTGCGATCCGCGACGAAACCGTCGACCTGCAAGCTGCGGGCGTTCGGATCGTCCAGGTCGACGAACCCGCTCTGCGCGAGCTGCTTCCGTTGCGGGCCAAGGACAAGGAGCACTACCTTCGGTGGTCTGTGCGGGCGTTCAAGCTGGCCACATCCGGTGTCGCGGACTCCACTCAGATCCATACGCATCTGTGCTACTCGGAGTTCGGTGAGGTCATCGATGCGATCGTCGCACTCGATGCGGATGTCACGTCCATCGAAGCGGCGCGTTCGCACATGGAGGTGCTCGACGACCTCAATCGCGTCGGCTTCGACCTCGGAGTCGGACCCGGTGTCTACGACATCCATTCACCACGTGTTCCGGGCGTCGACGAAATCGCGGAGTCGCTGCGCGCGGCGTTGAAAGCGGTTCCGGCCGAACGCCTCTGGGTCAATCCCGATTGCGGTTTGAAGACTCGCGGTGCCGCCGAGGTCGAGGCGTCGTTGCGGAATCTGGTGGAGGCGGCGCGTTCCCTACGTGAGTGAAAATGTATAGCCCTCTATACATTTTCACTCACGAGGCGTAGCCCTTCGTTCAGCTTCACCATCGCTGGTAGAGCCTTCTCGACCGCCCGTCGCTCTGCGGGCGTGAGCTGACCGATCTCGGCCGACAGCACCTCGATCCGGCGATCCGTGCGACGCTCCCGCCGGGCCGTTCGTTCTTCGTTCACGCGGAGTACGACGGCTCGGCCGTCGGTCGGATCGGGGTGACGGTCGAGGAGACCCTTGTCGACCAGGGTTCGAACGAGAGTGCTGACGGTGTTGTGCCGGAGTTTCAGACGGGTGGCGATGTCGCCGATCCGACTGTCGGGAAACGCCAGGACCGTACGCACTACTTCAGCCTGCGCCAACGGGAGTGTCTCGTCGGTTCCCGACTCCGGCAGATGTGCGCGCAACACCCGACGAAGGTCGAACGCCGCGTCGAGCACTCCCCTGGCCAGATCGTCGTTCGAGTTACTCACGACACAAAACTATATCTGACACAGATATTGTTTTCCTCGCCGGAGTCAGGATAGCGTTGCCTCACCTTGCTCAGCAATCTCGCACGAAGAGGCACCGTGAAACGCGCACTACTCCTTTCGATCGTCACCGCCGCCGTCGCACTCGCGGCTGCATGCGGCACCACCGAACCAGCCGCGACCAGCTCGCCAACCCCGACCCCGACCACTGCAGAATCCGCAGCCCCCGGCCCTACCGGAGTGCCCGACGGCATGGGCTCCCCTGGCGTCGACGACGGCGTCTTCCCCCGCACCGTCGGGCATTTCGGCGGAACCACCGAGATCACGGCCGAACCGAAGCGCATCGTCGTCATCGCGACGGGGCAACTCGACAGCATCCTGACCTTGGGCGTTCTGCCGACCGGCGTCGCGTACGGTGACGGCGCCGCGCTCGTTCCCGACTACATCGCGAGGGAATTTCCCCAATACGCTTCACAGATGGCCGAATTCGTCGACGTCGGACACCGTCAGGCACCCGATCTCGAAGCCATCGCAGCCCTCCAGCCCGATCTGATCCTGGCGAACAAGGCCGCGTCGGAGGACAGCTACGGAACATTGTCGGCAATCGCACCGACCGTCCTCACCGAGGGCACCGGAGTCAACTGGAAGCAGGACTTCCTCCTGCTCGCCGATGCCGTCGGCCGGACCGAGCAGGCACAGTCGTTCATCGACGACTTCGTCTCGCGTGCACACGATCTCGGGGACTCGCTTCCGGACGAGCCGACGGTCTCCTTCGTCCGGTTCACCGCAGATCGCGCACGAGTCTTCGGCGTCCCGTCGTTCGCCGGCTACATCGCATGGGACGCGAACCTCGCCCGCCCCGAGAGCCAGCAGTTCGACAAGACCTCACAGGACTTCAGCGAAGAGGAGATCAACTTGGCCAACGCCGATTGGGTTTTCGTCGGAAGCCAGCAGTCCGACGCCGGCTCCCGGGCCGAGCAGTACACGACGAATCCTCTGTGGACCGGAATGAGCGCGTCGACCGAAGGCCACGTCGTCTCGGTCGAGGACGACCCGTGGTACCTCAATGCCGGGCCGACGGCGGCGACGATCGTGCTCGACGGTCTGGAGGAAACCCTGCGCTGACGCACCTGTGCGTGGAGAGTTGGTCGCCGTACCAACTCTCCACGCACGGGCGGCGAAGCCGCAACTAGGTTGCGCACAACATAAACGTGCACTACCGTTCTTCAGGTGACCAACGAACTCGCACTCGACCGTCAGGTGTGCTTCGCGCTGTACTCCGCATCGCGGGCTACCACCGCGGTGTATCGCCCGATGCTCGAGCGGATGGGCGTCACGTATCCGCAGTACCTCGTGCTTCTGGTGCTGTGGGAGAAAGACGGACGAGGAGTCCGCGACATCTGCGCCGAACTCGATCTCGACACCGGAACCCTGTCGCCGCTGCTCAAGCGGCTCGAGAACCTGGGCTTCGTCGAGCGTCGACGCCTCACGACGGACGAACGACGCGTCGAGATCTATCTGACGGAAGCCGGAAGTGCACTACGTACCGAGGCACTCGACATTCCGAAGGAACTTGCCGGCAAGACCGGAATGACCGTCGAGGATCTCGAACATCTACGAGATTCGCTGGTCAAGCTCACCGACGCGCTCCACACCACGAAAGGGTGACTACTTCCATGAAGACCATCTACACCGCCGAGGCCCTGGCTACCGGCGAAGGCCGCAACGGCCACGCACGTACCTCCGACGGTCTGCTCGACGTCGAACTCGCCATTCCTGAGGCCATGGGCGGCAACGGCCAGGGCACCAACCCGGAGCAGCTGTTCGCCGCAGGCTACGCGGCGTGCTTCCACTCGGCACTGCAGCTGGTCGCCCGGCAGAACAAGGCCGACGTCACCGATTCTGCCGTCGGCGCGCGCGTCGGCATCGGCCCGAACGATCAAGGCGGCTTCCAGCTCGAGGTCACTCTGGAGGTGACGCTGCCGAACCTCGGCCGCGACGAGGCTCAGGCGCTCGCCGACAAGGCCCACGAGGTGTGCCCGTATTCCAACGCGACTCGTGGCAACATCGACGTCACCGTGACGGTCACCGAAGACTGAGAGGCCGAACACCATGCAAGCCAAGGAAATTCATCTCGCATCCCGTCCACACGGTGAGCCGGTCACGGACAACTTCCGCACCGTCACCACCGATCTGCCCGCGCTGGAGGACGGCCAGATCCTCGTCCGCAACACCGTCATGTCGGTCGATCCGTACATGCGCGGACGCATGAACGACGTGAAGTCGTACGTCCCGCCGTTCCAACTCGACGCGCCGCTCGACGGAGGCGCGATCGGCGAGGTCGTCGAATCCCGTTCCGACGCAATCGCAGTCGGCGACGCCGTGTCACACGGTAAGGGCTGGCGCGACGCCGCGGTCGTCGACGCCAAGTCGGTGCGCAAGGTCGATCTGGACAAGGCGAAGGCGTCGGCGTACCTGGGCGCGCTCGGCATGACCGGTCTGACGGCGTACGCCGGGCTCACCGCGGTGGCGCAGTTCGAGGAGGGCGACACCGTGTTCGTCTCCGGCGCCGCCGGTGCCGTCGGCTCGCTCGTCGGGCAAATCGCCAAGGCGCTCGGTGCATCTCGCGTCATCGGCAGCGCCGGTTCGCCCGCGAAGGTGGCGCGCCTGCTGGAACTCGGCTTCGATGCGGCATTCGACTATCACGACGGTTCGGTGAAAGAGCAACTCGCACAAGCTGCTCCGGACGGCATCGATGTCTACTTCGACAACGTCGGCGGTGATCATCTCGAGGCAGCGATCGCGTCGGCCAACAAGTACGCCCGATTTGCGTTGTGCGGAGCCATTTCTCAGTACAACGCGACGGAACCGACTCCTGCACCGCGCAACCTCGCTCTCGCCATCGGCAAGGAGCTGACACTGAAGGGCTTCATCGTGGGCTCCTACGGTCAGCTGTCGGGCGAGTTCTCCGAGAAGATGGCGCAGTGGCTCGCCGACGGCGTCGTCGAGTGGGACGAAACCGTCGTCGACGGGCTCGAGAACGCGCCGCAGGCATTCATCGGCCTGCTGCGCGGTGAGAACACCGGAAAGATGGTCGTCACCATCTGATGTCGGCCAGTGGCACGGCAGCTACTCGTCGTGCCACTGGTAGGTCACTCCGGTCAGCTCCTCCGATTTCTCCCACAGGCCGGCGGCCACGGCCCGATCACGAGCTCGCGCACTGTAACCCACGATCCTCGGGTACCCCCGCTGTTCGAACGGACCGTCCGGGCCGATGTACAGCCCGCTGGTCACGTCGGGTGACGTCGCGGCGTACAGCTCGGGCAGCGCACCCATCTCGGCGCTCTGCGCGAACAGCCGATTCCCGACGCCCAACACCTTGTCCTGGATCGACTCGGTGTGCGCCTGCAGATTCGTCCGCGCGTAACCTGGATGAGCCGCAAGCGATTTCACGGAAGACCCGGCCGCCGCAAGACGACGATCCAGCTCGAGCGCGAACATGAGGTTTGCGAGCTTGGACTGCCCGTACGCTGCCCATCGACGGTACGGTCTGCGGTCGTAGTTCACGTCGGTCAGGTCGATCTTTCCGATCTGATGCAGTCCACTCGACATCGTCACGACGCGGTCGGTGATGCGCGGCAACAACAAACCGGTCAGCGCGAAATGGCCGAGGTGATTGGTGCCGAACTGCATCTCGAAACCGTCGGACGTTCGGCGACTCGGTATCGCCATCACACCTGCGTTGTTGATCAGCACGTCGACGCTCTCGACCGTGTGCGCGAACTCGCGCACCGACGTCAGATCCGCCAGATCCAGCCGACGCGCATGCACGCGCGGCCCGATACTCCGCGCGACGGAATCGCCTTTTCGAGTATCTCGACACGCCAGTACGACGTCGGCGCCAGCCGCACCGAGGGCACGAGCCGTCACCTCCCCGAGCCCACTGTTGGCCCCGGTGACGATGAAGCGTCGGCCGGATTGATCGGCGATGTCGGATGCGGTCCACGCGCCACCTGCGGTCATCGCTCGAGCCTAACGCCGTCCCCGACTAGCGTGAGCTGATTACGGCGGCGCGATTCATCGGCGGGCGATCCGTCGCCATCAACGACCCGGTGACCGAGTGAAACGGGTCGTGTTCGGATCCGAACACGACGTGATCGACTGCCGAGTCGGCGATTCCCAGCCTGCCGAACATCGTCGCGATGATCTGACGGCTCATCATCGCGAGCTCGGCCGTCGGACGGTTCCGATGCGCGCGCACGCCGAGGTTGACCTGACCGATCGCGTCGATCCCCAGTCTGTCGTACGTGTCGAGCAGAATCCCGATCTCGACGCCGTATCCCGGCGCGAACGGGATCGACGTCAACAGCTCCCGCGTTGCGGCATATTCACCACCCAACGGCTGCAGCACGCCCGCCAGTTCCGGCCGCAACGAGGACAGCAGCGGCCGCGCGACGAGTTCGGTGACGCGACCGCCTCCGTGCTCGGTGGCGATGCCGTCGACACGTAGTGGCCGACGGTAGAAGCCCTTCACGAGCTGCACACGAGTGCCGAGCAACAGCGGTCCGAGCAGCGACGGCACGAAGTCGGGGCTGGGATCGACGAGGTCGGAATCGACGAACACGACGATGTCGCCCGTCGTCGCCGCGAGCGATCTCCACAGCACCTCGCCTTTCCCCGGCCGCGGCGGCACGTCGGGCAGTACGTCCTCCCGCGAGACGACCCGAGCCCCGGCACGACGCGCCTCGGCGCCGGTGGCGTCGCTCGAACCGGAATCCACGACGACCAGTTCGTCGACGAGGCCGCCGAGGAGCGGAACGATCGACGAGACGACGCCTGCCACCGTCGCTTCTTCGTTCAGCGCAGGCAGCACCACCGACACCGTGCGGCCGCCTTTGGCCTCGACGAGTTCGGTCACCGACCACTCGGTCGCCCGCCACGAATGTCGAAGAAGCCCGGGACTCACTGCGCCACGCCCATCGCCGACGCCAGCAGCGGCCACGAGTCGTGCATGTCGTCCTGCCAGTAGCCCCACGAATGTGTGCCCGAGTCTCGGAAGTTGTAAGTCGCTGCGATGCCGAGGGAATCGAGCCTGGTCTGCAGCTGCCGTGAGCAGCGGTCGGTGGCGGATTCGATGAGCGCGCCCACCGCGAGTTGCTCGACGAGCTTGCTCGGGCTTCCACCGACGTCGGGACCGCTCAGCGTATCGAGCGGTCCCGGCAATCCCGAACCGCTCGAGACGTAGATCGCTGTTCCGCGCAACTTCTCTGCATTCACGTAGGCATCGTGGTCCACCCAGGCCGGATCGTCGTCGGGCCCCCACATGTTGAGAGTGCTTCCGCGACCGCGCATTTCGACGACGGATTTCACGTAGGCCCGACCCAACGGATCCGACGTCATCGCACACCCGCTGTACGACGCGGCCCCGCGATACAGTCCGGGATGTTCGATCGCCAACTGCAACACCGACGTTCCCGCCATCGAAATACCCGCGATCGCGTTCACACCGTTGCCGCCGAATTCGGTATCGACGACGGGTGGCAATTCCCGGCCCAGGAACGTGGACCACTTGTTGCGTCCGAGAACCGGGTCGTCGCGGTACCAGTCGGTGTAGTAACTCGCTTCGCCTCCGGTGGGAACGACGACGTTGACCTGCTTGTCGCGGAAGAAGTTCGACATGTCGGTGCGGTCGAACCAACTGCTGCCGCCGAGACCGCCTGCCGCGCCGTTGAGCAGGTACAGCGTCGGCGCCGGGGTGTTCGGGTCTGCGGCACGAAGGACCGTCAGCTCGATCGATCGGTCCATCGACGGCGAGTACACCTCCACCGTGACGATGCGGTCGGAAGGTGCTGCGGCAGAGGGCGTTCCGAAGGAGACCAAGAGCGTGCACGCCACGACCACGGTGACGATCGAGGACATGACGGAGCGATACGGCATTTGCGAAATGCTATGTCGACGTCGGCGGCAGATACGGCGCCCGACGGCAAGTCTGTCAGAAGTCGGTGTGCGCCGTCGTGAACGTTGGGGCCATTCACAACACGAAACATGCGACGTCGGGGCCTCTGCCCCACCATGATTGACGGCGCGCGGGGGCACATCGGAGCTGCGCACTCATTCTGCACGTCGCTCACGAAAGAAGGTTCGCGTGGTCAGTTTCGGACTCATCGGAGAGTGGAACCCCGTTCCCGGACACGTCACGACCTGGAAGCCGACTGCCGAATCCATTGCCCGCGTGCATGCTGCCCCGCCACACCCGGTACCGCCGTCGCACATTCAGGAGGAGTATCTGAAGTCGGCATACCGTAACCGCGACTCGGGCTTCAGGTTCTCGCGACTGTGTCTGGTCACCTTCGACATCTTCGAGCCGTTGGACCTCGACGCGATGACGCAGGCGATCAACGGCTTCGTCCGGCGACACGACACGTTCGCGAGCTGGTTCCACACCGACGAGGACGGCGTCGTTCGCCACGTCACCGACCCGGATGCCATCGAGCTGGTTCCGACCTATCACGGCGACTTCGACAGTCGGGAACGCCTACGCGAGCACGTCCAGGACACCACTCCTGGTCCGACCAGTTGGGACTGCTTCTCGTTCGGCGTCATCGACCACGGAGACACCTTCACCGTCTATGCGGGCGTCGACCATCTGAACACCGACGGCATCTCCCAGGCGCTCACGTTCTTCGAGCTCCGCACCCTGTACACCGACGCCGCAGCGGGCACACTGAACGTGCAGCCGTGCATGGGCAGCTACCTCGAGTACTGCACACGCGAACGCGAGGCGAGTGCACAACTGACGCTGGAATCACGCGAGGTCCGCACGTGGATCGACCTCGTCCGCGCAAACGGCGGTGATCTGCCGACCTTCGCACTGCCCCTCGACGCACGCACGGACGAGTACACCCGTTCCGAAGTCCGAGACATCCCTCTGTTCGACAAGGGCCTGGCGGAGGCGTTCGACGAGGCCTGCGAGCGCGCGGGCGCCAAGATCACCGGCGGCATCTTCGCAGCCGCGGCGATCGCCGAATACGAATTGATCGGCAAGGAAGGCTATCTGGGGCTCACCCCGAAAAGCACACGTACGACGCCTGGCGAGTTCGGCGCGATCGGATGGTTCTCGAGCCTCATCCCGGTGCACTTCACGGTGTCGGGAACGCGCACGTTCTCACACCTCGCCGGTGTCGCACAGCGTGCGTTCGAAGCCGGAAAGCTCCTGTCCGACGTCTCCTACCACCGCGTGCTGGAACTCGTCGCACCCGACAGCGGGATCACGACGCAGCCTGGATGGTCGGCGCCGATGATCTCGTATGTCGACGTGCGGAAGCTCCCCGGCGCCGACATCGTCTCGAGCGTCAACGGTGGACTGTTCGGCAATCAAGGCAGTTCCGACGAGGTCTACATGTGGATCAACCGCTTCGAAGACCACACCGGTGCGACGTTCATGTTCCCTGGCACCGACGTCGCACGCGAGTCCATCCAGCGCTATTTCGATGCCATCGGCGAGGTCTTTCTGTCCGTCGCACGTACCGGTGACTACTCGTTCGCGGACTCGGTAGAGGGAAGGACCGCGTAATCGTCGTGACGTCGACTCGCCACATCGCCCGCCGCAGGCTGTGCGCATGTCTGGTGGCGGTGTTCATGCTGATGATCGACGTCACGATCGTCAACGTGGCGCTGCCGTCCATCGCCGACGACATCGGCGCCGACGCCAGCGCCCAGGCTCTGATCGTCTCGTCGTACACACTCGCGTTCGCGTGCACGCTCCTGACCGGCGCGTGGCTCGGAGGTCTGATCGGTCGTAGAACGGTATTCGTCTGCGGCATGTCGGGTTTCGTCGTCGCATCGATTCTGTGCGGCTCCGCGTCGTCGCCCGAACTTCTCGTCGCCGCGCGCGTGGCGCAAGGAATCGCGGGCGGACTCGTGTCGGGCCAGACCGTCGCGGTCATTGCGTCGTCGTTCCCTCGCGCGCGCCACAGCGTCGTGTTCGCACTCTACGGTGCGACGGCGGGAGGCGCGGCCATTCTCGGCCCGTCGATCGGCGGAGTACTGGTCTCTCTCGATCTCTTCGAATGGGGCTGGCGGACAGTGTTCTTCGTCAACGTCCCACTCGGACTGGCGGCACTCGTGATCGCCGCGTCCAGCCTGTCCGACGCCAAACCCGCCGCCCTGCCGCGCTTGGACCTTCGCGGTGTCGTGCTGTCCACACTCGGCCTGGTTCTGCTGGTCCATCCGCTCGTCCACAGTTACCGCCACGGATGGTCGACGACGACGATCCTCACTCTCGTCGCGTCTCTGGGATTCATCGGATTGTTCGTGATCCACGAAATACGCTGGTCCCGGGCGAATCACGAGCCCATGCTGCGGCTGGAGTTGTTCCGGCGGCGCACGTTCGCCGTCGGATGTGCGTTGTCGATTCTGATGTTCGGCTCGTTCACCGGGTTCTTCTTCACGGTGTCGCTGAGCCTGCAGTTCGGGCTGGAGCTGACACCGATGCGCACCGGACTCGTCACCGTTCCCTTCGCGGTCGGCGCGGCACTGTTCTCCGTTCTGTCACCGATGTTGTTCGGGCACATCGGGACTCGCATGTTGCCGCTCGGGTTCGTACTGTTCGGCGTATCGATGATGTGCTTCGCGGCGGTGTCCTACCACGAGTCGACCGCGACAAGCCTTCTGGCGCTGGCTGTTCCGTTGTTCGTCGGCGGCGCAGGCATAGGCGTGTTCGTCGCTCCGCTGCAGACGACCATCGTCTCCGGCACGGACTCGTCCACGGTCGGTTCCGCGTCGGGCATCATTCCGACGGTGCAGCAGGTCGGCCAGGCCGTCGGGCTTGCGTTGATCGGTCTCCTGTTCTTCCACCGTTTGTCCGAACTGACCCCGTCGGTGCCCGCGGGCAGCGTCGGATGGGACGCGGCCCAGCCGTACGTCGTCGCGCAACGCCACGTCTTCTACGTGCTCTCGGCGGTGGTCGCCTGCGCCGCACTGCTGGCACTTGCCCTCCCCAAGAGGGTCGGCAGCCTGCCCGAAGTCCCCGTCACCGTCTGATCCGCCCCACACGCCAGGAAAAGGACCACCGTGCGCACTCGTCTCACCGCAGTCTTCGTCGTCGTCGCTGCGACATGCGCCCTGCTCTCCGGGGCGCCTGCCGCGGGCGCCGACCCCGTCGCACTGTCCCCCGACCCGGATGCCTTCTATTCCGCGCCGCCGACTATCGGTGACGCAGCGCCCGGTGACGTGCTGAACAGCAGACGCGCGGACGACCCCCGCTATCCGAACACCGACATCTGGCAGATCGCATACCGCTCGACGAACTCCGCCGGCGACCCGATCGCGGCGGTCATGACCGTATTGATGCCGCGTGGCCGAGGCGAGGGGACACCGCTGGTGTCGTACCAGGCGATCGTCAACGCGTTGGGAACCAAGTGCGCCCCGTCGCACGGCTTGTTCTCCGACGAGTTGATCGAGGCTCCCGCCGTCTATCTGGGCATGGTCGCCCGGGGGTGGGCCGTCGCCGTGCCCGACTACCTCGGCCCGACGGCCGCGTACGGCGCCGCCAAGATGGCAGGTCAGGTGACGCTCGACGGAGTACGCGCAGTGCAGCGGTTCCAGCAACTCCCACTCGCCGACTCCCCCGTGGGCCTGCTGGGCTACTCCGGCGGCGGCCTGGCGACGTCGTTCGCCGCCGCGCTCGCGCCCAGCTATGCGCCCGAACTGAAGATCGCGGGCATCGCCGAAGGCGGAATCCCGTCGGACCTGGCCCAGATCGCTCAGAATCTCGCCTACAGCCCGCTGCCGCATCCAGGTTTCGGCATGGCGATGGCCGTCGCGCTCGGCCTGGAACGCGAATATCCCGACCGCTTCCCGATCACCGAGAATCTCAACGACCAGGGAATCGCACTGCGCAACAAAATGTTCAACGAATGCCGGCGGTCCATTCTCATCGACGGTGCATTCCACAGCGCCAGGGATCTGACGACGGCCGCATCGCTCGCGGAGACACCGAGCGCGCAGGAAGTGCTGCGCGAGAACAGTGTGGCCTTCTACGACGGCATTCCGACGGCACCCCTGTTCGTGTGGCAGGGAGTCAACGACTTCATCGCGCCGTTCCAGCCCGTCCGCGACATGGTCGGTCGATACTGCGCGGCAGGCGCCAGCGTGCAGTTCCGTGGATACCCAGCGGCCGAACACTTTTCGGCCACCGTCCTCGGCCTCCCCGAGGCGTACCTGTGGTTGGACGCCAGGTTCCGAGGTGAGCCGGCAACCGGCAACTGTTGAAGCGGATAGGCTGAGCGCCATGGCCCGCGCTCCCCTCCCGATACGCAACGGCCTCGGACCGACTCGCGTTCGCATGCCCGACGAGCAGTCGTCGTCGACCGTTCTGGGGTACCTCACCGGCCGATTTCCGCAGGACGCGGACCGTTTGCGCGAGAAGGTCGCAGGACGCGAGGTCGTCGACGCCGAAGGGACTGCGATCGACGAGAACACCCCGCTCGTGCCGCGCGCCGACATCTACCTCTACCGCGACGAGCCGGTCGAGCCGGTCGTGCCGTTTCCGATCGAGATTCTCCATCGTGACGACAACCTGGTGGTGATCGACAAACCGCACTTCCTTGCGACGACGCCACGCGGTGCCTACGTGGCGAGATCGGCTCTGGTCCTGCTCCGACGTGAACTCGACATGGCGGATCTCAGTCCGGCGCATCGACTCGACCGACTCACGGCGGGCGTGTTGATCTTCACTGCGCGGCCGGAAGCCCGACGCGCCTACCAGGATCTGTTCGCGCAGCGGACCGTCGAGAAGGAGTATCACGCCGTCGCTCGATTCGATCCGAACCTCGAGTTTCCGCGGACCATCCGCAGCCGAATGATCAAGGAGCGAGGAGTACTTCGCGCCGAGGAGGTCGACGGGGAACCCAATGCGGAGACACGCGCCGATATCCTCGAGACCGACGGTGTCCATGCGCTCTATCGACTGCGTCCGAGAACCGGTCGCACACATCAACTTCGGTTGCACATGAGTTCGCTCGGAGTTCCGATCCTCGGCGACAATTTCTATCCGGACTTCTACGATGTACCAGGCGACGACTATTCCGCGCCGCTGCAGCTCCTCGCTCGGTCGATCGAATTCGTCGATCCGTTCACGAACGAACGTCGAACGTTCACCAGTACCCGGTCGCTGACACTTTATTCGGGCATCGACAGAACATCGCCGTGAGATGCGTTGTCCTCGGCGATTTCCGCGGTTCTGACAGTGATTCGATGCGACAGGACCGCCATGGTGAACAATCCGATCGCGACGTTGAACAGAGCCGCGAATCCTTGCTGCGCGAAATCGACGAGTGCATTGAGCAACGTGAAGATCAGCGCCGCGATTCGCAGCATGCGCAGCGGCCACAGTTTCCTGTTTCGCAGCGCGACGACCGAGGGTAGCGACAGTGCGAACGTCAGGCACGAGGACACGAACAGAATGCCGCTCGCAATTCCCATCTTGTCGATGTCGATCGTGGTGTCCTCGGAATCGAAATGCAGGTCGCCGAGCACCAACTGCACGATGCCGAAGACGACGCCGACGAACGACGCCAGCGTCATCGCCCACGCCACGACCGGCACCCACCGTGGGCTCTTGAAGAACCCGGGTATCAAGCGCGGAAGCACGTTCCGGGCGTCGTAGAGTCGCGCGCGGCCGGGCCCACAGTTCTCGAGCAGCAATCTCAGACCGTCGACGGTCCGGGTCTCGGCTCCCTCTGCTTCGGCGCGATCGACCATACGCAACGCCCATTCACGCCGATGCTCCGGCAGCCCGTGCGCGACGCCTTCCGCGGCGATGAGAGCAGCATTGGCGAGCGTTTCGTCGCGGGACGGCCGACGTGCGTCACGGACGACTCGATTCCCGACGAGAACGACGACGACCAGTACGTACATGATCTCGGCCGACGGCCCGTAGAAGTAGTCGTTGTCCTTCGTGACGAACTTGCCGACCTCGTCGAGGAACAGGCCGAATCCGATTCCGCCGAGCACGACCGCGAACGTGCGCACACCGAAGCCGATGAACATCCAGCCCGCCAGCAGTGCCAGCATCATCGCGGCACCACCCCACAACGCGTGCGCGATATGCAAGGTGCCACCGCCGACCTGGGGATAGCCGGTCAGTTCGAGGTACAGGCGTGTGACGAGAATCGTCGCGATCGCAATGATCATGAACGCTTCGGCGGTTGCACTTCCGTAAGCGTTGCGCAGTATCCGCGACCGTCGAACCCGGACGGTCGACGACGCGACATCGGTGGCCACCGCACAAGTATGAGCGCCTCACCCGTCCGTGCGGTTCGTTTCCGCGGCACCGGTGTTCGGACTCGAAAGCTACGATCACCCCCATGAAGTTCCGAAAGCTCGCGATCACGTCCGGCTTGTCGCTCGCACTCGTTCTGGCAGGCTGCAGCGCCGACGACCAGGCGGATGCGAATCAGACGCTCGACAACGCGGCAGGTTCGGCCAGCAGTGTCGCCGCCAGCGTCGGCGAGCAGGCGGGAAATCTGTTCGACGACGCCAAGGTCCAGGCCTTCGTCGTCGCATTCCGCGCGCAGTTCGGAGCCCTTGCCGAGAACCGCGACGACAACGCGATCAAGGCATTGTTGAACAGCACGTGCGTCGAGATCGCGAGCGGCACCGACGAGTCGGCCATCGTCTCCGAACTCGAGGTCGAGGCGGCGTCGGGTGATGCCCGTCCGTCGACCGAGCAAGCTCAGCGCATCTACGACCAGGCAAAGCTCGCCTGTAGTTGACAAATCGGTTTGCTGAAACTGCAATAGAGAGATGAGCACGCCCGAGCAGGAGATCGACGACGTCATCGCAGGGGTCGGCCCACGCCTGCGACGCCTGCGCAACGAACGAGGTACGACGCTCGCAGCTCTCGCCGACACCACCGGCATCTCGCTGAGCACCCTGTCGAGGCTCGAATCGGGTGACCGCAAACCGAGCCTCGAACTGTTGCTGCCGATTGCCCGCGCACACCAGATCCCGCTGGACGAACTCGTCAGCGAACCACCCGTCGAAGACCCCCGAGTCAAGGGCACACCTGTCCGTCGAGAGAACGTCACGATCCAACCGCTGACGCGTCGCCCGGGCGGCATGCAGGCCTACAAGATCGTCGTCGACCCCGTCCGGTCCGAGCCGTCACCTCGCGTCCACGAAGGGTACGAGTGGCTGTACGTCCTCAACGGAAAGTTGAGGCTCGTGCTCGGTGAACACGACATCGTCATGAAGCCCGGCGAGGCCGCCGAGTTCGACACACGCGTCCCACATTGGTTCGGCGCTGCCGACGGTAATCCCGTCGAATTACTCAGTCTGTTCGGCCCGCAGGGTGAACGAATGCACGTTCGCGCCAAACCAACCGAGTCTTAGTGCGTCGGCTACTTTCCCGTCGGTGACGTATGGCAGAGTGAGCGACCTCTGAGGCGTCGAGAGTGAACTGCGTCTCAGAGTCGGCTGGTCCGATTCCGTCCACCACCACGAACTCGCAAGGAACGTTCATGACAGACAGAACTCCCGATACAACGGCGTCTCGGGGACCCGCTTCACGCACCGATGTGGACATCGCGACGGGCGTGCTCGTCGGAGTAGGCGGCGGTAGCGTCGCGGCGGCCGTCGACGACTTGTTCGCCACCGCCCGCGACAACCGCGTCAGCCTCTTCGAGCTGGCGCGTGCGGTCATCACCTTGGCCGAGGGCAAGGATCGCGGCGATTCCGACACTCGCCGAGTCGCATTGGCGCGCTGGGGCTCGCTGCTCGCGGCACGATCAGCGTCGGAAAACAGTGTCTCCGCGTAACTCGGGAAAACGCGCCGTCATCTTGTCGATCTGACGGTACATCTCGTACAGCTCCAGTCGCAGCGTGCTCGCCTGCGACTCGAGCTCCCGCGCGCGTGTCAGCGCTTTGTCGGCACGCGCGCGGAACGCACGAGCTTGCGCGATCTCGATGGACGTCGTGCATTTCTCGATGTGCTCCGCGAGCCCTGCAGCGAAAACACGCGCTTGAGCCAGGTTGACGTCGTAGTTGTCGTCACGCGGTGTGTCTGCACGCGATGTGTCGTCGATGAGATCGTCCTAGGTTCGTCAGAAGGTATTCGGTTCGATCCGTGAATGACCCGCGGAACACAATACGCGGCAACGCACGTGGCCCTCTCGCGCCCTACGAGAACACGAGAGCCAGCACGACGGACGCCGACGTCGCCGCGATCGCGACGATGATCAACGTCGCGACGATTCGCTGCCGGAAAGGCCGACCCGAGCCCGCCGTCGCATCGCCGGACGTCGGAAACGCGTCGTCGAAGAAATCGTCCGTGTCGACGCCGAGTTCGTCGAAGTAGATCGTGTCGCGTGGGGGGACCCACTCCTGTCCGGTGCTCCGAACCGCGGCCGTGAGTCGCAGGAGACGCTCCTGGGCCTGTACGGGGTAGTACTCCGACGGTGCATTGATCGGGAGGACGCGCGCCAGCCCGATGGGCGACGGGTGCCGAGCCTCGAGCGCAGCGAAAGCTGCCGATGCAGTGGGGTCGTCGTCGGTCTTGCCCGTCAGGAACCACGCCGCGCCCGCGGCAGCGCGATCGCCCATCAGTAGGTGTGTGTAGGCGAGAAGCTCGAGAATGGGTTGCGACGCCGGGGCAGTCCTCAAGGCGGCGTAGAGCCGGTCACGCGCCGCGGCGTTGTCGCCTCTCGCGAGATCGCTTTGCGCGTGTTCGATGACGTCCACCGAATCAGCGTAGGCCGGGAGTCGCCGCGATGCCACGTTCGCCACGACTCGGGCTATGGCCACTTCGCGAATGTGATTCGGACTGCTGGGTTTTCGATTCCGAGCCACGTGTGGGCTGCGCGATATCGGGAAGAATATGTTCGCCGTGAATTTCGGCGGATGCGCATCGAATACGACAGCGCGACTACGAATTGTGGTGGCCAGGGCCGGGATCGAACCGGCGACCTTCCGCTTTTCAGGCGGACGCTCGTACCAACTGAGCTACCTGGCCGTGCGGCACCGGTGACAATGCCAAAGCCGACTTCGGAATTCCCACAACTCTCGAAACTCCGATGCCGGCCTGTTGCGCTACCCACCGGGAAACCCGGTGCTACCGCACGCAAGTCAGATACTTTCGTATCGACTTTGCGACCCTGACGGGACTCGAACCCGCGACCTCCGCCGTGACAGGGCGGCGCGCTAACCAACTGCGCCACAGGGCCTTGCTCGAATTTCATCTCTGAAATTCACTGCCGCAAACCTTAGCAGATGTTTTTTCTGCTTCGAACCGCGGCGGCCTGCAAGAGACTGCTGTACTGCTGGCCGGTTTGTCAATTCCGACCGTGTCCTACCGTACCCCCTACGGGATTCGAACCCGCGCTACCGCCTTGAAAGGGCGGCGTCCTAGGCCGCTAGACGAAGGGGGCCCGCCGGATTGCTCCGGCGCTACCCTCAACGGCGTTCCGTTGGGAGCTGGGATAGCTTAGGACACTTCTCTCGGAAAACTCAAACCGGCAGGTCAGAGGCATTTTCGACGACCGCGGCGGTGTTCTCGGGCCATCCGTGGGTCCGCCACCGATCCAGCCACTGTGGTGTTGCCATCGCGAACAGGACGACCTCGAGCGATTCCTCGAACATCGCGCGGAGATCGCTGCTGTCGGCGATGAGGTCCGCCATGTACCGCTGACCGGCAAGCGACGCCGACAACACCCTGATGAACTTCTCGGGGGCGAACTCGGCCGAGAGGTCACCCGTGGACTGAGCCCGACGGGCCAGCTCCAGGCCTGCCATTCCCCACACTCGTCCACCGCCGGACTGGACCTCGCTGTAGAACTCGGGCTCGACGATGAGACGGAACTCCGCTCGAACGATGACGTCCGCCTGAAAACCACGGGCGATGTCGTCGATGATCCCGTGGATCACCTCGAACGGGTGCAGCGTCGAGTTCTTCCACCTCTCGGTGATCGCGACATATCTGTCCAGGGCTGCGCTGAGCACCGCCCTCGCCAGGTCTTCCTTCGACTGGAAGTGGAAGTACATCGCGCCCTTGGTGGCGTTCGAGCCTTCCAGGATGGTGTTGACCGACGCCGCCGCATACCCGCGCCGGGCGAACTCCGATGCCGCGGCCTCGACGATCGCTGCCCGGGTCCTACGTGCGCGCTCTTGTTGTGCCATTGCTTTCCGTGCCCTCCGAACCCACGCGACCCGCTTCTATCTGCGGGCGTACCGCAAATTCGAGCCTACTTCACCGGAGCACGAAATGACCGGCCTCCAGCTTGGAAGTCCCTGATAAACCGGGAATCGGACAATTCGAAGGACCGCAACAAACAATCCGAGTGGTATGCTCTGTGCGGCTCGAGTGCGCTGCAGGGGGTGCGCACTCGGGTCGCCCCTTTCCGCCGCGCACTCACTTCCTGCGGCACTGGCCCCCGATTCGCGCCTCGCCCAATTCTGCGCTGGCGACGTCCAAGCAAATCTCACATCGGCGACACCGGATCCCGCGAACGCTGCAGCGGAAAACGGGCCGTCGGCCCGGTTGTCCACCGCATTGGACCGAAACGACAGGAAACCCGAACTCATGACTGTCGAGCGGTATCGACAGAGGTAATTGAACTCCGAATTACTGTCTCGGATAATGGAATTGACATCCTCACGATCGATTTCCATACCGGATTCCGAATACGGTGTGCCACAACATACTTCGGCACAGAATCTGCACCGAGAGCCGATAAACCCCTACCTCCGAATGAATTTCGTCCCAGGCTCCAGATAACAGTTCGAAATCGACACGGACCATGTTTCACACACCGCATCGAAGTGCATTTATTGTGATCTAGAACACATCGGGTCGACGACGACTACGAATCCAGGTGAGAGCATGTCCCGCGCACAACTCTTAACCCGTTCGGCAACAACGATTCTCGCTCTGTGCCTCGTTCTGGCATCCCCGCACACGGTCGACGCGGATCCATTGTCGGACTTCGTGTCGCCTCCCCAAGACCCTTCCTTGGCCGAGCCGACGCCGTTGGGCGAACCGTGGTTCGATCCGCCCGAAGGTTACGAACAGCTCGCTCCGGGAACGGTTCTCGATACGCGGGAGGTCACCGTCGGGCCGCTCATCACGCCGACCAGGTCGACCCAGATCCTTTTCCGCTCCACCGATTCCAAGAATCGCCCTGTCGCAGCCGTGACGACTGTGATCGTCCCCACCGCCCCGTGGACCGGACCCGGCCCGCGTCCGGTCGTCGCGTACAACATGGCGATCGACTCGCTCGGAAACACCTGCGCGCCGTCGTGGACCATGCCACGCGGAATCGCACCGGAAATCGCTGCGGTGCAACTGTTTCTGGCGAAGAACTATGCCGTCGTCGTCACCGATCATCAGGGGCCTCGGCAGGCCTATGCCGCCGGCCGTATGGCAGGACACGCCGTCCTGGATGCGTTGCGCGCCATGGTGAATCTGCCGCAACTCGGGCTGCCACACGAGTCACCCATCGCGATCACCGGGTACTCGGGCGGTGCGATCGCGTCGGGCTGGGCAGCTCAGCTAGCCCCCAGCTACGCCCCGGACGTCAACCTTGTCGGCACTGCGTTCGGCGGCGCGCCCATCGACTATCGAATCCTGTTGCGTTCGATGAACGGATCCAACGCCGCGTCGACGCTGTTCCTCTCGGCCGCCATGGGAGTCGCCCGTGAGTACCCGGAGATGTTCCAGCTCATGAACGCCAACGGACTGCGCCTGACACAGATCGCCAAGGACATGTGCATCTACCTGTTGGCACCGGGCGGCCTGGTGGCACCGATACCGGTTCAAGCACTGTCCGACATTCCCGACGTCGACAGAACTCCCATCGCCGAGGCGATCATCGCCGACACCCGCATGGGTGGCGATCTCGCACCGACGACGCCCGTCTTCATCTATCAAGGACAGCAGGAGTTCTGGATCCCCCGCGAGGGCGCCGAAACCTTGTACGACGAGTGGTGCGCGCACGGCGCGAACGTGCGGCTCGAGGAGTACGTGGGTGAACACCTCGTCGTCGCGCTCTCCGGACTACCTGGTTCGCACGCGTGGATCGACGACCGTCTCGCAGGTAAGCCTGCACCCGAAGGCTGCAGCAGCTTCGGGCGATAGCGAGGCAAGGGGGTACCTCGCTCGACCCTCGATGTGCACCATTACACTTTCGATCCGCGCCCCTATAGCTCAGTTGGTAGAGCTACGGACTTTTAATCCGCAGGTCGTAGGTTCGAGTCCTACTGGGGGCACCATCCTGACCAGGCAACTCCTGGTCAGAGGCGGTATCCGAGGCTTCAAGATCACCCGAAGTGGTCACCGAATGGTCACGGACGGTTTCCTGCAACGCCTGGTCACGGGGTTTCCGAGGCACCAGACCGGCTGCCGCCTCGGCTGCTTTCGACCCGACACCCTTGAGCAGATGCGAGTACGTGTCCGCGGTGATCGCGATCGACGAATGCCCGAGCCGCTTCGACACGACAGCGAGCGGAACATCGGCCGCGAGAAGAAGGCTGGCCTGTCCGTGCCTCAGATCGTGCAGGCGGATCTCGCGTAGCCCGAGGGTCCGGCAGACCTTCTTGAAGCGCTCTGTGACGCTCTGGGGCGGTATCGGCGTGCCGTCCTCGCGGGCGAAGATCAACCCGTGATCGGAGTAGCCGCTCCCCCACGCCATCCGCTCGGCATCCTGCGCGAATCGGTGCGCCAGCAACACTCCAGCAGTCTGCTCGTCCAGGTCGACGACGCGGTCCTCACCGGACTCGGTCTTCGGCTTTCCGAACTGAAACTGCCGGTGCTCGCCGTGGCAATAATCACACTCGATTCCGGTGCCGTCGACCTCGACGAGTTGCTGCCGAACCGTGATCACCTTGTTGATGAGGTCGACGTCGTCCCATCGAAGGCCGCACATCTCACCGCGCCGCAGGCCCGTCATCGCGGACACCTCGAACAGCGGACCCAGCCGCTCACCTGAGACGTGATCGAGGAACGTGCCGAGCTCGTCGACCTCCCACGGCTTCACCTTCGGCCGCCGAGCCTTCGGTAGCTCCAGATTCTTCGCTGCGTTGAACGGCACCAGGTGCTTCGCCTGCGCCGATGTCAACGCGCTTCGCAGTGTCGCGTGGATCCGGCGGATGGTGGCCGCGCTGCGAGGCTTCGGGTTGCGTCGTTTCCCCTTGCTGATCTTCGCGCCGACGGCCGGCGCCGATGGCGGCTCGGCGAGCGCCTGGAGCATCTTCTCGATGTGGTGGCCCCGGAGGTCACCGAGTCGGAGCCTGCCGAGGTGCGGGATCAGGTAGGAGTGGACGTGCTGGGTGTAGCTACGGAGCGCGGTCGGGCGCATCCCCGCTGCCTTCTTCGCCTCCAGGAACGACAGCAGGTAGGCCTCGACGGTGAGCTGCCGATCGTGGGAGACCTGGCCGTTTCCGACGGTGACGAGGAACTTCGCGAGTTCGGCCTCGGCTTCGTCGCTGGTGCGGTACCCGGACTTGCGGACCTGCTGGCGTTTGCCTGTCTCGGGGTCGATGCCGATGTCGACGAGGAACGTCCAGGAGCCGTGCGGTTTGCGGCACGACTTCCGACGTCCACGCGCGTCGTACTCGATGGGGCATTTGCAGCGCTTGGAGACAGAACCCTTCACGGTGTCACTCCTCGTCTCGCGCAGGCGTCGGCTTGAACAGGAACTTCGTCACCTTCAGTGCGTTGAGCTTCGCCCAGGCCTCGTCGAGACTCTCCGAACTCGCTGTCGCAGATGCCGTTACAGCTGCCGTGTGCGCGATCGCTGCCTTCAGTTGCGCGATGGCAGCGTCGAGCTGCTCGTCGCTGTCCTGCGCCGCGTAGGCGCCGTGAGAGAGCTCGAACATCCGGGACGCTTCGATCGACTCACCAGTCGGTAGCTCGATCGAATCGACCGTGGGTGGCAGCAGGAACAGGTCAGACACGCTGGTGTTCAACACTTTCGAGATCGCGATCAGTTCGACGGCGGTGAAGGATCGGCCGCCCTGCTCGGCCGTAGATACCGCCTGCCGACTCCACGCGCGACCGAGGAGCGGCTCAAGTGCCGCCCCGAATTCTTCCTGCCGCATCCCGGCCGACTTTCTTGCCTGCCGGACGCTCTCCCCTACTACGGATTCGATCTTCAACGCTTCTCCCCGTTCGACTTAATGACAGGCTCAGCATGACATGGTTTCTGACTGTTGACAACACTTAGCACCAGGGTTACGTTCTTACATGACAGTCATTACATGCCTGTCATTTACGGATACGGCCACCTCACAGGAGTGAAAGTGATCAAACGCAACTGGACAGAACAGGAAGTCAGAGCGCTCGGCGTGCGAACCGACGTCCCAACCGCCAGCTCTGTTCTCGGACTCGGTCAGGTCAAGGGATACGAGTTCGCGAAGGCAGGCAAATTCCCCGTGCCGGTCCTCCGAATCGGACGGCGCTACATCGTCCCCGTCGCTGGACTGCTCACCGCTCTCGGCATCGAAGCCGATCAGCGCCAACTCACCGCGTGAGCTGCGGACAAAAGAAAACCCCCGACGCAGTTCCGCGGGTGCGACCGCAAGAACGCCGAGGGCTCGAATCCACCACCACCCCGCCAGAGCAATAAGGAATTCACATGGCAGCGTATACGAACCGCACCGAAATAGCAGGCCTTCGAGCAGCCACCGGTGGACCGATCACCGCGCTCACCCGCGACCTCCTCGACGACAACACACCAACCGTCGAGTTCAACATCTCCCTGTTCGCGCAAGCCGACACCGAGAAAACCGCCTGGTTCCACCAGAGCGACAACCACGGCGAACTCGTCCACCAGTGGAGTCTCACCCCCGACCGCGCACACGACCTCGCCATCGAACTGTTGCTACAGGTCACCCGCGCCCGAGAAATCCAGCAGGTAGAGCAGGCCAAGGGAATCGATGTGACACTCCCGGACGCGTATGTCGTCGAAGTGGACCACGCCGACCTCCTGGAGGTCGAGTAACCATGCCAGACAACAACATCGAGGGCTGGGTGACAATCCAGATCGCACCCGCCTACCGCATCGTCATCGGAGAACGGAACCCCACCCCGAAACCGAAACCATCCGGTGGCTACTACGAGAACGACCCTTTCCCAGGAGAATTCGCGACATTCTGGTTAGTTCAAGAGCTCCGATCGGTCGACGGCCAAACCCTTCCAGCGCCGTACACGACACGCGTCATCCCAGGCCACATCGTCAACAGTCGGATCGAGCCCATCGACCTGCGCACCCACAAGGCTTGGGAGTTCTGACCCTTGACCAAGACGAACGGCGCGAACCCCCTTCCCTCCTCCCTCTTCTCACTCGGAGAGGGAGGAGGGGCGGGCGCTGTCGCACAAGCATTTCCAGGCGCCACCCCCGACGAGATCTTCGCGGCCATCGGCGCCTGGATGGTTCAGCAGAAGCAGGGCACACACGACGAGAACGTCGCAGCCGAAGCCGACCGCCTCCGAGTCCGCGAGGACGCGAAACTCCTCCTCGCAGCCGAGCAGTCCGCCGACGGAACACCACGCGTCCCGCTGAAAGAACGACTCCTCTCCGTCGCCGGACTCAGCACCCTCGGCGCAGTCGAACCACTCATCCGCGGCGTCATCTACCGCGACACCCTCGCCCAACTCTCCGGCGCACCAGGCTCCTACAAATCGTTCATCACATGCGGCATGGCCGGAGCACTCACCACCGGCATGAGCAACTGGGAAGGCCACCGAATCCCACGCCGCGCCAAAGTCGTCTACGTCGCAGCCGAAGGCGCATCTGGCCTACGAGCACGCTTCATCGCCTGGTGCGAGCTCGCCGGAGTCGACCCAATCGAACTCGAAGACTGGCTCTACGTCCTCCCCTGCCCAATCCAACTCGGCAACCTCGTCGACGTCACCGAAGCCGTTGACCTCGTCAAGGAAATCGAAGCCGACCTCCTCATCCTCGACACCCGCGCCCGCTGCACCATCGGACTCGAAGAGAACTCAGCGACCGAACAAGGCCGAGCCATCCACGCCGCCGAAACCATCCAAGCAGCAGCCGGATGCACTGTCCTCTCCGTCCACCACAGCTCACGCGCCGGAACCGCAGGACGAGGTAGCAACTCCTGGGACGGCGCCGTCTGGTCCGACCTCCGCCTCGAAGGATCCGAACTCATCGCGAAGATCCACGTCGAGAAACACAAAGACGTCCCAGCAGGCATGGACTACCACTTCAAGCTCATCGAGCACGTCGTGAGCAGCGCAAACATGCCCGAAGCCTCCGAGGATCAGCGCCACACACTCGTCGTCGTCGGCAACGACGGTATGTCCGCAGGAGGAGTCGGGACAAACCTCCTCGCAGTCGAGAAGAACGCCGCCCGCATCGTGGACATAATGCGGACAAACAGCACCGCAGATGGACTCTCCGGCGCAACGCTTCGCGACCTCTCAGTCGAAGACGGAATCAAGCGCACCCCTTACCACAACGCGCTAAAACTCCTGCAAGAGCGCGGGACCCTGCGCAACATCGGCTCTGCGAAGCGCACACACTTCGTGCTCGCACCCGTCGATCTGAACGGAGGCGACGACAACTAATGTCCCGAATATCCCAACTATGTTCCGGCTATATCCCGACCGCCGTTGAATGTCCGTCCCGCTCTCCCTCTCTAGGAGAGCGGACAACCGGGACAAACACAGACACCGACACTCCCGGTGGACTCGCGCGCAGCACACACAACACCGCCACCTCGCCAACACACCACCACCTCGCCAGCGAGCTTTGGTGGACCCGCGCGCGTGTGCATGTGCGCGCACGCGTGGTAGTCGACGCCGCCGATTTCTGCTTGGGTTCTGGGCGTCGTCGTTCGCGCCGGTGTGACCACGGTGTGACCACTCGACTTGTGAGCTGCGGTTTCGGGTCGCTGATCGGATATCAAATCCGCAGGTTGGTGAACGTGTGAGCGCATTCGACGAGCTCGTAGCCAGTCTCACGGTCGGTCCACCGCTGCCGGGTGCGCTCTGCCGAGGAAGCGCGCCGATGTTCGACAACGACCTCGACGGCGAGAACGTCACAGCGAAACGTCAACGCCACCAGGCGGTCGTGCAGATCTGCCAGGCCTGTCCCGCGCTCGAAGCCTGCCGAGCCTGGAGTGCCGTCGAACCCATGTGGCGAGTAAACGGCGTCGTCGGCGGCGAGATCCGAGCCCCGGCCGGAAGCGAAGCAAGCGCGCCGAGAGGCGTGACCAAAGGTATCCGCGCCAACACCTCAACCAGGAGAACGACATGACAGACACCACGCCCACTACCGCGCCGAAAGCCTATGAGGACCTCGCAGCGCTGATCACAGCTGTCGACAACGAAGACCGCGACGGGATCCAGATGATGCTCGCGGCGCTGTCGATCGACGAATTCGAGGAACTACGCGTCGCCGCTGTCGAAGTCCAGCGGCACCACCTGTGGATCTACGCGCGAGTCCACGACGAATTGAACCGATCTCTTAACAACGACCAGATCCAGGAGGACACTCATGGCGCTTAACGTCGGCGAGCTCGTCGCCACCCTCACCGTCGACGACGCCCGCTTCACCCGAGCGATGGACGACGCCACCGAGCAATCCGCGCGGATGGCCGATGCAACCCAGACTGCCGGCCGACGGGCATCGACGGCCCTCACCGAGGCAGCAACGTCCGCTGACCGCGTCACCACCTCGGCGCGGCAAGCCCGCGAAGCTACCGAGCAGATCGGATCGGGAGCGCGCGAAGCCTCGAATGGGTTGAAGCGCATCGACGCGACTGCCCTGACCGCGATCGTGCGCGGCGCAGATGATGCAGCAGATCACCTGAAGACCCTCGACAAGTGGCAGCTCGACGCCCTCATCAAGGAAGCGAACCGCGCGGGCCAGAGCATCGGAGACGAGGTCCGTCAGGGCGCATCCCACGCCGAGCGGTCCCTCGCGCAGCTCGACGGCCAAGGCCTGCAGCGGCTCATCCGTGAAGCTGAGGAAGCACGCCGCGGATTGAACCGGGTCGCCGACGCTGCTGAGGACGCGACAGAGGACCTCTCCGATGTCGGTGGGGACTCCGGTGGCGATGCGGGCGGGAACTTCCTGGCAGGGTTCTCTAACGCGATTTCTGGTATCTCGTCGAAGGCTGGTCCGGTCGCGGGTTCGATCCTCGGTGTCGCCGCCCTCGGTGTCGGTGCGGGCATCGCGCTCGCTGCAGCGATCAAAGAGGGCATGGAGAACGAGCTCTCTCGCGACATCTTCCAGGCTCAAACGAAGACGACCGAGGCTCAGGCAGCGAAGTTTGCTCGCGCGGCCGCAGAAGCGTACTCAGACGTGTTCGGTGAATCGGTGGAGGCGAACCTGTCGACGCTGAAACTGTCGCTGCAGAACAACATCATCGACCCAGGAGCAAGCCAGAGAGACGCCGAAGCTGTCGTCGCGAATCTGGAAACCATCTCGCAGGCCTTGGACGGTGAAGTGACGACGTCGGTGCAGGCCGTCTCTGCGCTGATGTCGACAGGCCTCGCGGCGTCGGCGCAGGAAGCGTCGGACATGATCGCCAACGCGGTCGGTGGCTCGGCGAACAAGGGCGAGGATCTGCTCGAAGTGATCAACGAGTACTCGGCGGGCTGGAAGAACGCCGGGATCTCGGCGGAGATGGCGCTCGCGTTGATCGAGCAGTCGACAGACAACGGTGCGTGGAACGCTGACGTTGCTGGTGATTCGTTGCGCGAGTTCGGGCGTCGGGTGTCGGAGGAGGGCGAGACGATCGTCTCGACGCTCAACGACATCGACCTGAACGGTGAGGAGATGTTCGAGGCGTTCAAGGCTGGCGGCCCGGACGCGAACAAGGCGTTCGATCTGGCCTTCGACACCATCTCGAAAATCGAAGACCCGGTGAAGCGAAACACGGCCGCAATGGGTCTGCTCGGTGACACGTCCGGTGACTTCATTTCCGTTCTGACGCAATGGGACCCGTCGAAAGCACTCAGCGACTTCGGCGAGTTCGAAGGCGCTGCAGGCAGGCTCGCGGCGACGATGGGAGGCAACGACGCGACCTCCGTCGAAGGCGCCTTCCGATCCATCTCGACCGTCGTCGACGGCTTCAAGGCTGGGCTCGCCGAGGCTTTCGGGCCACAGATCGCTGAGTGGGCGAACAACATCAGCAACAACCGCGCTGGGGTCATCGACTTCTTTATCGGCGTCGGCAACGCCGGCTTCGACGCAGGCGAAGCCGTGCTGCGATTCGTCGAGGGCGGCCTCCGCGGTCTCGCCGAATTCGCGGGGTCAGCTGCCGAGGCTGGCGCGTCGTTCCTGGACATGGGCGCGAACATCCTGTCGGTCGGCGAGTCGATCCCTGGCTTCGGTGCGGTCTTGGGCATCGCGACGGACGGGGCAGCGGACAAGCTGCGTGCTCTCGCGGACACCACCCGCAACGGAGGCGACGCGATCGACAGCACACTCACCGGCGCTGCCAACGCCATCAACGACACCCTCATCCCGGCCCTCCAATCGGGCAGGGAGCGCTTCAACGAGTTCACCGGGGACATGAAGCTGTCTGCGGCGTTCAACGACGAGTCCGCGAAGGTGGCGTCCACCATCGCCGGAATCGGCATCGCAGCCGACGGCACCACCATGCAGCTCGAAAACTTCAACGGCCAGATCGACCACACGAACACCGCGCAACACGAGATGGACCTCGCGGCCCGCGGCCTCGCCGACGGATTCCGCGAGCAGGTGCGCACCGGCCTGGAGGCAGGCAACACCGTCGAGACGTTGACCGGTCAGTACCAGGGCAACCTCGACACCCTCCGCGAGCAGCTGATGGCGACGGGCATGTCGAACCAGGCCGCGAACGACTACATCAACACCCTCGGTCTCACGCCTGATCTCGTCGAAACCCTCATCAAGCAGCCCGGTATGCCCGAAGCGCACTACGCGCTGGATGTGTTGAACGACAAAGTGATTGGCGTCCCGGACGCGAAGTCCGTGGTGGTGTCTGCGTTAACCGATGAGGCACGCGACGAGCTGGAGAGCTTCGGCTTGAAAGTCAAGACACTGGAGGATGGTTCGGTGTCGATCACGGCGGACACCGAGGAGGGCCAGCGGATCATCGAGGAGTGGCGCAACCGTCGCCGCACTCTCGAAGTGACGGTCGTGCCGAGGACGGAAGCGCTTGCGGCACAGGGTTTGCCGACGGACTTCATCGGCCCGGTCAACGTGGTGCAGAACGCTGACGGGGCGTTCACACCGAAGAACGCGAACGCGCACATCACGACTAAGCAGATCACCACGTACGGCGAGCCCGAGACCGAAGGTGAAGCGTACGTCCCGTTCGCGCTGTCGAAGCGTGCTCGCTCGGAGCAGATCCTCGCGCTGACTGCGCAGCACTTCGGCCTGGGGCTGGTTCGGATGGCCGACGGCGGGATCATCGAGGGCGGCAAAGAGGCTGCGATCGCGTACGCAAAGGCTCACGACGATGAACCGTACGTCTACGGGGAGCTGGACTGCTCGGGCTACCAGTCGGGCATCTACAACAAGCTGACCGGCAAGAACGTTCGGTTCACCACGGACTCGGACTTCGCCGCGCTCGGCTTCGTGAAGGGTTTCGACCCGAACGGATACACGATCGGCACGAACGGCGGCGTTGGCATGAACGGCCACATGGTCGGCCAATTGTTCGGCGTCAACGTCGAGTCCGGTGGCGACGGCATCCAGTATGGCGGCCCAGCGCAGTCACCAGAGAACTTTCCGATGATCTGGCATCTTCCACTGTCGGGTGGCGACGACCCGAGCACGGAGAAGCTGAGCGGTTTCAACGCCGAGAACGATCCGGACGGTTCGAAGGCGTTGGCTGCCGGTGAATTCACCGAACGGTATCGACTCGCTCACGGCGTCGAAGAGGACCGGGTCGGTTTCGGGATGTCGTCGTCGGGTGTCGGTCTGTCGACGGACGGCGACCGTGTCTTCGTCACGAACTGGCCCGTCCAGCTCGGCGGCAAGGACGAACGCGAGCCGATCCTCACAGCAGGGTTGAAGGTGTTCGCGAACGGCGGATTCGAAGACCACTCACCGGTGATTGTCCGGGGCGGCGATGTGCGCATGTTCGGTGAGCCGGAGACCGAGGGCGAGTCGTACATTCCGCACGCCGGTTCGAAGCGTCCTCGCGCGACGGGCATCCTCAACCAGACCGCGAACAAATTCGGCTACCGGCTCGTCCCGATGGCCGACGGTGGGCTCACCGGGTTCGGTGGCTACCAACCGGACTCGGACCGGCCGACGCTCGACATTCCGTTGAACGGTCATGGCGTCTCGGCGAACAAGGCCCGCGCGAACGCCTACGCGCTGGCGGCGTTGGGGATCGGCGGATTGAACACTCTCGCATCGGGATTCGACGCGAAAGGCAACTTTACCGGCCAGTTCGACACAAGCTCGAATTCACCGGCGTTCATCGAGGCTGGACTTAGTGACCTTCTCACCAAGTTGGACGAGCTCATCGCGGCTGCGAAGGATCCGGCACCGGTCGACGTCCAGGTCGACATCGACCAAGGGTCGCGGACCGCGAACATCTCGATCATGAAAGCGGGGTTGGGATAACGGAAGTGACCACTGCGTGACCACATGTTCTTCGACCTGCGGGCAAGCGACCCGCATCGGACTCTCAATCCGCAGGTCGAAGAACGACCCGGCTAGACACTCGAGATTCCGCTACCACACTGGTAGAATGAAATCAATTGCAGCACAAGCGATTACAGGAGATCGAACCACATGACGACAACCCAGAACGTTCGCCGCATCACAACCAGCGCCGACAGCAGCGACCCGGACTCGCGGAACTACAGCCGCCTCGGATACGTCGACAACGACGGCGTCTACCACTTCAGAGACGGCTCCACACTCCCCACCATCGGGGTGACGCTCGTCGTCGGCGAGGACGGCACACCCTCGACAGTGCCCACCCCGGACGGAGAGCGGCCCGAGTGGTCCGCGCAGCAGCGACTCCACTGCGTCGACGCCGAACTGCAGGACGCCTACGACGCCGGCCGCATCGAATGAGCGGCCTCGGCGAGAGCATCGCAGCGCACTACGAGAAGCAGCACGCGCAGATCGAGCAGGACGCCAGCGAGGACCAGGCGGCCGCGAAGGCCGCTCACCCGGAACCTCCGACGAGCTTCCACGACGCGACGAGCCGCATGGTCGAGAAGATGCACCGCATCGCAAACAGGAAGAGAGACAACAACAATGGCTGACGCAACAGTGAGTCAGGTAGACGGCGAGATCCGCGAGGCGCAGGCCGCAATCGACGCCCTCGAACAGGCCGTGACGAAGGGTGACGACACGGTCACAGCCGAGTCGGTCAGCGAAGCGAGGAGCCGCCTCAGTTTCCTGCAGCTCCGTCGCCGTGGCGCCGAGCACCGGGAGCGGGAGGACAACGAGCGGGCACGCCGTCAGGCCGTCGTCGATGCCTACGCCGAGCGGGACGAGTTCTACACCAACGGCACAGCGCCAGCGAGGGAGGCGTACGCGGCACTCGTCGACGCCACCCGCGCGTTCCAGGTGGAGGTGCGGAAGATGTGGGCCGCGCACGCCAGTCTCGGCGCACAAGCGGTCGAGCTGGGTGTCGAGCTGCGTCAGGACCTCCGCTGGGAATTCGACTTCTCCAGCTACGTCGACGAGGACGGCCACACGTTCGCTCAGGCCGCGTTCAAGGAGGCATCCGGGCAGGCCCTTCCGCGCCCACACGGATTGCACGACGCCGCCACTCACACGGGTCATGCCGAGCAGACTGCACGCGAGGAGAGAGCGGAACGCGAGCGGCAGGCGAAGTTTGAGGCCAGCTACGAGACGCACAGTGACCATCCTGTGACCACGCAGCTCGCTACCAGCTGAAACACCACCCGAATCGGATCCTTGATCCGCAGGTTCCAACCCTCCAGGAGACTCAGTGGCGCTCGATCCGAGCGACGGCCGCGACATCGCCAACGGTGTCGCGGCCGTGTACGAGACAGCCGAGCTCGCGCTGCTCGCGAAGATGGCCGACCACCTCGCAGTCGACGTCGACAGAGAGGACTGGGCGCGACGGCAACAAACGGAGCAACTCAAGTTCCGCAACGAAGCTCGCGCGATGCAACGCCAGCTCCAGGACACCGGTGTGCAGGCGATGGGACACGCGGTCACCGGCGCGGCGAAGCTCGGCCGTCGAAGCGCTGACGAGGATCTCGACGACAACGCTGTCGCTCCCCGCGCGGGCGGACCACGGCATGAGGATTTGCCGCCGAGCGTTGCGAAGCGTGCCCGGTTCGAGATGGGTGAGGTCGCCGACGTGACAGCGAAGATCACGACGGCGTCGGACAATTTGTACGTCAAGGTGAAGATGAATGTCGAAGCGCGGCACAACGCGAACCCTGGTGGTCTCCGGGTCGACGCCGTCCAGCAGGCCCTCGACGTTCTCACTGCCCGCGGCATCACTGGGTTCCGAGACAAGGCAGGACGGAATTGGACGCTGGCGACGTACATGGAGATGAAGTCGCGGACGGTCGTGAATCAGCAACTCATCGACTCGCACACCGATCGGATGAAGGAGCGCGGGCAGACGCTTCTCGTCGTGTCCTCGCATCGCAATCCGGCGCCGCAGTGCCAGCCGTACGAGGGGCAGGTGCTGAGCCTCGACGGGGAGGAAGGCACGGTCACGAGGAAGAACGCTGCAGGCCCTGGCACCGTCGACGTGAAGATCAAGGCAACGCTGGAAGATGCTCGCGCGCAAGGGTTTCAGCATCCGAACTGCACGCACGCTGTCTCGGCGTTCATTCCCGGTGCGTCACGCACGTTCACCACCGAGCCCGACCCGGAGGGGTACGAGGCGACTCAGCGGCAGCGGGCCATGGAACGCGCGATCCGCGACACGAAGCGGAAGCAGGCGACCGCGGTAACCCCGGCAGCGAAGCGAGCCGCCACCGAGAAACTGAGAGCGCAGCAGAAGGCGATCAAGGACCACATCGAGCAGCACAATTTGAAGCGCCGGCCGAAGCGGGAGCGCATCGATCTCGGTTACACCATCGGCGACGTCGACCCGGATGGCATCTTGCCTCCGTTGCCCAAGCCGAAGCCGAAACCCCCGACGCCGAAGCCTGCTGTCACACCGAAACCGAAACCAGCAGCCAAGCCGAGACCTGAGGCGAAACCCGAACCAGCGCAACGCCTTTCCGATCAGACTCGGGAACTCATTTCCGAGGCTCAGACGACGATGCCGAAGGATCGGATGGGGTGGCTCGACACGACGCTCCGCTACCCGCGCGACAGCAACGGCGCGAAGCTCGTCCCCGAGAAGCTCGCACGACACCTGGACTCCACCCTCGCGGTCGGCAAGGCGATCCGCGACGACGCGTTCAAGGTGATGGCGAACGACGTCGAACTGGTAGCGCTGAGGAAGGATCTCGCCACCGCGGACTACCTGACCACGTCGCGGCTGGTGAAGAAGATCGCTGTCCGCGAGTCGGCGATCATCCGCGAGACCCTCGCCGAGGTCCGCGACTTCGGCGGCGTCCAGCAGTCCGCGCGACTGTCCTCGCTGGACCTGGCGGAACCGGGCACCTCCGACGGAATCGCAGCGCTCCGTCGAGCTGAGACGCTGTTCCCGTCGGACTGGTTGCGGGTGACGTCAGCGAATCAACTCAACGTCGGGTCGGCTGACCGCGCGTTCTACCACGGGACGCACGACTACATCGCCGCGCCGAGCAAGGATTATCTGCCTGGCTATCGAGGCGCGTTCGACTCGTACCCGGATGAGGTGATGGCGCACGAACTCGGGCACCGCATGGAGAAGATGATCCCCGGCCTGACCCACCTCGAATACGCGCTCGTCCGGTCGCGGTCGACGAAGAATGGAACGCTGGAGCCGCTGACGCAGATCTATCCGAATCAGCCTGGCTTGGAAGGGGAGGTCGGGTACGCCGATCAGTGGGAGAATATCTACGCGGGCAAGTCGTACGCGAAGGACTCGCAGTCCGATCCGGCGAAGGAAGCCGCTGAGGCGTTCCAGGTAGGTTTGCAGGACACGTTCGGCCGGAGCTCACTGGGTGGGGAGTTCGACAAGTCCAACCAGCTACAGGAATTCGTGATTGGAGTGATGGCGCTGTTATGACATGGAAAGTGATTTCGCGGACCGATCCGACTCGATGGTTGGAAGGCGCCGACGACCTGGAGTTCACCGCCGATCCGGAGACGACGTCGGCGCTGTCCGATCTTGCGAACTACAGCTACCTGCTCACTCCGACAGGCCCCGGACAGTCCGGCGTCCGCACGCCGTCTGAGCTGCTCGGTGCGGCGTGGAATCTGATTCCGGCGCCGTCGGTGACCGGTGATCATCCTGGCTATCCGGCGTTGCCACCGACTGTTCCGGGCGCGGCGTACTAAACCTCGACTAATGTAGAGGTTGGTTTCTTCTCCTGGGAGCACCAACAGTTTCGGCCCCACCCTCGCGCATCGGGTGGGGCCGAAACTCGTTGCAGCTCAGTGACCATCGCGTGACCACTGCAGCCCTCACCTGCTGAAACACCACCTGAATCGGATGTCTGATCCGCAAGTCATCGACGTTTCGTCTGCCCCGGCATCCGCCGCTGCAATCGTCGACGAGAACCGAGCGTCAACCCAGCCGGATCCTTGGCCCGACCAGCAGAAACGTCGGTGTGAAGGACGCCCGATTCGAGTCTCCGCAGAATCGCGCGGATCTCACTTATGGCCGCCGCCACTTCACTCTCACGCATCTTCATGTCAAGTTCTGCGCGTGCTAGGCCGACGCTCCGCTCGATCGTTACCGGCTCGGACGGCAGCTCATCCACCCCGAGGTAAGCCGCGACATCGGCTCGGCGCCACTTCAGCCGACTGGTACTGCCGCCCATCTTCAGCGCCTTCGAGTACAGAGGGTGAGTGTTCCGGTTGTTGCGGATCGTTCCGGCCGAGACACCGAGAATGCTCGCAAGCTCACCGATCCCCATCAGCGAGGGATTGGCTGTCACTTCACGTCGTCAGGTTGTACGCGGCCGAGACATCCGTTCCCTGACCTGCATTCAAAGTTGCTCGGTCGTGGTTCGGCCGTGAAGTTCCATCCGGAGATGGTGTTGTAGTAGCGCCAGAGCGGCTCACCGCACTGAATGCAAGGCACGTTGGTTCGTCTAATCTCTCTCCGCATCCCCATGCAGAAAACGGTATACAGAACCACCGACAAAAACGTTCGTGTGATGTAGACAACCACTGATCCATATACCCCGAGACCAGAAAGAGGTAGCTTTGAGTGATGAAGCGGACCACCAGCACCACGGCAGCGATTCGACGCGCCCGGGCGCGGGGCGTGGACACGATGGCTATTCAGCCGAGACGGATGTTAACGGCCCAACGCCGGCAGGAAACCTCGGCAGAGTCGATAGTCAAGAAGGCAACCAAAGTAGTCAGCGGCACGAGGATCCGCTAGTCGACGAAGAGAATGTTGTCGACGTCGTCGATGACATTCTCGAAGGTGAGTTGACCGAATCTGAGGTATCGGAGCAGATCCGACTTCAGCAGCGCTGGAAGGCTCCGTTACCGCCTCCAGCTGCGCTCGCTGCTTATGAGCGTGTTCTTCCTGGCGCAGCCGATCGTGTGCTCTCGATGGCGGAACGCGGGGTAGGCATCCGTGAGGCACGGCAAGGGACCATTCGCGCTGCAGTAGACGGCCAAGTAAGAGTAGAGGTCACCGTTGCCGAGGCGGACCGAGACTCTTTGAAGCGTGGTCAGTACTTGGCTACCGCGGTGTCGGCACTTGTTTCAGCCCTCGCGTTTGCGGGCATGTTCCTCACCCCCTGGGCTGCAGTCGGATTCGCGGTGCCGCTTGCTCAAATAGCCTCGACTCTTGTGCGCACGGTCTCGGACGGACACAACCCCTCACGCGATAGCGGAGGCAAGAAGGCGGACGAAAACGGGGAGAAGGATTCCTCGCCGACCGAAGATTAGCCCGCGCCTAGCTGTCCGCTGACGTGGCCACAAAGTGGTCACAGAGGAACCGTGTGACCACGTCAGCAACCATCACCAGCAGTCAGCGCACACCCTCCCCGACCAGCATCTACTGTCTCTCACTGGGTTTCACCGTCATCGGGTGTCACGGACTCGTTCTGACTTTTAATCCGCAGGTCGTAGGTTCGAGTCCTACTGGGGGCACCACGTGTGCGTCTGAGCACATCCAGTTAATCGTCAGCACCGCTGCATTTCCGTCTGCGTCGTCGCGCCACAGAGCCGGTCACGGATGACGATTACACGTCGATCAGGCGACGAATGAGTCGCGATCGGCGACCCGAGATACCCATATCGGGCACACTTCGGCGAGGAACGCACAGCACATCGACAGGGAACGTGCAGCATTTTTCCGTTATGCAGTCGTACACTCGGTAACGGTTCGAGAACGGGGAACGAATCTGCAACGGGGGAAGAACTCCGAAGTACCAGCCGGTAACCATGGCGCGCGATGCAGCTCGACGCGAGCGCAACGCGAAGTTACGGTGCCGTAGGCTGGGTCCGGTTATCCGCAATGTCTGGAGGCAATGTAATGGCGAGGGATCTGACACAGCTGGAACTGCTTCAAGAGCTGGTTCCTGTTGCGGAAGACAACGTGAACCGCCACTTGTCGATGGCCAGGGAGTGGCATCCACACGACTACGTGCCGTGGGACGAAGGCCGCAACTTCGCCGCACTCGGCGGCATCGACTACGACCCGGAGCAGAGCCAACTGTCCGAGGTCGCCAAAGCCGCGATGATCACCAACCTGCTCACCGAGGACAACCTGCCGTCCTACCACCGCGAGATCGCCGAGAACTTCTCGCAGGACGGCGCCTGGGGCACCTGGGTCGGCCGCTGGACCGCCGAGGAGAACCGCCACGGCATCGTCATGCGCGACTACTTGGTCGTGACCCGCGGCGTCGATCCCGTCGCACTCGAAGAAGCCCGCATGATCCACATGACCAACGGGTTCGCCTCACCCGCCGGATCGCAGACAGGTCTGCTGCATTCGGTGTCGTACGTGACATTTCAGGAACTCGCGACGCGTGTCTCGCACCGCAACACCGGCAAAGTGTGCGACGACCCCATCGCAGACCGCATGCTGCAACGCATCGCCGCCGACGAGAACCTGCACATGATCTTCTACCGCAACATCAGCGCGGCAGCACTCGACATCGCACCGGACCAGACGCTCGACGCGATCGCCGACATCGTCATGAACTTCCAGATGCCCGGCGCCGGGATGCCGAACTTCCGACGCAACGGCGTGCTCATGGCCAAGCACGGAATCTACGACCTGCGTCAGCACCTCGAAGAGGTCGTGTGGCCCGTGCTGCGCAAGTGGAAGATTTTCGAGCGCGAGGACTTCACCGGCCGCGGCGAGAACAAGCGCGAAGAACTCGGAGCGTTCCTCGAGGACCTCGAGAAGCAGGCCACCAAGTTCGAGGAGATGCGCGACCGCTCGCTCGCCCGTGAGGCAGCAAAGGCGGACAAGCAGGCTTCCTGAGGGCTCTGCCGGTTCCATCACCATCACTTTCAGAAGGCTCTTTTTCGATGACATTGCGGATCGGTTCGCTCGAGCTGCACAGCCCGGTTGTTCTCGCCCCCATGGCGGGTGTGACCAATGTGGCGTTTCGCACTCTGTGCCGCGAGCAGGAAATCGCCCGCGCAGGCAGCACGTCGGGTCTGTACGTCTGCGAGATGGTCACGGCACGTGCCCTCGTCGAACGGCAGCCCGCGACGATGCACATGACCACCTTCGGCCCTACCGAGACGCCTCGGTCACTGCAGCTGTACACCGTGGATCCGGACACCACGTACGCCGCCGCGAAGATGATCGTCGACGACAACCTGGCCGACCACATCGACATGAACTTCGGCTGTCCCGTGCCGAAGGTCACGAAGAAGGGTGGTGGTGCAGCGCTGCCGTACAAGCGTGCGCTCTTCCGACGGATCGTCGCCGCCGCGGTGAAGGCGACCGAAGGCACATCCGTACCGGTGACGGTGAAGTTCCGCGTCGGCATCGATCCCGAACATCACACCCACCTCGACGCAGGGCGCATCGCCGCCGAAGAAGGCGCCGCAGCGGTCGCGCTGCACGCCCGCACCGCATCCCAGCGTTACTCCGGGACCGCGGACTGGAACGAGATCGCGCGTCTGAAAGAGCATGTGACCGACGTTCCGGTTCTCGGCAACGGTGACATCTTCTCGGCGTCGGACGCGGTGCGCATGATGGACGAGACCGGGTGCGACGGCGTCGTCGTCGGTCGCGGCTGCCTCGGACGGCCCTGGCTCTTCGCCGAACTCAGTGCACGTTTCGCCGGACGTGCAGAACCGACGCCACCCTCGCTCGGCGAGGTGGCCGTCATCATTCGTCGTCACGCCGAGCTGCTGGCCGACCATCACGGCGAGGACAAAGGCCTTCGTGAGCTGCGCAAACACGTCGCCTGGTACCTACGCGGCTTCCCCGCGGGTTCCGATCTCCGTGTGCAGATGGCGCTGGTCAAGACACTGACCGAACTCGACGACCTCCTCGGACGCCTCGATCCGGACGTTCCGTTTCCCAAGGACGCGGAAGGCCCGCGCGGGCGTCAGGGTTCGCCGGGCGCGGTGTCGCTCCCCGAGGGATGGCTCGACGATCCGGAGGACGATCGGGTCCCGGTGGGCGCCGATCTGATGCATTCCGGAGGCTGACCTGCTTCGACGGTTCACGCCGTTGTCCGAAGTGGACCGAAGCCGTTTCGTCAGTATCATGGCTGGGATCGCCTGACTCGGCGAGCAAGAGATTTCGCCAGGAAGGCCAGGAACAAATTCGTGGGTGACGATCGGGATCCGGGCCCGCCTGTGCCTGAAGGCCGGGCGCCCTGGGAGCGGCCGATCTCCCGCGTCCGACCGCAGTCGTCCGAGCGTGCTCCCACTCCGCCTCCACCTCGCGCCCCTGCCACTCCCGCCGCTCCCGAAGCCGACGAAGAGCCTGCAGCAGACGACGGCCCTCGTGACGGTGGACGGTTGAGCCGCCTGGTCAAACGAAATCCTCGAACAACGGCAGGTGTGTCCGTCGCGGAGTTGATGGGCAAGATGGCCGACGACGATGCGCAGTCGGCCGCGTCACCGGCGTCGCCCGAGCGACCCGACGTCGAAGCACCCACCGAGAAGATCGATCCGATCACCGACCGGACTCCGCCCCCGGCTCCCGCCCAACCCGAAGCCGTCGGCGTCCCGGCCGAGCAACGTCCCGCTCTCACACGGCTCGCGATGAGCAAGGTGCGACGACGCAAGCGCGTCAGGAACGTCGCCCGTGGGTTCGTCTCGATTCTCGCGATTCTCTCCGTTGCGCTCACGGGCGTCGTCTGGGGCTATCTGCGCAGTACAGACCGCGGATTCGCCCAGGTGGCCGCACTCGATCCCGATTCCACCGACGTCGTCGACGCTGCAGGCCAGTACGGCGACGAGACGTATCTGATCGTCGGAACCGACACTCGTGCGGGCGCCAGCGGCGAGATCGGCGCCGGAACGGTCGACGACGCAGAAGGCGCGCGTTCGGACACCGTCATGCTCGTGAACATTCCTGCCGACCGCAGCCGCGTCGTCGCCGTCTCGTTCCCTCGCGATCTCGACGTCACACGTCCCGAGTGCGAGGCATTCGACAACGACACGAACACCTACACCGACGAGACGTATCCGGCTGCCGACGGCGACAAGCTCAACGCGACGTATGCGCTCGGCGGACCGAAATGTCTCGTCAAGACGATTCAGAAGATCTCCGGCCTGAAGATCGGCCACTTCGTCGGAATGGATTTCGCCGGCTTCGAATCGATGGTCGACGAGATCGGTGGCGTGGACGTCTGTACTCCGCAGCCACTCGTCGACGGAGAACTGGGCACCGTGCTCGCCAACACCGGTGAGCAGCGCATCGACGGGCGAACTGCCCTGAACTACGTCCGCGCACGGCACGTCGACTCCGAGGGCAACGGCGACTACGGACGCATCAAGCGTCAGCAGAGGTTCCTGTCGTCACTTCTGAGGTCGGCACTGTCCAACCAGGTTCTGCTCGACCCCGGCAAGTTGAACGGGTTCGTCAACGCGTTCACCAGCGACACGTTCGTCGAGAATGTCAAGACGCAGGATCTCGTCACACTCGGACGGTCGCTGCAGAACGTCGATGCAGGCGCAGTCACGTTCCTGACGCTTCCGACGTCGGGCACCAACGACTGGGGCAACGAGATCCCCATGGACGACGCCATCTCCGCCATCTTCAGCGCGATCATCAACGACGAACCGCTGCCCGGTGAGGAGCGTGAGGAAGCGGCGCCGACGTCGGCGGCACCTCCCCAGCAGACTGCCCCCGTCCTCGCGGTCGACCCGACGACGGTGTCCATCCAGGTGTCCAACGCATCCGAGACTTCCGGGATGGCCGCCACCGCGTCCGAGGAACTGTCGACGTACGGGTTCCAGATCGTGGGTGTCGGCAACTTCGTCGGCACTGCAGCTCAGACCGTCGTTCGCTACTCCCCCGGACAGGAATCGGAAGCCGCGACGGTTGCGTCGGCGATTCCGGGTGCCGTCGTGGAAGAGGGTCAGGGACTGGACAGCCTCGTCGAGGTCGTGCTCGGCGCCGACTACCCCGGCTACACCACCGCCCCGACGACGTTCGGTGAGCCGATCGACGTCACACAGGTCCAGGGCAGTACCGAGTCCGCACCTCTGCCTGCAGACCTGGCATTCACCAATGCCGCGGACGACACCTGCGCTTAGCTCGATCCATTCATACCCCGTTCACTCCGGGGTCCATGACTCGATGTGTGTGACCCACTAAACTTCGTGGTTATGCGCGTCGCCTACAACGAACAGATGAACGAGTTGGCCGATCTCCTCGGTGAGATGGCCACTCTGGCCGGATCCGCGATGGAAACGGCAACCCAGTCCCTTCTCCAAGCCGATCTGGTCCTTGCGGAACAGGTCATCTCCGACCACGACAAGATCACCGACCTCAGTGCGATCTGCGAGGAGAAGGCCTTCTCGCTCCTCGCTCTCCAGGCTCCCGTCGCGGGAGATCTGCGTTCGGTGGTCTCCGGCATTCAGATCGTCGCCGATATCGACCGTATGGGCGCTCTCGCCCTGCACGTCGCGAAGATCACCCGCCGCCGCCACCCCAACCACACGTTGCCCGAAGAGGTCAACGGATACTTCGCAGAGATGGGCCGCATCGCCGTCCAGCTCGGTGCGTCGGCACGCGAGGTACTCGAGACGCGGGATCCCGAGCGGGCTGCCAAGCTCCGCGAAGAGGACGAGGCGATGGACGATCTGCACCGCCACCTGTTCACCGTCCTGATGGACCGTGAGTGGAAGCACGGTGTGGCCGCTGCCGTCGACATCACGCTGCTCGGACGCTTCTACGAGCGCTTCGCCGACCATGCCGTCGAGGTCGGACGCCGAGTCATCTTCCTCGTCACCGGTGAACTCCCGACCGAACTGAACACCACGCACCTACCGAGCGCCTGACTTCGACCGAATGTCACATTCGGTCACTACCGGGATCCATCCCGCCGGTGACCGAATGTGGCCATACGGTCGCTCCACGTGATCGCATGTGACATTCGCTCCGAGGTCGGACCGACACGGTCGCCGCCGCGCACGAAAAACCCCCGGACACGGTGTGTCCGGGGGTTTTCTGTCGATCGTGTCTATCCGAAGCGGCCGGAGATGTAGTCCTCGGTCGCCTTCTGCGACGGGTTGGAGAAGATCTTCTCCGTGTCGTCGATCTCGATGAGCTGACCGGGCTTGCCGGTCGCCTCGAGGTTGAAGAATCCGGTCTGGTCGCTGACGCGGGCAGCCTGCTGCATGTTGTGCGTCACGATGACGATGGTGAAGTCCTTCTTCAGCTCACCGATCAGATCCTCGATGGCGAGGGTCGAGATCGGGTCGAGAGCCGAGCAGGGCTCGTCCATGAGCAGGACGTCGGGCTGCACCGCGATGGCGCGGGCGATGCAGAGACGCTGCTGCTGACCACCGGAGAGGCCTCCACCAGGCTTGTCCAGACGGTCCTTGACCTCGTTCCAGAGGTTGGCGCCCTTGAGCGAACGCTCGGCGACCTCGTCGAGCTCCTTCTTGGACTTGCCGCCCTGCAACTTCAGGCCTGCCACGACGTTGTCTCGGATCGACATCGTCGGGAACGGGTTGGGGCGCTGGAACACCATACCGATGGTGCGACGGACACCGACGGGGTCGACACCGTTGCCGTAGATGTCCTCGCCGTCGAGCAGAACCGAACCTTCGACGCGGGCACCAGGGGTGACCTCGTGCATGCGGTTGAGCGATCGGAGAACCGTCGATTTGCCGCAACCGGACGGACCGATGAAGGCGGTCACGCCGCGCGGCGGCACCGCGAGGGTGACGTTCTGGACGGCGTGGAACTTGCCGTAGTAGATGTTGACGTCTTTGAGGTCGAGACGTTTTGCCATGGTCGGCTCCTGTGATTCGCGAGCAGGGAGAGTCTGGGTCGGTCGAGCAGGTCTAGACGTTCTTGGGCGAGAAGAACTTGGAGACCAACTTCGCGCCGATGTTGAGCAGAGCAATGATCAGGATCAGCGTCAGTGCTGCTCCCCACATGCGCTCGGAGGTGAGCGCGCCGGTTCCTGCCTTCTGCAGGTCGACCATCATGAGCGGCAGTGACGTCTGCGGCCCCGAGAACAGGTTGAAGTTGATCGCCGTCGCGGATCCCACGAGGATCAGGACCGGTGCGGTCTCGCCCATGACGCGGGCCAGCGCCAGCATGATGCCGGTCACGATGCCGGACAGAGCCGTCGGGACGACGATCTTGGCGATGGTCTTCCACTTCGGCACACCGAGTGCGTACGACGCCTCGCGCAGGTCCTGCGGCACGATGCGCAGCATTTCCTCGGCGGATCGGACGATGACGGGAATCATCAGCAGAACCAGAGCGAAGGACACGGCCAGGCCGGAGCGTTCGAATCCGAACGTCGCGATCCACAGCGCGTAGATGAACAGAGCGGCGACGATGGACGGCACACCGGTGAGGATGTCGACCATGAACGTGGTCGCTTTGGCGAGTCGAGTTCCTGCGCCGTACTCGACGAGGTAGATCGCGACGAAGATACCGATCGGGATCGAGATGAGTGCGCAGAACAGGCCTTGCGTCAGTGTTCCGACGATGGCGTGGTACGCACCGCCACCCTCGATGAACTGGGTGATGCCGGCCTGGGAGTTCTGCCACCACGCCGGAGCGACGACGGCGGAGAGTCCCCGCGAGATCACGGTGAAGAGCACCCAGACCAGGGGCACGAGAGCGATCAGGACAGCTGCGCTGACCAGCACGGTGGCCATCGCGTTGGAGAACTTGCGACGGGGACTGACGCCCTTGAACGTCGGTTCCTTGACCGGACGATCCATGGTTGCGGTCATGGCCTAGTCCTTCTTTCCTGCGATCGCGGCGCGTGCGCCTGCGTTGACCACGAAGGTGAGTACGAACAGAACCAGGCCGGCAGCGATGTAGGCACCTGCCTGCAGCTGGTTGTTGAACTCACCGGCGGCGAGAGCGATCTTGGTCGCGAAGGTGTTGCCACCGTCGAACAAGGTCCATCCGAACGTCGACTGTGTACTGCGGATGATGATGTAGAGCGCGATGGTCTCACCGAGTGCGCGGCCGAGTCCCAGCATGGAACCGCTGACGAATCCGGACTTGCCGAACGGAATCACCGTCGTACGCACGACCTCCCATCGCGTGGCGCCGAGGGCGAGAGCTGCCTCGATCTGGCCACGGGGGGTCTGAACGAACACTTCACGGGTGACCGCGGCGATGATCGGGAGAATCATGACGGCGAGCACGATGCCGCCGGTGAAGATGGTGCCGCCACCTGCGATCGACACCGAGCCGGTAGCGAAGAGCGGGAACCAGCTCAGGTTCTCGTTGAGCCATTCGGCGAACGGGCTGATGGCAGGGGCGAGAACGTACAGGCCCCAGAGACCGAAGACGATGGACGGCACGGCCGCGAGAAGGTCGATGACGTAGCCCAACGGGCCCGCGACCTTCTTCGGTGCGTAGTTCGTCAGGTAGATCGCGATGCCGAGCGCCACCGGCATCGCAAGGATCAGCGCGAAGATCGACACCGTCGCCGTCACGAGGAACAGGTCGCGGATACCGAAGATCATCGCGGACGTGTTCGAGGTGTTCCACTGACCGTTGTAGGTCAGGAAGTTGACGGTGTTGTTCTGCAACGCGGGGATCGCGCGCCACAGCAGAAAGATGCCGATAGCGGCGATGAGCGCGATGATGAAGACACCCGAGCCCGTGGCGAGGGTGGAGAAGATCCTGTCACCAGGGCGAACGACTGTGCTGCCCTTGGCCTTGTTGTCCGGCAATTGCTTGGGTTCTTCCGTTTTCCGCGGCGCCCCGCCTGCAGAAATGCTCGCCGCAGATGGACCGCCGGTGATCGATTGGGTGTCGCTCATACCGCTCACGTCTCTCGGGTGGTGGTTGACGACGGAGGTCCTGCCCGACGCCACGGCCGCTATGGCCGTGGCGTCGAATCAGGCTCTCGTCTCATTGAATCAGGCGATGGCGTCGATCGCAGTGACCAGACGCTCCTTGAAGGACTCGGGCAGCGGAACGTAGCCCGCTGCTTCGAGGCCCTGCTGGCCTTCGTTTGCCGCGCTGAGCAGGAACGACTTGACTGCTGCCGAGGTGTCGGCGTCGTAGCCCGCAGAGCAGACGATTTCGTAGGTCGCGAGAACCAGCGGGTAGCTGTCGGCTGCGTCGCTCGCGTAGAGAGCGTCGATGTCGATGGCGAGGTCGTTGCCCTCACCGGAGAACGTGGCGGTGTCGATGGCGGCACCGGCCGTCTCGCTGTTCAGCTCGACCGGTCCGTTGCCGAAGTCGACGGCAGCGGTTCCGAGGCTTTCCTGCTCGGCGAAGCCCTTCTCGACGTAGGTGATCGAGCCCGGGGTTGCCGCGACGGCCTGTGCGACGCCCGAGGAACCGTTCGCACCCTCACCGACGCCACCGGCCCAGTCGGAGCTGTGGTCGAGGGTCCAGGCCTCGGGAGCGGCAGCCGTCAGGAAGCGCTGGAAGTTGTCGCTGGTGCCCGAGGAGTCGGAACGGTAGATCGGCGTGATCGGGGTGGTCGGCAGCGTCGCGCCCTCGTTCAGTGCGGCGATGGCCGGGTCGTTCCACGTGGTGATCTGGCCGTTGAAGATGCGAGCCGCGACCTCGGGGGTGACGACCAGGTTGTCGACACCGTCGAGGTTGTAGGCAACGGCGATGGGCCCGAACACGAGCGGGAGGTTCCATGCCGGGTTGCCCTCGCAACGCTCGGCCGCCTGAGCTGCCTGCTCGTCCTTGATGGTCGAGTCGGAACCGGCGAAGTCGACGAGGCCTGCGACGAACTGCGTGCGTCCGTTACCCGAACCGCTCGTCGTGTACTCGACGGCCTGCCCCGCGCAGACGCCGGAGTAGATGGACGTGAAGTTGGACATGGCGTTCTGCTGAGCGGAGGATCCCTCACCGGTCAGCGGGGACTTGCCCTCGCACGTTGCCGACGACTCGGTGCCTTCGGCCGACGTTACGTTCGAATCGCTGCCACATGCAGTCAGCAGCATTGCGCCGACCGCGACTGCGCCTACGAGAGATGCGCTGCGCTTGAGCTTCACCTGTTTCCTCCGAGGAATCTTGAGCCGTTCCACGACCCGAGCCTGTCGACTCGAATCGTGGGATTGAAGGTGCCGGCCTCGAGAGAACCTCGCACCGGGCAGCATCGGAACCACCCAGAGGAGAACGTAGGGGCAGACGGTTGACGGCTACCCCCAGCTTGGTGAACGGGAGATGAACAGCTGGGCTGTATGTCCGGTTCTAGCCGCGCGAGTAAGCAGCGTCGACGTGAAACCGTGTGAAACCGAGCCGCTCGTAGGTATGAACGGCGGCCGCGTTGTCGGCCTCGACGTACAACAGGACGGCGCCGAGCTTCCGTCCACGCAGGTAATGCAGGCCCGCGAGTGTGAGAACCCGCCCGAGTCCGCGTCCTTGCGCGGCCGGGTCGATGCCCACCACGTACACCTCACCGATCTCGTCCTCGCCTGCCTCGGCGGGATGAACCTTGGTCCAGTGGAACCCCAGCAGCGTGTCGGTGCCCTCTTCGAAGGCCAGGAAGACTCCCGCGGGATCGAACCAGTCCTCGGCGCGACGCTCGGCGATGTCCTTGTCGGTCCATCCGCCTTGCTCGGGATGCCACGCGAAGGCTGCGTTGTTGACACGCAACAGTTCTGCGTCGTCCTGATGCCCTCGGTAGGTACGCAGCGAAACACCGTCGGGCACAACGACATCCGGAAGCTCGGGCGACGCGAGAGGACGTCGCATCTGCAGCAGTTCGCGTGCCACCGTCAACCCGAGGCTCGACGCGACGGCCCGCGCAGGCGCGAGATCACCATGCGCCCAGACTCGGGCGCCGTCGCCGCCTTCGGCGAGAGCACGCTCGACGAGCGCGCGGCCGACTCCCCTACCCCGGAACTCCGGATCGACGACGACCTCTGCCATCGCAGGAGAGCTCTCACTCGACGGCGACACGCCCGCATATCCGACGACGGCTGCCCCGTCCGTGACGACGAGGTGCACCACGTCGCCGTCCGAGGACACGGCCTTGACCGCCTGCTCGGAAATCGGGGCCGTGCCGTCTGCTGCCGTCGCGCGCGAGACGATCAGACGGATGGCTTCGGACGTGGCCGAGGCGATCGCCCCGGACTCGGTCCGGGCGATGTCGAACGACACTGTCACCTTCTCTACGCTGTGCTTCCGTTTGCCGAGCTGTATTCGATGTCGTCACCGTCGTGGCCGTCGACGAAATCTTCGGTCGTGGTGTCGGCGTCGGGCACGATCGCGCCGCCCTTCGAGTTCCGGCTCGGCCTGACCGCCTTGTATCCGACGTTGCGGACGGTGCCGATGAGCGACTCGTACTCGCTACCGAGCTTCGCGCGAAGGCGTCGGACATGCACGTCGACGGTCCTGGTGCCACCGAAGAAGTCGTAACCCCAGACCTCTTGCAGCAGCTGTGCACGCGTGAACACGCGGCCGGCATGCTGCGCGAGGTACTTGAGCAGCTCGAACTCCTTGTACGTGAGATCGAGTGGGCGCCCGCGCAGGCGCGCGGTGTAGGTGCCCTCGTCGATGACGAGTTCGCCGAGCGTGATCTTGCCGGACGCCTCAGGGCTCGCGACGCCGCCGGAGCGACCGACGAGAAGCCGCAGACGCGCGTCGAGTTCTGCCGGCCCGGTACCGGGAAGCAGGATGTCGTCGAGACCCCATTCCGAGTTCACCGCGACGAGACCGCCTTCGGTGAGCACCGCGACGACCGGAATGGCCGATCCGGTGCTGCCCAGGAGCCTGCATAGTCCGCGCGCAGCCGCGAGGTCGGTCCGCGCATCGACCACCGCTATGTCCGCCGAGCCTGCTTCGAGAAGCGAGGAAACCTCGGTGGGCGCGGGCCGCACGTGGTGCGCCAGGAGCGCGAGCGACGGTAGAACAGCCTCCGGATTCGGATCGGAGGTCAGAAGCAGAAGCTCCACACCGCCTCCATTTCTTGCCGCTGTCGTGCCGAAATCGCATCGAGTCGACGTGTCAGGTCACCAGCACACCCGGGACCGAGTGAGCTGCTTGTTCAGGGGTTCAGACTAGCGTGCCCGCACCCACCTCCGTTCAACGCAGTGCCCGATTCGTCGGTCACAATGGTCGAATGCGGAAACTGATCATCGGTCTCGTGAGCCTGCTCGCGGTTGCCCTCGTCGTCGACTTCGGCGCCGCCGCCTACTCCGAGTACCGAGTCTCGCGTGCCATCCGCGAAGGTGGGGATCTGCCGTCCGATCCCCAGGTGACGATCCATGGATTCCCGTTCCTGACGCAGGCTGTGGACGGGAGATACCAGAACGTGGAGATCCGAGCGCAGGACGTGCCGAACGACTACGTCCGCGCGACCACCATCGAGGCCAACCTTCGCGGCGTGGCCATCCCACTGTCGGACCTCGCCGACGGATCGGTGCGTACCGTTCCCGTCGAGGAGCTCGACGGACGGGTACGCATCGACGCAACCGATCTCGGGCGCTTCCTCGGCATCGTCGACCTGCAGGTATCCGCTCCCCCGGCCGACAAGTCGGACGGCACGGGCGGCTCCGGAGGGTCGGGTATGACGACGAACGGCGGCGTCGTTCTCACGGGAACCGTGCCCGTCGGACCTGTCGAGACGTCGGTCAGCGTGCAGGCGAATCTGATTCTCGACGGAGACAGTGTCGACATCGTCGCGAGCGACTTCTACTTCGGGCCCGAGGGCAGCGCCGACTTCTCGATTCCCGACGCCGTGAAGCCTGCCGTGCTCGGCCTGTTCACCAAGACGATCGACCGCCAGACACTGCCGTTCGGAATTCTGCCCACCGACGTCTACGCGGAGGGCTCGCAGATCGTCATCGAGGGCTCCGCGGAGAACCTGACGATCGATCTGGACCAGATCGACGCGTCATGATCGGAATCACAGTTCTCGTCGTCGCGCTGGCCGTCGCGACCGCCGTCGGACTGTTCGTCCGATCGCGGTCGGGTCGCGTCCGGAGCACCGACGCCCAACCCGAGTCACCGGAGTTGCGTGGCCTTCTGCTCGACGCGGGCGCGACTCTCGATACGCCGACGATCCTGCATTTCTCGGCGGACTGGTGCGGGCCATGCGCTGCCGTGCGTCGCGTCGTCGGGCAGGTACTGAGCGACACCGACGGGCCGGCGGAACTCGAACTCGACATCGACGCGCATCCCGAGCTCGCTCGCGAATTCGGCGTGCTGTCCCTACCAACGACATTCGTCCTGGACCGCACGCTCACCCAGCGTGCACGGATCTCCGGCGTCCCGACGGCAGCGGCCCTCCGATCGGCCCTGGTCGACCTGTAGTTTCGGCTGGTCGTGTTGTCCGGTAGCATGCTTTCCGTGTTCTCCCGCCACGAGCTGATGCTCACCAGTCGCCGCACGGTCGATCTGTGCCGACTGGGCGGTTGTTGCTGTCGCTGCTGCTGATCGTCCGAACGCCGGTGCGTCTGTGCACCCTGGCCCGAAGTTCGAGATGACCCACGCGAACGTCGTTCGCCTCTGCCTGCCGATTGCCCGTTCTCACAACGAACGCTGGAGCACGTACACATCATGTCTTCCGATACCCGTTCCACCGTCGACCAAGTCGACGTTCGTGGTCCACGGTTCGCCGCCTGGGTCACCACCGTGGTTCTCGCTGCAGTGCTGATTCTGTCGGTCGTGTCGCTCACGGCCGCAGCAGTACTGCTCGCGGTACAGACTGTCGTCTTCGCCGTCGGCGCCGCTCTCGGCCCGCGGCGCAGCCCGTACGGCCGCATCTTCGCGGCCGTCGTCGCACCGCGGATCTCTGCCACGTCCCAACGCGAGCCCGTCGCTCCGCTGAAGTTCGCGCAGCTCGTCGGGTTCCTCTTCGCCGCCGTCGGCGTTGTGGGCTTCGCGCTCGGCCTGTCGGTTCTCGGTACCGTCGCGACCGGATTCGCACTGGTCGCGGCGTTCTTGAACGCGGCATTCGCGTTCTGTCTCGGCTGCCAGATCTATCCACTCGTGGCACGACTGCGGACACAATCCGCACGTGCCTGACCGCTCGACCCACCACTGACCGAAGTAAAGAAAGATCGAAAGGAAACCCATGGCCCGCTCCGACGTCCTGGTCTCTGCCGACTGGGCCGAGCAGAACCTGAATGCCCCGAAGACCGTCTTCGTCGAGGTCGACGAAGACGCAAGCGCCTACGACGGCGGTCACATCGAAGGCGCAGTGAAGCTCGACTGGCGCAAGGACCTTCAGGATGCCGTTCGCCGCGACTTCCTCAACCAGGATCAGTTCTCCGACCTGCTGTCGGCCAAGGGCATCTCGAACGACGACACCGTCGTTCTGTACGGCGGAAACAACAACTGGTTCGCCGCCTACGCGTACTGGTACTTCAAGCTCTACGGCCACAAGGACGTCAAGCTCATCGACGGTGGCCGCAAGAAGTGGGAACTCGACGGCCGCCCGCTGTCGAAGGACGTGGTGACCCGTGAGGCCGCCCAGTACCGCGCAGAGGCTCCCGACCTGTCGATCCGCGCATTCCGCGACGAGGTCATCGACGCCATCGGCAACAAGAACCTCGTCGACGTGCGTTCGCCCGACGAGTTCTCCGGCAAGATCCTCGCTCCCGCTCACCTTCCGCAGGAGCAGGCTCAGCAGCGTGGACACGTTCCCGGCGCCATCAACATCCCGTGGAGCACCACGGCCAACGAAGACGGCACGTTCAAGGACGACGACGCCCTCGAAGCCCTGTACAAGGAAAAGGGCTACGAAGAGGACAAGGCAACCATCGCGTACTGCCGCATCGGCGAGCGTTCGAGCCACACCTGGTTCGTGCTCAAGGAGCTGCTCGGCAAGTCGGATGTCAAGAACTACGACGGCAGCTGGGTCGAATACGGCTCTCTCGTCGGAGCACCCATCGAATTGGAGGTTCACTGATCATGTGTGGCGCACCCGTACAGGGCCAAACCATTCCCGCAGGCGTCGACGTCGAGAAGGAGACGGTCATCACCGGCCGCGTCCTCGCGTCCGACGGTGAGCCGATCGGCGGCGCATTCGTGCGTCTGCTCGACGGCACCGGAGAGTTCACGGCCGAGGTCGTGGCATCCGGAACCGGCGACTTCCGCTTCTTCGCAGCTCCGGGCAACTGGACGCTGCGCGCACTGTCGTCGTCCGGCAACGGACAGGCCGACATCGCCCCCGAGGGCGCAGGCATCCACTCGGCAGATGTGACCGTCGGAGTCTGATTCACACTCGACACCGAAAGAGCCCCACACCTTCTCGGAAGGTGTGGGGCTCTTTCGTTCCTGTGGCTGGCGAGGCCCTCGGCTCAGCCCTGAACCGGCTGTGGCGCCGTGTCGGACACCTCGGGTACCTCGCTGTAGTGCGGCGGGAAAGTCCCCTCGGGCACGATGCCGAGTGACTCGAGGAACGCCCCGAGATCGCTGTCGCGGGTTTCCGTGCCCGGCGCAGGGACGATCCGAGGCGCAGACGTGGTCTCGGGCAGCGGCTCGACGGTCACGGCGTCCTCTGCGGGCGCCGCATTCTCCGCTGCAGTGTTCTCCGCTGCCGCATTCTCCGCTGCCTTGCGCTCGCGCTCGGTCTTGGCCAGGTCCGTGATCCAGGCGACGATCTTCTCGCTCTCCCACTCACGGTCGTCGTTCGGATTGTTGTTCCAGTAGAAGAGGTGCTGGAGGAATCCGATGAAGATGTACGGCTCGACGACGACGTCGACGATGCCCTTGTTGTTTTCGACGAGTCCTTCGCCCTCGGCCCGCAGCTTGTTCCGCACGGTCTCGGCGCCGGGACCCATGGCCCAGTTCAGGTCTGCGAGAAGCTGATCCGGACTCAGCGCGTCCACTGCGGCAGCCTCGTCGACGTCGTAGGACTGATCGGACACCTTCAGCAGAACCTCGAGCAACGTCTCGTCGGATTCGAGCCAATCCTTGTTCGTCGCGATGTCGATGATCGCGCGAGTGGCGATCGACGCGACGGTCCGACCGAAGTCCGAGACCGTCTGCAGCGGGTTGAGCACGGTCAGACGCATCTGCCCCAGCACGCCGAGTGCCAGATTCAACGCCAGGATGTTGTCCGGGGCGTCGCATGCGAGGTCGTACGGCCGGCACGACCACGTCACCTTGTCGTTCAACGTGCCGTAGTCCCTCGGGGCCTGGCCCTGGAAGCCGCCGCCGGACGGGCCCGGTTCGTCGAAGTTGGGGACTCCTGCGGGACGGTACGGCGCTCCGATCATGACGACGCCCGCGATGTCGTCGCCTGTCACCAGAGCGTTCGGATCACGATGCCCGAGTTCCAGAGCCGCACGTTCGACGACCTCACCACCGACGCTGTATCCGAGGAGCACGAACTTCGTGGCGTCGCCGCATTTCGTCTTGTACTCGTCGAGAAGACGATTGGTCGACGCGACACCGTCGACGACCGACTGCTGGTACGTCTCGACGTCGGACAGAACGCCGACGCCGTACGTCGACGGGTACGGAACGTAGAGCCATCCGACTGCACCGGGGCTACCTGCGTTCGTCTGCCCCACCGGAAGTGTGACATTCCCCACCCAGTTCGAGGCGACCGATCGCGGCTCCTCGTTCAGCGGGTCTCGGTCCGCATCGGAGTCGGTCGCACCGGATACCGCCAGCAGCAACACATCCGGGCATTCCTGCGCGTAGTTGTTCGGATCGATGTTCGGCTCGTCCGACGAACCGGTACCCGACGACCCGCTGGCCGACGACCCGGAGTCCGGAGCCGCAGAAACTGCTGGTGAAGCCACCAACAGAACAGTCGCGGCAAGTGCCACGGTCGCGGACAGCAACGAGCCGGCCCGTAATCGGCTACGCATTGATTCAGATCCTTCCCCAGAATTCGAAACTCTCGAACACGCCAGTAGCGCCGAGCATTTCGCACCCCGTGCCCGACGCCACGAGGGAAAGGTACCGTGTCGAACGGCAAATCGAGACAATCGAGGGCCATCGAACTACGCGCTCGGCCATTCGTTGGGAAATGACACTATTGCGCGCGTCATAGCGGGACCGCGCTGTGGCGAGTGACTGCCCTGGGTCTAAACTGGCCGTCGTGGTCATCTTCTTCGAGGTCCTTCTGGCGCTTGCTGCAGTCGCCATCATCGCGTTCTCGCTGTACGTCGTCTACCGCTTGGTCACCGACGAATCGTGAGTGATCGCGCCGCCGACGAACCGGACGAGACACGGTCCGCCAACGAGGCGATCGCCGAGGCAGCCGAGAAGTTCGCGTCGACGTCGACGCGCAACATTCCGACGCTGCCCGATCTGCCGCACCCCGAGGACACTGCGAACCTGCGGCTCGGTCCCGATCTGAACCCTGCCCTGCTCGCCCTGCTGCCGCTCGTCGGCGTCTGGCGCGGCGAGGGTGAGGGCCGCGATCCGGAGACCGGCGTCGAGTACGGCTTCGGGCAGCAGATCGTCGTGTCACACGACGGTGGCCCGTACCTCGGATGGGAATCCCGGTCGTGGCGTCTCGACTCCGACGGCAACTACGCCCACCCCGATCTGCGTGAGGCCGGTTTCTGGCGCGTCAGCGGCGGCGAGGGCGTCAAGGGCAGCGAGAACGAGGAAGTCCTCGAACTGCTGCTGACACACAGCACGGGCGTCGTCGAGCTCTACTACGGGCACGCGATCAATCAGTCGTCCTGGGAGCTGGCCACCGACGTGGTCATCAGGTCCACGTCGGGAGCCCTCGTGGGCGGTGCGAAACGTCTCTACGGAATCGTCGAGGGCGCGGACCTTGCCTACGTCGAGGAGCGCATCGGCGCCGACGGCGAACTCGCACCCCGTTTGTCTGCGCGCCTCTCGCGCTACATCGGCTGATCGCTCATACACGCGAACGACCCCCGAGCCTTTCCTGCTGGACTGCAGGTCCCGGTCGGACGGACCGGGGGCTCGGGGGCCGGGTAACTGCCGTGGATTCGCTCGCCGCGTGCGCGGGGGTGAATCCGTCAGCGACAGCGGCTAGCTGGCAGCCACCTCACGCGTCCTAGAGTTCTTCAACTTCAGACCACCTCCTCTCTCGTGTACTCAACAACGTACGCGGAGATTCGTTGCTCGGCAAAGGATTATTCGACGCCGGATTCTCGGCGGGCTCGGCGAGGTCCAACACCTGGTCAGCGCAGGTCTGTTCGGGCAGCTGGTGGGTGACGAGGACGACGGTGCGCCGCGCGTCGACGAGGCCCGAATCGACATCGAGCAACGACCGCAGCAGCTGAGCACCGCCCGTGTCGTCGAGGTGTTCGGTGGGTTCGTCGAGCAGCAGGACCGACGCGTCGGACAGCAGCGCTCTGGCCAGCAGGATGCGTCGTCGCTGGCCACCGGAGACAGCCGTCGCACCGCCGTCGAGGGTCGTGTCGATGCCGTCCTCCAGGCCGTCGATCCACTGCCCGAGCCCGACTTTTTCCAGGACTGCGCGCGCCTCGTCCGCATCGACGTCGCCCCGTACGACGCGCAGGTTCTCGAGGATGCTGGTCTCGAAGAGGTGCGCGTCCTCGGCGAAGAACGCCGCGTCGCCCAAGACGACTGTGCCCGAAACCGGCTGCAGCAGGCCGGCGAGCGTCATCAGCAGTGTCGTCTTGCCGACTCCGCTCGGCCCGACGACCGCAACGCGCGATCCTGCGCACAGCTCCAGATTCACAGGCCGGGAGACCACCTGGGATCCCGGCCAGCCGCACTGCAGCTCGGTTACTCGGCGGTGTTCTCCTGCAGCTGCTCTGCCCTGCCACTGCGGCCGGTCGGCCGCGTCGAGCAGGGCGACGATGCGCGACGCCGACAGCCTCGCTCGTGTCAGCGCAGTCGCTGCGGCAGGGAGCGCCGACGTCGCCTCGAATGCCGCGAGGGGAACGAGCACGATGATCGCGAGGGCCATCGGTGTCATACCGCCCGCTGTGCCTCCGCTCGGGCCGTACAGCCCGATTCCGACGAGGAGCGATCCCAGCACGGACGCACCGATCGACAGCGGCAATACCGCGTCCGCGAATGCACCGGGCGTCGCCGCTCGATCCCTCGACAGGACGCTGCGCCGGTTGGCCGCCGCCGCCTCGTCGAGCGTCTCGCGTAGCCGACCCGCGACGCGGAGCTCTGCTCCATGATCGAGTGCGCGCACAGCAGCTTCGGCGAACCGCGAGCGGGACTCCACGCCTTCCGATTCGTCGATCGACGCCGATCGTGCTGCGAGGGCAGGCGCAAGGACGCCGGCAATCAGCAACGCCACCAACAGAATTGCAGATGCGCCGATCGACACGAACGCCAACACCCCGACCGACGCCACCATCAGGATCGCCGACACCAGTATCGGAACGATCGACTTGACGACGACGTCGCCGAGTACGTCGACGTCCACTCCGGTTCGCGTCATCAGATCGCCACGACGCACGCCCGCTGCTGCTGCCGGATGTCCGCTCGCGAGTCGTTCGTACAACCGTGTGCGCGCCGACGTCATGCCGCGCAGCGCCGTATCGTGCGTCGCCAATCTTTCCAGATATCGGAAGACGCCTCGCGAAATGCCCAGGGCCCGAACAGCGACGACGGCGACGGTCAGATCCAGCACCGGAGGCATCTGCCAGGCGCGCGTGATGAGCCATGCCGACACCGCGGCGAGCGTCAGCGCACTACCGAGCGTTGCCACACCCGCGGCCACCGACAGCGCAATCCTTTTCGGCTGCAGCTCCAGCAACGCAAGAGCGCGTCGGAGATCGTGAAAGTTCATCTCGAGCGCACCTCCACGACGACGTCGGCGCAGTCCAACACCGAACGTCGATGTCCCACGATCACGACGGTGCGGCCCTGGGCTGCCAGGTCACGAATCGACAGAAGCACCGTCCGTTCACTGTCCGCGTCCAGGTGAGCCGTCGGTTCGTCCAGCAACAGCACGGGCGCCGACGACGTCAGAACACGGGTCAGGGCAAGCCGTTGGCGCTGCCCGAGGGACAACCCGAGCCCGCCGGTTCCGACGACCGTATCCCAGCCCGACGGCAGCTCGTCCAGTACGGAATCGAATCCCGTTGCAGCACACACCTTCTGCAACTCTTCGTCGGCAGGGCGGTGGCCGGTGAGCGTGAGATTGTCGTCGAGTGTTCCCGGCAGCAGAACCGGATGCTGCGGGAGCCACGCGACCTGATTCCACCACGACTGCTGGTCGACGTCGGACAGGTCGACGTCACCGATACGAACATTACCCGCCGTCGGAATCGTCAGCCCTAGAATCACATGCAGCGCAGTCGATTTGCCCGCACCGTTGGGACCGGCCAGGACGGTCACGATGCCGGGACGAAGGACCGCGTCCAGGTCGTGGGGCGCCGAGCGGTCCCGGGCGTCGGCAGAGATTCCGGTGAGCGTGATCGCCGTTCCTGCAGCGGCGACCGCCTCGGGCCCCGACGACACCACGACCCGCCGATCGAGCACGCCGAACGCCCTCGCGGACGCCGCAACACCGTCCTCGGCCGCATGGAACTGCGCGCCGACACGACGAAGAGGCACGTAGACCTCGGGAGCGAGAACCAGCGCGACGATGCCGGCTTCGAGTGCCATGTCGCCGAAGACCAACCGGAGTCCGATGCTGACCGCGACGAGCGCAACACACAGCGTGGCAAGCAGTTCCAGCACCATCGACGACAGGAACGCGATGCGCAGCGCCCGCATCGTCGCGTGGCGGTGTGCCTCGCCGAGTGCCCGAATACGTGCGGCTGGCCCCCGTTCACGGCCGAGGGCACGCAGCGTCGGCAGTCCGGCGATCAGATCGAGCAGCTGCGCGGACAGCCGGGTCATCGACGCGAGCGTCTTCTCCGCCCGGCCTTTCGTCAGCAGTCCGATCAAGATCATGAAGATCGGGATCAGCGGTAGGGTCACGATGATGATCAACGCCGATGTCAGGTCCTGAAAGAGAATGACCACCAGCGTCAACGGCGTCATGGTGCCCGCGAGGATCAACGACGGCACGTAGCCGGTGAGATACGGCGCAAGTCCACCGAGTGCACGCGTCGCGATCGTCGCGACGTCGTTTCGCTCGGACGCGAGCACCCGCGGATCACCGTGCGACGCGGCGTCGACGACGTCGTTCTCCAGTTCCTCCACGACGCGCGACGCGGCTCGATGACCGTATCTCGACTGGAGCCACGTACTCGCCGTGCGAACGACGATGGCGCCGAACAGAATCCACAGTTGAGCCGACCAATCCTGCAGCGCGCGTGCGTCGGTGGTGATGACACCTGCGAGGACCTTCCCGATCATCAACGCCGATGCGATGATCCCCGCAGTGTCGACGATCGACAGCACGACCGTCAGGACGAGATACCGTCGCGCAGAACGTGAGTAACGCCAGAGCCGAGGGTCGATCGGGCCGCGCGACGGTGTCTCGGTGGTGGTCATCGCGGCCGACTCACCGACAATCCGATCGAGTCCGGGATGTGTGCCGTCGAGATGCGCTTGCGGAACACCCAGTACGTCCACGCCTGGTACCCGATGACGACGGGAGCCATGAATGCAGCTGCCCACGTCATGACTTTCAGCGTGTACGGGCTCGACGACGCGTTGAAGATGGTCAGACCGAACGCCGGATCCGTGGTCGACGGCATGACATTCGGGAACAGCGAACCGAACAGCAGCACCACGACCGCGACGACGGCGACCGTCGTGAAGACGAAGGCCCAGCCCTCACGAACGCGGGCAGTGAGGACGACGACGGCGATCAGCGACACCGCGGCGATTGCAACCATGATCCAGGTCCAGCTCTTGCCGTAGGCGAGTTGCGTCCACAGAGCGAACCCTCCGCCGACGACGACGGCCGGGATCGACAGGCGCACGGCCATCTTCACCGCGTCCTCGTGCACGTCACCCGCTGTCTTCAGTGCGATGAACACAGCCCCGTGCAGCGCGAACACCAGCGCCATCGTCGCGCCGCCGAGCAGAGCGTACGGCGACAGCAGGTCGAAGAACCCTGCCGTGACTTTCTTGTTCTCGTCGATCGCCACCCCGCTGATGATATTCGCGAAGGCGACGCCCCACAGTACGGATGGGACCCATGATCCGATTCCGATGCCGAGGTCGCAGCGTCGGCGCCAGACGGGATCGTCGATCTTGCCGCGGTACTCGATGGCACAGATGCGCAGAATCAGGGCCACGAGGATCAGCAACAGCGGAAGGTAGAAGCCCGAGAACAACGTCGCGTACCACTCGGGGAACGCCGCGAACAGCGCCCCGCCTGCGGTGATGAGCCAGACCTCGTTGCCGTCCCAGACCGGGCCGATCGTGTTGAGAACGGCTCTCCGACGCTTCTCCCCCATCTCCTGATCCGCATGTGGCTTGGATGGGTCGTTCCGCAGGCTCCCCTCCCGGCCGAAGATCGGCATGAGCATTCCGACGCCGAAGTCGAAGCCTTCGAGCACGAAATAGCCGATGAACAGTACTGCGATCGCGAGAAACCAGAATTCCTGCAGTCCCATGACTTCTCCCTAGTACGCGAACGATAGCTGGGCGGAGTCGTCGTCGTCTTCCGACTCGTCCGTGGCGTGTGGATGCGCGTCGTGTTCGAGTGGTCCTTCGATCACGTAACGCCGGATCAGGAAGAACCAGACTGCGCCGAGCGCGGCGTACAGCACCGTGAAGGTCACGAGCGACGCGACGACCAACCCGACCGGATGATCGGACACGCCTTGGTCGACGGTGAGCCTGATCTGATCGATACCGTTCAGATTCGGTGCGACGACCCAGGGTTGACGACCCATTTCGGTGAAGATCCAGCCTGCACTGTTGGCGAGGAACGGAGTCGGGATCGCGGCGAGGCTGAGCCACGAGAACCATCTCTGGTTCGGGATGCGTCCGCCTCGGGTGACCCACAGACCGGCCAGTGCCAGCAGCGCCGAACCGGCGGCCAAGCCGATCATCATGCGGAATGCCCAGTAGGTCACGAACAGGTTCGGTCGATAGTTCCCTGGCCCGAATTGTTGCTCGTATTGTTCCTGCAGTTGGTTGACGCCCTGAACCGTTGCCCCGAAGTCGTTTTCGGCGAGGAACGACGTCAGACCGGGTATCGAGATCAAGTGTTCGACCGACTCGCAGTTGTTGTGCGTTCCGACCGTCAGCAGCGAGAAAGAGGCTCCGGTTTCGGTGTTGCACAACGATTCTGCCGACGCCATCTTCATCGGCTGCTGCTCGAACATGAGCTTGCCCTGGACGTCGCCGGTGACGGCGAGAGCAACACCCGCGACGATCATGACGGCGAACGACAGACGCGCCGCAGGACGAAACATACTGCGCGAGTTCTCGTCTCGGCCCTTACGTGCCTCGCGAACCATCCACCAGCCCGAGATGCCCGCGACGAACGTCGCCGCCGTGAGGAACGCGCCTGCCACCGCGTGCGGGAATGCCGCCAGCGCAGTGCTGTTGGTCATCAGCTCCCAGATGCTCGTCAGCTCGGCACGGCCGGTCTCGGGGTTGTACCGCGCGCCGACCGGGTGCTGCATCCACGAGTTCGCAGCGATGATGAAGTACGCCGACGCGTTGACACCGATCGCGACCAGCCAGATCGTCGCCAGATGCACCAACCGAGGCAGTCTGCCCCACCCGAAGATCCACAGTCCGAGGAACGTGGATTCGAGGAAGAACGCAACGAGCCCTTCGAGCGCGAGTGGAGCGCCGAACACATCACCCACGAAGCGGGAGTACTCACTCCAGTTCATCCCGAACTGGAATTCCTGCACGATGCCGGTGGCAACGCCCAACGCGAAGTTGATCAGGAACAGCTTGCCGAAGAACTTGGTCAGTCGATACCAGGAGTCCTTCTTGGTGATCACCCACATCGTTTGCATCGCAGCGACGATCGGTGCAAGTCCGATCGTCAGCGGAACAAGAATGAAGTGGTAGACAGTCGTGATTCCGAACTGCCACCTCGAGACGTCCAAGGCGTCCATGAGCTACTCCGAACTCGCGGGAGGTAACGACAAGTGTTACCGCTACAGGGGCTGCTGCAGCGAGTTCGATTGTACTACTACGCGTAGTAGTAGCTCAAGAGTCGACTGCCTCACCATCGGCCGTCTCGATGGCCAGATCGACCATCGAACGCACGTCCTCGGCGATCTCGGGAGTGCCGAGCGAGACCCCGTTCAGCGTCACCACCCGTGCCGCGAGCGTGATCGACGAGACCAGCCAAACACCATCTGCCGCAATCAGATCCGCAGGATAGACATCGGCCCGCTCACAGGTGAATCCCTTGTCCTCGGCAACGCGGAACAACGCGTCGACGGTGGTGCCGGCGAGGATGCCGTGCTCGGCGGGCGGTGTGACGAGAGTCTTACCGCGAGCGAGCACGACGGTCGACCTCGGGCCTTCCAGAACGCGCCCCTCGCTACTGGTGTAGATCACGTCGTCGGCGCCGTTGCGGGCTGCGTGGCGCAATGCAGCCATGTTCGTCGCATACGACAGCGTCTTCGCACCGAGCAGCTGCCACGGAGCATCGGCCGCGAAGTCCACCGAATATCCGCGTGCCAGCGTGATCGCGGCCACGCCGTCGGCGCGAGCTTTCGCGATTCGCTCGTGCAGCGGACCGACCGTCGCGAACCCCGTCGGATCACCGCCGCTCTCACGCCCCCGGCTCAGAACGAGTCGCAACACACCTTCGTCCTGCGTCAGCGAACCCCATTCGTCGACGGCGTGCGCGACGACGAGTCGCCAGTCGTCGAGATCCGGCGTCGGCAGGTCGAGTGCCGCGGCCGACGCCGTCAGACGAGCCAGATGCGATTCGACGCCGCACGGCACGCCGCCGCGGACGAGAATCGTCTCGAAGATTCCGTCGCCGCGCACCGCAGCGAGATCGTCGGCGCACAGAAGCGGTGCGTCCGCGTCGTGAACCTGTCCGTCGAGGGTGACAACTACGCGTTCCGACATGGGAGCAGCGTAGTGGAGGCACTTACTTGTCGGACGTACTCCTACTATGGAAGCTGTGTCCGATATTGTCGCGATCTCACCGAGCCCTCTGCTCACTCTTCCCGACGCCGTTCCCGCTCCCGAGGATTCACTCGATCATGCGGTCGCGTGGCACTACGGCAATCCGTTCGGCGAGCAGCGCGATGCGACGTCGGCTGCCGCGGTCGTCGACCGATCTCACCGTTTCGTCATCGCCATCTCGGGCGAGGAGCGTTTGACCTGGCTCGACACCATTTCGAGCCAGCTCGTGAAGACCCTGGCCGACGGCACGTCAGCCGAAAATCTGTCACTCGACGTCAACGGACGCATCGAACATCACTTCGTCCAGACCGACATCGGCGGTGTCACCTGGATCGACACCGAGGCCGCGTCGGGACCCGCTCTGCTGTCGTTTCTGCAGAAGATGGTCTTCTGGTCCAAGGCTGAGCCTCGCGACGGCAGTGAACTCGCCGTGCTGAGCCTCCTGGGGGCTTCTGCGCACGGCGTGCTCGAGGCGGTCGGCGCGCCCGTTCCCGAGAGCGTGTACGACGCGTCTCCGCTCGACGGCGGCGGCTTCGTCCGGCGGATGCCGTGGCCGGGCGCCCACGCGTTCGATCTGCTGGTTCCCCGGGCATCTCTTGCATCGTGGTTCACGACGCTGCGCGACGCGGGAGCCACTCCGGCAGGCACCTGGACGTACGACGCAATACGTGTCGAATCGCTGCGTCCCCGGATCGGCGTCGACACCGACGAGAAGACCATCCCGCACGAGGTTCGGTGGATCGGCGGAATCACCGAGCACGGCGCCGTCCACCTGGACAAGGGCTGCTACCGCGGACAGGAGACCGTGGCACGCGTCCACAATTTGGGGAGGCCGCCGCGTCATCTCGTGCTTCTGCATCTCGACGGATCCGCGGACGGGCGTCCTGCAACCGGGGATCCGGTGACCGCGGGCGGACGGGCCGTCGGACGTCTGGGTACCGTCGTCGATCACTTCGAACTCGGACCGATCGCGCTCGCGCTGCTGAAACGGACCATCCCCGTCGACACCGAGTTGGTCGCCGGGCCGTGCGCGGCGTCGATCGACCCCGACTCGATACCGAGCTACGACGACGTGCAGGCAGGCCGCGCGGCCGTGGATCGCCTTCGCGGCCGATGACAGGCCGTGTCGAGGCCGTCTGCGTCGTGCACGCGGACGTTCCTCTCGGACGTCGCGGTGTCGGCGACTCTGCCATCGACAAGCGACCCGTCACCGGGCCCGTCGTGATCGGCGAGCTCGGCTTGGCCGGCGACCGCAGCCGCGACACCAAGTTCCACGGCGGGATCGACCAGGCTGTCTACGCATACGACGATGCGGAGGCTCGGCGATGGGCGTCGGAGCTCGGCCGCGATGTGCCGCCGGGCTGGTTCGGCGAGAATCTGCGAACGTCCGCGGTGGCCGTGACGGATGCGGTCGTCGGATCGCGGTGGCGCGTCGGCACGACGGTGCTCGAGGTGACGATTCCGCGGAATCCCTGCGGAACGTTCGCTCGCTGGACGGGAGAGCCGCGGTGGGTACGCAGGTTCACCGAACGCGGGGACGTCGGCGCGTATTTGAAGGTGATCGAGGCCGGCTCACTGGCGGCAGGTGACACCGTCGTCGTCGAATCCGTTCCGGACCACGGAGTCACCGTGCGCGACCTCTTCGAGGGCTCCGACGTCGACGGCCTGAGGCGTCTCCTGGAGACGCCGAATCTTGCGGTGAAGGTCGAACGCGACGTCAGGGCGGCTCTGGGAATCCGAACCAAATCGTGATCCTTACCCGAACTCAGAACATTTATGCTGGTAGCTACCGTGCAGACGCTCATTGAGATGAAGCGAACAGGCGCCACATGGACTCCGTATGAGCATCCGAGCCATTCGCGCGCTAGAGTGTGTGCCAGGAAGAAATACCAAATCTAACGGGGCGCCCAAATTTCCCCAGGCCGCCCCGCAAGTCCGCGAGGGGGCAACGCCATGGGCCGAGGCAGGGCTAAGGCAAAGCAGACAAAGGTCGCTCGTGAGCTGAAGTACAGCTCGCCGACAACGGACTTGGAGAGTCTGCAAAGAGAGCTCTCCAATGGTTCGTCCAACTCCCACCGTGGCGGTATCACCTCAGACTCGGATGGGTACTCCCGAGTCGAGGAAGACGAGTACGAGGACTGGCGACGCTGACAAGCGATACATAACGACTGAGGGGGAGCCGCAGCGCGGCTCCCCCTCAGTCGTTGCTGTAATTGCCTTCTCAGAAGCGTGGGTGGTTACCCACCAGGAACGCCCGCTCGGTCTTGTCCGTCTTGTCCGACGACTTCTTGACCGTTCCCAGGGTCCAGCAATCGATGTGGCGTGCCGTCAGCACGGCAAGTGCACGGTCGACGTCTTCCGGTGCCACGATGGCCACCATGCCGACGCCCATGTTGAACGTCTGCTCCATTTCGGCACGCTCGACGCGTCCGCGCTGGGCGATCAGCGAGAAGACCGGGGCCGGGCTCCACGTCGTGCGATCCAGCTCGGCGACGAGCCCTGCCGGCATCACGCGGGAGAGGTTGTTGGCCAGTCCACCTCCGGTGACGTGGCAGAAGGTGCGCACGTCGGTCTCCGCTGCGAGCGCGAGGCAGTCCTTGGCGTAGATCTTGGTGGGCTCGAGCAGTTCCTCGCCCAGCGTGCGGCCGAACTCCTCGACGTGCCCACCCAGGTCCATGTGGTTGATCTCGAGCAAGACCTTGCGTGCAAGCGAGTAACCGTTGGAGTGCAGACCCGACGACCCCATGCCGATGACGACATCGCCGGGACGAACACGGTCGGGTCCGAGTACCGCGTCGGCCTCGACGACGCCGACGCCTGTTGCCGACAGGTCGTAGTCACCGTCGGCCATCAAACCGGGGTGCTCGGCCGTCTCACCGCCGAGCAAGGCGCAGCCTGCGATGACGCAGCCTTCAGCGATGCCCTTGACGAGCTCGGCGACCATCTCGGGTACGACGCGGCCGACAGCGATGTAGTCCTGCAAGAACAGGGGCTCGGCACCGCACACGACGAGATCGTCGACGACCATGGCCACCAGGTCGAGGCCGAGGGTGTCGTGCTTGCCGAGTGCCTGCGCAACGGCGATCTTGGTGCCGACGCCGTCGGTGGACGCGGCGAGAATCGGCTCCTTGTAGTCACCCTTGAGCGCGAAGAGGCCGGCGAATCCACCGAGGCCACCCATGACCTCGGGGCGCGAGGCCTTCTTCGCAAGTGGCGCGAAGAGTTCGACTGCGCGGTCGCCTGCTTCGATGTCGACGCCTGCCGCGGCGTAGGAAGCACCGCCCGAAGATGCTGCGTGGGGTGGTCGGGAATCCTCGGTCATGCGGCTCCAGCCTTGTACTCGTGATCGTTGCGCGATATGCGCGCGCAATTGCGCTCTAACGGTACCGGAGGCGACTAGCCGCTGGACAGGCGACTTCGTCGCACGTGCGTGAAAATACACAACGCCTTCTGATCGCTTCGCTGGCTACGCTCCTGTCCCGCTATGCATTTTCGCGCACATGGGGTTGTTTCCAGATTTAGTTAGTTCGCGTAACGTTCTAGTTGCATCGACTTGTCGGTCGGGGGACCACGATCGAGGGAGGCAACATGTGCGGAATCACCGGATGGGTGTCCTACGGACGCGACCTGCGCAGCGAGAAGGCAACGCTGCAGGCAATGACGGACACCATGGACAAGCGCGGGCCCGACGACGAAGGTCTGTGGACGTCGCAGCATGCGGCGCTGGGACATCGACGACTCGCGATCATCGACATCCCGGGCGGCCACCAGCCCATGACGTCGACCAGGCCCGACGGCACCGAGGCCGTCATCGTCTACAGCGGAGAAACCTACAACTTTCGCGAACTCCGAGGAACACTGACGAACACCTTTCGGACCAGCAGCGACACCGAGGTCGTCCTGCATGCGCACGAGGAATGGGGACAGGGAGCCGTCGAGCAGCTCAACGGAATGTTCGCGTACGCCCTGTGGGACTCGCGCACCGAGGAGCTTCTCCTCGTCCGTGACCGCCTGGGCGTCAAGCCGCTGTACTACCTGGAGACCGAGGACGGCGTCGTGTTCGGTTCCGAACCGAAAGCGATACTTGCCAATCCCCTCGCATCGCGGAACGTAGGGATCGACGGACTACGACGGCTGCTCGGCTTCGTGGCGGATCCGTCGAACGCCGTGTTCGACGGCATGAAAGAGGTCCCGCCGGGCCATGTCGTGCGCGTCACCAAGCAGGGGCTGCAGGAGACCAGATACTGGGGTCTCGACGACCACGAGCACACCGACGATCTCGACACCACGATCGCGACCGTGCGGGAGTTGTTGAACGACACGGCTTCTCGCCAGCTCATCGCCGACGTCCCGCTGTGCACTCTGCTGTCCGGCGGCCTCGACTCCTCTGCGCTCACCGCGCTTGCCGCACAGCAACTCTCGGCGGCAGGCAAGGGCGCAGTCAGGTCCTTCGCGGTCGACTTCGTCGGGTACGCAGACAACTTCGTCGCCGACGGTCTGCGCGATGCACCCGACACCCAATTCGTGAAGGACGTCGCTCGACATGTCGCAGCGGATCACCGCGACATCGTGCTGAGTAACGACGACCTCCTCGAACCCGCGCACCGTGCCGCCGTTCTCGCTGCGCGCGACTACCCGGGCCTCGGCGACATGGACACGTCGCTCTACCTGCTGTTCAAGGCAGTTCGCGAACAGTCGACCGTCGCATTGTCGGGTGAGTCCGCCGACGAGGTGTTCGGCGGCTACGCTGACTTCCACGATCCGAAAGTCGTTGCAGCCGAAACCTTCCCATGGCTCGCCGGCTCGATGGCACAGGGCCGCGATTCGACGTCGCCGTTCTCGCACGATGTCCAGCGCCAGCTCGACATGGAGGGTTACTACGACGACCAGTACCGTCGCGCTCTCGCCGAAGTACCCACTCGGCCCGGTGATGTCGGCCTCGAAGCACGGATGCGGCAGATCTCCTACCTGTACCTGACGCGCTTCCTGCCGCTACTGCTCGAACGCAAGGACCGGATGAGCATGGCCGTCGGACTCGAGGTTCGTGTGCCGTTCTGCGATCACCGACTGGTGCAGTACGTGTTCGGAACCCCGTGGGCGTTCAAGACATTCGACGGCAGGGAGAAGAGCCTTCTGCGCGCGGCAACGAAGGATCTGCTTCCGGAGTCCGTCGTGCAACGCGTCAAGAGCCCGTACCCGAGCACACAGGATCCGCAGTACTCGAAGACCATTCTGCAGGAGCTCGGTTCGGTACTCGACGACTCGAACGCTCCGATCAGCGCGCTGCTCGACCGCACCGGCGTCGAGAAGATCCTCGGGGCGCAGGACGACCCGCACGCGCGGCACGCGGCGGAACGCGTCGTCGGGATCAATTCCTGGCTGGCGGATCACACGCTGTCCCTGTAGGCGACTTCGTCGCACGTGCACGGAAATACATAGTGGCCTATGTATTTCCGTGCACATGGCCTAGACGGTCGGGATCGCCGCGAGCAGCCGTTTCGTGTACTCCTCCTCCGGGGACCGGAGGATCTTCCACGGCGTCCCCATCTCGACGAGCCCGCCGTCCTTGAGCACCGCGACCTGATGCGACACCCGATCGACGACGGCGAGATCGTGGCTGATGAACAGGCACGCGAAGCCGAACTCCTGTTGCAGGCCCTCGAACAGATCGAGCACCGCAGCCTGTACGGACACGTCGAGCGCCGACGTCGGTTCGTCGGCGACAACGAGATCCGGCTGCAGCGTCAACGCGCGAGCCAAACTGATGCGTTGACGCTGCCCGCCGGACAGCTCGTGCGGGTAGCGCTTCTCGGTGCCCGACGGCAGTTGCACCGCGTCGAGCAGTTCTTTGGTCCTTGCCGCGATGGCGTCGCTGTTTCCGTACTTGTGCACCACCATCGGTTCCGCGATGCATTGCCCGACGGTCAAGCGCGGGTTGAGTGACGTCGCCGGGTCCTGGAAAACGAACCCGAATCGCTTGCGCAACGGGCGAAGTGCACGCTGCGACAGACCGGAGATCTCCTGCCCCATCACCGTGACGGTTCCACTCGTCGGCTTCTGCAGTGCTGCAACACATCTGCCGATGGTGGATTTTCCCGAGCCCGATTCGCCGACGAGTCCCAGTGTCTCGCCGCGATGAATCCGGAACGAGACGTTGTCGACTGCGCGAAACGCCCCGGCCCCCACGCCACCCGCGAACTGCACGACGAGGTCGACGACCTCGAGTACTGCCTCGCCTTCCGTGTCGACGAATTTGTCGGAGGCAGCGGGTGAAAGCTTCGGAACCGCGGCGAGGAGCTTCTTCGTGTACTCCTCCTTCGGAGAATCGAAGAGTTCCCGCACCGGCGCTTCCTCGACGACCCTGCCCTGGTTCATCACCACGACTCGGTCGGCGAGGGTGGACACCACACCCATGCTGTGGGTGATGAGTACGATCGCACAGCCAAGGCGGTCTTTGAGATCCCTCAGCAGGTCGAGGATCTCGGCCTGCACGGTGACATCGAGGGCGGTGGTCGGTTCGTCGGCGATGATCACCTTGGCCTCGCACGAGATTGCGATCGCGATCATGACGCGCTGCTTCTGCCCACCCGACAGTTCGTGCGGATAGTACCCGAATCGTTTTTCGGGACTGGGCAATCCGACCATGGTGAGCAACTCGATCGCGCGCGCTTTCGCGGCCTTCTTGTCCAGCCGCTTACCTCCCTCACGCGGGTGAGCACGCAAGGCTTCGACGATCTGAAATCCTATGGTGAACAAGGGGTCCAGCGCACTGCCGGGTTCCTGGAAGATCATCGAGATCTTCTCGCCCCGAAGCTTTTCCCACGCAGTATCGTTCAACGCCGTCACCTCGGTTCCGCCGAGGACGACGCTGCCGGATACGTGCGCGGTGTCCGGCAGCAACCCGATCGCCGAGCGGACACTGACGGACTTACCCGATCCGGACTCCCCGACGACGGCAAGCACCTCACCGGCCTGCACCTCGAACGACACCGACTTGACTGCGTCGACGTCACCACTGTCGGTCGCGAATGTCACCGACAGTCCGTCCAGGGACAGTGCGCTCATGCCTTCACCCTCTTCTTACGGGTACGGAGAAGCGGATTCATGGTCTCGCTTGCGCTTTCGCCGACCATCGTCATGCCGAGAACGATCAGCACGATGCCGAGGCCGGGGAACACCGACGTCCACCAGATGCCGTTCGAGATGTCCGGTAGTGCCTTGTTGATGTCGTAACCCCATTCCGCCGCCGACGTCGGTTCGATGCCGAACCCGAGAAATCCGAGTCCCGCGAGAGTCAGGATCGCTTCGGCAGCGTTCAACGTGATGATGACCGGCAGAGTCTGGATCACGTTGGACAGGATGTGTCGGAACAGGATTCGGACGGTGCTCGCCCCCGTCACGCGGGCTGCGTCGACGTACGGTTCCGTCTTGACCGCCACCGTCGCATTGCGTACGACGCGAAAGTACTGCGGCACGAAGATCGCCGTGATCGCGATGGCGGCAGAGGCGATTCCGCCGAAGCTGCTCGATTGCCCTCCCGCCACGACGATCGAGATGACGACGGCGAGCAGCAGCGACGGGAATGCGTACATCGCGTCCATGAACAACACGAGCACTCGGTCGAACCACCGACCGATGTATCCCGACGCCAATCCGAGCGGCACGCCGATCGCGATGGACAGGATCAACGAACTCGCGATGACCATCAACGCCGTTCTGACACCGTAGATCACGCGCGAGAGGACGTCTTCGCCGCGCACCGATGTGCCGAACCAGTGTTGCGCCGACGGTGCGGCCTGCCGTGCGAACTCGGTACCGCCGTCGCTGGTCTGCGAGAACCCGTACGGGGCGAGCAGCGGCGCGAACACCGCGGCGAGGAGGAACATCGCCATCAGAACGAGCCCGACGACCAACGTTGCCCGTTGCACTCCTGACGTCGAGCGTACGAAGGCAACTCCGGGGAATCCGCGTCGATGCGGTCGGGCGCTGTCGACCTCGCTCAGTACCACTTCGGTGCTCATCAGAACCTCACTCTCGGGTCGATGAGTGCGACGATGGCGTCGGTGAAGAAGCTGACGACTGCCACCACCAAAGCCAGGAACGTCACGATTCCCTGTACTGCTACGAAGTCTCGCGCGCTGAGATAGTGCGCGAGCTCGTACCCGAGTCCTTTCCACTCGAACGTCGTCTCGGTCAGCACAGCACCTCCGAGCAACGTTGCGATCTGTAGTCCCATGACCGTGACGATAGGAATCATCGCGTTTCGGAACGCATGTCGCAGTGTGACAGTTCGGCTCCTGACGCCGCGTGCTCGCGCGGCCTCGACGTAGCCGGACTGCAAGGTCTGCAGCAGGTTGACGCGAACGAGCCTGAGAAAGACTCCGGCAGTGAGCAATCCGAGAGCCACCGCGGGCAGCACGGCATGTTTCAGCACGTCACCGGTGTACGCGGGTTCGCCGTACAAAATCGAGTCGATCAGCAGAATGTTGGTCTTGGGTGAGACGTTCTGCAGCGCGAGTTCGACATTGGTGCTCGCGCGTCCGGCCACTGGCAACCACCCCAGCCTCACCGCGAACAGCAGCTTGAGCAGCATGCCGACGAAGAAGACGGGTGCTGCGTAGGCCAGGATCGCGAAGATGCGCAGCGACGCGTCGCCGAATCGGTCGCGATGCGTCGCGGCGAAGAATCCGAGCGGCACCCCGACCACGAATGCGACGAGCAACGCCCAGAACGCGAGTTCCAGTGTCGCAGCGCCGTTCACGAGGAGGACGTCGGCGATCTCTCGGTTGTCGGTCGCGGACGTGCCGAAATCACCGGTGAGCAACCCTCGCAGGTACTCCCAGTACTGAATGAGGATGGGTCGGTCGTAGCCGGCCTCGGCTTTGCGTTGCGCGATCTGCTCGGCGGGCAACCTGCCACCGAGTGCCGCCGTGATCGGATCGCCGATCACACGCATGAGAAAGAAGACAACGGTGACGAGAATCCATGCCGTCGGGATGATCAGCAGAAACCTGATCCCGAGATAGCGGGCGAGCGCGCCGTACCGTGACGGCGCGCTCACCTGCTGCGACTGCTTCTCCGCACTGCCGTCTACCTCGCCGACCGGCGTGGTAGTCGACACCGGGTCAGCCCCGGGCGAGTGGGGTGAAACGGAACTTGAACGACGCATCGAGAGTGTCGTCGACGCCGCTGATCTCGTCCGTCGAGACGGCGATCTGCTTGCCTTCCAACAACGGAAGCGTCGGGATGTAGTTCGTTGCGAGGAGCGTCTGGATCTGTTCCAGGATCGCGTTGCGTGCCGCAGGATCGGCCGTCGTACGTTCCTGATCGAGCAGTGCGGTGATCTCCGGGCTCTCGAAGTGCGACTGCAGGAAGTTGTCCGGTGCGAAGAACGGCGTCAGGTAGTTGTCGGCGTCCGGGAAGTCCGGGAACCATCCCAGCTGATAGACCGGGTACGCGTCGGCGACACGCTCTTTGGTGTAGGTCGTCCACTCGGTCGACTGCAGGTTCACGTTGAACAGGCCCGTCCCATCGAGCTGGCTCTTGATGGCGGCGTATTCCTCCGACGAGCTCGAACCGTAGTGATCGGGGTTGTACTGCAGGTTCAGCTGTACCGGGGTGGCAATGCCTGCGGCACTGAGGAATCCAGCTGCTTCGTCCTTGTTGGGCACTTCGCCGTACGTGTCGCCGAAGGCGGGCGTTGCTCCTTCGAGGCTGCCGGGCACGACGGAGTACAGCGGTGTGTATGTGCCCTTGTAGACGCTGTCCGACAGAGCCTGGCGGTCGACGGATGCGGCAATTGCCTTGCGTACGGCCAACTTCTGCTCGGGAGTATCACCGGGCATGGTGTTCATGTTGAACACCATGTAGCGGCTTTCACCGCCCGGCCCCTCGTGGACGGTCAGTCCGTCGACCGCACCGAGAGAGTCGATGTCCGTCGGAGTCAGTGAACGCCAGGCGACGTCGATCGCCTTGTTCTGCATGTCGAGCTTCAGATTGTCCGAGCTGGTGTAGTACTTCAGCGAGATGTTCTTCGTCTCCGGGGCGCCGAGAATGCCCTTGTAGTCACCGTTGGCGGTGAAGCTGACGAGTGCGTTCTTGTCGTAGCTGCCGATCGAATACGGTCCGGCAAAAGGCTTTCCGCTGACGACGGCCGCGTCGTCGAGCACTGCGTCGGCGGGGAACACCGTCTGATCGACGATCGGGCCCGCGGGCGTCGCGAGGATCTGCGGGAACGTCTGATCGTTCGGGGTCTTCAGTGTGAACTCGACGGTCTTCTCGTCCGGCGTGGCGATGCTGTCGAGGTTGGTCAGCAGCGAGGCCGGGCCGTTGGGATCGTTGATCGCGACTACACGGTCGAACGAGAACTTCACGCTCTCGCTCGTCAGCGCGTTGCCGTTGGCGAACGTCAGATCGTCCTTCAACGTACAGGTGTAGACGGTCGGCTGCGTGAAATCACAGCTCTCGGCCGCATCCGGTTCGAGCTCGGAGCTGCCAGGCGCGAAATTCATCAGGAACGGATAGACCTGGTTCATGATCATGAACGAGCCGTTGTCGTACGAACCAGCGGGATCGATCGATGTCACCTGGTCGGTTGTGCCGACCGTGATGGTGTCGCCGCCGCCGTCTCCGGACGACGACGCACCGTCGTCGGTGCGTCCCGAGCCGCATGCGGCCAGGGTCAGAACGGCAACGGATATCGCTGCCACTCCGACGATCTTCTTACGTTGCTGGGAACTGCGACCGTTGCCGGGCGACAGGATCATCTGCATGCCTCAATCTGTTCGGTTGTGTCCTTGATTGTTCCGGACAGTACCGATCAGCTGTTTCGAATATGTGGCAAACAGGAAACCTGACGAAATATTTTCCGGCGCAGGCCGTTACATACCCTACGGTCGGCTGAGCGCACTCACGTTGGCGTTGCCGGACTCCACCGTCTGACCTGCAGCGGTTGCCAACAAACCTTCGAGAACGTGCTTCCCCAGTGCGTTGTCCGCGGGCAGATCGATCGGGTACTTCCCCGTGAAACATGCAGTGCAGAGCCGAGATTCCGGCTGCTCCGAGGCTGCGATCATGCCTTCGGTCGAGATGTACCCGAGGGAATCGGCACCGATTGCCTGACGCACTCCCTCGAGAATGCCGTCGGCTGCGTCGACACCGTTGGCGATCAACTCTGCGGGAGACGCGAAGTCGATACCGTAGAAACATGGCCAGCGGACGGGCGGCGACGCGATACGGACGTGGATCTCGAGCGCGCCGGCTTCGCGCAGCATGCGGATGAGCGCACGCTGGGTGTTACCTCGCACGATCGAGTCGTCCACCACGACAAGCCTTTTGCCCCGAATGACCTCTTTGAGAGGATTGAGCTTCAGCCGAATACCGAGCTGACGAATGGTCTGCGACGGCTGGATGAACGTACGGCCCACGTAGGCGTTCTTCATCAGGCCCTGGCCGTACGGAATGCCTGAACCCTGCGCGAATCCGACGGCAGCCGGAGTACCGGACTCGGGAACCGGAATGACCAAGTCTCCCTCGGCGGGATGCTCCTCGGCCAGACGGCGACCGATCTCGACGCGCGTCGAGTGCACCGAACGTCCGCCGATGACACTGTCCGGGCGAGCGAGGTACACGTACTCGAACACGCAGCCCTTGGGCTCGGGAGCGGCGAAGCGCGAGGAGCGAACTCCATCGGCGTCGATCGCCAGCAGCTCACCCGGTTCGATGTCACGGACGAACGCGGCGCCGACGATGTCGAGCGCTGCAGTCTCGCTGGCGACGACCCACCCTCGGTCGAGACGGCCGAGCGACAGCGGACGAATGCCGTGGGGGTCACGGGCGGCGTACAGCGTGTGCTCGTCCATGAACGTCAGGCAGAACGCGCCCTTCAACGTGGGCAGCAATTCCATCGCAGCCTGCTCGATGGTGCGATCGGCGGCCTTGTGCGCGAGAAGCGCGGTGACGACATCGGAGTCCGACGTGCCGTTGCCCTGCAGACGGTCGCTGATCAGGCCTTCGTCACGCGCACGTGATGCCAGTTCGGCGAAGTTCACGAGGTTGCCGTTGTGGCCGAGCGCGATGCCCGTGCCCGCAGTGGTGGTACGGAAGATCGGCTGAGCATTCTCCCAGGTCACAGACCCACTGGTCGAGTAACGGCAATGTCCGACGGCGACGTGCCCCGGCATGGCGCCGAGGGTCTGCTCGTCGAAGACCTGACTGACGAGGCCGAGGTCCTTGAACACCAGCACCTGGGAACCGTCGGACACCGCGATACCCGCAGCTTCCTGGCCTCGGTGCTGCAGTGCATAGAGCCCGTAATACGAGAGCTTGGCCACATCCTCCCCCGGTGCCCAGACTCCGAAGACTCCGCACTCTTCCCGAGGTTCGTTTTCGGGTTCGTCTACGGGCTTGCCTACCAGAAGATTTGGACTGTCAACCGACAACTCGGCAGAGGTCACAGCACTGCTCCCTTGGGGGACGGGGCGGGGGGCTGTACCCAGTCTACGGGCACACGAGTCGATCCAACGCATCGCGGGCCTGCGCCATTCCCGAGTCGGACACTCGGCGTCCATCTGTCGTCCATCAGGCCCGCAGGATCGGCAACCAATGCCCCACTTCGCCCGCGCGGCTTCCCGACGCGGTGATCGATCCGTCCTTCAGCGCGTCCTCGAATTCCTTGACGCCGGTAGCGACCTCCAGCCAGGTCCGCGGATCTGTCTCGACGACGTTCGGCGGCGTTCCCCTCGTGTGCCGTGGTCCGGTGATGCACTGCACCGCGACGAACGGCGGCACCCGCACCTCGACGCTCGATCCCGGCGCGATCTGGGCCAATGTCCGTGCGGTCGTGCGGACGGCGTCGGCGAGGGCTGCCCGCGGCGGCTTGTCGAGGGACGCGTCGCGCACCCAGTCGGCGACGGCCAACACGGCCACGCGGACTTGTTCAGGGGTGACGGTCTTGGTCGGAGCCATGGAATCAGCTTATGACGGTGTCGTCGTTGCCCAATAGTTGCCTCTGTGGGGCCGATCCGACCCTGCGGACCGAACTATCGGGCACTCACGTCACGAGCGCGAACAGCCAACACCGCGCCCGACGCGTTCACCGCGTAATGCAGCAGCGCGGGCGCGAGAACGCTGCCGCTCCGACGACGAAGCCACGAGAACAACACCCCTGCCAGAGCCGTTCCGACCACTGTGCCGACGACCGAGTCCCCTGCCGCGCGAGCTGGATGGATGTGCCACAGCCCGAAGAAGACCGGGGAGAGCGTGGGCGATACGGCGTCGAACACGACTCGAAAGACCAGTTCCTCGCAGACGACGGTGCCGACGGGGATGCGAAACAGCACCCACTCGGCGAGGTTGTCGTCGGACGGTCGCACTCGACGAGCCAGCGCAGGAACAGACGCGACGACGACCGACGCCACAACGGGAACGGCAGCGGCGGCAAGACCCCACCCGAGTCCGCTGCGCCATCGCGAGAGACCGAGGTCGACACGAGCGATGCGACTCAGACCCAGCCCGAACGCCGCATTCACCACCGCCCGACGACGGGGCGAGAGATCGAGCGCAGGCACCAGAACCGTGCTCCACGCCGTGGTCGACGCGCCCAGCAGGACGACTCTCACTTCTCCGGACCGTCCCGACCCGCGAACTTGTCCATGACGGAACGGACCTTCTCGGTGTCCGCATCGGTCCATCCGTCGGGCGCGGCGACGGCGACCCACCCGTCGAGAACGAGGGTTCCGTAGTTGTGCCCGTGTCCGTCGGGAACTCCTGCTGCGTTGGTCAGATCGGCCGCGACCTGCCAGAACGTGACGATCGGGAACCACCGCATGTCCGGCAGCCGGTCGGGTCCTGGCGCCTCGGACAGCCAGTCGGGCCTCTCGAACAGCAGGTCCGGTGACCACCACACGACGGGATCGGATGCGTGCTGGACGTACAGAACCCTCGGGCTGAGCCATGGTTCGGATTCCGGTGGAATGCCGCTGGAGTTGTCGGCGAACCGCACGACGAGACCGTCTGCATAGACCGGGCGCACCTCCGGACTACCCGGGTCCCGGCGGTCCACGAACTGCGACCACAACCGGTTCGCGTTGGGAGGGCCGACCCACAGGACACCGTCGACGCTTTCTCGAATCTCGGCGAGCCCGTCGAACGCCCCTTCCCCTGCCTGCGTGCCGAGGCTCTCGCCGTAGACGTAGAGCCGAGGACGTGTCTCCTCCGGCTCCTGCAGCCACCGCTGACGGACCTTGTCGATCAGCGCCTTGCCCGCCTCGGCTGCCTTGTCGCGTTCGGCGAGAAACGAGATCCAACTCGGCAGATAGGAATACTGCGCGGCGACGGTGGCGACATCTCCGCCGAACATGAGCTCTTCGGCTTCGATGGCCGTCGGATTGACCCAACCGGTGCCCGTCGTCGGGACGACGACGAGTGCCTGTCGCTGGAATGCGCCGGTTCGCTCGAGTTCGCGAACGACGATGTCGAGGCGTTCGTCCTGTGTGTCGGCGGTTTCGAGGCCCGCGTAGGCGCGGATCGGTTCGAGGGCGGGACGGCCGAGGCCGTCGGAGATCTCGTCGGCGGTCAAGCCGCTGGAGACGAAGTTCCGCCCCTCGAATCCGAGGCTGTCCCACGGAGCCAACGATTCCGGGCTGCCCGACCGCTCCGGACGCTGGGGCTGCTCGGCGCCGTCGCGAGTTTCGTTGTTCTGCAAGCTGAATGCCGAGTTGGTGACGTCGGACACCGCTCGTAGCAGCACGCCCTGCACGAGCGCGATGACCAGCACGACGATGACGATCACGCCGATGACGTTGGCGACCTCGCGGGGCATCTTGACGATCTTGTTGATCTGACGAGCGAGGAAACGCACCAGGTCTCGTAGCACCCGCATGCCGGAGATGAACAGTGCCGCAACGCCGATGCTCAGCGCGCCCGTCCGGAAGTAACCGGTGGTCGTCGTCCCTTCGGCGTCCATCAGCGCTGCGAGTTCACGCTGCCAGCCGGCCGACAGATACAACATGTACAGCGACGCCAGAACAGCGATCGGGACGATCGCGAACTTGATGTACAGCTCGACGCGACGCGGCAACGGCCACCACGACTTGCTGTCGAGGAACCATCGCCGTGCCGCCCACCCGACCGCGACGCCGAAGCCGTATCCGACTGCGGCGTTGATGCCGCCGATCAGGCCTTGGAACAGCCAGTCACGTGGCAACAACGACGGCGTCAGCGACCAACAGAAGAACAAGGCACTGAACGCGATTCCGGTGAAGTCGAGTTTCAGCAGCCCCCACAGCCACATGACGAAGGGATGCTTGTCGGGGGAAGGTACCGAGAACTCGATCGGGAGCCGGTAGTGCGAGTGCGCGTGCTCTACCTGGCTCACGTCCGATCGTGATGCCTCCGATACCTCTCCCCCAGGCATCGGCTTACCCGAAGAGTGTGGGAAGGGTGCTCTCGAAGGTTTCACGGAGTTCGGTCATGGAGACCGAGAACTGGCCCTGAACTTCGATGTCGTCCGCGCCTTCGTCGACGACGCCGATGCGCGTCCACGGCAGACCACGGGCGGTGCACATGCCGGTGAAGCGAGTCTCTTCGGTACGCGGCACGGCGACGAGCACACGACCGGAGGACTCGGAGAACAAGGTGACGAACGGATCTGCACCCTCGGGAAGCAGTATGCGGCAACCGGTTTCACCAGCCAACGCAGCTTCGACGACGGCCTGAGCCAATCCGCCTTCGGACAGATCGTGTGCGGCGCTGATCAATCCGTCACGCGATCCGGCGAGCAGGATGTCCGCGAGGAGCTGCTCGCGTGCGAGGTCGACCTTCGGCGGAACGCCTCCGAGGTGATCGTGCTCGACCTGGGCCCAGATGGATCCGTCGAACTCGTCGTGGGTGTCGCCGAGCAGGATCAGCGTCTCGCCGGGCTCGAGGCCGAGGCCCGTCGGGATGCGACGATGCACGTCGTCGATGACACCGAGCACGCCGACGACCGGAGTCGGGAGGATCGCTTCGGATCCGGTCTGGTTGTAGAAGCTGACGTTTCCGCCGGTGACCGGAATGCCGAGGGTGACGCATCCGTCCGCGAGGCCGCGGACGGCCTGGTGGAACTGCCACATGACGCCCGGATCCTCGGGGGACCCGAAGTTGAGGCAGTTGGTGACGGCCTTGGGCGTCGCACCGGTGACGGCGACGTTGCGGAACGCCTCGGCCAGCGCGAGCTGCGCACCCTGGTAGGGATCGAGCGCGGTGTAGCGGCCCGACGCATCGGTGGCGAGCGCGATTCCGCGGCCGGTCTTCTCGTCGATGCGAATCACACCGGCGTCAGCGTTCTCGGCGAGCACGGTATTCCCGCGGACGTAACGGTCGTACTGCTCGGTGATGAACTTGCGGCTGCACAGCTGCGGGCTGCCGATCATCTTCAGTAGCGTGGCCTTCAGCTCGTCGGGCGTTTGCGGACGTGTCAGTGACGCAGTGGAATTCGCGACGAGCGCGTCCTGGGTGTCGGGACGCTGTACCGGACGGGTGTAGACCGGGCCTTCGTGTGCAACGGTCTTCGGCGGTACGTCGACGACGGTCTCGCCGTGCCAGGTGATTTCGAGGTTGTCGCCGTCGGTGACCTCGCCGATGACGGTCGCGAGCACGTCCCACTTCGCGCAGACGGCCATGAAGGCGTCGACGTTCTCGGGCGTGACCACGGCGCACATGCGCTCCTGGGACTCGCTCGACAGAACTTCTGCCGGAGTCATTCCGGTGGCGCGCATCGGGACCTGCTCGAGCGCGATGTGCATGCCGCCGCTACCGGCGGATGCGAGTTCGGAAGTGGCGCAGGACAATCCGGCACCGCCGAGATCCTGGATTCCGACGACGAGCTTGTTCGCGTAGAGCTCGAGACACGCCTCGATGAGCACCTTCTCGGTGAACGGGTCGCCCACCTGGACCGCAGGGAGTTTCTTCCTGCCCCCACCGGTTTCGTCGCCGTCGAAGGTCTCCGACGCGAGAACGGACACGCCGCCGATGCCGTCGAGACCTGTGCGAGCGCCGAACAGAATGATCTTGTTGCCCAGGCCCGACGCGAATGCGAGATGCATGTCCTCGACGCGCATGACACCTGCGCACAGGGCGTTCAGCAGCGGGTTACCGGCGTAGGAGGCGTCGAACACGGTCTCGCCGCCCACATTGGGGAGGCCGAGGGAGTTACCGTAGCCGCCGACACCGGAGACGATGCCGGACAGGACGCGGCGCGTGTCGGGTGCGTCTGCAGCACCGAAACGCAGCTGGTCCATGACGGCGATCGGACGCGCACCCATGGCCATGATGTCGCGGACGATGCCGCCGACGCCCGTCGCGGCGCCCTGGTAGGGCTCGACGTACGACGGGTGATTGTGACTCTCGACCTTGAACGTGACGGCCCAGCCGTCGCCGACGTCGACGACGCCCGCGTTCTCGCCGATGCCGGCGAGCATGGACTTGCGCATCTCGTCGGTGGTGGTCTCACCGAAGTACTTCAGGTGCACCTTGGAGGACTTGTAGGAGCAGTGCTCACTCCACATGACGGAGTACATCGCCAGCTCGGCGTCGGTAGGCCGACGGCCGAGGATCTCTTTGATCCGGGCGTACTCGTCGTCCTTGAGTCCGAGTTCCTTGTACGGCTGCGCCACGTCAGGTGTGGCGACTGCGGTTGACACTGTATCGACGGACACGAGGAGTGGGTCCTTCCCTGGAGCGAATTGCCGAGGTCAGTCTATCGGTGCAGGCCGACAGGACTAAATCAGTAGTGGACCTTTGTGCGAACATGGCCGAATGGACATCCCTTTGACCGAGAACGATCTGGACGAATCGGGCGTCATCACGCCTCAGATGGTGGTCAAGGGTGTTGATATCCCCATGAAGGCCGTCGTCTGCTTCTTCGCCGAGGTGATCGAATCCATAGCGGGCAAGGGCAAGGCGAGGGTGTTGTCCGTCCTGCGGTCCGAGCATGGCGAGCACCCCGTCTACGAGGTCGAACGCGGCGGCGAGCGCCTCGCGGTGTTCCATCCCGGCGTCGGTGCGCCGCTGGCGGCGTTGTTCCTGGAGGAAGCGATCGCGCTCGGATGCTCGGAGTTCGTCGCCGTCGGAGGCGCGGGGGCGCTGACCGACGATCTGGGTATGGGCCACGTCATGGTCGTCGACAGTGCCGTGCGCGACGAGGGCACGTCGTTCCACTACCTGCCACCGGGCCGGGTCGTCGACGCCGATCCCGACGGTGTCGCGTTACTGCAGCAGGTACTCACCGAAGCCGGTATCGATCACGTGACCGGTCGCTCGTGGACCACCGACGCGCTGTACCGCGAAACCCGCAGCCGGGTGTCGCGGCGCGTCGACGAGGGGTGCCTGACGGTCGACATGGAGGCGTCGGCGTTCTGCGCCGTCGCGAAGTACCGAGGCGTGCACTTCGCGCAGTTGTTGTACGCGGGCGACTCGCTGGCCGCCGACTGGGAACATCGGGGCTGGACAAAAGCAGGCACCGTCCGTGAGCAGTTGTTCTGGCTCGCGGCCGATGCCTGCGTGCGCTTCGCGCCCGTGCGCGGGTAGTTGGTCTCTGCTGTAACTACCCGCGCACGGGTGCCGCAGGCGCCAGGAAGGCCGCCAGCGCCTCGGAGTACGCCGTGATGTCCGACGCCCCCATCAGCTCCCGCGAGCTGTGCATGGCGAGCTGGGCAGCTCCGACGTCGACGGTGGAGATGCCGGTGCGCGAGGCGGTGATCGGACCGATCGTCGAGCCACACGGCAGATCGGCGCGATGCACGTACCGCTGCAGCGGAACCCCGGCCTGATCGCAGGCGAGCGCGAAAGCACCTGCACCCGCGGAATCCGTTGCGTACCTGAGATTCTGATTGACCTTGAGCACCGGGCCGCCACCGAGCTCGATGCGGTGCGCGGGCTCGTGCCGATCCGGGTAGTTGGGATGCGTCGCGTGCGCCATGTCGCCCGACGCGCAGATCGATCCCGCCATGGTGCGCAGGAATTCCTCACGGCCACCGCCCCTTCCGAGGACGATCCGCTCGAGCACCGTGTTCAGCAAGTCCGAGAAGGCGCCACGATCGGACATGCTGCCGACCTCCTCGTGGTCGAACAGTGCGAGCACCGGGGTGACGTCGGTCGGGTTCTGCACTGCCGCCAGAAGGGCTTGCGTTCCGGCATAACACGTTCCCTGATTGTCCAGCCGTGGAGCGCTGACCAATTCGCCCTCGACGCCGACGATCGAGCTAGGCGCCAGATCGTGCGTCATGAGTTCCCACCCGAGAATTGCCTTCGGGTCGACGCCTTCACGCTCGGCCACGTACGAAATGAACGAGCGCGGTGAATTGCCCACTCCCCAAATGGCATTGACGTGTCGCTGCGGATCGAGCGTGACGCCCTTGCGGTCCTCGGACAGGTGGATCGCCAACTGCGGAACCCTGAGAATCGGTTCGTCGACCTTCACGAGCACCTCACGCAGCGCACTACCGTCGCGAACGCTCAACCTTCCCGAGATTCCGAGATCTCGGTCGAGCCAGGAATTCAGCCACGCGCCGCCGTACGGTTCGAGTCCGACCATTTGCCAGCCTGCGGATTCCAGATCCGGGTTCTGCTTGACCCGCAGGTTGGGGCTGTCGGTGTGACCGCCGACGATCCGGAAAGGGCCTGCAGGAGCGGAGCCTGCGGAACGACCCGACCGGTCGTGCTCGGTACTCCAGGCGACGAGGGATCCGCCGCGGATCAGGTAGTACTTTCCCGGCTCGGTAGGCCACGCATCCGTCTCCTCCACGCGAACGAATCCGGCCTCTTCCAACTGCACGGACACCGTCCGACACACGTGGAAGGGCGACGGGGAGACGTCGACGAAGTTGCACAGACCGGCAGCAGAAGCAGTGGAAGGCATGGGAACCATTGTGGCAGCCGCCGCGTCGAACAGACCAAGGAGCCAGAGACAACCGGGGGGACATCATGAACGAAGTGGCCGAATCAGCATCCAGGGCAACCACAGTGGCGATCATTCGCAGAAAGGTGTTGATCGAGCTGAAGCGTCGGGGCGCCCACGCGACCAAGGTGGACGAGCTGACACTCAGACTCGATTCGGGCGGCTATCTGGGGTTGAACAACCTGGTCGACCGCTGCTTGAACGCTCCGGTCTGGCACTGGGGCGACTGCGTCGAGGCGCACGTGACCACCATGCTGGAATCGCAGCGGCTCAGTGACCTGGATCGGCTGATGGCCTTGCCCGACGAGGAGTTCTACATGCGCCTTCGTGAGCGAGTTGCGCCGCTGGGCAACCTGCCGAAACCCGAGGCCTTCACCTATTCGCACCCACTGGTCGACGCGCCGAACTCACCGCGTCGGGTACTCAACCTGACCTTCCCCGACCTTGCGTTGACCGTCAACGACCAACTCCTCGAGAACCGCGACATCGACGCTGCCTGGGCATTCGGCCGCGAGAACACCGCGGCGATGGTGTTCGACGATCACGAATCTCTGATCAAGGACGACATCGCCATCGACGTGTGGCGGGGCGATTCGATCTACTTGGCGTCGAAGGTGGCCGACATGCCCACGCTGATCGCGGGTCATTTGGGCGACGCGCCGTTCGGGGTGTTGTTCGCGATTCCCAGCGCGTACGAGATCGACTACTTCCTGCCACGGGAGTACGACCACACCGTCCGCGCTGCCGAACTCATGGCCGGTCTCGCGCCGATGCTGGCGAGGAACACACCCAACCCGTTGTCGACTGAGCTCTACTTCTGGCGAGACGCCGAGTACTGCCAGGTGACCGGTGGCTCGTCCGCAGAACTGTTCGCACAGACACTCGCCGAACTCCCCTCGTGAGTGAAAATGTATACGTGAGTACACATTTCCACTCACGACGGGTTATGCGTTGACTACCGCGTCCAGCGCCGAGTAGAAGATTCCGAGACCGTCGTCGCTCGGGCCGGTGAGTGGCTCGGTGGCGTGCTCGGGGTGCGGCATGAGCCCGACGACGCGGCCGTCGGCCGAACTGATTCCGGCGATCTCACGCTGCGAACCGTTGGGGTTGGACCCGCTGTAACGGAACACGACGCGGCCTTCGCCTTCGAGCTCGTCGAGCACGTTCTGTGGAGCCTGGTAGCGGCCCTCGGCGTTCTTGACCGGAATGAGGATCTCGGCGTTCTTGTCGTAACGCGACGACCACGCGGTGTCGGTGTTCTCCACCTTCAGCCACTGGTCGCGGCACACGAAATGCAGACCCTCGTTGCGCGTCAAGGCGCCGGGCAGGAGACCGACCTCGCACAGAACCTGGAAGCCGTTGCAGATGCCGAGGACGGGCATGCCGCCTTTGGCTGCGTCGACGACGGACTCCATGACGGGCGCGAACCGGGCGATGGCACCTGCGCGCAGGTAGTCACCGTAGGAGAAGCCGCCGGGGACGACGATGGCGTCGACATTCTTCAAGTCGGCGTCGGCGTGCCACAGGCTGACGGGCTCGCCGCCTGCCAAGGTGACCGCGCGGGAGGCGTCGACGTCGTCGAGAGTTCCGGGGAAGGTAATGACACCGATGCGGGCGCTCATGCGAGTCGGGTGACCTTCCAGTCCTCGATCACGGTGTTCGCGAGAAGCGATTCGGCGATCTTCTCGAGCTCGGCGTCGTCGACACTGTCGTCGACTTCGAGCTCGAAACGCTTGCCCTGACGCACGTCGGACACTCCGGCGACGCCGAGGCGGCCCAGCGCGCCCGCGATGGCCTGACCCTGCGGATCGAGAATTTCGGCCTTGGGCATGACATCGACAACTACTCGGGCCACGAGGAAGCTCCTTGGAAAGAAAATTACCGGCAGGTGGGAGTTTACGCAGGCCCTGCGGCAGTCGCGAAACTGCGCATACTGTGGAGCGCATGCGACTGACACACTTCGGACATTCCTGTGTACTCGTAGAACTGAACGGCACGACGGTGCTCTTCGATCCCGGCAACTTCTCGCACGGCTTCGAGGGCATCACCGGACTCGATGCGATCCTGATCACGCATCAGCATCCGGACCACGTCGATCTCGAACGACTTCCTGCTCTGCTGCAAGGAAATCCGGGTGCAGCGTTGTACGCGGACCCGATGACCACGTCGCAACTCGGCGAGCGATGGACGGCCACGCACGCCGGCGACGTCTTCACCGTCGGTGGCATTCAAGTCACCGGCGTCGGGGGTACGCACGCGGTGATCCACCCCGAACTTCCAGTGATCGACAACACCGGCTACCTCCTGGGCACCCCCGAGAATCCAGGGCAACTCCTGCACCCGGGTGACTCGCTGTTCGTCCCGGAACAGAAGGTCGACGTGCTCGCGCTGCCGACGGCAGCGCCATGGTCGAAGCTGTCGGAGAACGTCGAGTTCCTGCGCGCGGTCGCGCCGCGAGCGGCGTTCCCGATCCACCAGGCCGTCGTCGCCGAGCACGCTCGCGGCATCTATTACGGGCGATACAAGGACATGGCGTCGGACACCGAGTTCCGCACGTTCGACGAGGAAACCAGCGTCGAGATCTAGTCCCCATGTGCACGAAAATACATAGCCCTCTATGTATTTTCGTGCACATGCGCTCGCGCCTTCAGGCCGCCTTGTAGATCCTCCGCACATGCTCGTACACGCCGGGCTGAGCTCCGCTGTACAGCGCGAGGTCGATCGCGTCGATCATCGCCTGGTGTGGTCCGCTACGGCTCAATTGCTTTGCGCTGACGGCCAATCGGACCAGGCCACCTCGGCGGGCCGTCCGGCCGGCGCCGATGACCAGCGCTCGACACCACCACGGCTCGGTCTTGAATCCTTCTCCGATGCCGAGAACGCGGCCACGCTGCACCGAACCGGTTTCGAGGTCGTGCAGTGCGCTCACACCGGCGATCATGCGGAAGCCGGCGTCGGGCAGTGCGGACACGGCCCCAGGCGACGCGACCCACCGCGGCGCGGCGAACACTCGCGTCCGCAGCCCGATCTCTTCCATGACGCGGTCCGCGGCCATCAGTCTCAACCGGGCCTCGTGCCGGGGCAGGGTGGCGAACTCCGCTCGTCGACGCTTCGTCGCGGCCTGGTCGTAGCCGTGCAGCACGATCGCGTCGCCGTGATCGCGACGGTTCCGCAGCCAGTCCTGCGTGGCGTCGTCCTGCGTCAGTCGGTATTTGTCCTTCAGCCGTGGCGCGACGAGAAGAGACATCGCGACGCCACGCTTGTCGAGTTCTCGGGCGAATTCCGCGACGTTCTCGCAGGTGTCGTCCCTGATTCCACTCACCGACACGATCAGTCGTCCAGACATGCCGCGAGCCTCGCACACCGGGGTGAACGAGGCTCGACGGTCGTGTGGCGCCTGGCTAAACGGCGATGGTTTCCTTCGGCAGGATCTTGTCGATGGCAGCCAGGACCTCGGGCGCATCCGGTTCGGTGCGCGGACGGAAGCGGTTGGTGACGACGCCGTCGGGCGAGATCAGGAACTTCTCGAAGTTCCACTGGATGTCGCCTGCAGCGCCTTCGGCGTCCTCGGTCTTGGTGAGCTCGGCGTACAGCGGATGCCGGTTCTCACCGTTGACCTCGATCTTCTCCATCATGGGGAAGGTGACGCCGTAGGTGGTGGAGCAGAAGGTTTCGATCTCCTCGGCGGTGCCGGGTTCCTGACCGCCGAACTGGTTGCACGGGATGCCGATCACCGAGAGGCCCTTCGACGCGTAGTCGGTCGCCAGCTTTTCGAGAGCGGCGTATTGGGGTGTCAGGCCGCACATCGACGCGACGTTAACGACGAGGACTGCTCTTCCTGCATATTCATCGAGCGAGGTGGGCGCACCGCCCAGCGTGGTGATCCCGATGTTCTGGACTTCAGTCATCACCCGAACTTACCTGTGAGTTGGCCGGGAAGGGGAACGGCCCCGCTTGTAAGCGAGGCCGTTCACCTGTTTTTCCGAACCGGGCGCCGGGGGGATTCGGCAGCGCCCGGCAGGTCTCACGCTTTCGCGTTTTCCTTCTCGAGTGACGTCCGCTTGTCGTCTTCCGGGAGATGGTCGTCGACCATGGTCTCTTCGTCGAACGGCAGGCCGCCGTCGAGCACGGTCTTGACGCGGGACGCGTCGATCGTCTTGGTCCACGTTCCCACCAGCAAGGTTGCAACAGCGTTGCCGGAGAAGTTCGTGACCGCGCGGGCCTCGGACATGAACCGGTCGATTCCGACGATGAGGCCGACGCCGTCGAGCAGCTCGGGTCGGTGGCTGGAGAGGCCGCCTGCGAGGGTCGCCAGGCCTGCACCGGACACGCCTGCTGCACCCTTGGACGCGATGATCATGAACAGCAGCAACGAGAACTGCTCGGGGATCGACAGCGGCATGTTCATGGCGTCGGCGATGAAGATCGACGCCATCGTCAGGTAGATCGCGGTGCCGTCGAGGTTGAACGAGTAGCCCGTCGGGACGACGATGCCGACGGTGGTGCGCTCGACACCGACGTGCTCCATCTTGGCGATCAGACGCGGAAGAGCCGACTCGGAGGACGACGTAGCGACGATCAACAGGTACTCGCGGGCCAGGTACTTGACCAGCTTGAAGATCGAGAATCCGGACACGAAGCGCAGGATCAGGCCGAGGAAGCCGAAGACGAAGATGAAGCAGGTGATGTAGAACGCCAGCATCAACGTGCCGAGCTGGATGACTGCGTCGAATCCGGTCTTGCCGACGACGCCTGCGATGGCACCGAATGCGCCGATCGGGGCGAGCCACAGGATCATCGTGAGGATGCGGAACACGAGCTTCTGCACCGACGCGACACCCTTGAGGATGCCTTCACCCTGCTTACCCATGGCCTGCAGTGCGAAGCCGACGAGAATGGCGACGAAGAGCGTCTGCAGCACCGAGCCCGCGGTCAGCGACGATACGAGGGTTTCGGGGATGATGCCGGCGATGAAGTCCATCGTGCCGCCCGCCTCGTGGGCGGTATCGGCGAGCTTCAAGCCTGTGTCGTTGGCCGTGATGTCCAGACCGGTTCCCGGCTGGATCAGGTTGCCGACGACCATGCCGATGCCGAGGGCGATCGTCGACATGCCGATGAAATAGGCAAGTGCCAGGCCACCGACCTTGCCGACGCTGGCCGCTGCTCGGACCGAGCCGATGCCGAGGACGATGGTGCAGAAGATGACCGGGCTGATCATCATCTTGATCAAGCTGACGAACAGCGTTCCGAGAACCGCGAGGTCCGACGCGAAGTCCTTCGCCGTCAGACCGACGATGACGCCGGCGACGACCGCGATGATCACCGCGATGTAGAGCCAGTGCGTCTTGTCGCGCTTCTTCTTGGGTTCGGGAACCGGGTTGCGGTTTCCGTCAGCATCGATGCTGGTAGTCATTGGTATGTCCTTTGTGACTAATGGAGTGAGTTGGATCACGCCTTGCTAGAGGACGATGCTGGTAGATGTCGTGACCGATGTCACGAATACGTTCATTCTGTTCACAGGTTCGAGTAACGAAACGAGGCACGGAACGTGGCCAAGCGCCCGACGAGCGTCGCCGGACAAGTTCTTGTCCTGCAATTGGTCGTCATGGCCGTCATCGTGCTTGCGGGCGGCATCCTCACCGTTCTGAATGAGCGCTCCAACAGCGACGACGCGACACGACGCGAGGTCATCGCGATCGCCGCCAGCATCGCCAACGAACCGTCGACGCCGATCGCCATCGCATCGAACGACCCGACGGCGTATCTGCAACCGGAAACCGAGAAGATTCGCGGCATCACCGGCGTCGACTTCATCGTCGTGATGGCGCCGGACCGCACGCGATTCACGCACACGACCGTCGACCTGATCGGCAAACCGTTCTCCGGCAACATCGATCGCGCGCTGCAAGGCGAGACGTTCACCGAGACGTACGTCGGTTCGCTCGGACCGTCGATCCGCGCGGTCACGCCCGTCACGGACGGCAGCGGGACGATCGTCGGCCTCGTGTCTGCAGGTGTGACGCGCGAGAAGATCAGCGACCAGTTCGTGTCAGGGTTGCCGCTCATCATCGGGGTCGTCATCGCTGCGTTCATCGTCGCCACCATCGGTTCGATCGGGTTGAGCAGACGGCTTCGACGCCAGACTCTCGGCATGGCACCGGACGAGCTCCGATCGATGTACGAGCATCACGACGCGGTCCTTCACTCCATCAGCGAGGGCCTTCTCGTGTTCGGAAAAAAGGGAAGTGCCGCGATCGTCAACGACGAGGCCAGGCGCCTGCTCGATCTTCCCGACGGTCCGGTACGGCGGGAGGATCTGCCGGAATCGTTGCAGCAGTTGCAATCCGGTGCCGTACACGGCGAACTGCACGTGACCGACACCCGCATTCTCGTCGTCAACCAGGATCCCGTGATGTGGGAAGGACACCGACTCGGCGACGTCCTCACTGTCCGCGACCGCACCGAATTGCAAGGTGTCATGGGCGAACTCGACTCGGTGCGCAGTTTTGCCGAGTCACTGCGATCGCAGGCGCACGAATCGGCCAACCGCCTGCACACGGTCATTACGATGGTCGAACTCGGACGCCCGCAAGAAGCGGTCGAATTCGCGACAGCCGATCTCGAGCTGTCGCAGCATCTCATCGACCGACTGATGGGGTCGGTCAACGAACCCGCCCTCGCCGCTTTGCTGCTCGGAAAGGTCAGCCAGGCCGCCGAGCAGGGCGTCGAACTGACCGTCACCGAGGACACCGCGCTCGATCACGCGGGAGTCGTCACTCCGCGGGAATTGGTCACGCTGGTAGGCAATCTGATAGACAATGCAATCGATGCGTCGAAGGAAGCCGAACAGCCGTGGGTCGAAGTGACCGTTCGTGATTCGTCGACCGAATTGCTGGTGAGAGTCTCCGACAGTGGTCCGGGAATGCCCGCCCATGTACTGGAAACCGCACTCACACGGGGGTACTCCACGAAGTCGGGCTCTCGAGGCCTCGGCCTTGCGCTCGTCACGCAGGTCGTGAAGCGCTATCACGGATCGTTGACGTCGGAAATCACCTACGGCTCGGTGCTCACAGCCAGGATCCCCCTGTGATCCGGGTTCTGATCGTCGAAGACGAGGTGCTGATCGCCGAGGCTCACAAGAACTACGTCGAGCGTGTCCCCGGGTTCACCGTCGTCGGCATGGCGCACAGTGGATCGGCCGCGTTGCGCGCCGCGAGCGAAGCAGAGGACCCGATCGACCTGGTGCTGTTGGACATCGGCCTGCCCGACTCCAACGGTATCGACGTCGCGGCGGCCCTCGGTGGCCTGCGACCGAGTCCCGACGTCATTGCCATCACGTCGGAGCGCGACCTGTCCGTCGTGCGTTCGGCCGTCGCACACGGCGTCGTGCTGTATCTGTTGAAGCCGTTCACGTTCGCGGCGTTCCGCGACAAGCTCGAACGATACCGAGAATTCCACGACGCCTTGCCTGCGGGCGAGAACGCGGCGAGCCAGCGAGACATCGACCGCGCGATGTCACACCTGCGTACCGCCGACGAGAAGGCGTCGTCGCCGAAAGGCATTGCGCCGCAGACGATGGACGGGGTCACCGCCATCGTTCGCGACGCGCCCGGCGGCCTCAATGCATCCGAGGCCGCCAAGCTCGTCGGAGTCTCCCGTGTGACGGCGTGGCGCTATCTCGAGCGCCTCGCCGACGACGGACTCGTCACGCGCAACACCGAATACGGCCGCGCCGGGCGGCCGCAGGTGCGGTACGTGTGGCGCTAGCGCGCATGTGCATAGAAGTACATAACCCTCTATGTATTTCTATGCACGTGCGCCGGAGGCGCCGATTATCCACGCGTACTCGAACGCCGCTTCCTTCCACTTCTCGTACCGACCGCTGACGCCGCCGTGTCCGGCGCTCATCTCGGTCTTCAGCAGCAGTTCCGAGTCGCCGGTTTTCGTGGCGCGCAGGGCCGCAACCCATTTGGCAGGCTCGACGTACAGCACGCGGGTGTCGTTGATGGACGTGATCGCGAGAATCGAGGGGTAGTCCTTGGCCTCGATGTTCTCGTAGGGGCTGTACGACTTCATGTACTCGTACACCTCCTTGTCCGCCAACGGGTTTCCCCACTCGTCCCATTCGATGACCGTCAGCGGCAACGACGGGTCCAGGATGGACGTCAGCGGGTCCACGAACGGAACGTTCGCGAGGATGCCGTTGAACAACTCCGGCGCGAGGTTGGCGACGGCACCCATCAGGAGCCCGCCCGCACTGCCGCCGTCGGCGACCAGATGTTTCGGTGACGTACGTCCACTCGAAATCAAATGCTGTGCAGCAGAGACGAAATCGGTGAAGGTGTTCTTCTTCGTCAGCGTCTTGCCGTTCTCGTACCAGTGACGGCCCATTTCACCGCCACCACGGACGTGGGCGACGACGAACACGATGCCGCGGTCCAGCAGCGACAATCGCGCGACGGAGAACGCAGGATCCATCGATGCCTCGTAGGATCCGTAGCCGTACAGCAGCGTCGGAGCAGGCCCGTCGGGCACGTCCTTGCGTCGCACGATCGACAGCGGGACCCGCGTGCCGTCCGACGCGACCGCCCAATCACGGTGCTGCACATAGTCCGACGCGTCGAAGTCTCCGAGTACGGGCTGCGACTTACGAAGCAACAGCTCCCCCGTCGAGAGGTCGTAGTCGTAGACCTGCCCCGGCGTGATGAACGACGTGTACGCCAGGCGCAGCAACGGCTGCTTCCACTCCGGGTTGGATCCGGCGCCGACGGCGTAGAGTTCCTCGTCGAATTCGAGCTCGTGATAGTCCCCGTAACCCTCCTCACCCAAAGGCCAGATCGCCAAGCGCGTCAACGCTTCTCGTCGATAGCCCAGGACCAGGTGGTCGGCGAACGCGTCGACGTCTTCGAGACGCACGTCCTCGCGGTGCGGGATCAACGTCGTCTGCACCGACGGGTCGTTCACCGGCGCGTCGGCGAGGATGAAGTTCTCGGCCTTCTCGCCGTCGGTTCCCCATCCGTCGACGGATCCGTTGTGCAGGATGAGGAATCGATCCTCGCCCTTCACGACGGCGTGCTCGACGCTGTATTCGATGCCTTCGACGCGCGGGAGTACGACGCGGAACTCGCCTTCGGGGTTCTCGGATTCGAGAACGAGGCACTCGGAGGTGATCTTGGAGCCGACCCAGATCAGGAGGTACTTCTCGCTGCGCGTCGATCCGAAGCCGACCCAGTAGCTCTCGTCGGGCTCATGAAAGACCTTGACGTCCTGCTCGGTCGACGTCCCGAGCTTGTGACGCCACACGGTGTCGGGGCGCCAGGACTCGTCGACCGTCTGATAGAAGACATATCCGTGATCCAGCGACCACGTCGCGCCCGGGGCGGTCTTGTCGATGACATCGGGGAGCATCTCGCCGCTACGCAGATCCTTGAACCGCATCGTGTAGCGCTCGTCGCCCTCGGTGTCGGTCGAGTAGGCCAGCACATTGCCGTCGTGGCTGATCGAGAACGCACCCAACGAGAAAAACGAATGTCCCTCGGCTTCGACGTTGGAGTCGAGCAGAATCTGCTCGTGCGGCACCTCACCGGACAACGACGGAGGCGTCCAGTCGTCGGGAGAGTCGACGGGGCACCGGCATTGGAGGCCGTAGGACTTACCCTCCTGCGTGCGGGAGTAGTACCACCAGTCCCCCATCCGCGTCGGCACGGACAGATCGGTTTCCTGCGTCCGAGACTTGATCTCGTCGAAGATCGCCTCGCGCAACGGCTCCAGATGCGCAGTCTGCTGCTCGGTGTACGCGTTCTCGGCTTCGAGGTACGCGATCACCTCGGGGTTGTCCTTGTCGCGCAGCCATTCGTAGTTGTCGACGAACGTGTCGCCGTGATGTGTTCGCTCGAGCGGAACGGTCTTGGCGGTGGGTGGAACGAGTGTCACGGGCGTACCCAATCGTCGAAGTTCAGGCCCGAAATGCGTTCGTAGGCCTCGATGTACCGCGCGCGCGTCGATGCGACGATGTCGTCGGGCAGCGGTGGGGGCGGTGTGTCACCGTGGCGATCCCAGCCGGATTCGGTCGTCAGCCAGTCGCGTACGAACTGCTTGTCGAAGCTCGGCTGAACGCGGCCCTCTTCGTACCCCTCCAATGGCCAGTAGCGGGACGAGTCGGGCGTGAGAACCTCGTCGGCGAGCACGAGGTTGCGGTCGGCGTCGAGACCGAACTCGAACTTGGTGTCGGCCAGAATGATTCCGCGGTCCAGTGCGAAGTTCGCGGCACGCGAATAGATTTCGAGTGTGTCCTCGCGCAGCTTGAAGGCGAGTTCCTCACCGACCTTGTCGACGACGGCAGCGAAGTCGACGTTCTCGTCGTGCTCCCCGAGCGCGGCTTTCGCCGCAGGCGTGAAGATCGCCTCGTCGAGCTTGCTGGATTCGACGAGCCCGTCGGGCAGCGCGACGCCGCACACCGCGCCGGTGCGCTTGTAATCCGAGAGCCCGGAACCGGTCAGGTACCCGCGCGCAACGCATTCGATGGGCACCATCTCGAGCTTCTTGACGACGAGAGCGCGGCCCAGCAGTTCCTCCGGAATGCGCTCGTCGCGTGAATCGCCTGCCAGGTGGTTGACGCCACCGAGCTCTTCGAAGAAGAACACGCTCATCGCCGTCAGGACGCGGCCCTTGTCGGGGATCGGTGTGTCGAGGACGTGGTCGTAGGCCGAGATGCGGTCGCTCGCGACGAGGAGCAGATGGTCGTCGTCGATGACGTAGAGATCGCGAACCTTGCCGCCGGCCAGGTGCTGGTAGCTGCTGAGTTGTGGACGCACGGAGACAACCCTATCTGGGTCGCGATGCAGGTTCTGCCCACGTCGGGGAAGAATGGTTGGTAATGGCAACGAATCAAGAAGTCGCAGACGTCGGTTTCCGCTCCGAGCGCGGGCCGGTTCTGATCGCTCTCATGCTCAGCACATCGCTCGTCGCGCTCGATTCGACGATCATCGCGACGGCCGTGCTGACCATCGTCGGCGATCTCGGTGGCTTCAGCCAATTCCCGTGGCTGTTCTCGATCTACCTGCTGGCCCAAGCCGTGTCCGTCCCCATCTACGGCAAACTCGCCGACCTGTTCGGACGTAAGAAAGTAATGCTGTGGGGCATCGGGGTGTTCCTGCTGGGTTCGATCCTGTGCGGCCTCGCCTGGTCGATGCCCGCGTTGATCGCCTTCCGTGCAATCCAGGGGCTCGGGGCGGGCGCAGTCCAGCCGATGTCGGTGACGATCGCCGGCGACATCTACACGCTGCAGGAGCGCGCCAAAGCGCAGGGTTATCTGGCGAGCGTGTGGGCGATGTCGTCGGTGGCCGGTCCCGCCCTGGGCGGCGTGTTCTCGGAATTTCTGTCGTGGAGGTGGATCTTCTTCGTCAACATTCCGCTGTGCGCGCTGGCTGCGTGGATGCTGATCAGGCGGTTCCACGAGGGGGACATCCGCCACGAGCGTCCGAAGATCGACTACCTCGGCGCCGGATTGCTGACCGTCGGCGCCGCAGCCATCCTGCTCGGACTGCTCGAAGGTGGCCAGTCGTGGGCATGGGCGTCGCCGATCAGTATGTCGATCTTCGTCGGTGGCGTCGTCGCGCTGGCGTTGTTCACGTGGCAGCAGACGCGCGTGCCCGAGCCGATCCTGCCTCTGTGGGTGTTCACACGACGGGTTCTGGTCGTCAGCAGCCTCGTGTCTCTCCTCGTCGGCGCGATCGTGCTGGGGCTCACGTCGTACGTCCCGACATTCGTCCAAGGCGTCCTCGGCACCGGGGCGATCGTCGCGGGCTTCGCATTGGCGACGCTGACGCTCGGCTGGCCGATCGCAGCATCGCTGTCGGGCAGGTTCTATCTACGCTTCGGCTTCCGCGCGACAGCGTTGACGGGCGGGACCATCGCCGTGATCGGCACCGGCCTCGCGACGCTGATCGGCGCCGACGCACATATCTGGATGATCGCCGCGGTGTGCTTCGTCGTCGGCCTCGGCATGGGTCTGATCGCGAGCCCGACTCTCATCGCGGCGCAGTCGTCCGTGGAGTGGGAAGAACGTGGCGTCGCAACGTCGACCAACATGTTCGCCCGGTCCATCGGCAGCGCGGTGGGCGTCGCCATTTTCGGGGCGATCGTGAATTCCCGCGTCTCCGGCGACCCGGAACCCCAACAGCTGTCCGACGCCATTCATCTGGTCTTTCTCGGCGTCTTCGCGGCGGCGGTGCTGATGCTCCTCGCGGCGGCATTCATGCCCAAACCCCATGTGCGTGAAAATGTATAGAGGAGTACACATTTTCGCTCACGACCGGTTCACCAACCCACGCGACACGAAGTCGACAGTCAACGCGACGGCCAGAGTCTGAGCGAGCAGAAGGCCCGTCAGCACGAGGATCTGAACAGCGCCCGCCTGAATGGCAGAACCGCTCGCCAGCAGAACACCGACGAACGCCCCCGGCAGAGTCACCAGTCCGACGGTTCGGGTTTGGTCCAGTCCCGGCAGCAGCGCGTCACCCGCCGTCGGCCTGACGACCTCTAGCCGTGAATCACGTTCGCTCAGACCGAGACTGAGCGCAGCTTCCACTTCGCCGTGACGATCGGACAGTGCATCGAGGGCGCGGCGAGCCGACAACGACGTCGCGGTCATCGTGCCGCCCAGAATGATGCCGCCGACGGGAACGATTGCAATCCCCTCGGCAGGAACAACTCCTGTCACAAGACACAGAGGTACGACGACGCCTATGCCGACGGCAAGCGGGACCGTCAGCCACAGCCCCGATCGCCCGGCCTCGGATCGCCTGATCGACGTGAACGCGGCTGCCGCGAACATCACGACCAGCACCAGCAGCGACGACCACAGGTGTGCCAACGCGGCGGCCAGGATCAGCGAGACGGCAGCCAGCTGAAGAAAGCCCCTGAGCGCTGCGGCGGGAACGGTGGCCACCCGGCCGATCGCAGACACCCGATACACCAGCGCAGCGAGCAGAACCATGACGACGCACAGCACGGCCAGTGGGATGCCGGGCTGGGCGAGGGAAGAACTCATGTGCATGAAAATACACAGCGGCAGGAGTGGAGCCTGCGGAACGACCCTGAGGCGCTATGTATTTCTATGCACGTGCGACGAAGTCGCCTACAGCCCCACGCGCTCGAGCATCGCGTCGAATTCCTCGCTCGCCTCGGCTTGACTACGGCCGGCCTCCAGCGCGCCGTTGTACACGGCCAATGCCTCTTCCTGATGCTTCTTGTACTTCTCGAGCCACTGTTCCGAATTCGCGCGCCAGTACCCGATGATCTCGAATTGCGTTACGGGATAGCCGAGTTCCTTGCGGAAGTACTTCCGCACGACGCGCGACGACGACGCCTCGCCGGCAAACCAAATGTAGCCCTCGCCCTCCGGTAACGCCCATTGACGTACGGCGTCGTCGAGCACACTCGCCGAATCACCGTTGCCGGAACCGATTCGCCAGTCGTAGGTGACGTCGCCTGCTGTCTCGAACTCCTGGATGTCTCCGCGTTCGAGCACCTCGACGATGGCGTGTGCCCGTGCGCCGGACGGCAATTCCTCGATGATCCGGCCGAGCCCTGGCAACCCGGTCATGTCCGCGACGAGCAGTTGCCACCGCGCGGTGTCCGGAATGTCGTACCAGCACCGCGGCCGAGTCCACAGCAAGACCTGCCCGACGGTGGCGTTCAGCGCCCACGTGGCCGCGACGCCGCCTTCGTGCGCGACGAAGTCGATCACGAGAGTTCCTGCAGCCGAATCGAATCGACGAACCGTGTAGTTCCGGCCGTCCGGAACGGGGTCGACGTCGTGGTACCACCATTCGCCGTCGACCTCGGTCATAGCAGGCGGACGATCCTCACCCTGGCGTGCGAAGAACAGCGTCACGCACTCGTCCGGCTTGCCGATCGACACGTACTCGGCGACGTCGGCGCCACCGAACGTCACGCGGACCATGTGAGTGGTCAACTGCTCGACTGCGACTACTTCGGCGAAGTAGAAACCCTTGTCCGTCATCGTCCTCGTCTTCGGTAGTTCCAGGAGTGCTTGGTTAGCCTACGCTCACTCGCGCTGGCCGGCGCACGAGGACCTCTCGCGATCGATACGCCGACGGATGTAGCGCCACCGACGTCTCGGGCGTGCGGAATGCAACGGTGGCGCCGACGGACAGTCCTGCCACCAGCGCGGTGACCGCCTTGACCCCGGTTGCGCCCGCATCGATAGTCACGGTCGAACCAGCCCGGACGCGCGCGGAGGATGCCCACTCGGCGCCCGCCTTCACCAGGGATTCCCAGCACATGCGGACGTCCGATCCACAGCCGGAGAAGAATACGATCTCCCGCTGTCGCTCGTCGCTCGCCGACTCGGAGACAGCGACCAGGGTGTACTCGTCCGCGACGACAGTCGGCAGTTCCACGACCGCTGCCTCGAACAGAACGTCGTCGAGAACATGCTCGGTACGGACATGGCCGAGCACGACTGCGACGTCACCACGACGCATCCGATCGAGGACGACGTGCGGCATGTCGGTGTGACGAAGCAACACGACGGTCGCACCGAGGCTGTCGAGCGCGCACAGGACGACCGTGAACTCGGCGCCCCCGGCTACGAGAACCCCGACTCGCGATCCTCGGCCGACACCTGCGCGCCCCAGACATTCGGCGAGGTAGTGCGCGGCATCCGCCAGCGCCCCGTACTCGAGCTCACCGTCGACGGCGACGACGTCGGCAGGAACTCGGTCGAGAAGATGTGACAGCGCGGGCCGCACGTTCATTCCTCATCCTCACCCTCGGTCGCGTGCACAGAACGTGTCGAGTGTTGCACATAGGCAAGGCAACCTTAAGGCCACCGGCCGAACCGATCGGTCCGAAACGACATTCGAGGTTGAAGCTTGGAGCGTATACTCGAGGGCGTTACACGCTGGTACAACCTGTCACGACGCAAATCGAGGATCTCCTTCAGTGCCCACTCACCCGTCGCCGATCGTGCGCACCTCGAAGCCGGCCGACGAGGTGGAGGCGTTCCTCGATTCCTGTTCGGCCACCGAGTCGATGGCATTGCGAGAGATCACGTTCGCCGACGACCCGATCTCCACTGCGGAATTGGCGTCGCGGCTTCGTGTGTCACCCGACCATGCATCGAAGATCGAAAACCGTTCGCGCACCCGTGCATTCGACGCGTTGCGGAACAGCGCCGGCCTCCGTGAACTCGGCGACCGGATGCTGCAGCTGTCCCGTCCCGTCGCCGCGCTGTCACGGGCCGTACGCTCGACTCCCGAACTGTCCGAGATTCCGCCGTCGTTGCAGATTCCGTTGTGGTCGTTGATCTCTCGCATCGACGAACGGATCCGCGTCGAATCAGGCTGGGTATTGTCGGGCACATACGAGAGCGCCAGGGCGTTGCTCGTCGACACAGCGACGCGTCACGCCACGATCGACTCCGTCACATCCCTCTACGTCGTGGCGGAGTCCTTCGACATGCCGGCGGTCGAGCTCGCCGAATTCGCCGGCACCGCAGGCTATCGCGTCCTCGAGGGCCATCTCGTACCCCTCGACGTCTCGGTCGCAGGTCAGCTCGTATCGATCCTCGCACTGGCGGGCGCGCCGACGACGATGGCGCAACTGATGGAACGGATGCAGCCTCGACGCTCCGAATCGAGCGTCCGCAACGCGCTGGTCTCCGATGCCCGATTCACGAAGACCGACCGGACGCTGTGGTCGCTCACGCGATGGGCCATCGCACCGTACGTTCCGATTCACCGTCAGATCGCCTGCATCGTCGACGAGCGAGGAAGCATCGAGTTCGATCGACTCGTCGCCGAGATCAAGGGCTCGTACGACGTCAAGGAACACAGCATCCGAACCTACGCGTCGACAGGCGAATTCGCGATCGAGAACGACATCGTCCGCCGCCGCCGCCACACGTACACGCCCCGCAAATCACCATCGAAGACCAAACACCTGTATCGCGACGGCGGTGTCGTGCGGTGGCGTACGACGGTCAAGCCGATTCACCGGAAGGGCTCGGCGTTCAACCTGCCGTCGGCGCTCGCCGCGTTGCTGCACGTCGGACCCGGAACACCGCGGTCGTTCGACTCGCGCCTCGGTCCCCAATCGGTGATCTGGGTGTCGGTGCAAGCGCGTTCGGGCACGATCAAACGATTCGTCGACGACATGGGCCTCATCGACGGCGAGGACATCTTTCTCGAGTTCGGCGACGACGCGTCGTTCGACGTGGTGCGGGCCGAGAACACCCGATCTGCCTCTCCGAGTAACATTCTCGGCCTCGTCGGCCGCCGTGGAGACGACGCACTCGATGCAGTGGACGTACTGGCGAATGTCGCCGACGCTCTCTGGCTTCCGGCGAGCGCGTCACACGACGAGGTTGTGTCGACCCTCCTCACGCGCAAGGAATTCGAGCTGATCGACGCCCTCGGATCGACCCCGCAGCTACACCACTAACCGCGTGTGGAGAACTCCACTACCGTCGAGCCCCAGCCCAAGGAGCCGAATCTCGGTGCACCGCAGCCGGTCTCGGAGATCAGGGTCCGCACCTCGTCCTCGGTGCGCCGCCCCGTTCCGTACAGACACAAGTGCAACAGGTCGCTCTCGGTGTCGTGGTCGTCGGTGGTCGCCGGATCCAGCAGATCGGTGATCAGCACCGTTCGCGCAGACGACGCACCGATCGCGCGCAGGAGCAACTGCGCGTCGGCGTCGGGATGGACGTCGAGAAGATCGACGACGATCGCCACGTCGACAGGTTCCGGCAACACGCTGAACTCACTGGCGTCGATGCGCACGATCCGGTCACGCCGCCCGTCGGTGACGTCGGTGAGGTTTCGTGTGTTGATCGCCGGCAGCCCGACGACGGCGACACGAAGTTCGGGCCTCAGTCGAACGAGAGTGTCCGCGTAGACACCGCCGCCCTCACCGTAGATGGCCACGGTCGTGACGCCGTCGAAGTCCACGGCGTCCGGTAGCGCCGGGGCGCGATACACCGCCCCGAACGCCGATTCCTCGTGGAAGTCGTCGACGAACCCCGGTTCTCGCGACTTATCGGCGAAACCATGTCCGACAGAGGCCGTTCCCGTCCGTACCGACTCGAGCAATCCGAGGAATGCCATGTCGAGCCGAGTATGGATCTTGTCGAAATGCAACGCCTGACTGAGGAACGTATCCTGATCCGCCAGAATGGAACCCGTGTCCGTGAGCGCATAGCGATCGCCGTCGACACTGAGCAGTTCCATCAACGTGAGGTGCCGAAGAAGCTTGCCCGTCGCGCGTGGATCGGTGGCGCATTCCGCGGCGATCGCCGCGGCGGTGTCCGCACCGGCGTCGACGGCAGCGAACAACCCCACCGTGACCGCAGTCCGAATGGCAACCGGCGGAAGCAGTTCCGACATCTCGTGCACCACGTCCGCAGGATCCTCTGCGGCAACAACCGATTCGGCGACATCGACCTGCTCTCGATACCGCCAGTACCCGGTGATCTCGACGAACTGCTTGGCCAGCTCGCGGTCGTGCTTGGCCCAGCGCCGCAGAGGTTTGATCGTCGACGCCTCCCCCGCCACCCACAGATACGGCTGGCCTGGACGCCAGGGCGCGTTCTGGACCGTCTCGACCAGTCGCGACTGCCCGTCGACACCGGATCGGTACAACCAGCTAACGTCCACCTCGGCGTTCGACGACAATTCCTGGCGGTGCGACGGTTCGGCGACCTCGATCACGACGGTCGCCGGCAGGTCCGCGGGTAGTTTCTCGAGGCAATGTGCGATAGCGGGCAGCGCCGTCTCGTCGCCTGCGATCAAGATCCAGTCGACGCCCTTCGGCAGACTCGACGAATGTTTCGGTCCCGCAACGAGAATCTTCTCACCCGGCTGGACGCTGTACGCCCATTCCGACGCGAGGCCTCCCTTGTGCGCGGCGAAGTCGACCACCAGTTCCCGTGCCGCCGCGTCGAACCGGCGCACCGTGTACGTCCGGCTGTACTGGAACGAACCCGACGGCCAGTCGACTGTCCCGTTGTCCAGGTTGCGAGGAACCTCGAACGGCAACGCTCCCGTTCCCGGATCGACGGGCAACAATTTGATGTCGTCGTCGAATCCGTTGCTGCACACCGCAGGAAGCTCGACGCCGTCGCGCACGTGCCGGTCCATCGACGGTCCGCCGAGCGTGACGCGACGCATGCCAGGCGTCACGTCCTCGACCGTCAGAACGTCGAATTCACGCATGCAGATCGGAAAAACTTCGACCTCGCGTACGGTCGCCGCCATCGAGCTTCCTCTTCTCTCGTGTGTTCTCAGTACTCGCCGAGTGCGACCGCGACCCAGTGGGACACGGTCGGATCGGCAGCGAGCGTCGGGAAGTCGACATCGGGAGCACCCGCCGACCGCCATCGTTCCACAAGCCCCATGATGCGGATCGAGTCCAACCCCTCGTCGAGCAGATTCAGCTCGTCGCTGATCGATTCGGGTGACTGATCCAACGCGGTGGCGATGTCGCCGATGACGGTCTCGCGGGTGAGCACAGTTGTCGTCCTTGTCTTGTCGAGGCTCGGGAGAGTTACTTGGCGAACAGTGTCTCGACCTGGTCCAGCGTCGAGATCACTCCGTCGTAGTCGGGCCGGTAGCTCGTCGCAGGCAGCTCGAACACGTTGCCCGACGCGAATGCGGGCAGGTTCGCGTAGGCCGGGTCCTGCTTCAGTTCGTCGAGACTGCGGCCGGCGACGGGAACGACGATGACGACGGGTGCAGTCGCAACGGTGCCGAGCAGTTCGTTGCTGATGATGAACGAATCACCGGATCCGTAGAGCTCGGGGTTGTCCGCCTTCGTCAGCACGTCGTCGGGTTCGAGACCGACGTTCTTCAGCAGATCGGGCAGCGTCGCGGTCTGCGGGATGAAGGCAGGCTCGTTGGTGCTCAGCGACAGGAAGTACGTCACGGGAGAGCCAGGAACGGTGATGGCGTCCTTGACCTCGGCGACCTTGTCGTCGTAGGCCTCGAGCAGACCGTCGACCTTGTCGGATTCACCGGCGGCGTCGGCCACGGCTTCGAGCTGTCCCTGCCACGTGTTGACCGAGGACGGGATGAGGACCGTCGGCGCGATGGCCGTCAACTGGTCGTACGCCTCGTCCGCTTGAACGGCGGAAATACCCTGTCCGCCACCGATGATGAGGTCCGGCTGCGCCTGAGCGATGGCTTCGATGTTCAGCGCCTCGCCCGCAGGTAGTTCCTTGGTGCCCTGCGCTTCCGCTTTCTCGGCCCACTGCGGCGGGAATCCACCGTCGAGATTGGTGACGCCGAGCAGTCGCGTGTCGGTGATCGCGATCGGTGCGTCGAGCGTGAACAAGTAGCCTGCCAGGCCTGCCGACAACACCGCGATGCGCTGCGGGTCGGCCGGAACCGTGACGTCGCCCTTGTCGGTCGACACGACTCGCGTGTCGCTGCTGCTCTCGGTGGTCGCGGCGTCGCCGTCGGATGCGGCGTCGCTGCTGCTGCATGCCGTCAGGCCGATGGTCACCGCGGCCAATGCCGCTACGACGCGCAACCCACGTCGTCGGAACTGTGTGTCAGACACTGCAAGATCCTTTCGAGATCATCATCGTTGTGTTCCCCGATCGGCTTTCGTGCCCATCGGAATTCTTCTCGCGCGCAAGCATCGGGCTTCGAACAGCGTCAACGCTCCCCGGTGGGTGGGCGCAGTCGTAGTACTCGGCAACGACGCAGTGTAAGCGAAGTTCGCGGCGATGTGGGGTGCTAGCTTCTGGGGTACTTCCACCGGATTCATCGGCCGTCCACCAGTTCCGCAACGGCGCACACCGTCTGGCGCGCGATCAGTTGCGAGATCTCGATACGAACTCCGTAGTCGCGCTGCACCCGCGAGACCAGACGCATCGCGGCGAGCGAGTCACCACCGCAGTCGGCGAAACCGTCGTCGGCTCCGATGTCGTCCAGCCCGAGCACGTCTCGGAAAATCTGTGCGACGCCTCGCTGCGTGGCGGTCTGCAGCGTCTCCGAGACATCCCGACGCGGCGGCTCGGGTAGCGCTGCGCGATCGAGCTTGCCGTTGATCGTCAACGGAATGTGATCGACGACCACGACGCGCGACGGAACAAGGTGCGCGGGTACCGAATCCCGCAGCAGCGAACGGAAATCCGTCGAACCGTCCTGTGCGACGACGTATCCCACCAACTGTGACGCTGTTCCCGTCGACCGCACCGTCGCCGCGGCACGCTCCACACCGGGCAGGGCTTCGAGTGCGGATTCCACCTCCCCGAGCTCGATGCGGATTCCTCGGATCTTCACCTGCCGATCGGCCCGCCCGAGGTATTCGAGACGTCCGCCCGGCAGGTATCGCACGAGGTCGCCTGTCCGGTACATGCGCTCACCTGCCGCGAACGGATCGGCAAGGAACACCGTCGAGGTTCGTCCCGGCCGCCCAAGATATCCCTGTGCCACGCCGTCACCCGACATGTACAGCTCCCCTGCCGCACCGACCGCGACCGGACGCAGCCCCGAGTCGAGCACTCTCGCGAAGGCATTGCGCACAGGTCTGCCGAGGCATGGCGTCGCACTGTCGCGCACTGCGGATCCCAGTGCGTTGATGGTGAATTCGGTCGGTCCGTACAGGTCGTATCCGTCGACACCGTCCTGTTCACGCAAGTGCGTCCACAGTTCCTGCGGGACGGCCTCGCCGCCGAGCATCACCAGTACCGGTGCGCGATCGCCGTCGAGCAGTCCCGCGGCCACCAATTCCCTTGCGTACGACGGGGTCACGTTGACGACGTCGATCCCGACGTCACGGTAGTGCCCGACGAGTCCGATCGGATCCGCACGAGCCGCTTCGTCGACCACATGAACGTGGTGCCCGGCGAGCATCCAGAACAGTTCTTCCCACGACATGTCGAACGAGAACGACACGGTATGTGCGATGCGGAGAGTTCGCCCGCCGACGGAATCCTCTGTGGGACGGAATATCTCGTCACGGTGATTGTGATACATCGTCGTCAGCCCACGATGCCCCACCTGCACGCCCTTGGGTTTGCCGGTCGATCCCGACGTGTAGATCACGTATGCGAGCTGATCGGGATGAACGGGCCCTGCGATCCTGTCCGGTGACACCGTCGGCGCCACGACCGAACCCGACAGAACATCGCGCACCGTCGGTGTCGACAGATCGAGTACGTCGACGTCGGATGGCAGGGCCGCGGTGACGGCCCGGACCGATTCCGACTCGGCGTCGACGGTGATGATCGCGCGTGAACCGCTGTCCTGCACCAACTCGATGTGCCGTGACGTCGGATGTGCAAGATCGAGCGGAAGATATGCTGCGCCACTGCGCATCACGGCGAAGATCGCCACGACGTGGTCGGCGACGCGGGGCAGCAACAGAGCGACGACGTCGCCTGCTCCGACACCCGATGCGGCGAGCAACGACGCGAGCGCAGTCACCCGATCGTCGAACTGCCGTGCCGTCAGCGTCTCGTCACCGCACGTCAAGGCCGGATGATCCGGCGATGCCGCAGCACGCTCGCTGAGCAACGAGTCGATATTGCCTTCGTACTCACCCGGGCCAGGAATGCGTACCCGAGGGGCAACGAGTGGTGTCGCTTCGAGATCGGCTCGGCGTCGACCGGTATGTGCGACCGTCGTGTCCGCCTGATCCACGAGCGCACCGAGCATGTCGACGACGACCGACGCCATGGCCCGCGCAGTGGTGTCGTCGACGAGTTCGGGCCGATTCTCGATCGTGAGTTCCAATCCGCCACCCCGGCTTCGCGGGTCGACGTCGACGGTCACCGCGTAGTGCGTCGCGTCGAACGCCTCGGCCTCGGAGATGCCTGCGCGCTCGAACACACCCGCTCGATCCGCGTCGCCGCCGACGTTGCGGAACACCACCAGCGTGTCGAACAACGTCTCGAATCCTGCGGCTCGCGAGATCTCGCCGAGTCCCACGTGATGGTGGTCGATCACGGCCGTCTGCCTGCCGAAGACATCCCGCACCAGGTCGTGCAACGACATTCCCGGATCCGTACGTACCCGCACCGGCACCGTGTTCAGCGTCAGGCCCACCATGCGGTCGACCCGAGGAACACGCGGGTCACGCCCGGACACGGTGGTGCCGAAAACGACGTCGTCCCGCCCGGTGACCCTGCGCAACGTCAATCCCCAAGCTGCAGAGACGATTGCGGATACGGTCACGCCCATGTCCGCGGCGAGAGCAGCCATGGCGTCGCGCACCGCGTCGCCGATTCCTATGGTGTGCCTGTTCGGAACGGACATCGTTCCCCGCGAGGCGTCGGGCGCGACGATCGTGGGCTCGTCCAGTTCGGCGAGCTGCAAAGCCCACGCCTTCGCCGACACGTCGTGGTCCGACGACGACAACAAACGTAGGTGATCGGTGAAGTTCGCAGCAGGCTCGAGCACACGAAGTGCAGCATCGACGACATCGCCGTCCGGCCGAGAAGAATCGAGACCGACCAGCATCTTCGCGGTGCCGTACAGCACGAAGAACTCGCTGAACAACACGCCTTGCGACCACGCGTCGGTCAGCAGATGATGCCCGGTCACCATCACTTGCTCGCACTGCGGACCGGTCACGACGACCGTCCGCAGCAACGGCCCACGATCGAGCGCGAACGGTCGTGAGAACTCCTCGGCCGCAACGTCGTCGAACTCGGCCTCCGACTGCACGGTCCGCACTTCTGCGACAACGACGACCGGACGAAGAATCGACACCGGTTCGGCGAACACCGAATGCGTGAAGACGCCCGTCAAGTTCGGGTACCGCTGCAACACGGCTGCCATGGCGATGTCCACAGCCCTGCGATCGACCGTCCCCGCGAACGTGAAGCGGTGTTGCACATGGTAATTGTCGCCGGTCCGGCCGCTCGTCACGGATTGGAAGTACATCCCTCGCTGCAACGGCGTCAGCGGCAGAACCTGCTGCCACCCTGGGTGATCCGCATCGAGAACCGCGCGCTCGGCATCCTCGACTCGGATCAGCTCGGCGGTGCCGTCCGCGGCCTGCCCACTGCTGCGAGATGCGGTGTCCGCGAGTCCTGCGAGTGAGCTCGATTCGAACACGGCAGCGATCTCCACGGCGATGCCGCGCCGCGCGGCTGCCGCGACGAACCGAACCGCCGCAATACTGTCGCCGCCCGCGGCGAAGAAACCGACATCCGGATCGACGACGGATCCCAGCACCTCCGCTGCTGCTGCGAGTACGTCGTCGAGAATCGACATCGATGGTGGTCGAACATCGACAGCCACAGCCGGTTCCACGAGATCCGGTATCGGCAGTGCTGCCCGATCCAGCTTGCCGTTGAGCGTGCGCGGTAGTGCTCCCAGGACGGTGATCGACTGCGGCAGGAAGTGATTCGGAACCTTCGGAGCAAGCTCCGCACGCAATGCCGTTCCGTTCGGTTCCGTTCCCTTGATAGCGACGACGTATCCGAACAACCGGACGGTGCCGTCGTCGATCTCGGCGACCTTGGCCGCGGCGTCGGCGACTCCGTCGAGCCCGCGCAGTGCAGTCTCGACCTCGCCCAGTTCCACGCGGAAGCCGCGCACCTTGACTTGGTCGTCGGTGCGGCGTAGGTACTCGATGACACTGTCGCGCTTACGGACGAGGTCCCCGGTGCGGTAGAGCCGCGCGCCTGTACGCGTCGGGTGCGCGACGAATCGTGTTGCACTGTGCGACGAGCGATTCAGATAACCGCGTGCCACCTGAGCGCCACCGAGGTACAACTCACCGGACGCACCGTCGGGAACTTCCCGCAGCAGCTCGTCCAGGACATGAGCATCGACGTCGATCCATGGGCTTCCGATGGTGACAGGTCGCCCCTTGTCCAAGCTGGCGGCCGTCGCCCACACCGTGGCTTCCGTCGGCCCGTACACGTTCCAGACCTCACTGCCCACGTCCGACAGCCGGTCCGCGAGTTCGGCCGGTACAGCCTCTCCACCGACGAGTACACGCACCGAATAGTCACGGTCTGCGGCGAGCAGCAACCGCCACAGCGACGGTGTCGCCTGCACGACGGTCGCACCGGACTCCGTGATCACACGAGCGAGTTTCGGCGGATCGACGACGGTCGCGCGCGGCACGACGACGACCGATGCCCCGACGATCAACGGGCACAACAGTTCCAGCACTGCGATGTCGAACGACACAGTCGTGACTGCGACGATCGTGTCCGACGGCCTCAGCCATTCGAGCACCACCGCAGCGTCGGCGAACGCGGCGAGGTTCGCCGACGTGATCATGACGCCCTTGGGATTTCCGGTCGTGCCGGACGTGTGGATGACATAAGCGAGCGAGTCGTCGGCCGCAGGGATGCTCGGCAAGTCGACAGCAGGTGCACTACGCACATCGATCCGATCGACCTCGACCGTGGGTAGATCGATCCACTCGACCGCCCCAGCGGTCGAGGACTGCACGAGAACGCACTTCGGCTTCGCGTCGTCGACCATGTACTGCAGCCGCTGCTGCGGATAGTCGACATCGAGGGGCAGATATGCTGCACCACAGCGTAATACGGCCAGCAATGCCGTCGGCAGATCCTGGTCACGACCGACTGCGACGGCGACGACGGAACCCGGACGTACCCCGCGGCTCACCAACTCACGCGCCGTCGCATCCACTCGGGCAGCCAGTTCGCCGTACGTGAGCAGGCGGTCCCCCGCCGTCACAGCAGCGGCGTCGGGCCCGTCGGCGACACGGTCGAGGAAGCGCTGAATCAACGACGCTGGGGCAGTCTGCCGGACTGCTGTCTCCAGGGCTTCGGAACCCCCGACCTGCGACAGCCGTTCGTCGGGACGCCCTAGAACGCACTCGAGTGAACGAACGATCTCGATGGCCAGCCTGTCGACCGTGTCGGCGTCGAACAGGTCTGCGGCACCACCGACGGCCAGGTCGATCCCGTTCCCATGTTCGCGCAACCAGATCGCGACGTCCATGCGGGCGGGCGGGTCGGCGAGCTCCAGTTCGGAAGCCGTCACGCCCCCGAAGTCGAACGAGCCGCCGCGGACGTCGTGGCCGACGATCGTCTGGAACAGCGGATGCCGTCCCAGAGCACGTTCCGGTGCGACCGCTTCGACGACGCGATCGAACGGAGTCTGCTGATGAGCGAGGGCATCGAGGCTCGTCGTGCGTACGCGTTCCAAGACCTGTGCGGGAGTCGGATTACCCGACAGATCGATCCGGTGGACGACGGTGTTGACGAGGTAGCCCACGGTGTCGCGGAAGCGTCCGTCGTCGATCAGTTCACGGTCCGACACCGTGGTGCCCAGCGGAATGTCGACCCCTGCACCGAACCGATGCCATGCCAGTGCAACGGCAGTCTCGAGGATCATCAGCGGACTGACACCGTGCTGTACGGCCGCCTGTCGAACGGCCCCGATCACGCTCTGTTGCAACGGCTTCGAGACACCGATCGAGCGGTGCGAGCCAGTACGCGGCCGCGGTCGGTCCGTCGGCAATTCGAGTTCGGCCGGGAGCCCGGCAAGCTGCGTCGACCAATACCGCTCCGACTTCTCGGACTGGCCGGCGGCCTTGTCCGCGAACTCCCAGAACGTCGGCGCTCCGGTGGTGAGCGAGGGGGTTCGGCCTGCGCTCCGTTCTCGATACGCAGTCGCCAGCGAGTCCATGATCACGCCCACCGAGGTGCCGTCGATCGCGATGTGGTGCACGACGATCACCAGAACGGTTCGGCCGTCTCCTCGAACGATCGTGGCACGCGCAGGAATTCTTCGTTCGATGTCGAATGTCGCGGCCGGGTCCGTGAGAAGCGCGTGCACCGAAGCATCGACACCGTTCACCACATCCACCGTCGTCATAGCCGGAATGTCGGACTCGGCAAGAACGACAGGATACGGATCGCCGGCCGAATCCCCTGGATAACACGTGCGCAGAATCTCGAACAGTGACAGCACATCTCGCCATGCCCCTGCCATCGCGTCGACGTCGATCGGCCCGGAGAACTCGAGTACGACCGGAACGTCGTGTGCTCGTGAACCCTGGCCCAACCGTTCGAGAATCCACAGACGCCGCTGAGCAGAGGACATCACCGGTTCGGCGGGCGCCGACACGGCAGGTTCGACCTGGTCTCCGATCGGCCGCGACAGTGTCGCAAGCACTGTCGGCGTCCGCGCGGCGAATATCTCGGCGACGGTGACCGCGACACCGCATCGTCTCAGTACCGAGACCGCGCGCATCGCAGCGAGTGAATGGCCGCCGCGGTCGAAGAAGTCGTCGTCGACGCCCACCTGGGTCTCGAGTACGTCGGACAAGCGCGCGGCGATGGTCTCGGCGGTGCGAGCATCAACGGGACGGAGATCAGGTGTGGCGTGATCGGCGGTACGGTCCGAACGTGGCGGCAGCGGGTCGATCGAGGACGGAACGAAGTCCGACGCCGGGCGCCGAAGACTGTCGATCATCTCGGCCAACACGGCCGGAAGTGCCTGTGCCACAGCACCTGCGATCGATCCGCTGACCACGGCCGGATCGTGATCGACGACGAGGGTGAAGGCGTCGCCGGGAGGCGCGAGCAGCGACAGCGGGTACTGAGTGACGCTGACGTTGCCGATTCCGGTGATGCGTGTCTCCGGGTCCGAATCATCCTGTGGACCGAACACATTCGGGTAGTTCTCGAACACGACGAGAGTGTCGAACAGGGGCCCGCGCGCGTCGGCGCACGACTCGATCTCCGACAACGACAGCTGCTGCGCGTCACCGAGTTCGTACTGTTCCCTCTGGCTTTGCTGTAACACCTCGACCAACGGGCGGCTGTCCATTCGAAGCCGGACGGGCACGGTGTTGCTGAAGAGCCCGACCATCTCCGTGGCCCGATCGAGATCGGACGGCCTGCCGGACACCGTCGTTCCGAACACCACGTCGTCGCGTCCGACGAGCGCAGCCAACACAGCGCTCCACGCGCCCTGCACCACCGAGTTGACCGTGAGGCCGTTCTCTCGCGCGAGTGCCGCGAGCCGATCCCCCATCGTCGACGGCACATCGACGTCGATCGACAGCGCTGCGCTGCCTCCGTCTTCCCCGCGAGCAACGATGGTCGGCTGTGTCAGGCCCGCGAGACGCGCACGCCACGCGCCGAGCAGATCGGTGCGGTTCAGGCGCGTCAACCAGACGAGGAAGTCGGCGTAGTCCGCGGCAGGAGGCAGACCGGAGCCCCCGTGGTTGTAGTGATGGACCAGCTCTCGGAGCACGATCGGTGTCGACCATCCGTCGGTCACCAGGTGATGGGCGTTGAGGATCAACTGTGTTCGGTTCTCCGGCAACAGCACCACCCGAGCGGCGAGAAGCGGGCCGCGTCGAACATCGAACACACGCGCAGCTGCTCGCGTCTGCAGCAGGGACGTAGCCGAGCAGGCCGCCTGACGCGACAGACCACGAAGGTCGGTGACGTCCCACGGAACGGTGATGACGCGCGGGATCGTCTGGACCGGATCGTCGACTCCCTCGAAGTGGAAGCCGGATGCCAGGTTCGGATGGCGTGTCACGACGGCGTGGAACGCTGTCTGCAGCCGCACCGGATCGAGATCGCCGTCGAGGTCGACGACCGCGGTCAAGGTGTAGACGTCGCGTTCGGTGAACCGGGCGGCGTGTGCCAGCAAGCCTGCCTGCAGTGGAGACAGCGGTAGCACGGTGGCCAGCGGCCCGGTGATGGCTTCGAGTTCCGCGATCTGAGACTGGGTGATCGACACCGCCTCGCAGTCGACGGCACTCAACCCACCGGGGAAGAGCGCGGCGTGCGCAGCCAGACTCTCCAACGCGTCGGAGAACCCCCGTCGAAGTGCATCCACACTGTTCTCGTCCAACAGTGCGCTCGCAGCGGTCCATTCGATCGTCAGCGTGCGTTCGTGCACGGACACGTTGACGGCCAACACCTCCGACAACGTGCGCGCGGCAGGCTCGACGACCCCGAATGCCTCACGCGCCGAGCGCCACCCTGGCCCGGCCAAGCCCGTCGACGTACCGAGGTAGTTCAGCACTATCTGCGGCGCAGGCAGAGAAACCAGATCGCGGCCGGCGTCGTCGAGGAAACGCAGGACTCCGTAGCCGATTCCGTTGTCGCGGCCGCGTCGTCGTTCGGCCTTGATCGCATGCAGCATGTCGGCGAGAACCGCTCCGCCCGAGCGTGCTTCGGCAAAGCTGACATCGTCGGCCACGAGCGACGCCGGTGCACGCACCGGATACTCGGTCGTGAACCAGCCGACGGTCGATCCTCGCCCCCTGTCGTGATCGGTGTCCGAGTCGCGACCGTGGCCCTCCATGAGCACCGGGAAATCACCTCGGCCCGCACCGCGATGGCCGCGAACCGCAAGCGTCAGCGCGAGGAGCAGTACCTCGTCGGGCCGTGCGGCATAGCGCGCGCACAGGTCGTCGAGTATTGCCATGGTGACAGCCGTCGATGCCGTCGTGTGTGTGATCGTCGACGTCGCATGGGTGTCGATGCCAGGACGGGGCCCGGCGTGCGTCAACGCTGCGGAGTCCGACTCCAGAACGGCTGTCCAGTGGTCGATTTCGTCGATGTATCCGTGTGCGGCCGCGCGGGCGGACAGCTCAGTGGCGCGGTGTCGCCACGACTCTTCGTCGACCTGCGGCACATCCCGGCCCGATGCGAAGGCGAGGAGGTCCGAGACCAGCACGCCCCAGGACACGGCGTCGACCGCGAAGTGATGGGCGACCGTGAGCACACGGTCCGGCCCGTCCGCCACCCGAACGATACCGACGGCCAGCATCTTTCCCGACGACGGATCGAGTGTCCCCGCGAGATCTCGTGCGTACTCGACATCACTGGTCTCGGAAGTCGTCGCCGATCCGAACTCGCTGACGACCGGCGCGTTGTGGTCTTCGAGTATCTCCACCGATTCGGCGTCCGTGACGATCATCCGCAGTGCGCTGTGCCGCTGCAGCACTGCGGCGACCGCGTCTGCAAGCGTGTCGAGGTCGAGGCGATCCTGCACTTCGACTGCCGTCCACTGCGCATACGACGCCATCACGTCGAGCGTGTCGACGGACAGTGCGTTGCGCATGATCGGGGTGGTCGGTGCGACGCCGATGGCGACGTCCTCGTCGCTGTCGGTGGGCCGTTCGAGGGCACGACCTGCCGCGGCCAGCGTCGCGAGGTCCTTCCCCGACAGAATCTCCTTGGGTGTGAGCACGATCCCGTGACCACGAAGTCGTGAGCTGATGGCGATGGCACCGATGCTGTCGCCGCCGAGGGTGAACAGATCGGCATCGAGTGAGACGTCGTCCTGGCCGAGTACGTCGCCGATGACGGCACACAGTGCGTATTCGGCTGGTGTGCTCGGGCGGCGATCGGCCTGCGACTCCGTTGCCGTCGTCGGTGCGGGCAATCGAGCCTTGTCCACCTTGCCGTTGACGGTGACCGGCAGTTCGTCGAGTACGACGACCGCTGACGGGACGAGATGGTCCGGAACACGAGTGAGCAGGTCGCGTCGGATGTCGTCGCCGGTCGGATCACCGTCGGCGGTGACGTATCCGATCAATTTCACCTCGACGCCCGACCCGACGACGACGGCCACTGCCGTTCGCACCGAATCGGTCAGGGCCAGAGCGCTTTCCACCTCACGCAGCTCGATGCGGTGCCCGCGGATCTTCACCTGATCGTCCGCGCGGCCAAGGTATTCGAACCCGCTCTCCCTGTCCCACCGGGCCAGGTCACCGGTGCGGTACATGCGCAGACCCTCGTGATGAGGGTTCGCGACGAAGCGTTCGGAGGTGACGCCCGGCCTGTCGAGATACCCTCGGGCCAGTTGTGGTCCCGCGAGATACAGCTCACCGATCTCGCCGTCGAGCGCGGGCTGTAGCGCACCGTCGAGAAGATAGGCCGCGGTGCCGTCGAGCGGGCGTCCGATACGGACCGACGCACTGTCGACGTCGTCCGAAATCGCATCCACGGTCGCTTCGGTCGGCCCGTACATGTTGTAGGCCCGAGCCGGACTCGCTGCGAGCACCTCGGCGAGTTTCGACGGCAGCGCTTCGCCGCCGACGACGACGGTGCTGACGGCCGTGTCGACCAACCCGGCGTCGACCAGGAACGATGCCATCGACGGTGTGGTGTCGACGACGTCGATGCCGTGCTCTCGGAACTTCGCGATCTGGAGGTCGGCGTCTCGTTGAACTTCGCTGTCGTACAGATGCACTCGGTGTCCGTCGAGTATCCACAGCAGCGGATCGAGTGAGGCATCGAAGGCGAACGACGTCGTGTGGGCGACATGTAGTCGACGGCCACCGGCACGAGCCGCGGCATCGGCGTAGACACTGGCACGCTGACGCGCAACGAGGTGCGCGAGGCCGCCCGCGCGGACGACGACGCCTTTCGGTGTGCCCGTCGACCCGGAGGTGAACAGCACGTAGGCCATGTCGTCGGGATCGGTCACCGAGACACCGAGTTCGGACCGACGCGCCTCGGTCGCGAGGCCGCGCAGTGCGACCACGTCGCAGTCGGCCGTCACCGGGGATTCGTCGTCGCACAGAAGCACCGCGGGCTTCGCCTGTCGAACAAGACCGTCGAGCCGCTCCAGCGGATACGACGGGTCGAGCACGACGTACGCTGCACCGACTTGCCACACTGCGAAGATGCTGGCGACGATGTCCGCGTTCCGCGGCAGCGCGAGGGCGACGACGTCTTCCGCGCCGATGCCGCGGCGGCGGAGCGCGCCCGCGATCGTACCGACTCGGTCACCGAGTTCTGCTGCAGTCCACTGCTTCTCGTCGTCCACGAGCACGACGTCGCCTGCATGGGCGTCCACCATGTCCGCGAACACGTCGGGCACGGACGGCACGTCCTGCACCAACGCAGGTGGATTCCATCCAGCGGGGATCGACGATCCACGCAGATTCACGTCACCGAGGCGGGGTCGATCGGGACTGCACAGAGCGCGGACGAGCTCGGCGAGGCCCTGCACCCGAGCGGTCGCCGCCTCGGCGGAGACGGCTCGGGCGTCGACCTCGAAGCCGAGCAACATTCGCCCGCCGTCGATCGGCGTGGCCGTCAGTCCGAGTTCCTCGGGTGGGCCACCCGCCACGTTGCGCAGAGTGCCGACGGCACCTGCGAAGTCCAGATCGAAGTCGAAGGCCTTCAGGTTGATTCCGACGCCGTGCAGCAATGCGCCTGCCCCTGGAGCCGCCAGGTCTCGTACGACGTCCTCGCCTCGATAGCGTTGGTGCGCTCGAAGCTCACCCAGCGCGGTCGCTACCGAGCTCGCCAGAGTCGCGATGTCGTCGGCGAGAGCCACCGATACCCGAAGCGGCAGAACGTTCACCGCCATCGACGGCGTGGTCAGCGCCGCGCGCGTGGTGCGCACCATCACCGGCAGCGCGAGCACGACGTCGGTGCTCTGGTGCAGGCGAGCCACGAAACCGACATATGCGCCGATGAACACGTCGGCCCAGGTGCAGCCGAGGCCATCCGCGATGGATTTCATCACTGCCATGCCATCGGCGTCGACGACGGCGCGTGCGGAATGCGTCCGAGATGCGGACCCCACATCGCCGGTCGATCGTCCGCGAAGCTCGGGAAGAGGATTCAGTCGATTCGTCCAGTACTCGCGATCGCCGACGGCATCGTCGGACTCTCGGTACCGAACGTCCTCGACGACGACGTCCTCGAACGATCCGAACGTATTGGGCCGCAGCTTCTTTCCGGTGATCGCAGAGGTGTACCGAGCAGCGAGTCTACGAGAGATCATCGCCGCGGAGTACCCGTCGACGATCAGGTGGTGGTACAGCTGAACACACCAGGTCTCCGAGTCGGACAACTGAAGCACCGTGTAGACGAACAGCTCTCGGTCCACCATGTCCCGGGCGAGAAGAGCCGCGTCGTGACGAATCTGCGCGACGCGCTCGTGCGCCGCAGCGTGCGGATCCGCCTCGCCGGACAGATCGACGATCGGAACGGCCACCTCACCTGCAGGTTCGATCCACTGCCGAGGGCCGTCCTCGGTGGACACGAACCGCAACCGCATGGTCTCGGCTTCTCCGACGGTCGCGGTGATCGCATCGATCAATGCCGGGACATCGATCGAACTGCCGTCGGCAGACGCGTCGATCTCGAGCACCTCGCCGACGAGGTAGTACGGTGAATCCGGCTCCAGCCGTTGGGCATTCCAGATTCCCAGTTGCGCACCGGTGAGCGGCAGCATTACCGTCTCGGTGTCGTCGGCGTGATGCTCTTCGACGAGTGTCATCGTGATTGAACCTTTTTGTCGATCTTGCCCACCGAGGTCGTGGGGAATTCGGAGACGAACTCGAACGTGTCAGGAACGGTGTACGCGGCGACCTTGCGCTCGGTGCGCAGGAACGCCCTCAGCTGACCCGCCGTCGGGACGTCCGAATCCGAGTCACGCCGGATGACGAACGCGCAGATCTTCTCTCCCAGAACCGGATCTGGAATACCGACGACCGAGACGTCGTGAATCGCCTCGTGGGCGAGCAGATGGTTCTCGACGACGGCCGGTGCGATCTTCTCCCCGCCGCGATTGATCTGATCCTTGCTGCGGCCGACCACCTGGAGGTAACCCCTGGCATCCTGAACGACGATGTCGCCCGTCGCGTAGAAGCCGTCCTCGGTGAATGCCGTCCGATTGTGCTGGGGTGCAGCGAAATACCCGCGAATCGTGTACGGTCCACGGGTCTGGAGGTGTCCCGGCATCCCGACCTCGACCGGTTCGCCCGCATCGTCGACCACTCGAACTTCGTCGTCCGGTGAGATGGGTCTGCCCTGCGTGCCGAACACCGTGGCGTCGTCGTCACCGACGCGGGTGTAGTTCACGAGCCCTTCGGCCATGCCGAAGACCTGAGTCAACGCGCAGCCGAGCTCGGGGCCGACGCGTCGAGCCACCTCGGAGGTGAGCTTGGCTCCGCCCACCCAGACCGATACCAGCGAGGATATGTCGCGCTCGGTGCGCGCAGACGAGTTGAGCCACGCCATCAACACCGGCGGAACCAGGGCCGCGTGCGTCACCTCGTGCTGTTCGACGAGCCGCAGACAGGTGTCCGGGGAGGGATCGGGCGCCATGACGACGCAGCCTCCGACGGCGACGAGTCCGAGCAGCCCGGGCGAGCTCATGGTGAAGTTGTGCGAAATGGGCAGTGCCGCAAGCATGACCGATGTCTCGTCGATGGCGCAGATACGCGCGCTCTCACGCACGGAGTACAGGTAGTCGTCGTGCGTGCGCGGGATCAGTTTGGGTGTACCCGTCGTTCCGCCGGACAGCTGCAGAAAAGCGATGTCCGACGGCAGGGCACGGGTCCTGCGTGCTGCAGGCTCGGCCTGGGCCCACGACGGGTCACCGACCGGTACCACGACGGTGACGAGACCGGCTACGGCAGTGTCGATCTCGGCCGCGATGTCCTCGAACGACGTCAGGCCGAACCGGTCCACGGTGACGTATCCGTGGGCTCCCGTGGCTACGCAGAACTGTTCGATCTCGGCGCGGCGATGCGCCGCGAGCGCGAATACGGGAAGGGCGCCGAGTTCGAACAACGCGAATACGACCTCGACGAACTCGGTCGTGTTCGGCATGTGCACGACGACGCGGTCGCCGCGCTGTATCCCGCGCGCCGACAGCTCACCCGCGACCTTCTGGACGCGGTCGGCGAGTTCCCAGTAGGTCAGCGACCGGTTCGCGTCGACGACGGCGATGCGCGCCGGATGCGCGGACACCGTGTCCGCCAACAGATCCGAGTGTGTCTGGCCGATCCAGTACCCCTTGTCCCGGTAGCGAGCAGCGAACTCCTCGGGGTACGCGACGACGCCGTCCAGAACGAGCGGCGCGAGCGTGTCCGCCGAAGAACTCACAGTCCGGCTCCCACTGCCACCGGCGCTCGGTTCAATGCACCCGCGACATCGGACGTCGTGACAACAGCTCCGCACCGCTTCGCCGCGTATGTTGCGGCCATCAGATGCTCGTCGCGCGAGAAGTCCGCGGTGGCGTCGAGCACGAGGAACGGGCACACGTCGGACATGAATGCCTCGGCGGCACTGAGCATGCATCCCATGTGCGCGTAGACGCCGGTGACGATCAGCTGGTCGCGGCCGTGGTGACCGAGCAGCTCACGAAGGTCGGTGCGCTGGAACGCCGAATAGCGCCACTTGGTGACCTCGATGTCGCCGCGACGCGGTGCGAGGGCGTCGATGACGTCGGTATCGCGACCCGTGCCGAGGCCTGGGCCCCAGAAGTCCGCGAGAATGCCTCGGCGCGAGGGGTGTTGGTCTCCCGGCTGCATCGTGTAGACGACCGGGATGCCCAGCTCGGATGCCTGTTCACGCAGCGCGACGATGTTGTTCACGACGGGTGTGATCAGCCCGGGCGCATCGACGTACGCGTCGATGAAGTAGTTCTGCATGTCGTGGATGAGCAGTGCGGCCCGGTTCGGGTCGAGCTCCCAGTCGACGACGTTGGCAGGAATCTCGTCACGCCCGGGAATCGAGTAGCTCGAAATCTTGGGAATTGCCATTGTCGTCCCTCTCGTTTTCTGTTGCGATTCTTCGAAACGGTTTGTCTGCCTGATCTTTCGACGCGCGCAGGGCTAGCGGTGCCTGCTCCACGCCTCCCACAGCTCGCTGTACCGACCACGCCGGTCGATCAAGTTCTCGTGAGTTCCTTCTTCGACGATCGTCCCGTCGTGCATCAGTACGATCCGGTCGGCACGACGTGCCTGATCGAGGCGATGCGCCACTATCACCGCGCTGCGACCGACGAGGGCCGCCTCCGCTGCGCGTTCGAGTAGGCCTGCGCCGCTGCTGCCTGCGTCGGCAGTGGCTTCGTCGAGAATCGCCACCGGCGGGTCCGCCAGTACCAGCCTCGCCAGCGCCAGCTGTTGGGCTTGAATCGGCGTGAGCTGGTGGCCGCCTGCCCCGACGACGGTGTCGAGCCCATCCGGCAGCAGGTCGACCCACTCGCGGGCGAACACCGTGTCCAGTGCCGCGAGCTTCGTCGCATCGTCGGCACTGGGATCCGCCAAGGCGAGGTCGTCACGCAGCGGCCCGGCGAACACGTGGACCTCCTGCGTGATCAGTGTGACGCGGCGTGCTCGGTCGGTGTCGGATGCACCGGCGATGTCGACGGACCCGAAACCGATGCGTCCGGTGCCTGGCATCCGAACACCCGCGAGCAGTGCCGCCAGCGTCGTCTTCCCCGATCCCGACGCGCCGACCACGGCGACGGTCTCACCGGGTTCGACGCGGAAGTCGATCCCCCGCACGACGGGCCTGTCCGGCCGGTAGCCGAACGTGACGTTCCGCGCCTCGAGAGTTCCCGTCTTCGGAAGCGGAGTCGTATCGCCGGATTCGGTGTGACCCACCTGGATGACACCGACGATCCTGGCGAGTGAGGCGAGCGCGGATTGCAGTTCGTCGATGACGAGCAGAACGTCCTCGATCGGTTCGAACAGGCGCAGGAAGAACAGCACTGCCGTCGTCGTCGCGCCGACCGTCAACGCGTCGGCGCCGACGAGGTAGAACCCGATGATCAGAAGCGACGCCATTCCCACGTACTGCGCGGTGTTGAGCCGTCCGTAGAAGCGGTTCTGCACGATCCGCGCACGCATCGTCCACCGCACGACCTCCCACGAGTGAAGGCCGATGCGGCGCGCGAGCGACGGCGCCAGGTCGTACGCGTGGACTGTGCGCAACCCGTGGATCGAACCCAGAACATGTTGCGCGCGAACGCCCATCGCTGCTCGTTCGGCGGCATAGATCTCGGGTGCATTGCGCAGGTACCAGCGCACCGCGAACGCGTAGATGGGCACGATGACGACGAGTGCGGCGAGGAACCGCCAGTCCAACGCGGTCAGGCCGACCGCGGTCAGCAGGACGGTGAACAACGACGTCGACAGAGCGGGTACGACCGAGGTGATGGCGTTCGACACTTCTTCGACATCATCGGTCGCCCTCGATACGACGTCTCCGCTTCCGGCTTCTTCTACGCGTTCGAGAGGCAGACCGAGGCTCGACGTGAACATCTTCTCGCGAAGCCTGGCCAGCAGCGTCTCGAACAATCTCGACGACAGGACGACTCCGAGTGCGCTGAACGCCGCGAAGCCGAGTGCTGCGACGACCATGACGGCGCCGAGTACCCAGATACGGCCACCGGTGTTGCCTTCGACGACGGCGTCGACCATCAGGCCGAGCGCCCACGGTGCGACGAGTCCGAGTGCGGCTCCGACGATCATCGTCACCACGACGACCACAGACCTCAGGCCCTGACCGTGCATCGCGCGGCGCACCTCGGCCACGACGGCCGCACGATTCGCTATGGGGAGCGTTGTCCGTTCGATCGTGGTCGTCATCGCGACACCTCCAGTGCTGCACCGTCGGCGGAGAGCGGAACGACCGTCGAGGCCGCTGCAAGCAGTGCAGGCGACGACGTGAACACGATCGTGGTCCGGCCTTCACGTGCGGTCGTCATGCGTTCTGCAACAGCGGCTTCGGTCACGGAATCGACTGCCGACGTCGGCTCGATCAGAACGAGTACCGCCGGATCGGCCGCGAGCGCACGGGCAAGGGAGACGCGTTGACGCTGACCTCCGGACAACAACCTGCCCGCCTCACCCACCGGGGTGTCGAGGCCGTGGGGAAGAACATCGACGACGTCGTCGCACGCTGCGGCGAAGATCGCGCGTGCCACTGCATCCGAGTCCCTGCACACGGTGTCTGCTGCACTGTTCTCCGCAGCGATGTTCTCCGCCAGGGTGCCTTCGAAGAGATCGCTCTCGTGCGGTGCGACGAGCAACGTCGTGCGTCGATCGCCGTCGGACAGATCCGCCGCGTCGACACCTCCGACGGTCACGGTCCCTGCGGCCGGAGTAGCGAGACCGGCGAGCACGTCGGTGAGCTGTGCGGTGAGACCGGCATCGGCCTGGATCGCGAGAAATTCACCTTCGGGGACGCGCAGGTCCAGTGCACGCCGCGACCCGAGGACCACGCCGTCGAACCGGATCTCGAATCCTGTTGTCGCGCCGAGCCGGTCACTGTGACCCCGGGCGGGTGGCGCCTGGAGCACGGTCAGTACTCGTTCCGCCGACGCCACCGCCTGGGCCCAGATGGTGCCCGCGTTCGACGCGAACGCCTGCAGCGGACCCATGACGAACTGGGTGACGGCGACGACGGTGATCAATTGGCCGACCGTCATCGCGTCACCGAGCGCCATCAGACCGGCCGCGACGGCGACACCGGCGATGAACAGTCCGGCGACGGCTTCCATGGATCCGAGGTAGCCGGCGCGCGCCACACTCGCCTTCAATGTCTTGCGCAGTGCGCGTTCGCTCGCATCGAGATACCGAGTACCTGCCTGGTGTTCCGCACCGAGGCCCTTGACGATTCGGAATCCTCCGACGAGATCGGTTGCCGTGCCCGCGGCTTCACCGGCTGCCTGCTGCTCGTGCATGCTGCGTACCCGCAACGGTGAACCGGCTCGATCCATGAGCCACAGCATCAACGGTGTGGCGACGAGGATCGCGAGGCCGAGCGGCCACGAGATGTAGAGCAGAATCACTGCGGAGGCGACCACGGCAGCGAATTCCCCGACCGGATACACGACGATCGCGACGGCACTTGCCATTTGGCGCGCGTCGGACGTCGCGATGTTCAGCAACATGCCGGGTTGCCGCGCCGGACCCGCCATTCCCCTGGCGTCGAGAATGCGGTCGGTGATTCTGGTACGTACCTGATGCTGGATCGAGTTCATACCGAGAAAGCCGATGCGCGAACCGAATCGGTAGGTCACCGACACTCCCGCGTAGACCACACCGAGGACGAGCACCCACAGGACGAGCTGGCCGACGTCACCTGGTCCGATCGCACGGTCGACGGCGACACCCATGATCACCGGAACCAGTGCGGCACAGAGCTGATGAACGATGAGCAGCGCGCCGGCAGGCACGGTGTACTTCTTGGCCGCGAACATCGTTCGCCGAGTCAGCTCGCGCGCTGTCGTCGATTCGGTGACGACGATGTCGGCGGTCGCGATCGGCGTCGCGGGCGCTGCGAAATAGACGGGCAGTTTCATCAGTGTGTCAGTACCGAATCGAGCAGCGCGCGAGATGCCAGCGAGTCCACCAGCTCACCCGAACGCACCGCGATGTTCGACAGCAGCGACGACGTCAAGCCGTGCGAGTGCTCCGTACCGCCCTGCAAGTAGATGCCTCCGGTGACGCGCTCGGCGGTCCGCAACCGGTAGTCGCGCTCGAGCTCGGGTGTACCGTCCACGGCGAACCTGCACTCGTCGGCCAACGGCCCGAGAATTCTGCGCAGATCCAGCGGCCTGAAACCCGTTGCGAAAATCACTGCGTCACATTGCAACAACTCGTCGCGGCCGGTCGGACGGTGCCGAACGGTCACATCGACGCCACTCTCGGACGCGACAGGCGTCGACACTTCCGACGCACCGTGAACGAACAGTCGGCGGTCCCCCGTGACCCGCTCGGTGTACTCGCGGCCGTACAGATCCTCGATCAGCGGCAGGTCGACGGCCGAGTAATTGGTACTGCGGTGGTAGGCCATCAGCTGGGCACGCAATTGTGGTGTAGCCGAATAGAAGTCGTCGACGGCCTCCGGATCGAACACACGGTTCGCGTACGGGCTGTCGTCGGCGGGGCTGTACCCGTACTTGCTGATGACACCGTGCACTTCCGCGTCGGCGAACCGATCGTGCAGATGTGCGACGACCTCGGCGGCGCTCTGCCCTGCACCGACGACGACGAAGCGCCGATGATGAAGCGCCGGCAACGCGGACAGATGATCCAGCAGTCGGTGGTTGTGGAAGACACGGGGCGTCGTTTCCACACCGTCGGGCAGTTTCGGGGCGAGCCCACCTGCGAGGACGACGTTACGAGCACGCAGTACCCGCGTACTGCCGTCCGCACCGACGACGGCGACCTCGAACAGCTCACCGTTCCATGTCACGGACGTCGCCGACGTCGAGTAATGGACGTCGGCAGCGACCTTGTCGGCGGCCCACCTCAGGTAGTCGTGGAATTCGACCCTGGACGGAAAGAACGTCTGCAGATTGATGAAATGAGTGAGACGTCCACGGTGCGTGAGGTATTCGAGAAAGGTGAACTCGCTGCGGGAGTTACGCTGCGTCGCGAGGTCCTTCAGGAACGAGATCTGCATCGTCGCACCGGGAAGCAACATCCCGGCGTGCCAGCGAAACTCGGGCTGCCGTTCGACGAACGTAGCCGTCAGCCTGCGTCCTTCGGGGACCTCCGAGTTGTGCTCTTTCAGAGCGATCGCCAGGCCCAGATTCGACGGCCCGAATCCGACTCCCACGATGTCGACTACCTCGGAATGATCGCTCTCCATCAGCACAAGTCGTCCTCCGTCGAAGTGATTAACGTAGCCTAACCTATCGGAAGTCAGTCAGTTTAGGCTATGTGTCGTTCGACGAGGAATCGACCCATCGAGAAGAGGGACGTGATGAGCACTCAGGCGAGTACGACGGACGAATCGACAGGAGTCGGGACACCGCCACCGGGCGAGTTCGTATTGTCCCGTCCGCACGGAACAGTGACGGCGAGTGGCGTGCGCGGGCAGTTCGACGACGCCGGTGCAGCGGTCGCCGCCTTGCGCTCGGGGAACGTTGCGCAGGTCGCAGGCGCTCTCCCCTTCGCATCGGACGCACCGTGTGCCTTGACGTGGCCCGACCGATTCGTCTCGACGACGCAGCGATGGGTCCCGAGGAGGGCACTGACGCCGCTGCCGAACTTCGCCATCGACGAACTCCGCGAGGCCGAGCATCTCGATCGCGTGCGAACCGCGGTAGAGGTATTGCGTAGTGAACACAGCGCACTGCAGAAAGTCGTTCTCGCACGCACCCTCACGTTACGAGCAGATGCTTCCGCCGACCCCGATTCCGTTCTCGCAGCACTGGTGTCGGGCACACCGCACGGAAACGGATACCGGGTCGACCTCAGCGCAGCGGGCGGCCGTTTCGTCGGCAAGACCCTTGTCGGGTCCAGCCCCGAAGTGCTGATCCGCAAGCAGGGGTCCGTTGTCACTTGCCATCCGCTCGCCGGTTCGGCGCCCCGCCACACCGATCCACGCATCGACGACGACAACGGGCGTGCACTCGCGGAATCGAGCAAAGACCTGCGCGAACACGCATTCGTCGTCGATGCCATCCGCACGGCGTTGGCACCGTTCTGCAGCGAACTCGACATCCCGGACGTGCCGACGCTGACGACCACACCACAGCTGTGGCACCTGGGAACGCCGATTCGCGGCGTACTACGCGACCCCCAGGTGACGTCGCTCGAACTTGCCCTTGCTCTGCACCCGACCCCTGCCGTGTGCGGCACTCCCACCGAATTAGCCTATGCGTCGATCGATGAGCTCGAGGGTGACAGGGGCTTCTACGCGGGCGCCGTCGGCTGGTGCACTGCGGACGGCGACGGCGAATGGATGGTGGCGATTCGCTGTGCCGAGATCAGCAGCGACAGGAGAAGAGTCGACGCCTACGCCGGCGGAGGCATCGTCGCGCAGTCCGATCCCGACGCCGAACTGCAAGAGACCATCACCAAGTTCGGCACCGTTCTCGGTGCGTTGGGAGTGCAGCTGTGACGACGGTGGTAGTAGGGGCAGGTAAAGGAATCGGGCGCGCTGTCGCGCAATTGCTCGCTCGGTCCGGGCACGAGCTGGCACTGCTCGACGCCGACGCCACCGCGCTCGCAACGACCGCGCGCCTCCTCGGGGACTCGGTGATCCCCACGTACGACGTCGACGTACGGGACGCCTGTGCCGTCGACACCGCGATCGACGACATCGAGACATCACTGGGCCCGATCACCGGGCTCGCGCACGTCGCCGCGATCCTCGAGACGGGGTCGATACTGGACTCGGATCTCGGCGACTGGCGAAAGACATACGACGTCAACGTCTTCGGACTCCTCAACGTCGTCCGCAGTGTCGGACGTCCGATGCGGGAGCGGCGGTCCGGCTCGATCGTGCTCGTCGGTTCCAACGCCGCAGGCGTCCCGCGGATGTCGATGGGAGCGTACGGGTCGTCGAAGGCCGCCGCGACGATGCTCACCCGCATCCTCGGACTGGAGCTCGCGCAGTACGGCATTCGAGCCAATATCGTCGCGCCCGGCTCGACCGACACCGACATGCAGCGATCGCTGTGGGCCGATCCGGCCGACGACGCATTCGCACAGCCGGTCATCGACGGCGACCTCGCGACGTTCAAGGCCGGAATTCCTCTGGGCCGCATAGCTTCACCCGAGGACATCGCGGACTCGGTCGAGTTCCTTCTGTCCGACCGGGCGCGGCACATCACGATGCAGTCGCTCTATGTCGACGGCGGAGCGACGCTACGAGCCTGATCCGTCATCGTCGAGCAAGCGGAATGACCAGTGGCGTGTGTGATTCGGGATCGTCGATGATGCGGCACGGCAATCCGAACACCGACTCGACCAGCTCTGCCGTGATCACGTCGGTCGGCCTGCCCGACGTGACCACGTCGCCGTCCTTCATCGCGATGATGTGGTCGGCGTAGCGACATGCGTGGTTCAGATCGTGCAACACGGCGACCATCGTGTTGCCCTGTTCACGGTTGAGCTGCGAGCACAACTCCAGCAGATCGATCTGGTGGGCGATGTCGAGGAAGGTCGTCGGCTCGTCGAGCAACATCAGAGGCGTCTGCTGTGCGAGAACCATGGCAACCCAGACACGTTGACGCTGTCCGCCGGACAACTCGTCGACCAGGCGCCCGGAGAGGTCGGTGACTCCCGTCGCGTTCATCGCGAAGACAACGGCGGCCTCGTCCTCCTTCGACCACTGCCTGATCAGTTTCTGATGCGGATAGCGCCCTCGTGCAACGAGATCGGCGACGGAGATGCCGTCGGGTGCGATCGAGGTCTGAGGCAGGAGGCCGAGTCGTCGCGCAACTTCCTTCGCGGGGTACGACGAGATCGCCTTCCCGTCCAGCAGAACGGTACCCGCCTCGGGCTTCAGCAGACGCGAGAGTGCTCGCAGCAGAGTCGATTTGCCGCACGCGTTGGGGCCGACGATGACGGTGAACTTGCCGTCGGGAATCTCGACCGACAGGTTCTCGCTGATGATGCGCTTGTCGTACCCGATCGTCACGTTGTCCGCGTGCAGACGAGCCTTGGTCAACACCTGTGTCACTGTTTTCTACCTTCCCGAGCCAACAACCACACGAAATATGCGCCACCGATGGACACCGTCACGACGCCGACCGGAAGCTGGGTCGGCGCGAACAGCCGCTGCGCAGCCCAGTCGCTGAGCACCAACAGGAATGCGCCCATCACCGCCGACGGCAGCAGCGCGACTCCCGCAGTCTTGGTGAGGCGACGCACCAGCTGGGGTGCGGCGAGCGCGATGAACGAAATCGGTCCTGCTGCAGCGGTAACCAGCGCAGTCAGTGCGACGCCCAGCACCATGAGAATCAAGCGCGTGGGTTCGGCGCGAATGCCGAGCGCCTTGGCCGCGTCGTCGCCCATCTCGAGCATCGGGAGACGCTTCGCGACGACGGCGATCGTCGGGGTGAGCACCGCCAACACGATCAGAACAGGTCCGACCTGTGCCCACCCGAGTCCGTTCAGACTGCCCGCACCCCACACGGCCGCGGCCATGGCGTCGGCGAGATCCGCTTTGATGATCAGCCATGTGTTGACCGACGCGAGGATGGCGCTGATCGCGATACCGACGATGATCAGCCGGAAGCCTTGCACACCGCGCTTGAATGCCAAGAGATACACCACTGCGGCAGTGCAGATTCCGCCGATCAGCGCGCCTGCACCGGTCTGGTAGTAACCACCGCCGAGGGTCAGGATGACGATCAACGCGCCGGTGTAGGCGCCGGTGTCGAAGCCGATAATGTCGGGGCTGCCCAACGGGTTTCGCGTCAGCGATTGGAAGATCGCACCCGAAACGCCCAGGGCGCCACCGAGAAGCAGTGCCAACGCGACCCGCGGGAACCGCCATTCCATGACGACAAGTTCGGTGAACCGCGGCGCGTCGGAGAAGATGGCCTGCAGAACATCGCCGGGCGGCACGTAGTAGTCACCGGTTCCGAGGGCGATCACGGCCACGAACAACGACAACAGCACGAGGATCGAACAGACGACGACGGTCCGGACGTCGATGCGTCCGTTGATCTTGTCGTCGGCAAGCCGGAGGATGCGGATCCTGCGACCGAAGTCGACGTCGGTCTCCTGATCGGGCTTCACGACACTCACAGTCCGCTCACCTTCTTGCGGCGGACGAGGAGAATGAGGACCGGTGCGCCGACGAACGCGGTGACGATCCCGACCTGCAACTCACCCGGACGGATGACGATGCGCCCGACGACGTCGGACAGCAGAAGCAGGCACGGCGCGGCAGCGACGGTGTACAGCAGGATCCATCGCTGGTCGGGTCCGACGAACCACCGCACCATGTGCGGGATCATCAGGCCGACGAACCCGATGGGCCCGGCCGCCGCAGTGGCAGCGCCGGCGAGCAACGTGACGGCGATGACGCCGATCACCCTGGTGCTCTTCACTTTGGCGCCGAGTGACTGCGCGAGGTCGTCGCCCAGTGCGATTGCGTTCAGAGGCCGAGCGATGACGATCGCAAGTATCAATCCGAGAGCGATGAACGGCCCGACCGCCAGCGAGATGTCGAGTCCGCGGCCGGACAGCGAGCCTGCTCCCCAGAACCGCATCTTGTCGAACGCCTCGGGATCGAGCAGCAACATGCCCGACGTGACGCCGCCCAGCACGGCAGCGAGCGCAATTCCCGCCAGTGTCAATCGAATCGGTGTTGCTCCCGCGCGCCCCATCGAGCCGAGCGCATAGACGGCGACCGTCGCGAGGATGGCGCCGAGGAACGCGAACCAGATGTACGACCAGATGCCGGTGAAGCCGAACACTCCGACGGCCAGTGCGACGAAGAACGCGGCGCCTGCGTTGACTCCCAGAATGCCGGGGTCTGCCAACGGGTTTCGTGTCATCGCCTGAATGAGGGCGCCGCTGACACCGAGCGCGATTCCGACGATCAGGCCGAGCACCGTTCGCGGAACCCGTAGTTCGCGAATGATGACGGCGTTGTTGGAGTCGTCGTACGCGAACAGGCCGTTCCAGACCTCGTTCAGCGGAATGGATTTGGTGCCGACAGCAATGCTGAGCAAGCAGATGCCGGCCAGCAGCCCGACAACGACGATCAGCCCGAGGGTGCGTCGAGCGTTGGTCTTGGCAAGGCCGCCCGGGGTCGTCGGACTCTCGAGCTGCCCAGCGACCGGCTCCTCCAGATGACCGGGGTCACCCGTCTTGCTCGCTACCTGCGTCATGCATGCACTCCCGAGATCACCACCGCGGCGGGCACCGACAGTCTTGTTCCCTGGTCAGCGCACCTCCCGCCCGAATTAGGTATACCTTACACACCTCGGTTCGGGGTCGGAGTCCGCCCTGTCAGCGGAGGGCGGCCGAGATCTCTGCGGCCGTCGCGTCGAGTTCGGGACGGGACGGCGTCGTCGGACGCGCACGAAGTCCGAAGCCGTCGCCCGACGTTCTCGGAATGACATGGAGATGGACGTGGAAGATTTCCTGCCCCGCGACCGTGCCGTCGGCGAGGAAGAAATTCACACCCGCCACGCGTGGGTTGCTCGCCCGCACCGCCGCTGCGATCTTCTGCCCGACGACGAACAGATGCGCACCGACGTCGGGTTCCAACTCGGCCAGAGAGCGCGCCTGCTGCCTCGGCACGACGAGGACATGTCCGCTCGTCAGGGGGCGGATGTCCATGAACGCGACGACTGTGTCGTCCTCGTACACCCGCGACGACGCGGCAGTTCCAGCGATGATCTCCGAGAAAATCGTGTACGGGTTCATGGGACAACAGCCTAATTCGGGGTCCACTCCCGGCTGGAACTGCAGGGCCGGAAGCCCGCGACTAGAGTTCTGCCATGGGTTTGATCGGTGGTGTTCTGTTCGACATCGACGGCGTGCTGGTCACGTCGTGGAAGCCCGTTGCCGGGGCCGCGGAGACGCTGGAGTACCTGAGCAGCAACGACATCGCGCGCGCGTTCCTGACGAACACCACGTCCAAGACTCGTTCTCAGATCGCCGACGCCCTCACCGAGGTGGGTATGTCGGTGCATGCCGACGAGATCGTCACCGCCGCGTCGCTCACCGCCGATCACCTGCGCGAGACGTATCCGGGAGCGCGGACGGTCGTCGTCAACAACGGCGACATCACCAGTGACATGCCGGGAATCGAGTTCGTCGACGAGGACGCGGGAGACCCCGATGTCGTCGTCGTCGGCGGGGCCGGTCCCGAGTTCACGCACGAACGCCTGAGCCGCGTCTACGACTGGCTGTGCCGCGGCATCCCCGTCGTCGCCATGCACCGGAGTCTGATGTGGACGACGGGTGACGGCCTGCGCATCGACACCGGCATGTACCTGGCCGGCATGGAGAAGGCGTCAGGACACAAGGCCAAAGCCGTCGGAAAGCCTGCGCCGCTTGGCTTTCAGACCGCAGCCGAACGCATGGGCGTCGATCCGGAGGATGTCATCATGGTCGGCGACGACCTGGACAACGACGTATTGGCCGCCCAGGTCGTCGGGATGACGGGTGTTCTCGTGCGCACCGGCAAGTTCCAGCAGGACGTCCTCGACCGACGCACGAAGCAGGAGTTCGGACTTCAGCCGAATCACGTCATCGATTCGGTCGCGGATCTGCCGGATCTGTTGCGCTGACGCGCCCGTGCGTGCGTAGTGACAACGGAGACCAACTCTGCACGCACAGGCGGCGCAGCCGCATCAGAGAATCGGCGACGGCGTGTACTTCGCTCCGGCGGGGAACTGGTGCAGCAGGTTCTCGACCTCGGACACCACCGCGGCGACCTGAGATTCCGCGGAACCGATGAACGCCGACTTGTCGGCCAATGCCTCGTCGAGGCCCTTCCGGTCGAGCGGGATGCGGTCGTCGGCGGCGAGGCGGTCGAGCAGATCGGGTTCCTTGCCCTGCTCACGCATCGCGAGTGCGACGGCGACGGCATGTTCCTTGATCGCCTCGTGTGCGGTCTCGCGGCCGACACCCGCGCGCACCGACGCCATGAGCACCTTGGTCGTCGCGAGGAACGGCAAGTAGCGCTCGAGCTCTTTCGCGATGACAGCCGGGTAGGCGCCGAATTCGGCGAGCACGGTCAGGAAGGTCTCGATCATGCCGTCGATGGCGAAGAACGCATCGGGCAGCGCGACGCGGCGCACGACCGAACAGAAGACGTCGCCCTCGTTCCATTGCGCGCCTGCGAGTTCCGCGGCCATCGATGCGTACCCGCGCAACACGACCTGCAGTCCGTTGACACGTTCGCACGAGCGAGTGTTCATCTTGTGCGGCATCGCCGACGAGCCGACCTGGCCCGGCTGGAACCCCTCGGTGACGAGTTCGTGGCCTGCCATCAGGCGGATGGTGTGTGCGAACGAGGACGGGCCTGCGCCGACCTGGACCAGCGCGGACAGAACGTCGTGATCGAGCGAACGCGGGTACACCTGGCCGACGCTCGTGAGCACGTGGCGGAAACCGAGGTGATCGGCGACGAGGCGTTCGAGCGCCGTGAGCTTCGACGCGTCCCCACCGAACAGGTCGAGCATGTCCTGGCTCGTTCCCATCGGGCCCTTGATGCCGCGCAGCGGGTAACGCGAGATGAGCTCCTGCAGACGCGCGAGCGCGAGGAGCAGTTCGTCGGCAGCGGATGCGAATCGCTTGCCGAGCGTCGTGGCCTGCGCGGCGACGTTGTGGCTGCGCCCTGCCATGACGATGGACGAGTACTCGGCTGCACGCTCGGCGAGCCGCGCGGCGACGGCGACTCCGTGCGCGTGGACGTGTTCGAGCGAGCGCAGGATCTGCAGCTGTTCGACGTTCTCGGTGAGGTCGCGGCTCGTCAGACCCTTGTGGATGTGCTCGTGACCGGCGAGGGCGTTGAACTCCTCGATCCGTGCCTTGACGTCGTGACGGGTGACGCGTTCGCGGTCGGCGATCGATGCGAGATCGACCTGCTCGAGGACGCGTTCGTAGTCGGCGATCGCCGCGGACGGCACGTCGACGCCCAGTGAGGACTGGGCTTTGAGGACGGCGATCCACAGCTGTCGTTCGAGGACGATCTTGTGTTCCGGAGACCAGAGGGCCACCAATTCGGGGCTGGCGTAACGGGTGGCGAGGACATTCGGAATGGTCACGGGAGTCCAGTTTAGCGGCGCGCCTTCAGCCGGCTGGTGCCACCACGTCGATGACCTCGAGCAGCATGCTTCGTGCCATCGCGCGAGGTTCCGGGTCGACCTCGCCGAGCGCTCCGACGACGGCCCCGTCGACGACGGCGACGAGCCGTCGTAACTGCGGCTCACCGACCGTGCGACCCGCCCTGCGCAGGACGTCGGTCAGCAGGTCGTCGATCTGTGAGCGAAGCCGAAGCTGCACTTCGCGTAGTTCGGGGTGCCGCGCCGACGCGATGAATCGCTCGTAGCGTGCGATCAGCCGTTCACGTCCTTCCCCCTGCCCGTCCTCGGGGCCGATGAGCAGATCGACGATGAGCTCGACCGTCGACTCCAGGTCCGTGTGGGGTGTGCCGAGCCTGTCGACTCGGCCGCGCATGACTTCCAACTCGCGGTGGCCGAGGACTTCGACAGCGCACGCGATCAGGTCGTCGAGAGATCCGAAGTAGTACGTCGTCGACGCCAACGGAAGTCCGGCCCGCGTCGCCACGGCCCGATGACGCACGGCGTCGAAGCCGCCTTCGACGAGCAGGTCGGCCGCGGCGCAGGACAACGCGTGTCGACGGCGGACTCCTTTCGGAGTGGCACCCGACACCTTGTGCGGCGTTCCGGCGGGACCAACGGACATTCGAGTCATCGTGCCAGTCCTCGGTGTCGTGTTCGACCGAAAACGCGGCTTTTGCTCGTGTGGAATCGTGAAGACCATGCACCACGCAACCATCGACCTACGTTCGGACACCGTCACCCGCCCCGACGCCGCGATGCGAGCGGCGATGGCCGACGCGGAAGTGGGCGACGACGTTCTCGACCACGACCCGACGATGGCCGCGCTCGAGGAGCGCGTCGCATCGATGCTCGGCTACGACGCGGCGCTGTGGGTGCCGAGCGGGACGATGTCGAACGTCATCGCTCTGATGATTCATCTACGACGCGGCGACGCGTTTCTCGCACCCGAGCACGCGCACGTCCTCGGCTCCGAACTCGGCACGGCCGCGTGGCTGGCGCAGGGAATGCCGCAGGTACTCCCCCACGACGCCGGGCCTGGCAGGCCGACCGCCGCGACCGTTCGCGCGGCTGCCGGCGGCCCAGGACCGTACTTCACGCTGAACACGCAGCTGCTGTGTCTCGAGAACACGCACAACTTCGCGGGCGGCGCGGTCTTCGACGCGCAGGAGTGGAACGAATTGCTGGGCGCAGCAAGGGAATCGGGTTTGCTCGTACACCTCGACGGTGCCCGTGTGTGGAATGCAGCGGCCGCTCTCGGCGTCGAACCGGGTGTCCTGACGCGCGGCGCGGACACCGTATCGGTCTGTCTCAGCAAGGGTCTCGGTGCGCCGGTCGGCTCGGTTCTGGTGTCGGATGCCGCCCGCATCACCGAGGCCAGACGTATCCGCAAGATGCTCGGCGGCGGTGTCCGTCAGGGCGGTGTCCTGGCCGCGGCCGGACTGCTCGCGCTGGACAATGTCGACTCGCTCGCCCAGGACCACTCGAATGCGCGACTGCTCGCCGACGGTCTCCGCGAGCGCGGGTGGGACGTCGCCGAACCACAGACCAACATCGTCCTGGCGACGGTTCCGGACCCAGCGGCCTCGGTGGCCGAGCTGGCCGCGTCGGGAATCGCTGCGGTGACCGTCGCCGGGAAGGTGCGGTTCGTGACGCACCGGGACGTCTCGGAAGCCGATGTCCGTGAGGCGTTGGCGCGCCTCTCGCCCGTGCGCGCGTAGCGCCCTCGCCCTACCGGCCGAACACGGGTGCGAGGCGCTCCAATGCCGAGCGCATGTCCGCAGTCGCGCCCGCGAACGAGAACCGAATCGTGTGGTGGCCGTGCACGGTGTCGAAGTCGACGCCGGGCGCGATCGCCACGCCCGTCTCCGCGAGTACCTGCTCGCACCACGCCCGCGAGTCCTGCGTCAGGTGGCCCACGTCGGCGTAGGCGTAGAACGCCCCGTCGGCCGGTGCGAGGTCGGTGACACCGAGGGTAGCCAGACCGTCGAGCAGAATCCCTCGGTTGACGGCATATCTCTGCACGTGGCCGTCGAGTTCGGCGCGGGAGGCGTCCGTGAATGCGGCAATCGCGGCAACCTGCGAGATCGCGGGCGGGCACACGGTCATGTTCGACGCGAGCCTCTCGACGGCCCGGTGCAAATACCTCGGTATCAGCATCCAGCCGAGCCGCCAGCCCGTCATCGAGAAGTACTTCGACACCGATCCGACGACGACGGATTCCCTCGACGTCGCCCAGGCACTCGACGTCGTCACGTCGCCGTACGAGATGCCGTGGTAGATCTCGTCGGAGATCAACAGGGTGCCGTGCGCGTCGCACCAGCGTGCGATCGCGGCGAGTTCGTCGGCCTCGATGATCGTGCCCGTCGGATTGGCCGGGCTCGCGATGATCAGCCCCTTCGGCGGCTCGGGAAGGGCGTCGAGCATCTGCACCGTCGGTTGGAATCTGGACTCCGCGCCACAATCGAGTTCGACGACGCGGCATCCCAACGCCGCCAACGTGTTTCGGTACGCCGGATATCCCGGGCGGGCCATCACCACGGTATCGCCGATATCGAACGCGGCGAGGAACAACAGCGTGAACGCGCCCGACGAGCCGGTGGTCACGACGACGTCGTCCGGATCGACGGTCGCCCCGATCTCCTCCGAGTGATACGCCGCGATCGCCTCGCGTAGTGGGAGAATGCCGAGGGTCTCGGTGTAGCCGAGCAGGTGCGCGTCGAGCGCGTCGCGCGTCGCCTGCAGAACCGGAGCAGGCGCGGGTGTCGACGGCTGTCCCGCCGCGAGCGACAGCACGTCTCCGTGCGTCCGCGTCCGCACGGCTGCAGCTTTGAACACGTCCATCACGTGAAACGGTTCGATCTCGGATCTTCTCGATGGAGTTCTTCTCGACGGGGTGACCACACCGGAAAGGCTATCCGGGCCGCACCTGACGCAACGCGACGTGGTCGGCACGGAAATGGCTGTATCCGACGGCACGGGCCTCACCGGCCGCGTCGAAGTAGACGATCTCGCGCACGAGCAGCGGGCTCGACTCCTCGACTGCGAGGATCCCGGCGGTGCGCTCGTCGCACCTCACCGCTTCGATCGACACGCTCGACCTGCCACGCGCAACGCCGAACATACGCTGGAAGAAGTCGTCGAACGGCACCGTCCGTCCTGCTGTGTTCATCGCAAGAACACGAGCCGACAACTCGTCGTCGTCGAGTCGGTGGTACGTCGTCTGCAGCAGAAACGGGACGGTCCCTCGCCGCACCGTCTGCTCGATCATCAGAACCTCGGCCGAATCGACCGCGAGCTTGGCACGCAGCAACGGCGTGGACGGAACGATCGAATACTCCAGCTCGTCGACGACGATCGCATCGACGACCTCTCGGTCGGGCAATGTCTCGTCGAACGACACACCGATGTGCACACCACCTCGTGTGCAGCGCCGGGCAAGACGGGTGTCGTTCATCGGACAGTCCTTCCGTAGTCCCTTGATTTTGGAGAGACTCTCTAAAAACTGCTCGGTTTGTGACTTATCAGACAGTCTCCGCCGTGCACACACCCCCGCCCTGGCCGACAATGAATTCGGTGCGTCGCGTGCGCCGCATCAGGAGGCCGGGAACCCATGACCAAGAATGCATTCGACCGCGAAGCAGCCGCTCTGCTACGCAAACGTCAGGATGCGGAACGCGCGAAATACATGTCGGCTCAGCGCAGAACAGCGCCGGGACTGCACAACTCGCCGCACCGCGCCTACGAGCAGCTGCGCTCCGCCATCCGGACCCGCTCCGGAATGCCCGACGGTCCACTCGTCGAAACGGCATTGATCAAGTCCTACAGCGTCAACCGCAACACGCTACGTACGGCGCTGCAGATGCTCGCATCCGACGGCTTGCTTCGTCGCGAGCGACGCACGGGCACCGTCGTCGCACGACACGTGCAGGAGTTCACCGACATCGAGATCGTCGGTCGCCGAGGCACGTCGGAGTCGGACGACGGAACGGTCGTCATGCAGGATCTTCACCGCTCGATCGACGAGCTTCCTCCGTTCGCCCGCACGCGATTCGACACCGACGCCGAACTGCTGTTCACGTACGAGCAGCTCGCGTCCGTCGACGGCGAGCCCTTGTTCACACATTCGGGATTCATACCGCTCGGCCGCGATCACGACGAGTTCTTCGACCGAGTTCGCCTGCTGGGCAACACCCCTCGACCACTCGGTAACGCCTTCGCTCGACTGTTCGGACGCCCGCTCGCCGAGACGGAAATCGACATCGAAGCCACCCCCGCCGACGCCGACACCGCAGCACTGCTGCGGATCGATGTCGGCGCACCGCTTCTGCTGCGAGAGATGACACAGCGCGACGTCGACGGCGTCGTCCGTCAGGTCACCTTCACGCAGTTCCGCGGCGATCGAGTGGCCCTGACGTCCGAAGTGCCGTAGACGAACTCAGAACGCCAGCAGGTTCCCGCGGAACGTGTCGTGACTGTAGGAGTCCCGCACCACTCCGCGCTTACGCAGAGCCGGTGCCAACCCGTCGGCGATCTGTGCGATGTTGTTTCGCGTCACCGACGACGCGATGAGGTAGCCGTCGCCGCCTGCCTCCTGCATGTATTCGTCCATCAGTCCGGCTACGTGTTCCGGAGTGCCGACCAGTTCGACCGACTCCGCGATCTGGCGCTTCTGCACGGCTTCACGAATCGTCTTGCCCGCGCGGGCGAGATCTTCCATCGTGCTCTTGTGCCCGTTGTTGTCGGACAGATCCGGGAACGGCCCGTCGATATCGAACTGAGAGAAGTCGATGCTGGTGAAGTACGACATTCCGGCCATCATTGCATCGATGTTGGACGCCTGGGCCTCACGGATCTTGTCGCGCTTGGCGATGGCCTCTTCGTTCGAGTCGGCGAGGATCGGCGACACCAGATACAACACCTTCGCTTCGTCGGCCTTGCGACCGTATTTCAACATCCGGGACGTGATGTCGGACCTGTAGTTCTTCATTCCTTCGACACCCTTGGGCGCCGCGATGATGGTGTCGGCGTACTGCGCGCCGAAATCCTTACCAGCCGGAGAGCCGCCGGCCTGACAGATCACAGGATGCCGCTGTGGCCCTGGAATGGTGTTGAGCGGTCCACGCGAGCGGAAGTACTTGCCTTCGAAGTCCACGGTGTGGATCTTCTCGTGATCGGCGAAGACTCCCGCCTCCTCGTCCATGATCACCGCGTCGGCCTCCCACGAGTCCCACAGCTGCGTCACCACGTCCGCCCATTCGGCGGCCATCGCATAGCGCTCGTCGTGCTCGACGTGCTGCGTCAGACCGTAGTTCTGCGCAGCCTGATGGGGGCTCGCCGTCACGAGATTCATCCCGACGCGGCCGTCGGTCACGTGATCGAGTGTCGAGAACAGGCGCGCCGCGAGGAACGGCGGGTAGAACGTCGTGGCCAGAGTCGCGATGATGCCGATGTTCTTCGTCGCCTGCGCGATCAACGGTACGAGCGGCATCGGATCGAACCGAATCGTGCCTCCGTTCTTCACCGAGGACTCGAACGTCCCCTTGTAGATGTTCGGCAACACGGACGAATCCTCGAGCATCATGTAGTCGAAGCCCGCACGTTCGAGCGACTGCGCCATGTCGACGAACAGATGCGGTTTGCCGATGTCCGCGCGAACGTTGCCGGACCACCGGTCGTTCCAGCCGTACACGCCGAATCCGGTCTGTAGAAACCACCCCATGTGAAACACGTGAAACTCTCCTTCGATTGGCAGATCAGGTGTGCGACGTCGTCGCGGATACTCGTGTCAGATCAGGTCGATAGCGGCTCCAGCACAGATTCCACGGCGTCCGGTCGACGTCGAACAACGTCATCTCCCGGCTCAGAATCGTTGCGCCCTCGTCGATTCCGAGACGGGACGCCGTCACGGCGTCGCACCGGAACGCCTCCATCGTGCTGTGGTAACCGCCGTACTGTCGGCCGTAGAGGATCTCGAACGCGACTGCGACGTCGGGAATCTCGTCGAGTTCGTCGAGCGCGCGCACCGCGGCGCTGAACCGAGAGAAATCCACACCGACGGGCGAGTAGCTCACGTTCACGTACAGCGGAACGTCACCGAGGGAGGTGACCTGTTCGATCATGACGACGTTCTCGTCCGTGGTGTCGAGTTGCGCGCTGATGTACGGCGTCGACCGGACGATGCCGTGGGTCACCTCCTCGACGGTGAACAACCCTGCGGTGGCAGCGTCCACCTGCGCGTCGGGCAGGAGCTGGCCTGGCCCGACGCGGTACTTGGGATGGACCACGGCGTCTTCGAATCTCGACGGTCGCATGACTACGGCTTCGACACCGCGGTGTAGTCGACGACATTGTCGGTGCGGTGCGCGAAACCGGTGATGCCCTTGCGAAATACCATCAGCGGAGCCACATTCGCGATCTGGATCATGGGTTTTCCTTCCTGCCAGATCATTTCGGCCTCGTGCCAGTGGACCGCAGCCTCGGGCGACAACGCGTCGCCTGCCGCGATTCCGGCGTCGACAGCCGCGTAGTACCGGTCGTCCTGCCAACTCGAGATGTTGCGTCCCGGGTTGGTCTTCGAGTACGACAGCAACAGCGAGTACGGAGGCGATTCGTACGACACGGACATGTCGCGCAGCAGGATGGCCTGAAATGCTTTCTTGCCCTGGCGGTCGGCGAGCGTGGCGGCCGGGAGCACCTCGATCTGCACGTCGAAACCGGCGTCCCTGCCGAACGATTGGATCTGCACCGCGACGTCCTGCAGGTCTGGAACCGCGCTGCTGGCGATGACGGTGAACGATACCGGCGTCGATACTCCTGCGGCAGCGAGCAATTCAAGCGACTTGGCCGGGTCGTAGGTCTGCGTCTGCAGACCGTCGGTGATGCGGTTGGGCAGGTTGGGATCCAACATGCCCACCGACGGGTAAGCGCGCCCCTGGTAGACCTGCTCGATGATCTGATCGAACGGCACGGCGTAGCCGAGTGCCTGACGCACGGCCGGGTTGTCGAATGGTGCCGTCTCGGTCTGCATGTAGAGCCACGTGAAGTTGTTGGTCTGCGTGTCGAACGTCGTGAAATCCGCGTTCGTCGACATCGACTTCACATCGGCGGGCAGGATCTGTACGGCGACGTCGATCGCTCCTGTCTGCAGCAGCGACGCACGGGAACCGGCGTCGGGTACGACGCGCTGGATGATCCGATCGACCGGCGGTTTGCCGAGGGCGAACGCCTCGCTCGCCGAGTAGGTGATCTGCTGGCCGTCCTCGTAGCTGTCCATGACGTACGGTCCGAAGCCGAAGTTGCCGTTGATGTTCGACCATTCGATCGCATACGGGTCGTCCGGAGTCGCCTGCGACTTCAGCAGCACACTGTCGTAGATCTCACCGGAGATCTTGGAGATGACGGCCAGCAACGGGAACCCGTATCCCGGTTCGGCGATCGTCCAGGACACCGTCAGATCGTCGATCTTCTTCAGCTGCGTCGCCGGATCGGTGATAGCGGGCAACGAGATCGACGGAGTGATGGAACTCGAATTCCACTTACGCTCGTACGACCAGATCACGTCGTCCGCGGTCAACGGATTACCCGCGGGGCTGACGACACCGGGTCGTAGATGGAACGTGTAGGTCAGCCCGTCCGCCGACACCTCCCAACTCTCGGCGAGAACACCCTCGTGGGAGTACAGATCCTGCTGCAGCGAATTCGGGTCGTCGGGAGACTGCACGTACGGATTGCGGATCAGCCCCGCTCCGGTGAGCAGCGTGTACTCGAACCCTTCGTAACCGCCCGGCTTCGAGTCGAAGGCGAGCCCGCCCGGCATGGCAGCGATCGCTTCCACGAGCGTTCCTGCGCTCGATCCCGACGACGAGGCGCTGCTCCCCGACCCGCACGCAGTGCCGAAGGCACCGAGCGCGATGGCCAGGAGCGATCCTTTGAGGACCGTGCGCCGATTGGCTTGTAACGCGAGTGGAGCAACTGGTGACATGGATGATCCTCGAGAGTAGAAGTGAAAGACGTTGTCCAAGAGGACGGTCAGCGACGACGTCGCAGCAGTTCGTTGAAACCTGTGGATACGGCGGCGATCGTGATGCCGAGAGCCAGCGCAGGGAACGCAGCCGGCCACCAACGGCCGACGGCGGCGTCGGAGGATCCCCGGGCGAGCATGCTGCCCCATTCCGGGGTCGGCGGAGCGACGCCTGCACCGACGAATCCCAGTGCGGCAGTGACGATGATGGCGACCGCGAAGATGACCGATGCGTTCTCGACCGCTGCGGTCACGGAGTTCGGCAACACGTGCCGGACGGTGAGCTGGAATTCGCTCTGGCCGCCCCCGCGGGCGGCGTCGAGATATGCCTCGGACCGCACTCGGAGCACCTCGGTGCGCACGAGTCGAATCTGTATGGGCGCCAATATGATCGACAACGAGATCATCAGAGTGCTGGTGCCTGCTCCGAAGAACGCGATGATGACGAGACCGGTCAACACGGACGGGATCGCCTCGACGAGGTCGACAAGACGGGCGCTGCCTCGCGACGCCCACCCGAGCGGGCCGCGTCGTGACTCGTTCATGCCGATCGTCAAGCCGACGATCGCGCCGATGAGCGTCGCACAGACGGTGACGACGAGAGCGATGGACAGATTGAGCCTCGACGCCGCGAGCGTGCGGGAGAACACGTCGAGTCCGGACGAATCGGTGCCGAACCAGTGCGTACCGTTCGGCGCTTCGGACGCGGCCCCGGTCACGGCAACCGGATCGTACGGAATGAACAGCGGCGCAGCGAGAGCCACGAGAACGAGCAGGAGCAGCGGGACGACCTTGAACGGATTCAGCGATCGGACGTACCTGCGGATTCGGGCTCCGCGGCCGGGAAAGTAGTCGGAGAATTCGTCGCGTGGTGCGACGGGAACGGTGTCTATGCTCATTCTGCTTTCACTCCCGGTCTACGACGTGGATCGATGGTCATGTTGACGAGGTCGACGAGCAGGAACACCAGCAGCGACAGCGTCGCGACGACCAGCAGGAATCCCTGCACGACGACGACATCACCGCTGTTGACGGCGTCGAGCACGTATTTGCCCATGCCCGACAATCCGAACAGCGTCTCCAGAATCACCGTGCCACCGAGGAGATAGCCGAACAGTGTGCCCGCCATCGTGATTCCCGACGGCATCGCGCGTCGATAGATGCTCTTGACCACCGTCCACCGCTTCGCACCCGAGGCGATACGGAACCGGGTGGCAGGGGCGTCGAGTTCGGTGTCCAACGCAGTCACCAACACTCGGATCAGCAACGCCGAATGCGCCGCGCACATCACGAGAATCGGCAACGCCAGATGCTCGAGCGTCGACGAGAATGCGTCTGGCCGTCCTGCGATCAACGCGTCGATCAACGGGAAGCCGGTGGCGGTGGGTGGCGGGATCTCCTCGATGTTCAGCCGACCCGTCGGTGGCGGCACCAGCTGCAGCGTCGCGTAGAAGATGAAGATACCGGCCACTGCGAGAACGTATTCCGGGACCGCGCCTGCCGCTCGGGCGTAACTGCGGACTGCCTTGGCAAAAATCGAACGCGAATGGAACACCGCGATGTACGACGCGACCGCGCTGACGATCAACGACGCCCCGAGGCCGAGGAACGCGAGCTCCAATGTCGGTGGGAGTCGGGTGGCGATCTCGTCGAGTACCGGCCGTCCGTTGACGAGCGAGCTTCCGAGATCGAAGTTCAGCAGTCCGGACAGGTAATTGCCGAGCTGCGCGAGCATGGTGCCGTTCAGACCCATGCGTTCCTGCATCGCCGCGTACGACTCGGGCGTGAAGTTCTGTCCGAGGATCGCCCGCACCGGGTCGCCCGGCATCGACCGCACGAGGAGGAAGGTCAGGATCACGAACACGAGCAGGTGCACCGGCAACGCGAGGATTCTCGTGATCCACCAGCGATGCCGGGTGAATGCACCCGCCACCCGCGCCTTGACACTTCGATTGCGCGCGGCGGACCACTCGGTGTTCGCGCCCGCGAGTTCGACGACCGGTTCGGTGTCCGGTTCCATGACCGTCATGCGCTCTGTGCCTGTCTGTGCGACGAACCATGGGCTGCGAGAAGCATTTTCGTGTACGGATGTTGCGGATTCTCGAGCACCGCGCGCGTCGGCCCGAGTTCGACGACCTTGCCGTGGAACATCACAGCGATCTCGTCGGTGATGAACGCGGTGGCAGGCAACCCGTGCGAGACGAAGACGAGGCCTGCACCGTTGTCCATGCAGTACGACTTCAGCAGGTTGAGAATCGACCCCTGTACCGAGACGTCGAGCGCGGAGGCGACCTCGTCGCAGATGAGCAGTTTGGGTCGGACCACGAGGGCGCGGGCAATGGCGAAGCGCTGCCGCTGACCGCCCGACACCTGGCTCGGATACCGCGTCGCCAGTTCGACGGGCAGAGACAGATCGCGGAACGTCTGCAATGCGAGATCGAGCGCTTCCTGCTTCGACGCACCGAACAACGTGACGATGGGCCGCGTGACCGATTCGACGAGGGTGTGCCGAGGATCGAACGACGACGTGGTGTCCTGCGAGATGAACTGAACCGAGCGTCGGAACAGGGCACGGCCGGCGCGCGTCGACAGCACCGTCGACAGCGACTGACCACCGAAGTCGATGGATCCGGCAGTCGGAGTGTCGAGGCCTGCGAGCATCCGCGCGAGAGTCGATTTCCCCGAACCGGATTCGCCGACGATGCCGAGCCGTGTCGTCTCGTCGATGGCCAGATCCACGGAGTCGACGGCGCGATGGCGAGCGAGCATCGGACCGAACTCCCGCACCACGCCCTGTGCGGTCAGATCGACGTGGCTGGCGGCCTTCTCGTCTCCGATGAGGTTGTCGGCCCGGCTGACCGATTTCAACCCGATCATGCGACGACGCGCTCTGCGCTGGCCATCGCGTCCTCGAGCGTCGGCAGGAACTTCTCGTAGGCGGTGTCCATCGTCGGCACGCACCGCAGCAGCCCGATCGTGTACGGATGCTTCGCCTCCGCGCCGATCGTCGACGACGCCTGCTCCTCGACGATGTGGCCGTGGCGCATGACGCAGATCCGGTCGGTGTAGTCGAGGCACAGCGGTAGGTCGTGACTCACGACCAGCAACGAGGTCCCCATCGACTCGGTCAGCTCGACGAGCAGTTCCATCGTGGCGCGAGCCAGCGACGCGTCGAGAGCGCTGGTGGGCTCGTCGGCGATGAGCAGTTTCGGGCTCGCGGCCAGCGCAAGCGCCATCATGACGCGTTGCCGCATGCCGCCGGAGAGTTCGTACGGCTTCGACGACATCACGCGTGCGGTGTCCTTCAGACCGACGCGCCGCAGCCAGTCGCCTGCCGTGGTGCGCGCGTCGCGCCGCGACATCGTCTCCGCCGCGCGCAGGACTGCGCACAGCTGGCTGCCGATACTGTAGACAGGGTCCAGTGACGTCATCGCGTCCTGCACCACCATGGCCATTCCGGGGATGCGCGACGGCAACCGCGACCGCCCCGACATCGGGATCGGGTTGCCGTCGAACTCTGCTCGTGTCGCGCTCACGACGATGCCGGGATTCATGAGGAAGCCTGCCGCCGCCATCGCCAATGTCGTTTTTCCCGAACCCGATTCGCCGACGAGGGCGACCCGCTCGCCACGTCCGACCCGGAGATCGACGTCGGAGATGGCCGCAGGCCCTTCCGGCCCGCCGTAGCGCACGGTCATCGACTCGACCGTGAGGAGATCGGCTGCTTCGTTCGTTGCATGCACTGTCATACCGCCTATGCCTGTCTCGAATGTGATCGGGAGAACCTGCTTCCCCGATGCCGTGAGAGTGAACCGGCGGCGACGGTGACGCCGGTGAAAGGGCAGAAGAACCTGCGAAAGAGGTTGCTGGAGCTAGTCTTGCGAGCACGCGTTTCGATAAACGTGTGGTGCGTTAAATCCTGATTGCGCCGCAGCGGAGTGGCTGCGAATCAGAACTCGAGCAGATTCTCGCGGAACGTCTCGTGCGCGTAGCCGGATCGAATGAGGCCGCGTTTGCGCAGGACCGGGGCCAGACCGTCGGCGATTTCGGTGACGTTCTTTCTGGTCACGGGTGTGGCGATGAGGAACCCGTCGCCGCCTGCGTGGTCCATGACTTCCTCCATCTGGTCGGCGATGCGGTCGGGTGTGCCGACCAGGTCCACCGATTCGATGGTGCGGTGATTCGCGGCGATCTCGCGCAGGGTCTTCCCGGACTTGGCGAAATCCGCCATCGTGCTCTGGTGGCCGTTGTTGCCGCTCAGATCGGGCATCGGCGCGTCGAGATCGAACTTCGAGAAATCCATGCTGGTGAAGTAGGACATGGCCGCCAGGTTGCCGTTGACGTTCGCAGCCTGGGCCGCTCGTGCCATCGCCTGCTTCTCCAGCGCTTCCTCGTTGGTCTCTCCGATGATCGGCGACACCAGATAGAGAACCTTCACGTCGCTCGGCTTGCGTCCGTGCTCGATCATCCGTACCGACACGTCGTCGCGATATGCCTTCATCGCGTCGGCGCCCACGACGGCGGAGACGATGGTGTCGGCGTGCGCGGCACCGAGATTCTTGCCTGCCGACGACCCACCGGCCTGGCAGACCACGGGACGATGCTGCGGCCCCGGCGGAAGATTCAGTGGTCCACGGGTCCGATAGAACTCACCCTCGAAATCGGCCGGGTGAATCTTGGTGTGATCGGCGAACATCCCGCTCTTCTCGTCGAGCTGCAGCGCGCCCTTCTCCCAGGTGTCCCACAGCGCTGTCACCGCGCGCATCCACTCGTCGGCCATCTCGTAGCGCTTGTCGTGTTCGACGTGCTTCTCGAGTCCGTAGTTCATCGCCGCCTTGTGCGGACTCGCGGTGACGATGTTGACGCCGATGCGGCCCTTCGTCAGGTGGTCGAGCGTCTGATAGAGCCGTGCCGCGAGGAACGGCGGGTAGAACGTCGTCGCGACCGTCGCGATCACTCCGATATGTTCGGTCGCCTGCGCGACGAGCGGCATCAGCGGCAGCGGATCGAAACGAATGGCTTGCCCTGCGCTGACGGAACTTTCGAAGGATTCCTGGAAGATGTCGGGCAGCACCGAGCTGTCCTCGAACATCATGTAGTCGAATCCGGCGCGCTCGAGCGCTTTCGCGGACTCGACGAACAGATCCGGGCGTCCGACGTCGGCGGCGACATTGCCCGACCACGGCTGATTCCAGCCGTAGACGCCGAATCCCGTGGTGAGGAACCAACCGAGATGGAACATGACGATTCTCCTTGTGCTAGTAGGCGAGCAGGTTTTCGCGGAACGTGGGGTGGGTGTATTCGCTGCGGATGAGATCCCGACGTCGTAGCTCGGGAGCGAGGCCGTCGGCGACGGCACTGATGTTGCGTCGCGTCACCGGTGACGCGACGAGGAAACCGTCACCGCCTGCGTAGTCCATGGCCTCGGCCATCTGGTCGGCGACCGAGGACGGGGTGCCGACGAGCGGGATCGAGTCCTTGACGCTGCGGCTCAGTGCCACTTCGCGCAAAGTCTTTCCCTCGCCTGCCTTCTGGAAGTCCGCAGCAGTGCTTTGGTGACCGTTGGTGCGCGAGACGATGTCGGGGAACGGGGCATCGAGATCGAACCCTGAGAAATCGATGCCACTCCAATACGACAGTCCGGCAAGGACTCCGTCCACGTTCGCGGCGACGGCTGCCTGCTTCCGGTCGCGCCTGTCCTTCGCTTGCGCATCGGTGTCGCCGAGAATCGGATCCACGAGGTAGAGCACCTTGATCTCCCGCGGATCTCGCCCGTGAGCCACCATCCGCGCCGAGATGTCGTCACGGAATTCCTTCATCGCCTCGACGCCGACGACGGCCGAGACGATCGTGTCGGCGTGTTTGACTGCCACATCGCGACCGGCAGGTGAGCCGCCGGCCTGGCAGACGACGGGACGGCGCTGCGGCCCGGGAATCGTGTTGAGCGGTCCCCGTGACCGATGGAATCTGCCCTCGAAATGAATCGGGTGCACCTTCGTGTGATCGGCGAACACCGCACGTTGCTCGTCGATTCCGAGTGCGTCCGGATCCCAGGACTCCCACAACTGCGACACGACCTGCATCCACTCGTCGGCCATGTCGTACCGCAGATCGTGTTCGACGTGCGAGTCGAGGCCGTAATTCTGCGCCGCCGCATGGGGACTCGCGGTCACGAGGTTGACGCCGACCCTGCCGCCCGTCAGGTGATCGAGTGACGTCATCAGCCTCGCCGCCAGGAACGGCGGATAGAACGTCGTCGCCATCGTCGCGATCACACCGATGTGGCGAGTGTGCCTGGCCACCAACGAGATCAGCGGAAGTGGATCGTAGCGAACCGTCGCACTGCGCACCGAATCCTCGAAGGATCCGCCGTAGACATCGGGCAGCACCGAGGAGTCCTCGAACATCATGTAGTCGAAGCCAGCTCGCTCCAGGGAACCGGTGGCGTCGAGAAACAGATCCGGGCGTCCGACGTCGGCGCGCACGTTACCCGAGAACTGCCCGTTCCATCCGTACACACCGAATCCGGTGCTGAGAAACCATCCCCTGTGAAACATGTGGGTACCTTTGCTCGTTCGTCGAAAGTACTAGTAGGACAGCAGGTTCTCGCGAAGAGACGAGTACTCGTAGCCATCGCGGATCAGCCCGCGCCTGCGTAGTTCCGGCGCCAATCCGTCGGCGATCATCTGCACGGTCCGCGGAATGACCGGAGCTTGGACGAGGAACCCGTCGCCGCCGACCTCGTCGATGACGGCCTCCATCTGGTCGGCGACCGTCGGGATCGACCCGGTGAACGTCACGGCCCCGGTCGATCTCTTGGACAGGAGCTCTCGCAACGTCTTTCCCTCGGAGCCGCGCAGATGATGGTCCGTCGTGCCTCGGGCCGCATTGGTCTCGACTTTCGGCACCGGAGCATCGAGGTCGTACGTGCTGAAGTCCAGACCGCTCGAGAACGACAGCATCGCGAGGTTCGCTTCGATGTTCGCGTCGGAGGCCGCCATCGCCTTCTCCTCCTTGGCTTGGGCGGCCTCGTCGGTGTCCGCGATCGTGAACGACGCCAGGAACAGCACCTTCACCGAGTCCGGATCACGGCCTGCCGCAACGGCTCCCGCACGAACTTTCTCCCGGTAGCTCTTCATCTGCGCGACGTCGCCTGCCTGAGCGATGACCGTGTCCGCGACCGCGGACCCGAACGCGACACCGGCGGGTGATCCACCTGCCTGGCAGATGACCGGCTTGTGCTGCGGACTCGGTGGCAGGTTCAAAGGTCCACGCGTGCTGTAGAAGTCACCCTCGAAGTTCGCGTAGTGCACGCCGGACGCGCGGGCGAACTCTCCGGTGTGTTCGTCGAGGGTGAGTGCGTCGGGATCCCAACTCTCCCACAGCGCCGTGACGGCCTGCACCCATTCGGTCGCCATCTCGTAGCGCTTGTCGTGCTCGAAGTGGCGATCGAGACCGAAGTTCTGTGCAGTCCGATCATTGTGCGCTGTCACCAGATTGATGCCGAACCGTCCGTTGCTGAGCGTGTCGAGCGTCGACGCGAGTCGTGCCGCGAGGAACGGCGGATAGAACGACGTCGTCATCGTCGCGATCAGACCGATACGCTCGGTCTCCATCGCGATCGGCGCGATGAGTGTCAGCGGATCGTGCTTGGGAGAAATGAACGCGTTCGACAACGAGTACTCCGTCGACCCGCGGAACGCGTCGGGCACGAACGAGCCGTCCTCGAACATCATGTAGTCGAATCCGGCGCGCTCCAACGCTTTTGCGGTGTCGATGTACAGCTCCACGTCGACCCAGCTGGTCGATCCGTTGCCGTTCCATTGGTCCCGCCAGTTCTGCACTGCGTAGCTCAGAAACCATCCCATGTGAAACACTGCTCAACCCCTTTCGTGGCTGGTGTCGATATCACCGTGGGCCGTTTGCGGAATCACATCGATCGTGTGACGGGAATATTGCGCCGTACGCGCCAATGTGAAGAATGACAGCAACGCGGCGAGAGCAAGAGACGGAAGAATCACTGCCATCGCGACGGAGATCCCCGATCCCAGCAGCCCGAGCAGCGGTGCCGTGACGGCCCCGACGGCGAATTGAGCGACACCGACGAGCGCCGACGCCGATCCCGCATGCGCCGGGTCGACCGTCATCGCCAGCGTCGTCAGATTGGGCATCAGAAGCCCGTGGAAGAACACCAGCGCAGCGAACGACAGGCCGATGACCAGCACAGGGAAGTTCAGCAGTAGTGCCGCGGCGCACCAGATCGCGACGGTGGACTGGGCCGCCAGTCCCACGCGAGTGATCGACGACGACGCGAAGCGCCCGATCAGGGCCGAACTGACCTGCGTTCCCAGCATCAGCACGAACGCGTTACCCGCGAACACCAGTGAGAACGCCGTCGCCGACAAGCCGTATCCGTCCTGGAAGACGAACGACGCACCGGCCAGATAGGTCAGACCGACGCCCGACACACACGCGAGCGTCAGGGCACAGGCCCGAAACCAGGCATCCGACAGGACGGAACGGTAGCCCGCAAGATAGGACGTGCCCGGGGTCTCGGCGGCCGCTCTGGCCATCGACACACCGCCGGTCTCGGGCAGGAACACGACCGCGACGGCCAGGCATCCGACGCCGAGGCCCGTGATGAGCCAGAAGATCGCTCGCCACGTCGACCAGTCCACGATCACCGCACCCACGACGGGTCCGACGAGCGGAGCCACCGTCGTGACGGCAGCCATGTGAGAGTAGAAGCGCGCCAGCGCCTTTCCCTCGAACAGATCGCGGCCGACGGCACGTGCGGCCACCAGTGCAACGGCGGCGGTGAGCCCCTGCCCGACGCGCGCCACCATCAGCGACTCGACACCCGGCGCTATCGCACAGGCCGCAGAACACAGGCAGTAGGCGACGACCGCGATCAGCACCGGATTGCGCCTGCCGAACGAATCGATGACGGGGCCCGCCACCAACTGTCCGACGATCAACCCGACGAGGAGCGCGGTGAGCGTCAATTGGATCGACGCGTCGGGAACCGCGTAATCGGCGGCCATCTCCGGAAAGGCAGGCGTATAGGCGTCGAGCGAGAACGGGCCGAGCCACGACAAAGCGCCGAGCACGACGACGGCTCGTGCGGACGACATCCGCGGAGAGATGATCACGATGCCACTCCGACCACGCCGCCGGGGAACCGAGTTCGGTTGCCGGGGTCGAACAACGGCACCGCGACCGCACCAGAGCGTCGGATACGTCGGTACGCGTCGAGGATTTCGTAGATGTTCTCGGACATGCCAACCGGGTGGTCGTCGGTGAAGTTTCGTTCATGGAAGTAGACGTCGGAAATAGCCAGCGGCGCAGTGTCCGTCGCGACCTCGATGCACATCGACGCGCGGTGATGCCCGCCCGTCCACCATGCACGAATGCCGGGTGCGATCTCGTCGTCGTCGACGAGTCGGAGCTGGGCTCGCCCTGCCCCGGTCAGCCAGGCCAGCAGGCTCGGCGGGATCGTACTGTCGGGTCGGTCGTGCGGATGGTCGGGCGAGGTGTGGAAGCTGACCCATCCTTCTCGTGCGATCCAGAACGTCGCATCCGAGAACCGCAGCGCGGCTCCCGTGGAATACAGACCGAGCGGCGCGAGAATCACGTCGGTCACGCCTTCGGGGCCGACCCCGAGAGTTGCGAGAGCGTCGACGAGGTTCTCGTCGTGGGCGATCGTCGTTCCCATGGAACGCGAGTACGCGTCGTTGACGGGTGCCAGGTCGTCGGGAAACCCGGTGTTGATCAGAATCGTTCGGCCGTGGCCGCGTATCAGTACGGAATGGAAGGTCAAATCGTGGCGCACGAGGTGGTCCGAACCCCAGAACACCATGGAACCCGGAAAGCTGCCGGTTCCGGTGGGGATCAGGCGGACCTCGTAGTCGCCGACAAGCGCCGAAGTCATCGACTGCTCCTCGAACTCGAAGTGGACAGCGCCGAAGAGGGCGCTGCACCCGAATTCTCTTGCCGTACTGTGCCGTCCAGGGCGCAATCGTGTAACCGACTGATTGCGCCGGATGCGTCAGCGGGAGGCGAACATCCTGATCCTCTGATCCCGGCTGCGTTCGAGGTGACGACGCATGTCCGCGCGAGCACGTTCCTCGTCGCGCTCGCGCAGGGCGGTGAGAATCGACTGGTGCTCGGAGTTCAGCACTTCGGGCTCACCGTAGTTCGACGGTGGGCCACTGTCGTAGATTCGCAGCTGCATCGTCAGCCGCACGAGGAGCGCCGAGATCGTCGCGTTGTGTGCTGCGTCCCACAGCACTTCATGGAAGCGGAAGTTGGCTGCGCGCACCTCGTCGGGATCTGCTCCCGAGCAGCATTGATCGTGTACCTGTTCGAGCCGGGCAAGGTCGAGGTCGGTTCGGCGAGTGGCAGCCGACGCCGCAGCCTCCGATTCGAGCGCGATGCGCGCTGCGTAGATCTCGACGACGTCCTCTGGCGTGCCCGACCTGACGCGGAACCCACGCGGCGCACGCTCGAGCAGACCATCGTGGACGAGTAGGTTGAGCGCCTCTCGGATCGGTGTGCGAGAGACGCCGTACGACGCGGCGAGCGTCGTCTCCAGAAGGACCGCAGGCTGGGCGAACTTCCCGGCGAGGATGTCCGATCGCAAACGCACGTACTGACGCGAGGTCTGATCCGACCCGTCCATACCCGCCTCCTCTCGCTCCTCGGAATCCTATTCGCGGATGCAAGCGTATACACTCGTCGACGCTACTGCTCGAAAGGACTGACAATGCCCCCGATCATCGACCCACGCGACCTCGTGGCCAGGCTGGACGACCCGTCGGTCGTCGTGATCGACGCATCCGTGACGTTGGAATCCCCTCGATTCGACGGCGACTACCGTGTCGCATCGGGAGAATCCGGGTGGCGTGAGCAGCACATTCCCGGTTCGTTCCACGTCGACTTGTTGACGAGTTTCTCGGACACGTCCGCAGCGATCCACCACACTCACCCCAGCGCCGAGATGCTCGCCGCCGACCTCGCGCGGCTGGGAATCACGCCGGCGTCGTCCATCGTCCTGTACGACCAGGGGTCGACGATGTGGGCCGCGCGCCTGTGGTGGGTTCTGCGCAACGCCGGAATCGACGCGCAGGTGCTCGACGGCGGACTACCTCTGTGGGTCTCGCTCGGATTGCCCGTCGCCTCGGGGGGTGCCGACGCTCGACCGCCGATCTCTGCGCCGGTGCTACCGGACCTCGGGCTCTGGGCGGACAAGGACGACGTCGCCGCCATCTCACGCGGTGTTGCCCCGGGAACCCTGATCTGCGCGTTGTCCGCCGAGCACTTCGCCGGGTCGATCCCGACGCGATACTCCCGACGCGGGCACATCCCCGGCAGCCTCAACCTGTCGGCCCGGTCGTTCCTGGATTCCGACGGTCGCGTCATCCCCGCCGATTCACGTGAAACCGTCTCTCCCACAGTGATCTACTGCGGCGGCGGCATCTCCGCCTGTCTGACGGCGTTGGCCCTCACCGTCGCCGGCCACGCCGACATCCAGATCTACGACGGCTCACTCGAAGAATGGAGCGCCGAAATGTCGCTTCCACTCGTCACCTCCCCTACCACCGAGGATCACTGACATGACTCACCCCACTGCCGATTCCGTTGCCGACACCCTTGCCGCACTGCGTGATACGACGCCTCTGGTGCAGTCGCTCACGAACATCGTGTCGGCGAACTTCGTCACCAACGTCCTGCTCGCGGCAGGCGCCAGTAACGCACACATCGACAATGCCCACGAGGCAGCAGGTTTCGCTGCCATCGCAGGAGGCGTGCTGATCAACCTCGGCACCCCCGACGACGGCACCGCCGAAGCATTCACCCTCGCCGCCGACGGCGCGGTCGCTGCAGGCACTCCGTGGGTTCTCGACCCCGTCGGTGTCGGCGGCCTACCGTGGCGCACCGGCCTCGCCGCCGACCTGCTGAAGAAGAGCCCGACCGCCATCCGCGGCAACGGATCCGAGATCATCGCGCTTGCAGGCCTGGGCAATTCGACGCGCGGTGTCGACAGCGCGTCGGACTCCGGGGACGCCGTACCCGCGGCCGTCTCGTTGCTCGACCAGGCCGAGGCCGTATCCGCCTCGGGGCCGGTCGATTACATCGTCGGACGTAGCACCGACGGCCCGATCGGCGTCACCGTCTCCGGTGGCAGCCCCCTCCTGACGAAGGTCACCGCGACCGGCTGCTCGCTGGGTGGCCTGGTCGCTGCCTATCTCGCGGTGGCGTCGACGCCTCTGCTGGGACTGACTGCAGCACACGCCCACGTCGCGGTGGCTTCGGAACTGGCAGAACACAACTCGTCGGGGCCTGGATCGTTTGCCGTCGCGTATCTCGACGCCCTCGCATCCGTCACACCGGACGACCTCCGGACGCAGGCACGAATCGAACGACTGGACGTATGAGCATCAAGACCTTCTGGTACCTGACCCCCGCCGACGGCGACTTCCCGTGGAGTCCCGACGGGCTGCACCCCGTCGACATCGGTCGGTACATCCGGCTCGCGAAGACCATCGACGACGGCGGATTCGAGGGCGCACTCGTTGCGACGTGGCCGAACGATCCCTTCGTCTCGGCCTCGTTCGCGGCGTCACACACCACTCGGATGAAGTTCCTCGTCGCGATCTACGCACAGATGATCCCTGCGCGTCTGCTGGCCGACAAGGCGTTGACGTTCGACGCGTTCAGCGGCGGCCGTTTGCTGATCAACTCCGTCAACGGGCGCGAGAACATTCTGACGAAGTACTCGATGGACGTGCCCCACGACGAGCGCTACGAGCAGGGTGAGGCGTACTGGGCCGACTTCCGCAAGTTCTACGCCGAGGGCTCGCACTCGAACTTCCCGAACACCCCGCTGTCGCTGAATGCCGTTCAGGATCAGGGTGTTCCGCTGTGGGGCGCAGGCGACTCGGAGGCCGGACTGAGGAACTCGGGCCGCGTGTTGAACTCCTACCTGACGATGCTGCGCGAGACCAGCTTCATCGAGAGCAAGTTCGGCGAAGCGCGCACTGCAGGCGCTGTCGAAGGGCGGGCGTTCGAGGACTTCGGCGCCCTGTCCGGGGTGATCGTGCGCGCATCGCATGACGAGGCGATCGAACGGTTCAGGTCGCTGTTCGAAGTCGCGGGAATCGACCAGATCACCGACGTACTCGACAAGGCAGTGCGTCGTCGCACAGGCGGGAAACAAGACCTGTCGACGTTCACCGCCCGAGACGCCCAGCGTCAGGGATGGGTCGAGACGATCCTCGCCGGCAAGCTCCCCGAGCCCGACGACCTGTACCTCGGCGACGGCATCCACGCCGGGATCACCGCATGGTCGCCGCTCGACATCTTCGCCACCGGAAGCTCGGCCGTCTACTACGTCGGAACACCGGACGAGATCACGTCCTCGGTAGCTGAGTTGAAGGCTCGTACGGGACTGACGTCGCTCATCCTCGCCGGGTGGCCGTTGATCGACGAGGCCGAACACGTTGCCGAACACCTGATCCCGAGGTTCGACGCTCTGGACTGAGTTATCCACAGCTGTGGATGACTTTCGGTCGAGTTCTCGGTTTCGTGCAATGGTGTGGCGCCATGGGGGTGTACACGCGCACACAGCTTGTGGAGTCCGGGATCTCGCCGGCGGGCATTGCGCGCAGAGTGCGCAGCGGCGCACTGGTTCGGTTGCTGCCGAGCGTGTACTCCGACCCCGAGCCGACGTATCTCGACCTGTGCGTGGCAGTAACTCTGTGGCGCGGGGATGCCGTGCTCAGCCACGACAGTGCGGCATGGTTGTGGAATCTGCTGGACGGTGAACCGTCGACCGTTCACGCAACGGTCCCCCGCTCCGTGCGGTGCGACAGCGTCGACTGGTTGGTACTCCATCGCCGCTCGGTACCGACCTTCGAACGCCAGGGACTCCCGGTCGTCTCGGCAGTCCAATGCTTCGTGGACGTGGCCGCATCACTCGAAGGTGCCAGCCTGGAGCAGTTCTTCGACCACAACATGAGTACACGCGTGTCCTGGCGTGCTGTGGCCGATCACCTCGACACTGCCAAGGGTATGAAGGGCATGGTCGAACTGCGCAGACAACTCGAGGTGTGTTGCCCCGGCACCCTGTCGGAACCCGAGCGCATGGTCGCGAGGGCCTTACGAGCGCGAGGCATCCGGATGGAGATCAATGCGCCCATCGGTCCGTACTTCGGAGACCTTGTCGATGAGCTGGCCAGGGTGGACGTCGAGATCGACGGGCGTGAAGTTCACAGCACGCCGAGAACGTTCGACAACGACCGAGTACGTCAGAACTGGATGGTCATACGGCGTTGGTTGGTGCTCAGGTATTCCGCGGCCACGGTCTACCGAGATGTCGACAAGGTCGCAGACGAGATCGCGGCGATCGTGCGGCGCCGTAGGAAGAGCAGGGGTAACTGAAGCTCCATTATCTTGCCGAATTTCCCTTTTTCGGGAAATTTCGCAAGATAATGGAGCAACAGTGTCGGGTGTCAGAGAGAGATACGCCCTTCGAGCGCGGCCAGACCGATATCCGTGCGGAAGTGGCTGCCCGGCAACGTGATCGACTCGATCTTCGCGTACGCGTCTGCACGTGCCGCGGCCAGATCCTCGCCGGATCCGACGACACTGAGCACACGACCACCGGCCGAGACGACGGCGCCGTCCTCGACCGCGGTCCCTGCGTGCAGCACTCCTGCGGCGTCGGCACCGGTGATGGTGTCGCCCGTACGCGGACGACCGGGGTAGTTCTCGGCGGCAAGCACGACGGTCACCGCAGCGCCGTCCTTCCACTGCAACGGTGCGAGCGATCCGAGGGTGCCGGTTGCCGTTGCGTTCAACGCCTCGCCGAGAGGCGACTCGAGTAGTTCGAGCACTGCCTGCGTCTCGGGATCACCGAAGCGGCAGTTGAATTCGACGACGGCAGGCCCCTGCGAACCGATCGCGAGGCCTGCATAGAGCAGACCGGAGAACGGGCAACCCCTTTTGACCATCTCGGCTGCAACGGGTTCGACGACGTCGGTGACGATCTGCTGGACCACGTCGGCCGGCAGCCAGGGCAACGGCGTGTACGCGCCCATGCCACCGGTGTTCGGGCCGGTGTCGCCGTCGCCGACGCGCTTATGGTCCTGCGCGGGCAGCAACGGTACGACGGTCTCACCGTCGACAAGGCAGAACAGCGACACTTCGGGGCCGTCGAGGAACGATTCGAGCAGCACCGGGTGGCCGGTCTCGAGCAGTTCGGCGGCGTGATCGCGTGCCACGAGCCGGTCGGTGGTCACGACGACACCCTTACCCGCGGCGAGACCGTCGTCCTTGACCACCCAGTTGGGGCCGAACCGGTCGAGGGCCGCATCGAGGTTCGCCGGTGAATCGACGATCTCGCTGTGGGCGGTTCGAACGCCTGCGGCGGCCATGACGTCCTTCGCGAACGCCTTGGATCCTTCGATACGAGCGGCCGCGGCGGACGGGCCGAACGTGGCGAACCCTACCTCACGCAGCGCGTCCGCAACACCGAGGACGAGGGGGACCTCGGGTCCGATGACCACGAGGTCCGCCTCGACCTTACGAGCGAGATCGGTGACTGCCGCACCCGATGCGACGTCGACGGAATGCTGCTCGGCGAGCTTCCCCGTGCCTGCATTACCCGGAGCCACCAGCAGCTTGCTGACGTTCGGGTCCTTGCTCAAGGCGAGGAGGAGGGCGTGCTCACGAGCACCGGAACCTATGACGAGTACGCGCACAGTGCATCAGGGTATCGGCTCGACCCTCTGCGACGAAAACTCATCGGCTGAGGTCGTACAGCGTGACTCCGTCGACCGTCGTCGCGGTGTAGTTCGCCTCGACCCACTCGGAGATCTCCGCCGACGTACCGGAGCTGCTTCCACCCATTCCTCCACCTGCGATGAAGTAGTGGATCTGCCCGTCGGACACGTACTGCTGGAACTCCTCGAGCGTCGGCGACGGGTCGGTCCCGTTGAAGCCGCCGATGGCCATGACGGGGTCTTCCGTCGCGAGCTGGTAGCCCGACGCGCTGTTGGATCCGATGGCCGCGGCGACCCAGGTGTAGGAGTCGGCATCGTCCTCGAGCAGCGACGTGATCGCCTCGGTGGGCGTGCTGCCACTCAACAGTCCGCCGGCGCCGCCGCCCATGCGACCGTCCGAAGCGGCACCGTCGGACGCAGCGCCTGGCATGCCTGCAGGAGCCTGACCTGCGCCCGCCTGGCCCATCTGAGCACCACCGGGCATCGGAGACCCGGCGGGCATCTGTGCGCCGCCCGGCATCTGACCCATCTGGCCGCCGCCATCACGCGCGCCCATACCTCGTCCGCCGCCAGGACCACCCATACCCATTCCGGTGGACGGACCCGCAGTGACGATCGACCCGGTGTGTGGGGTCGTGACGGTGTCGACAGCGTAGGCCGTCGGACCGGCAAGACCGGCGAACATGATCGCGAGAATCGATGCGACAGCGAGCTTTCCACGCGTCATCGCAGGAATCAGCACCGCTACCGCTGCGACCGATCCGACGACCAGCACCGCCCAGCGAAGCCACGGAACGAAGTCCGCGCTGCGTCCCAACAGCACCCAGGCCATGGCCACCGCGGCGACCACTGCGACCGCCATACCGATACGCACCCACAACTGCTCACGACGACGCCATGCCAGCACGCTGCCCGCGCCGATCAGCGCCGCGATCGCCGGCGACAACGCAACCGTGTAGTACGAGTGGAAGATGCCGGCCATGAAGCTGAACGTCAGACCGGTGACCAGCAGCCACAGACCCCACACGGTCAACGCCGCGCGCTGCGGATCGGTACGCCGGACACGTCCACGCAAGGCGAGGCCCAGCACGAACAGGATCAACGCCGACGGAATGAGCCATGCGATCTGGCCGCCCTGGGACGCGTCGAACATGCGGGTGATGCCGGTTTCACCCCACATGCCACCACCCGTACCGCCACCCATGCCACCGCCGCCGGGCGTGACACTGCCGGTTTCTTCACCGTTGAGGCGACCGAGGCCGTTGTAGCCGAGCGTGAGTTCGAGGATGGAATTGTTCTGGGATCCGCCGATCCACGGGCGAGACGACGCCGGCCACAGTTCCACGGCCAGAAGCCACCATCCGGCGGATACGATCGCGGCAGCCAGTGCGGCGAAGAGTTGCCCGATCCGCTTCACCACCGTGGGTCGTCCAGCAATCAGGTACATCAGCGCAATCGGCGGAATGACGAGCATGACCTGCAACTGCTTGGTCAGGAACCCGAAGCCGACGAACACTCCGGTGAGCACGAGCCAGCGAGTACGCCCGTCCTCGACGGCACGCATCGACGCCCACACGGCGGCAATCATCAGCAGCACGAGCAGCGCGTCGGGATTGTTGAAGCGGAACATCAGTGCCGCAACGGGAGTCACAGCGAGAGCAAGCCCAGCGAGAAGCCCTGCTGCAGCGCCGAACTGACGTCTGATCGTCGCCCACAGCAGCGCAACCGAGCCGACGCCCAGCAGTGCCTGCGGGATCAACATCGCCCACGAGCTGAGCCCGAAGATACGTACCGACAGCGACATCAGCCACAGCGACATCGGAGGCTTGTCGACGGTGATCGAGTTCGCGGCATCCGACGAGCCGAAGAAGAACGCCTTCCACGACACCGAACCTGCTTGTACTGCAGCGGAATAGAACGAGTTGGCCCACCCCGACGCGCCGAGGCCCCAGATGTACGCGACGGCTGTGCCGATCAGGAGTGCTCCGAGTCCGATCCACTCCCAACGTCTTCCGGTCTGCCGAGCGGGAGCATCGGCGGTACGTTCCATCAACATCGTCACTTCTGCACATCCTCTTTGTTACGGAACACCCAACGCAGGGCGACGAATCGGCACACCGTCGCAACGAGATTCGCGACGACGAGCACTGCCAGCTCCACGTGCCGTGACACGTCGGGGGCCCAGGCGTGCAGAAGGGCGAGCGATCCACTCGTGACCAACAGGGCGAATCCGAACACCAGCAGACCTTGCAACTGATGCTTGCCCGCGTCCTCGGAGCCGCGGACACCGAAGGTGAACGCACGGTTCGCGGCTGTGTTGAGTACCGCGGTGATGAGCAGGCCCATGAAGTTCGCAGCCTGCGCACCGATCAACGGGTGCAGGATCAGGTAGAGCAACGCGTACGCGATGGTGCTCGCGACGCCGATGATGGCGAACCGCACCAGCTGGCCGACCATTCCATGCGGTACTCCGGCCACGAGCGGCTCCCGTCCGAGACTCCTACGTAGGTCGGCGACCGGCAGCGCTCCACTGGCGAGCGCACGTCCGACGCGCCAGCAGCCCTGCAGGTCCTTCACCGCGGTGTCGACGATGTTGACGCTCGAGTTCGGGTCGTCGACCCAGTCGACCGGCACCTCGTGGATCCGCAGGCCTGCCTTCTCGGCGATGACGAGAAGTTCGGTGTCGAAGAACCACCCGGTGTCTTGAACCAGCGGAAGGAGCTCCCGCGCGACGTCGGTGCGCATCGCCTTGAAGCCGCACTGGGCGTCGGAGAAACGGGCACGAAGCGACGTACGCAAAATCAGGTTGTAACTGCGGGAGATGAACTCGCGCTTGGCACCACGCACGACGCGCGACGACCGAGCGAGCCTGGATCCGATCGCCAGATCCGAGTGTCCCGACATCAGAGGCGCGATCAACGGCATCAACGCGTTCAAATCGGTAGACAGGTCCACGTCCATGTACGCCACGACATCGGCTTCCGACGCCATCCACACTGCCTTCAGTGCTCGACCACGGCCCTTCTCCTCGAGGTGGTGCACGTGCACACCATCGATCTCGGCGGCCAGCCGATGCGCGACGTCGAGAGTGCCGTCGGTGCTGGCATTGTCGGCGATGGTGATCCGGGACCGAAACGGGATGGCCTCGTCCAGATGTGCGTGCAGCCGGCGGATGCATTGTTCCAGGTCGGCTTCCTCGTTGTAGACGGGAATGACCACTTCGAGCGTGGCGGCCTGAACCGAGTTGGGCTCGCGGCCGGCAGCTCGGAGTAGCGAGTTCGATGTCATGGGATCAAGACTCGACCCGTCCCCTGCGACCACCCTGGATCCGAGCTGGCAGTTTGCTGTATGCGGCAAGCCACCCGTGCGCGCATGGTGACAGCGGGCGCCAACTATGCGCGCACAGGCGGTGCAGCCGCATACTGTGTCAGTCATGGCATCCGTGTTCAGCAAGATCATCAGCGGCGAGATCCCCGGACGATTCGTGTGGGAGGACGACGACGTCGTGGCGTTCCTGACCATCGCACCGGTGACGCAGGGCCACACCCTGATCGTCCCCCGCGAGGAGATCGACCAGTGGCAGGACATCGACGGCGCGGTCTTCGGCACGTTGACGGCCGTCGCGCAGAAGGTCGGTCAGGCGGTGCGCGCAGGATTCGACGCGCCCCGCGCCGGATTCCTGATCGCCGGACTCGAAGTTCCACACCTGCACCTGCACGTGTTCCCGGCCTATGACATGGGCAACTTCGACATCTCGAAGGCCGATCCCAACCCGTCCGCCGAATCACTCGACGAGGCCGCGTCGAAGATCAAGGCAGCTCTCACCTACTTGGGCTACGGGGCGAACGTCCCTACCTGATCGGCTACCGACCATGACCACCACCGATCCAGCTGTGCTGCAGAGACGTTCCCTGTGGATTGCCGCCGCAGGCACCCTGCTCACGCTCGTCGCGTTCACGGCACCGCTCGCGACGATCAATCCGACTGCAGCCACGCTCGGCAGTGACGCATCGGGCAGAACGTGGATCCTCAGTTCGATGAGCATCGGCCTCGGTGCGGCACTTCTGACGGCGGGCACGGTCGCCGACGACTTCGGTAGGCGTCGCACCTTCGTCGTCGGCGCTGTCGTTCTCGCACTCGGGTCGCTCCTGAGCGCCGTCGCACCGAACACCGTCGTGTTCGTAGCTGCACGAGTTCTCCAAGGCCTCGGCGGCGCGGCACTCGTCGCGTCCAGTTTGGGCATCATCGCGCACACTCACCCGGCCGGCCCTCTTCGGGCCCGCGCGAGCGGTATCTGGGGCGCAAGCGTCGGCGCCGGGATTGCCCTTGGCCCACTCGTGTCCGCTGGATTCGATCGAATCGCGACATGGCGCGACGCCTACATCGTTCTCGCGATCGGAAGCGCCGCCCTCGCCGTGGCTGCGCACCGACTCGTCGCCGAATCCAGGACCGACACCCCACGCGGCCTCGACCCCGCAGGCGCCGTACTGCTCGGCCTCGGAGTCAGTGCATTTCTCGCCGCGCTCACCGAGGGGAGGCAGGGATGGACCGACCCGTTGCCGATCGGATTGTTCGCCGCGTCCGGCGCCCTGCTCATCGCGTTCGTGGCCCTCGAATTGCGCAGCAAGGCAGCGATGTTGGACCTGACGCTGTTCACCGCACCCCCGTTCGTCGCCGCGACGTTCGCGGCATTGACGACCGGTTCGGGAGTGATCGCGCTGATGTCGTTCATGCCCGGCTTCCTCGGAAACGCCTACGGCATCACTGCTGTGGGAGCAGCATTCCTACTGTTCGCATGGTCTGGTACGTCCGTCGTTGCCGCCCTGCTCGCGCGTCGACTTCCGACACGCATCTCCGGACGCACTCAGCTGGCGGCAGGTCTCGTGGGAGTAGCTGTCGGGCAACTGTTTCTACTCGGCCTGTCCGAAACCTCGACGTGGACAAGGCTTCTTCCTGGTCTTCTGCTCGCGGGTGTGTCGAGCGGAGTTCTCAATGCGGCACTGGGCCGGGAAGCAGTCGCCAGCGTTCCACCGGGCCGTGCCGGAATGGGGAGCGGCGCCAACAACACCGCCCGCTACGTCGGATCGGCTGTCGGCGTGACGATCGTTGCGGTACTTGCCGTTCCGACCGGTACGCCCACCGTCGCGGGCCTGGTCCAAGGATGGAACAGCGCGGTCCTGTTCACCACGGCGGCGTCGATCGTCGGCGCCTTGGTGGTCCTGGCGACGAATGCTAGACGACCCTCGGCAACTCCACGCGAAAAGTAGCTCCTTCGCCGGGGACGCTGTCCACGGTCACCGACCCGTCGTGCGCCGCAACCAAAGCCGCGACGATGGACAGACCGAGCCCGCTGCCTCCGCTTTCTCGCGTACGGGAGTTGTCCGTTCTGTAGAACCGCTCGAACACGTGCTCGGACTCGTCGATGGACAGACCGGGGCCGGTATCGCGTACTTCGAGCAACACCGACGTGTCGGTCGTTCCGACACAGATCTCGATGGACGCAGTCGACGGCGTGTGCCGAATCGCATTGCCCACCAGGTTGGCCAAGACCTGTCTCAGCCTGGCGTCGTCGCCGACCACTTCTGGTATCCCAGGCCCCGGCAGCACTTCGAGCGATATGTCCCGTTCCGGAGCAACGGCTTTGGCGTCGTGCACCGCGTCGGCGGCGATCGACAACACGTCGACGGGCTTCGTCTCGAGGGGACGCTGCGCATCGAGACGGGCCAGCATCAGCAGGTCTTCGACGAGCAGCCCCATGCGGGCCGATTCGCCTTCGATGCGGTTCATCAACAGCGTGATGTCGCTCATCGCACCCTGCCGATACAGCTCGGCGAAACCGCGAATCGTCGTCAGCGGGGTGCGCAGTTCGTGACTCGCGTCGGCGATGAAGCGTCGCATCTTGTTCTCCGACGCGCGAGCCGCCTCCTCCGATGCCTCGCTGGCTGCGAACGCACGCTGGATCTGAGACAGCATGCCGTTCAATGCCAACGAGAGCTTGCCGATCTCGGTCCTCGAACCTCGCTCCGGAACCCGCTCGTGCAGATCACCTGCAGCAATCGCGGCGGCGGTCTCCTCTACCGCGACGAGGGGCCTCAGACTCCGCCGGACGACGAAGTACGTGAGGACGGCAAGTACGCCGAGAACGATTGCGCCGATGACCACTTGCAGAACGACCAACCGGTCGACGGTGATCTTCGTCGGCGTCAGACTCTGCGCGACGACGGTGGTTCCGTCGGCGTTGCTGACCGTGATCGCGCGCCATTGCGTATCGCCGCCGTCGATCGATCCGACCGTCACCGGACGCGTGGAGTCCAACCCGTCGACGTCCGGGGTGTCGTTGCTTGCGTTCTCCTGGAACTCGACGCCACCCGAACTGTCGGTCGTCTTGACATAGAAGTCGCTCGGCGGCCTTCGAGACTCCGACTGAGGCGGCAGAGGCAAGTTGTGCGGCTCGGCCCACCCGCGGGACGCGTCGAACAGGCTCTTGTCGACGCGGTCGACGAGCGAGCGCTCGAGCGCCGACGTCACCGCGACGCCCGACGCCAGCAGACCGGCCGCGACGAGCAGTAGCAGCGCGGCGACGAGCGTCCATCGCAGCGGAATGTTGCGCAGGGAAGGGACTTTCACCGTGGTTGACGCATCACGTAGCCGACACCGCGGAGGGTGTGGATGAGCCTGGTCTCACCGGTGTCGACCTTACGACGCAGGTACGACACGTACGATTCGACGACGCCGACCTCACCGCCGAAGTCGTAGTGCCACACGTGATCCAGAATGCGTGGCTTGCTCAGCACGGTTCCTGCATTGACCATGAAGTAGCGCAGCAGCGTGAATTCGGTGGGCGACAACGACACCGGCTCGCCGGCCTTCCAGACCTCGTGGGTGTCGTCGTCGAGTTCGATGTCCGCGAACGCGATTCGCGACGGCGCCGTCTCCTCGGTCTTCCCCGACCGACGTAGTATGACGCGCAGTCGCGCGACGACCTCTTCGAGGCTGAAGGGCTTGGTGACGTAGTCGTCGGCGCCGAGCGTCAGGCCCGACACCTTGTCCTCGACCGAATCACGCGCCGTGAGGAACAACGCGGGTGCATCGACGCCGTCGGCTCGCAGCCGACGCAGCAGTCCGAACCCGTCCATGCCGGGCATCATGACGTCGAGAATCAGCGCCTCGGGCCTGAAGGTCCGCGCCTTGTCCAGCGCTTCGGGTCCGGACGACGCGGTCTGCACGTCGAAGCCCTGGAATCGCAGGCTGACCGACAGCAGTTCGACGATGGTCGGCTCGTCGTCGACTACCAGTACGCGGGCCTCAGGTGTTTCGCTCACAAAACCATCATGGACCCTGTCCCTGCCCACTTGCTGGATCCTCCCTGTGAAGTTCCTGCGAGCTCCGTGCATGATTGGGGGCGATGGTGGAGACGCAGCGGCCCGCGCGTCCTCGCATCCCCATCACTTCCATGCATGTATTCGCACTTCTGCTCGTGTCGGCGATCGTGTTCCGAGAGCAGCTCGTGTCGTTCGTCGACTCCGTACCGGACGTGCGCACGGGCGCGACCATCTTCCTCGGCGTGTTCGTGCAGGCGACGCCTTTTCTGGTTCTCGGTGTGCTGGTCAGCGGGGGCATCGCGGCGTTCGTGTCCCCGCGAGTGCTGCGACGACTGCTCCCGTCCGACGAGAAGGCAGCCGTCGGCGTCTTGGGGCTGGCAGGCATGGCTCTGCCGGGCTGTGAGTGCGGTGCTGTTCCGGTCTCACGTCGATTGATGGATCAAGGCGCGCCGACGTCGGCAGCTCTCGCGTTCTTGCTGTCGGCGCCCGCGATCAATCCCGTCGTCCTCGTCTCGACGGCCGTCGCATTCCCCGGCGAGCCGCGCATGGTTCTTGCCAGGTTCGTCGGTTCGCTGGCGACGGCGTGGGTGATGGGCTGGCTGTGGGCGCGCATGGGCAAAGCGGAGTGGATCACCGCGCGGCTCGTCGACCATCACCCAGGCGACCGATCGAAGTGGGAAACGTTCTCCGAGGCAGCCCGCCACGACTTGCTGCAGTCGGGAGCGTTCCTCGTGTTCGGCGCCGGCGCCGCAGCCGTTCTGCACGTCGTCGTGCCCGACTCCGTCCTCGACCACCTCGCCGGCCAGATGCTGCTGGCCGTACTCGTGATGGCGATTCTGGCCGTCGTACTCGCGTTGTGTTCGGAAGCCGACGCGTTCGTCGCGGCGAGCATGTCGATGCTTCCGTTGCTGCCGCGGCTGGTGTTCCTGGTCGTCGGCCCGGCGGTCGACGTCAAGCTGATGGCGATGCAGGCAGGCAGCTTTGGACGTGGGTTCGTCGCACGGTTCGCCCCGGCCACGTTCGTCGTCGCGATCGTCTGCGCAACGGTCTCCGGCTACCTGATCCTCGGCGGCGCTCGATGAAGCGCGAAGTACAGAACGTCCTGCTGCTGCTCCTCGGCGGAGCGATACTGCAGATCTCGTTGAACGGCAGCTTCGTTCGCTACGTCAAGCCGAGTCTGCAACCGTTTCTGGTGGTCAGTGCAGTGTTCATCCTCGTTCTCGCAGCGACCGCAATCGGCAGGGATGTACGACGCGGCGGCCCGGGTCACGATCACTCCCACAGCAGCCGTCCGTATTGGATGCTGCTGGTCCCGGCTGCGCTCATCCTGTTCGTCGCGCCCCCTGCACTGGGTGTGTCGTCGGTGTCCGACCGGGTGGTGACGACCGAAGCACTCGAGAAGACGGCCTTCCCGCCCCTGCCCGACGGCGATGCGCCCGAAGTACCGATGCTCGACGTCGTCCAGCGTGCCGCGCGCGACAACACCGGCAGCCTCGACGACCGAGAGATCACGGTGACGGGTCTTGCCGTGGCGAACGACGACGGCAGCGTCGACCTCGCACGGATTCTGATCATCTGTTGCGCGGCGGACGCCCGGTCGATCCGGATCCACCTCGACAGACCGATCGACGGTGAGTGGATGCGCGTGCGAGGCGTCGTCGGCGCATCGTCCCCGGATAGCGGGAACATCCCGACGATGACGGTGACGGGCGTCGAGCACATCCCGGCGCCGGAGAATACGTACAGCTATTAGGGGCTTCGCCCATGTGCATAGAAGTACATAGCGGACTATGTATTTCTATGCACATGGGAAGTGGTACTCTAGTACCAGTCTCGATGACTAGCGGACGAGCGCACCGTACCCGGCCAGCGACAAGACGGTGCATGGGAGTGTTTTCTCATGGCGTGGGTCATTCTTGTCATCTCTGGAATCCTCGAAGCAGTCTGGGCAACGGCCCTCGGCAAGTCGGAAGGCTTCACCCGCCTGAGTCCGACGATCGTGTTCGGCGTCGCACTCGTGGCCAGCATGGCCGGTCTCGCGTATGCGATGCGCACCCTTCCCATAGGTACCGCCTACGCGGTGTGGGTCGGTATCGGCGCTGCACTGACAGTCGCGTACGCGATGCTCACGGGCACCGAACCCGCGTCCTGGATGAAGATCGCCCTGCTGATCGGCATCGTCGGCTGCGTCGTGGGGCTGAAACTGCTGCACTGATCGGACAGGCAGTTACAGTAAGTTCCATGAACTGGGTGTCAGCGATCACATTGCCTGTGCGCGCCGGGATCGCCGTCGCCGAGACTGCACTGTCGGTCACCGAGATCGCACTCTCGACGACGCGACTCGCACTCGAATCCGGAGCAAACCCTGCCAGCATCGCCACGCTCGCCAACCCCAAGGGCGGCACGATGCAACTGCTCGCGCAGCTCGGGCAACTGACATCCGACGACCGGGCACTCGGCAACGCTCTTCGTGAAGGCGGGCCTCTCGATCGTCTGTTGGCGCCGGGAGGCGTCGTCGACCGGTTGACGTCGGACGAGGGAACACTCGAACGACTTCTCTCCGAGGGTGGCCCGGTCGATCGCATCACCGCAACAGGCGGCCCGCTCGACCGACTCCTCGCCGAGGACGGGCCGATCGAGCGTCTGCTCGCGGAGGGTGGCCTACTCGATCGCATCACCGCCGTCGACGGACCACTCGAACGGCTGACAGCCAAGGACGGTCCGCTCGAACTGTTGACCCGCGAGGACGGCATCCTCGAGCGCGCGATCCAGGACGGCGGCCTGCTCGAACAACTGTTGGCCGAGGGCGGCGCGATCGAGCGTCTCACCGCAGAGGGTGGGCCGCTCGATCAGTTGGTGAACCTGTCGCAGACGTTGTCCTCGCTGGCACCCAACCTCGAACGCATGGGCGTCAGCATCGACATTCTCCAGGACAGCGTGGAAGTGCTTGCGGCAGCGGTCAATCCGCTCGGCGAGCTGGTCGGCCGACTACCGAACCGGTGGCTCAAAGGCGGGAAGCAGGTACACGAGCTTCACTAGCCCTCGTGAGCGAAAATGTGCACTCCTCTATACATTTTCACTCACGACCGGAGACTGCGGGCGATCACCAGTCGCTGAATCTGGTTGGTGCCCTCGAAGATCTGCGTGATCTTGGCGTCGCGCATGTACCGCTCGACGCGGAAGTCACGGGTGTAGCCGTAGCCGCCGAACACCTGGACCGCGTCGGTGGTCACCTTCATCGCAGCATCGGTGGCAACGAGCTTCGCGACGGATGCGTTCCGCGAATAGTCGAGACCGGCGTCGCGTCGTCGGGCAGCGTCGATGTACGTCGCACGAGCCGAATCGACGGCCGCAGCCATGTCGGCCAGCAGGAAGCCGAGCCCCTGGTGATCGACGATCTTCTTACCGAACGTCGTGCGCTCGTTCGCGTAGGCGACCGCGTCGTCGAGCGCGGCCTGAGCGATGCCGACGGCCACTGCTGCGATGCCGAGACGTCCGGAATCGAGTGCACTGAACGCGATCTGGAGCCCCTGGCCTTCGGTTCCGAGACGGCGCTCGGCCGAGACGAACGCGTCGTCGTAACTCGCCGACGTCGTCGGGACCGCGTGCAGTCCCATCTTCTCCTCCGGCTTGCCGAACGACAGGCCGTCCTGATCCTTCGGAATCAGGAAGCAGGACACACCTTTCGAGCCTTCACCCGTGCGGGCGAACAGGTTGTAGAAGTCGGCGATGCCGCCGTGCGTGATCCACGCCTTCGACCCGTTGACGACGTACCCGTCGTCCTTGGGCGTCGCCTTGCACGCGAGTGCGGCGGCGTCGGACCCGGCCTGCGGCTCGGACAGACTGTAGGCGCCGATGAGGCTGCCGCCGAGCATGTCCGGCAGCCACCGCTGCTTCTGCTCGTCGGTACCGAAGGCCAACAGCGGCGAGCACGCGAGGCTGTGCACGCTCACGGCAACGGCAACCGCTGCCCACCTGGACGCCAGCTCCTCGAGCACCTGAAGGTACACCTCGTAGGGCTGACCTCCGCCGCCCCATTCCTCGGGGAACGGAAGGCTGAGCAGACCGGCCTCGCCGAGCGTCGAGAAGACGCCGTCGGGATAGGTCTCGTTCTTCTCGTGCTCGTCGACGATCGGGTCCAGCACCTTGTCCGCGACATCGCGGGTGAGCTGGATGAGGTCACGGGCTTCTTCGGTGGGAAGCAGACGATCGACAGGCACTTCGAACTCCTTACAGTACTGACGGACTCTCTACAGTACTATTGCACGGGTGACCGCCCACGCAACAGCCCGACGTGCTGAACTCTTCGACCACCTCGTCGATCTGCTGCTGTCCGAGGGGTTCGCGCATCTGACTCTCGACGACATCGCCGCACGCCTGCGATGCAGCAAGTCGACGCTCTACACGTTGGCAGGAAGCAAGGAACAGCTGGTCAGAGCGGCGACGGTGCACTTCTTCCGCGGTGCGACCGATCGGGTCGAGGCAGCGATCCAGGGCATCGACGGTTGTGCAGCACGGCTCACCGCCTACCTGTCCGCAGTCGGTGTGGCGCTCCAACCTGCGTCGCGTCAATTCATGGACGATCTTGCTGCGTTCGCACCCGCCCGTGAGGTCTACGAACAGAACACGGCATTCGCCGCCACACGCGTACAAGAACTGATCGACGACGGCACCTCCACGGGTGAAGTCCGCACTCTCCATGCGGCTTTCGTCGCAGACGTCGCCGCGTCGACGATGGCCAGAATTCAAAGCCGCGAGGTCACGCACCGCACTGGACTCGACGACTCACAGGCCTACGCCGAGCTGGCCGCACTACTGACGACGGGCATCACCGGCGGGCGATCCTGAGCTGCAGTTCGATCAACACCCGCTCGTCGGGGTCACCGAGATCGACTCCGAGAATGCCCTCTACCCGTTTGATCCTGTACCGCAACGTGTTCGGATGCACCTGCAATTTTCCCGCCGCCGCTCTGACGTCACCGAATTCGGCGAGGTACGCCTCCAGACTCTGCCTCATCACACCGTCGTTCTTGTCGTCGTAGCGTTGCAGCGTCGCGATCCTGGGGTCGATCAGCTGATCGTGATGAGCGACGAGTTCGACGATTTCCCCGAGCAACACGGTCGTCCGCGATTGCTCCAGAGTGGTCACTCGACTGTCGCCCGACGTACGATCGAGCACCCGGTCTACCTCGAATCTCGCTGCGGCAGCGTCGGACAACGTAGGCACCGAGCCCGCGACGACGGCACGCAGCGCGACGCCGGTGCCGTTCTCGACCCGCGTGACGACCTCGCGCGTCCAGGACTCGAGAGCGATGTCCGACGTCGGACCAGGGAACAGAACATACACTCGGTCGCCGATGGCCGTCGCCAACGACGATCGGTGAAATGCACTGGCGTGCAGCCGAAGAGAGGACGTCAGCCCTTTGCGCGCATCACCGATCGGTTCGAACCCTACGACGGCAGCAGGCTGCACTGCCGAAATCGACAGTGCCGCAGCCAATGCCGGAACATCGACGCCGCCGCCACGCGCACCGAGCAATCGTTGAATCTGCACAGCCTCGTTGGTCGGTGCATCTCGAATACGTGTGACGAGTCTCGCGGCAACCGACGCCGCTCCACGTAGAACACCCTCCGAGTCGGACGAAAAAGGGTGCTGCCCTTCCTGAATCCAGATCGACCCGAGAACGGTCGCCTTCCCTGCGTCGTCGGGGATCGATCGGACACCGACGACGAGGCGCCGCCTTATCCCGAGGTTCTCGTCGGGAGGCACCTCCACGACGTCGTCGCTGCGCTCGATGCGATCGAACACGCCCATCTCGCGCAGTCTGCGCAGATAATCACGCGGACCTTCCCGTCCGAGGATCGACAGTGTCCGGAGTTCGTCGGCGGCGTCGTCGGACGCCGAATAGGCCAGCACGTGCGACAATTCGTCCTCGATACTCACCATGCCCTTCGTCAACGAGGCGACAGTGCGCGCAAGTTCGTACAGGTCGGTGTCCTCTCCCACAGGCTCGAGCTGCCGCTGCGACCGGTCGAGAACGCTCCTGATCATCGACAGCAACCGTTCCCACCGCGCTTGAGGGTGCACCGACGCCAGCGCCACCCCGCTGTGCCGTGCAGCCTGCCGCAGTGCGGGTGACACGGCAGTCGTCTTCGTCATCACAGCGCGAGGCAAGTCGCGAGCGAGGGCGCGATCGTCCAACCACGTCACCACCTGAGCCTCCGGGACGCCGACAATCAGGCACAGGTCGGCATCGATGTGAGCAGACAGGTCGTCGGCGTCGATCAGCGCAACAGATCGAATCTGCACCTCACCCGTCGGCGGTGCGACGACCAACTCCACGACTGCGCCATGCACTGCCTCGAGCACTACTTCGAGCGATGCTCCCTCGTTCACCTGAACAAGTACAGCACAGATTCGTTAGCCGATCGGCCGAATACTCGCGTGAAGGATTCGGCTTCACTGAGGACACCCACCACCGACGAAGGAGGTCACCATGGACGCCGTCACCTCGGTCCCGACGCCATCGAACGAGCCCGTCAATTCCTACGCTCCCGGCAGCGCAGAACGACTACGACTGCGCACTCAGCTCGACGCGCTTCAGGCAGCGCCGGTCGAGATCCAGCAGGTCATCGGCGGTCGACACCGCAGTGCCGACGGCACACGCGACAACGTCGTCCAACCTCACCGCCATGCCGCAGTGCTCGGTACCTTCACGCCCTCGACCCACGCCGACGTCCAGGATGCCGTCGATGCTGCGTGCTCCGCGGCCCCCGAGTGGCGCTCGCTGCCGTTCGACGACCGTGCCGCCGTGTTCCTACGCGCCGCTGACCTTCTGTCCGGTCCGTGGCGGGAGAAGATCGCCGCGGCCACCATGCTCGGGCAGTCGAAGTCCGCGTATCAGGCCGAGATCGACGCGCCGTGCGAACTCATCGACTTCTGGCGCTTCAACGTCTCGTTCGCCCGGCAGATCCTCGCCGACCAGCCGGTGTCGTCTCCCGGCGTCTGGAATCGCGTCGAATACCGACCGCTCGAGGGATTCGTCTACGCGATCACGCCGTTCAACTTCACCGCGATCGCAGGCAACCTCCCGACAGCTCCGGCGCTGATGGGCAACACCGTGCTGTGGAAGCCGTCGCCGACACAGTCCGTCGCGGCGTATCTGACGCTCCAACTGCTCGAGGCGGCGGGACTGCCACCGGGCGTCATCAATCTCGTGCTCGGCGACGGAAAAACCGTGTCCGACGTCGCATTGGCCGATTCCCGTTTGGCCGGAATCCATTTCACCGGATCGACGGCTACGTTCCAGCACCTGTGGCGCGAAGTCGGCAACAACATCACCCGGTACGACGCCTACCCGCGCCTCGTCGGCGAGACAGGCGGCAAGGACTTTGTCGTCGCACACAGTTCGGCCGACCCAGAAGTGTTGACCACAGCCCTGATTCGCGGCGCGTTCGACTATCAGGGCCAGAAATGCTCCGCTGCGTCGCGCGCCTTCGTCCCCAAGTCGGTCTGGTCGAAGATGGGAGATCCTTTCGTGGAACAGGTTTCGCAGCTCAGCTACGGCGACGTCACCGACCTGTCGCACTACGGCGGAGCCGTCATCGACCGTCGTGCCTTCGATCGCAACGCAGCTGCACTCGACCGCGCGAAATCCACGCCGAGCCTGACCATCGCGACAGGCGGAACATGTGACGACACGGAGGGGTATTTCGTCTCTCCCACAGTTCTTCTCGGCGACGACCCGACCGACGAGGCGTTCAGCACCGAATACTTCGGCCCGATCCTGTCGGTTCATGTGTACGACGATTCCACTCCCGGCTCGTTCGAGGAAGTGCTACAGAAAGTGGACTCGGGCTCGAAGTACGCGCTCACCGGAGCCGTGATCGCAGCTGACCGTGCCGCAATCACGCAGGCGCATAATGCTTTGCGATTCGCAGCTGGCAACTTCTACGTCAACGACAAGCCGACGGGAGCCGTCGTCGGGCAGCAACCGTTCGGTGGCGCACGGGGTTCGGGAACCAACGACAAGGCGGGCTCGCCGCAGAATCTTCTGCGTTGGGCGTCGGCCCGGACGATCAAGGAGACCTTCGTCCCGCCGACGCATCACCTGTACCCACACCAGGACGGCGAGGGTCAGCGATGACTGTCCTGACCAACCCGATGCGTCCTGCCTTGTTGGCGGCCGCCCGGTCACCGCGGATCGGCGCGACGATGAGCAAGATGTGCGTCACCAGGCAACTCGTCGAACGTTTCGTCGCAGGTGAAACCGAGCCCGACGCCGTCGCCGCAGTGCGTGGGTTGCTCGAGTCCGGCAGGTTCGTCTCGGTCGACTACCTCGGCGAGGGCACCACCGATGCCGGCCGGGCAGCTGCTACCGTCGACGCCTATCTGTCTCTGCTGCAGGCATATTCGTTACTGAACGCGCGCCCTCGGTCGTTGGAGGTGTCGATGAAGCTGTCGGCGCTCGGGCAGGGCATCGACAGGTCGTTGGCACTGGCGAACGCCCGCGTCGTGTGCAGGGCCGCCGAACGGGCAGGTGTGTGGGTGACCATCGACGCCGAGGACCACACGACGACCGACTCGACACTGTCGATCGTGCGGGAACTCAGGGAGGAGTTCCCGAACCTCGGCACGGTTCTGCAGGCGTACCTTCGGCGTACGGAGGACGACTGCAAGACACTCTCGGGGTCGCGCATTCGACTGTGCAAGGGCGCCTACAACGAACCCGCTTCGGTCGCGTTCCAGAAGCCCGCCGAGGTGTCGGCGTCGTACCTCCGCTGCTTGAAGGTGCTCATGGAGGGCGACGGGTACCCCATGGTCGCCTCGCACGACCCCGAGATGATCGACGCGGCAGACCGATTCGCTTCCGAAGCAGGGCGAGACGTCGGCAGCTACGAGTACCAGATGCTGTACGGCATCCGGGACGCCGAACAAGCGCGCTTGGCCGCCGAAGGCAAGCAGGTTCGCGTCTACGTGCCGTACGGGGATCAGTGGTACGGCTACTTCATGCGTCGACTCGCGGAGAGGCCGGCGAATCTCATGTTCTTCGTGCGGTCCCTGGTGTCCAGGCAGTGAACAACGCGTGACCTACTTCCGCCGATACAACCGCTCCGGCCGCCCGACGTTTCCGTAGTCGAGGGACACCTCCACCTTGCCGATGCCGACGAGGTATTCGAGGTACCGACGCGCACTCGACCTGGAAATGCCGGAGCGCTCGGACATCTCGGTCGCCGAGACCGGCCCGTCCACGTCGCGCAACCTCTCCTCGACCAATTCCAGGGTGACGCGGCTGAGCCCTTTCGGGAGGTCGACTCCCGTGCCCGTCAGGCCGAATGCCTTGTCCACCGCCGCCTGTTCGGCTTCCTCCGACGCCCCGAGACCCTGGCGACTGGTCCGATATTGTTCCAGACGTTCTTGCAGCGCAGAGAATTTGAACGGTTTGATCAGGTAGTGCACGACGCCGCTGCGCAACGCCTTCTGCACCGACGCGACCTCGCGCTCGCTCGTGATGACCAGCACGTCGACGTCGGGGACCGATTCACGGAACTTCGCGATGAGGTCGAGCCCGCTCGCCCCTGGCAGATGGACGTCGAGCAGCACCAAGTCCGGCCGCAGCACGGCAACTGCTTCGACTGCGGCCTCGGGGGTGTGCGCCACGCCGCACACGTCGAAACCTGCCACCTTCGAGACGAATCCGGAATGGACCTTCGCCACCATGAAATCGTCGTCGACGACCAGAACCCGTATCACTCCCGCTCCTCCAGCACCGCTCGAAACACTGTCCAGCCATCGTCCGACAAAACAGACACATCCCCGTGCCGCCGCCTGCACACCAGTCGCACCAACGCCAGCCCGAACCCATGACCGGTGTTCGCGGAGCCGCGGGTACTCCAGCCTTGCTCGAAGATCGAGTCGCTGTTCGGCACGCCCGGACCGTCGTCGCGCACCTCGATCTCGATGCTCCCGTTCTCGCGCAACGAAATGAGCACCCTCCCCGAACAGGCAGCAACCGCATTGTCGACGAGATTGCCGAGCACGGTACACAGGTCACGCGACACCGTGCCGTCGTGATGACGCAACGACGAGCCGGGCACGATCTCGACCGACACCGAACGATGCGCCGCCGCACCGATTTTCGCGATCAGCAACGCAGCGACGCCGACGTCGGACACCGAGTCGGTCACCACCGACGTCGCACCCTCGCGGCGGGCGGTCAACCCGTCGACATAGCGCACCACCTCGTCGTACTCCTGCAGTTGGACGAGCCCCGAAATGGTGTGCAGCTGGTTGTCGAACTCGTGAATGTGCTCGCGCAGTGCCGTCGAACTGGTCTTGGTGACTCCCAGCTCCTCCTCGACGTCGGTGAGCTCGGTGCGGTCGCGGAACGTCGTGACGGTACCGACAGCTTTGCCGCGCAACACGATCGGGACCGTGTTGAGCACCAGCACCCGGTCGCCGACGAGAACGATCTCGTCGGGCGCCGAGGCAGTACCGAGCAGCACGTCCCTCAGTCGGTCGGTGACGCCCAGTTCGTCGACGGTCCGTCCTTTGCTTCCGTGCGAGATGTGCAGCATCTCGTGCGCACTCTCGCTCATCAGCAACACCCGCCCGGCGGGGTCCAGCGCGATGACACCCTCTTTCAGGCCGCGCAGCATCGCTTCGCGCTGCCCGACGAGATCGAGGATCTCACTCGCCTCCATGCCGAGAGTCTGACGCTTCACTCGCCTCGCGAGCAGCACCGACCCCACTCCCCCGAGCACCGACGCGGCTGCGAGATAGACCAGTAGGTTCGGTGCTGCCTGGAGAAAACGATCGAGCGCGGACGGATACCGATCGCCGACGACGGCAGTTCCGACGAGCGTGCCTGCGTCGTCCAGCACGGGCACGTTGGCTTCGACGGCCTTGCCGAACGTCGTGTCGGTGAGGCCGACCCCCGATCCGTCGGCGGCCGAGCGCGTCGTCGATCCGACTTGTTCGGGCACCGTCGACAGGATGACGAAGCCGTCGACGTCGGCCAGCTGGGCGTAGTCCAGGCCCGACACCGCACGAACGGACTCGACGGCACTTTGCAGGCCGGTCCTGATGCGGGGTTGCGCGGACGGCAGCAGCTGCCGAACGACAGGGTTGGCCGCGAGTGTCTCCGCCGCAGACTGGGCGCGACGGCCTGCATCGCGTTGGAATGCTGCCGACGACTGCGCGAGCGACAGGCCACCGATCGCGACGAGAACGACGACGACGATGAGCAGCTGCAACCTCAGCAGCTGGGCCGCCAACGTGGTTCTGCGCACGAAAAGACCCTACGTCCCTCCCGAGCGCACCAACCCCACATCGACGTGACCACAATGGACACAATTGAAACTGTGACCGCAAGGGTGACCCCAGTCACAAAGTGAGGTGTACTTCCCTGGTGCCCACGAACAGACTGCGAACAGCGACCAGCGCCTTGTGCGTCTCGGTCGCCGTTCTCGTGGGCAGTGGCACCACAGGCTGCGCATCGGAGCCTGCGGTGTTCTCCGGTCCCAGTGGCAACGAGCGTGTCCGATTCATCGTTCCCTCGGACGCGGGCGGCGGCTACGACCTCACCGCTCGCAACCTCACGCAGACCCTCCGCACCGACGACGTGGACTACGACGTCGTCGTGCTTCCCGGCTCGGGTGGCGTGGTCGGACTGGGGAGGCTCGATCTCGAAGTCGGCGATCCCGACCTCGCGATGGTGATGGGCCTCGGTCTCATCGGTGCTCTCGAAACGACGCCGTCCGCTCACTCGATCTCCGAGCTCACACCGGTCGCTCGCCTGCTCGAGGAGCCCGAAGTGGTTCTGGTACCGGCCAATTCGCCACTCCAGACCATGTCGGACCTCGTCGACGCGTGGCGTGGGGATCCCGAAAGCCTCACGTTCGCGGGCGGTTCCGCAGAAGGTGGGCCGGACGGGGTGTTCCGCATCCTGTTGGCACGAGCGATCGGTGTCGACCCGTCGTCGTCCACCTACCGGCAGTACGAAGGCGGTGGACAGCTGCTGCCTGCGTTGCTGACCGGGGATGTCGACGTCGCCACCACCGGCGTCAGCGAATACCTCGACCAACTGGCAGCAGGCACAGTCCGAGCCTTGGCAGTCAGTACGGACGCCCGAATACCGGTCGTCGACGCGCCCACTGCCCGCGAGGCAGGCGTCGACGTCGTCTTCGCCAATTGGCGAGGTCTTCTCGCGCCACCGGGCCTGTCGCCGGACCAGATCACCGTCTGGACTGACCGGATCCGCGATCTCGACGCCTCCCCGGCGTGGCGCGACGTGCTGACCCGAAACGGGTGGCAGAGCGCCGTTCTCACCGGTGACGCCTTCGCCGAATTCCTCGGCGAGCAAGCGACATTCGTGCACGAGACCCTCTCGGTCTCGTCTCACAGCTGAACAGATCAGCCACGTTTCCAGCTAGAAGGAGTACACCCATGCTCGTGATACTGGGCTTCCTCATGGTCGCCGTCTTCATGTATCTGATTCTCACCAAGCGCGCGACGCCCGTCGTCGCGCTGACGCTGGTGCCGGTCGCGTTCGGCCTGATGGCGGGAGCCGGCCTCGGGATCGGCGACATGATCACCGACGGCATCAAGTCACTGGCACCGACGGCCGCGTTGCTGTTCTTCGCGATCATCTTCTTCGGCATCATGATCGACGTCGGACTGTTCGATCCGCTGGTGAAGGGAATCCTGCGGGTCGTCCGCAACGATCCGATGAAGCTCGTCGTCGGTACAGCCGTGCTGGCGATGGTCGTCTCGCTCGACGGCGACGGCTCGACGACGTTCATCATCGTCACGTCCGCACTGTTGCCGCTGTATCTGAAACTCGGTGTGAGCCCGGTGATTCTGACCGTTGTCGCCGGTCTGTCGAACGCGACGATGAACATCATCCCGTGGGGTGGCCCGACGGTTCGTGCCGCGTCCGCACTCGGCATCTCGCCGTCCGACGTGTTCGTCCCGATGGTTCCGTCGCTCATCGCAGGCTTGATCATCGTGCTGCTGTTCTCGATTCACCTCGGCATCATGGAACGTCGTCGTCTCGGAAAGCTCGTGTACGAACCGGAATTGGTGAAAGCAGCATCGGGTGGATCCGGCGGCACCGGCAAGGCGGATGGTCCGAAGCCTCCCGCCACCGGCGGCGCGGGTGAATCCGGCAGCTTCATGGAGGGCGGACTCGATCCCGAGCGCGACACCCTGCGTCCTAAGTTGTTGTGGTTCAACGCAGCTCTGACCGTAGTTCTGCTCGTCGTCCTCGTCATGGACATCCTGCCGATCCCGGTTCTGTTCATGATCGCTGCGTCGATCGCCCTGACCGTGAACTTCCCGCGTGTCAAGGAACAGGGTGAAGCCATTGCGCGGCACTCGTCGTCGATCGTGTCGGTCGTCGCGATGGTGCTCGCCGCCGCAGTACTCACGGGAGTCTTCCAGGGAACCGGCATGGTCGAAGCCATGGCAGCGTGGCTGATGAACGTCATCCCCGACGCACTCGGCCCCTACCTGGCCGTCATCACCGGCGTGCTGAGCATGCCGTTCACGTTCTTCATGACCAACGACGCCTTCTACTTCGGCATCCTGCCGGTGCTGACGGAAACGGCTGCACAGTACGGAATCGAACCCGTCGAGATGGCTCGCGCGTCGATCACCGGTCAGGCGGTGCACATGCAGAGCCCGCTCGTGCCTGCGATTCTGCTGCTCGTCACGCTGGCAGGCGTCTCGCTCGCCGACCACCACAAGAAGGTGCTGTGGCGCGCTGCCGTCGTGTCACTGACGATGCTCGTCGTCGGTGTCGCACTCGGACAGATCCCCTTCGGCTGATCCACCACCCAGACAGGAGAAGACCATGACCGTCGCAGTCGTCCACAGTCAGTCCGACGAGGGACGCAATGCCCTGGCGGCAGGCGTTCGCGAAGCACGAACACGAGGCACCGAACTGGTTGTGCTGCATGCACTTTCCGGTTCCCCGGAACAGTCGGCCCGCGATCGTGAGGTCGGCGCCGTCGAATCCGCAGTACACGCTCTTGCTCCCGACGCTCGCGTCGAGGCGGCGGTACCCGACCCAGACTCGACGAGCACGCTGCTCGCGCTCGTCGACAAGGTCGACGCGGAACTCGTCGTCATCGGGACACGCCACCGCAGCGCCGTCGGCAAGTTCCTGATGGGGCAGCAGGTGCAGCGTCTGCTTCTCGAGATCCCGGTCGAAATACTCGTTGTCAAATCCAGGTAGAAGTTCGGACCTGGTGCGTGTGAGGCTTGCGCTGCTGACGTAAGCTACGGGTTCTTCAACGGTGAAGTCATCGCCGACAGTCCAAGTGCCCGGGGGCACTCGACCAGTGTGGTGATGACATGAAAGACACGTCGCGAGTCGATGACTCGGGCGCGTACACCGATTCGACGCCGCTGGACGCGTTTCGGGATCTACTGCGATCGCACGTACGCGTCGAGACTCTTCTGCAGAGCGTGGTGGAGCAGGTCGTCGCGGTCGTTCCCGGGGCAGACATGGCCGGCGTGACATTGCCGGGCGAACGCCCCGGTGAGACCGCGACGGCCGCATGCACGGACGGTCGCGTGTTCGCCGTCGACTCGGATCAGTTCCGATCGGGTGAGGGGCCGAGTCTCGACGCGGCCCGCACCCGATCCAAGGTGCGAGCCCGTCTGAGCGACATCGCGGTTCGGTGGCCGACGTTCGCGGCCGATGCCGCCGACGTCGGCGTCCGCAGTTACCTGTCGGTGCCGATTTCGGTGGATACCGACCGGATCGGGTCGCTGAATATCTACAGCTGGACCGACCACGGCTTCAGCGACACCGACGAGATCCTGCTCAGCGTGTTCGCGGCCGCCGTCGAAAGCGCCGTCTGGAATTCGCGACGCGCGCTTGCGGCCCAGACCGAGCTCGACGGTCTTCGTGAGGCGATGCGGACGCGTGCAGCGATCGAACAGGCCAAGGGCATCGTGATGGCAATTCGAGGTATCGGTCCCGACGATGCCTTCGACGTTCTCTCGATCCAGTCGCAGAGCGAGAACGTGAAGTTGTCCGAGATCGCGCGTCGTGTCGTGTTGTCGGTACGCCGAGACACCTGAGAGCGACGATCCCGCGGGCTGTCTTTTCAACCCACGGGATCTGGCGCAGATGACGTCCGGACGGCACCGGCGCCTCAGCTGGCCATGCCCCGTGGACACTCACGCGAAACGCGGGGCGGCGTTTCGGTTGGGACTCGCCTGGGCATGCACGCCAAGACCGCGAGCGCAGCGACCGGATGGGGCGAACGATGGCAACCGAATTGGAGACCGAGGCCACGACCGAACAGGTGTGGAACGTCCTCGCCGACGGCTGGAGCTACGCAACGTGGGTGGTGGGCGCGTCACGCATCCGAGCCGTCGACGAGAAGTGGCCGGCGCAAGGTAGTCGGATACATCATTCGGTCGGCGTCTGGCCACTGGTACTCAGCGATCACACACGTTCGGTGAGCGTGCACGAAGGCCGCGAACTCCGGCTCGAAGCCCGGGCACTGCCGTTCGGAAGCGCGAGCATCACGCTTCGCCTTCATCCGCTGACAACGGGCTGCCGCATCGAAATGATCGAGCATGCGCTGACCCCACCTGCGAACCTCGTTCCCGACTCCGTGCAACATGTTCTGGTGCACCCACGCAACCGGGAGTCACTCCGACGGCTCGCATTCCTCGCCGAAAGGTCGGCCTCACCCGAATGAGCACCACCACAGCGGACGCCGTCGTCATCGGCGCTGGACACAACGGCCTCGTCGCTGCGGCAGCGCTCGTCGATGCTGGGTGGGACGTCGTGATACTCGAGGCCGGTGCCGAGCCCGGTGGCGCGGTGCGAAGTGCAGAACTCGTCCCCGGTTACTCGAGTGATCTGTTCAGTGCCTTCTACCCGCTCGGCGCGTCGTCACCCGCGATCACATCGCTCGAACTGGAACGCCACGGCCTGCGATGGGCTCGTTCCCCTGCGGTCTACGGGCACGCACGGTCGTCGACCGACGAGAATGCGCCCATCGTGTACGACGACGTCGCCGACACCGCGGCAGCGCTCGCCGACTACGACCGACGCGACGGTGATGCTTGGCTGTCGCTGTTCGAGAACTTCACGCGCATCAAGAAACCGCTGCTCGACGCGTTCTTCGGTGGCCCGTTCCCGCCGGTCCGCGCCGGTGCATCGCTGGCGAAGACATTGGGTCCGGCAGAGATGCTGCGTTTTGTCCGATTCATGGCGCTGCCCGCACGCGTCATGGCCCACGAGACCTTTCGCAGCGACGCCGCACGGTGTCTGTTGCTCGGCAACGCGATGCACGCCGACGCCCCGGTCGATGCGTCGGCCAGCGGAGCAATGGGCTATCTGCTGACCATGCTCGGCCAGGACGTCGGATTCCCGGTTCCGCGAGGTGGCGCAAGCGAATTGATCGCCGCGATGGTGCGACGCGCGGGCAAAGCCGAACTTCGGTGCGACAGCCAGGTCAGCCGCATCGGCGTCGAGAACGGCAGGGCGACGACGGTTCACACCGAGTCCGGTGACACCGTGCGTGCCCGTCACGCGATCATCGCCAACGTGTCGGCGCCGTCGCTGTACCAGACGCTTCTGCCCGAGAACGCTCTTCCCCGCCGGATCCACGACGACCTGGAGAAGTTCGAGTGGGACACTCCGGTCGTCAAGATCAACTACGCGCTCGACCGGCCGATCCCATGGCGATCGAAGAGCCTGTCGCAGGCCGGGACCGTCCACTTGGGCGCCGACGACGACGGTCTGCTGCGGTGGATGACGGATCTGACGACGAACGTGTTGCCGAAGCGGCCGTTCATGCTGTTCGGGCAGATGACCACCGCAGATCCGTCGCGTTCTCCTGCCGGCACCGAAAGCGCTTGGGCGTACACGCATCTCCCTCGCGGCGTGACGGACAACGAGTCCGCGGACACCATCGCCGATCGCGCGCACGAGGTGATCGAGGAGCATGCACCCGGATTCGACGCATCGGTCGTGGGCCGCGTCGTGCAGCGCCCGAGCGATCTGGTCGCCGCGAATGCCAACCTGTACGGGGGCGCCGTCAACGGTGGTACGGCACAGATCCAGCAGCAGTTGATATTTCGGCCGACTCCGGGCCTGGGACGGCCGGAGACACCGGTCGAAGGGCTGTTCCTCGGAAGCGCGTCGGCGCATCCGGGCGGTGGAGTGCACGGAGCTGCCGGAATGAACGCGGCACGCGCCGCCCTCGGCCAAAAAGGACTGCTCGGCCCGCTACGCAAACGAGTGACCAGTTCGTTGCTCGAACTGGTCACTCGGTGAACTCCGTGTGTGTCAGACGACCGCGTCTGCAACCGCAGTGAATCTCTGCACCGCGGGTACTGCATTTGCGGCTTCCAGCAGCCGGTGCACCGGATGGCCTTCTACGAGGCACCAGGTGGTGCCTGCTGCGGCAGCGGCGTCATCGAGGGCTGCGAAAACGCGCAACCCTGCGATGCCGAAGAAGTCGACACAGGACAGATCGAGTATCAGGCGTACACCCTGCGCAACTCGTGCGCCTGCGTAGTCGGCGAGGATAGGCGCGCTGCGCATATCGATATCGCCATGCACCGAGACCACCAACGATGCCTCACCTGCTGGTGATGCGTTGAAAATGGCGCCGGTCTCGGTAACGGACACCGAACTGGACCTCGCCGATCGTGCCTCTAGGCCCCCGCCGTTCAACCCCTGTGGAGTAACAGTCATAGCCATCCCATCGTTTGAGCGATTGGGAGGGAAACTGCCCTGATACGAATGAAAAACCGTTGACGGTTGGGATCCATCCGGGCGTCTCCCCCGACGGCTGTTATCTCAACCTGGTCCAACCCTACGGCAACGAACCTCGCACGTATAGTCGCGGCGGTTTCGCCCAGGACTCCGCGGGGCATTCGCCGGATCGAGGGGGCGAACCGACAGCAAGGAAGGCGGCGCCATGAAGGCAGTTACGTGGCAGGGAAAACGCAAGGTCAGTGTGGACACGGTGCCCGATCCCACGATCGAGAAACCGACCGACGCGGTCATTCGTGTGACGACGACGAACATTTGCGGATCGGACCTGCATCTGTACGAGGTGCTCGGGGCGTTCATGAACCAGGGCGACATTCTCGGACACGAGCCGATGGGCATCGTCGAGGAAGTAGGTTCGGAGGTCACGAACCTCGCGGTGGGCGACCGCGTCGTCGTTCCGTTCCAAATCTCTTGCGGCAGTTGTTACATGTGCAATTCGAGTCTGTACACACAGTGTGAGACGACGCAGGTGCGCGAGCAGGGCATGGGCGCGGCGATCTTCGGCTACTCGAACCTGTACGGCGCGGTGCCGGGCGGCCAGGCGCAATACCTCCGCATCCCCCAGGCCCAGAACACTCACATCAAAGTCCCTGTCGGACCGGATGATTCGCGATTCGTGTACCTGTCGGATGTTCTTCCGACGGCATGGCAGGCAGTGGACTACGCCGGCATTCCGGATGGAGGCTCGGTCACCGTGCTGGGTCTCGGGCCGATCGGCGACATGGCGGCACGAATCGCTGCGCACAAGGGATATCGGGTCATCGCCGTCGACCGTGTCCCGGAACGCTTGCAACGCTTGGCCGATCGCGGCATCGAGGTACTGAACCTCGACGACCACGGCAAGAACCTGGGCGACGCGATTCGTGACCGAACCGACGGCCGCGGAACGGATTCCGTGATCGATGCCGTCGGGATGGAAGCGCACGGATCGCCCGTGTCGAAACTGGCACACGACATCACAGGACTTCTGCCCGACGCGATCGCCGGCCCGTTCATGCAGAAGGCAGGCGTCGACCGGCTCAGTGCGTTCTACAGTGCCATCGACATCGTGCGCCGCGGCGGCACCATCTCGCTGATCGGTGTATACGGCGGCATGGCCGACCCGATTCCGATGTTGACGTTGTTCGACAAGCAGATTCAGCTGCGCATGGGTCAGGCGAACGTCAAGAAGTGGGTGAACGACATCATGCCGCTTCTGACCGACGACGACCCGCTCGGCGTCGACGATTTCGCGACGCACGTGCTGCCGCTCGACCAGGCACCGCACGCGTACGAGATCTTCCAGAAGAAGCAGGACGGCGCAGTGAAGGTTCTTCTGAAGCCATGACACGCGTTCGCATGATCAAAGGCGGGCCCCTCATGATCGAGGGGCCCGTCGAGATCGAGATGCCCGACGGCACGGTCGCCGAATCGGACCGAGTCATGGTGGCGCTGTGCATGTGTCACCGCAGTGCGAACTACCCGTTCTGCGACACGAGCCACCGCAAGAAGCGTTAGGCGTTCCAGCGCCGAATCATGGCGTCGGCGAAGCGTTCTTCGACGAAGTCGAGTGCCCGCATTCCGAACACGACGTCCTTCTCCAGTTCGGGCTCTGCGGCGATCAGCGTTCCGACGACGTCGTGCCGCAGGATCTGCTCGTGCACCGCGTCGGCTTCGACGTGCTCGGCGTAGAAGTGCACGCACGGCTCAGGTGCACCGAGGCGCTTCATACCGTCGACGAGCCTCGCCGCGCCAGGAGACGACGTGATCTCCGTGGCCGCGAAATGTCCCACTGCCGCTCCTCGCAGCGAACGATGCAATCCGAACAGCGACATGACGTTCACGACGGCCAACATCTCCGCGGCCGAGGTGTCGATGTACGCCAGGTAGGCGGTGTCCATGTCCGCAGCGCGCATCGCGTCGGCGAACAGCTGCTGGTGCAGTCGATTGCCTTTGCCTGCACCGTATTCGTCGTATTCGACGGCCACGAACGATGCCTTGGCCTGCCCTGTCAACCGAGGAATGGCGAACGCGTGCGGGTCGGCTTCCTTGAGGTGGTACAGCGACCTGTTGGCCAGGTACTCCTGCATCTGCGCCCACGACGCATGATCGCGCAGGTACCACGAAGGACCGGTTCCGCTCTTGGGCTCGATCGACAGCGCGTCCATCTCTGCGACCGCGTCGTCACCCGGCTCGACGAAAGCCCTGAGGCACGAGAGAAATCGGCGTTCCAGCACGCGACGGAAACCGAGGATGTCGGTGTTCCACTCCCAGTCGTCGTCCACGCCGTCGAAACCGCGGTAGTGCAACTCGTAGCAGACGTACAGCGCCAGCTGAGCGTCGCCGCCGAGAGGGTCGACGTCGTCGACCATGACCGGAAAGGTGATCGACGTCGCCGGATCACCACGCAGCGCATCGACGACGGCTTCGGACAGAGGGCCACGCGGAGTCGGAAGTTTGCCCGGACGCGTGAAATCGGTCGAATCGACAACGGGTGCTGTGGACGTCATTCGTCGCGGTTACCCCTGCGGCCAGGGTACGAAACGGTGTCCGGGCGCAGCTCGTCGTGGTGGATGCGCATCGCGTCGATCAGCACCGAGAACACCCGATGAGCTGCGGCGAGATCCGCGTCGGGCAGATCCGCGAGAGCGGAATGGGTCTTGGCTCCGAGCGGGCCGAAGAAGCCGCGCGCGACGTTCATGCCGTGGGTGTCGTAGCGGAGGATGACCTTGCGTCGATCCCGTTCGTCCTTCTCACGCCTGATGTGGCCCGACGCGATCATGCGCTCCACGAGGTACGTCATCGCCGCCGACGTCAGTCCCAGCTGGGCCCCGAGTTCACCCGCCGTCAGCGGCTTGCCGTCGACGTCGGCGACCATGATGAGCAGAAGTGCCCGAAAGTCGTTGGGCCGCAATTCGTGCAGCGCTCCGAACGCACGCCCGATCTCCTCGGACACCGACGAGAGCGCACGGACGTCCGACGAGATGAGGGACTCCAGTTCGCTGCGGTCGGGCACGACGCACACACTATCGCGCTGCGGACGACTCACATCTCTCAGTTGCTTAATAGTTAAGTTGATGAGATTGTTGGCGCGTGAACTTCTGGATCCGATTTGCCCGATTGGTCACCTCGCGCCGATCGTGGGCACTCTCTCTCGTCGTCGTCCTGCTGTCCCTCGGCTTCATGGCCGCCGTCGGCGAGAACGATTCCGCCGGAAGCGCACCCTCGTCGGTGCCATCCTCGGCCGAGTCCACGCAGGTCACCGAGCTGCTTGCCCAGTTCCCCGACGCGGATACCGCGCCCGTCATCGTCGTCGTGTCCAGGACCGACGGCGAGACCCTCACCGACTCCGACACCGCCGCAGCCCAGCAGGTACTGGACCGAGTCGGTGACGCCTCCCCTCTCGTACCCGCTCCCGACGGCAAAGCAACCCTCGGACTGGTCCCGATCGATGCGTCGTTGTCCGGTTTCTCGCTGAACGACCTCGTCACCTCGATGCGTGACGCCGCCGTCGACGGTCTCCCCGACGGCCTGCATGCTCAGGTGACCGGCGGCCCCGCGTTCGGCGCCGACATCGCGAACTCGTTCTCCGGAGCCAACTTCACACTGCTCGCGATCACCGCGCTCGTCGTGGCGATCCTGCTGATCGTGACCTACCGGTCCCCGATCCTGTGGCTCGTGCCGCTCGTCGTCATCGGACTCGGCGACCGCGTCGCGACGTCGGTAGGAACGGCGCTCGCGGACCTCACCGGACTGTCGTTCGACGGCTCGACGTCGGGCATCACGAGCGTCCTCGTGTTCGGTGCAGGCACGAACTATGCGCTGCTGCTGATCTCCCGCTACCGCGAGGAACTTCGGCGAACAACACTTCATCGAGTGGCTCTCGAACGCGCTGTCCGCCACGCAGGCCCTGCGATCCTGGCCAGCAACGCGACCGTCGTCCTCGCGCTGCTCACGTTGCTGCTGGCTCTGCTGCCGAGCACACGCAGCCTCGGTGCGCTCGCCGCGGCAGGACTCGTCGTCGCAGCAGTATTCGTTCTGGTCGTCCTGCCCCCGCTGCTCGCGTTGTGCGGGCCGAAGTTGTTCTGGCCGTTCGTTCCCGGGCCCGACGACAAAGACACGTCGACGTCGGGTGCATGGTTCCGCGTCGCCGCCTCCGTGTCACGACATCCGATCCGCACGGCAAGCGTCACGATCGTCGCGCTCGTCGGTTGCGCCGCAGCACTTCTCGGAACCGGAATCGGACTGTCGCAGACAGAGCAGTTCCGGGTCACGGCCGAATCCGTCGAAGGATTCGAGACCTTGTCGGCGCACTATCCGGCAGGCTTGGCCGACCCGACGACCGTCGTCGCGCCCACCTCTTCGGCCGCCGAAGTCGAAGGCGCGCTCGACGCGTCACCGAGAATCGAATCCTTCTCTCGCGTCGCGGACTCGGGCACCGGCCTGACGCGATGGTCGGTCGTCACCGACACCGCTCCGGCGTCCGACGACGCATTCGCCGCAGTCACCGATCTACGCGCGTCGTTCGACGGCATTCCCGGCGCACTCGTCGGCGGTAGCGATGCCCAGGCCCTCGACACGTCCGACGCGGCCGCGCGTGACCGGTTGGTCGTCGTACCTGCGATTCTCGTCGTCGTACTCGCGGTGTTGATCGTGCTGCTGCGTGCCGTCGTCGCGCCGATTCTCTTGGTCGCCACCACAGTTCTCAGCGCTCTCGCCGCCCTCGGAGTCGGTAGTTGGGTCAGCTCGGAGGTGTTCGGATTCCCTGCACTCGACGACAACGTGCCGCTGTACGCGTTCCTGTTTCTCGTCGCGCTCGGCGTCGACTACACGATCTTTCTCGTCACGAGGACCAGGGAGGAAACACCCGGTCACGGCACACGAGCGGCCATCGTGCGTGCCGTCGGCGCGACGGGTGGCGTCATCACCAGCGCAGGCATCGTCCTCGCCGCCGTGTTCTGCGTGTTGGGCGTTCTTCCGCTCATCACGCTCACACAGCTGGGAATCATTGTCGGACTTGGCATTCTGCTGGACACGTTCGTCGTACGCACACTCGTGATCCCAGCCCTGTTCACCCTGATCGGCCCGGGGATATGGTGGCCGAACCGAATCGATTCGAACAGTTCGGAATCGACAGCACAGAAGGAGCGCGTCTCATGAAAGTACGGTCGATGATCACCCGCACGGCAGTCGCGGCAGCATGCGCAACGCTGATGGGCGCGGGCGTCGCGCAGGCGGCACCGCCGTCGGGATCAGCAGGATGGGAACCGCTCACCCCGGTCCCGTCGCTCGACGTCGAACGGTATCTCGGCACGTGGAATCAGGTCGCGGCGATTCCGCAGCCGTTCAACCTGGAATGCGCTCGTGACACGCAGGCGAACTACCAGTTGATCGATCCGTCGAACATTCGAGTCGAGAACACGTGCACCACATGGACGGGCGGGACCAACGGCATCGTCGGCAACGCACGCGTCAATGACACGGTGACGAATGCCCAACTGCACGTGAGCTTTCCGGGAGTTCCGACGCAGGAGAGCCTCGACGGCCCGACCAACTACATCGTCGCGTACATCGCGGACGACTACTCGTGGGCGCTCGTCGGCGATCCGCTGCGGACGAGCGGCTTCGTGCTGTCCCGCTCCCCCGAGGTGAGTCCCGAGAAGTTCGGCGAGATCCGCGCGGTCGTGCAGTCGAAGGGTTACAACCCGGCGACCCTGCTGACCTCCCCGACGCCGGGCGGCGCGACGGATATCCGGCCGCTCTAGGCGCTTCGCGCATGTGCACGAAAATGCATAGCGGGCTATGCATTTTCGTGCACGTGCGGCGGAGCCGCCTCATTCGACATTGAACGCCACCTTGCGCAGCAACCCCGACAAGGTCTCGAGCTCGTCCGCATCCAGACCGTCGAGAAACTCGCGATCCCGTTCGAGGCGGACAGGAAAGACCCGGTCGACGAGGTCGCGCCCGGCCTCGGTCAGCTGCAGCAGCACCACCCGCGCGTCGCGCTCGAAACGCAACCGCTCGACCAGACCCTCCTTGACCAGACGCTCCGAGATCTTGGTGGTCGACGCGCCGCTGAGCATCGTCACCGACGTCACCTCGCTGGCACGTAGCGCTCGATCGGCGCGACGCAGCGCACTGAGGACGTCGAACTCGGCACGCGAGACGCCCATCGGAGCCAGCGTCGCGTCGAGCAGATGATTGGCCTTCGCGGAGATCCGACCGATGCGGGCGAGCACCTCGATCGGTGAGGTGTCGACGTCGGGAAAAGTCGTCGACCATTCGCGTCGGATGTGGTCGACGAAATCTCCGCCCGATTTCTGCGCCGGAATCATGCCCGCAACCCTACGACGCCACACTTTAATTTACTAGTGAAATACATGTAAACTAGTCGGGTGACCGCGACACTCGACAGACTTCGACACTCCCGTTCCGCGCTCGCCCATGCCGTGTCCCGCAGCACGTGGAGACAGGCAGCGCGCATGGGCCGCGCCGACGCGTCGGTCGCTCCGGCCGTGCGTGTCGGCCTCGCTGTCGGTGTCGTGCTGATCGGCGGAGGACTCCTCGGTCACCCGGAATTCGCCGGTTTCGCCGCGCTGGGCGCGTTGGTCTCGGCATTCGGTCGGTACGAGCCGTACCCACGCCGCGCAGGGAAGTTGACCGTCGTCGGCGTACTGATCGCCGTCTACGCGACGTTCGGCGCAGTCCTCGGAGCATCGACGACGTCGTTCGCCGTGCAGGCATCCGCGATCTCGGTCGCCGCAGGCATTGCGGCTCTCCTTCTCGCCGCGTTCGAGATCACCGGACCGGGCCCGGTCATTCTCATCTTCTCCGCGACGGCCGGTGTCGGCTTCGGCCACGCGGCAACGGACGTCGCAGCCGTCTTCGCGGCAGTCGTCATCGGCGCTGTCATCGGATGGGTCGCGGCAATGCTTCCCGCCCTGCTCCACCCGGTCGGTCCAGCGCAGCTCGCCGTCGCACGCGCACTCGCGGCCGTCGACACGCGGCAACAGACCCCCGCACGCGCCGCGATCGCGCGGGCGCGCACCGTCGTAGCCCTGAGCAACGGCCGCCGCCCACGCGAGCACAGCCTCGGTCTCGTCACGCTCCTCGACGACGCAGAAGCCCTTCTCGATGCCTGGGCTCGCGGGGACGAGGCGTCGCATGCACAGGACGTTCTGGCACACGAACGTGCACTGAGAAAGATGCGGCGTTACGACGCGTTGCCGGTCCGGGCCGCGGAACTGTCGTCGCGCCCCAAGAGCTTCTTCACGACGGGGCTCGAGCGCCTGACGTCGAAGTCGTTGCTGCTGAACGCTGTTCGCATTGCCGCAGCTGCCGCTACCGCTGCGTGGTGCGCAACCGCGTTCGGATTCGAGCACCCTTTATGGGCGACGATGGGCGCACTCGCGGCCATGCAGGGCATCACGTTCCACACCACGGTTCAGCGCGGCATTCAACGATTGCTCGGAAATGTCGGCGGCGCGGTGGTCGCCGCGGGTCTCATCGCTCTGTCCCTCGGGTACTGGCAGACGACGGTCGCGATCGTCGTCTGCCAGATCGCCGCGGAGCTTCTGGTCATGCGGAACTACGCGCTGACGTCGCTCGCGATCACCCCGATGGCACTGATGATGACGGGTCTGGCCGGACACCTGTCACCGTCGGTCGTGATCGACCGCATCGCCGACACGCTCATCGGAGTGCTCGTGGGCGTCGTGATCGCGGCGGTCACCATCGAGGCCGGGGACCGTCAGCACGTGGTGCGCTAGCGCAGGATCGACGCGACCGGTGTGGACGCACGACCGATCAGCTTCTGCAGATCGCCCGAGTCCGTGTCGAGGTCACCGCGTGAGATTCCGGCGTCTGCGCTGGCCAGCATCTCGGCGACGAAGTCCGGCAGACCCGCGCCTTCCAGGATGCCGCGGTACTCGGCTTCGCTGACGTCCTTGTACTGCACGGGCTTTCCCGCGTTCTCCGAGATGACGGCGGCCAGCTCGGCCAACGTCAGGTGCTCGTCGCCGCCGAGCTCGTAGATCTTTCCGCCCTGGTTCTCGGACAGAAGTACGACGGCAGCAGCAGCGGCGTAGTCGGCACGCGACGCGGCAGCGATCTTGCCGTCTCCGCCCGCGCCGAGCAACGTGCCACCCTCGACGGTCTGCTGCAGCGACGCGGAGTAGTTCTCCCAGTACCACCCGTTGCGCAGGAACACGGCGGGCACGGAGGACTCGGCCAGCAGCTTCTCGGTCGCGAGGTGCTCGGTGGCCAGCGTCACGCCGGACGTGTCAGCCGCGAGGATGCTCGTGTAGGCGATCAGAGAGACACCGGCGGACTCGGCCGCATCGATCACGTTGGCATGCTGAGCAACCCGCTGCCCGACGTCGGATCCCGACACCAGAAGCAGCTTGTCGACGCCGGTCAAGGCCGCCTTCAGGGCATCTGCGTCGGAGTAGTTCGCGACTCGGACCTGGACGCCGCGGTCGGCCAGCGATTCCGCTTTTGCCGCATCACGCACGACGGCGACGATGTCGGCTGCGTCGACTCCGCGATCCAGAAGCTCCTCGACGACGAGTGCTCCGAGGTGTCCGGTCGCACCGGTTACTGCAATGGTCATGGCTTTTCCTTCGGCTAGAACTTCTCGGTCGCGACCCACTATGCACTTACTTTTCGTACAGTGCAACCCATTGGATAAGCGATTACTGAAAGTTATGCGCTAACATCGGACCCATGGACAACCTCGAAGCCGATGTCTTCGCGCGCAACTGCGGCTCACGCGAAGCGCTGCAGAACGCGACGAGCAGGTGGGGCATCCTCGCTCTGGCCGCACTCGCCGAGGGTGACTATCGGTTCAACGCGCTGCGCCGCCGAGTGGACGGCGTCAGCGAACGCATGCTGTCGCAGACTCTGCAGACCCTGGAACGCGACGGCATGGTCATCCGCACCGTCCTCGAATCCATCCCACCGAAGGTCGAATACAGCCTGACGCCCCTGGGCCGCCAGGTCGCCGAACACCTCATCGGGCTCATCGAGCTCGTCGAGTCCTCTCTGCCCGACGTCGTCGCATCGCGCGAGAGGCACGACGCAAGCCAGTGACGCCAGCCAGTAGAGAGGAGTGGGAGCCTGCGGAATGCCCCGAAAAATCAGCAGTGCGCTGCTAGCGTGCTGCCGGTGTCAGGAATCCGTAGAAGGTCCTTTCTCGCCGCGTCCGGTGTGACGGCGCTCGGAACGTTCGCACTCGGGTCCGGCACCGCCTCGGCGACGCCGACGGGTCTGGCCGTCGGCCGCGGCATCGGTGACATGACGGGCGAGCCCCTCGGCGCCGGGATGAACGGTTACGCGGTTCTCGAACAGTCCTCGGCAGGGCTGCATCTTCGGCAACGGGCGCGTGCGTTCGTCTTCGTCGACGACGCGTCGCAGCAACGGCTCGTGCACGTCACGTGCGAGGTCGGCCTGATGTTCGAGAGCATCTTCGAAGAAGTACTGCGACGCCTGCACACTCGATACGGCGACACCTACCACCGCGGCAACGTTCTTCTGTCCGCGACGCATACACACGGGGCCCCGGGCGGCACCGACGGTCACCTCCTCGTCGACATCACCACCCTCGGATTCCGTCCGGTCACGTTCGAATCCAACGTCTCCGGAATCGTCGACGCCGTCACACGTGCTCACGACGACGTGCGGCCGTCCGCCGTGTCTATCGCGTCGGGTTCGTTGACCGACGCCGGAGTCAACCGCTCGCCCGCGGCGTTCGAGCGAGATCCCGACAAGGCCGAGTTTCCGGGCGGCATCGACCCACGCACCGTCAACCTCCAGGTCTCCCGCGGTGGTGATGTCGTCGGAGTCATCAATTGGTTTGCGACACACGGCACATCGATGAAGGCGACCAACGTGCTGGTCAGCACCGACAACAAGGGCTACGCAGCATGGCACTGGGAACGTGAGATCGAAGGAGTCGACTATCGAGATCCCAGCTTCGTCGCCGCATTCTGCCAGAGCACTCCGGGCGACATCACCCCCAATCTCGACAGGCAACCCGGTACCGGCCCGACCACCGACGAATTCGAGAACACTCGCATCATCGGACTCCGCCAGTTCGACGCGTCCCGCACACTCACCGAAGATACTGCGCCACAGCTCGATTCGGGAATCGACGTTCGCTGGGTGTACGTCGATTTCTCACAGGTCACCGTCCGCCCCGAATTCACCGGCGACGGCCTGACACACACAACGAGTCCCGCAGCGCTCGGTGCCGCATTCGCCGCATCCAGTCAGGAGGACGGCGGAGGTGTTCCCGCGCTCGGCCTGCAGGAGGGTGAGCGCGGCGGCAATCCTGCACTGGCAGCACTGAGTTCGGTGATCATGCCCCAGTGGTTGCGCGACGCCCAGGCTCCGAAGGACGTGATTCTGCCGGTCGGGCTCATTCCCGGAGTCGTCCAGCAGATTCTGCCGTTCCACCTTGCCCGCCTCGGTAGCTTCCACCTGTTCACGTGCCCGTTCGAGCCGACGATCGTCGCGGGTTCACGCCTTCGGACCGCACTCGCCGACGCCCTCGGCGTAGACCGCGAACTCGTCGTCGTGCAGGGATACACCAACGGCTACGGCCACTACGTGACGACGCCCGAGGAATACGATCACCAGGATTACGAGGGCGGCGCAACAGCTTTCGGGCGCTGGCAGCTACCGGCGACGATTCAGGTCGCGGTGGATCTGGCGTCGGCGATGCGCGACGGCCGTCCCGTCGACAGCGGAACGTCTCAGCGCGACCTGACCGGATCCATCCCGAGTGCGCCGACCGGAAACCCGTTCGTCGATCTCCCCAGTCCTGGAAAGATTTTCGGTGACGTGCTCGTCCACCCAGCACCGAGCTATACCGTCGGGCAGCAGGTGGTGGCGCGGTTCTGCGGAGCGAATCCCAACTCGAATCTACGACGCGACGACACCTATCTCGCCGTCGAGCGCGCCGACGGTACCGGATTCACGCGGGTCTTCGACGACGGCGACTGGTACACGAAGATCCTGTTCGACAACGTCGGCCCGTTCACCGAAACCACGGTCACATGGGACATTCCGACATCGCAGCAGCCGGGTCGATACCGCATCGTCTACTTCGGCGACACTCGATCCCTCGACGGCAGTCTGACGCCGTTCACCGGTATCACCGCCGAGTTCGATGTCGCCTGAGCGCCGCGCCGTCGCGTTGATGGCCGCCCTGACGTTCACGACCGGCATCGCCGACGCGGTCGGGTTCCTCGCGCTGGATCGGATCTTCGTCGGCAACATGACGGGCAACGTCATCGTCCTCGGCATGGGGGTCGCGGGCGGTGACGATCTGCCCGTGTTGGGGCCGGTCATCGCGCTCGTGTCGTTCACGTGTGGTGCTGTCGCAGCGGGTTTCGCTCTTCGCGGACACCCAGGTCCCTGGACCGGTCGCACGACGGCATTGCTGGCCGGGGGCGGTCTCGTACTCGCCGCTGCTGCGGCCGCGATGTTCTTCCTCGACACCGAGACCGACACCGACGACGGCACCGGCATCCGGACCATTCAGATCGCCGTGGCGGCCGCGTCGTCACTTGCGATGGGCATTCAAGCCGCGGTGGCACGCAGCGTCGCGGTCCGCGACATGCCCACGGTCGTCGTGACCTCGACGCTGACGTCGTTCGCCAGCGAGTCGGTGACGAAGCCGAACACCGGGACAGCCCGTTTCCTCGACCGGCGCATCGGCGCCGTCGCCGCCATCTTCGTCGGTGCCGTCGTCGGGGCTCTTCTGCTGCTCGTGCACCCGGGAGTCGCACTGCTGACGGCGGCCACGGTGACGCTGGCCGTAGCGGGCGTCGGACATCGTTCCGTGCGACCTTGGACACGTCCGGCGACGTAGGCAGTGCACATAGTAAAGCACTTGTATAGTTTCTTCACTCGTGAGCAATCTTCTGGTCAAGAGATCCGCGGTCGCCGCCCTGACAGTGGTGGCCCTCGCGGGATGTAGCGCCACGGCAGCCGAGGAGGCACCGAGCACCGCCGAGATGCGGACCGTCGAACATCTCTACGGCACCACCGAGATCCCGGTCGATCCGCAGCGCGTCGTCGTTCTCGACGCGGGTGGCGTACTGGAATCGGTTCTGGCGCTGGGAGTGACGCCCGTTGCGACCGTCGTTCCGAAGAGTACGGGAACCTGGCCGGACTTCATCGCCGAGAAGCTGCCCGACGACGTTGCGAGCGTGGGCAATTCCGAGGCCGACGTCAGCGTCGAGGAAGTCATCAAGGCCGATCCGGACCTGATCGTCGTCACGAGCGAGGACGCGTCGCAACGCGAGTTCTACGACAACGTCAAGGACGTCGCGCCGACCGTTGCCGTCGGCGACGTGGCCAACGAATGGAAAGAAACTCTCACGATCCTCGGCGACCACCTGGGCAAGCAGGATCAGGCTGCGCAGTTGCTGGCCGGCTACGACGCTCGTGTCGACGCCGTACGCGGTCAGCTGGGTCCGAATCCAGGAACTGCCAGCGTGATTCGCGTTCGCGCGGACAAGCTGAACTACATGGGCCAGGAGGGCGCGTTCATCTGGACGACGCTGCGTGAGGTCGGTCTCCGCGCCCCGACGACCCAGAGCATCGGCACTGCCGAGGATTCGTTCTTCGAGGTCAGCCTCGAACAGACCAATCTCCTCGACGCCGACCGCATCTTCGTCGTCACCGACGGAGCGGCTGCGGAACCGGGTCAGTTCCTCGAGACCGTGCGGTCCAATCCGCTGTTCGGCCTCCTGGAGGGGGACATCGAGTATCTGCCGTCGAACGCCTATCTGTTCGGCAGCATCATGAAGGCCGAGGCGATGCTCGACGTCCTCGAGTCAGGAACTCAGTAGCGTCTCGAGCATCGCGCCGGTCAACCGCACCACCTCGTCCGGATCCGCGTCGGACAGCGTCTCCAGCGTTCCCGCGGACCGGGCGAGAGCGATACCGGACAGGGCTGCGACCGCGAGTTGCGCTCGAAGCCTTGCCGATTCGACACCTCGGTCGGACAGTCGCCTTTCCAGGCCCTCGGTCATACGCTTCTCGACGCGTGTCGACGCGGCAGCCTGCACGGCGTCGTCGTCGTGTCTGCGGATGACCGCATGCAGCACGGGACCGGGCCCGAGACCGGCAACGCGGCGCAACGTCTCCTCGATCCGGCCGGGGTCGAGAATGTCCGCCAGATCGGGACCGGTGTCGTCCGTCGGCAACGTCGCGAGGTAGAGCGCAGCCTTGTTGCCGAAGTACCGGGCGATCAGGGCCGGGTCCGCGCCTGCGCGTTCACCGATCTCTCGGATGGTCGTGCGCTCGTAGCCTCGGGTTCCGAAGAGTTCGGTCGCCGCGTCCAGGAGATCCTGACGCGTTCGGCCGGCATTGCGGGATCGCGTTTCCGTCATCACCTGTCCCCTACGGATTCGGTTCTACGCGAGTCGATCTCGTAGGCGAACCCGCCCGTCACCGCCAACTCGACACTGTCGTCCACCACCTGCTTCGACGCCCGGCGTCGCGCATACGGCAATCCTAGAGCGAGCAGTGCCGTCACCACCCACAGAACGATGCCCGCAGTGGCCGCCGCCGAGTAGCCGTCGTCGGACGGGTAGGTGGAACCCGGGAGCGTGTACGCCGCGAGGATCGTGGCACTGAGCGCACTTCCGACCGCACCGCCGACGGTGCGTGTCACCTGGTTGACGCCGAGCGCACTGCCGGTTTCGTGTGCCGGGACCGCGCTGACGATGAGGGTCGGCATCGCTGCGAACGTGAACCCGACGCCGAGGCCGGCCACGCCCATGACGACGAAGACGACCCACAGTTCCGAACGTCCGATCAGCAACACGATCAGTGCGACGACGAACGCCCCCGCTCCGAGCGGCATGACGAGGTTCTGAGGGACCCACCTGCTCGCGAACGGGAGAAGCCGGTTGGCGACGACGCTGGCGAGCGAGAACGGAACGAGGACCAGTCCGGCGATCACCGCGGACTTGCCGAGCCCGTATCCGGTATCCGTCGGCGTCTGGACCAATCGGATGACCGTCGACGACAACACGAACATTCCGATGCCTGCGAGCAGCCCTGTGACGTCCGCGGTCAGCACCATTCTGTTGCGGAGCAGCGACAACTGCACGAGTGGATACGCGCAGCGCAACTCGTGACGGGCCCACAGCGGAAGAATCACCACGCCCACCGCGACGGAAACGAGCAGCTGCCACGACGTCCAACCCCAGGATCCGCCGGTGCTCAGGGCCAGCAACAGGGCTGTCAGTCCGATGCCGAGAAGGATCGCGCCGACAACGTCGAGAGGATGTCGCGCCAGATGCCCGCTGCTCGGCACCACCGGAATGGAGACGAGCAGAACGGCCGTCGTAGCGATCGCCGCGACGACGAAGCATGCGTGAAATCCCCAGTAGTGCGCAATGACGCCGGTGAGCGGATAGCCGAGTCCGATTCCGGCAACAGCCGTCACCGACAGGGCCGCGACACATTTGCGCGCGGCTGCGGGCGTGAGGTGATCACGCGCGACGGCCATCGCGAGCGGCATCAATCCGAGGCCGATCCCCTGCAGGGCGCGGCCGAGGATCAACATCGCGAAGTTGCCGGGGACGGCCGCGAGCACGCATCCGAGCGCAACGACGGCGAGTGCGCCGACCAGGGCCTGCTTGCGATGCGGACCGTCTCCGAGCCGTCCGAGAATCGGGACGGTGACGGCGCCGACGAGCATCGCGATCGTCAGGGACCACTGCGCGCTGGTGAACGAGACACCGTAGGTATCGCCGACCGTCGGGATCAGCGGTGCGCCGACACTGCTGACGACGGCGACGACGGTGCAGATGGACACCAGCACCGGGACCAACGCACGTCCGGTATCGGTGCGCGGCCTGTCATCGGTTGATGTCATCGCTTGATGATAAGCCACGGATCGGGCCTCAGCCGAGGGATACCTTCTCGCGCTCCGCTTGTCGCGACCGTCGCGCACGGAGCGCGAGAAACATCTTGGCACCGAACGGTGCTGCGAACAGCATGATGACCAGACGCACCACCTGCACCGCCGCGACGAACGTGACGTTCGCGCCACTCGCCGCGGAGACCGCGAGCACCGCCGACAGACCACCGGGCGTCGTCGCGAGATAGCCCTCGAGGAGGGAGATCCCGGTGGTGTGCGACAGCAGCAACCCGAGCAGCGCACACAGAACGCCGAGGACGACGATCAGCCCGATCGCCCAGGGCATCACACGCCCGACGGCACGCACGCTGTCGCGCGTGAACGCGAGACCTGCTTGCCAGCCGATGACGACGAAGGCGATGGGGAGCAGAATCGTCGGCGCCGACACGGAGTCGATCCAGCCGGACAGTTCGAGGGCGATCGACGCCGCGAGAGGACCGAGTGTCGCGGGTGCGGGCAACCTGATCAGACGTGCAACTCCGATGCCGACGACGATGGCTCCCGCGACAACGAGAAGATCGACATACCAAGGGCTTTCGCCACTTCGACTCGCGACGGCGCCACCACTGCCCGCACCGAACACGACCGTCGCGACCAACGGCATCGTGACGATGATCAGCCCGACGCGCAGATATTGGACGACGGCCACCATTCGCTCGTCGCCGCCGAGTTCGCGACTGACCGCGACGAGACCCTGCGCGCCACCGGCGATCATCGACAGTGCCCCGGTCAGAGCATCGACGTCACGATGTAACGCGAGAAGAAATCCTGCGGCGATACTGACGACGAGCGTCGCGACGCAGACGCCGAGAGCAGGTAGCCAGCTGGATCCGAGAGCGGACAGCGTTTCGGTGTCGACCATGAGCCCGATGCTGACGGCGAGGATTCCCTGCGCGAGCATGCCTGCCGGTCTGGGAACACGGTCGGGACCGAGGCCGCGGACTGCGAATATCGCAGCGACGACGAGGGACGCGAACAACGCCGCAGCGGAGAGTCCGAGAGCGGCCAGAGCCGCCCACACCACGATCGTCACAGCCAGGAGGGCAATCCAACGCATCATGGTTTTTCGCACACGATAAGGCTACTCTTATCATTCTGATCGTCAAACCAGACGAAACTGGCAAGAAAGATACTGCTGTGCGTACTAATTGCGTACCGGGGAGGGTTCGACATGAGTGCAACGGAGTTGCGGGAGGCAATGCTCGCGCTGACGCGGAGGCTGCGACGGCAGCGCCCACAGCATTATCTGACGCCGAGCCAGATGCAGATTCTCGGCGACGTCGAACGCAGCGGCGGGTCGAGCGCCCCCGTCGACCTCGCGGCGTTGCAAGGAGTTCGCATTCAGTCGCTGACGAGCAACCTCAACGCATTGGAGGCAGAAGACCTCGTCACGCGAACACCGGATCCCGGTGACCGCCGTCGCCTGTTGATCCGCATCACCGACAAGGGCACGGCTCTCGTTGCCGCCGACCGAGAACAGCGGGACCGTTGGCTCGCCGATGCGATGGCCGAACAGTTGACCCAACTCGAACGTGACGTCCTGCATCTCGCGGCACCGATCCTGTGGAAATTGGCGAGGCGCCCGGATCATGCCGAGACTGTTGACCTTTCCGACCGTTCTGATGGAACATGAATCGCGCACACCCCTTCTGCGGCGGCGGCCGCACCGTGAAACAGGAGTAATGAGCTTCGATGATGTCCTACCTGCTGTACGACGCGCTTCTCCCCCAGCTCGGCCACGATGCAGCGACGTACTGGGCCACGTTGCTCGTCGTCAATCCCTTCTGAGCCACCCACAGACGAAAAGGGCCGCACCGATTCTCTCGGTGCGGCCCTTCTCGTCTGTTCCAGCCGACTAGGTCGCCGCTGCGGCGGCCACGGGCAACAGCCTCGACAGCACGTCCGACAGCGTCACGACTCCCAGGGTTCGGTCGCCGTCGACCACCAACGCCAAGTGGCTGCTCGTCTCACGCATCGACGCCAACGCGACGTAGACCGGCGTGTCCACCTCCAGGGTGAACACCGGACGCGTCACATCCGCCAAGGCGACGTCGTCGGCGAGCGTGTCACGCACGTGCACGACGCCACTGACGGTCTCGCCGTCGCGAACCAGGATCCGCAGGTGGCCGGACTGCAAGGACACCGCGCGAACGTCGTCGAGCGTCGCCGTCGATTCCACCGACGTGGGAACGCCGTGCACCTGCAGCAGGTCCCCGACCACGAGGTTCTGCAGTTCCAGAGCTCCCGCGATCTGCATCGAGTAACTCGCGTCGAGAGCTCCGACGTTGACGGAGTGTTCGACGAGCTGGCGCAGATCCTCGGGATTCTGACCCGACGCGACCTGGGCGGTCGGTTCGACACCGACGCGTCGTAGCAACCAGTTCGCCATCTCGTTCATGGCGACGATCACGGGCCTGGTCAAGAACATGAACGCACGCATCGGAAGGGCCAACATCGTCGCCGACTTCTCCGGATGAGCGATGGCCCAGGACTTCGGAGCCATCTCACCGACGACGAGATGCAGGAACGTGACGATGATCAACGCGAGGACGAAGCCCGCGACGTCGGCCACCCAGTACGGGATGCCCCACGACTCGAACAGCGGCGTCAGGGCGTAGTGCACGGCAGGCTTGGTGGTCGCACCGAGAGCCAACGTGCACAACGTGATTCCGAGCTGCGAGCCCGCGAGCAGAACCGTCAGTTCGCTCGAACTACGCAGCGCCGCACGCGCCGACCGACTGCTGGCGGCGGCATCCTCCAGTCGGTGCCGCTTGGCCGCGAGCAACGCGAATTCGACGGCGACGAAGAACGCACTGGCCGCGATGAGGGCGACGGTGACCGCGACGACTATCCAGGGATTGCTCATCGGTGGTTGTCCATTTCTGTGTTCTCGTCCTGCTCCTCGCGCGTCGAGCGCTCACGCTGCCCGAGTTCGAGTCGCACGGACGACGGAACATAGTTGTCGATCTCCAGCACCTCGACCGCGACGTACCTCTCGGGCACCTCGTCGTCGTCGGCGATCAGATCCTCCGATTCCGCGGGCAGATCGACCTCGATGCGCGTTCCGATGTCGGGCAACGAACCATGATGCGCGATGACGAATCCGGCGATCGTCTCGTAGTCACCGGCCGGTAGATCGTGGTCGATGGACCGCTCGACCTCGTCGATGTGGATCTCGCCCGCCATCGTCCACGTGCCGTCCTCGCCCACGATCGGGGTCTGGTCGACTTCGTCCTCGTCGTGCTCGTCGGTGATCTCGCCGACGAGTTCCTCGGCAAGATCCTCGATGGTGATGACACCGGTGAGGCCGCCGTATTCGTCGATGACACAGGCGAGCTGGTTCTTCGACGTCCGCAGCTCCACCACCGCGTCGGGCAGAGCCTGCACCTCGGGAAGGATCAGCGCCGGGCGCACGAACTCGGCGATCTTCGCGTCGGGACGGTCGCTGACCGCCAGGATGTCCTGCAGATGCACGACTCCGACGATGCCGTCGTCCTCGTCGAGCACCGGGTAGCGCGAATGCTCCTGCCCCATCAGCGCTTTCACCTCGGCGAGCGTGTCGGTGGCACGCACCGTCGCCGAACGCGAGCGCGGAATCATGGCGTGTTCCACTGTGCGCGTCGGGAAATCGAGAATTCGATCGAGCAGATCGGACAGCTCGTCGGGCAGATCACCCGAGTCCTTCGACTCGGCGACGATGTGTTCGAGGTCGCGCGGAGTCGCCGAATGCTCGACGTCGTGCACCGGCTCGATCTTCAGCGACTTCAGCAGCAGGTTCGACGCGTGGTCGAAGATCGTGATGAGCCACCCGAACAGCTTCAGGTAGATGGTCGTCGACAGCGACAGCCACCGGGCGACGGGCTCGGGACGTGCGATGGCGAAGTTCTTCGGGAACAGCTCACCGAACAGCATCTGCACGAACGTCGAGAACAGCAACGCGAGGACCGCGCCGATGCCCACGCCGACGGCCGTCGGAACGCCGACGCCACCGAGAATGGTTCCGAACGATTGTCCGATGAGGGGTTCGGCCACATAACCGACGAGCAGGCCGGTCACGGTGATACCCAACTGGGCACCGGACAGCATGAACGACGTGCGTTTGGTGACCTGCAATGTACGACGGGCACCTGCGTCTCCGGCTTCGGCGCGAGCCTTGAGCCGGGAGCGGTCCACAGTCATGTATGCGAATTCCTGAGCCACGAAATAACCCGTGGCCACGGTGATCAGGAAGACGACGAGGACGCCGAGCAAGAGGGTGAGAATCACACTCATTCGCCGGACACCGCCTCGCAACTAGTCGACATAGTGCGGGGGGCCGTGTCCGGCCCGGGTTTATCGCTGTCCATGAATCCTCTGCTTGTGGGGGGTGGGACGGTGATGTCCGATTCTAGCGGGTGCCCGAACCTTCTGGTGACTTCACTACGAGAACCGGCACCGGGCTGTCCAGAAGCACTCGTTGCACGGTGCTTCCCATCAGGAATTTCCCGACGGCGGAGCGTCGGCGAGAGCCGATCACCAACAGCGTCGCGCCGGTGTCCGCGACGAGATCCACGATGGCGCCGGCCGGGTCCCCTGCGTCGGGTTCGACGCGCACCGTCAACTCGGCATCGGAGATTCCGCGACTGTCGAGGATCTGCTTCGTCGCGAGAGTCGTTGCCTCCCGGTCTTCTTCGGTCACCGTGTTGGAATCCACGACGGCCAGTGCGACCAACTCGAGGCCGCGCAGCTTCGCTTCCTCGACCGCACGCACCAGTGCCTCGCGACCTTCTGGCGAATCGCTTGCGACTACGGCTACCGACATCTGTGTTGCGCTCCTTCGATTGATTGCTGATTGGACTATTCGGACAAAGCGTATCTACTGTGTCGCTGTGACACATCACACGAAAGGTACTTGATGGGGGTCTCACCCACTCTGTCCAGATCTCTTCTCGCGGTCGCCGTCGTCGCCGCGGTCGCCGTAGCCGGTATCGATGCAAGCAACAGCCAGAGCGGATCCGACGCCCGTTCCAAACTCACGATGATCGCGCCCGCCGCTGCCGGTGGCGGATGGGATCTCGTGGCCAGGGAAGCTCAGCAGGCACTGCGTTCGGACAACATCGTCAACAACGCGCAGGTGGTCAACGTCCCCGGTGCGGGCGGCACGATCGGGCTCAGCCAGCTCGGCAGCCTCGCCGGGCAGCCGACGACGGTGCTGATCACCGGCACGGTCATGCTCGGCGGCATCGCGATCAACAACTCCGAGACGACGCTTGCCGACACGGTTCCGATCGCCAAGCTGGCCGAGGACTTCGAAGTATTCGTCGTCCCGAAGGATTCGCCGTACCAGAATCTCGAAGACATGATCGCCGCGTGGCGAGCCAACCCCGGCGGACTGCCGATCGGCGGCGGGTCACTCGGAGGCATCGACCACATCGTGGCCGGCCAACTCGCGCAGGAAGCCGACATCGATCCGGCCGCGATCAACTACATCGCGTACTCCGGAGGCGGTGAGGTGCTGACGGCTCTGCTGTCGAACACCGTCGGCGTCGCCGTCAGTGGGTACAACGACTTCCGCGACCAGATCGAAGCAGGCAACGTTCGCGCGCTCGCCGTCGCCGCACCGGAGCCGGTGGACGGCATAGACGTCGAGACATTCGTCGAACTCGGCTACGACGTCGACCTCGTGAACTGGCGTGGAATCGTTGCGCCACCGGGCATTTCGGACGAGGACCGCGAGACGCTGATCGCCATCGCATCCGAGATGCACGACACCGAACAGTGGCAGGGCGCCGTCGAACGCAACCGATGGAAGGAGTCCTTCCAGACCGGTGACGAGTTCGGCGACTTCCTCGACACCGAACAGGCCCGCATCACAGACATTCTCCGAGAGCTGGGGCTGGTATGAGTACGACCACAGAAGTCCCTCGATCGTTCTGGACTGGACGCAGCGGTCTGATCGTCCCCGCGTTGCTGGTGGCATTGGGGGTGTTCCTCGTCTACGGAACAGTGACGATGGACGTTCCCGCCACCGCGACCTCGCCCGGACCGCAAGTATTTCCGTCGATAGTGGCAGGCGGCTGTTTCATCGTCGCCATCCTCGTCACCGGCCAACTTCTGATGAAGCCCGACATCGTCGACCGTGGCACCGACGAGGACGGGACGCCGAATACCGGCACTGTCAGCAACTGGCGCACACTCGGCATCACCGTCGGATCCGTTGCGTTGTTCATCGTTCTGCTCGATCCGCTCGGCTGGGTACTGGCCGGAGCTCTGCTGTTCTGGGGAGTCTCCATCGGATTGGGTAGTCGCCGTTACGTGTTCGACGGCGCCATTGCATTGTTGGTGTCGTCGGCCGTGCAGCTCGCGTTCTCGGCAGGCCTGGGCTTGACGTTGCCCGGCGGACTTCTGGCGCAGGTGTTCTGATGGATTCGCTGAGTAATCTCCTCGACGGCTTCGGCACCGCGCTGACGCCGATGAACCTGGTCTGGGTGCTCGTCGGCGCCGTTCTCGGTACCGCGGTGGGCGTGCTGCCCGGCCTCGGTTCGGCAATGGCCGTCGCACTGCTGTTGCCCGTCACGTTCACGCTCGATCCGACCGCGGCGCTCATCATGTTCGCCGGTGTCTACTTCGGTGGACTGTTCGGAGACTCGATCTCCGGCATTCTGATGAACACGCCCGGCAACTCCACTGCCATCGCCGGCACCTTCGAAGGCCACCGGATGGCCAAGAACGGCCGTGCGCCACAGGCTTTGGCGACGTCGGCGATCGCGTCGTTCATCGGTGGCATGATCGCGACGACTCTCGTCGTGTTCTTCGCCCCGACACTGGCGTCGCTCGCCACCAACTTCGGGCCGGCAGAGTATTTCGCGCTCGCGGTGTTCGCGTTCATCGCGACGTCCGCGGTGGTGTCGGACTCCGCGTTGAAGGGCCTGACCGCGCTGTTGATCGGCTTGACGCTCGCCGTCATCGGCATCGACGGCCCCTCGGGTGCGTCACGATTCACGTTCGACGTGCCCGAGATCTTCGACGGCATCCACATCGTCGTCATCACGGTCGCGATGCTCGCGCTCGGTGAGGTCATTCATGTCGCGTCGAAGATCGGCCGGCCCGAGGACAATTCGCTGATCGTCTCGAAGGGCAGGCCGTTCCTCAGCCGTTCGGAGTTCCGTGAGGCACTTCCGGCATGGTTGCGCGGCACCGCATTCGGTGTGCCGTTCGGTGTCATACCCGCAGGTGGCGCCGAGGTACCGAGTTTCCTGGCGTACGGCACCGAGCGCAGGCTGGACCGTCGTCGCACGAACCCGATGTTCGGCAAGGGCGCGATCCGCGGTGTCGCCGGGCCGGAAGCCGCAGGAAACTCGACGGCCGGTACGGCGATGGGCGCGCTTCTCGCTCTCGGTCTTCCGACGTCGGCAACGGCAGCGATCCTCCTCGCGGCCTTCCAGCAGTACGGAATGCAGCCAGGACCGTTGCTGTTCGAGCGCAGCGGCGACATCGTCTGGGCATTGATCGCCAGCCTGTTCCTCGCGATGATCGTGCTGCTGATCCTGAACCTGCCGTTCGCGCCGCTATGGGCGAAGCTGCTGAAGATCCCGAAGAACTACCTGTACGCAGGCATCTCGGTGTTCGCCGCGCTCGGTGTGTACGCATCCAGTGCGTCGATCGTCGACCTGATGTTCATGCTCGGACTCGGCGTCGTCGGATTCATGATGCGGCGCTACGGGATTCCGCTGGCACCGGTCCTGATCGCCGTCATCCTCGGCCCGCTCGCGGAGGATTCGCTGCGCCGCGCCCTGGCCGTCAGCGAAGGTGATCCGACCATCCTCGTCAGCAGCGGAATCACCATCACGCTGTACACGCTGATGACGATCGCGATCGTGTTCACGATCGTCGGCAAGGTTCGGTCGCGGTCGAAGGTCGATTTCTAGGCGCTTCGCGCATGTGCACGGAAATACATAGCGGGCTATGTATTTCCGTGCACATGGGGGCGCAGCCCCCCCCTACAGGATGTACAGCATTTCCTGGTATGTCGGGAGCGGCCAGAGGTCGTCGGCGATCACGCCTTCCAGCAGATCCGACGCCGAACGAACCGCCGCCATCGCGGGGAGCAACGCGTCCTTCGCGTGGGTTGCTTCGGCGAGGGCGTCGCCACCCGGGTCGCTGTCGAGCGCCGACTTCAGCGTCGCCAGAGCAGACTTCAACGCGGTGAGCGTCTCGGACACGTCGAGCAATTCACTCATGTCCGCATCGACACCCGCAGACTTCAGCGCACTCACGTTCTGCGCCAACTCGGTCTGGTACCGGACCGCAGCGGGCAGCACCGACGTCTTCCCGATCTCGAGCGTCAGCCGCGCCTCGACGCCGACAGTCAACGCGTATTGTTCGAGCCCGATCTCGTAGCGCGAGTGCATCTCTCGATGGTTGAAGACCTTGTACTTCTCGAACAGATCCATCGAGGATTCGGAGATGAGCTCGGGCAACGCGTCGAGCGTCGTGCGCAGGTTCGGCAGGCCGCGTGATTCCGCCTCGATCTGCCAGTTGTCGGAGTAGCCGTCACCGTTGAACACGACTGCACCGTGTTCGGTGATGATCTCGGTCAGCAAATTCTGTACGGCAGTGTCGAATTCGGTGCCGTTCGCCACCGCGGTCTCCAGGTTGGTCGCCATGTAGTCGAGCGAGTCGGCCATGATGGTGTTGATCGTGACGATCGGGACGCTGACCGTCTGCATCGACCCCGGTGCACGGAACTCGAACCTGTTGCCGGTGAACGCGAACGGCGACGTGCGGTTTCGGTCGCCCGGATCCGTCGGCAGAACGGGGAGCGTGTCGGCACCGATCATCATGGTGCCCTTGCCTTTCGACGACGTCGCCGCACCCTTGGCGATCTGATCGAACACGTCGGCGAGCTGATCCCCGAGGAAGATCGAGATGATCGCCGGAGGCGCCTCGTTGGCCCCGAGCCGGTGATCGTTGGTCGCCGACGCCACCGACGCGCGCAGCAGGCCACCGTACTTGTGCACGGCCCTGATGACCGCAGCACAGAACACGAGGAACTGTGCGTTGTCGTGCGGATTGTCGCCGGGAACCAACAGCGAACCCAGCTCGGCGTTACCGAGCGAGAAGTTGACGTGCTTGCCGGATCCGTTGACACCGTCGAACGGCTTCTCGTGGAACAGACATTCCATGCCGTGCTTCTTCGCGATGGCCTTGAGCGTCGTCATCAGCAACTGCTGGTGGTCGGCGGCGATGTTGCCGCGCTCGAACATCGGCGCGATCTCGAACTGGCCGGGCGCGACCTCGTTGTGCCGCGTCTTCGCCGGGATTCCGAGCTTGAACAGTTCCCGTTCGGTGTCCATCATGAAGCCGAGCACGCGCTCGGGAATCGCACCGAAGTAATGGTCGTCGAACTCCTGGCCCTTGGGAGGCTTCGACCCGAACAACGTGCGACCTGCGTTGAGCAGGTCGGGGCGCGCCAGAAAGAAGTGCCGGTCGACGAGAAAGTACTCCTGCTCCGGTCCGCAGAACGAGACGATGTTCGAGACGTCCTCGTGGCCGAAGAGGGCCAGGATCCGTTCGGCGTGTGTGCCCATCGCCTGTTGTGAACGCAGCAGCGGAGTCTTGTGGTCGAGGGCCTCGCCCGTCATCGACACGAACACCGTCGGAATGCACAGCGTGTTGCCGTTCGGATTCTCCAGCACGTAGGCCGGACTCGTGACGTCCCATCCCGTGTACCCGCGTGCTTCGAACGTGTTGCGCAGGCCGCCGTTGGGGAAGCTCGACGCGTCGGGCTCGCCCTGGATGAGCGTCTTTCCTGCGAACTCCGCGAGCGCGGAGCCGTCACCGACGGGATCGAAGAAGCTGTCGTGCTTCTCCGCGGTCAGGCCTGTGAGCGGGTAGAACACGTGCGCGTAGTGGGTCGCGCCCTTCTCGAGCGCCCAGTCCTTCATCGCCGACGCCACCGCGTCGGCCACCATGGGATCGAGAGGCTTGCCCTCATCGATCGTCGCCATCACCGACTTGTAGACCGACTTCGGCAGACGCTTCTGCATGACGACCTTGCTGAAGACGTTCTCGCCGAAGATCTCCCCCGGCTTCTCCTCGCCCGAGTAGCTGACTGCAGGGGGCACATAGGCCTCGACGTCCTTGATCGCCTGCAGACGGACCGCATTCCCGCTCATACACACACCCCTCGGCCTCGAGCCCCGCAGCTTTTTCGCGGAGCCAACCAGCGAAATGTAGGTGCAGATCGTGGCAAACGTGTTTCGTGCCGGTATCGAGTGCGTGCCGAACTCGATCAGCAGAACTCCTTGTGGACAAATTTGCAGATTTGTCTAGACAGTGGACATTTTCGGAGTATTGTCATCCATGCAGTGACTCACACCACTTCATGGACAGTCCGAGGAGGACTCACGTCATGGCAACCCAGACGACCCCACAGCCGGGCACACCGGTCGACGAGTGGCACGACAAGAAGCGATACCTGTGGTTGATGGGCCTCATCCCGCCCACGGCCGTGTTCCTGGCACTGGGCTTGATCTGGGGTTTCAATCAGCTCGGATGGAACGCCGTGTCCCCGGTCTGGTGGTGGATCGGACCGATCCTCGTCTACGGACTTCTCCCCGTACTCGACCTGTTCTTCGGGCCCGACGGCCAGAACCCGCCCGACGAGGTGATGGAACAGCTCGAGAACGACAAGTACTACCGGTACTGCACGTACATCTACATTCCGTTCCAGCTCGCCAGCCTCGTCATCGCCTGCTACCTGTGGACCGCGGACAATCTGAGCTGGCTCGGCATCGACGGCGGGCTGGGCTTGGTCTCGAAGATCGGGCTCGCCCTCAGCATCGGCGTCATGGGCGGCGTCGGTATCAACACCGCGCACGAAATGGGCCACAAGAAGGACAGTCTCGAACGGTGGTTGTCGAAAGTCACTCTGGCACAGACGTTCTACGGACACTTCTACATCGAGCACAATCGCGGCCACCACGTCCGCGTCGCCACGCCCGAGGATCCGGCGAGCGCGCGATTCGGTGAAAGCTTCTGGCACTTCCTTCCCCGTAGCGTGTGGGGCAGCCTGAAGTCGTCGTGGCATCTCGAGAAGGCGCGCATGGATCGGCTCGGCAAGTCCACGTGGAACATTCGCAACGACGTACTCAACGCCTGGCTTATGTCGATCGTTCTGTTCGGCGTACTGACGGCGGTCTTCGGACCGAGCATCCTGCCGTTCCTGATACTGCAAGCGGTGTACGGCTTTTCACTGCTCGAGACGGTCAACTACCTCGAGCACTACGGATTGCTCCGCGGCAAGACGGCCCGAGGTCGATACGAGCGCTGCGCGCCCGCACACAGCTGGAATTCCGACCACATCGTCACCAACATCTTTCTGTACCACCTCCAGCGACACAGCGACCACCACGCCAATCCCACCCGTCGGTACCAGACACTGCGCAGCATGGACGGCGCCCCGAACCTGCCGGGCGGTTACGCGAGCATGATCTCGCTCGCCTACTTCCCGCCGATCTGGCGAAAAGTCATGGACCACAGGGTGTTGGAGCACTACCACGGCGATATCGAGTCCGTGAACATCCAGCCGAGCAAGCGCGAGAAGATACTGGCCCGCTACGGCACGAGCGCCCGCTGATGGCCAGTTACGAATGCCCGGTCTGCAACTACGTCTACGACGAGACGACAGGCGCACCGCGAGAAGGATTTCCAGCGGGCACGGGGTGGACGGACATCCCCGACGACTGGCCATGCCCCGACTGTGGGGTGCGAGAGAAAATCGACTTCGAACAGAAAGCAGGATGAGATGTCCACCGATTTCAAGCTCTATCAGTGCATTCAGTGCGGCTTCGAGTACGACGAGGAACTCGGCTGGCCCGAGGACGGCATCGAACCGGGCACCCGGTGGGAAGACATTCCCGACGACTGGAGCTGCCCCGACTGCGGTGCCGCGAAGGCCGATTTCTTCATGGTCGAGATCAGCAGACCGTGACCACCACCTGGGGCGGGTCATTCCTGCAGGCTCCACTCCCGGGGGCTGCAGATAGACTGGCCGACGTGACGAGTCAGCCGGTCAGCCCGTACAAGAGCGCGGCGTCGAACCTGATGCGGACCACGATCCTGGACAGCCTGCACGATCTGCTGCTCGAGCGCACCTGGTCGACGGTCAACATGGCCGACGTCGCGAAAGCCGCGGGCATCAGCCGTCAGACGCTCTACAAGGAGTTCGGAACCCGCAAAGGTCTTGCCCAGGGGTACGCACTGCGCCTGACCGATTCCTTCGTCACCGCCGTCGACGACGCCGTCTACTCCAACGAAGGTGACGGCCTTCAGACGCTGTACGTGTCGTTCACCGAGTTCTTCGGACGCAGCGCACAGGATCCGCTGGTGATGTCGATGCTCACCGATGATCCACCACCGGACCTACTGAGGCTCGTCACCACCGAGGCCGGAATCCTCATCGAACACGCGGCTTTTCGCCTCGCACAGACGTTTCAGCGCAGTTGGCTTCACGCGTCACCACACAATGCGGACATTCTGGGTCGCGCGGTGGTGCGGCTCGCGATCAGCTACATCTCGATGCCGCCGTCGAATTCGGCAGACGTCGCCGCTGATCTCGCGTCGCTGCTCACTCCGTTCCTCGACAAGGTCCAGGGCACGGCCTGACTGCGGCGTATGCCAGAGTGGCACTCATGAGCCAGCTTCACCACGCACCGTTCGCCGACCTCAGCGGCCATGAGGTGTACTCCCTCTGCAGATTGCGCGTCGACGTGTTCGTCGTCGAACAGAATTGCGCGTACCCCGAGCTCGACGGCGCCGACGAGGACGACGGCACCATCCACTTCTGGCACTCCGAGGACGACCGGATCGTCTCGACGCTGCGGCTCATGCGCCGCAACGGGGAAACTCGAATCGGCCGAGTCTGTACAGCCGAGGATGCTCGTGGGCGTGGGCTGAGCGCACAACTGATGCAGGCGGCGATCGAGCAGGCAGCTACCGAGACCATCGTCATCGGCGCTCAGACTCAGCTCGAAAAATGGTACGGCGGATTCGGATTCGTACGTAGCGGTCCGGATTACGACGAGGACGGCATCCCACATCTGCCGATGCTCAGGACACCAGAGTAACGGCCGCGTCGACGATTCGATCTTCCGACAGCAGGACGTGCAGCGCCGCGCCGCCCAGCGGGATGACACTGTCCTCGCTGGCGACGCGCCCGATCTTTCCTGAATACCCGGCGTCGACAAGGGCTGCGATCACGCCCTCGCTGACGCCGCCGGACCGCCGGGTCTCGTCGACGACGAGTACACACGAGGCCGCGTCGGCGAGGATGTCCTCCACCGGAAGCGGTGCAAGCCACCGCATGTCGACGACGCGAACATCGATGCCGTGCGCCTCGAGCCGCCGCGCGGCGCGCAGACTCATCGGGACGCCGTTGCCGAACGTCACGATGGTCAGGTCAGTGCCGTCGCCGTAGATGCGGGCGCTGCCGATCCGCACACTGCCGACATGGCCGCCGGACAGCCACCCGCCGTCGCCCTCCTCGTGTAGGTCCCGAGTGTGGTACAGCGCAATGGGTTCCAGGAAAATGCACACAGCACCGTGCTCGACGGCTGCCGACGCACATGCCCCGAGCATCGCGGCCGCGTCGTCGCCACGAGACGGCGACGCGACGACGATCCCGGGGATATCCCGCAGTGCGGCAACGGCATTGTCGTTGTGGAAGTGCCCACCGAAGCCTTTCTGATAGCCGTAGCCCGCTATGCGCACGATCATCGGATTGCGGTACTGGCGGTTCGAGAAGAACTGCAGCGTCGACGCCTCGCCGCGGATCTGGTCCGCCGCGTTGTGCAGGTACGCGAGGTATTGAATCTCCGCAATCGGCAGTAGGCCGGAAACCCCTGCGCCCGCGGCCAATCCGAGGATCGACTGCTCGTCGAGCACGGTGTCGAACACACGAGCCGGCCCCGCGGCATCGGCGAGCCCTCGCGTGACGCCGTACACCCCGCCCTTGCGTGCGACGTCCTCCCCGAACAGGACTGCCTGCGAATACTCGTCGAGGATGCGCCGCAGTGCGACGTTGATGGACTGCGCAAGAGTCGAACCTGCCGGTAGGTCGAGGGCGGCAGACGTCGTGGACGACACCGCCGATGCCACGTCGGTCAAAGGCCGCATGACGGCGGATGCAGAAGTCAGCTGCGGGGCGTCGGCGATCTCCTTGGCTGTGTTCATCACCTCGGTGCGCTTGGCCTCGTACAGTTCCACCGCTTCGGCGGGCGTGAGTACGTTCGCGGAGATCAACAGTCGTGCGGTGCACAGTACCGGGTCGCGTGCGTAATCAGCGACGATCTCGCGCGGCGTGCGGTACGACGACTCGACGTCGGACCCCGCATGGCCCATCAGCCTGACGGTGTCGATGTGCAGGAAGGCCGGACGGCGATGGCGTCGAACATGATTCACGGCTTTCACCGCCTGCTCGAACGTGTCGACGACGTCGCTCCCGTCGGCGTGGAAGTACTCCAGCCCCGGCCGTGACTCGAAGTTCGAGGCGATCCACCCACGCGGCGTGGGCACGCTGATGCCGAGACCGTTGTCCTCGCAGACGAACAACAACGGCAGCGGAACGCCTCGATACGCCGAATGCACGCCAGTGTTGATGGCTCCCAAGGCCGTCGAATGGTTCGCCGACGCGTCGCCGAAACTGCAGACGGTCACGGCGTCGGCTGGCCACGGGGACTCCACCCCGAGTTTGCGCGCACGGACGGTCGAGAATGCGACGCCTACAGCCCGTGGCAGGTGCGACGCGATGGTGGACGTCTGCGGGATCACCGCCAGGTCCGCGCGCCCGAAGACCTTGTGCCTGCCGCCGGAGATCGGTTCGTCGGCGGCTGCGACAAGACCGAGGAGGACATCTCGGATGGGGTCACTGCCGCTGCCCTGCCGTGCACGCTCGAGAAAGAATGCACCCGAACGATAGTGCAGCAGAGCAGGATCCGTCACCCGAAGGGCTGCCGCGACAGCGGCATTGCCTTCGTGGCCGGACGAGCCGATCGTGTAGTACCCCTTGCCCTGGGTTCGAAGCCACCGGGCAGCCAAGTCGAGGTGGCGACTACCGAGTTGCGCGTCGTACAGCTCGAGTGCACGTCCTGGTGTCAGCGAACCCAGCGGCCGCTGACCCGAAGGACCCCCGACATGTTCCAGAAAGTACTCGTCGATCGATCCGGCCATGGTGCATTATGCGCCTCCGGCGACCGTGCTCGCATAGCCTGTGTTGGCGCTAGCTGTGCGAACACGGGCACCGAAGACGCATATCGCCAGCGCACAGGCCAGCGACGCCGAGACCGTCACGTACGACGCCAGCTGAAACCCCTCCAACGACGCCGCTTTCATCGCGTACACCAGATCGGCCTTCTGAGTCGCGAAGATCGAACTGGTCGGAGCCTTCACGATCTCGATGACGCTGACGACGGTCTCCCGGGCGAAGGCTTTCTGATACGGCTCCATGAGTGCGTCCGGAATCGCGTCGATCTTCGGCGTGACCCTAGCGGTATAGATGGATGCGACGATGGACCCGAGCACCGCCACACCGAGCGTCCCGCCGACTTCACGCGTGGTGTCGTTGACGGCAGACCCTGCGCCGGCCTCGTCGAGCGATACCGACGACATGATCGACTCGGTGGCCGGACCCTGCACGATCGCCAACCCGAGGCCCATCAGCACCATCGAGATCAACACCGGCCCCAGATAGGGTGTTTCGACCTTCACCTGCCCCGCGATGAACATGCCTACGCTCATCACGACGAGTCCGGTCGCGATCACCGGAGTGCTTCCGATCCAACGTGCAATCAGGGTGGCCATCGGCGCGCCGATCGCAATCGACACCGCGAACGGCAGCGAATGAATCCCGAATTGCAGTGGGCTGAGTTCCATGACGCCCTGGAAGTACTGCGTGATCATGAACAAGAAGCCGAACATGCTGAAGTACGCGACGGCAATTGCCAACGCCGGCAAGGAGAACTGCCGGATTCGGAACAGTCTCATGTCGAGGACCGGGGACGGAGTGCGCAGCTCCCACCACACGAACGCGCCGAGGCACAGGAGCCCGATCGCGTATGCCCCGAGACTGACGGCCGACAGCCAACCCTGGTGCGGCGCCTCGATGATCGCCCACACCAGAACGGTGATGCCGACGAGCGACAGACCGATCCCCACCGGGTCGTACTTCCCGACGTGCGCCGCCTTGGATTCCGGCACGAACACCAACGCGGCCACGAGCACCACGACGGCAATCGGGACGTTGATCCAGAACACCGAATGCCACGAGAAGTGTTCGAGCAGAAAGCCTCCCGCTGTCGGCCCGATCGCAATCGCGAACCCTGCCATCGCTGTCCATGCGGCGATCGCCAGAGCTCGTTCACGCGCGTCGGAGAATATGTTGATGATCAGCGCCAGCGTTGCCGGAAACACCGCTGCCGCACAGACACCCATCGCTGCCCGTGCGGCGACGACCTGCCCGAGGTCCGCAGCGACTGCCCCACCGATCGACATCACCGCGATGCCTGCGAGTCCGATCGTCATGACGCGGCGGCGACCGTACCGATCACCCAGATGCCCGAACGCGAGGAGCAGACCGGCAAACGTCAACGTGTACGCGTCGACGACCCATTGCAGGCCACTGATGCTCGCGCGCATCTCGAGACCCATCGACGGCAGCGCGACGTTGACGACGGTGTTGTCGAGGACCACCAGCAATTCGGCGGCGCAGATGACGGCGAGCGCGAGATATCGATGTCGAGCGTCGAGCGATCGAGACATGGGATTCCCTTCGACTATGACGGCGTGCATAGTGGAAAGTATCCGTAACCGAGAGTTATAGCAACAGCTCAGTCGCTCAGCTCGATCTCGACCCATCGCAGAAGCTCGACTTCCACGCGATCCAACGCACGGGTGTCCCGCTGTGCTTTCGCAACGATCAAGGCGCCCTCGACTGCCGCGATGGACGTCGTCGCCAGACCACGCGCTCGCTCTCGGTCCATACCGTGCTGCCACAGGGCTGCGGCGATCGTGTCCTCCCAGAACCCGAATGCCTCCCCCGCTGCGGCAACAGCACCCGGGGCATTGACCCCGTCGAGGGCAGCCGGTGCGACCGGGCAGCCGGCGACGAAGTCGGTGGCCGTCAGCTCGTTCCTGAATCCGTCGATCAACGCACGCAGCGTCACCGCTGGGCCGTTCTCGGCCAACCCCGCCGAGATCATCGACCCCATCAGCACGCCTGCGGTGCGCGTCGCCTCCTCCACCAACTGCGGTTTCCCTCGCGGAAAGTGGTGGTAGATCGACCCACGAGGTGCACCTGCAAGTTCGACGACGTCCACCAACGACGTCGCCTCCACGCCTCGCTCGCGAAACAACTGGGCCGCGCTGCGCAGCATGTCGTCGCGCGTCGACTTCCTGGCCACCGAGCCTCCTACATCCATCGTTGACGTAACCGCCGGTAACGCTTATGGTCGACGGAAACTATGTCGTACAGCATAGATCGAAAGGCATCATGATGAACGACGGCCCGCACGGACTCGGCTCCCCTCTCGCCCTCGCCTGCGGACAGGTCCTCCCCAACCGCCTGATGAAGGCGGCACTCAGCGAAGGCCTCGGGTCCACGTCGCATGCGCCGGACGATCGACTGACCCGCCTCTACACCCGCTGGGGTGCCGGCGGCTACGGCTTGGTGATCACCGGCAACGTCATGGTCGACCGAACACATCTGGGTGAGCCCGGCAACGTCGTCATCGAGGACGACCGCGACCTCGACGCATTGTCGACCTGGGCGAAATCCACGAAGGACGGCGGCGCTCCGATCTGGATGCAACTCAACCACCCCGGGCGTCAGGCGAATCCCCTTGCTACTCGGGCCAAACCCGTCGCACCGTCCGCAGTGGCGTCCGGCGTGCCGGGACTGCCCGCACCGCGTGCGTTGACGGAGAGCGAGATCCTGGAGATCGTCGACAGATTCGCCACGGCGGCGTCGGTCGCCGAATCCGCCGGATTCGACGGCGTGCAGATCCACGGCGCACACGGCTACCTCGTCTCTCAGTTCTTATCCCCTCTGTCCAATCGGCGAGACGACAGATGGGGTGGAGATCTCGACGGCAGAATGCGATTCCTCATCGAGGTCGTGCGCGCGATCCGCGGCGCAGTCTCGCCTGGATTCGCCGTCGGCATCAAGCTCAATTCGGCCGACTTCCAACGCGGCGGTTTCAGCGAAGCCGAGTCTCGCGACACCGTCGAACATCTCGCGGGTGAGCACATCGACCTCATCGAAATCAGTGGCGGCAGTTACGAATCGCCTGCCATGATGGGACGCGCTACCGTCGCCGCCAGCACCGCGGCACGCGAGGCGTACTTCCTCGAGTACGCGCGTGAGGTTCGCTTCGCCGCAGGCGATGTCCCCCTCGCGGTCACCGGCGGATTCCGCACTCGTCAGGCAATGAATCTTGCTGTCCTGCAGGGAGAGTGCGACGTCGTCGGACTCGGGCGCCCCACCACCGTGATGCCCGACGCCGCCCAGCAGCTGATCGACTCCGACGTCGACCGCCTCGATTCTCCTCGCATCACACTCGGGCTGCCCGGCGCACTGGCGACGCTCCCCGCGCTCAAAGCACTCGACGGCGCCCTCGACCTCCAATGGCATACGGACCAACTGCACATCCTCGGCGGCGGCGGTGAGCCGGATCCGAAGCGGAAGGCCTGGCGCACCGCGGTGACGATGATCGAACGCAACGGTATCGACGCATTCCGGAGCCGGCGGGGCTGACGCTCGTCAGCTCGCCATCTCGCCCGACGCAACCAACCGATCCAACGCGCGTTCGGCGACGGCAGCGATGGTCATCGATGGATTGCACGCGGCGGAGTTTCCCGGCATCAACGCACCGTCCAGCACGTAGAGCCCCTGCTGGCCCAACACCCGCCCTTCGAGATCGCACACCGATCCCATGTTTGCGCCACCCAACGGGTGCCACGTCGATGGGACAAGCGCATTGGTGTCGACAAGGGTTCCCGTCGGTCCCGCGATCCGTGTGGTCGCGGGACCGATGCGCGACGTCTGCAGTACGTGGTCGCCCTCGTGCGGCCACTGCAGGACGGCGTCGTCGATCGCCGAGTCGTAGACGAATCGGCCTCTGCCGGAACTGACTCCGTATCCGACCATCGTCGTGCTCCGGGCATCGATCGAGTTCGCGCCCACTGTCAACGGCGGAAACGACGCCTGGATGACGGTGTACGCCGAGTGCGGATCGTCCCAGTCGAGGCTGCCGTAGACGACCGGGCCACCCTGCCCTGAACCGAACCCGTTGGCGACGTCGGCCCAGACGTAGATCCGGTCGGCGTTCGTGCCCCAGCCCGCGCCCAGTTCGTCGGGCATGTCGGGAATTCGGCCTGCAGCGGACGCACGCATCAAGAGCTTGGTGGTGTTGGCGCTGCCCGCAGCCATGACGAGGGCACCGGTGGTGAGGATCTTGTTCTCGACCACCCGTCCGGTCTCGTCGGTGCGGTAGACGTACACCGTCCACCGTCCGTCGGGTGCGCGTTCGACGTCGCGTACCTCGTGCAGCGTCTCGACTTTCGCCGAACCCGTTGCCTCCGCTGCCGCGATGTAGGTGACGTCGACCGAGTGTTTACCGCCGTTGTTGACGCCGAGTGCACCGTCGCCGTTCGTGTACGACGGCGCCATCTCACCCCGTAGCTCCGCCAGCGCGTAATTCCAGTCGATCGGCATCGGGATCTTCGACACGGGGAAGCCCTCGCGAGCGGCATTGCGCGCAAAGATACGTGCGACCTCGTAGTTGGGGCTGTCGATCAACTCGTCCGGCGCCGTGGCGAGTTGGAGCATGCGAGCGACCCGCGGATAGTGGACGCGGTTCATCAGCGACCAGTCGAGTTCCTGCGGGAAGTTCGCATCGAAGACATGCTGGGCCGGTTGTAGCGTCATGCCCTGATACACGAGCGACCCACCGCCGACGCCTGCCGCGCACACCGCCGTCATGTTGTCCCCGACGACCGCTTCCAGCAATCCGACGTACGGCTCGAACGCCACCGGAGTTCCGAACAGTTGGGGATTCGATCGGTGCCACAGTATCCGCTTGTCCGGATTCGTGGCGTGCGGAAACGTGTCGGCATTCGGGCCTGTCGGCCACCGTCTTCCGCGTTCCAGCACCGTCACCGGAACACCCGCCTCGGCCAGCCGCAGGGCCGTCACTCCCCCGCCGAAACCGGAGCCCACCACGACGACTCGATGCTCTTCACGCGTCAGCGGGATGCGTTGAACTCTCGGCCCGGCATGGGCGAGTGGCCGGGAGACGGCAACCGCACCCACCGCCGCCGCGGCACCGAGGAGAAAGGAACGCCTGTTCGGACCGGTCAAGATGTACCCCCACACATCGAATGTGGGGTTCAAACTAGACAGTCGAGGCTGAAAGTGTCAAGATCTGCGGCGTCGCCGCCCGTGCGCGCAAAGTTGGGCTCTACTGCAACTTTCCGCGCACGGGCGCGAAGCGCATCAGCGCAGGCTCCAGCCACCGACGCAGGAATTCGCGCAGATTCTCGTCGGTACGCACGGTGTCGCTGTCGAACGAGATCACCGAAAGACCGAAGCGCACGACGAGTTCGACGACGTCGTCGAGGTCGTTGCGTTGCAGGAGATTCCGCTCGATCATCGGTTCGAACAGTTGTCGCGCAACAGGTTTCGCACGCGCGATCATGCCGGCGTCGAACACGGGGTTTCCATGCTCGGCGACGAGCAACGCCGCCAACACCGGGTGGGTACGCACGGCGGTTCGTCCCGCAACGATGACCTCGGCGATGTAGTCGAACGCCGTGTCCGCAGATTCGACACTCTTCTGGATCCCGCCGAGCACCTCGAGTGTCAACCCCGCCATTGCCTGCGACACCACTTCTTCACGTGATCCGAAGATGGAGTACACCGTCTGCCGGGAAACCCCGGCCGCAGTGGCGACCGCTGCGACGTTGACCCCCTCGAACCCGTTCGCCTCGATCAAGCGCAACGTGGCGTTCAGGATCTTCTGACGTGACCGCATGCCCACCATTATGTATGCAGACGACCTGCCAGGTGCTCGTGTAGATGGTCGACGGCAGCTCGCACCCTCCTGGGAACCTGTGCCGCAGCAGAATACACGGCGTGAATGTCCGCCGCAGGTGTCTCGACGTCGGGCAACAGTTGGACGAGTGTGCCGTCGTCGAGCATGGGCCCTACGTGCCACAGCGACCGCATGAGCACTCCGCGGCCCTCGACGCACCACTGCGTCGCGATGTCCCCGTCGTTGCTGATCATGTTGCCCGCGACGCGGATCGCCGAGTCGCCGACCTCGGATCCGAACCGCCACAGCGCGAAATCTCCCTCGTCCTGACGGAGCACGATGCAGTTGTGGTCGCGCAGATCGGCGATCACCGCGGGAGCCGAATGTGTGTCCAGATACCGCGGCGACGCGACGACGACACGCCGATTGCGGCACAACAGCTTTGCCGTCAGACGCGAATCCTGGAGCACGCCTACCCGTATCGCGATGTCGAACGGTGCCGCCGACAGATTGGGTGGTGCGGCGGACAGCTCGACGTCCACCTCGACGCGCGGGTGTGCGGCGACGAAGTCGGCCATGAGCGGCGCGATGTGCGCTCGCCCCAGACCGACCGACGAGTGGATCAACAGCTTGCCCCGCAGTTCTGCGTAGTGACCGCTGACCGATTCCTCGAGCTCGGCCAGTTCGCCGACGATGACCGCGACGCCTGCTGCATACCGCTCGCCCTCCGGAGTCAACGTCGACCGTCGGGTGCTGCGCTGCACGAGCCGGACTCCGAGACGCGCTTCCAGCTGCGAGAGCCGTTTGCTCACCGAGGACACCGACATCCCCAGCGCACGCCCGGCCTCGGTCAGGCTGGCCGAACGCGCGACGACGTCGAAGAACTCGAGATCGTCGAACTGCGTCATACCAGGCCTTCTTTCCATTTCGGAAAAGCAGTGTTGCCGTCGGGTGGCTTTCGCCTGAGCTTATTGCGCAATACGGTAGTAATACCAGTCGAACATCGATCGAATCGGAGCATCCATGGGCGCCACGCACCGCATTGCCGTCATCCCGGGCGACGGAATCGGCAAGGAAGTCGTTCCCGAAGGCCTTGCCGTGCTGGAAGCGGCTGCGTCGGCGTTCGACTTCTCGATCGACTACGAGGAGTTCGACTACGCCAGTGCCGATTACTACACCGCGACCGGGCAGATGCTGCCCGACGGGTGGTTCGAACAACTGAACACGTTCGACGCCATCTTCTTCGGTGCCGTCGGGTGGCCCGACGTCGTTCCCGACCATGTCTCGCTGTGGGGCAGCCTGCTGCAGTTCCGCAGGCACTTCGATCAGTACGTCAACCTCCGGCCCGTCAAGCTGATGCCGGGGGTGACGAGTCCACTCGCCGGCCGTGTGCCCGGTGACGTCGACTTCTACGTCGTCCGCGAGAACACCGAGGGCGAGTACTCGAGCATCGGCGGCAAGATGTTCGAGGGCACCGACCGCGAGACCGTCATCCAGGAAACCGTGATGACACGCACCGGCGTCGACCGAATTCTGAAGTACGCGTTCGACCTTGCGCAGAAGCGGCCCGCCAAACATCTGACGTCGGCGACGAAGAGCAACGGCATCTCGATCACCATGCCGTACTGGGACGAGCGCGTCGAAGCCATGGCGACCGGGTACGACGATGTGCGCGTGGACAAGTACCACATCGACATCCTGACGGCGAACTTCGTCATGCACCCCGACTGGTTCGACGTCGTCGTCGCCAGCAACCTGTTCGGCGACATCCTGTCGGACCTCGGACCCGCGTGCACCGGCACCATCGGTATCGCGCCGAGCGCCAACATCAACCCGGAACGGACGTTCCCCAGCCTGTTCGAACCCGTGCACGGTTCCGCACCGGACATCGCGGGCAAGGGCGTCGCGAACCCCGTGGGTCAGATCTGGAGTGCGTCGCTGATGCTCGAGCACCTCGGCGAGGCCGAGGCAGGCGCGGCGATCTTGACTGCCGTCGAAACAGTTCTGGCACAGGGCGGAAGCTCACTGACACCCGATATGGGGGGCACCGGAACGACGTCGTCCCTCGGGTCTGCAGTCCGCGACGAGCTGATTCGGGCGACCTCGTAATGGCACATGTGCTGATCACCACCGACTACCTCGTGCCCGGCGACGACGTGGACCGCATGTTCACCGGGCGCGGCCACACGACGGAACACAGCCCCGCCAGCGGATCCCGGCCCGCGGGCGAGTTGGCGTCGCTTCTCGCGAAAGCCGACGCCGCACTCGTCGCCGGGGAGCCCATCACCGCCGAGATGATCACGGGCGCTTCGCAGTTGGCGGTCATCGCACGCAGCGGAGTCGGATACGACTCGGTCGACATCGAGGCAGCGCACGCCCACGGTGTCGTCGTCTGCAACACACCCGGAGCCAACAGCAACGCCGTCGCCGAATTGGCCTTGATGCTGATGCTGATGTGTGCGCGTCGCGTCGGAGAGACGACGACGGCTGTCGCTCGAGGACAGTGGCCACGACATGACACGTTCGAATTGCGCGGCGCGACACTGGGAATCGTCGGATTCGGGCCGAGCGCACGCCGCTTGGCCGAGCTGGCAGCGGCTTTCGGGATGTCCGTCGTCGTCACGACCGGCTACCCGGATTCCACACGCGACGTGCGTTACGCCGAACTCGACGTCCTTCTCGCCGACTCCGATTTCGTGTCGTTGCATGCACGAGCGACACGCGAGAATGCCGGGCTCATCGGGCAGCGCGAGCTCGCGCTCATGAAACCGACTGCGTCGCTGATCAATACGGCCCGCGGATCGCTCGTCGACGAGAAGGCTCTGGCGACGGCGCTGCGCCGCGGCGAGCTGGCTGGAGCAGGGCTCGACGTCTTCGCCGTGGAACCGCTTCCTGCAGACAGCCCACTGCGTTCGCTGCCGAGCGTCGTGACGATGTCACACCTCGGAGGACAGACCGCTCAGGCTCGCGTGGCCGCGAGTCGGGCTGCGGCAGAGGACATTCTGCGGGTGCTGGATGGCGAAGCCCCTGCGTTTCGTGTGTCTTCATGACATTTGCCATGTCTCGACACTGACTCCGTCAACGAAGCCGATGACGGCGTGCACTGTTGTCCATGCTCTCGAAACGCGAGTGTTGTAGTCACACGAGAACAACACCGAAGAGAGCAGGAGAAACAGATGAGGAACTCGACGAAATTCGCACTGACCACTCTGGCTGCCGCTGCGATGTTCGGAACCGCAGGAGCCGTCGGCACCTCCGCCGCGTCGGCGGACACGCTCCACGAACTGGACCCGAGGACCGGAACCGGCGCGCATTGCATGGTCGTCGACGATCACGGCACCGAGCTGCTGCTGTTCACTCCCAACGACTGCAGCGTGGCCGAGCGCGACATCGCCGCCGAGGAACGTCGGGAGGAGCGCCGCGAGGAGCGTCGCGACGAGCAGCAGAACGCACAGGACGCCTCGCGCGCCGCAGTCACCGAGCGAACAGGCTAGCCCGCCACGACCCTGCGCAGTTCTGCGCACGTCGTTCGATAGATTTCGGCCAGATCGGCGTCCTCACCGGCGTCGATACGGGTCGCCCAGTCGTCGAACGCGATGCGCAGGGTCGTCCCAGCGCCCTCGACCAGCAACCGTGCGAACGAAAATGACTTCACGCCTGCGAGTTTCGACGCCACCGCGTCGGTCAAGCGGCAGAGCGTCGTCGCGTCGACGGCGATCGCCGTGGCGCGCAGATGAGCGTCACCGATGATGAGACGCCGCGTCCTGAGAACGCGACTGCGTACGTCGTCTGATGCTTCGACGAGCCGCACCGACGCACGTTCGTAGATCGCTTCGATGCCGGCGAGGTCGATCTTCTCGGGCGCGGTGGACACCAGCCACTCGTCGATCTCGGCCTCGATGTCGACGTCGGACGCGAGGATCGATTCCTCTTTCGTCGGAAACTGACGGAAGAACGTACTGGGTGAGACGCCCGCTCTACGCGCGATCTCGTCGACCGTCGTCGCTGCAACGCCCTTCTCCTCGAACAAGTCGAGCGCCGCGCGGGTGATCTCGAGCCGAGTTTCCAGTCGACGACGTTCCCTGAGGTCAGGCGTTGAACCGGTCATCACATCTCCCTTCGTCTCGGGCCAAGATACCAGTCGATTTCAAGTTGACAGTCACTGTCAGTTTGAATCAAACTGTCCGCACACGCTGACACTGTTGCAAGGGACCTATTACCGAGATGGATACACACGCGATCGACGCTGCGCCGGATCAGCAGTCCGCCGGACCGCTGTCACCCGCAAGCAAACTACTCATCGGCGTACTGGTCGTCGCCTCGTTCGTCATGATCCTGAACGAGACGATCATGAGCGTCGCGCTGCCACGCCTGATGGTGGACCTGAACATCACCGCCTCCACCGCACAGTGGTTGACCACCGGGTTCATGCTGACCATGGCCGTCGTCATCCCGGTGACGGGATTCCTGTTCCAGCGGTTCACGCTGCGTCAGGTCTTCGTCGCCGCCATGACTCTGTTCAGCGTCGGAACGCTTCTCGCCGCGTCGGCGCCCGGCTTCGAACTTCTCCTGGTCGGACGCGTCGTTCAGGCCAGCGGCACCGCAGTGATGCTTCCGCTGCTGATGAACACCGTCCTCAACCTCGTTCCGGCAGAGAACCGCGGAAAGATGATGGGCGTCATTTCCATCGTCATCGCCGTCGCACCTGCCATCGGACCGACGATCTCCGGAATCATTCTCGACGCGCTCGACTGGCGCTGGATGTTCTGGCTGGTCCTCCCGATCGCACTCGTCGCGTTCGGCGTCGGATCCGCGTTGGTCAAGAACGTCACGCCGACCCGAAAAGCAACGTTCGACGCGTTCTCGGTCGTGCTGTCGGCACTCGCGTTCGGCGGGCTCATCTACGGCCTCAGCAGCATCGGCCATTCCGCAGAGGAATCGTCTGTGCCGGTGTGGATTCCACTCGTCGTCGGAGTCGTCGCCCTCGTGATGTTCGTTCTCCGTCAGATCAAGCGTCAGGCATCCGGTCAGGCGTTGCTCGACCTGCGGCCGTTCGCCACACCGACGTTCAGCATCGGACTCGGCATGCTGGCGATCAGCATGATGGCGCTGTTCGGCGCGCTGATCCTGTTGCCGCTGTATCTGCAGAACATTCGCGGTCTCGACACGCTGACCACCGGCCTCATGTTGCTTCCGGGTGGCTTGCTGATGGGTGTGCTCGCGCCGTTCGTCGGGCGGGCGTTCGACCGCATCGGACCACGCCCGCTCGTCATCCCCGGCATCATCGTCGTCAGCGCTGCGTTGTGGCTGATGACGATGCTCGACGCGCAATCACCACTGCCGATGGTCGTCGCCATCCACTGCCTGATGACCGCAGGACTCGCGACGGTCATGACGCCGATGATGACGTCGTCGCTGGGTTCGCTTCCGGCCGAACTGTATTCACACGGCAGCGCGATCTTCAACACCCTCCAGCAGGTAGCGGGTGCGGCCGGAACGGCACTGTTCGTGACCGTGATGACGACGACCACCACGTCGCGCATCTCCTCGGGCACAGCGGAACTCGCGGCGAACGAAGCCGGAATCCACACCGCGTTCCTGTGTGGTGGCGTCGTGTCTCTGGTCGCCGTGGCGGCGTCGTTCTTCGTGCGAAGGGCGGCTACGCCGCACGTGCACGGAAATCCATAGTGCCTGTGGTCGTTCCGCAGGCTCCACTCCGAGCCGCTATGCATTTCCGTGCACATGGGGCTATGCCCCCTGCGTGTGCCGAGCCCGGATCGTCGCCAAAGCCGTGAGGCCGACGGCGGCGAGTGTCATGACGAAGAAGGCGGGCGACAGGATGTTGCCCGTCTTCTCCACGAGCCAGACCGCCACGAACGGCGCCGTACCGCCGGCGATGATGACGCCGAGATTCCAGCCCATCGCGACGCCCGTGTAGCGGGAAGGCTTGTCGAAGAACTGCGGCAGGATCGTGTACGCGCCGACCTGCGCCGCCGCACTGTTCAGCATGATCACGACGAACGCGATCGTGGCGACGACGAGACCCATGTGCATCAGACCCATCATCGGGTAGGTCAACACGATGAAGCCGATGAAACCGATGGCCATCAGACGAACCGTGCCGATGCGGTCGCCGAGCCTGCCCGCAAGAGGCATGGCCAGTGCGGCGATACCGATCGCCATCGTCGCCACCCAGAACACCGACGTCGACTCGTAGCCGAGTTGCTTCGTCAGGTGAATCGCCATGTAGGTCAGTCCGATGTACGCCGTGCCGTTCACCGCGGCACTCAGCGCGGTCGCCTGAGCAAGTGCGCGCGGCTGGCGCAGGAACACCGAATTCACCGGTGAACTCTTCTCCGCCTTGGTCTCGGTCACCTCGTGCGTCTCCTCGACGCGGGTGCGCACCCACAGGCAGAACAGCGTCAGCGGCAACGCGAGCAGGAACGGCACACGCCAGCCCCAGCTGTCCATCTGCACATCCGTCGTCAGCGCCGACACGATGCCGGCGACGGCGGCAGCCAGTGCGAAACCACCCGTCGAGCCCATCGGCGTGAATGCGCCGTACGTCGCCTTCAGATGCGACGGTGCCGACTCGGAGATGAACGTCGCCGAACCACCGACTTCACCGCCGGCCGAGAACCCCTGCAGCAGACGCACGATCACCAACATCACCGTCGCCCAGACGCCGATCTGCGCAGGCGTCGGGAGCAGTCCCATCGCGGTACTTCCGACGCCCATGCACACGAGCGTGGCCATCAGCGCCTTCTTGCGTCCGAGTCGGTCCCCGATGTGGCCGAACACGATGCCGCCGAGAGGCCGCACCAGATACGCCGTTCCGAACACGGCCAAAGCCGAGAGCAACGACGTCACAGGGTGCTCGCTCGGGAAGTACAGCGGTGCGATGACGACGGCCAGGTAGCCGTACAGGCTGAAGTCGTAGTACTCGATCAGTGTTCCGACGCCACCCGCAAGAGCTGCACGACGCGTTTTCTTGCGGTCTTCCGCGGTCCACGGCGCGGCGGGTGGAGCGGACGTGATGTCTGATGCGGTCATAGGGTGCGGCTCCTCGCGAATAATGTGACCTACGTCATGCAAGATAATGGATGTCGAACGATCGTTTGTCAATGGCTGAACATCGCGCCTGCTATCTGTAGTGCAACGACATCTCAATCGGAGTTCAGAACTGAACAATTGACAAACGATCGTTCTGATCACGACTATGGTGGCTACCGAAGCGTCAGAGCGTTGAGAGCTCGATCCCGATGAGGTGGACATACGTGAAGCAGATCGACGAAGCCTGGACGGCCTTCTACCCCGACTCCGTCCGCGCGGGAATGAACACGCCGTACCCCACGATGCGTGACGCATGGGACGCGCACGTCGCGACGCGTCCGACGGCCCCTGCCGTGCACTACTTCGGGGCAACCCTCACCTTCGCCGACATCGATGCGGCCGCGGAAGCCCTTGCATCGGGGCTGGTGGCAGAAGGACTCACACCGGGCGACCGCGTCGCGATCTACTTGCAGAACGACCCGCAGTGGCTGGTCGCGTTGCTCGCAGCATGGAAAGCGGGAGCGGTTCCTGCCGCGATCAACCCGATGCTGAGGGAGAAGGAACTCACCCACCACCTGCTCGATTCCGGTGCACGTGCGCTCATCTGCCTCGACAGCCTGTACGACGACGTCGTCGCCCCGGTCCGGCAGAAGACCGACCTCACGATCGTCGTCACGACTCACCCCCTCGACATGACGCCGACGGCACAGGTTCCCTCGTCCATCGCGTCGCACATCGGCGAGCGACGGACGTTCCCGGACGCGGTCGACTGGCTGGATCTGATCGCGAAACATTCTGGCGCGCGGTCTGTTTCAGTCCCGTGCACGCCCACGGACATCGGAGTATTGACCTATACGTCCGGAACGACCGGTCGCTCCAAGGGAGCGATGAACCTGCAGAGCTCCCTCGTCCACAGCTCGACGGTCTACACGTCGTGGTGGGACCTGCGTGCCGATCAGGACGTGATCATCGGCGTCGCACCGGTTTTCCACATCACCGGGCTCGTCGCGGGATTCGGAATCCACATCGTGAGCGGTGCACCGATCGTGCTCCTGCATCGCTTCGACGCCGAGGAGACGCTGCGTGCGATCGACACGTGGCGTGGCACGTTCATGATCGGTGCCAGTACAGCGTTCATCGCGTTGAGCAATCATCCGGCGAAGGACAAGTTCGATCTGACGTCGCTGACGAAGACACCGTCCGGCGGAGCAGCCGTCGGGCCCGCGCTCGTCGACCGAGTACGGGACGCCACCGGATGGATCCTCCGCGGCGCCTACGGCATGACCGAGACCACCTCCCCCACACACCTCGGTCCCGTCGACGTCGACCCGCCTGTCGACCCCGACAGTGGCGCTCTCGCCGTTGGGGTTCCGGTTCCCGGCGCACAGGTCCGGATCGTGGACATCGCCGACGGCCACGACGTGAAACCCGGTGAGGCAGGCGAGATCGTCGTCTCCGGCCCGATGGTGGTGCCCGGGTACTGGCAGTTGCCCGACGAGTCCGCGCATGCCATTCGCGACGGCTGGCTGCACACCGGGGACATCGGCAAGACGACGTCGGACGGGTGGCTGTTCGTCGTCGACCGACTCAAGGACATGATCAATGCCGGTGGCTACAAGGTCTTTCCGCGTGACGTGGAGGATGTGCTCTATCAGCATCCTGCGGTCCGCGAGGCCTCTGTCATCGGCGTGCCCGACGAGTATCGCGGCGAAACCGTCAAGGCATTCGTGTCACTGACACGCGAGAAGACGGCCACGCCCGCCGAACTCGTCGACTTCTGCAAATCACGCATGGCCGCCTACAAGTACCCGCGCGAGGTCGTGATTCTCGACGAGCTACCCAAGACGACGAGCGGGAAGCTTCTGCGTCGCGAACTCCGCACCACGACACCGGAAGGCAGCAAATGACTGCGACGACGACCGACGAACTGGACGCTGTTCGCGTCCGACAGTGGTTGGAAGACAACGAAACCGGCGACGTCGGCGAACTCACCACTCGGTTGATCGCCGGCGGGCGTTCCAACCCGACGTACGAGATCGGTGACGGCAACCGGCAGTGGATACTCCGTCGGCCACCACAGGGACACGTCCTTCCGACCGCGCACGACATGGGTCGCGAGTATCGAGCATTGTCGTCGTTGCGGGACAGCGCCGTACCGGTGCCCAGAACCGTTGGTCTGTGCGAGGATTCGAGTGTCATCGGCGCGTCGTTCTACGTCATGGACAAGCTCGACGGAATCACGTTGCGCACGCAGGAGGACACCGCAGCGCTGACGCAGCAGCAACGCGCCGGACTCACCGAGTCGATGATCGACACACTCGTCGCACTGCATTCCATCGATCCTGCCGACGTCGGTCTGGCCGACTGGGGTAATCCCGACGGGTTTCTCGAGCGCCAGTTGCGCCGGTGGCAGCGGCAGTGGGACGCGTCGGCGACGTCCGAACGACCGGAGGTCGCCGAGATTCATCGTCGGCTGACTGCTGCCCTGCCGAGTCGGAGCTACCCGGGAATCGTGCACGGAGACTTCAAGATCGACAACATGATGGTCGACCGCAGCGATCCGACCCGCATACTGGGTGTACTCGACTGGGAGATGTCGACCCTCGGTGACACGTTGACCGACCTCGGGATCCTCTGCTCCTTCTGGGACCAGGAAGGCGAGTTCTTCAACCCCATCACCGCGGGAGCGACGGCACTGCCCGGCTTTCCCACTCGGGATCAATTGGTCGAACGATACGTCACCGCACGCGGAATCGACGTCCCGGACATCGACTGGTACCTGGTGTTCGCGGACTTCAAGATCGCCGTGATCCTCGAAGGGATCCATGCACGCCACCAGCAGGGACACACCGAGGGCGACGACTTCTCCACCGTCGGCGAGATGGTCGGTCCGCTGCTCGGCCGAGCGCTCGAACGCGCCTCCGCCTCTTCAGTTTCCGGACTTCGTTGATCAGTGAGGACTTTCCCGTGACACATTCCGTCAACACCACCGCCATGCCCAGCACGATCGACACCGCGTCGCTGGATCTACGGCCGTCGGCCAAGGCGTTGGAGCTTCGTGAGACGCTCGTCGACTTCATGCACTCCCACGTATTTCCGGCCGAGCACGACTACGAGAGCTACCGAGCGTCTGTTGCGCCCGGCGACAGCTCGCTGCCTCCCGTCGTCGAAGAGTTGAAGAAGGAAGCGCGCTCGCGGGGGCTGTGGAATCTGTTCTTGCCTGCGTATTCCGGTATCAGCCAACTCGATTACGCGGGCCTCGCCGAAATCACCGGGTGGAGTTTGCACCTCGCGCCCGAGGCGACCAACGGGCAAGCACCGGACACCGGCAACATGGAATTGCTGCACATGTTCGGCACCGACGAGCAGAAGGCCCGATGGCTGGAACCGTTGAAGGACGGTGTGATTCGCTCCGCGTTCTCGATGACGGAGGTCGAGGTCGCCAGCTCCGACGCCACCAACATCCAGACCCGCATCCGACGCGACGGTGACGAGTACGTCATCGACGGTCGCAAATGGTGGACCAGCGGGGCGTCGGATCCGCGCTGCGAACTGCTCATCGTCATGGGCAAGACCGACCCCGACGCTGCGACGCATCGGCAGCAGTCGATGATTCTCGTGCCCATCGACACTCCGGGCGTGACCGTCGTACGAGATGTTCCGGTGTTCGGTCGTCACGATCAGCACGGCCACTGCGAGGTGATCTACTCGGGTGTCCGGGTTCCGGTGAGCAACATCCTCGGCGAGGAGGGAGACGGATTCGCGCTGGCGCAGGCCCGTCTCGGCCCCGGCCGGATTCACCACTGCATGCGTGCTCTCGGTGCAGCCGAACGCGCTCTCGGACTGATGGTCGCCCGCGCGCAGTCGCGCGTTGCGTTCGGTAAGCCGCTCGCCGAGCAGGGCGTCGTGCAGCAGCAGATCGCCGAATCGCGCATCGCGATCGATCAGGCCAGACTGTTGTGCCAGTACGCGTCGAAGATCACCGACGTACACGGCAACAAGGCTGCGGCGCCGTACGTTTCGGCCGCCAAGGTGTCCGTGCCTCGGGTTGCCCTCGACGTCATCGACCGGGCCATCCAGGTCCACGGCGGCGCGGGCGTCAGCGACGACGTGCCTCTCGCCGCGATGTACGGCTGGCACCGGGCCATGCGCATCTTCGACGGCCCGGACGAAGTGCATATCCGCACGATCGCGAAATCCGAGCTCAGGCGCTAGCGCGCCATGTGCACGAAAATACATAGCGGGCTATGTATTTTCGTGCACATGGAGTTGTCCCCCAAGGTGGATCGTGATCGCCATCACATGTTCCTAACGTTGTCTTCGAGCCCGGCCAGGCCGGCCGGACCCGGAGACACACGAAGGAATGGCAATGACCGAGACACACGACGAAGTCGGTACCGGAACCAACTTGTTCACCGCGGGCACGGTCACGGGGACCGCGCGCTGGTTTCGCGAGACACAGGACGTACTGTCGATCGACGAGGACGACCTGGAAGACACCATCGCGTTCGTCGACAAAGGCGGAATGACCTTTCTGTCGCCGATTCTCCCCGACCTGCTGGCCATCGTCTGCTCTGCGGGTAGCCGCGAATCGCACCTTGCGATTCTGAGCCGCGAGTCCGCCGTTCCCTGTGTTCTCGCCGCATCGCTGACCGGAACGGTGTCCGACGGCGAAACCATCACGCTCGATCTGACGGACGCGGACACAGCCGTCATCGCACGGACCTCGACGGTGACCGCATGACCGCGGCAGCTTTTGCCCCGACCGATCTGGCGAGGCTGTACACGGATCCGAACTACGAGCCCACTCTCGACGAGTGGAATTGGCTCGTGCACAAGGGCGGCGCCGCGTACAAGAGCGAGCTGTCCGCGCGGACGGTGTTCGAGTCCGAGCTGTTCGGGATGAACACTTACATCTTGATGTCGATGATGGAGGACTACCTCCGCGTCCCCGATCGCATCAGAAAGATCACCGAGAAGCACACCGCAACGGAACTCGTTCGCAAAGAACTCTCGATCGGTACGAAGAAGAACTTCATCAACCTCGCCGCGATGCCGTTGCACTACATGACCGGTCGTGAGATCTTCGTCGATCTCGGCGAGAATTCACTCGAGCAGGGCCTCGACGACCAGCTGACAGTGTTGCGGTTCTGGCGCGAGGCCACCATCGCGATGCGCGAGGACGACGTCCTGTTTAACATGGACGCCGAACCGGCGGACAGCTCTCGCGTCGTGAATTCGTCCACGCTCGAGAGCATTCGAACCAAACTACATCCCGTCGACGACGCCATGCGTCTCAAGCTACGCAAGCTCGGCGCCCGCTTGACCGGCTACATGTTCCTCGAGAACTGCGATGCCCGAACCGCGGTGTGCGACACCGGGCCGTACCACCTCGGTGACGGTACCTTCCTGTTCCTGCGCGAACTGTGTGCGGACAAGTACGGCGAATTCCCGTGGCTCGACGGCATCCGCGAGGGATTGGCACACCACCAGTTCGTTCTCGCGTATCGCCTGCCCGATTCGGTGAAGATGGACAACAACGTCTGGGGCACAGCATGGTTCGACCCCAGCAATTACCTCGACGAAGTCATCGACGCGCGCGTGTTCGTCAGCGACGAGAACGGCCTGCGGCCTCTTCATGGTGACGAGGTCGACGCGGTCGAGAAGTCGGTTCGCGGTGCACATCGCGCCCTCTACTCGCGATTCGCCGACACCGATCCCGAGCAGCGCAACCTGTACGCGACGCAGATGTACAGCTGGAAGCTCAAGAGCTGGGCCCGTGTTGCAGGGTGCTACGACGACATCGACTGGGCTATCACCCCGCGAATCGTCGATTCCTACGACAAATTCAGCGACCCGGCCGTCGCACTCGGCCTCATCGGGGGCATCTTCGTCCCTCCGGACCGCGACAGCTGTTTCCGCCCCATCGGTGTCGGCGCGTAGCGAAAGCAGGAACACAATGAGTTCGATAACCGACACGGCTGTAGCCGGGTCAGGAGTACCGTCGTACCGATTCGAATCGACGACAGGAGTCATCCGACGGTTCGTCTCCCCGCAGGATGTCATTGCCTCGCTCGACGAGGACGTGGAATCGATGGTGGCACTGGTTCATTCGGGTGGCACGACATTCCTGTCCCCGATCCTCGGGCGGCTCGCGGGAATCATCGCCTGCGACGGGACACTGCGATCCCACCTCGCAATCGTCTCCCGCGAGTTCGAGGTTCCATGTCTCGTCGGCGCCGTCGTCGACCCTGGACTGAGTGACGGGGCGACGGTGCGGCTCGACTACGTCGACGGAGATCGAGCGACGGTGACCGTCGAAGCCGAGCCCGACAGGGTCGACGTCGAGACAGCCGTCGACCAGTGGTGGGAGTACATTCGGCGGGTCGGCGACGACATCGCAGTCAAGGATTTCGACGTCGTGGTGACCGAGGAGGTCCTCGACGCGTTGATCGCCGAACCGTTGACCGACGCGCATCTCGACGACCTGGTGCAGCACATGGGCAGAACATTCAAGCCGGAAATGACGCGGAGGTCCGGCTTCACGTCGGAGTTGTTCCCGATGATGCCGTACATGTCGATGTCCACGATCGACGACTTCCACACCTACGCCACGCGAATCCGCACGATCGACGCGACCATGTCCGCCCAGGAGATCGGACGACGGCTACGCGGACAGGCTGGTGTCGCAAGCCCTCTATGGACGTGGATGGCCGGCTACCACTACCTCACGGGACGGCAGAACCTGATCCAGATGGGCGTGGTCGCGCCCACCGATCGAACCGACGACATCCGAACCGTCGTCGACTTCTGGCGCAGGCTCACGCTCGCTCAACGCGGTGACGGAACGCTCGACAACAAGGACGCGGGATTCACCAACCGGTATCTGCCCGACGACGAAGTGGCATCGCTACTCGGGCACGTCACTCCCCTGCAGGCCGCGGAAAAGAAGGCATTCAAGCGCCTGAACGCGACCGTCACCGGCTATCTGTTCCTGCACTTCACCGATTCTCGCGTCGGTATCTACGACTCGGGCCCTTATCCAGTCGGCAACGGGCAGGTTGCGATCGTCCGAGACCTCCTCTGTCTTCGACCCAGCGCGTTCGCGTACCCATGGGCCGAAGGGTTGCACAGCCCATACTCGGCGCTCTCCCTGGTGTTGACCTTCGATCCGGCATCGTTCGACTCGTTCGAGATCAACGATTGGGGAACGACGTTCACCGAACCGGACCAGCTGCTGTCGGAGGTGACGACCGTAGGCGTTGTCGGGCATACGGAGTCGGGAGAACGGGTGAATCTCGCGCCGGACGACTGGCCAGCGCTGTCTGCGGACATCAGCCGGATTCACGGTGAGCTGTATCAGCGATTCGCCGACATGACTCGTGAGGAGCGAATCTTCGCGGCCACCACCATGTACAGCTGGGGACTCAAGCCCTTCGCCGCACTCGCGGGCGTCGTCGACGACATCGATTGGTCCATATCCCCGGACACGCTCGCGCTCTATCCCGGTCCTCTCGGCGACGACGAAAAGGCCGGAGTCATTTTCGGTTCCGCCGTTGTCGCGAACGATATGCCAGGTTCCTTTTCACCAGTCTTGTAAGGAGATTTCTTCGATGCGTCAATCCATGCAAAAGCTCCTCCCTGCCGACGAACTGCTGCACCATCAGACAGCCCAGACGTTCGCGACGGTCTCGGAGTCGGATATCTCGTGGACCGAGAAGATCTGGTCGCCGATGTTCGCGATAGACGGTTCCGTCCAGATCGACTGTGGTCTCGGCAAATACCACAACCGCAACGTGATGGACATGTTCGCTGGAATATCACGCGGAACCGAGCAGATCACCGTACGTGCGAGCCGCGTCCTCGACGACGACCTCGAGCGCGTGGGCGCGGGGCCGTTCGACTACGAGGTCGTCGAGCCTCTGAAGAAGGTCCGGTTCGTACTGCAGAAGAACGAGATTCAGCCGATCGAGTTCGACGTGACGTTGACTGCTGTCTTGCCGCCGTTCCTCGAAGCGAAGGACGCGCAGCGCGACAAACTCGGACTTCGTATGTGTTCCGAGGTGCTGCGTTATCACCAGTTGTGCACGGCGGAGGGCACTCTGAAGATCGACGGCCAGAAGATCGACGTCACGCCGGACAAATGGCTTGCGTACCGCGACCACTCGTGGGGTGTGCGTATGGATGTCGGCGAGCCTGCACCGGATGTGAAGAAAGACCAGCGGCTCGACGGCGACTTCAAGCTTCTGTGGACACCGATGTACTTCAAGCGTCCCGACGGCTCCCAGTACGAAATTCACTTCTACCTTCAGATGGAGGGCGAAACAACCACGTATTTCTCGGGATTCGTCAACGAGTCCGACGGTTCGCAACGCCCGCTCGTCGGTGTGCGCGACGACTTGAAGTTCGATCCGAAGAACCGTCGCTTGCTCGGCGGGTCCATCGAGTTCGACGCCGGGTGGGGTGAGACGCGACGGATCGAGATCGAGCCACTGAGCGACACCGGATTCCACCTGGGCGCCGGGCTCTACTTCGGATACAAGAATCAGCGGCACGGAATCTACGCGGGGCCTTCACATCTCGATGGCGAGAGGATCGCGGACGTCTCGACGCCCGAAGCCGTGCGGGAGGTTCATCAGTTGCGCGATCTACCCATTCGCACCCGTGAGGGTGACGCGGAGGGCTACGGCATTTTCGAGTCCATGGTGATCGGCGAACACCCGAAATACGGCCTGACACGGGAGGATTCGTTCCTCTGATGCACTGACGCGCCCGTGCGTGCATAGTTGGTCTCTACGCCAACTATGCACGCACGGGCCGCGCAGCGGCCCTAGGAACGCGCGAGAAGCGCCAGCTCCATTCGGGTTTGGCATCCCGTCGTCGCCAGGATGCGGCTGACGTATTTCTTGACGCTGTCTTCGGCGAGCGACAGCGTTGCTGCAATCTGAGCGTTGCTCAATCCCTCGGCGATGAGCTTGACGACGTCGCGCTGACGCTCGGTCAGATCGTGGAAGTCACCACGACACGACACGAACGGAATGTTCCGCGCAACAGCCGACAATTGCCGTGCAACCAGCCGTAGTGTGGCCAGCTCGACGGGCCCCAACTGCTTCTCGTCGCCGGTGAAGATTCCGATCAACCCGGTGTGCATGCCGTACAGGTCGACGCGCATGGCCGCCGCGGCTTCCACCGACCAGGTGCCGGTCAGGAAGTGGTGGATGTATGCGGACGCGGTCGACGGGACCGCCCCCATTGCGTGCACCTCATCGAGCGAAGCGACACCTCCCGTCTGCAGCATGCGCAGCGCGGTCGGGGTCCCGAACACGTCGTGGTGGGCCCACCGATCGTGGTACTCGGTCAGCATCGACTCCGTACGACCTGTCACGACGGGTGTGCGATCGACGAACGTCGTCTGAAAGGTCGGGCCGGCGAAGAACGAGACGTCGCGGAACCCGAAGACGACCGACAACGCGTCGACCACTTGTTCCTTGAAGTCCGACAGGCAGTTGGCCGAATCGCACCGTTCGAGCACAGCAAAAGCTCGACGGTAGTCGGCGTTCTTCAGGACAGCGCGGCGATCGGAAGAGGCGGCGGACCGCCGGATCGGATCAGGACTGTCCACCATCGTGGACTGTGACACATGGCACACGCTACATAGATTTTCACCAGTGAACAATCACCCGGTCGAGGAGGGAAACCCACCGACCGGCCCCAACTCACGTGCGAAGAGGTCCTCATGACAGACCCGACGATCACCACCCCGAAGTGGGGCGCTCAGGAACTGACTCCGCTACCCGGCCGCTACAACTCCGCCATTCGAGCTCTCGTCGCATCACGGATCCAGGAATCGAACCTTCCGTGGGCCGAGCTCGTTCTCGACGGCAGCCTGTTCACCATCGACGACGCCGTCGCGGTCGAGAAGGACGCTCTCGACTCCGGTTACCGATTCGAATTCTCCGCGACGGCATCCTTGACCTCCGAGCCCGAGAAGTACAAGGCAAGCGCGAAGGTCCAGCCCTCAGAGCAGGACACAGGCGAGCTCGTCGACGGCCGCAGGCTCGTCGGTTCCGGTGACAACGTGATCCGCAAGGCGGCGCCGATCAGCGGCCCGGTGGCTCTGGTGTCCGACGTCGAGCAGGTCATGAACTTCCTGGTCGACGGTGTGCCTGCGGGAACCATCGCCGTCATCGACGACTCCGGCGGCACGCTCACCGCACCGATCCTGGAAGGTTTCGCCGGGATCATCTGCCTCGGCGGCACGGTGCGCTCGCACCTCGGCATTCTGGCACGGGAGTACGACGTCCCGACGCTCATGAACTGCAAGATCGGACCACTGACCGACGGCGACGTCGTCGAGATCGAAATCACCGCTGCGCCACCGGGACCCGATGCCTACGAAACGGGCGACACCGGCCATGCACGCATCTGGAAGCTCGAAGGAGATCACTGAACATGGCCACTGCCCGCTACGACTACCGCGATCTGCTCGAAACCAACAGCTACATCAGGAATCTCAGCGATACGACCTACTGGCTGTGCATCACGCGCACAGTGCAGGAGTCGAAGTTGTTTCCGATGAATCCATACATGCTGCTGTCGTATCTGAACAGCTTCTACCGCCTCCCGACACTGCTACGCGAGATCGACGCGGCAACCCCTGCCGAGGAACTCGGCGACCGCGCACGCGAGGTCAGCCTGAAGGTCGACACCGTCAACGCCGCGTGGGGAATGCCTGCGTTCTACCTGCTCGGCCGGGAGATGTTGATGAACTGGGGTCTGCTGCGGCCCGAGGACGCGACCCAGGACGTCGTCGACGTCGTCGATTTTTCCCGTCGTTTCGCGCTGTCCTATCACCGCAACGACGGCCACATCACCAACAAGGAATTCGGCGATCGCAGCCAGTTCTTGCCCGAGCGGACGCTCCAAGTTATCGAAGCCGATCTGCACGGAGTCACCGCAGGTGATCGACTGCACGACGCAACCGTCAAGCTCCTCGCCCAGCTGTCGCAATACGCGTTCCTCGCCCATTGCGAATGTCGAATCGGGATTCACAACAGCGGTCCGTACAACTTCGGCGACGGCCGTCAGATGATCATGCGCGACTTCTTCGACCTCACCGAGGGTGATTACCCGTGGCTCGACGGCATCGCCACCGCCCTTCCGCTGAACAACCTCAGCATCTCACTGGTGTTCAAGGACACCAACTTCAACTTGATGGACGACTGGGCGTCGTTCGAGGCAGAACCGACGTACGCCGCGTCGAACATCGTCGCGGTGGGTCTGTACACGGCGGACGCGCTGACCGACGGCTATCGGCCTGTCGGCATGGAGAGTTCCGAGGCCCTTGCCGAGACGATGGAGAGCTACCGGACAATCCTCAACGAGGCGACTGCAGATCTGTGGAAGCGCATCGCAACCTGGTCGAGAGAACAGATGATCGATGCCGGTGCGCTCGTTTACTCCTCCGTCGGAAAGGATTTCGCGCATCTCGCCGGGACCTACCGTCAGGACGATTGGTTCGAACTGGACGACCGCGCACAGCGGTTCAAGCCACTGATGAACGACGAGTACGCCCGTGACGGCCTCGGCGAGATGGTCGGACTGCTCAGCCTGCCGCACCAGAAGGCGAACGAATATCAGATGGCGCGGTATTCCGGACTGAATCAGCACATGATGACGGGCATCCCGTACGACGCGTTGCGCAACCCCGAGCGATTCGCCTTGACCGTCGGAGATCGGTCGACGTTCTCGGGATCATCGACCATCGAGCCCAAAACCGGACTGTGGGTCACCAGTGCGGGCCGACTGGAGATCGACGACTACAACGCTCGCGCAGCAGGTTTCACACCCCGCACCGTGCAGGAGCCGTTCCGCTACCTGGACGAAGAATGGGTGAAGCGGAACTGGCACACACCCGAGGCCGACGAGCTGTATTCCATCGGCCAGGAGACGTCACGCACCATCGCCGGTCGCGGCGCCGGCCTGCGTCGAGCTGACCTGTCCTGACTCCCATGTGTACGGAAATACATAGCCCTCTATGTATTCCCGTACACATGCGGCGCAGCCGCACTATCTGAGGAGAAAACATGCAGATCGGAGATCTGATCCGACGAGCCGGACGCCAGTTCGGCGACGCACCAGCGATCATCACCGATTCTCGAACGGTGAGTTTCGCCGAATTCGACAGTGCCACCGATCGTCTCGGAAACGCACTGCTCGCGCTGGGGCTCGTTCCCGGGGACCGCGTCGCCATCGCGATGCCCAACGAGATCGACGGCGTCGTCGTCTACTACGCGTTGGCAAAGTCCGGCCTGGTTCGAGTGCCACTGAACGTGCGCGAGACCGCGGCCGAACACAGTTACAAGATCGACGACTCACAGTCCCGCGGTTATGTTTTCAGCGGTGAACCGGCGACGGATGTCGAAGTCATGATCAGGGCCGAGGATCTGCCAAGGTTGATCACCGAGGCATCCGAAATGCCGTGCGATGTGCGACGTGGCCCCGACGAGCCACTCCGACTCGCCTACACCGGAGGCACGACGGGCAAGCCGAAGGCTGTCGTTTTGACTACCGCCAGCGAGCTCGCCGAGGTCGCGAATTTCCTCGTCGACCTGGTCCCGAACCTGAGCCCTGAATCGGTGATGCTGCACGCGGCGCCGATCACACACGGCAGCGGCGCGTTCTTCCTGCCGCACCTCGTCAAGGGAGCGCCCAGCGTCGTACTGGAGAAGTTCACGCCTGCAGACTTTCTCGCCGCGGCCGAGAAGTACAAGGCCACCAACACGTTCATGGTGCCGACGATGATCTCGATGCTGCTCGAACATCCCGACATCGCGACTGCCGAGCTACACCTCGAGCGGCTCTGCTGGGGCGGTGCGCCGATGGCGACGACGCTTCTGCAGCGCGGAATCGACACTCTCGGGCCAATTTTCGCGCAGCTGTACGGTCAGGCCGAAGCTCCACTGGCCATCACGTGCCTGCAACCGTGGGAGCACACCCCCGAGCGGCTCGCATCGGCCGGCAAGCCGTACACGTTCGTAGAAGTGGATATCAGAGACACCGAAAACCGGTCGCTCCCACCTGACAGCGTCGGCGAGGTCGTGACGCGTGGGCCGCACACGATGCGCGAGTACTGGCGTCGGCCGGAAGCCACTGCCGAGACGAAAGATTCCGACGGCTGGTTGCACACAGGCGATCTCGGCCGGATGAACTCCGACGGATTCCTGTATCTGATGGACCGCAGGCACGACGTCATCATCAGCGGAGGATTCAACGTCTATCCCCGCGAGGTCGAGGACGTATTGCTCGCGCATCCCGCGGTACTCGAAGCAGCGGTCGTCGGAATCGCCGATGACCATTGGGGAGAACGAGTTTCGGCCGCGGTCGTGGTACGCGCCGCCGTCACCGCCGAGGAATTGAGCGAACACTGTGCCACCCACCTGGCCGGATTCAAACGGCCGAGGCACATCGAATTCTGGGAGACGTTGCCCACCAGCCCCGTCGGCAAGTCCCTCCGTCGCGAAGTCCGCGACCGCATGAGCATCGAGAAGGAACCCACCAATGTCTGATTCGTATCTGTTGACACTGCATTCGCTCACGCTGAAACAACTGTCCGACGTCGACGGTCTCGTCGCGATCTTCGGACTCGATCCCGACGACGTGAAGAACGCGCTAGAGACCGCGGTTACAGAGAAGGCCGTCATGGCTGCACGTGACAAGTACATGATCACACCCACCGGACGCGCGGCTCTCGACGACGCCTACCCGGCCTGGTTCGCACACGAGCGTGACAGTGCCGAAATTCATTCTGCGATGGACTCTTTCGAATCCGGCGTCAACAAGCAGGTCCTGTCGCTGACTACCGCATGGCAGACCGTCGAGATCGCAGGCGAGCGCCAGCAGAACGACCACTCCGACACCGACTACGACGCCAAGATCATCGACAAGCTCGGCGCTGTTCTCGACCGCACCGCAGCAGTTCTCGCGCCGTTGACGGCGGCTCAACCGTCGGTGGACCGATTCCTGAGCCGCATCGCCGACGCTCTCACCCGTGCAGAGGACGGCGAGCTCGACTACGTCAGTTCCGTCCGCATCGACTCGTTCCACACTGTCTGGTTTCAGATGCACGAGCACATCCTGCGTATCACCGGCCGCGAGCGGGACGAATGAGCACCGCGGAGACGACGACGGCAACTCGCTGGATCGTCGTACCCGACGGGCAGTCGGCCGAACCGGATCGAGCACTCGTCGGCGGCAAGGCGTGGAGTCTGTGGCGGATGGCATCGCTCGGTCTGACGGTTCCGCCTGCGTTCGTCGTCACGACCGACGCGTGCCGCGCGTATTTCGACGGCGGAAAAACGCTGCCTGACGGCTTGATCGAGGAATTGCGTTCCGGCATAGCAGGACTGGAGCATAAGCTCGGCCGGACCTTCGGGGGCAGCGAGAACCCGCTTCTGGTCTCGGTCCGCTCGGGTGCCGCAGTCAGCATGCCCGGCATGATGGACACGATCCTCAACCTCGGTTTCACCGACGACGTCGAGGGGGCCCTCGCCGCGGAGACCGGATCACCCGAGTTCGCCGCCGAGGTCAATCGCCGTTTCCACGCGTTCTACGGGCAACTCGTTCTGGGATGCGTCGACGATCTCGAAACCCACGAGTCCGCGGCAGCCGTACGGAACGCCATCCGCTCCGAGACCGGCGCCGACGTTCCCCAGGCCCCTTGGCAGCAGCTCGAATGTGCCGTCGCGTCGGTCTTCGAGTCGTCGCGCACCCGCCGCGCCATCGCCTACCGCAAGCACCACGGCATCCCGCAGGACCTGGGTACCGCAGTGACCATTCAGGCGATGGTGTTCGGCAATGTCGACGACGACTCGGGCACCGGAGTCCTGTTCAGCCGCAACCCGTTGTCGGGTGCGAGTGAGGTCTACGGCGAATACTTGCCGCGCGGTCAGGGCGAGGACGTCGTCAGCGGCCGTGTCACTCCTGAACCTCTCGACGGACTGGCTCGACGCTCACCGTCCGTACATGACGAACTACTCAGTGCCGCTCGACAACTCGATGCCGACGGTCGCGACGCTCAGGACATCGAGTTCACCGTTCAGCACGGCACGCTGTACATGCTGCAATCGCGGCCGGCGAAGCGCACGGCGCGCGCGGCAGTGCGTATCGCCGTCGAACTCGTCGACGAGGGCGTGCTGACACCACGCGAGGCGCTCCGACGCGTCGCACCCGCGCAGGTAGCGACGGTTCTGCGTCCCGTCGTGGATCCCGACGCGGCGGCGTCGGCCACGCTGATCGCGTCCGGAACTTCCGCGTGCCCCGGCGTCGCGAGTGGTCTGGCGGTTGCGACGCCCGAAGAAGCCGAGCAGATTCCGAACGCCGTGCTCGTGCGTCAGAACACGAGTCCCGAGGACGTGCACGGCATGATCGCGGCGGTCGCCGTCGTCACCGAGACGGGTGGCGCGACGTCCCACGCGGCGGTCGTCAGTCGCGCCCTCGACACCCCCTGCGTGGTCGGATGCGCCGACGCCGTGGCCGACCTCGTCGGCAAGACCGTCACGGTCGACGCAGTCTCCGGGCACATCTACGCCGACGAACTCCCGACGGTGGCTGTGGACGAGGCGAACGACTGCGACCTGCAACGCCTCCTCGCATGGGCCACCGAGTTCGCACCGATCACCGTCGTCGCCGACGACGCGGACGCACCCCAGCCGCTGTTCGACCCATCTGCGACCGGGGACTTCGACCCCGACGCGATGCCTACCGTGCCGCCCGGCACGGCGTCCGTCGCCGGCGCGATCTTCAGCCGCCCCGACGCACTGCGCGCTGCGCTCGACGCAGGCATCACCACCGTGGTCGCGCCACGAGCACTTCCCGTACTGCTCGCTGCGATCGCCCTTCAGGAGGAATCACGATGACCGAGAACACGGCAGTTCCCACCGAGGTCACGATCCGCGAACTCACCGAGCTCGTGCGGGAGTTCACCGACTCCGGCTGGGCGAGTCTCGAACTCGACATCCGCGGCACCCGGCTGGTGCTCGGCCGGGACGGAGTGCCGTCCGGTGCGGCTGACGCCACCCGTGAGCGGAAAGTTGGTCCAGAGACGGACTCCGCACGCACAGGTGGCGAACCCGCCCGTGAGCGGACAGTTACAGCGGAGACCAGCCATGCACGCACAGGCAACGAAGTTGCAGTGAATTCGCCCGTCGTCGGGTCGTTCTGGACCGCACCGAGCCCGGGCGAGGCGCCGTTCGTCACGGTTGGACAGCACATCGACGAGGGCCAGCAGCTCGGCATCGTCGAAGTCATGAAGCTGATGAGCAACGTGTCGTCGCCGGTGGCTGGAACTGTTGTCGCGATCGAGGCGCAGAACGGGGACATGGTCGAGTACGACCAGGTTCTCTTCCTGATAGATCCAGACGATGAGTGACGTCGAGTACCGGCCGATCAAGCGGGTCTTCGTCGCCAACAGAGGCGAGATCGCGGTACGCGTCATCCGCTCGTGCCGCGACCTCGGCATCGAAACGGTCCTCGCGGTGTCGACGGCAGACCGCGATTCCGTGCCCGCACGGCTCGCCGACCGCACCGTCTGCATCGGACCGCCCGCCGCGAGGGCCAGCTACTTGAACATGCCGTCGCTGATAGCCGCTGCCCTCGGAAGCGGGTGCGACGCACTGCACCCGGGATACGGATTTCTGTCCGAGAACCCGGAGTTCGCGCAGCTGTGCGTGGACAACGGTCTGACGTTCGTCGGGCCGAGTCCCCACGTCGTCGCCGAGGCGGGAGACAAGGCCCGGGCACGCGAGATAGCCCGCAGCGCAGGTATTCCGGTACTGACCGGGTCGCCCATCGTCACCGACGTCGACGCTGCATCCCACGCCGCTGCGGACATCGGCTACCCCGTCCTCATCAAGGCGTCGGCAGGTGGAGGCGGGCGGGGGATGTCCGTCGTCGAGAACGACGCCGAACTGCGCGCTCGATTCTCGGCGGCAGGCTCGGAAGCCCAGTCGGCGTTCGGTGACGGATCGCTGTTCGTCGAGAAGTACATCCGACGGGCCCGGCACATCGAGGTGCAGGTTCTCGGTGATCGACATGGCGCCGTAGTCCAGTTGGGCGAACGAGACTGCACGCTGCAACGACGACACCAGAAGGTGATCGAGGAGAGTCCGGCACCCGGCCTGTCCGCCGACACCCGTTCCCGCATCCGCTCATCAGGCCTCGCGTTCGCCCAGGCCATCGGACTGGACAGCGCGGGCACCGTCGAATTCATCTACGACGCCGATACCGGCGACTACGCATTTCTCGAGTTCAACGCCCGGATCCAGGTCGAACATCCGGTGACCGAGTGCGTGACGGGAACCGATCTCGTCCGCCAGCAGCTGAGGTCGGCGCAAGGAGACCGGCTCGAGTTCGGCCAGGACGACGTCACCACCACGGGCCACGCGATAGAGGTTCGCATCACGAGCGAGTCTCCGAAGGACGGGTTTCTCCCGCGCACAGGCACATTGACGAAGTGGCACATTCCCGACATGGACGGAATCCGCGTCGACAGTCAAGCCGAGGAAGGCTACGTCGTCGGCCCGTACTACGACTCACTGCTCGCCAAGGTCGTCGCCTACGGTACGGACCGCGACGACGCCATCGCGAAGATGCTGTCGGTATTGGACGCACTGAAAGTTACGGGTGTTCCTACGACGGCCGAGTTCGCGCGATTCGCTCTCGACCACAACGACTTTCGATCCGCCGGCGTCAGCACCAACTGGATCGCAGACACCGGACTACCCGAATTCCTGGAGACATCATGACCAGTTTCATCGACTGCGCACCGACGCTCCCCGACGGTTCACGCCGCAAAATTCAGATCGTCGACCAGACTCTGCGCGACGGCCCGCAGAGCTGGTGGGGCATGCGAATGCGTCGGGATATGGGCCTACCCATCGCAGATCATCTCGACCGCACCGGTTTCCACACGATCGATCTGGTAGGAAGTTCGATCTTCGAGGTCCTCGTGCGGCACTGTAAGGAGGATCCGTGGGATCAGCTGATCTCACTGTCGAAGGCCATGCCGCGCACCACTGTTCGTGCCGGAACTCGAAGCAACGGCATCGTCACGTTCGGCTTGACCGCGGACAGTGTGATGGATCTCTGGGTTCAGCGATTGGTGGCGCACGGCATCGGCAGCTTCTGGATCTACGACGGCCTGTTCAACCTGGACAAGATCGGCCGGCTCGTCAAGACCGTTCAAGCCGAAGGCGCACAGGCGATTCCATGCATTCTGTACGCCGACAGCCCATATCACACCGATGACTACTACGCATCGCGTACACGGGAACTCGTCGGTCTCGGCGCCGACGGTATCGAACTGGAGGACGCGGCGGGCCTGCTCACCCCCGACCGCACCAGAAGCCTGGTGAACGCCATCAAGACCGCAGCGGGCGAACTTCCCGTCGAGGTGCACTTCCACAGCAACAACGCGATGGCGCCGATCAACTATCTGGAAGCCGCACTCGCAGGCGCGGACCGCGTGCACACCGCGAGTCGGACACTCGCCGCGGGCGTTTCGCTGCCGTCGACCGAGGTGACGTACTCGAACCTGAAGTATGCCGGCTTCGACGTCCAGCTCGACGAATCGCAGTTCTCCCCGGTCGAACAGCACCTGCAACGCGTCGCCGAATACGAGGGCCTGCCCGTCGGCACGCCGGCCGAGTTCAACCTGTTCCTGTACCGGCACCAGCTGCCCGGAGGTATGACCGGCACGTTCAAGGCGCAGCTCGCCGAACGTGGCATGGCCGACCGCTTCGAGGAGGTTCTGGACGAGATGTCCGTCGTGCGAACCGAACTCGGCTATCCGGTGATGGCGACTCCGTTCTCGCAACTCGTCGGGACGCAGGCAGTGCTGAATGTGGTTACGGGTAAACGATATTCGGTCATTCCCGACGAAGTACTGATGTACGTCAACGGTCATTATGGCGACGCCGTCGCACCGATGGATCAGAACATCGTCGACGTCATCCAGGACTCACCGAAGGCCAAGAGTTACAGCGACTGGGTTCCGGCACAACCGTCGCTCGACGAGTTACGGAAACGCTTCGGCAACGTCGACGACGACGAACTCATCCTGCGTCTCCTGGTTCCCGGCAACGAGATCGACATCATGCGCAACACCCCGAAGCGCAACCGCGACTTCTCGGCGTCGAGCAGGGAAATGAAGCACGTACGCGAGCTGGTGAACGCCGCAACCGGCGCGTATCTGCACCTCAGCTCACCTGATTTCAGTCTCACACTGCAGGGGGATCACTGATGACCATCCCCGTCGACGGGCGTATCACCAAACGGCGCCCCGGAGCTGTCAAAGGTGGTCTCGCCGTCGCCGACAGCAGGCCAGTCTTTCGTGACGGCCGGGTGCACGGATTGCGCTGCACGGTGTGCCGAAACCCGTCGGCGCAGCGGGATCTGCCATGGTGCCCGGTATGTCGGGGATCTCTGGCCCCGGACACCTTTTCCCCGTCGGGCAGATTGTGGGCCTCGACCCTCGTCGCGATTCCCGTCGGAAACAGAACGCCGCCGTTCGCTCTCGGCTACATCGATCTCGACGACGGACCCCGAGTCCTTGCGCATCTCGCAGAGCCGACGTCCTTACCGATCGACACGCGTGTGACGGTGACCGGCCTCGAATTCGGAGATCTCGTCGCGGAGGTGGACTCGTGAGCGCCGATCGAGACGTCGCAGTCCTCGGCGTCGGAACGTCGTCGTACGGCGCATTCCAGGACTGTCGCGTCGAATCCCTGGCGTGGGAGGCCGTCACCGAAGCGATAGGCGACGCCGAGATCGACCCACTGGACATCGATGCCATCATCGTCGGGACGGTATTCGGCCCGCCGGGAGTGGCAACGCGTATCCAGCGCGGGCTCGGGCTTCCGGGAATCCCGATGTGGACCATCGAAAATGCCTGCGCCAGCGGCACAGCGGCCTACCACGAGGCCGTCGAAGCAGTCCGATTCGGACGGTTCGAGTGTGTCCTGGTACTCGGAGTCGATCAGATGTCCACGTTGTTCACCGGAGCCATTGTTCCCGAAGCGACGGATCCGGAAGGTGCTGCATCGCTTCCACTTCCGGGCCTGTACGCGCTGCAGGCTCAGCGCTACATCGGCGAGTTCGGCGTGACTCCGGAACAGTTGGCGGCTGTGGCCGTGAAGAACAAGACCAACGGTCTGGACAATCCGCGAGCGCATCTCCGGAGGGGAGCGCCGACGATCGAGGAGGTGTTGAACTCCCGTGCGATCGCCGAACCACTGACGTTCCTTCAATGCTGCCCGACGACCGACGGAGCCGGGGCTGCGGTGGTCGGGGGACCACGCGTCGGCAAGAGGGACGTCACCGTCCTGTCCTCGGCTATGGTGTCCGGTGCACTGTGGGATTACGGCTCACCGCATGTATGGGGCTTCGATTGTGTCGCCCGGGCGTCGCGCAAAGCTTTTGCCGTGGCAGGCATTTCGGCGAGAGATATCGACGTCATGGAAGTCCACGACGCCTTCACGATCGGCGAGATCACGACGCTCGAAGCGCTCGGCGTCGCCGAACTGGGCATGGGTGCGGAGATGGCGCCGACGGGATACACCGCACGCACCGGACCGCAACCCGTCAATCCGAGTGGCGGGCTGCTCTCGCGCGGTCATCCTTTGGGCGCCACGGGTACAGCACAATTGGCCGAAATCGTATGGCAGCTTCGTGGCGAAGCGGGTCCTCGTCAGGTCCGTAAGCACGACATCGGGGTCGTCGAGACCATGGGCGGCGGCGCGGCAGGTATGGACGGAAATGCTTGCGTGGTCAGCGTGTTAGGGCGCTAGCGCGCCATGTGCACGAAAATACATAGCGGGCTACGTATTTTCGTGCACATGCGCCGAAGGCGCCTACTCAGAAATAGGCGAAATCCGACATCCGAATCACCGGGACGACCCGGTCCCCCTGGCGCACGACGGTGGCGTCGTGCGCCAGTGCGATGTCCGACGGCTCCATCGCGGTGAATACCGCAGGCCCACCGACCAATTCGGCGATGAGGTCCGGACGCGTCGGCCGGCGGCCGTCGGCCAGGACAGGCACGAGATGGCCAGGCCGCGTGAATTCTCCCGCAGTCGCTGCGGGCCTCGCGAGTGCCCGGGCCGTGGCAGCACGATCGAATCCCGAAATACCGGTCGTCGTCCCGTGCGACACGTCCACCGACACACGGGGGTTGCCGATGTAGAACGAACTTCGCTGCGACCACTCGACAGGCGGGAGATCCAGACGTTCGCAGGTCTCCTCGTCGACGGTGACGCAGACGAATCCCGATCCGAAACGAATCAGATGGGCCATGGAGGACACGTCGACGGTCCGTGCATCCACCACGAGGTCGCATCCTGTGCCCCGCAGGTCGTCGACCACGACGATCGGTGCACCCTGGGACAGCGCCACATGCGCACGTCGACGCGCGGAGTCGAATCGAGTCGGCCTGAAAAGCTGTGTCGCGACGCTCATGTCACACCGTGATTCCGATCTTGGACCAGAACGCCTCGAAGCTCGACGGCACCATGTCCGTCCCACGCACGACCTTGCCGTCGACGAACCGGTGCGTCATCACCATCGTGATGTCCAGTTCGTCGTCGCCGAGCTTGCGGTAGGCGCGAATGTTCGCGGTCACCAGTTCGTCACCGACGACCTCGACGCTGACGACCTCGTTGGCCGATGCGTCGAGCTTGGCGAGAACGCCGAACGCCTCGAGGAACTCACCCTTGGTGTACAACCGCAGATCGCCCTCCAACGTGAAACCTGCCCACGTCAGATCGTCCGAGTAGAGCGCGACGAGCGGTCCGGGGTCGCCTGCGTCGGCTGCCGCGAACGCTGCCTTCAACGCTTCTGCATTCTGCTGGCTCATGGAAACTCCTTCTCGTACGTTGCTGTGGTCCGTATCACTCTGACGTCCACCACGCCCGTACAGAACCGGTCTACTACGTGGTTCACCACGGGTGCACGAAACTGCAGATCAGCACCACTCTCGAACGCGAAGAACCGGAAAGATGACCGAACTTGACCCCTCGACGTTGACAACCGTCGACCAGGTAGGCCACAGTGACGTACGTCTCAACTTCACGCAGGCAATCGGCCGTAGTGACGCGAAACAGGGAGGCACCATGAACGCCGACGAATGGCGTGAAATCCATGCTCTTCGATCGGCGGGCGTTCCCATCAAAGGAATCGCGCAGCGGTTGTCGATGTCCCGGAACACCGTCCGGCGCGCTCTGTCACTCGAGGCCGCACCCGACGACCGACGTAGCATTCGCCGCGCCGCCGACGACGGCATCGACGCCTCGATTCGGGACACGCTCGCCGGCGCACCGGACCTGGGCGTCGGAGAAATCGGTCGCCGTGTCGGATGGGAGGGGTCACGAACCACATTGACCCGACGCGTCGAGACAGCCAGACGGCAACTCACCGAACTTGCCGACGCACCGGTGGAGTCGGAACCTGGTGCATCACTGCCGAATTACGCGACCGAATTCGTCGGTCGCGACTCCGAACTGCGCACACTACAGCTTCTGATCGGCACCGAGCGGCTGATCACACTCAACGGTCCCGGCGGAATGGGCAAGACGCGCTTGGCAGTTCAGGCCGCCAACCGGTTTCGACGAGCATTCGCCGACGGGGTCCGCGTCGTCGAACTCGGATCACTTCACATGCCCGAGCTACTCCCCCAGGCAGTGGCCGATGCGCTGGGATTGTCTTCTCGCGGTCTGCAGAGCACGACCACCGAGCACACTCTGGTGGACTATCTGGGAAACCGACGCATGTTGCTCGTGCTGGACAACTGCGAACATCTGCTCGACGCCAGTGCCCGACTCATCTCGGTGCTTCTCCGCGGGACGACGCAGCTGCACATCATCGCGACCAGCAGAGAGGTTCTCGGCATTCCCGAGGAACATCGACTGGCGCTGCATCCGATGCCCACTCACACCGATTCCAAGCGCAGCTCGGCGCCGGGCGCGGTGGAGCTGTTCGCGTCCAGAGCCGCCGCCATACTTCCCACCTTCACCGTCACCCCTACCAATCGCGATGCGGTGGAACGCGTCTGCGCGCGCCTGGACGGAATGCCGCTCGCGATCGAACTGGCATGCACGCGTTTGAGCGTTCTGTCGATAGACCAGTTGGCCGCCCGGTTGGACCACCGTCTCGATCTGCTCACCGAAGGCAACAGAACCGGTCCGACGCGTCACCGCAGCCTCCAGGCCACCATGGACTGGAGCTACGAACTATGCACGAGGGAACAGCAACTGTTGTGGGCACGGACGTCGGTGTTCGTCGGGGGATTCGACCTCGACATGGCCGAGGCAGTGTGCGCAGGCAGCGGCATCTCGAATCACGGCATCTTGGACGGCGTGTTCGCACTGGTCGCGAAATCGATCCTCCAGCGTGTGGAAGAGAACGGCCAGGTGCGGTTCCGAATGCTCGAGACTCTGCGCGAGTACGGCGTCGCGCAATTGTCCGCCGCCGAGACCCATACCCTGCTGAATCGCCATTTCACCTGGTGCGCAGATGTTCTGCGATGCGCAGCCGACAACTGGTTCGGACCGGATCAACGGGTCACCAGCTCGCGTATCCGCGACAACCGCGCCGACATCCGATTCGCTCTCGAACGAGCACTGCGGTCCCCCGATTCCGAGCAAGCACGACGCGGTGCGGATCTCATCGCGGATGTCTGGTTCCTGTGGGCGTGTGGAATCTCGGTCACCGAACACCGTCTGTGGCTCGATCGTGTTCTCGCGGAACCGGAATTCGCCGACGTCCGGGACCGAGCCTCGGCAACAGCAGGATTGGTCATGACGCTGCAGGGCGATCGCGATGCCGCCGATGCGGTGCTGCGCCGCGCACTGGGCTCACAGTCCGACGACCCACTGGTGCAGGCCTTCTCCACCCACGTTCTGGGCTTGAACGAGTTCTTCGACGGCCGCTTCGACACCGCGATCGGATACCTCACCGAGTCACAGACCCTCTATCAGCACATACCCGATCGTGTCGATCTGTTGTGCACCATGAAGATTCACCTCGGGATGGTGTACAGCTTCACCGGTAATCTAGGCGGCGCCCATGACGCGTTCGATTCGGTACGACTGCTCGCCGAGAACAACGGAGAGATCTGGCTTCGCTCGTACGCCGTGTACGGCCTCGGATTGGTGGAACTGGTAGCCGAAAACTACAGCACAGCAGCGTCGTTCGCCGTGAAGGCGCTCGATCTTCACCAAGCGTTCGACGACGTCGTCGGCACAACCCTGATGACCGATCTGCTCGCGTGGGCAGAGGCCGAATCCGGCTCACCCGACCGCGCTGCGGTCCTGCTCGGGGCCGCGTCGGCGATGTGGGGTTCGTTCGGTGAGCAGCTCTACGGATCGGGGCACTGGATCGACAAACGGGAAGTCTTCACCGAGCGCGCCCGCATCGCACTGGGCACACGCGTGTTCGAAGCCTGTCGCGCGTCGGGTTCGGCCATGTCCGTCGGCGAGCTCACCCGATACGCGCTCGGCGAGGACTCCCCCGCATCGACGACGACCGAGTCCACGACCACGGTGTCGCTGTCGCCGCGCGAGCAGGAAGTCGCAGAGATGCTCGCAGACGGTTTGTCCAACAAGGACATCGCCGCAAAACTGGTTCTGTCACCGCGCACCATCGAAGGCCACGTCGAGCACGTTCTCCAGAAGCTCGGCATGAGCCGGCGGCAGGAAGTCGCTGCATATTTCCAGACCGCCGGCCCAAGTCGATGAACGCTAGACCTTGCTGAGTGCCCCAGCGTCGATCGGGAGCGCGATACCCGTGACGTAGCGGGCCGCATCCGACGCCAGCCAGACGACACCGTTGCTGATGTCGACGGCGTCCACCCACGGGACCGGCAGTGTGTTCATCGCACCCTGGCAGGCCTCACGGAAGTCGTCCTGGGTGGGATGTTCGAGATCAGGACGGAAGAGCTTGTACATCGGTTCGTTGTCGATCATGTCCGTCAGCACCGACGTCGGATGGATCGAATTGCAGCGAATACTGTACTGGCCCAACTCGTTCGATGCGGTGCGAGCCAGTCCTGTGACGCCGTGCTTCGCGGCGACGTAGTGCGCGAAGTTCGGGAAGCCCTGGATTCCACCGGTCGAGGAGATCAGAATGATCGATCCACCCTCACCCTGCTGAATCAGGTGCGGCACGGTGGCGCGCATCGTCTTCCAGACACCCGAGAGATTGATGTCGATCATCTCGTCCCACTGGTCCTCGCTCAATTCGTGCAGCGGAGCGGACGAAAAGATACCCGCATTCGCGACGACGGTATCGAGCCGCCCCAGTTCCGCAATTCCCTCGGACACTGCGGCTTCCAGCTCTCCGAGATTGCGCACATCCGCGACGACGGCGTGTGCCCGCCGGTCGAACTTCTCGATCTCACGGACCGTCTGATCGAGATCTTCACGGGTCGATCCCTTGTACTTCGTCGTCTCCGGCTTGCTGCAGAGATCGACGGCAATGACGTCGGCGCCTTCCTCGGCGAGACGGACTGCATGCGAACGGCCCTGTCCGCGTGCGGCTCCGGTGACGAGGGCTACTTTGCCTTCGAGCTGTCCCATATTCGAACCTTTCCCTGATTACTTGTCGTACGACGGAACGATGGCTTTGGCCGCGTCGACCAGACTGATCTGATCGACGAGCATGTGCTGTGTAGCGACCGCGATGTCTCGACTGCATCGGCCGAGCGCACTGGGGTTTCGAATCGCTTGGCTGCCTGCCCAGCGGTGAGCGAATTCGACGATCTCCCCGGCGACTTCCTGCACCCAGGTGGTCACCTGACGCAGGCGGGCGCGCTGCTCGTCGGTGATCTCCTCGCCCCGTCGAGCGGTCTCCTCTGCGTCACCGTGGGCTTGGTAGACGTACGCGCGGGCGGCCTGCAGCAACGCTTCCTTCTTCGCGAAATCACGCAGGAACAACTGAGATTCGCCGACGGGACCGTCGTACCCCGGGCGCTGCTTCTTCGATCCGATCTTCACGACTTCTTCGAGTGCGCGCGTGGCGATTCCGAGCGCGACGGGAGCGTGACCGCCCACTCCGATACCGAGCAGACCCAGCTTGTAGACGGGTTCGGGTCGTACCGGCACCGTGGAGAACGTCTCCATCGTGAACGTGTCGGGTACGAAGACGTCCTCGACGAGGTAGTCGTAGCTTCCGGTGCCGACCATGCCCATCACGTTCCAGTTGCCGAGGAACTCGACGTCGGTACGGGGAACGAAGGCGATGCGGCAATCCGGACCGCCGTTCGCGTCGAGCACGGGGTTGCCTGCGTCGTCGTGGACGACGAATCCTGCACCGATCCACGACGCGTGGGCGGAACCGCTACCGAATTGGAACCGGCCGGTGACGCGGTAGCCGCCGTCGACGCGAATTCCCTTGCCGGTAGGCATGATCATGCCGGCCGTGATGCCGCGGGACGGGCCGTCGAACATCTCGCGGGCGCCGGTGTCGTTCATGAATCCGACTGCGACACCCGTGCTGAACGCGTTGGCCATCAGGGCCCAGCCGGTGGAACCGTCGGCGCGGGAGATCTCTTCGATGACCTTCAGGGATTCGACGATTCCCTTTCCGCCACCACCGAATTCGGACGGTACAAGGAGCCAGAACAATTCCTGCTCGACGAGTGCTTCGTAGACTGCGGTCGTGATGGTCGCGCCGGCTTCGATGCTGTCCGCTTCGCGTTCGACGACCTGTGCGACGGTCCGCGCGCGTTCGACGTAGTCGGTGGACAGAGTGGAGGCGATCGGGGCCTCGATGGTGTCGGTCATTGCTTCCCGCTTCCTGGTGTGCAGCTCGTTATGACTCACATCACAATGCGCTGTAGCACCTGTCCTGCGGACGCGGAAAACTACGTGATCAACTACGCGGTCGAGGCTGAAGGCCTGTTCTTCGAACGATCACACCGCCCAGACTGGGACTGCCCACTTTCGAGGACTGTCGAAGTACATGCCCGGGGCCTTACGTTCACGTCTGTTCCCGATGAAGCAAAGGACGCATTCTCATGACCGACACCGCCATCGATCCAGCCCATTTCAGAACTGTGCTCGGCGAATTCTCGACGGGTGTCGTCGTGGTCACGAGCATCGACGACGCCGGTGCACCCGTCGGCATGGCCGTCGGCTCGTTCTCGTCCGTGTCCTTGGCACCACCCCTGGTGGCGTTCTTCGTGGCGCACACCTCGACGACGTTTCCGAAGATCCTGGCCACCGGCCGCTTCTGCGCGAATATCCTGTCGCACGACCAACAGACCGTATGCAAGGCCTTCTCGCGCTCGGGCGGAGACAAGTTCGACGGCGTCGAGTGGAGTCGGTCACCGGGCGGCGCACCGTTGCTCGACGGGGTGCACGCGTGGATCGACTGCACCATCTCGTCGGTTCAGCGCTTCGGCGATCACGACCTCGTGGTCGGGCAGGTGGACGAGCTCGACACGGCAGGGAGCGACGGGTCCCCGCTGGTCTTCTACCGGTCCGGGTTTCATGCACTGACACGCTCGTGAGTGTTTATGTATAGAGGGCTATATGTGCTGTCTACATAGATGTGAGACACGATGTCTACATAGATGTGAGAGTCGATTCTAGGCGGCGGGGGCGTGGAGTTGTCCTTGGTATCGCTTGTCGCGGTCGAGGTGTAGGTGTCCGAGAACATCGCCGGTGAGCCGGAAGACGGTGACGTGGTCGCCGTTGCGCAGAACGGTGACCTTCATGCCGGCGTGTGCTCTACCGACCGAGACCGTGGAGTGGCCGACACTGATGACACCGGAGTTCGAGACGCTGTGGTGTCCGATGGTGGCGTCGAGCTGACGCGGTAGATGTTCGGGTCCTCCGAGCATCGCCGCGTTGGCCCATGCCTGCGCTGGAGGCATGTTCACTGCACTATGGCGACGTTCGGTGTTGTGGAACTGCTGGTAACGATCGCAGGCCCTCTGCAAGGCGGCCTGGGTGGCGGGGCGGTGTGGTTGTCGGTCGAGCCATTGTTTGAAGGTGCGGTGGTGTCGCTCGACTTTGCCGTTGGTCTGCGGGTGGTACGGACTCGAGTGGATCAGCCGCGCACCGGACTCGGTGACGAAGCGGGTGAATTGTGATTGCGCCCCTTTGGTGCGTTTGGCTGTGAAGGCGGTTCCGTTGTCGGACAACACCATTGCAGGTATCCCGTAGTCGTCGAATGCCTTGTTGATCGCGGCGACAGCGGCCTTGGCTGTCTCTGCATCGGCGACGAGTGTGGCGACCAGGGTGCGGGTGCAGTCGTCGAGAACTTCGAAGACCGTTGCCTTCGCGCCGCCCGCGAGGATCACTTCTGTGGCATCGATCTGATAGCAGTCTCGGGGTCGGGCGTACTGGAATCGCTTGTAGGACGATTTGGGTCGTTTCTTCGGATTCGATTCCAGTAGTCCGTGGCGGCGCAGGACTTTGTTGATCGTCGAGCGAGGCGGGACGTGCCAGCCTTTGGCGGACCAGCCCTCTCGCTGCGCGACTGCTTGGAGTTGGTAGTGGATGTTCTCGGCGCCGTTGTCGCCCTGCAGTTTTCCGCGCCATTCCACGATGGCTTCCTCGACCTCTACAGGGGTTCGACGTGGGCTCGAGTGCGGCCGGCGGGATTTCGGTTCCCACCGGCCGTCGAGTTCGATGCGTTGTTTGTGTCGGTAGAAGGTGGCGGTGGAGACCTCGTTGCGTTCGCACCACCCTTTTGCACCTCCGGCGCCGAAGACCGACGCCGGATCCACTTGCTCCACCACGACCGCGATGAGGACTGCATCGAGAAGTTGCATGAGGGCTGCACCTTTTCTGGCCATAAAATATTCCATAGCCGGTTCAGGTGCCCCACGCCTACGAAGCCAGCACGCGTGTCTCAGATGTCGGTGGACATACGACTCTCATATGTCTGTGGACTGGACATATAGAGGGCTATACATAAACACTCACGAGGGGGTTTAGATCTTCATCTCACCCATCTCACTCCACCCCGTCGCGTCGATGGACTGACTGATGATCTGGGGCGTGGAGGCGAGGCCCTTGGGCAGTTCGTCCATTGCCTTCTTGAAGTGTTCGCTGTTCACGTGGGCACCACCCGCGTCGCCGTCGCGGAAGGCTTCGACAAGGACGTAGACGTTCGGCTCTTCGAGGCTGCGTGACCAGTCGAACCACAGGTTTCCCTCTTCGGCCCGAGTCGCTGCGGTGAATTCGGCGACGTGCTCCGGCCACCGTTCGGTCCAGTCGGGCTTCGTCTCGAACTTGACGACGATGAAGATCATGGCGTACTCCTCAGGGGGTCAGGATTGCGCGGCCACGAATGGCGCCTGCGTCGAGATCGTCGATGGCACTTTGGAAGTCGTCGAGCGCATACTTCACGGTGTGCAGCACCACCGATCCTCGGGCGGCCAACGCCATCAGGTCGCACAAGTCGTTGTAGGACCCCACCAGATTACCGATGATGTTGATCTCGGACGAGACGATGTCGATCGTCGGCACGTCGATGTTCTCCCCGTACCCGACGACGTAGTAGTTGCCCGCCTGACGCAACATCGCGACGCCTTCTTTCGTCGCACCGCCCTCACCGACGAAATCGATGACGGCCTCGCCACCGTTGCCGCCGGTCAGCTCCAAAACCTGGTCGATATGCGTTCCGTCCGCGACGATTCCATGGTCAGCGCCGATCGACTTCGCGAGTTCGACGGCAGCAGCATTGCGATCGACGACGACGATCTCCGCCGATGTCAACGACTTCAACACCTGAATTCCGATGTGGCCCAATCCACCTGCCCCGATCACGACGACTCGGTCCCTCGGAGTCAGATGCCGCGACGCCTTGGCCGCCGCGTGGTAGGCCGTCAGGCCTGCGTCGGCGAGCGCTGCGACGTCGGCCGGTTCGAGCGAGTCCGAGATCTTGACGACGCTCCGCGCGGACGTCTTCAGGTACTCGGCGTAGCCACCGTTGGTGTCGATTCCGGGGAACTGGTTGACCTCGCAGTGCACGTCGTCACCGGATCGGCATGCGCGACACAGGCCACACGTGATGAGCGGGTGCACGATGACCTTGTCCCCCTCCTTCACGTTCGTCACCGCGGATCCGACGGCGTGCACCCATCCGGCGTTCTCGTGCCCGATCGTGTACGGCAACTGGACGTTCGACTTCTCGGCCCACTGGCCTTCGAGAATGTGCAGATCGGTTCGACATACCCCTGCACCCCCGATCTTGACGACGACGTCGAAAGGCCCTGTCGGCGTGGGGATCGGTAGCTCGGCCATCTGCAGTTTGTCGTGATAGCCCACGACCTGTACTGCTCGCATCGTGCTCATAGGTTGCCTCCTAGAGGGCGTCGACCGTCGTACGGTCAGGGTCGTCGTAGCGGGTGCGCAGAAGCCCGCGGCAGAAGTGCGCGTTGCCGTCGATCGAGATGCGCGTCGAACGCGCGCGGCGCAGTGCAAGCGGGACGTCGATCTCGGCGTAGTCGTTGCCGTCGTGGTCGACCATGACAAGGCTGTCGGGCGACACAGGCAGTCCGATGATGCTGCGGCGCTTCATCAGTGCGCGAGTACACGCGTCGTCGGGCAGCTCGCCCAATACCACCGTGCCCATCTCGGCCATCTCTCGTGACGGATCCTGCCGAAGCAGCCCGGTCAAACTCCTCTCCATCGCTGCCACATGGGCTTTGCGTTGGAACGTGATTCGAAGTTCGTCCAGATTCTCCTCCGCCTCGTGTGCGAACGTTCCACGGTATCCGGCATCGGCGGCAAGTCCTGCATTGATGATCTTCGAGTCGTGGTGGTCGATCAATTCGACTGTGACACTGCGTGTCCACGGCAGCGCCGTCAGAACATCCTTGGCATCGGACGCCATCAGATAGGCGAAGTTGGGTGCGCAGAACGACGTCGGCAACCGCAGTTGGACCAGAACATCGGAGGCCGACGACACGATCAGCGAATGCACGAAGTCGAGATCGGTTATCGGCTCGTCCAATTCGGGATCGACGACGGCATCCAACGCTCGAAATGCCTCTGTTTCACGTGAATCCGACATCTCAAGCACCGACCAGGTTGTCACCGGCCGCCCGATCCGCACCGCGTGGCCCGACGGCGGGCTCGTCCGCATCGGCGAGTTGCAGATCGGCGGGTACCTCGATGTCGTACATCTTCGCGGCGTTGAGCCCGAGCACCTTCTTCTTCTGATCGAGCGTGATCGGTGCGTATTCGCTCAGCTCCTCGGGAATCTGGAAGTCGACGAACGATTCGATCAACCACCGCGGCGTCCACAACGCGTAGTCCGACGAGAACTGGATCCGATCCTCGCCGAGCCAGTACAGAAGTTCACCCATGATCTGCGCGAAGTACTTCGGGCGTGTGTGGATGAACGGCATCGCGACGGCCAGACCTGCGTGGACGTTCGGCTCCTGCGTCGCGATCCAGCAGAAGTCCTCCAGCCTCGGAAGCCCGCAGTGTTCGACGACGAAATTCAGATCGGTGAAGTCGGTTGCGATGTGGTCGACGTCGGCGACGTCGAAGGCATCGCGGTCCAACGGCCGGATGGTCGGCCCCTTGTGAACGTGGATGTTCCTGATTCCCAGTTCGCGGCATACCTCGAGATAGCGCCGCGTCCAGTCGTCGTCCAGCTTGTACCCGCGGGAATCGCCGTGCCACTCGGCGGTGTAGAGCTTGACGCCCTTGAGTCCAAATCTCTCCGCGTCGGCGCGCAGCTGATCGAGTCCGCGCTCACCGTTGCGCGGGTCGAAGTTGTGGTTGTAGGTCAGCAAACCGGGGTGCGCCTGCGTCAACGCCCACGCTTCCTCGGTCTGACCGAATCCGTTCACGTAGAACTCGCCCAGGTGCGCCGGCTGAAAGATCGCGTGGTCGACGTAGCCGTCGATGAACAGATCCTTGATCAACCGCTCGCCGCCCTGGTAGAGGTACTCCTCGTACGTCCACAGCTCCGATTCCGGTGACAGATTGCGGTGGTAGTCGTAGAAGCAGTCGATGAACTGCTTCCCATGGATGTTGCGCAGGTTCTCGGGACGGGCGTCCCAGAGAGCCACGTGCGCGTCGACGATGAAGAAGCTGTCGTCACCCTTTTCGTACATGTCGAACCCCTTCCAGAAGTGACCGGCGCCACAGTTCGTGACTAGACGGTAGGTCGCGGAAAGGTCGTCGGGCAGGTTTCTGCCGTCTCAATCTGAGACGCGGAGAATTCGCGAACGCGATGTAACCTGAGTCACAGGATTGCTGTCGACGCACGAGGAACTCGCTTGTCAGACCACCGACCGGATAGACGCGCCTCATCCGGCCAGATCGTGAGCAGGGACGCCGACCTCGTCCCGAAGCGGCTTCGCGCGTCGTGGATTCGCAGCGAGCGCTACGGGGTGTCAGCAGACGCCGTCGAGCCGGTGTTCGCCGGCACCGAGCCGCCCGAATCGTTGTTTCACGAGTGCGGCAACGAGGTACTCGCCGACCTTCACCGCACGATGGAGTCCGAGCCCGTCGGCATGATGCTCACCGACTCCGAGGGTGTCGTGCTCAGTCGCGTGAGCGGTGATCACAGTCTGCTGCGGGCGCTCGACGTCGTGCATCTCGCGCCCGGATTCGGATATTCCGAGCGGGAGGTCGGCACCAACGGCCTCGGTCTCGCGCTTGCCGACATCACTCCGACGCTCGTGCGTGCCGACCAGCACTACTCACACAGCCTGACGGGTTTCACCTGCGCGGCGGCACCCGTCGTCGACCCCGTGACCGGCAAGCTCGAAGGCGCGGTCAATCTGACGACGTGGTCGGACACGTCGAGCAACCTGCTTCTGACTTTGGCCAGATCGGCTGCGAGCACCATCTCGAGTTCCATGTTGACGCGAGGGTCGCAGCGGCACGCCCGCCCGCCGTCGCGTCGTAACCTGTTTCGGATCGAACACCCGTCGTCGGTCGGCGGCCTGGAACTCGGCCAAGCCTGGTCGGAGGCGCTGACGATCGCAGCGACCGCGTTGGCGGCCGGCTCGGTCGTCGCGGCAGTCGGGCCGCCGAGCACCGGTCGCGCTACTCTGCTGGCCCAAGCTGCCCGACGCGCATTCCCGCGCCATCGGATCTTGTCGGCCGCAGCTCCCGATCTGGCCGACATTCAGGCGTGGCTCGATCTGTGGTCGTTCGAGGTAGGCAGATCGGACACGGTGGTAGTTCTCCGCGATGTCGACACACTCCCTGCGTACGCCGCCGGGCAGCTTCGAGATCTCCTGTTCGGAGCAGGAGGCACCGCGATGCCCGTGGCGATGAGCGCCGAGACCTATCACGACGTGCCGAGCGTCCTGGCGAACATGGTGACAGCCGTTGCGTCGGTGCCGCCGCTGCGAGACCGGCCCGACGACGTCCTGCCGCTGGCACGGCATATGGCGTCGACCTTCCGTGGACGTGAGGTGCAGTTCTCCCGCGCCGCCGAGCAGGCTCTCCGCAACTACGACTGGCCTCACGATGCAGCCGAGTTGGCCCGAGTGATCACGCGTGCCGTCAACCGGTCCGACGTCGTCGACACTCACGTCCTTCCGACCGAGATCCTCGCCGGGCCTGCGCGAAGACTGTCCTCGATCGAGGCCTTCGAACACGGCGAGATCGTCCGTGTCCTGTCGTCAGGGCGTCTCACGATGCAGCAAGCAGCGACACAACTCGGAATGAGCCGGGCGACGCTGTACCGGAAGATCGGCTACTACAAGATCGACGTCACGCGGGGCGAATGATTCAAATCCAGCGGCGGGGGTTATCCGCTCGCCTATGACTGCGAAAGAACCCGAGAATCATTCCGACGACGAGCCGAAGGGCGGGCGGCCCGGGCCGACCGACGAAGGCAAGGACGGCGGCATGGCCACGCGTGAACTGGCGCCCGAACTCGCCGAGGACGACGACTGACCCGTCCAGCGCGCCAGTACGGATTGCCAGTCTCCCGACGCACTGGCACCCGCCCACGCGACGTACCCGTCGGGACGCACGAGCATCGCTGGGCCGTCGTCCCGTCGGTAGGTCACGTGGCCGGCGAAACCGGCTGCTCCTGAATCCTTTTCGAGGACGAGCACGAAACCGGGGCGTCGAAGATCTTCGAACAGACGGCCGGTCGCCGTCGGGACGTCCGGCGCCCGGGTTCCGACGAGGCGATGCTCACCACGGCGATGACCGTAGGCGATACCGACGCCGGAGAACATCACCGCGATCTTCGACGCGAGGCGCGGTCTGCGCAGCACGGTGTCGACGACGGTATTGCGCATCCTCTTCGCAATCGACGACTGCACCAACAGCATCCGCATCGTCCCACCCGACATCCGAATCACCCTCTTACCGACCGGGTATCGCTCCACGTGATACGTGTCGAGCACCGTGTCGTCGGCCCCGTCGATCACGGCAGCCAATTTCCATCCGAGGTTGAGCGAGTCCTGAATTCCAGTGTTCATTCCCTGCCCGCCCGCGGGTGAGTGCACGTGCGCCGCATCTCCGACGAGGAAGACCCGTCCGGTTCGATACTGGTTCACTTGCCTTTCTTCACAACGGAATCGGGACGTCCACCGTACTTCCTGCCATCCGTAGTCGGTGCCCATCGCACGGACCAACACGCTACGCAGCACTTCTTCGTCGATCGGATCCTCGTCCTCGGACTCGTCGTTCCGATCCCACGCGACGACGCGATACCAGTCGCCACCGAACGGTGCGACGAACGCGAAACAGTCCTTGCCTGCGTCGACATTGACGAGTCCGACAGGCGGGTCGGTCAGTTTCACGTCGGCCAGCATGATCGACCTCAGCAGTGCCCGGCCGTGGAACTGCTGGCCCGTCTTCTCTCGCACGATGCTCCGCACTCCGTCGGCACCGACGACGTACGACGCGCGCCAGGACACCGGCGTCCCGTCGCACTCTACGGCCGTGACGGTGACGAACGATTCGTCCTGCTCGATGGCGGTAACGGTCACGCCCCTGCGCACGTCGGCGCCGACGTATGTCGCGTGCGTCTCGAGCAACGAATCCACGTTGGTCTGCGGCGTCGACAGCAGGAACGGGAACGGTGACGGCAGAACGCTCATGTCGAGGTACGTGTCGTCCCACAGTTTCAGCGCGTCGACCCGCGCGCCGGTCTTCAACAGATCCTGAGCCAGTCCGCGAGTGTCCAGCACTTCGAGCGTTCGTGCGTGCACACCGAACGCCCGACTGAGCGGCGACATCGCCTCGTGTTTCTCGAGTACGACGACAGACTTTCCGAACGACGCCAGCTCGCCCGCGATCATGCATCCGGCGGGTCCGGCTCCGACGACCACTACGTCCACGGTGTCCATGACGACCTCCACATTGCAGTCAACAGTTGTTGACTAAAACGGTATGCCTCGACGATGCGAAGGTCAACACTTGTTGACTATGATCGACGGCGTGGCAAGACCCAGATCCGCGACCGCGACCCGTGCAGCGATCCTCGACGCCGCTCGTACCCGCTTCGGAAACGACGGATACGAGCGCACCACGATGCGCGCCGTGGCAGGCGACGTCGGCGTCGACGCAGCGATGGTCGTCCGGTACTTCAAGACCAAGGACGCACTGTTCGCGGAAGCCGCGAGCTTCGAGTTGCACCTGCCGGACCTGCACGGCATCGCCGCTCGGGACCTGGCGTCGGTGCTGATGCCCAGGTTCTTCGACATCTGGGAAGCCGACGGCACGTTCCTTGCGTTGCTACGCGCCGCAGCGACGAGTCCCGTTGCAGCACAGGCGATGTTGGAGGTGTTCGCTTCTCAGGTAGCTCCCGCGCTGAGCACCATCACCCCCGATCGGCACGCAGAACGTGCGGCGCTCGTCGGATCACAGATCCTCGGACTTGCGTTCTCCCGCTACGTTCTTCGCGTCCCGCCGTTGGTGACGATGAGCCACGACGACATCGTCGACTGGGTCGGACCGACGCTCACCCGGTACCTGACCGGCTAGATCTCGCGACACATCACACCTGCGCCGGGAATGCGCGTCGGGACCAGGCTGCGATGCCCAACCCACAGGCGATGACGGCCGCCGCAACCCATGCCAGGTTCGAAACACCCACTGCCGGAAGCAGAGCCGCACCGATCGCGGCACCGCCTGCAATACCGATGTTCGACGTCGCATTCACCCACGCGCCTGCCATTTCCGGCGACGTCGCGTGGGTACGGACCGCCGCGGACTGGTAGATCGACGGCACGCCGCCGAAAGCCCCGTTCCACAGTGCTGCCGCGATGACGACGGCGATCAGCGACGGGTGCGCCGATCCGACGGCAAGCACTCCGACGAGTACGACGGACAGAATCACGATCGTCGTTCGACGAGGATTGCGATCGAGCATCTGACCGGCGAACCACAATCCCGCCAGACCACAGGCGCCGCAGATCAAGAGCAGCGGTCCGATCGACGAATCACTCACTCCTGCAGCGAGAAACAGCAGACTGATGTAGGTGTAGAGAATGTACTGGCCGATGTAGGTCACGGCATTGGACGACACGACCGCGGTCAATTGACGTCGGCCTGCACCCACCCCCTCGGGGCGTTCCGGAGTCTCGGACGACACCGACGGCAGAAATCTTGCCACCAACACCAGCGTGATCGCCGACGCCACCGCGAGAATTCCGAATGCAGATCGCCAGCCGAGCGCAGTACCCAACGACGTCGACACCGGGACCCCGAGCACGAATCCGACCGAGGCTCCGCCCGTCGCGAGCGCCAGCGCTTTGCCGACCTGCCCCCTGTCGACGAGGCGAGGCGCATAGCCGATGCACAGCGAGAAGAACAGTGCGTGCGCGGCGCCGCCGACGGCACGACCGCACACAACCACCGCGAACGTGGGTGCGAGAGCCACCACCGCATTGGAGACGACATATCCCACGATCGTCGCCAGCAGCAACGGCTTTCGCGCGAGCCTGCGCGTGACGATCGTCAGCGGCACGGCCAGAAGCGCAACCATGCCGGCGTAGAGACTCACGAGGAGACCGGCCGTCGACTCGGCGACGCCGAACCCGGATCCGATCGACGGAAGCAAGCCGACCGGGAGCATTTCCGTAGTGACAGCCAGGCACGACGCGAGCGCGAGGGAGATGAGGCCGGGCAGATTGGCCCGAACGGTTCGAGGAACCGTGGTGGTCGTCGTCATGCATGACGAATATACTCAGCTGTCGAGTTTATTCAAGTGGGATGATGACCGCGATGACGCGACCACAGGACAACACCGCCGCACGCTGGTACGGAGCTGCGCAGCTCGTCGGCCTCGTACGCGCCGAACCGGGCATCACTCGCGCCACCGCAGCGCAGCGACTCGGTATCAGCAGCGGCGGAGCCACCGACCTCGTCGCCCGTCTCAAGGCCCACGAACTGCTCGACGAGATCCCCGCCCCCAGCAGAGGCCGAGGCCGTCCGACGACCGTGCTGCAACCTCACGCCCGCGGACCGCTCGTGATTGCCGCGGACCTGCGTCCGAAGGACTGGCGCTTGGCCATCGCCGACATCGGCGGACAACCCGAATTCATCACTCGCACTCCGCTGGAATCGCCGGACCCCGCACAACTGGTCGACGAGGTCGCGTCGGCGATACGCGAGGCTCACGACCGTGAACCGGGTCGAATTCGCGCGGTGTCGGTCTCGGTCGCCGGAACCGTCAGCGATGACCGGCTGGTTCAGTTCACGCCGCGCGGGTGGTCCGACGTCGACCTGAGCCCGCTCACCGCCGATCTCCCCCGGCACCTCGACATACCGTTGCTGATCGGCAACGACGCGACCCTCGCCGGTTTGGCCGAGGCCAGAACAGGCGCCGCGCACGGAGCAGGCACCGCGTTGCACTTGATGATCGGCGTCGGGCTGGGTGGCACTCTCGTCGTCGACGGCCATCCTGCGATGGGTGCGCACGGCGCCGCGGGAGAGTACGGCCACATACCGTTCGGCGACCCAACACGGTTGTGCCCCTGCGGCGCTCGGGGATGTTGGGATCTGACGCTCGACGGCCGCGCGATCGCGACTCACCTCGGGGAGGACCCACCGGTCGATCCTATTACGTACGCACGGAACGTGCTGGCGAACACTGTGCCGGACAAGCGAATTCGCGACGCGTTCGACGCGGTCGCCACCTCGATCGGGCGCGGAATCGCAGGCCTCGTCAACCTGCACGATCCCGACGTAGTCACACTCGGCGGGCTCGCGCCGTCACTGCGGGCGGCCGCGTCGACCAGCTTCGAGGCGGCATACCTACAGGGGCTCATGGCTTTTCGAAAGAATTCCGCACCGCCTGTTCTTGACGGTGTGCACGGCGACGACGGCCCACTTCACGGCGCGATCGCCATCGGAATCGATCACATCACGTCGGAATCGTCGCTCGCGGAGTGGGCGCGGCAGTAACTATTTGTCCGGGTCGTGGCCCCAGTTCATCAGCGAATACCGCCACGGCGTATCGGTGACGTCGCCCTTCGGCTTCTGCGCCGAATGCCGGTGGACGTATCCGACGACCTTGCGCATGTGCTGGTAATCGTCGTCGGACAGATCCGCTTTCTTCGTGTGCAGAATATCGACGATGCGTCGGCCGCTCTCGTGCCCCGTCGACTCACCGCCGCCGTTCTTCTGCCCGACTTCCTTCGATTCGTCGGTCTTCAGGAACTTCTCGATCTCACTCGCAGTCATGTTGACCGCGTCCTTGAAATCCCGGTACGTGTCCTCGTTGTCGTCGGCCATGATCCTAGGACTTCTTCTTCAACGCGGACGGCTTGTGTACAGCGTCGTTGCCGGACTTCTCGCTCTCGACGCGGTACTGCGGCTCGTCCTTCGACGCTTTCACCGTACGGCCTGCGGCTTCGGTCTCGGAGGTGATCTTCTCCTTCACCTCACCCTCCGCGGTGCTGCCGTGGCTCTTCCATTCGACCTTGTCGCCTTTGTGGAGATCGTCTTTGCTCATGGAGTCCGGCCTACCCGGCGGCAGGCAAATCTACCCATCTGTTGTGCGGTTTCGGGCCTGCGAACCGCACATCAGGTGGGCAGATTTCGCACCGCCTCGCCGAGCCGGGCCGCCTGCAACGCCAGGTGACGACGCTCGGCGAGGTTCGACGCTTCCCTGGCCGCGTCGGTGTACAACCGCGCGGCCGACGCGAGATCCCCCGCCTTTTCGTGCAGGTACGCCTCGGCCGCTGCGTGACGCGGAACTGCAGGGGCGACGGCGCCAAGAGCGGCGAGACCTGCTGCTGCCCCGTAGGCCTCGCCGATCGCAACGGCTCGATTGAGCTGCACGACAGGGCTTTCCGTGACACGCGACAGCTCGTCGTACCACTCGACGATCTGCACCCAATCCGTCTCCTCGGCACGCTGCGCGTCGGCGTGGAGCGCCGCGATTGCCGCCTGAGCCTGGAACTCGCCGAGACGGTCTTTCCGAAGTGCTCGCTGCAGGATGTCGACGCCGTCGGCGATCATCGCCGTGTTCCAGAGGGAACGGTCCTGTTCGGCGAGCGGAACAAGCGTTCCGTCGGCGCGGGCGCGGGCAGGGCGTCGGGCATGATGCAGCAACATCAACGCGAGCAGCCCCTCGGTCTCCGGGTCGTCGGACATGTCGTTCAGTTGTCGCGTCAACCGGATCGACTCCGACGCCAGGTCGACGTCGCCGCTGTACCCCTCGTTGAAGATCAAATACAGCACCCGTCGAACCGTCGTGGGATCGCCGGGTTCGTCGAAACGGACGTCGGTGACGGTTTTCTTCGCCCGACTGATTCTCTGAGCCATCGTCGACTTGGGCACCAGGTACGCCGCGGCGATCTGCTCGGTCGTCAGGCCGCCGACGGCTCGCAGCGTCAGCGCGACCGCCGACGTCGGACTCAGCGACGGGTGTGCACACAGGAAGAACAGGTGCAGCGTGTCGTCGACGGTCTCGGCGGGCCCCGGCATCGGCTCGGCGTCGACGCGTACCTCCCGCTCGCGCCTCGCGACTTCGGACCGATGCGCGTCGAGGAATTTCCGCCACGCGACGGTGACGAGCCATCCCTTCGGGTCAGCGGGAATTCCGTCGGGCCAGCTCTGTGTCGCCTGCAGCAGTGCCTCCTGCATGGCGTCCTCGGCCGTCGCGAAATCCAGCCCGCGACGGACGAGGACACCGATCACCGCGGGAGTGAGCTCCCGAAGCAGAAGCTCATCCATGCCACTCGGTGACGGTCGGAGCCTGACCCATCAGCGGGCGGACCTCGAGCCACTCGTGGATCGGCTTACCATGCGCACCCGGGGCGGCCGAAAGTTCGGCTGCCAGTTCGAGCGCGCGGTCGTAGGTGTCGACGTCGATGATCATGAACCCGGCGATCAAGTCCTTCGTTTCGGCGAACGGTCCGTCGGTGACGGGCGGCTTGCCTTCGCCGTCGTAGCGGACCCATGCGCCCTCGGAGGACAGCGCGGTACTGGCGACGAACTCACCGCTCACTCGAAGTCGCTCGGCGAAATCCTCCATGTACTGCATGTGCGCGTCGACTTCCTGAGGCGCCCACTGGTCCATCGGAACGTCGTTGACTGCCTCGGGAGCGCCGCGGTAGTGCTTCAGGAACAGGTACTTCGCCATGACTTGTCTCCTTGCGATCTCGTACAACCCGTGTCGGCTGCAACCACCCCTGGGACGGAGCCACCGAACCGTTATCGACATGGTTTCAGAAGATTTTCTTTTCGACGCCTGTGACGGGCGAGGTTTTCATACGATCGAGGAGCATTCATGCTCCGGGCGTCGGCGATGATTTTCGGTCTCGGTGCCTGTCGATACAGCGAATACCGACCCGATTCGAAGGTGGAGATGACGATGACAACTCGACTCAATCCGTACCTCAGCTTCCGCGGCGACGCGCGTTCGGCCATGGAGTTCTATCAGAGCGTGTTCGGCGGTGAGTTGAATGCGAGCACGTTCGCCGAGTTCGGGGCGAGCGACGACCCCGCCGAAAAGGACCAGATCATGCACAGCCAGCTCGAGACCCCGAACGGGCTGACGCTGATGGGCGCGGACACGCCCGCGAGCATGCCGTTCGATGTCGGCAACAACGTCTCGGTGTCGCTGAGCGGCGAGGACACCGAGGAGCTGACCGGCTATTGGGACAAGCTCGCGGTCGGTGCACAGAACACGATGGGCCTGAACAAGGCACCGTGGGGCGACACGTTCGGCATGCTCACCGACAAGTTCGGAATCAACTGGTTGGTGAACATCTCCGGATAGCTTTTGCTCGAGGTAGGTTCCTTCATCGACACCCCGTCACTCGGATCGTCCGGCACGTTCCTGCCGGTGAAGGGATCTATTTCTCCATGGCTTCGATCACGTTCGACCGCGCTACACGGCTGTTTCCAGGATCCGACGCCCCCGCGGTGGACGGCTTGGACCTCGAGATCGCCGACGGCGAATTCCTCGTCCTCGTCGGCCCGTCGGGCTGCGGTAAGTCCACCTCGCTCCGCATGCTCGCCGGGCTCGAAGAGGTGAACAGCGGCCGAATCCTCATCGGCGGCAACGACGTCACTCACTCCGAGCCGAAGGACCGGGACATCGCGATGGTGTTCCAGAACTACGCGCTGTACCCACACATGAGCGTCGCCGAGAACATGGGCTTCGCACTCAAACTCGCCAAGGCGAGCAAGGACGAGATTCGCACTCGGGTACTCGAAGCCGCGAAACTGCTCGATCTGGAGCAGTACCTCGACCGCAAACCGAAGGCGCTGTCCGGCGGTCAGCGTCAGCGAGTTGCCATGGGACGAGCCATCGTTCGCCAGCCTCAGGTGTTCCTGATGGACGAACCGCTGTCCAATCTCGACGCGAAACTCCGCGTCCAGACTCGCACCCAGATCGCCCAGTTGCAGCGCAGGCTCGGCACCACCACCGTCTACGTGACGCACGATCAGGTCGAGGCCATGACGATGGGCGATCGCGTCGCCGTGCTCAAGGGAGGCGTTCTGCAGCAGTGCGCGTCGCCGCGTGAGCTGTACCGAACGCCCGTCAACGTCTTCGTCGCCGGCTTCATGGGTTCGCCGTCGATGAACCTGTTCCGTGTTCCCATCGTCGACGGCGGAGTCCGCGTCGGCGACCAAGTGATTCCGGTATCCCGTACGGCGTTGGCGGAATCGTCCGGCTCGGAGGTCGTGGTCGGAGTCCGACCGGAGCACGTCGAGATTTCCGGGTCCGGCCTGAAGCTCGAGATCGACGTCGTCGAAGAACTCGGGTCGGAGGCCTTCGTCTTCGGTCGTGCCGACATCAACGGGTCGACGCAGACCATCGTCGCCCGCGCAGACTGGCGTGACCCGCCGGAGAAGGGGCAGGTCGTGCACATCCGGTTCGACGAGGCGCACGCACACGTCTTCGACGGGTCGGGTGACGGGGTTCGGCTGAGCTAGCGTCGGTGCGGAGCCGTTTTGCTTCGATGGACCTTCGTAGCTATCTGATCGTATGGATGTGACATCCAAGCGGTGGGTGGGGTGGTGTTCCGACGAGCGAATGGCGCCTTCGGTCACTCTGAGTGACCGAAGGCGCCATTCGCTCCCATTTGTCAGACCTTCTGGCCTCCGAGATGCTCGGCGAGGAACTTCTCCACCGCTCGGTAGAAGGAGATGTTGTTCTCCGGGTTGACGAAGCCGTGACCCTCGTCGTCGTACACGAGGTAGTCGATGTCGACGCCTCGCGCACGTAGCTTCTCGACGACGTTGTCCGACTCTGCTTTCACGACGCGCGCATCGTTGGCGCCCTGTGCGATCAGCAGGGGCTTGGTGATGTCGTCGAGCCGCGTGATCGGCGATCGGGCGAGCATGTCGGCTTCCTGCTCAGGATCCGCGGGGTCGCCGACGTACCGGTACCAGTTGTTGACGATGCCTGCACGGACGAACGGCGGCTGCGTATGCATGAAGTTCGCGAGATCGGAGATCCCGACGTAGTCCACAGCTGCCGCGAACACATCGGGGGTGAACGCAGCACCGACGAGCGCAGCGTAGCCACCGTACGATCCACCCATGATCGCGACGCGTTCGCGATCCGCATAACCTTGTGCGACAGCCCATTCGACGCCGTCTATCAGGTCGTCGTGCATCTTTCCTGCGAACTCACCGATCGCGGCCTTGGTGTGCGCCTTGCCGTACCCGGTGGATCCACGAAAGTTCACCTGTAGCACCGCATATCCCCTGTTCGCCAAGAACTGCACGAAGGGGACGTACTTCCAGGAATCGCGGTACCACGGACCACCGTGCACCAGCAGTACCATCGGCAATCCTGCGGGTTCGATGCCGACGGGCAGCGTCAGGTACGACGGCAGCTCCAGGCCGTCACGCGCCGGGATCGTCACCGGGGTCATCGGCGCCAGATCGTTCGGGTCCAGATGCGGGTACGGGCGGAACAGCAATCGGCTCTCGGCCGTCGAATGGTCGTAGTAGTACGTGACCCCGGGGTCACGGTCGTGGGTGAAAGTCACGATCCATTTCTGCCCACTTTCGTCGGAGGACAGGACGCCGATATCGCCGTCGGACAATGTATTCAGATTTTTCAGCACGTCTGCGAAGTCAGCATCGAAAGTATGTATGACCTGGCGTTCCCCGAGGTAGCGCGCACCGATCAGCTCGCCTGTCTTCTTGCTGAAGATCAGCGGTGAGTCGCCCTGCTCGACCGCACGCCGCGACGCATCCAATTCCAGCGTCGGATGACTGTCGACGACGGTCTCCTCGCCGGTATCCAGGTCGACCCGAGCCAGCCGCGTCAGGTCGCTGTCGGTCGTCGACCCGACGTACAGACCCGTGCCGTCGGCGCTGATCTCCGTCGGAGTCACTCCCATCGGGTAGTCGGATCCGTCGAACGTCGTCACATGCTGCACGACGTCGGAATCCTTCTTCCGCCGCGAGATTTTCATGCCGCCTTCATCGGTGACCTCGAACAGAATCAGGTCGCCGCCGACGCCCGCGGTCCAGGTCTTCCCGAGCCCCGGACTCTCACCGATCACCGTGAGTTCGCCTGTCGCGATGTCGAGTTCGTAGAGATCGAACTCCGCGATGTTCCGCGCGTTGAGCAGTAGCGTGAACACGCCCTTCTTGCCGCGTGCCCGCTGCAGTCCGTACACCCGAGCCCCGGGAAACGGTGTCAGGTCGACGGCATCGGCATCGGAGTCGTCGAGATCGACACGAAAGACATGATGATTCTCGTCTCCGCCCGAATCCTGCAGGTACAGAAGCCACCTCGGATCATCCGTCCAGAGATACTCGTGAACACTTCTCGTTTCGTCGGCTGTCACGCAACGAGCTTCGGCGCCGGGAGCATTGTCCTCGACCCACACGTTGAGCCGGTTCTTCCACGGAGCGAGAAAGGCAATCCTGTTGCCGTCCGGCGAGATCGACGCTCCAGTGCGCTCGGGTGAATCGAAGAACTCTTCGAGCGAGATCAGTTGAGGTGCAGTCATGTTCGTCCTTTCGGGTAGTTCGAAGTGCTGACTTCCAGTGTCGTCGTCGGCGCCGAATGATGACAGTGCGCACGTTCATCGGATCCGGTTACACCGTCATCGTCGGGCCATGACTTATCTCATGGCAGCTACAGCGCGCAGCGCGCTCCCTCGGGCGGAGATTCGAGGTCGACCAGGTAGCTGTTCACGACATCGTTGACACAATCACTGGTCGCGGAGTAGGCGATGGTGTGCTGCTCCCCGTCCACCGTCAGCAGTGAGCCGCTTAGTGTGTCGGCCAGACTGACGCCGCCGTCGTATGGTGTGGACGGGTCGCCGGTGATCGAGATGGTCAGCGTGTCGGGAAGCCCCTCGATGTCGGTGGCGTACGGCGTCCCCAGAGTCGGTTCCGTAGGCCAGAATTCGCACGGATCCCGCGCTCCTTCCGGCCCCAGACCTGCATCCGTGAACGGAGCAATCTCTTGGATACGACGCTTGAGCTCGACTTCTTCCTCCGAGCTGTTGCGCTGTTCATCGTTGCAGTTGATCGCGTAGAGCGCGTCGTTGAAATTCGGGTAACTACCGTCGACGTCACGACCGGCGAACGTGTCACTGATCAAGAACAACGTATCGGCTTGTCCCGCTTGCAGTTCTGCGATTCCCCTGGCGATGACGGGCCACACTGTCGAGTCGTAGAGGCCTGACACCACTGCTTCGTACGCGCCGTCGAAACCCATCTGCCGTCCGTCGGCTGTCACTATCGGGGTATCGATGAGCGGTCGAGTCAGGTTCTGAAAATTCTCGACGGCCTTACCTGGGTCGTTGCCGAGAGGGCACTCCGGCTTGGTGGCGCAGTCGGCCGCCATAGCGTCGAATGCGGTTTGGAAGCTCGTGAATTGGTCGATTCGCCGGTCCGCTGTCGTCTGCAGCGGATCGATGCCGCCGTCGAGGACCATCGCGCGAACGTTCTGCGGGAACATCTCGCCGTACACAGCGCCGAGGCGAGTTCCGTAACTCTGACCCAGGTAGCTCAGTTTCTCGTCACCCAGTACAGCGCGCAGAATGTCCATGTCTCGCGCCGCGTCACGGGTACCGACGTTGGCGAGAACGTCCTCACCACCGGACCTTTCGGCGCACTGTTCGACGAGCCCGCGGGCGTCGTCCTCGGACAGTGTTCTCGAACCGGTGAGCACCGTCGTGTAGTTCTCACCCGCTGTGTTGTCCTCGTCGGAGAAGCAATCGATCGCGGGAGTCGACGCGCCGACGCCGCGAGGGTCGAACCCGATCAGATCGAAGTTCTCGGTGAGCGGGCTGTCCGCCCAGGTGGTCGCCGCCGTTGCGGCCATGCTCATTCCAGGTCCACCCGGACCACCGGAGTTCAGAAGCAACGATCCTTTCGGTTCCCCGCGCGCCGGCACCTTGAGAAGTGCGATCTGCGCGGTTCGCGCGTCGGGATCGCCGTAATCAAGTGGTACGTCGACACGTCCACACTCGAACGTCGGATTGCTCGCGAACGTTTCCCTGTCCGTCGTCGTCGTGCCATACCCCTCGCATGGCTCGAAGACGACGTTCTGGTCGTAGAACGCGTGCAGCTGGTCGGAGGGTTCTTCCTCCGGTGGGGACGAACTACAGGAGGCCAGAAGGACAGCCGAGACTGCAGCGAGAACACCCGCAGCGGGTTTGTATCGTGACGTCAGCATATTTCTTGTCGGCTCCGATTCGTGAAAAGCAGTCGATGGGATGCGGTTTCTAGAGGGCTGTCCAGATGGTCTCCATATCCAGAATCTTGTTGCGTCGCAGAGTAAGTACTCGTTCGACAGCAGCGAGTACCCCGGCGACGAGCAATGTAGTGCTGACCCAGACGGGCAGCTGGATCGGTGAAACGAAGGTTCCGAAACGCTCGGCGATCTTCGGTATCTCGGTTGCGGTTTCGAGCGCGAACGGAACAGCCAGAACCAGATTCACGACCAGGATCGCGATCGCCACCCACCCGATCGCTTTGCTCAGTGTGGGGTGACGACGGTCGAGGCGTCGGCGACGGTCTTCCAACGTGCCTCGGACTGGAGTGAGGCGACGCTCTACGCCGTCGTCGCGTACGAGGTGCACCCGCGTGACGCCGTACAGCGAGACCGCAACCTCGATGCGACCGTCCGCCACGGGAATCGAAGCAGGAAGGTCGTGCGTCGAGTCGAGCCATCCATCCTTGTAGAGCTGAACGGTTTCCTCCTCGCCCGCGGTGTCCACCTCGACGGTGTACAGCACCTCGGTGCCGTCCGATGCTGACTGTTCGAGCGTGTACAGATACCGATTCAGCACCTGCCACGGCCTGAACGGTCTCAGTCGCTTCATCGGTTTCTTGTTCACGACTACCAGCGTCGTCGGAATGCCTGAAATATGTCAGTGCGTGCCAGCATCTCTTCCTGTTACACCGTCACGGATCATGCATGACAGATGTCACTGATGCCGTGAATCCTGTTGGTGCTCAGCGAATATAGTCGACCGCATTCGAGGTCTGCACATGCCTGGGCAGCACTGTGAGCGGCACAGGTGGTGCTTCTGTGCCGCTCACGGTGTCTTATTCAGGTGCCTGTTCAGGTGCCGCCGTCGGGTCAGGTGGGCGGGGCGCCGGATCGTTCCGGGTCGAGATACTCACCCGGGTGGTGATAATGATTGACCCGCCCCCGTCGACTGGGATCGACCGTCGCCGGTGCATGCCACAACGTCCGACCAGGATACTGGTGATCGGGTCCGGCTTTCGTTGTCGCCCAATCGGTATCGTCCGGGCCGACCAACCGATGATGCTGATCGCACCCGAACGTCAAATCCTCGATATCGGTGCAACCACCCTTCGCCCACTCGTTCACATGATGCACCTGCGACCACGTCGCCGGCCGACTGCAGCCCGGATGACTGCACCCACGATCGGCAGCCATCAACACGATCCGCTGATCCTTCGAGGCGAGACGTTTCGACCGGCCCAGGTGCAGGGGCCGCCCGTCGTTGTCGAAGATCACCAGGTAGTGATGCGCATGCGAGGCCATGCGGATCGCATCGCGCATCTTCACCATCGACCCGGTCGCGGTGAACGCATGACCAGTCCCCGCTTCGAGGTCCTTCAACGTCATCGTCACCACCGCCGTCACCGGCAGACCCCGATGCTGCCCCAGCGTCCCCGACGCCAACATCTGCCGCAACACGACCTTCAACGCATCATGCTGACGTCGCCCCTGCCCCCGGAGATCACGCACAGCCCGGAGCTCGGCATCGACCTCGGCCCGAGTTTTTTCGGACGTAGATGTCTCCGACTTATCAGCAGGATCGGCATCGGCAGCACCAGGACCGTCGGCATCGGTAGCTGTAGCGGCGGTGTCATCGTCTGGGTCGTCATCCGGGTCGGCAGCATGGTTCGGGTCGTCGAACAGGGTCGGCCGGCCCTGCCCGCCGGCACTGCTGTCGGCCCCGCCGCCATCTGCGTTCCCGGAGTTCTCGTCCGGGTCGTCGTCGGGTCCGTCGACGTCGGGCTTGTCGTCCGCAGGGTTGCACTTGCCGGGCTTGGCGAACTTCGAGAACACCGCCTCCATGTACGCCCGCAGCTCCGCATCGACCACCCCGCTCATCGTCGACAACCCACACTCGTCCTGATGACCGAA
>NZ_FZOW01000039.1 GCF_900188125.1 Rhodococcoides kyotonense | reverse complement strand
CACTCAACCCAGCCCGATCGTGATACCCACGCGCCAACCCCGGACCCGCCAGATACAACTCACCCGCAACACCCACCGGAACCGGCTGCAACCGCGCGTCGAGGACGAGTACGGCCGAACCGAGAACCGGGCTTCCGATCTCCACCGGTACGCCCGGGTGCAGCTCGGTGCTGAGCGTGGCGACGATGGTCGCTTCCGTGGGGCCGTAGGCGTTGAACATCTTTCGCCCAGGCGCCCAGCGCTCGACCAACTCAGGACCACACGCCTCACCACCGGTCGCCACCACACGCAGATCCTCGAGACCCGCAGGATCCACCGACGCCAACGCCGCAGGCGTCACGAACGCATGCGTCACACCCTCCGCAGCCAACAACGACGCCAACTCCGCACCGCCGTACACATCCGTCGGCGCGATCACCATCGTCGCGCCACTACCGAACGCGAACAGCAACTCGAGCACACTGGCGTCGAAACTGGGTGACGCGAAGGCCAACACGCGAGAGTCGGCCGTGACCTCGAAACGGGTTCGCTCCTGCTCGGCGAAGTTACTCAGACCGGCATGCGTGACGACGACGCCCTTGGGCACGCCCGTCGAACCGGACGTGTAGATCAGATAGGCAGCATCGGCAGGCCGAAGCGGCGCGAACCGATCGGAGTCTACGACGCCACTGCCGGAGAGAGTGTCGAGTTCGTCGTGAACGACGGTGTCGTCCAAGGTGATCCAGCCGACCGTGTCGGTGGCCTCTGCCAGGACCGAGCGATGCGCGGCTACCGTCACACCGGTCGTCACACCGGAGTCGTTCAGCATGTGCGCAATACGATCCACCGGATACGACGGATCCACCGGCAGAAAAGCACCACCCGCCTTCGCCACCGCCCACACCGCCGTCACCGACGACACCGACCGCGACAACGCCAACGCAACAAAAGAACCAGGACCCACATCACGAGAAATCAACAACCGCGCCAAACGAGACGACGCCGCATCCAACTCCCCATACGACACCGACACCCCACCCGACACCAACGCCACACCATCGACACCCGCACTATCGACCGCCGCGGACAAGATCTCCGGCAACAACCGCACACCCACCGACACCCCACCACGCACCGGCACCAACGCCGCACGCTCGGTCTCGGACAGCAGATCCAGTCGACCCATCGACAGATCGGGCGTCGTCGCGAATGCGTGCAGGACTCGCGAGATCCGACCGACGATCTTCTCGACCGACTCGGCGTCGAACAGTTCGGGTAGGTACTTCGCCTCGATGTGCAACCGGTCGTCGACCATCGCGACGAGCGTCATCGGGTACTGAGCGGTGTCGCTGCCGTCGACGATGTCCGCGACGCGCATCCCGACGATGTCGGTCTCGGTCGTCAGTCCGGCGCGGTCCATCGGGTAGGACTCGAAGACCGTCAACGTGTCGAACGCGACGACGGGTCCCACGACGCGTTGGATTTCCGTCAGACCCAGATAGTGATGATCGAGAAGTCCTGCCTGCTCGCTCTGCACGCGAGTGATGAAGTCGCCCAAGCTTTCCCGTGGATCGATGGTGACACGAACCGGAAGAGTGTTGATGAACAGGCCGATCATCGACTCGATGTCGTTGATCTCCGGCGGACGGCCGGACACCGTCGCGCCGAACAGCACGTCGTCGCGTCCTGTCAGCGTCGCGAGGACGGTGCCCCACGCTGCCTGGACCAGAGTGTTGAGCGTGACGCCGTGGACTCGCGCGAACGCCCGCAGCCGCTCGGTGTCCTCCGTCGACAACGACGTCAGCTTCCGACCGGCGCGAGTCGATTCCTGCCTGCGGCTCTCGACCGGCGTCAGCAACGTCGGCTCCGAGAGCCCGGACAACGCGGACAGCCAGGCGTCCCGCGCTGCGCCGTGGTCCCGACGGCTCATCCATGTGAGGTAGTCCCGGTACGCAGGCACGCGCGGGAGCACCGAGTCGTCACCGTCCGTGGCGTACAGCGTCAAGAGCTCACGGACCAGCAACGGTGTGGACCATCCGTCGATCAGGATGTGGTGGTTCGTCAGAATCAGGCGCCACTCCGTCGGAGTCACGGAGATCAACATGAATCGCAACAATGGCGCTTCGGCCATGTTGAATCGTCGTCCGCGGTCGGCCGTCAGGATTCGGGCCAGTTCGATCTCGCGCTCGTCCTCGGGCAGCGACGTGAGGTCGATCGACGTCCATGGTACATCGACGCGTCCCTCGACGACCTGCAGCGAGTCGCCGTCGATGTTGTGTACGAACGACGTTCGCAGGTTTGCGTGGCGGTCCAGAAGCTTGGTCGTCGCCGCACGGAATCGTGCCTCGTCGACGGTCCCCGTCAATGTCATGATCAGCTGCACGAGGTATGCGTCGACGGACTGATCGGACAATTCTGCGTGGAAGAGCAGGCCGGCCTGTAGTGGGGACATCGACCAGATGTCGGCGACGCCCGGGTACCGGGCTTCCACGTCCTCGATGGCGGTCTGGTCCAGGCGGACCAGATCGAGATCGGACGGCGTGAAGCCACCCGACCCTGCGCGACGCGCATGCTGTGCGAACGACGTCAGTGCCCGCGACCACAACGCGGTGAGGGCGTCGACGTCGTCGCGATCGAGCACTCCGGTCGGGAACGCGAAGGTGGCCTTCAGTCGAGCGCTGCCGTCGTCGTCCGTCGTCGTGACTGCGTTGATGTCGAGTGCCGCGGCAACCGGCAGCTCCGAATTCTGGACGTCTCCGATCTCGTCGCTGTCGACCGGCAACCACCCGACGTCACGAAGACCGTCGGGAACGGCCGTGCTGTATCGCCCGAGGTAGTTGAAACTGATCTGCGGCGCCGGGAACGCTGCGAGCGTTGCGCTCGACTCGTCGTCGAGGTAGCGCAGCATGCCGAATCCGATACCGTGATCGGGCACTCCGAGAAGCCGTTCCTTGACGGCCTTGATCAGCCGACCGGCTGACGGACCGCCCGCAAGGGCGTCGTCGAGATCGAGTGCCGAGGTGTCGACTCGGACCGGGAAGATTGTCGTGAACCAGCCGATCGTTCTCGACAGATCGGCACCGGGCACGATCTGATCCTCACGGCCGTGGCCTTCGAGAGTGACGAGCGTGTCACGCGCTTCGATTCCTCGATCGCGACGCCACGCTGCTACCGCCAGCACGAGTGCTGCCATGAGGCCGTCGTTGACACTGCCGTGGAAGGCCTCGGGGATCGTGGTGAGCAGGTCGTCGGTGACGTCGGCAGGCAGCTCGACCTCGACTCGATCGACCGTGCTGTGCACGTCGACATCGGAATTGAGCGCACGCGATCCGACGAGTGGATCCTCCCCTGCCAGGGTCTTCTGCCACATCGGCAGCTCGTCGCGTCGGTCTTCGACTACCTCTGTGAGGCCGTGCGCCCATCTGCGCATCGACGTCCCGACGGGAAGCAGAGCCGGTTCGTCGCCGGCCACGATCTGCGACCATGCGGTTCCCATGTCCGGCACCAGGATTCGCCAGGATACGCCGTCGACGACGAGGTGATGCGCCACGATCAGCAGGCGAGACGATTCCGCCGCATCGAACCAGACGAACTGGATCATCGACCCTGCCGCGGGATCGAGCAGACGTGCTGCACGATCCAATTCGACTGCGGCCGTGGTGGATTCCATGTCGGCGCGGTGAAGGATGTCTGCCGCGACCACGGTTCCCACCGATCGAACGTCCATCGACCACGAACCGTCCACGTGCTGCAGACGTCCGCGCAGCATGTCGTGGTGGTCCAGTACCGCCTGAATCGTGCGCTCCAGAGTGGAGCGATCGATGTCCGCAGGCAGCGTCAGCAGTGCGGTCTGTGTGTGACGGTCGAACACGGGCGTGCGCTCGATCATCCACGACACGATCGGCGTCAGCGGCACGTCTCCGATACCGCCGCCCGGGAGTTCGTCGAGCACCACGACGTCCTCGTCGGACGCGGCCAACGCGACCTCGGCCAGCGCCGCAACCGTCTTGCGCTCGAACACATCTCGTGGAGACAACACGATTCCCGCAGCCTTCGCACGGGACACGAGCTGGATGGACATGATGCTGTCGCCGCCGAGTGCGAAGAACGAGTCGTCGACCCCGACGTGCTCGAGCTGCAGAACCTCCGAGAACAACTCGGCAAGAAGCTTCTCGATCTCGGTGCTCGCCTCACGGGACGACTCGGATCGGTTGTCGAACGTCGGTTCGGGAAGTGCGCGACGGTCGAGTTTGCCCGCAGGGGTCAGCGGAATGGACTCCAGCTCGACGAATGCTGTCGGAACCATATGGCTCGGAAGAGAGCCGGCGACATGATCGCGCAGTGCACGACTGTCGACGGACCGACCGTGCGCGGGCAGTACGTATGCGACGAGGACCGTGTTGCCTGCGGGGCCGGTTGCACCGACGGTGGTGACGAACTCGATGGAGGGATGCGCAGCCAGTGCGCTGTCGATCTCTCCCAACTCGATGCGGAATCCACGCACCTTGACCTGGAAATCGCTGCGACCGACGAATTCGAGTGCACCCGAAGCAGTCCACCGGACGACGTCGCCCGTTCGGTACATCCGCGATCCATCCGATGCGAACGGATTCGCCACGAAACGTTCGCTCGTCAGAGCGAGTCGACCGTGATAGCCGCGTGCCAACGCGGGACCGGCAAGGTACAGCTCCCCCGGAACACCCACCGGAACCGGGTTGAGCCGACGGTCGAGAACTACCTCGGCGAATCCTGTTGTCGGTGCACCGATGTCGACCGGCGAACCGGCACGCAGCTCACCGGAGATCGACGAGAAGATCGTCGCCTCGGTCGGACCGTACGCGTTGAACATCTTCCGGCCCGGCGCCCACCGTGCAACCAGTTCGGGTGAGCACGCGTCGCCGCCGGTGGCGATGACGTCGAGATGGCGCAGGCCCGTCGGATCGACCGACGCGAGTGCGGCGGGTGTCACGAAAGCATGGGTGACCTTCTTGTCTTCGAGAAGGCGCGACAATTCCCCACCGCCGTACAGACTCGGCGGCGCGACGACCATCGTCGCAGCACTGCCGAACGCCAGCACGAACTCGAGGATGGACGCGTCGAAGCTCGGAGACGCGAACGCCAGTGTCCGAGACTGCGGCACGACACCGAACCTCTGTTGCTCCTCGGCCGCGAGGTTGGCGAGGCCGCGATGAGTCACCAGCACACCCTTGGGCACGCCCGTCGAACCCGACGTGTAGATCAGGTAGGCCGCGTCGTCGAGACGCAACGGCCGAATGCGGTCCGCGTCGGTGACCGGTGCGGGCGACTCGGCGGCGATGTCCGCCCGAAGTGCACCCTCGGTCGCGTCGTCGCCGAGAACGAGCCACGTGGTGCTGTGGGAATCGTCTTCGGACGACAGGCCCCTCAGCGTGACGGCATGCTCTGTCGTCGTGAGGCCGATCAGTGCCCCCGAATCGGTCAGCATGTGCCGAATGCGGTCGGTCGGATAGGTCGGATCGACAGGGAGGAATGCGGCGCCCGCTTTGGCCGTCGCCCAGATCGCGACGATGGTGTCCGCGGATCGCGGCAGCGCAAGGGCGACGAACGTATCGGGTCCGACTCCGCGGCCCACGAGTACACGCGCCAATTGCGAGGAGCGAGAATCGAGTTCGCCGTACGAGACGGTGACGTCCTCGAATTCGATCGCGGGCGCATCGATTCCTGCCACTGCGACGGCGTCGGACAGGATTTCCCCGAGCAGACGCTCCGGCATCGCCGCCGCGCCGCGTACGGGAGCCAGCGCGGAGCGCTCGTCGGCGGTCAAGAGGTCGATGTCGCCCACGACGACGGCAGGGTCGCGCGTCACGGCGCGCAGGATCGACTCGTACCGAGTCGCGAAGCCGGTCACCGAATCGGGGTCGAACAGATCGGTCGCGTACCGGAACGACGCGGTGATGCCCGCCGGCTGTCCCGACGTGTCGAACGATTCCGAAATGGTCAGTTGTAGATCGAAATTGGCGATGTCGTCGACAAGTTCCATGCTGTCGACTTCGAGGCCCGGCAACGTGATGTTGGGCCGTGCTGTGTGCTGGAACTCCAGCATGACCTGGAACAGCGGCGTGTACGCAGGCGTACGCACCGGATCCAGACGATCCACGACGCGTTCGAACGGAACGTCGGCATGCGTGAATGCTTCGAGGTCGGTGCTTCGCACGACGTCGAGCAGATCCTCGAACGAACTCGACTGCGCCACCTCGGTGCGGAGCACGAGTGTGTTGACGAACATTCCGACGATGTCGTCGAGTGCCGCGTCACCACGGCCGGAAATGGGTGTACCGACCGAGATGTCCTCGGTGCCCGACAGTGCCGACAGCAGTACGTCCAGAGCGGCGTGCACGATCATGAACACGCTGGAATCACGCGACGACGCCAGCGACGTCATCCGGCGATGCAGCTCGGGGTCCAACGTGAAGTCGACTTTCGCTCCGCGGAACGACGGGTCGTTCGGTCGTGGGCGATCGAGAGGCAGCTCGATGACCTCAGGGGCACCCGCCAACGCGTCGACCCAGAATGCCAACTGCGTCGACATCAACGACGCCGGATCGGATTCGGATCCGAGGAATGCACGCTGCCACAGCGCGTAATCGGCGTACTGGACCGCGAGTGGCGCAACGTTGGGAGCGTTTCCGTGCACACGTGCGCTGTAGGCGACGATGAGATCGCGAGCGAGCGGCGCGGTCGAGAAACCGTCGGACGAGATGTGGTGCACGACGAATGCCAGCACGTGCTCCTCGTCGCCGAGACGGATCAGCCGTGCCCGGACCGGAACGGCGAGCGAGACATCGAAACCCTCACCGGTGACCTCGGCAACGAGACGAAGCGCCTCGTCCTCCGACGTCGCGAACACAGGCTCGAGGTCCGGCACCACCTGGTGGGGTTCCAGAACGGTCTGCACCGGTCCGTCGTCGGTCAGTGGGAACACCGTGCGCAGCGATTCGTGTCGATCGACGACGTCACGGACCGCGCTCCGGAGAGCCTCGATGTCCACACTGCCCGTCATGCGCATCGCGAATGCGACGTTGTACGCGGACGACGCCGTGTCGTACTGGTTGATGAACCACATGCGCTGCTGCGCAAGGGAAAGCGGCACGGACGCACCACGTTCCATCGGCGCGAGCACCGGACCCGTATCGGTCCGATGATCCTGGGACTCGACGACCGCGGCGAGACCGCGCACCGTCGGAGCATCGAACAGATCGCGCACCGTCAAGCGAGTGGACAACGCCGCGTTGACACGGGCGACGAGCCGCATCGCGACGAGAGAGTTGCCACCGACCTCGAAGAAGTTGTGTGTCACTCCCACCATCGGCACACCGAGGAGGTCTGCGACCTCCGCGGCGATGATTTCCTCGACCGGGTTCTCCGGCGACACCACTTCGGTGTCGAAGGTGCCGAACTCGGGCTCGGGCAAGAGCTTTCGATCGAGTTTTCCGCTCGCATTCAGCGGGAAAGCATCGAGCTCGACGACGAGCGACGGCACCATGTACGCCGGAAGCGACGTCGCGACGGACGCAGCCAACGCGGTCGCGTCGAACTCCGTGTCACGGGCGGGCACGACGTAGGCGAGCAGGTGCTCCCCTGTCACAGAATCACTGTGGACCAACGCAACCGCCTGCGCGACGGATTCGTCTCGGAGCAGCGCGGCCTCGATCTCGGGCAGCTCGATGCGAAGCCCCCGCAATTTGACCTGGAAGTCGGTGCGTCCGATGTACTCGAGATTGCCGTCCGACCGCCACCGCACGAGATCGCCGGTGCGATACAGACGTGATCCCGTATCGCCGAACGGGTTAGCGACGAATCGGTCCGCCGTGAGGTCTCCACGACCGACGTAACCGCGCGCCAACTGCACGCCCGCGAGATAGAGCTCTCCCGGAGAACCGACGGGCGCAGGCTTCAGCGAACCGTCCAGCACGTAGACCTGCGTGTTCCACACCGGGGCTCCGATGGGGACGACCGTGGGATCGAGTGTGGCGCACTGATAATGAGTGACGTCGACCGCTGCTTCGGTCGGCCCGTACAGATTATGGAGTTCGGCGTCGGCGAACTGCGAGAACGCCGACACGGTGGCGGGCGGTAGTGCCTCGCCACTGCAGAAGACGAATCGGAGCGATACGCAGTCGTCCGCGCGTGCGCCTTCGGTGAAGACGGACAGCATCGACGGCACGAAGTGCACCGTCGTGATGCGTTCGCGCAGAATCAGTCTCGACAAGTAGTCGGGGTCGCGATGACCGTCGGGAGCTGCCACGACCAGCTTCGCTCCGACTTGCAAGGGCCAGAAGAATTCCCACACGGACACGTCGAACGTCGCGGGTGTCTTCTGCAGCACGTTGTCCGACGGCTCGAGATGGTACTGGTTCTGCATCCACAGAAGACGATTCGCGATCGCGTCGTGGGTGACGGCAACACCTTTGGGGCGGCCCGTCGATCCCGACGTGTAGATGACGTATGCCGTGTTCCGGCCGGTGATCTCACCGAGGCGCTCGGCCGACGTCAGCGGAGCGGTGTCGCGATCCGAGACGTCGATGAGGTCGAGGGCCAACACGGGAGTCGCGACGGGAACGTTGATCCAGTCACGGCTCGTGGTGACGATGCAGATCGGATCGGCGCTGTCGATGACATACGCGGAACGGTCGATCGGATGGTCCGGGTCGATCGGCACGTATGCACCGCCGGCCTTGATGATCGCGTACATGCCGACGAGCAGGTCCGTCGAGCGGCGCACTGCGAGTCCGACGTGCGTCTCGGGCCCGACTCCCAGCGAAACAAGATGCCGTGCAAGTTGATTGGATCGATCGTCGAACTCCTGGTACGTGACGTGCTCGTCGTCGAACACCACAGCGATCGAGTACGGACTACGCGATACCTGCAGGTCGAACAAACTGACCAGAGTCGGATCCTCCCCCACTGCGACGGGCAACGGGTGACTCGTGGCGTTCCAGTCGTGAAGGACCAGCGCGCGTTCACGAGCCGACAGCATGTCCAGTTCGTGTAGCGGCACGGTCGGCGCATCGCACACCGATCGCAGCAGACGCAGGAAGCGGTCGACGAAACTCTCGATCGTCGACGCGTCGAACAGTTCGGTCGAGTACGTGAACGCAGCATGCGATGCGCCCGAATCCGTCGGAGCCTCGTCGACTCGCAGCTGCAGATCGAACTTGGTCGTCCCGGTAGCGATCTCCTCGAACGACACTGCGAGACCGGGGAGTTCGAGGTGCGCACGTTCGTTGTTCTGGAACTCGAGCAACACCTGGAACAACGGCGAATGATCCGTCGAACGCGTCGGCGCCAACTCGTCGAC
>NZ_FZOW01000017.1 GCF_900188125.1 Rhodococcoides kyotonense | reverse complement strand
GTCCGCTTCCCGAACTCCTGCGAATACCGAATCCGCTGAGACGCCCGCGTCCGCGAGATCCGCATCAACACCGCCAACGCATCCGGAACCGACCCATCGATCCCGTCCAAACCATGCTGGACCAGCAGATCCGCGATCCACGTATGCGACAACCCGAACACACTACGCGACACCGCCTCCATCCGCGTCAGCAACGCCCGACGATCCGCATTCGAAATCGCGACAGTATCCCGCCCCCGCAACCGCCCCACCCCACCCTCGATGTCCTCGACCACACCCCGCAACTCCGGATCCACGATCGGCAACACCACACCATCGAGCAACGACCCACCACCAGAAGCAGCAGAAGCATCAGCAGGCACCGACGAACCAGCAGACACCGAAGAATCCGGCACCACGCCACTCAGCACCGAATCGGCCAACGCCGAATCCGATTCCCCCGCAACGCCATCCCCCGAAAGCATGCGACAAGTCTAACCCACAATCCAGCGTTTGTCGAACATACTTTCGAATACAAACTGAAATCACCCCCGTCCCCTACCGGCTCACGTCCGCCGCACCCCCATCCGAGAATGGCTGAGCAACAACCCGTTTGAAGAAACTAAATTGCCGCCGAACAGACTGGAAACATGACGAACCCAACGAGTCCGCTTCAGCTGCCATACTCACACCGTGAATGAGCCTCGGAGACGCGTGTCGGTCGTACTGTTCGACGGTTTCGAGCTGCTCGACGTCTTCGGCCCCGTCGGCCTGTTCGGCATGATGCCCGACGACATCGCCGTCGAGATGGTCGGCCCTTCCGCCGGACCGGTGCGCAGCAGCCAAGGCACCGAAGTAGTTGCAACAGTGGGTTACGACGACGCCCGATCCCCCGACATCGTTCTGCTGCCCGGCGGACGTGGCACCCGCTCACTCGTGCACGACGACGCCTTCCTCACGTGGATCGCCCGATTCTCCAGCGACGCCCGACTGGTGACGTCGGTGTGCACTGGATCGGCTGTCCTCGCAGCAGCCGGATTGCTCGACGGCTATCGTGCGACGTCGAACAAGCGCGCCTGGGAATGGGCGACGTCGCATGGTTCTTCTGTCGAATGGGTCGCCAAGGCGCGTTGGGTCGAGGACCGCGACCGTTGGACCTCCTCGGGCGTAGCTGCCGGAATGGATATGGCTACCGCCCTCGTCACGAAACTGTTCGGCAATGAGAGGGCCGAACTCATCACAGCTGCAGCAGAATTGGAGGTCCACACCTCGTCCGACTGGGATCCGTTCGCAGCTGCGAACGGCCTCACATAGCCCGCGCTCGTTACACAGATCGCGCTGGCATCGCGTCGGCGATCCGTTGTCAGCCGGCTAGCAGACCCGCCTGAGCCCCTAGTCGATCGACTGACAGAAAGCCCGTCGAGCCGTAGACGCCAGCGCGCCCTTGCGCCGACTGTGCACGAGTGGGTCCTCGTCAGCATCGGCTGTATGCACGATTGCTGCTTGAGCCCATGTCGCCGCCAGCGAAACTATCATTGCCCAAAGGTCTTCCGGCGCAATATCGTCGACGAGAACTCCACGCTCCTGGGCGTCGGCCAGGACGTCGAGCTTCGCCCGGTCCGGATCCCCCCGGTGATGAAACAGCGCGCCGACGGGAGTGCGCTCGAGCCGAGCCCAGGCAAGCAACCGCCCCAGCGCGGGATCACCCAAATACATGTCGTACAGAGCGATTACGTATCCCGGGATGTCGTCTGCATCGAGTGGAACGGTGGCGATGTCGAGGTCGACTCGGTAATCGAAAACGGCGTCGAAGAGTTTGTCCTTGCTGCCGAAGTAGCTGTAGATCTGCGCCTTGTTGATCGACGCGTTCGATGCGATTCTGTCCACCCGCGCCCCCGCGAGACCGAACTGAGCGAACTCCGCAGTGCCTGCTTCGAGAATCCGTTCACGTGTCGCCGTTGCATCTCCCACGGGCGACACCCTACCGCAACCAACTAGTTGGTTGCACGGCTCGACTCAGCGCTATACAGTCCAAACTAACCAGTTAGTTGGAAAGGATTGCTCATGCGCCACGCCACCGGATACCGCTTCACCGAACCGGGCGGACCCGCGACTCGGTTCGACTTCACCCGCCGTGACCTGCGCCCCGATGACATCGCAGTGCACATCACCCATTGCGGTGTCTGTCATACCGATCTGCACACCGTGAAGAATCCCGACGGCCAGTTCCCGACCACACCGGGCCATGAGTTCGTCGGGGTGGTCTCCGCCATCGGCTCTGAGGTCACGGCGTTCACGGTGGGAGACCCGGTGGCTGTCGGCAATATCGTCGACTCATGCGGAACCTGCGACATGTGCCATGCCAGCCAGGAGAACTTCTGCCGCGACATCCCCACACTCACCTACGGCGGCGCCGACCGCGTCGACGGCACGACGACCATCGGTGCCTACTCCGACGAATACATCGTCCGAGAGCGCTTCACTTATCACCGCCCCGAGCATCTCGACCCCTCGGCAGTCGCACCGCTGATGTGCGCAGGTGTCACAGTCTGGGAACCGTTGCGCAGCAATGGCGTCGGGCCAGGCAGTCGTGTCGGCGTTGCAGGCATCGGCGGATTGGGACATCTGGCAGTCAAGTTCGCTCGGGCGCTCGGCGCTGACGTCACCGTCTTCACCACATCCGCAGCGAAAGCCGTCGACGCAGAGGCACTCGGCGCACACCGTAGTGTCATCTCCACCGACCCGGAGGCAATGGCCACAGCGACCGGAACACTCGACCTCGTCATCGACTGCATACCCGTCGAACACGACGTGGCGCCCTACTTGAGAGTCCTGGCGCTCGACGGAACCCTCTGCACCGTCGGACATCTCGGTCCTGTCGCCGTCGAAACTCTGGACTTGCTCATCGGACGGAAATCTCTCAGTTCGGCAGGCAGCGGGGGGACCGCATACACCCAGGACATGCTGGACTTCTGCGGCGAGCACGGGATCACAGCGGACGTGGAAACTCTGACGTCCGCACAAGTAGACGTCGCATTCGAGCGATTGGACAAAGGCGACGTCCGCTACCGCTTCGTACTCGACATGTCGGACCTCGGCTCCACGAGCCTACCTACACAACCGCCGACACGATGAGGACTTACGCCCTCAGGGCAGGGTGACCAGGCGTGATGTCCATCAGTGTTTCCCCGACTTTCTCGGCGTCGAACACCCGCGAGCCTGGAACAAGCTGTTGGACAAGCGAACTAGTCGCCGTCTTACCGACCCCATGCGTCCCGTTCAACCAGACGATCACGAAAGTCTCACTCCTCCTTCAGAAATTCTCGCAGCAACGATCCATACCTTGCTCGATCCTCGACTGGGACGTACACGGACTCATCGTGGCGGAGGTAGAGATCGTCTCCGTGATACCGAGGGAAGACGTGGACGTGGTGATGCCACACATCCTGCCCTCCTGCCGGCTCGTTGTGTTGTCGCGTCGATATACCGTCGCAGCAATAGGTTTCACGCATCGCGATGGCAACCTTCTGAATCGAATCGAACAACGCCTGCCCGACGGCCTGAGGCAGTTCGTATAAATTCTCGAAGTGCTCGACTGGCGACACGATGACGTGACCCGGGTTGTTCGGCCACCACTTCGGCGACACTCTCGCCACCACCGCATCGGTACGCGCGACGAGGTCACCCTCCGCGTTCAGTTCGTCGAACTCGTTCCTAGCGAATCGGCAGAACGGGCACCGATAGTTCGCCGGGGCATGATGGACAGGCCTCATCCCCGCGTGAGAATGACTTTGCCCGATGAGTCCTCGACCGGCGCCGAGGTGTGCTCGTGGATCACACGCCACCCGTCGGCCCGGCGAACCAACACCCACGTCAACCGGTTCTGCATGTGCCGCACCCGCTCACCCGAGGCCGACTCTCCCGAGTACGACACGACCGCGCTGATCGACCCGAAGTCCGCTCCGCCCGAGACGACAACATCGTCGAACTCGACGACAACGCGCTCATCGCCGAGGGATCCGAACCATCCGGCAATCGACTCTCGCCACGCAGCAGCGCCGACGAACTCCCACGTGTTCCACAGATCGAAGACGCGCACGTCCTCGGAGTACATCGTCATGAACCGGTCGACGTCCTTCGCATAGGCCGCTTCGCTGTAGACCTCGAGCAACTCGCGCGTCATAAGTACCCCATCCGTCCGCTCGGTCAGTGCCAGGCGGGTGAAACCTAGTGCGTCATTGCATCACCCCGCAAACGCATATGCGTTTGCGTGGGACGCCGCGGGTTCGACCCATCGCCACATGCAATCACGCCGCTCGGCTTACCATCACCGGATGGAGGAGATAGAGCTACACGGCGGAGACATGACCCCGGTCGTCAGGGTGGGCGACACGGTCCGCCGCTCGTCGGGACCGTGGACCCCCGCGGTACATGCGCTTCTTGCGCATCTCCGCAAGAGCGGGTTCCTCTACGCACCAAAAGCACTCGGAACAGACGATCGCCGACGCGAGATCCTCAGCTTCCTGCCGGGCACGGTCGCGACGTATCCCCTTGCGCCACATGTGCTCACCGACGACACCCTTGTCGCGGTGGCAAAGCTGCTACGCGCCTATCACGACGCGACCGTAGACTTCGTTCCTCCCGGCGACGCCCAGTGGCAGTGGCCACCGCATGAACCCCAAGAGGTGTTGTGCCACAACGACTTCGCGCCCTACAATCTCCTGTTCGAGAACGATCGACTCACCGGCGTCATCGACTTCGACACCGCGTCGCCCGGACCACGGGTGTGGGACATGGCGTACACCGCGTACAGGTTCGTCCCTCTGACCGATCCGGCGAACCCCGATGTACGCAATCCCGGCCTCGCCGAACAACGTCGAAGGCTAAATTTGTTCGTCGACAGCTACGGCGTAGAAGCGATCACGCCAGCCGACGTTGCCGCAACAACCATCGCGCGCCTGAGCGAACTCGTCGACTTCATCGTCACGCAAGCCCGCGCCGGCGACCCGGCGCAACGCGTCGTACTCGATCGCGGCGACACGGTGATCTACGAACGGGACATCGCCTATATCGAAGCCTCGAGGCTGGCTGAGCTCTAGCACCCCTTATTGGGCGTTTTCCTGCGAAGGACGATCTCCAGCGACCGCCTGAGTACGCTTGACGGCCCAGATGATCAGCGCGATGGGAATGATCCAGTTCAGCAACAGATTTCCGGGATGCGATCCGGAAACTTCGGCGGCAGAGGTCAATACGCCGGCGATGATGTGACACACCGCCATCGCGAAGACCACGCCCGCCCACATCGCGCTGAGACTCTTGTTCTTGGCACGGAAGATCGGACTGCCCCAGTACTGCTGGTCGACGACGTCGCGCGCGTACTGCTCGGTGAACGGAACTGTCACCACCGAGATCGCCATCACCGCCGCCAGAACGAGAGTCGCTCCGCCACGGCCGAAGTCGGCCAACGCGTCGTCGACGCTCTGTCCTCCCACGAGCGAGACCACAAAGATGATTCCGAACGTGGCGACACCGGCGACGTCGATGATCTTGAATCCGCCCTTACCCCGCGCACCGACGGCGGCCAGCAGAAGGGAGCCCGCGGCGGCGAGCAGTGCAGCCACACCGACCACGCCGGCGCCGATCCGTTCGGTCAGTATCGAGAACAGCACCCACGGCGCCAGTCCCAGCAACATCATCTTCCCGTTCATGAGCCCTCCCCATCAGTCGATCGATCACCTCCTGCCGCCCGTAATCGTCGTGCCGGAAGGACGCCCTCGACGAGGACCTGACGAATTTCACCCGAATCTGGTGAGGATCACGGTGCGCCCCCGGACACCGAACCTGCCGGCACCGATCGCCCTGCAGCAGACAACATCGCCACCTGACCCCACCACCCACCTACACAACCGCGGACACGACGAGGATGAGGGCAAGGGAGACAACGGAACAGATGGAGGGGCCGAGGGTGTAGGTCTTGAGGGTTCCGCGGACCGACAAGCCGTAGACGGACTTGAACAACCAGAATCCGTTGGCATTCGGCAGTCCGCCGAACAGGGCACCCGCAAGCGCAGCGAGCGCGAGTAGCATTGCGCCACTTGGACTTGCGGCCGCGACGACGGGACCTAGAATCCCGACGGCCGTCATCGCACCCAGGGTGATGGATCCGACCGCGGCGTGCAGGATGGCGGCGATGACCCAGGCCACCAAGATCGGTGCTCCGCCGCTCGAGCCGAACATCTCCGTCAGCTGGTCACCCACACCCGAACCGTTGACGAGGGCTGCGAATCCGCCGCCCACACCGGTGAGGATCAGGATCGATCCGCTGGTGCGCATGCCATTTCCGACGGCTGTGGATACCGCGTCGACTCCGAGGTAGCGACGCGCCAGAATGTACGCGAGGCATACACCGACGAAGAGCGCGAAGCTGACGTTGCCGAGAGCCTCGGTGACCGGCCCCTCGACCTCGAAGACTGCGAGGAACGCACCGGTGAGCATCAATCCCACCGCGACAATCAGCGGGCTGGACAGGAGGAGCAACGGCGGCGCCGAGGTCGTCGGCCGCGTCGCCGTCGCCACACCACCACCAGCCGAGGAGCCATCCGAAGAGCCATCAGAAGACCCCTCCGACGCACCCTCAGAACCAACAGCACCCCCGACGACCTCCGACTCGTCACGCTCCTCGTCCCACAGACCGAGGCGGATGAGGGTCGAATACACGGCGACGGTGAGGACGATCGCCATAATCCCGAGCGGCAGTGCGTAGAGCAGCGCAGTCCCGATCGGTATCCCCAGAATGCCGACGACTGCCATGAGCGCGGTACCAGGAACCACGAACACGAGGCCGGCCGTGATGCCGGTGATCGCAACGCCCGACAGCAGACCGTGCCCGTTCTTGCCCAGTTTGCTGGAGGCGTGGCGGGTGAGCGGGCCGGACAGGACGATGAGCACGTCGGCGAAGACGGACGCGAGAACAACGCCGAGCGACAGTCCGTGCGCGTAGGGCAATCCCCGTCGTCCGAATATTCGGAGCATGCCCTCGGCGACGCGTTGCGGAACTCCAAGCGCCTCCACCAGTGCCCCGAGCAGAACGCCGAAGGCGATGAAGAGTCCGATCTCGGTCATCACCGATCCGAAGCCTTCGACCATCTCGGTCGTCGTACCTGCGAATCCTTGCCCAGTGGCAATACCCAGGTAGCCACCACCGAGGACGAGCGCGATCACCGGCTCGATCTTGAAGGCAACGATGATGGCCACCACCCCGACCACGCTGATCGCGATGTGGATGAGCGACATTGATTCCATTGGGGGGATGCCCTTCTCGTTGTCATGGCACTACGAGGATCGACCCTCGATCACCTCGGCACGCTATGTGGTCCGCATCACCAAAGTCAAGTGATTGCATACATTCCGGCCAAACAGGTAGCGTTTCCGGTATCGATGGCGTGCAAATGCATACAGAATGGGATCGACACATGAAAGAACAGCCCCGCTCCGGCCCCCTCGCCGGACTGCGAGTGATAGAGATGGGCCAGCTCATCGCCGGACCGTTCTGCGGCCAGATCCTGGGCGATCTCGGTGCCGAGGTCATCAAACTGGAGCAGCCGGGAAGCGGAGATCCGATGCGCGCCTGGGGACGCACCCTGCCGAAGGGCGAGTCCATGTGGTGGTCCGTCGTCGGCCGGAACAAGCAGTCGGTCACAGTCAATCTGCGCACACCCGAAGGTCAGTCGATCGCGAAGCGACTGATCGAGAACGCCGACATCGTCGTCGAGAATTTCCGGCCGGGCACGCTGGAGCGCTGGGGAATGGGTTACGACGACCTGTCAGCAATAAACCCGAGCATCATCCTGACGCGCGTGTCCGGATTCGGCCAGACAGGCCCGTATTCGTCGCGTGCGGGGTACGGGGCGATCGGTGAGGCCATGGGCGGACTGCGGTACGTGGTGGGCGACCCGTCCACTCCCCCTTCGCGCGTGGGCATTTCGATCGGCGACACGCTCGCCGCCCTGTTCGCGGCCATCGGAACATTGGGTGCGGTATTCGAACGCACCCGCAGCGGCCGTGGCCAGGTGGTCGACTCGGCCATCTACGAGGCAGTGCTCGGAGTGATGGAATCGCTTGTCCCCGAATGGGTTATCGCAAACTACCAGCGCGAACGCAGCGGCGCGATCCTACCGAACGTGGCACCGAGCAACGTCTATCCGACGAAGGAAGGCGCCTGGATTCTGATTGCAGCCAACCAAGACACCGTCTTTGCCCGACTCGCCGCTGCGATGGGCCAGCCCGAACTCGCGGCGGACGAGCGTTTCAGCACTCACACCGCGAGAGGTGAACGGCAGCAGCAGCTGGACGGTCTCGTCGCCGAATTCACCGCAAGCCTCGATACCGCCGAACTGGAAAAGCTGTTGAACGAGCATTCGGTCCCGTCCGGCAAGATCTATCGGCCGTCGGACATGCTCGAAGACGAACAATTCATCGCTCGCCGCAGCATCATCGAAACCGAGCACCCAGTCCTGGGTTCGGTTCCGATGCAGAACACCTTTCCCCGCTTCAGCCGTACCGACGGTGGCGTACGCTGGCCCGGCCCCCAGCTCGGCGAGCACACCGCCGAAGTACTCGGCCGCCTCGGCGGGTATTCCGACGAAGATCTCGCGCAGTTCGCGGGCAACGGAACAGTGTGATGTTCGGCCACGATTTACCCAGGGCAGCAACAGTTGTCGACGTCGGGCTTCGGGACGGGCTTCAAGCCGTCGAACATGTGCTTGAAACGGACGAGAAGCTCCAGATCCTGGACGGTCTGCTGGCGTCGGGATTCACTTCGTTGGAGATCACGTCCTTCGCCCACCCACGCGTGCTGCCGCAGTTCGCGGACGCCGAACGAGTCATCGCGGACGCCCCGCGACCACCCGGGGTCACATACAAGGCGTTGGTGCCCAATCTCAAAGGGGCGCTTCGCGCAATCGAGACGAGCATCGACGAGATCGTCATGGTCGTCCCGGTCGACGAGGAAACGGCTCGTCGCAATCAGAACGCGAGTCCCGACGCATTGCTGTCGGCGTTGGCCGAGATCGTGACTCACGCCCATGCGTCGGGCAAGAAAGTCAGCGCTGCCGTCGCGACGGCGTTCTTCGCCACCTGCCGGGGGCCGATCCCGAACGACGCACTGCACCAAGCACTTCGACGGGTGATCGACTCGGGCGTCGACTCGTTGTACCTCGCCGGCACGAGCGGCATGGAGATCCCGTCCGAATTCGACAGGGGCATAACGCTTGCCAAGTCGTTGGCACCGAATGTGCCGATCGGTGTGCACCTGCACAACCGCAACGGGTTCGGTCCGGTCAATGCCCTTGCGGCGCTGGGAGCGGGTGCCGATTGGATCGAGGCGTCGTTCGGTGGTCTCGGTGGCGACATGTGGTTTCCGGGTGACAAATCCGTACTCGGTAACGCCCCCATGGAGGATGTCCTGAACCTGCTGCACAGTATGGACATCGCCACCGGAATCGACTTGGACCGCTACCTCGAGGTGGTCGAGTACTCGGAGAAGGTCACCGGAACGGGTTCCTACTCGTTCCTGTCACGCGGCGGTACACGGGACGCTGTGGCTCGTACACAATGGTTGGACTAGCCGACAAGGAGCCACCCATTGTCCGAACTCAGCAACGCCATCTTCGACCTCATCATCGGCGGGACGTACCAGCCTGGTGAGAAGCTCAGAGAGATCGAGCTGGCCGAACGATTCGGTGTGAGCCGCACACCGGTGCGCGAGGCGCTGAAGACTCTGGCGAGCAGCGGCGTCATCACGATCGAGTTGAACAAGGGCGCGCGTGTCAACGAGTACTCGCAAGATTCCATAGCGATGATGTACTCCGCGCGATCGATGATGGAACCGCATGCCGCGCGGTTGGCGTCGGAGAACATGAGCGACGACGACGTGGCAGCCCTCCGACAGTTGGCCGACGACATGTACGCGGAGGTCGTGGGCGAGTCGCACTTCGCCGAAATCGCGGTGCTCAACAATGCTTTTCACGCCGCGATCCTCGAACGCTGCCCCAACGTGCGTATCGCCGAGATGACGTCGGGTCTGCTGAAGCCGTTGGTCGCCTCACGCACCTTCCGCAGCTACACCGGTCCTCAGCTGATGCGCAGCGCTCTCCACCACCTCGAGATCGTCGACGCCATGGCCGCCCGCGATCCCGAATGGGTCGAGTCCATCATGCGGGCCCACATTCGGTCGGGGTATCACAGTGCGGTGGATGGGCCCCGATCCGCCGGCGGATAGTGCGAGCTCTATATCTATGCGTCCGTGATGTCCTCGAAGTGCACGGTGACGGCGGCGTCGGCGATCGGGAGGCCGAGTAGGCCGGTGAGCGCCGAGTGGGCCAGGTCGCCGAGCTCGCGCCCGACCGCGTGCAAGTCGGTGCCGTAGACGCCGGTAACGGTGATGGCCGCACCGATACATGTGTGCCCGTCGAGCTGGAGGTCGATGGCAATCGGTTCGGCACCGTGCACACCGAGCAGTGCCCGGCGCAGAGTCGTGCGCACGATGTGGTCACTGATACGAAGGGTGTCAGGCCGTTCGACAGCGGATTCACCTGGAAATGCGGCGTCGACCGGCCAGGTGCGGCGGGTGGTCGCCCGTACTCTTGCGAGCACCGAGTTGCTGACGTCGACCCACCGTGGTTCGGGATCGTGCGCCATCAGTTCGCGCGCGGCACGGGCGAGGAGAGCGTCGTCCGGCTCGCCGGGGTTCATCTCCATGTCGACATCCTCGCGCTCAGTGTGGTTCGGGCTCGTTGCAGTTGTCCGCGCACCGCGCCGGGGGACATCGTCATGATCTGCCCGATTTCCACGTGGGTCATGCCTTCGACTTCCCGAAGGAGCCATGCTGATCTCTGACGGTAGGGCAATTCGGACAATGCTGCGTCCAGGGCAGCCATGAACCCGGAACTCGCCGCCTGACGCTCGGGGTCGCCGGATGGGTCGTGATCGGGACGTTCGAACACCCAGTCCTCGGCAGGAGCAATGGCGCGTCGTCGACGATGATCGACGACCTTGTGCGTGACCAGGCTGAACAGCCACGTCCGGAGGCTCGATGCTCCCCGAAAGTTCTCCAACCCTTTCCATGCTGCGACGAAGGCATCCTGGACCACCTCCTCAGCTGCACCGGAGTCGCTCAGCAGGTTTCTCGTGAAGCGATACATGTCGGGGCCATAGCGCATGACGATGGCTTCGAAGGCATCTCGGTCCCCGAGGACGGCGGCCGCGATCAGCGACTGGTCCGGCACCTCGGCGGCGCCGCGTCGCAGTGACTCCGGGCCACCGGCATCGTCGTCTTCTCTGTCGTCGAGCATCCCCATGTCCCTTTCACGGACCGCCCGACGCGTCCCACGGAACCGGCGGGTGCCGACCCCGTTTCACAGTGCTCCGTTGTACCTCGGGATTGTTCGTCCGAAACATGCACCTATGTGATCCAGAACACAGAATCGAGACGTGCGCTTCGGCCGACTCGTCTCGACCAACTACCGAAGAACACGCAATCGAACGAAGGGATATCGCACGATGACCACCACGCAGGCGGCACCCGCCGACACGGCCCCCGCAACCACCGCGAAGACGACCCCGAAGCGGGCAGCGGATTCGGCATTGGTCAGCTCGGACGGCCGCACCACCATCGCCGACACGGTCGTATCCAAGATTGCCGGTATCGCGACCCGCGAAGTCCAGGGTGTTCACGACGTCGGCGGCGGGGCGGTCCGTGCCATCGGCGCGTTGCGCGAGCGCATTCCGGGCGCACGCATCAATCAGTCTCAAGGAGTAGCGGTCGAGGTCGGTGAGCGGCAGGCAGCCGTCGACATCGACATCGTCGCCGAGTACGGCGTCTCCATCGCCGACCTCGCCGCAGGGATTCGCCGCAACGTCATCACCGCGGTCGAGCGGATGACCGGCCTCGAGGTCACCGAAGTGAACATCACCGTTCACGACGTCTTCCTCGACGACGGCAGCGACGACACAGCAGCTGAAACGGCGACTGTTCGAGTCCAATGACACTGGGCGACAGAGACGATCGTCGTCCCCGCTCCGACACGGGCGGGGACGACGGGCGCGGTGTCGACCTGTCCGAGACACTCGCGCGGACCGTGACCGCCACCGAGGGTGTCGCTGGTCTGCACGGTGGCATGTTCGGAGAAGTCGCGACGTACCTGCCGGGTCGCCGCGTTGCTGGAATCCGGTTGAGCGACAGCGGAATCGACGTACACATCTCGCTTCGATCCGATGCGCCCGTACGCGAGACGGCCGACGCCGTCCGCCGTGCGGTGCATGCTGTCGTCGACAGCCCGATACACGTCACCGTCGAGGACATCGTCGAATGACAGGCCGGGACAAGTCGGGCGATCGTGGGCACACTGCTGCACTGAGAGCAGCACGCCGCGAGGTCGCGCGCACCCATCACCCTGATCTGGGCGGCGATCCCGACACGTACATCCGTCTGCTCGCCGAACTCGAGTGCAGGCACATTTCGACGCCAGGCACAGCAACGGTGCACGGCGCGTCTCGGCGGACGCTGCGCCACGCGGCGTGGCGTCGCACGATCGACGCAGTGCGCCGCAGGATTCAGCGTCGCTACATCGAGTTGCCTTGACCTCACGATCCCGAATTGCTCACCCTGACATCGCTTTTCATCACCTACACGTGGAGACCTCATGAGAACGTCGACGATCGGACTGCTGGCAGGTTTGTTGATCGCCATTGCGGCTGCCGCGGGCGGGTTCACCGGATTTCTGCTTGCGCTGCTTCTCGGCGCCGGTGGATATTTCTACGGCAGCTACCGGGACGGCGAAGTCGACCTGCAGTCGATCCTGCGAGGCCGCGGCCGTGGCTGACACGATCACGGTCCTACCCGATGATCGCGGCGCGCTGACCATACGCGATTCGGCCGCGGAGACCATCGCGCGCAAGGCCGCGCTGGCGGTGCCACACGTGGTGCCTCGATCGGCGGGTCTGTCCAAGCTGACCGGTCGCGGCTTGCCGCGTGTCGAGGTCACGATTCGAGACCGCCACATTCGGGCAGCGCTCGACGTGGCCATCGTGTGGCCGGCGCCGACTGCGCGGACCGCGGCCGAAATTCGTGCGAGCGTTGCCGCGGGCCTGGCCCGCTACACGGCAATGACCGTCGACGCGGTCGACGTCACCGTCCTCGTCGTGGCAGCGGAGGCAATCGCCGCCGCACCTGCTTCCTCGGTGAGACAACAGAGGAGGGTGCAGTGACCGCGCCGACAACCACCCCGGAAAGTGCACCACCGCAGTCGCTTTCGAACTCACCTGTCGTCGCGAAGAGGCCTCTGGGGAGTTCCGCAGCGGCGCCGATCGCCGTCGTACTGGCGGTGGCAGTCGTCACCGCAGGTGTGATCGCCGGCCGCGATGCGCTCATCGTCGCGGGCGCATTGTCCGGCGGCACATGGATCGACGCCGGACTTCTCTGGCTCGACGGTCTGACCGCGCAGGAGTGGATGGCCCCCGCCGGAATTGCCGTCGCCGCGCTGGGGCTGATGTTCCTGGTATTCGCCCTGGCACCGCGTCGGCGCCCCTATGTCGCCACGTCGATTCCGGGAGTGTGGCTTCGTCGACGAGACCTCCCCGCCGTCGCACATGCTGCCGTCGTCGACATGCCTTCGGTGACGTCGACGAGTATCCGATCGCGGCGACGCCGACTCACCGTGACGTTGACTGCGCACCCGGGAACCGATTGCGACGCTGTGCAGAAGGCAGCGGCCGCAGCCATCACCGATGCGCTGGCATCGTTGACGAAACCGCCGAAAGCAACCGTCTCGGTCTCCGAGGGAAGGACCAGTCCATGAACCGCACGACGACGGTGTTCGACCGTGCCGCAGTCGGAGTGACCGGCCTGGCCCTGATCGCGATCGGCGCGGGGGCAGCAGCGTGGGAGTGGGGTTATCTGCCGGAAGATCGGCAACGCGTCGAGATTCCGTTCGCGGAGAATGCCATCCAGGCGACGTGGTGGCCATGGGCGCTCGGGGCCGTCGCCCTGGTGCTCGTCCTCGCTGGGCTTCGATGGTTGCTCGCGCACCGCCCCGGTCGACGTGTCGGCCGGATCCCCGTATCCGCGACGGGTGACCAGGCCGGTCAACTGTCTGTCGATGTCGACACCATCGCCCGATGCGCCGCAGACGCATTGAACACATCCGACCACATCCGCACTGCGCGTGGCACGACGCGGTCGGATCGAGGCGAACGCGTCATCGAACTGACAGCCACTCTCGAACCCTCCCCCTCCGCTCTTGTTCAGGCTGCTCCGGTCCTCGCCGAGTCGACTCGGGACGTCGCAATCGCGCTCGATGACACCCGCGCCTCGACACGGGTCTTGCTGCGCCTTCCGCCACCGGCACGGAATCGACGCGTTCGCTGAGGCATCAGGAAAAAGAATCGGTCCCGACGAGCGAGGCCGTCACCTCCCACAACCTCTCGGCATCGGCGGGGTCGACGGCCCACGGCTTCACGCCCCCGACGAGCATGTCGTCACCCGTCGCCGATTCCGCGACGTCGCAGTCCTGCAGATACGCACCGCCATGATCCATCAAAGCCGGTGACGTCGCCGCCCATACCGCGGTCGCCGCGCCCTGCACAGGTGTCTTGAACCCCTCGGCGGATTCGCCTGCAGCATCACGCCACCCGAGACGTATCTGTTCCTCGTCCGGCACATGCCGCTGCAATGGCGTCAGGATGCTGCCGGGGTGCACCGAAAATACTCGGCCACCGGCAGACTCGAGCAGTCCGTTCAGATGAACGGCGAACAGCGCATTGGCCGTCTTCGACTGCCCATACGCAACCCAGCGGTCATAGCCGTCGCGGAAGTGCATGTCGTTCCATCGAATCGGCGACTGGAAATGACCGGACGACGACACAGCCACGACCCGACACCCGCCGGTCAGCACCGAAGACAGATGATTGACGAGCGCATAGTGACCGAGATGATTGACCGCGAAGTGCGATTCCCACCCGTCCCCCACCCGCGTGAGCGGCACGGCCATGATGCCGGCGTTGCAGATGACAAAATCGATGTTCGACGCCATGGCGCGGATGTCGCGCGCACATCGCGCGACGCCCGCGAGATCCGACAGATCACAGGCAACCGACCGCACCCGATCCTCGCCGATCAGATTGTCGCGAGCCATGTCCGGGCGTCGCGCAGGCACGATCACCTGAGCACCCGCGGCCGCCAGTCCGCGCGTGACCTCGAGGCCGAGACCGGAGTAACCCCCGGTCACAACCGCTGTGCGCCCGGTGAGATCGATTCCTGCCAGGACGTCGTCGACCGTGCTGTGTGCGCCGAAGCCGCTTCCTATCCGCTGCTGTGTTGTAGGCATGCGTCGACCGTAGAAACTAGAGTGCGCTCTAGGTCAAGGCGAAAGGGGTTCGCGTGGACAAGTCGTCGAAACGATGGTCCATCGGAGACGTAGCCGCGAAAACCGGGCTCAGCGTCCATGCTCTGCGCTACTTCGAGCGTGAACGCCTGCTGTTGCGTCCGGTCGAACGCTCGGGCTCGAAACACCGAATGTTCGACGCCAGCGACGTCGATTGGCTGTTGCTGATCAACAGGTTTCGAGAGTCGGGCATGCCGATCGCGACGATCAGACGCTTCGCCGAACTGGTGCGCGATGGTCCTGGCAACGAAGCCGATCGCCTCGCCCTCTTGAGGGAACACGAGGCGGCCGTCGAGCAGAAGATCGCCGCACTCCAGGACAACCTGGAGGTCATCCGCACCAAGGTCGCGATCTACGACGACCACGTGAAACATGGCACGGCCGTTGGTGTGTGGGCGCCATGGTCACCGGAAACACCGACTCTCGGGTAACACCCCGTCGAGGTGAGCAGCGCTGTAAACCACCCGCCCGCGGCAGAACAACCTACCCCGCCGCTTCCGGAGTTTCAGAAGGTAGGTGCCGACGAGGCTGGGCCACAATGGATCTCGATCAGCGCAATGCTCAGCGATCTCGCCGACGCCCAACTCACGAGGACGGACTACTTCATGGGCGTCGATCTCGGATCGACGTCGGCGGTCGAGGTCTGACGGGTCCGTGTTTGCCGACGGATTATTCGTTTGCCCACCGGGTCCGGTCGGCAAACGAATAATCCGTCGGCAAACACAAATACTGTCAGACAGTCGGCTGCAATGGGCACAAGGTTGCTAACGCTGCACTCCCCTCTCGCGACTACCAACCATGAACAGGATCAGAGTCGCCACCGTAACCGCGTCCGTATTAGCGATCATGCTGTTCACCAGCGGCATCGCAAGCGCAAGCCCTGGTGGTCCCTACCCATATCCGTGGGCGCCCATGTGGGCACGGCCTGCTGTCGAGGCGGTCGGCTTCGTGATCGCGGACTTCCTCGTCAACACGTTGCAGCCGATTCTGAACGCGTTCGGCATCTATTACTCGTGACAGGGACGATCTGAATCTCAGACCACGAGAACCTGACACACCACGCACGTCCACGTGCCGTACCCAGCTTCACTCGGTCCCCTTCAACCACACAATCGCGAAATCCTCACTCCGCCTTCAGAAATTTCCGCAACAACGCTCCATACCGTGCACGATCCTGAACTGGAGCGTAAATTTGGCTCTCACGCTCAGACGTCGTCCCACACCAGATGGTGCAACCTCATCGCTTCGACGAGGTCAGGGTCGTCCTCGAGTACAGGGCCGTATTCCAGCTGGGTGACGTTCGCGCTCACGACGCTGTCTCCTGGGCGTTCGTAGATCGCCCACAACTTCAGGCCATCACCGTGCCGCGACTCGAACTGAATTCCGGCCACCATCTCGCGGTCGGGTCCAGTTTGGGTGTTGATCCAGCTCGAGATCTCCTGGGTCAACGCCCGTGGCCGACCGTCACGGATCGCAGCAGTGTCAAGGTCCATCAGGCCTAGCCGGATTGCTTGACCGCGAAAAGCTGTCCGCAGAGTTGCCATCGACTCTGGGTGGCCCGGCACCACAAACCATCCATCGATCGCGCCGCTGCCGCTGATCCGAGCCTTCATCCACGACCGTGGCACATGCCCGGGCTCGACACTGGGGAACTGCTCGCCGTCTTCCTCGCTGATCTCGTCGAGGGCCCGGGTGAGTTCGTCGCTGGGTCTGGCGTACGCAAGTACCTCGAGATAGCAGGCGAGCAGGCTCGAGCCGACGTAGAGCGTGCGCCAAACCCCGGAGGGGTCGTCCCATCGGCCGCTGAAACGCCCGCCGGTCGCGTACTCCCACGGTGTCCATTCCCACGACGTCGGCGGGTATCCGACTCGAAACGCAGCGGCACCCGCGGCAAGCACGCACCAGACATCGCCACGGGGTGTTGGCGTCAGCGCACCCTCCTGCTCGATCATCCAACCGCGGCGAACTGACGAGCCGCGGCGAGCACCCTCGGTCCGACGTCGTTCAGCTCGCCCTCTCGCAGCAACAGCGCGGGCGGCTGATCCTCGAGGATGGGATTCAGTCCCTGGAGCCACGTCTGGGCAACCGCAGGGGTGTCACGTTCGGTGATCAGCCGGACCACACGGTACGCAATCCGCAGCCGCTCGACGTCGGTCTCGTTGTTGATAGTGCGGGTCCCCTCGGCCCACTGTCGAACCGCGCGGGTTTCCTTGACCTTCCCGAGGTACGCGACGAGCTTGCTGCCGAGAAGGGTACGCAACGCTGAGACCAGTTCCGCCTGAGTCATACGGGCTGCGTCGTTGTATGCGGCGAGGTCAGGTCGTGGGTGCGCGGTTGTCATAGCAATCAGCCTCCTCGTCACATCGTAAATCACACCTTCAATGTCGTCCATGCTCACGATCAGCCCCACCCCACGCAAACGCATATGCATTCGCGTGGAGCGCCCCTCACTGCCCGCAGTTGGTGACCGCCCAGAGCTCGTGGTCCCGCCGGACACCCCCGACGTCCATGTAGTCCCGCATCGTCCCCTCGTGCGCCAACCCGGCCTTCTTGAAGAGATTCTTCGCGACGGCATTGGTGACACTCACGGGCGCGGAGATGCGGTGCAGCCCGAGCGCCCCGAATGCGTGAGCCAGCATCACGGAGACCGCGGTCGCACCGACTCCCGATCGCCCCTGAGCCGAATCCACCCAGATCCCTATCTCGGCGGTCCCGTTGTACGCGTCGATCCATTCGAGGTTGCATTGCCCGGCGAACTGACCGTCGACGTCGATCACCAGCGGCAACGCGCGACCCGCCGCGGTATCGAGGCGACTCTGTAAGCATTCGCGGATCCAGATCGCCTCGGTGTGCCGGTCGGTCCAACCGAGGGTCGACGACGACCAGAACGGCTCTATTGCGGCCTGATCCCGTAGCCGTATGCGACGCCATGCGTCGGCGTCGGACACGCGTGGTGGGCGCAGGGTCACGACTCGGCCGGTCGGGGTGAGTCCTATGAGTGTGGTTTTTCGTGACGTCTGCCGGGCGGTGAGTCGGTCGCGGACGCGTCCGACGTAGAACCGGGCGACAGTTTCTCTCTGCGATCGTTGCCGCATCTGTGCCTCTGATGGGAATGCCGCGTCACCGCGGGAAGAAGTGGGTGTAGACCTACCCGAGACCACGAGGCAGGCAAAGTTTTTGGGCAGAGCTCACCCGTCAGATGCGGAAAACAGAAAGCTGTTCGACGGTCAACGTCGGGGTTCTGCCCAACCGGATCGGAGACCAAGTCCGAACGACATCGGACCGGTCCGACGCGGCATCGGTCAGCACGACGCGCGCGTCGTCGACCTTTTTCGTGTCGGTCAGGACGGCCAAGGAATCGTTCGACCCGACATGGTCGGTGCAACTGTGCCCGCACTGTGTTTCATGGGAAACAGAGGCATGCGCGACGTTCGACGCGTGGCCATGCGTATTCGGCCCGATCGGTATCGACAGCATCAGCAGAACAGCGGCGAGCACGACGACGACCGCAGCCGCGCGGGCTGCGTAGGTCGTCGTCGCTCTCACCAGCGCATTCATGTGACCGAGGATACCTTGTCAACAGTCTGATCGTCGGTTTCAACAATACAACCCAGCCAAACCCCGGTTTAGGGTTCAACCGAACGCCCCCAACCCGAGGCAAGAGCCGCGTCGCCCAAACGCAAGCGTCGACTCAGAACTGTCGTCATGTTCTCTTTGATCCAGGGACCCCGCGTCGGCGATACACCCCCTCCAACTTCGAGGCCACTGATTCGATCCCGAACTCCTCGCGCGCGGCGGAGCGACCCCGAGCCGACATGGCCGAGCGCCCGACCGGATCCTCCAACAACCCCCGCACCGCGGAGACCAACTCCTCCAAGTCCCCCGCCCGCACCACGACCCCGCACCCCAGGCGCGAGACATCCCCGGCCAATCCGCAACTGTCCGTCACGACCACGGGCAACCCGACGGCCATGGCTTCGAGCACCGACATCGGATACGGCTCGTCCTCCGACGGCAACACGTACACCGACGCCTCAGCCATCCGCGCCGCACTCGACGACGGCGAAATCGCCCCCTCCCAGCGAACCCGAGGCCCACAGTCCCGGACGAACGACCCACCCTCATCGGGCCCGACCAAAGAAAACGTCACCGAATCATGCTCGGCCAGCAGCACTTCCGCCATCGCAACGAACAGGTCCGCCCGCTTCCGCGGATGCAGCCGGGCAAGAAACAGCACCTCCAACCGATCCCCAGGCCCCTCACACGACGAAGAGGGCACACCATTCGTCAACCGCGACAACGCCAACGACTCCCCTGCCACCGCCACGAGATCCACTCGCTCCCGAGGCGTCAGGTACAGCACCGCCGCCGCACGCCGCAGCAAGGGCCTCGTCAACAACAGGTCCAACGGCCGCGACAGCAACTTGGAACTCGGATCGATCATCCCGTGCGTCTGCGCCACCACCCGCACACCCAATACACGACACACGGCGAAAGCCGGCAAGGTCACCAGATCTCGAGCCACATGAACATGTACGACGTCGAATCCCCTGGCCCGTCGCAACAGCCACCACAGCATCCCCGGTGCCGCGAGCCCCGCAAATCCCGCGAACGGGATCACCTGAAAGGCCCGGAAGGACTCTCCACCCCCGATCACCGTCACGTCATGCCCCCGCTCCCGCAGCGCATCGGCCTGGTTCGACGCCACCCGCGCAGGACCCCCGTATGCACCGTCGTCGGATATCAACGTGACGATGTGCAGGATGCGCATCACGGGGCGAGGACCGTCGAACCGTCGGGCACATCTTTGACGACCAATGCAGTGGCACCGATCGTGACATCGGAGCCCACCCGCACCCCTCGCAGCACGGTCGCCCGTGCAGCAATCCAACTACGATCGCCGACGACGATAGGCGCGTTGTCGAATTCGAATGTCGGAGAACGTCTGTCGTGACTCCCCGTGCACAGGAGAACCGATTGCGAGATGCACACGTCAGCGCCGATGGTCACCGGTTCGAGGTTCAGAATCCACACCCCTTCGCCGATCCACGAATCATTCCCGACGGTCAACTTCCACGGCCAGTGAATCTTGACGCCGTGACGAATCAGTACCCCGCGACCGATCGACGCGCCGAATACGCGAAGAACTCTGATGCGCAACGAGTTCGGGAACCACCACCGACCGAGCACCGACGTCGACACCACCATCCACAGCCCCTGCACCCACACGGATCGACCCTTGTCGTATCCGACGCCGGTGAACCCGGCCAGCGAGCGCGTCACCGAACCAGCGGCTGAGCGTGAGGCGCAACCATGACGGATCCGCTCGGCACATCCTTGGTCACAACGGCATTCGCGCCGACGGTGACGCCGTCACCCACGACGATCGGACCGGCGACGACGGCTCCTGCTGCGATGGTCACGTCGTCGCCGATCGTGGGTCGCCCCTTGGCCGTGTACGCCACCGACGCGTGCTGATTGATCCAGAAGTTCCTTCCGATCGACGTCGCCGAGATCATGATGCCGTTCCCGTGATGCAGAAACAGTCCGGGTCCGATGGAGTCGGCTTCGAGGATGATGGTGCCGTCGGGCCGGTACAGCCGCCGCAACACCAGGCGCACGATCGACGGACTCGGCCGCAGACGGTAGTGCACCACATTGCGGAACTCCGGCAACGCTCCGGCCAGGTAAGCGAATCGCGAATACGTGTCGAGCGGAACGAGAGCCTCGTTGTCGAAGCAGTCGATCCAGCGGTCGACGTCGGCCGTCACCACCAACGCATTCCCCGAAAACGACACTCCCCACCACAGCGGCCGCGCCCACACCCGAGCGAGCCGAATCATCACTGACTTGCGCGCGGTGTACACCATGGCACCTAACCTAGAGTCGCGCATCGCCGGTGTCCACCCGTCATACTGCAGTCGTGAGATTCGCGGTAGTCGTTGTGGCACTGGCACTTACCGTAACCGCCTGCACCCCCGAACCGACGCCCGTACCCGCGCAGGACCCCGTTTCCGTCTGGAATTCCGTCCGGCTGGCCATCAATACGGCCAGTGTCGACATGCCCGGCACCGATGTACGACGCGACATCACCGGCGCACGTGATGCAGGATTCGGCGCCATCCGACTGGTGATCCCCTGGTCGGAGCCCACCGAGGGCACCATCGACTGGTCCGCCAGCGACGCGAAGGTCGACGCCGCGACTGACAACGGACTCCCCATCCTCGGCGTCGTCACGTGGGCTCCCACGTGGGCCGTCCCGCCCGACTACGCACACACAGCACACCCAGCTCCGACAAACCCGCAGCGTTTCGCCCAATTCGCCTCTGCCGCAGCGTCGCGCTACCGCGATCGGATCACCGCGTGGGAGGTGTGGAACGAGCCGAACATCGCTGCGAGCTTCGGCCCCAGCGCCAACCCCGAACAGTACTGCGCCATCCTCCGCGAAACCTCAACGGCCATCAGAGCAGCAGCACCGAACGCACTCGTCATCACCGGACCCACCTCACCCGCAGTCGATTCCACCAACGACCTGTCACCGGAGACCTTCGTCGAGGCACTGTATCGCTGCGCCGGACACCACACGTTCGACGCCATCGCCATGCACCCCTACAGCACTCCGAACCTCCTCGCCCAAAGCATCTCCACACACCAAATAGATGCAGTCCGCCACGTCATGGAACGCAACAACGACGCAGACAAACAGATCTGGTTCACCGAGTTCGGTGCGCCCAGCTCAGAGAATCAAGCAGCCATCCTCGCCGACGGAATCAAGACACTGCAGAGCCTCCCCTACGCGGGCCCCGTCTTCGTGTTCGACTATCGAGACTCGCTGACCGGCAGCGACATTCCCGACTTCAACTACGGCCTCCTCCGCTCCGACTACAGCCCCAAGCCTGCGTTCGATGCGGTACGGAACCTCCCCCGATGAGTGTGGACCAACGCCTGTAGCCACGTCTCGAACCTGTCGATCGCGACGTCGCGAGACATGTTCTCCTGCACGTATTTCAGACCTGATGACGCCAGAATCCGCGAACTGACAGAATCCGCAGCCAACGCCGCGACGGTGTGGACCAACGCCACAGGGTCGGCCGGATCCACTCGCACTCCCGCACCGGCAGCACGAACCTCCTGATCCGTCACGCTGCCCGCACTGGTCGCCGCGACGACAGGGCTTCCGCTCCCGAAGTACGACGTCAGCTTGCTCGGCACAGACATCTCGGCGATCTCGGGCCGCTCGTTGACGAGCAACACGTCGGCCGCAGCCAACGCTGCCCGAAACTCTTTCTCCGGCAACGACCGCACGAACGTCAACGACGCCACACCTTGTCCCCGCGCTTCGAGGATCTCGCGCTGGTTGCCGTCGCCCATCAGGACGAACTTGACCGGGCCGCCGAGACGATCCGACTGCTTGGCGGCGTCGACCACGTTCTCGAGTCCCTGCTTGAGTCCCATGTTCCCCGCGTGCACGGCGATGACGTCGTCGCGGGACCAGCCGAGTAGATCGCGCGCGTGGTCACGGTCCATCGGCACCTGCGGCGGCATGTGCGTCCAGTTGGGAATAACGCTGATCTTGCTGCGCGGCACGCCGAGTTCTCCGACCGCATGATCCGCGAACCGCTGGTGAATGACAGCGACGCCGTCGGCGGATCGCAGGATTCCGGATTCGAGATTGGTTGTCGCACCGGCACTCGGTCCGTGCATGGTCCCGGTCTCTATGACGCCACGACTGTAGAGATCCTGCACCCACACACCGATCGCAGGCCGTACCAGCTGCGCTTTCAGACGTGCGAACACCATGCCGGTGGACACGAGTGCGGGCGACACACAGATCACCACGTCGGACGCCGGGAGGTGACTCTTGACCACCTTGCTGCCGAACGACATCTCGAGATGCGTCCGCTGGCGCACCGTCATACGGTCCGGAATGTAGTGTCGATGTCTGGTGACGGGCACGCCGTCGACCACTTCGGAGATGGTCGACCCGCCGTACCGCGGATCCGCAACCCATTGCGGGTAGTGCGGGAATCCGGTGACGACGTGGACGTCGTAGCCGCGTTCGGTGAGACCCTCGGCGACGTCGGCGGTATACGGCGCGATACCCGTGACCTCGGGCTTGTAGTTGAGTCCGATCAGTGTGACCCGCATCAGCGTCTCCGCTTCCGTACGTCGAATTCGTCCCGTCGTCTGTCCCAGAGGTCGTCGGTCGTACACACTCGTCGAGCAGGGTTGCCCGCGAACACTTCCTTCGCCGGAACGGACTGCGTCACTACCGATCCCGCGCCGATGATCGCGTCGTCGCCGATCGACACCCCGGGCATGATGATGACACCCAGACCGATGAACGCACGTGCACCGATACTCACCGGTGCCCGACGGTACAGCTCCTCGTCTGCGGGCAGATCGCCTCTGGCTTCGGCGATGCGGTCGAGCGAGAAGTCATGTGTGAGGATCTTGACCGAATCGGATACGACGCACCGGTCCCCGAAGCTGATCGACCCCGGGCCGGAGTGATCCAGAAACACCGACGACGAGATCCATAGTGGTCGACCAACGACGGATAGACCAGTACGACGAAGCACAGCCAGCACCACCGTCATGTATAGACCCTGATCGACGCGGTTCAACAACCGAAGCAGCGGAATGAGTTTCACGATCACACCAACACCGGCGCCTTCACGTCGACCACTTCACGCCGACCGACGATCCGCGGAATCCACGCGATGTCCGGGATGAACTGGCATGCGATCACGGCAGCTGCCGTCACCAACACGACACCGGCGGCCCCGTGCGCCGGCGCCACCCAGATCGCTCCCGCAGTTGTCACCACTGCCATCGCCCCGAGACACCCAGCCTGCCAACGCGCTTCGGTCGGCTTCGTCAGCAGCATGCCCGACGGCAGGTGGAAGCATTGCGCGATCAGCAGTACCGCGAACGCAGCGGCCAACGTACTGCTGACGTCGATCGTGCCGCCCGACAATACATCTGCGAGCCACGGGCTCACCACCACCAACGGCACCGACGCGATCGCGGCGAGCAGCCCGAAGATCATCGTCGACGCCAGCCACAGCCGGACTGTCTCGGTAACGTCGCCGCGGCGTTTGACGAAGATCGGCCAGAAGGCCAACGCTGCCATCGAGAACACGGACCAGCACAGACCGTACAGCTGCGCCATCAATGCATATCGGCTGAGTTCGAGAGGATCGGACAAGTGCGACAACACAACTCGCTGCACCTGTAGTCCGAACGGGATTCCGACGCTGACGAGGAACAGCCACAACGATCCCTCGAGCAATCCCGTCGTCGACACCGCTCGCGGGTCACGATCGAACACCGCCAGCCCGAGGCCCGACACCCGCAGCGCCACGACAGTACCGGTCAGGTTGCCGAGCAACGCTCCGGCAAGCGGTGGTAACACATACCAAATGCCCTGCACACCAGAGAAATACATCAAGGCCGTCAAGACGAGCGCGAACAGCGAATTGCTGACCATCACCAGCACGACCAACGGCGCTCGGTCGACACCGATGAGGATGCGCAGCCCCAGGCCCGCGGGGATGGTGAGCCCGAACAGGATGACGGCAAGTGTGATGACCACCCTGTCGTCGGGGCCCGTCCTGCTGCCGATGAGGGTGCCCCAGCCGTCGAACATCATGATCGAGATCGCCACGACGGCAACGACACCCGCCACTGCGCTGAGAACCCGGTACGAGCGCCGGATGACGGCGAGAGCGTACGGGTCCGTCGCCGGATCGCGGGACCGTGACGCGGCGCTGGTGACGACGGCGCCGATGCCGAGATCGGCGAACGGAAGCAGCAGCCCGACGGTCGCGACGAGCGCCACGACCCCGTACGTCGACGGCCCGGTCGCCCGAATCACCAACCCCGCGCTGATCAGACCCGCTACCGCGACGATGGGCGTTCCCGCGATGCGGAACACCGTGCTGAGCACGACGGCTCGGCGCTCGGTGGCGTCCAGACCCGGCTGGTCCTCCTCGGGCTTGCGGTGTCTGCCGGTCATGCGTGTACGCCCCTGAAGAGTCGTGTGCGGACGAGGTGCTTCGCCTTGGCCGACGCCTGCAGCACGCGTGAGTACGCGACGGCCCGTGAGCGCCGCCCGAGCGGGTAATACTCGGCGACGTCCCAGGCACGCCGGACATCGGCGAAGTGCTCGCGTTGCGGCCGCGTGCTGCCCGCACCGGACGCGTCGAAATCACACAGCACGTGATCGATGACAAGCGGCTGCTCGACGGTGGCAGCTCTCAGCATGAAGAGGTGGTCGGCCGCGAGTCCGAAGTCGGTGTCGTACTCCCCGAGCCGACCGAGCAGGTCGACGCCGAACAACGCAGCCTGATGGGGAATCGGGCGGACTCCGAGGGCGAATCCGTCCATGTCGAACGGGCTGTAGCCCCATACCTTTCCGTCACGAGACGGGTCGCCGACGATACGGACCTGCCCATACCCCCACCGGTCCCGGATGCCGGATCCCAACCCGCGAACGCCGATGCCCGCCGAGTCCGCATCTGCGAAGCAGTCACCGGAGTGCATCAGCCAGACCACGTCACCGCTCGCCCGTGCAATGCCTTGGTTCATCGCGTCGTAGCGTCCGCCGTCGGGACGCGAATGCCAGTACGACGGCGATGCCTCGGTGAGCATCTCGACGACGTCGTCGCCGCTGCCGCCGTCGATCACGATGTGCTCGATCGAGGGATATGTCTGCTCGGCGACGCTCTGCAGTGTGCGGGCCAGGCCGATCGGGTCCCGGTAGCTGATGGTGACGACGCTCAACGTCGGTTCGGTCACGCGCCACCCCCACGGCCTGCGCGTCGTACCGCGGTTGTTCCGAATTTGGCTGCGGCATAGGCCATTGCACCCAGACCCGGCTGCCCCTCGGCGAAACCGGCGGTCACTGCCCGCCGGATGCTGGCAAGCGATCTCGCCGACGCGGCGGCGGTGACGGCGCTGGACAGGAAGTAGTCGCCGCGCACCCGGGTGCTGGCCTCCCGCAGATTCTCCCGACCCCACTCGATGTACTTCTCGGATACGTCTGTGCTGCGCCGAGATACGGAGTTGTCGCTGATGTTGTAGATCGAGAAGCAGTCGGGCACATGACGAAACGTCAAATCCGGCAAGCGGTTCTGGAGGGCGATGAGCCAGCCCGGCTCGTCGTGGATGGAATCGGGCGCGAAGTTCAGCGGCAACTCGAGTGCCAGCGTCCGTGGGAAGCACAGAGTACTGCTCTGCAACATCCCTCCGCCCATCGTCAGATTGCCCAGCCGGAAGAGGTATTCGGCCACCGATTGGTGTTCGCCGATGGTGTACTTCGGCCAGATCCGTTCGCGTTTCCCGGCTTCTCGGACGGCGCACTTGCACGTGACGACCCAGTGGTCACCCTCGATGTCCGCCACCTCCGCGAGCTGGCGTTCGAGTTTGAAGGGGTGCCAGAGGTCGTCGTCGTCGAGTAGCGCGATCACCTCTCCGGTGGAGAGTTCGACGCCCCTCTGCCTGGCAGTACTGCTGCCCGACGCGGGTCCTGTGCGGAGGACGCGGATGCGGCGATCGTCGGGAAGGTCGAGGGGCCCTGCGGTGTCGGCGACGACGATGACCTCGAGCACCGGCACCGATTGAGCGAGAGCCGATTCGACGGCAGTGCGCAGACTCGCGCGTCCGATGGTCGGGATGACGACGCTGACAGTCGGATTCGTCATGGTGTCCCCTCGGTACGCGTCGGCCCCACAGATCGCAGGGCGACGCAGCTGCAGGCGAGGACGGCGAACACGGCCGGGAGGTTGTACGACCACGGCGAGAACATGATGTCCCACGCCCCCTGCAGTCCGAGGTACATCAGCAGCGGCGTCCACGGGCCCGCGACTTCGGAGGCGAACACCAGCCGGTAGCACGCCCACAACAACCACAGGGGAAGCAGCACGGCGACGATGCCGGCTTCGGCCCAGGAGCCGAGAAGGATGGAGTGTAGCGATATCGAACCGTTGGGCAGCTTCCATGCGTACTCGAACGGGAAGGAGCGCTCGAAGCCGAGGTTCATGGCCGCGTGCTGCGCCTGGGTGTAGACGGCGTGGGAGATGTTATCGGCGTCTCCCCAACCCAGCCAAGGGCGCTCGACGATGGCCGTGATCGACAGAGGCGGTTCCGTGCGGCCGGCGAGCAGCATCGGGACGTTGCCGTTGGACTGCATCAACACTTTGTCGCGTAGCGCCTGCCCGAGCATGCCCTCGCGTGCGGCGTACTCGAGCGCCCACGAGAAGACGACACCGAACATCGCGACGACGGCTACCCGCGCCCTAACCGACAGCCTGCCGCCCCGGTAGTGCGACAGAACCAACAGCAGTGCGACGCCGAAGCACACCAGTGCGTGGGATCGGAAGTTCAGGACGAGGCTGGCGCCTCCGAGAGCAACGAGAAGAAGGGTGACGACGGTCCATCTGGTCGACCGTGCCGCGGCCAGGTACAGCACGAATACCGTTGCTGCCGGTGCTATCCCGTACTTCCAGAGGTCGACGAGCATTCCCGTGGCCGTCAGCATCGTGCCGATGAGGACGAAGAACACGGTAGACCCGAAGGCGATGCCCACCATTACGGTGGCGATGCGCTGAATATCGCGGGCCAGCACGGTAATTCCGCAGAAGTACAGCGCGAACGCTGCGAATGCCACCACGTTGGGTGCGAACACGCCTGTGTCGTTGGTCCACGCCGACAGCAGGTACGCGGCCGTGCCCAACCCGGCGAACAACAACGGCAACCCAGTACGACGACGGTTCGTCGGCATGAAATAGGCGACCGCGACCGCAGCACAGACAAAAGAGAATCCGGTGACGGTGAAGTTCATCAGGGGCAGAGCCGAGGTGGCTCCGAGCGCGAACAATCCGGCGCGTTCGGGCATTCGGAGTACGTCGAGGTCGGTACCCGCTGCGCGACCTTCCGGGAAGGATTCAGCGTGGTGCCCGCCGTATGCAACGGTCAATCGCTCACCCCACTCCGCCCCGAAAAGTGCATGCGCATTACCTGCGATATCGGGCGAGCGTAGCGTGAAAGTGCCTGGTGCGCAGCTCATACAAAGCAGCAATCGGAACTGATAGGTGACCGGTATTCCGCTGCCGTTCAGCTTGTTTCACGGTTTATCCAGTAGTGCGACAATCAATGGACCCACTTACGGGCATTCGGATTGGAATGTCCGATATTACGAGTCCAGTCGGCGTTTGAATCGTGCAGGCACTCCTGCGTACAGGCTGTTGGGAAGGCAGTCTTCGGTGACGACGCTGCCCGATGCGACGACGCAGCCGTCGCCGATCGTGACGCCGGGAAGGATCGTCACTCGTGCGCCGACCCAGCAGCCGTCGCCGATGACGATTGGCGCATCGACCGCGTCTCCGATTCGCCTGTGTTCCGGGCCGATACTGTGACCGCACGTTACAAGCATTGTCTCGTAACCGATTCCGGAGTTGACGCCGATGGTGATGGGTGCGCCGAGATCGAGGAAGCAGCCGTAGTTGACGAAGGCTCCTGCTTTCAGCGTCAAACCGGTCCACGCGCCGAGAAACAGTCCGGGGTTGATCTGCGCAGTCTGGTGTATGTCGTGACCGAGCCTGCGCAGCAGGGCAGTTCGGAGCCTGCGCGGCACGGCAACGCTCGCGAGGATGCGGTTGAGCACGAGATCCCGCCCCACTGGGCCGAGTTCGCCGGCGATGACTTTTCGGATCCGACGCATCATCGGCACAGCGTAACGGTCACGACGCGTATCAAGGATGACGTGACTCGCAGGGGCGCTACTCGCGGATGGTGTCGATGTTCTCGCGATACCACTTCACCGTCGACGCGATCCCGTCGCGCAGCGTGACGTTCGGGCGCCACCCGGTGGCCATAAGCGTGGAGACGTCGAGCAGTTTGCGTGGTGTGCCGTCGGGTTTGGTTGTGTCCCATTCGATCCGCCCGAGGTAGCCGACCTCCTCGGCGACCATCTCGGCGATCTCCTTGATGGACTGGTCTTCACCGGTTCCGACGTTGACCTGCTGAGGTCCGTCGTAGTGGTCGAGCAAGTGCAGGCACGCGGCGGCCATGTCGTCGACGTGAAGGAACTCGCGCATCGGCGATCCGGTGCCCCAGTTGGTCACGACGTCGAGCCCGTCCTGCCGCGCCTGCTCGTACCGACGGATGAGTGCCGGCAGTACGTGCGCGCCCTGCGGTGAGAAGTTGTCTCCCGGCCCGTACAGGTTGGTCGGCATGGCCGAGATCCAGGGCAGCCCGTATTGCTTTCGGACGGATTGAATCTGGAGGATGCCGGCGATCTTGGCGATGGCATAGGCGTCGTTGGTGGGTTCGAGGAGGCCCGTGAGCAGGTATTCCTCTTTGATCGGTTGCGGCGCGAGCTTGGGATAGATGCACGACGAGCCGAGGAACAGGACACGTTCGACGCGGTGCTCGAGCGCTGCATCGAGCACGTTCACCTGGACTTGAAGATTGGAGGAGATGAAGTCCACCGGGTACGTGTTGTTGGCCATGATGCCGCCGACCTTCGCTGCGGCGAGCACGAGGTTGACGGGCTTGGTCTCGGCGAAGAAGTCGAACACGGCCGCACGATCACGCAGATCCAGTTCGGCGGAACTTCGCCCGATCAGATTGGTGAAGCCGCGGTAGTCGAGCGCCCTCCAAATGGCGGACCCGACAAGCCCTTTGTGCCCGGCGATGTAGAACGGCGCGTTACGGTCGAGAGTTGCCTCCCACGTCGCGTCGACGGTTGCAGTCATGCCCACTCCTTCAGCAAGGGGGTGTCGATCCAGGGACGCCCTTCGCAGGCGAGTGCTTCGATGTCGGCGTCGACCATGATGCGCGCGAGCTCAGGCGTGTGGACCGATGCCTTCCATCCGAGGTCGGTCTCCGCTTTACTCGGATCCCCGACGAGTGCGTCGACCTCGCTCGGTCGCAGGTAGCGGTCGTCGAAGCGGACGTGCTGCTGCCAGTCGAGCCCGGCGTGCTCGAAGGCGACGGTGAGGAAGTCCTTGACGGTGTAGCTGCCTCCGGTGGCCAGCACGTAGTCGTTGGGTTGGTCGGTTTGCAGCATGCGCCACATGCCTTCGACGTATTCAGGTGCGTATCCCCAGTCGCGGACTGCGTCGAGGTTTCCCATGTAGAGGTGGTCTTCGAGGCCGGCTTTGATCCGGGCGACCGCGCGAGTGATCTTTCTGGTCACGAACGTCTCACCGCGACGCGGGGATTCGTGGTTGAACAGGATGCCGTTGACGGCGAACATGCCGTAGGCCTCGCGGTAGTTGCGAGTGACCCAGTAGGAGTACAGCTTTGCGGCACCGTACGGCGAGCGGGGATGGAAGGCCGTGTCCTCGTTCTGCGGCGGCGGGCTGGCACCGAACATTTCGGAGCTCGACGCCTGGTAGAACCGGCATTGGACGCCGGTCAGCCGTACTGCTTCGAGGAGCCGGATCGATCCGACACCGGTGGTGTCTCCGGTGTGTTCCGGCTCGTCGAAGCTGACGCGTACGTGGGATTGTGCGGCGAGGTTGTAGACCTCGTCGGGCCGGATGTCGGCCATCAGGGTGACGAGTCTGGCCCCGTCACTCAGATCCCCGTAGTGCAGAAAGAGTTTCGCGTCGGGTACGTGTGGGTCGACGTACAGATGGTCGACGCGCGCGGTGTTGAACGTCGATGCGCGTCGTATCAACCCATGGACTTCGTACCCTTTGGCGAGCAGAAGCTCGGCTAGGTATGTCCCGTCTTGGCCTGTGATCCCCGTAATCAATGCCTTTTTCACCACTGCTCCGTCCAAGCGTGATGCGGATGATGCAGGTAAGAGTACAAAGATGCACGTCGTCGCGCTACGGTTGAAATAGCATTGATTGCAGTCTGTTTTAACTCTTTAGAGCCGCAATATTCAAGACGGCTCTCGCATTAGCTGATTTCTCGCTACCGTCCCGCTGATACCAGGAGACTACGATTCCGCGATTCGGAAAAGGTTTCGATATCGGTTGATCAGACTGTTTGGCACCTCCAGTCCGCCGCCCCTGGGGCGGGGACACGCCACGACCCCAACCAACAGGCCCGAACAAACCAAAGCCTCCATCGGAAATCCGTAAAGCTTCGTCGATACCTGTGTTCGGATTACGGTCAAACATGCGCAGTCGCGGGGGATGAGCTGCCCTCGGCATACTACTCAAGATGATATCCGTCCTTGCCTGGCCGCGAACATCCTGTTGCCCGGACCCAAGCACACGTTCTAGATGAGGGAAAAGCGACGGCTACATAGCAGCAACGCCGGCGGGACCTAGCCCCGATTTGCCACACTCGACCGGTTTCCCAATACTATTCGATGAGTATTCGTCCCGACCTTAACCGTACCCGTAACCCTCCGACCCGGCGGTGCCGTCCGCCGATTTCCTTCATTGCGAATCGATCGAACGGGCATTGGTGACTCTTTGGGGCGTACAAGACCCGTCGCATCCCGCTGCAACATCACCTTCCCCAACAATAATTGAAAGGATCTGAGTACGTTCAGACGCCGACTTACCTAAGGTCGCAACCTATTCACAAATACGGACCCAATCGCGAGCACACCCAACACCCACACACGGGACCGAATACAAATCATTACCCTGCCCCAGAATGAACTGAAAATACCATGGAACAACGTTCTAATCCAGCACCTGCGATAACATCTATGATTCGATCGACTTCAAAAACTTAGCCGGAACGCCCCCGTACACGGAGTTAGCCTTACAGTCGGAAGTCACAACACTACCTGCGGCAATGACAGAGGACTCACCGATCTTCACGCCTGGAAGAATTGTGGCGTTGGCACCGATCCAACATCCGTCGCCGATCTTAACCGGCAATACCAACTGCTCCAGACCTCGCCGCTTTGCCGCAGGACCGATGTGATGGGTAACTGTCAAGATTGTAGATCCTGGACCAATTGCAACATTACTTCCAAGTTTAACTTCTCCCGTAGCGTCGATAAAGCAGTTATAATTTAGAATTACGCCCTCGTTGACGACAAGCCCTGAGCCACCAACAAAAAGGCCAGGCGCGATAAAGCTCTTCTTAAACGACAGCCCAATAATTCGATAAAGACGCCACCTCACAGGAGCAGGGATAACTACCGATGCGAAAAGTCGGTTCCTGACGACATCCCTGACAGCTCGACTCAAATGTCGACGAAAATGCACGTGCGAACTCAACCTTCACTCCTTAGCGGTGCTAACCCGGACACAACATTTAAGACATTACCTCAAGGCACCACTGACACCAGCTAAGTGACCGCGAACTGCGGCTACTAGCTTCGCTAGTTTACGTCGCCGCTCCCGTACGGCTCTGCCAGCCATAATCACCGATTCAAGAATTCGACGCGGGTGCATACAATAAGATAAACCAAATTGCTCAGCTAGGACCACAATCCGATTTCGCTGCATATAGTAATAAAAAAGCTCACTCCTGCCGTCTTCACTTGACGTCGCACCGACGGCGTGCCAAACGACTGCCGACGGTTCTACGATCAACTTATATCCTTCCTTTGCCGCTCGGAGCGACAGATCAGCGTCTTCCCAATACATAAAAAGGTCGTCACGAAACCCACCCAGTGATGCCCACGCCTTTCCCGAGACCATGAGGGCCGCACCCGTCAAAAAGTTGACCTCAAAGACGCCAGGCGCCCGGCCTGAGAAATGTTGTGTTCTTCCGCGTGCGAAATCGAATTCACCACCCCCAAACCAGACATCGCTTCCGTCGATGCCAGTTGTAACTAGCGGTGAACCCAGATCCGCCCCCTGAGACTTCATAGACGACACAAGTTTGGCCGCGGAACCAGGTGCTGGCAGCGTGTCAGGGTTGAGAATCCATATGTAGTCTGAGTGAAGAACTACAATGCTACTTATTCCAAGATTAACTGCCGGACCGAATCCAAGGTTTTCCGAAGTAGAGACTAATTGAGCGTCTAAGCCTGCAGAAGCAGCAACCAGGGCATCATACTCATGGCTAGCCACCGAATTATCAACAATGCAGATCGATCCAAAAGATGATCGATCAATGCTATCCAACAGCCTGAAAACGTAATCGCTTGAGAAATAATTAACAATGACGATATGTATAGACACCGACACCCACCTCCCTAGTTGGAGTTCCATGTTGCACAGTCATCAAATGTGCTCCGGACGACCAAGTCTGTAGCTTCTTTTGCCAGTGCGGCTAACTTCTGAGCGCGGGAAACACGCGCGGACACCGACTCTTGATCAGTGGCCACGCCCGCTGACTCCACAATCCCCCATCCAGCCACCGGACGTTCGTATTCGAACCCCCAGGTCTCCATATACGCAGCCAACTTCTTAACTCCACCAAGTGGTACTTGCTTAATACCTGCCGCCATAGCTGTAATATTCACATGCAAGCTCGATGCAATAATCAGCGATGATCGCGCGATCGTCTCGACAATCTCATCGATGGTTTGCGGAACCAACAGAGTAGTGGGGCACTTAAGCTGAGAGGCAATCGCGCCCAATCCGACCTGATCGGAATGCGCACCCGCCATACCAACTGCAAGCAAAGTAAGCCCGTCCGCCTCTGTCCCAATGCGACTCAATGCGTCGATAGTTTCCTTGGTGCAACCATTTGCCCAGGCACGAGACATTTGCACAACGACACCGCTGCTTTGAACAGAACCCCCCGCCGGGGTCAACGATCTATAGTCAGCGAATCGCCGAGTTTCGAATAACGCAGCCGCTGAATCCGGTACAACCGGCAACTCGAGACCGAACTGAGACGCAAGTTCGGCCGACCTCACGTCGCGTACGGTAGCAGAATTTGATGTCGCGACTACACCCCAGAGTTCGCGTTGACAAGCGCTTGGAAGAATCGCTGAATGCGCAGCGCCGACCGCGTTAAACCCGAGAGCTCGAATCGTAGGATGCTGCGGAACGAATGGATATTGCCACTGCCCTCCGAGAGCGAGCCGCCCGAACCACTCTCGTGGACCTCTCGGCACAACCTTTCTTCCAAACCGGATGATGCTGTCACTACGTTCTGACTGCATACTCGCCCACATACTAAACCAGCCAGCGCCAACAACTTCTCCACCACCCACGATGACGGCATGCTGACCACCACCGGTGACTGACTGAATCTTCGAGGTCGCAACACCCCCAGCCGAACGCATATCGCCACCGGCGACCGTGCAATGGACCAAAGAGTCACTTCCGGTCACACTTGGCGATCTTCGCACACTCTCGTCCAACATTATCGGGAATAGAAGATCGCCGTAGTTAAAGCGCTCGTAAGCGCCCAGTGTCAGCTTGGAAATTGCCTTATCCTTCCGAAAAAGAGGATCTGTTTTGCATGGTCTTACCTCTGAGTAGAGCGCCAGCGCATTTAACACCAGCGAATGTAGGAATCCAAGCCCGCAGCGGGACCTTTAGCAGAAGTGTGGCCGTGACCGAGGTAGTCACGAAGCCAAGAACAGAACCAACTGTCGCGCCAATTAAGCCAAAAAAGTGTCCGAGGGATACGGTCGCCACTAGTCCTAGTGAAAACCCCGCATACTGCGCGATGCTTGCTCGATGTGACCGATCCTGGGCAATCATGTTTGACGTCAGCGTATAGTTGGCAATAACAAACAGCGCGCCTATACATAAAATCAACGTCACTGGAACGGATCGCTCAAACTGGCTACCAAACACGAAAGGAATTACCCACGGTGCGAGAATGGCAATAATAGACATTAACAAGAACCCAGTTGACACAGCTGCGCGCAGCGACTCCTGAACAATAGCCTTCCTGCCCTCGGTGTCTAAAGTTGCAGACTTCTTAAAAGTTGCCGTGCCCAACGCCTGACCTACCGGCACCGGCGCAAGTGCGATATTGAGGGCTACTGCATAGTTGCCAAGTGCCGCACTTCCAATTATTGGCAACAAAATGAGTTGGTTCAGGCGATACGAAGCAATCTCCGAAATCTGCGCACCTGCCGATTTTATTGCTTCGCGGAGAAGCCCACCAACTGGAACTTTAGGACCTCGCAACCGAATATCGTTGAGCCTGGATGTAATCAAAAATGAAACCAAAACAGAGACTGAAGTCGACGCGATTGCACTGGCGACGGTTAGTGCACCTGACAAATATAGCAATGTTAACACCGTTAAGTTTGCTATCGGTTGACTCACTGTAGCGAAGAATAGCGCACGAAACCGATCCTCAATCACGAGGACACTGTATAAACAATTTCGGCTCACGATAAGGGGTGTCAGTAATAGGCCTACCATCAGCCAGACTTTCCCGGCCGGTGGCAGTGAGGCGAGAATCGAGTGGGTTAAAGCCAATCCCATTGCGCCTGCAGGAATCACGGACACCAGACTCAGAATGAATGAAGTCCTCATCACCGGCATGCGGTTTGCCGGGTCGACCGCACATCGCCTTCGGACCGCCCACGGCAAGCCAAGTGCCAATGCTATTGGAAGAACAGTTAGAACTGTCATCGATGCGGCGACTAAACCTCTGCCGTCTGCACCAATTGCTCGGGCTATTATAGGAGAGGTAATAACTGCGGTCCCAGACGCAACGACGCGCCCGACGAGCAAGCCAGCAGGGCTGGAGACGGTATTCACCAATGTGCGAGAAAGTCTTGTGCCTTTAGCCCTCAGCACCAGATTCCTCATGCCGCCTTCCTTCTAGTTTGGACAAGCCAACACAAAATAACACCCAGGGCTATGGCAGACTCTACCAACAGGATGGAATCGAGAGGCTGTCGAAAACGTGCTCGAGTGAAGAAAACTGCCATAAACGGCGCGTTGACGAAGAAAATTGCCAGCATCCAAAGTTCAGACCGCAATAACGGTACGCGTCCCCGCCACAGTAGCCTAAACAAAGACAAAAGTAATAATATACCGCAGACGAGTGTTACAGCTACACCAATTGTTGCTGGTAGGTGCGTCCCGCCAGTTGCAGGTTCACTCAGCGGCGAGAAATAGTTCAATAGCTTTCCAAAGTATAGTCTGACCGATTCGGCCGGATTCTCTTTTATCCAACGGATCGCTTCCTGACGGAAGAATTTATCACGATCATACTCGTTCAAGCCCGACGCACGAACGTAGTCCCGCTGCTCATTAATGTCTACGTCGACACCACTGGAGGCGGTTGCATTGGGATGGTTTCCATACAGTAGATTGATTCCGGACGAGGTACTAAGAGGTATAAAATGACCCAGTTCGACCATATTGCGAAGAACCCAGGCTGCGAACGGAACGACGAAACCAACGGCGATGAAGGTACGGCCTAACCGCAGTGTGGAACGTCGCGCTGTCACCATCGCAAGCAGAACAACTGCAGAGGCTGTAGGTGCGAGCGTCGGAACTGCAAGCGACATTACAGCGCCAAAAATCCCCACAGCCAGGGCGTAAATCTTACGATGAAAATGAGAAACGTCTGTCTCCCAAGAAACGACTACCAACCACATCATGAGTAGACTCGTCAACGCCAGCGTTTGAGGGTAGAGAGTCGTCGCCGTGTATAGACTCAGTGGATAAAATCCGACAGCAACGCAACCAATTATGCCGGCGAGAGTTCCCGCAATCCGCGCAGCAATCACGCCGGCAGCAATCGCTGCTGCGATTAGGAGTGCCAACGGGAGTCCGAAGACTATCCAGTTTGTTCCAGTCGCTACCGGGATTGCGAGCATGATTGGCCATGCTGGCGGTCTGTAAGCGGTCTCGTTCCCTCCCAGCTGATAAGTCCCTCTCGTGACGCTCTCAGCCAGTTCTAGATACACACGTTCGTCGTGATATCGCACTCCGTTGTGCATCAGCATCGCCGCAACGGTAAGGCTTACGCTCACCAGGAAGAAGCATGCGCCGAGATAGCGCCAATTAAGTGTCGAGGTACCTGTGCCGCCTTCAGCTGAATGCTTCAGGTTGCCACCCGGTAAATAGGTCGACGAACGTCGAGACTGGCCTGGGTAGCCCATCATAATTTGCACACCGCCTCATACCGACGCTGCACTCCGGTGCTCAGGAGCCCAACTCCGACTATCACGCCCCCTAAAACAGCAAAGCTACGCGAGAACATCACTGGCGCCACGGAACTAACAACCAGTAGAGCGAAGAATCCACACGCTAATACTGACCATGCATTCGAGGCTCCGAGGCCGGTGCTCCCGCTACGGATCAATCGCACAACCGACGCGATAATCGCAGTGAGCACTGCACTTCCAGCCAGAACTCCGAATTTTACAAACAGAAGCATGTAGTAATTATGGAGGTACAGACGTCCCTGGTCTCCGCGAAACGGTTCCCCCGCCACTCGGTCCCGGTAGTAGCCACCGAATCCGCTGCCGCCAATTGGGTGTTGTAGTACGAACTGCGCCGCAGCATTCATCTCGGTGAACCTCCATCCCACAGACGGGTCGGTTCCGATAACATCAGGCGCTATTCCAGCAATAACTCGAGCGGAGAAAGAATCAATGACATTACCAAAGTACCCAAACTGATAGCCGATCCAGATCGGTATTCCGACAAAAACTGCGGCGGCGGCGATCAAGACTAACAGCCGCATTAGGCGCTCTGCGCGCGATAGAGCAGCTGGAATTATCGCAGCTAGAAATATCGCAGCAGCGAGGCCTACAACCGAATTACGAGAATATGCAACTACTGTGAGGATAACTGCCGACAACAGCCCTATTCGGAACCAAGTTTTCCCGAGAAAACCTGACAAGTCGAACTTCATCACCCAGGCAGCCACGGAACAGCACAGCAAGAACAAAGCCAACGGAACAGGTTCAGTCTGAATCCGCTTAGCGGAGAGGTTGCGCGCTTCCCCGTTGTAGTAGATTGCATTCGTTGCGCCGCGTTCGGTGCCAACCACGTTCATCTCGCTGAACTGGCTGATGACGGCCAGTACCGTAGTCGCTACTACTACAAAAACTAGGCACCGGACACCGAAACGGATCGATCGAGGATTCTGCACTGCGAACGCACCGATGACAAGGCCGGCAATCATATAAAAGAAAGGCCTGGAGTCGCGGACGATCCAAGGTATGGTTGCTTCGGAGATTGCTCCAACGGTGATGGCAAACACCGCGCAGTAGTAGAAGACAGCGCTTCCCGGCGTACGGCGAACGTGAGCCAATGACTGAAGGATAGCGACTATCAAAAGTAGATCCGCCAGATAGACAGAACCGAGTGGAATCTCCAGTTTCCACTCGGTCTCGAAGATCGACGGCAGGGAAGCGCTCGCTACTGCGATCCAGACGATGCGTTCGCGCGCAGTGAGTCGATCACCCTTAGGCTCAGTATGCACAGGCTGCTTACACGAAACAGAGGTAACTTCTAGGCTAGACATTAGCGCCGTCCAGCCTGCTGTCGATAATCTTCAATAGCGTCTCGATTGCTTCGGTCGTCTCTGCGCGCTTGTCCTGCGCCAAACCGGAGAGTTGCTTTAGCGCTGCGTCCTGGCCAGTTTGAGCTTCAACAACTGCGTCTGCGATCGAATCAGATTGCGCTGCAGTGTAATTTGCGCAGGTGCCAAAATATTCTCGCAGTTCAGGAAAGTCGCTGGTGACGATCGCAGTACCACTCGCCAGCGCTTCATAGGCCGCTCTTTGCATTGTGTGAGGTCGCACTGTCAACGCCACAATTACGCTGCTTTCGTAAATCAGTGTTTCGTAGTCCCGTTGTTCGAGGAAGCCGGTGAAGATCACATTGGCCGGTGCCGCGGCTGCGACAGATGTCGGCGCCCGTCCAGTGAAATACCATGTAAGCGATGGAGTAAGAGAGGCTGCTTTAAGGATTTCTAAGACCGGTTCGTCGTTTGCATAACTCAAAGGAACTACAACTGTGTTGCGCTTTTTGGTTCCAAATATTTCCTGTGGCGCGGACGGAAGAGGGTCGTGGAGTGCGAAACCCGCGACACCCGCCCGCTCGCACCATTGTTTCAGCTCTGCGTTCGTGACAAGTGCAATGTCGGATTTCTTAAGCAGTTTAAAGGTCGCCGGCAATGCCCATCTCCATTTAGGATTCAGAAATACTCCTGTATGAAGGTCTGCAATGATAACAACGGGCCGAAACCAGCCATACAGTCTTACGATCAGTAGCAGAGGAATGGGGGGCAGCATCAATGCCACCACGCGTGGCGAGTTCGCGCGTAGTATTCCGACGGTCCGGTAACAGGAAATTGCGTACTTGAAAAGTACATTTTTTTGAGTTGGCTCGACGAAGACAGGAGTGTAGTTCATCATCGTCGCAACTGCGTCGCTGCGGCCGTGGTAACCTATCCAGCTGATGAAAAGACCCGTTTGGTTGATACTTTTCATGATGTCCTGGTCCTCAATTTCACGCGACGATTCCCAGCGCTCAGCAACGTCTTGCGATCAGGAATATCGAGATCCAATACTAACGCAAGGTTCCTTGTTCGCATTGTCTCGGCGATCTGAATTTGGTGATCGTCGATATGTTCGTTGTGTTCCTTTGTGCGAATTGCGAGAACGGGCGCTGAACCGGCGTCGAGGATGTTGAGAATGGATCCAACGCCAGCATGAGTCACAACCACGTCAGCTTCAGCAATGTATTTCGCCATATGAGTCGAGTCTAGTTCAAGAAAAACTTCTCCCGGCAAATCGTCCCGGTCCGTCTGGCCCACTTGCCAAGTTATCTGGTCGCGGTTATCGACAATTTTTAGAATTGCGTTCACTGCCCTGTCGAACCTATAAGGTTTGATTGTGCCGAGTGTAACGAATATCTTTAATGGGCCATTATATGATTTGGATTCCGCAATTTCCCAGTTGTCGAGCAGTGTTCCGGCGTAAGTCCACCTCGGCAGATTCCAATGAGAATGTTGGGTGAATGTTTCAACTCCAGGAGTGCGCGCCATCAATCTGCCTGTCAAAGATGGGCCCGCCGTCCGACTGACGCTCTCAATGTAAATGGATCTGACACCAAACAATCGAGCCAAAGGCAATATAAAAGCTGCAATCGCTGCACCGGTACTTATACAGAAGTCGAACTTCTGCGACTTCAGCAATGGCACTACAGTCAATGCAGCTTTGATCGCGCGAATAACATCCCGAGGGCGAACATAGTCTACGTGGACAGTTGGCCGGTCATTTAGAAGCCCTCGGGACTGCTGATTGTCAAAGGTCACCCAGGTCGAATCTTTTCGGTGTTCATTTTGATTGGAAATTCGGACAAGCTGTTCCAGATGGCCGCCAGTAGAGGCCACCCAAAGACCTCTGCTATCTGGCCGAATAATCTCAGCGAGGGAGGCCGGTGTGTGGTTCAACGGAGTACCTTCCGATATTACTTTAGCTAGATGAGAGTGTTCGTTCCATAGGCTCTCCCGGAGCAGCCACTTGAATCTACTACTACACGAATGGGTTGCCAGGCCGTACAGCGCGTAACACAGCATGAAACTGTTGCACTCTAGATTGAATTCCTGATGCTAATACGCCCCGTCGCTCCCCGCGACGGCCTTGACCGTCTTCGCGATGATCAGCAGGTCTCCGACCATCGACCAGTTCTCCACGTACGAGAGATCCAGGCGCACAGTCTCTTCCCACGACAGGTCGCTACGACCACTGACCTGCCAGAGTCCTGTGATGCCGGGCTTGACCAGGAGACGGCGTCGTACATCTCCGTCGTAGGTCTCAACCTCGCGACGCAACGGCGGCCGTGGACCGACGACGCTCATCTCGCGGCGCAGGACGTTGAGGAACTGCGGCAACTCGTCGATGCTGAAGCGGCGCATGAACTTGCCGACCTTCGTGACGCGCGGATCCTCACGCATCTTGAACAGCACACCGCCCTCGCTCTCGTTCTGAGCGAGCAGAGCATCGACATGCTTGTCGGCGTCCTGAACCATGCTGCGGAACTTGATCATCGGGAACGGCTTACCGTCGATGCCCATGCGCTCCGACTTGTAGAACACCGGCCCCTTGCTCGTCAGCTTCACCGCAGCCGCAACCACGAGCAGCAGCGGAGCGATGAGCAACAGAACCATCGAGGCGAACACCATGTCGAACGCCGTCTTGCTGAAACGCGTCGCACCGTTGTACTGCGGCTTCTCCACGTGAATCAACGGGAAGCCGGCAACGGGACGCATCACCAGACGCGGGCCGGCCACGTCGACCACACCCGGTGCCACGACCAGATCGACGTTCTTCTTCTCCAGGTCCCACACCATCTTGCGAATGCCCTTGTGGCCCAGGTGCTCGGTCGCGGTGACGGCCACCGTGTCGGCACCGGACGCCTCGATGGCGTCGGTGACTGTGTGCTCGTCGCCCAGAACCGGGATCTCGTGACCGTCGACGATCAAACCGTCGCGCTCCATCTCGTAGCCCGGGAGGCACATGCCGACCACGCTGTAACCGGACGACGGCGACTTCTCGAACTGCTTGGCCATCGCGACAGCTGCCTTACGGCTACCGACGATGAGAACAGAGGTCTGGTACTGACCCTTACCGCGCTTGCCCGCGACGCTCTTGCGCCACAACCATCGACTCAGCAGCAAGCTGAGGAGGCCGACGGGCAGAGCGATCGCCAGATACAGCCGCGCGATGTCGACCTTGAACAGAAGCGACAAGATTGCGACGACGCCGAACAACCGGAACGTCGCCGAGACGATGCGGCGGTACTCCTCCGCGCCGTTGCCGATGACGCGTGGTGAACGAGTGCGGAAGATCGCGAGGAACGCGATCCACAGAGCTGCGAACGCGACGGACACTCCCGTGTACGCGAAGAACGCCTTGGGCTGATCCGTCTGCGCCTCGCCGAAGCGCATGATCTGCGCGAGCGCGATCGAAGCGACGACGACCAGAACGTCCGTGACCCGAAGCCTGTCGACGTACTGGTGCTCCCACACACGACGCGACGTGAGGCGCCGAACGCGCCAGGCCTGCTTAGCCGGAGTAACTCCCCTTGGAGTCTGTTGCACCGAATCCAGTGTTGCCACGGACTCCCCCTCCTTACGATGCTCCGACAGCTTGCGGCCGACGGTCCTTTAGGTTCATTGACGAACCTTCTCCACTCACATCTGCACTGACGTGAAGAAACCGGTCCTCGTACTGCTGCGCTTCGCTGAGCCTTGAAAATCTTCCCACGCAGTAGTGTTTAAAGCTCTCCTAGTGGGTCACATCACAGAATGATCACGTAACCACACCCGGTTTATCACACCCACGTAGACGCGCGTGGATGCAATTGACAAAAATTCCGACCAGACCAACCATCGCCGTGGACGGCTGCCGCGTTACAGATGACGTCGACTAGTGTGACTTCGTCGAATGTCACTGCGCTACAGCGATTCTCCTGTGAGCAGCACGCAACCGCGACGTCTCTGTCGCGGTTCTTAACGCAATGGAAACTTTGAAACTCTGACTGTTACGAACAGGGGCCGTGGCCCGCTATTCGAAAACAATCCTTTTGCCGATCTAGCACCGGCTGACGTTCATTGTGCCGGGTATGTCCGACAGTATCCAAACCGAACCGTAAATGGATCATCCGTCCGAACGACACCAATTATTTCCGTCAGTTGTGCTGGTTTTCGTGCGGCATAGGTCCGGATTCTCGAGGACTATGAGGTCATGGCCGCCCGAGTCCGCGATACGTCCAGCCTGCGTCACGCCATTGCTGCGGGTCGAGGCAGTTACGGCCGTCGATCAAGACTTTCGCCCGAACCACACCGTCGAGATCGGCCGGAGTCAGCGCCTTGAACTCTTTCCACTCCGTCAGGACCAGTACGACGTCGGCACCCTGGCACGCTTCGAGCGTCGACGCGCTGTAACCGAGCGTGGGGAACAGTGCACGCGAGTTGTCCATGGCCTTCGGGTCGTACACGTTGACCGCGGCGCCCTGCAGCTGAATCTGACCGGCGACGTTGAGCGCCGGGGAGTCACGAACGTCGTCGGAGTCCGGCTTGAACGCCGCCCCCAGCACGGCCACCCGAGCGCCGAGCAGCGAACCGCAGGCCTCACGCGCCAACTCGACCATGCGAGTGCGTCGTCGCATATTGATGTTGTCGACTTCGCGGAGGAACGTCAGCGCCTGGTCGGCACCGAGCTCACCTGCACGAGCCATGAACGCGCGAATGTCCTTGGGCAGGCAACCACCACCGAAACCGATGCCAGCGTTGAGGAACTTGCGGCCGATGCGCTCGTCGTGTCCGATGGCGTCGGCCAGTATCTTGACGTCCGCTCCAGAGGCCTCGCAGACCTCGGCGATGGCGTTGATGAACGAGATCTTCGTGGCCAGAAAAGCGTTCGCCGACGCCTTCACCAGCTCCGCAGTCGCGAGATCGGTGACGAGGAACGGAATTTGCTCGTCGAGCAGCTGGGCATAGACCTCACGGGCTAGAGCCTCGGCACGGCCCGGACGGTCACGGTCGACGCCGAGCACCAGACGATCCGGGTGCAGCGTGTCCTTGACGGCAAACCCCTCGCGCAGGAACTCGGGGTTCCACGCGACCTCGACGTCGTCACCCGCGGGGGCGAGCTGACGGGCCCGCGCGCCGAGACGAGACGCCGTCCCGACGGGAACCGTCGACTTACCGAAGATGACGGCAGGCTTGGTCAGCAGCGGGGCAAGAGTCTCGACGACGGCGTCGACATAGACCATGTCCGCGGCGAACTCGCCCTTCTTCTGCGGGGTGCCGACACCGAGGAAGTGCACATCGGCGAACTCGGCAGCTTCCTCGTACGACGACGTGAACCGCAACCGGCCTGCCGCGATGTTGCGCTGCAGCACCTCTTCGAGACCGGGCTCGTAGAACGGGACCTCACCGGCCTCCAGCTTCGCGAGCTTCGCCGGATCGACATCGACGCCCAGCACCTCGTGCCCCAGCTCGGCCATACACGCAGCATGGGTAGCACCGAGGTACCCCGTGCCGAACACTGTGATCCGCATGATGCGCTGTATCCCCCGAAATGGAAGTTGGCCGAAGTCGTCACGTTGAAGTTCCAACTAGGAGATAGTAGAGCGCGGCACCGACATCTGTCGCACCGGTTGAGTTGTCGTTCACCACAACGAAACCCGTAGTTACTCGCCAGTTTTCATTCGGACGGAGTATTGACGCTCTGCCAACCGGGGCAGAACCAAGTTCTCTGCAGGTCCTTCCACCCAGCCACCTCCCAGTGGGGGACGACGCTCGACGTGATTGTGCGGGAGCGACGGAGCGGGACCACGCTCGGTGCCGCGGTAGCTCCGAGTCTTTCAGTTCATGTGGTCTCGGTGGGTCGTCGCAACGCCTTCAGGTTGGTCAGGACCACTCCCGCGATGACCGTGACTCCCCCGATTGCCTGGGCGAGAGTGAACGACTGACCCAACCCGACACTGATCACCACAGTGAAGACTGTGATGAGGTTCAGGAAGACCCCCGCGCGGGCGGGTGGGATGACCGTCAGCGCCTTGTTCCACATCACGTACGACACGACCGACGGGCCGAGGCCGACGAACAGCAGTGCCCAGATCGTGCCCGGTTCGGTGGGGATGTGAGGTCCACCTGTCAGGAGTACGACAGGTATCAGGACGACGATCACGATGAGCGCCTGGACGGCCGTCGCGGTGATGGGCGGAATCGTCGACCGGCGGCGCCCCGACAACGTGTAGGCGGTCCAGGCACAGATGGCGCCGACCATCAAGAGATCACCGAGACCGAGTCCCGACGACAGCAAAGCCGTCGGATGACCGTCGCTCAGAACCCAGAGGACGCCGACGAGAGCGACACCGATCCCGGCGATCGACGTTCCGTTGAGTCGCTGCTGCAGGAAGAGCGCTGCGGCGAGACTGATCAACGCAGGATTGAATGCGTTGATCAGTGACGCACTGACCGGAGTGGTGTGCTGCAGAGCCGAATACAGAAGGAAGTTGTAGGCCAGCAGACCGAGGAGTGCGGGTGCGATCATCGTCGGCCACGATCGTGCGACGGCGGACCAGTCGGGCTTCTCGATCAGGTGCGCCAGAGCCAGCAACGGCACAAGAGCAATCACCCAGCGCGACGCCGTCAGATCCAGTGGCGAAATCGACGACACCGCAGCGCCACCCACGACGTAGTTGCCGGCCCAGAACAGCGTCGCCGCCAGCAGGGCGAAGATCCCGAACGTCGATCCGCGAACAGTGGTGCCGGTGGACATGAGTGTGACTATGCAGTGTCGACGCCCGTGAGGGCGAATCCTATCGCGGCTCGAACCCGCACTTATGCAGGAGAATCGGGTCAAATCGCCTGCACAAGTGCGGCTTCGCCACCCGTGCGCGAAAAGTTACCTCCCACACCAACTCTCCACTCACGGGCGGCGGAGCCGCACCGTAGCGCTCATGCTCTGCTTGGCGTGGATAGAACTTACTGTTGCGGTTCGTTGGTGATCAGCACTGCGTTGCCGTCCGGGTCCTTGACGACCGTTGCGTACGGCCCCAGGAGGTTCGCGGGGGCGGTGATGCCCGTGTGGCCGGCGGCGGTCAGTCGCTCCCAGGTGGCGTCGACGGCTGCGTCCGTGTCGACGAAGAACTCCACGACTTGCTGGTAGCCGCTAGGTGCGGGTCGGACCCACTCGGGGTCGAAGCGTTGCGCGATCGGCGCGGTGGTGAGGATCAGCCTCGTCTCGTCGCCTTCCTTATAGAAGGCGACCGGCCGCTCGGGGTGCGCGTCGGACACGTCAATACCGAGGAGGCGGTAGAACTCGATCGAGCGCTGAAGGTCGCCGACATAGAGGACCACCATCCCGAAACGCGGGCGCCCGGACGTGGCACTGTGCTCTAAGGAGTCGAGATCGGATTCGTTGGTCATGGTAGATAATCTACGAGGGTGTATGAATTATGGCAAGAGAAGAGAGTGAGGAGCTCGGCGCTCTACTCAGTCAGCTGCTGAGTCTCGTCGTCGAGCGCGAAGCACCGATCCTGGAAGCGCACGGCGTGACGATGTGGGAGTACGTGATCCTGAGCCGTCTGTGGGGCGAGCCAGGGCTGACGCAGAAGGAGCTCGCCACGCGCACCCGCCGAGATCCGACACGCTTGATCGGACACTTGGACGCCCTCGGCGACCGGCAACTGATCGTCCGCGTAGTCGACGAAGCGGATCGCCGGCGGCGAATGGTCGAGCTCACGGACGAGGGCCGAACGCTGGTCCGCGCCGCCCGTCGGGATATCCGGAAGATGGAAGGCGACCTCCTCGGCGCCCTCCCCGCCGACGAGCAGAACACGCTCCGCGACGCCCTCGCCTTGGTCCTACGCCGTAACGAGTGAGTGCGGCTCCGGTCTGGGGGACGATGCTGAAAGCGATTGTGCGGGAGCGACGGGCCGGGACCACGCTCGGTGTCGCGGTAGCGCGCATGTTCCCCCGGCCGAACCCGCACTTATGCAGGAGAATTGGGCCAAATCGCCTGCATAAGTGCGGATTCGGCGTTGTCACACCCACATTCGACCCGGTCGGTGCGACAATGTCGAAGCGCGGGGCAGTAGCCTCGTCGAAGTGAGCCCGGCAGCCTTCCGGACGGTTGGTGAGCCGGGTTTTGCGTTTCTATCGCACTGTGTGGCGAGCACGGATATTCGGTTCGACTCGACTACCCCAGTGCCCTCCTTTCGCCAGACACCATGCCACCGCATCCGGGATCCAGAGCATCGGTTCATGCTTGACTCGGACGTGCTCGTAGCTCGAACCGTCTTGGATCTGATGCCCTCTAATTGCCGAGTAGCACCCACAGCGCCTGGAAACATCGATTCGCCCTGGTTCGCGCCGGCGCCGGTCACAACCCCATCACAACTGCCGCAGAAGGGTGGACGCCTCGCGAGCGGTCTTGCAATCGTGTGAGTGCCGCAAGTAAAGAGCGGTCAAAATATTCCACGACGCCATTCGAAAGGTTGCCTGCATGCGAAACTCGCTGCGCCGCGGAGTAATTGCTATCGCCTTGTCGATCCCTCTCGTTCTCGGAACTGCCGCGACGGCAGCGGCCGCACCACACACCTCCACGCTGCAGGTACCCGTGGTGACGGGCCCCGAGATAGGTCCGGCAGCCGTCCCCGGCGGCCTCATCCAGACTGTCCCCATCCGACTGACCGTCGGTGAACAACCCGGCGTCGTCGACTTCGCTGCAGCCGACATCGCCGCCTGGCACTCCCAATACCCGTACCGATGGCTGGGAGTGCAGTGGCGCAACCTTGCGACGGGTGCATCCGGAACACTCGACCTACGGCACTGGCTCGATCTCGAGAACAGCGACACCGAGAGCTACGGAAGATCTCTCCCGCTGGAGGTCACGGCCGAAACAGGTTCTGGCCCAGTCTTTGTGACCGTTACTCATCACCGTGAGCAGTACGAGGCGCCCTCGATCTCCAACGCGCTCGTACCCGGCTTGGGAGTGATCTTCGTTCCTTGACCAACCCGCACTTATGCAGGTGAATTACGCGATTTCGTCTGCATAAGTGCGGAATTGTAGCCCTGGCTCGACGAGCAGCTTGCGGGCTTGACGGTCTGATCGCGGCAAGTTCTCAGCGGTCACCGGTCGAGTCCGATTCGCAGCACGATCTTGCCGCTGCGTTTTTCGGACTGGGCGTGGGCGCGGGCTGCGTCTCGGAAGGACATGACCTCGCTGACGTGCGGCGTGTACTGACCAGCGTCGGCGAAGGCCGCTGCGCGGCGTAGCAGAGCCGAGTCGTTCTCTGCGTACACGCTGCGAACACCCAACTCGCTCGCTGCCTGGTGGTCCGCAACTGTCACGACATGCGCTGTGTCGCCGGCAAGTTCGATCAGCTGTGGGAGCGACCCCGATCCCGCTGCGTCCAAAGCGAAGTCGACGCCGTCGGGTGCCGCCGCGCGCACGCGGTCGACGAGTCCGTCACCATAGGTGACGGGGATGACCTTCATCGCGCGTAGACGCTCATGATTGGTCTCACTGGCGGTGCCGACGACGCGCACCCCGGCTGCGATTGCGAATGCCGCCGCTGCGCTACCCACGGCACCGGCGGCGCCACCGACCAGCAGTGTCGAGCCGTCGAGTTCGCCGAGTGCGTCCAACGCCCGTAGCGCGGTCACCGACGCCAGCCCCGCCGCGGCGGCCTCCTCATCGCTCCACACTGTTGGAACCGGCGCCCACGCGGTGAGGACGGCGTATTCGGCGGTAGTGTCGCTGACTCCACCGAGTCCGAACACCTTGTCGCCGATCGCGACGTCGGTGACACCCTCACCGACTTCGTCGACGATGCCGACAGCGTCGCGACCGGGGATGGCCGGTAACTGCAGCGGCAGTAGCTCTTTCAGATGCCCGGCCCGCAAGAGTCTGTCGATGGGGTTGACACTGACGGCCAGGACGCGGACTCGCACCGAATCGGGTCCGGCGTGGGGTTCGGGACGATCGGCGATCTCGAGTACGGAAGGTTCTCCATACGTCTGGTACTGCACTGCGAACATTGGTGGACCGTTGCCTTCGTGTCGAGGTGTGTTTGAATCAACCGTAGAACCTCTCGTCAGTGTCAGGTTCAAGCTTTTATGAGGAGAGTCACCATGCGCATCGGCGAATTGGCGCAACGGACAGGAGCCAGCGTCAGGTCGCTGCGCTATTACGAGGAGTGCGGACTGCTGAATTCCCAGCGCAGCGGGTCGGGGGCGCATCGCGTCTACGATTCCGACGCCGTCGATCGAGTCAGACTGCTGCGCCAGCTCTACTCGGCCGGCCTGTCGAGCACAGTCATCGCGTCGATCCTGCCGTGCGTGGACGCGCCCTCATCGCATGTCACGCGGAGATCCGTCGGCATCATGCGGGCCGAGCACGAGCGTCTCGGCGAGCAGATGCAGGCCATCGCCGAGACGCGTAGCCAACTCAGCTACCTCATCGCGTGCGCGGACGAATCCCTCGAGACATCCACGTCCGCATGACGCTTCCCGGAGTCAGGTACGTGCCCTCACGAGGGATCACCACCCACCGTCGATTAGTTTCCGGAGCAACAGCAGTCTGCTCCAGCACAACTCCTCGAAAGGAAGTCCCATGCCCGACGTCAAAGGCCCGCAGTCCTACTTCCCGTCCATCGAGAAGAAGTACGGCAAGCCCATCAGCGAATGGCTCGACGCCATCGCCGCGGCACCTCAGGCCAAGCACTCCGAGCTGGTTGCATGGCTCAAGACCGACCACGGGATGGGGCACGGTCACGCCAATGCCCTGGTTGCTCACGCCAAGCAAACAGGGTTGATTACGACGCTGTAGACCGAGCCGGGTTGGAATCCTCACTCGAATTCATGAGTTGCCGACAGTCGCCAGCCAAGTTCGGGCTCTCGTGAGCGCCAAGTCCTTGTCGAGATCGTAGGTGTCCGGCCACTCGATGCCGTACTTGTCGATCCGCTCGATGATCTCTTCTGCGGCGATGATGCCTTCGTCGATCAACGCAGAGAGAAACTGATGGTCTTTCTCCCTGCCTGCAATGCACTTCGCCACACATAGGTCGACGGGGTTCAGGCACAGTGCGATCCGCCCTTACAGCTCGGACGTGCCGTCCTCGACGGTGAAGTGAACCAGTCGATTTTCCCAATGCTTCGGCAGCACAACGGTGTCCTTGTGGATGCCCTCGACATAGACGCCGTGGTGCTCGTGGAACGGCGAGCCCTCGCCCAGCCGTACATCGAGAGTAAGCAGCTTCTCGTACACGCCATCGGGATCGGAAATACCGCTGCCTGGAAGGATATCGACCTCAGTCGATTGGAACGCCGAGTCCGGCAACTCACTGGTGTCATAGCTCCCGAGGATCGACTGCGAACCCATGACGATCACCTGGAACTCTTCGAGGTTCGCACACGAAGCCCTGATGGCCCGCTCGAACTGGTCGCGGTTCACGCCTGGATGGCAGTACGAAGGTCGTCGATCACGTCGAGTCGCTCGGCCTCGTTGAGCAACACGTACAGCGGTGACAGGCTCCGCATGTCTTTGCTGATCTCGTCTTCGGAATGAACGAGGCGACGAAGACCGTCGACGTCGTTGTCGCGGACGATCCGCTCCCACCGGTCGAGGTAGCTGGTCATAAGTGCGTCACGCGAGACGTTCCGGCGGATGCCGTCGAGACTCTGGCGTACCGCATCGGTGTCGAACGAAAGGTGCTCCCGCTCGATCTTGTGCAAGATCGCCTTTTGCATCAGCATCTGGCGAGTTGCCTTCATATCCACGACGGGCATCTCGCACTCCTCTCTTGACGCAGGTCAGCGACCTCATCGTACAATGATCCCTCTATTTGCCGCGTTGGTGCGGGAGATGATCAGTACGAGCAACGCGAGCTGTCCGTCAGCCGTGATACTCCCACTGCAGACGCCCGTCGACGATCTCGTGACGCCACCCGCCCGCGAACGGCACGCCCGCCTCCAGACTCTCCGCGAGATCCGTGAGCATCGCGCTGATCGAATTCCATTGCGGGCCCTGGTTATCGGAGTCGACCTTGTCGAAAACAGTCACGCATCCGTTCAGGTCGCCCGGTCTGGTGTCGACGAACAAGAAGTAACCATCCAGTCCCGCAATCGGAATGAATTCGTCGAGGAAAGTCCACGCTGCCTTGCCTGCGGTGCGTTCAATCACCCCCGTCGGGTCGTTCTCCGCGTCTCCCCTCTGCCAAATCTCGGTCATCGTCGCTCGATCCGCGAGCATCGCGTCGAGACCGAACAGCGCGTACTGAGGAAACAGCGCCATCCACGGTTCGCGAGGCAGCCCGTCGACGCATCGGAACAGCTCGACGAGCTCACTGGGCCATTCGACCCCGGTCCGCCTCTTCGCCTCAAGGATTCGTTCCTCATTGGCACCGTTGATGACATAGTTCGGCACCGCATTTCGAAGCCAAGCAGCGATCCGATCCCACTGGTGCGTGACGCTCGATGGCGGCGTCGAGTAGCGCACAGGCGGACGCGCCGCGCGGGTGGCGGTATCCGCTGCACGTTCGACCGCTCGGCCTCGTTCGCCCTCGATAGCGTCGAGAACCAACTGCGTCAGATCTGATTTCGACGCTGCCGGATCGCCGAACCCGTTGACCCAGGCGAACTCCGAGTCCAAGGCCACGAAGATCGGTGACAACGGTCCGGCCTCGGGGGTTTCTCTTCGCAGAAGACTGAGGCCGGTGTCGACGATGGCACTCAAGGCATCGGCGCGACTCGTTTCACTTCCGTTGACTGCAACGGACTGGCCAGGCGTCGATGTCGGACATGCAACTTCCCATCGTACGAAGTTGTCCGCGACGTGCTCGGCGGGAGCGATCGGGGCGAGCCGTCCTTGACCGTCCAGCTTCATCGCGGGCGTGAGCTCGAAGAGATGCTGTTCCAGTCCGTTGTCCTCGCGGAAGCGTCGAAACATTCGATACGTGATTTCCGAGGGCAGGATGATCTGCGCGAGGTCGACGAACTCCTCGTGCACCACACCGTCCGAGGTCTCGACCCGCAACGGTGTCACGGCGTCGAAGGTGCCGGATGCTTCGAGGGTCCACCCGTTCGGAACGTGGTCGGTGGCTGGGCGGTAAGCAACCTCGACCGTCACCGCGACGTGTCCTGGCCCGGCCGTGCTGACCGACACACCGTTGGGCGCGGCCGGACTCACTGGGTGACCGACGCGCAACCGTGCCATCATCTGCGAGTGGGTCGGGACCCGTATTCCCCTTTGGAGCCGTCAGATGCGCAAGACCGCAACCGCCCTGCTCGCCGCAACCGCAGCCGTACCCCTCTCTCTCGCTTTTGCGACGCCCGCGCAGGCTGCGCCCGGCGACGTCACCGCCGTTTTCAGCTCGGCAGTCACTTCGACCGGCGTCAACACCGTCACCGGCACCTTCACGTTCGCCGGCGGCGCCGCCCCCACGTACTGCGGCTTCGGTGACGTCGACGATTTCGTCGAGACAGGCTTCGAAGATCCCGGTTTGTACGTCGCGAACAATGCCGTCCCCACGGGAGCATCACTCGTCCTGACCGATCCGGTCGTGGCCGACGGCACCTACACGATCGAATGGGCATGCCGGCAGTACGCCGCCGGCGGCGGCGAGCAGACCGAAGCCTGGGGCACCCCGGCCGCGCAGATCCCCGGCGGTGCAACAGCTCACGCGGTCGTCATCACCGTTCCCGAATTCGTGGAGCCGGAACCCGAGCCCGTCTGCACGGGTTCCGCATGTCTCCCAACGGGTTCGTTCGGGTTCTGACGTTGCACGACAGTGCTCCGCAACGATCGGTTGCGGGGCACTGTTGTCGGTCGGTCGCCGGATCCGTCGTTCCCTAGTGGGCACCTACCGCTGAAGTGAGTTCGTCTGTCGCAATCGCATCGACATTTGTCGGGCATCTCGAGTGACCACCTCCACGTCGGGACGATGCACGAGGTGATTGTGCGGGAGCGACGGAACGGGACCACGCTCGGTGCCGCGGTAGCGCTGATGTTGTTGTCTCACAAGGCCCGACGATCCCTTTCGCAGAACCGAAGGATCGGCCGCCGAGACCCGGATCGTCGGTCCGGGGTTCAGCGGGGTGTGGCTCGGATACACGAACGGGCGCACAGTGAACATCATGAACGTCAACGGAAACAACACGATCTTCATCCCCGGTGCCACGTCGGGCCTCGGACTCGGTCTCGCGCTGCGACTTCAGGCCGCGGGCAACACGGTCATCGTCGGTGGACGCCGGACGGCGTTGTTGCGCGAGATCGCGTCCGCGCACCCGGGAATCGACACCGTCGAAATCGACACCTCGGATGCAGAGTCCATCTCTGCCGCTGCGGCAACCCTCACCGAACGACACCCCGCACTGAACACCCTGATCACGATGGCAGGGATCATGGAACCCGAGAACCTTCTCGACCCTGCATCCATCGACGTCGCTGAACGCACGATCTCCGTCAATCTGCTCGGCACGATCCGCCTCGTCCACGCATTCCTACCGCACCTGCGTGTCCAGCCGGCCGCGACGCTCATGACGGTCAGCTCGGGTCTCGCGTTCGTTCCCCTGCCCGTGACGCCGACATACAACGCGACCAAAGCGGCCGTGCACTCGTTCACCGAATCGCTGCGGGTGCAGCTGACCGACACCAGCGTCCGTGTAGTCGAGCTGGTACCCCCAGCCGTCCAGACGACGCTCATGGGCCAGGAAGACAGCCCGACGGCCATGCCTTACGACGAGTTCCTCGACGAGGTCATGTCTCTGCTCGCCTCACAGCCCGACGCGCCGGAGATCCTGGTCGAGCGCGTAAAGTGGCTGCGCGACGCCACCGCCGAAGGTCGCTACGACGAGGTTCTCGGCGCCCTCAGCGGCCGCAGCCACTGACCCTGAAACAGATTGCCAGTTCATGCCTCGATTTCAGCAACAGCAACTCGGAGAGTTCGTCCGCACCCGTCGTGACCGCCTGCGGCCCGGCGAGGTGGGGTTGACCGCTGGGCCGCGCCGTCGGGCCCCAGGCCTGCGCCGCGACGAGGTAGCGATGCTGGCGAACATGTCGACCGACTATTACGAACGGATCGAGCAAGCCCGCGGACCTCAACCGTCCCCGGCCATGCTCGGTGCGATCGGACGCGCACTACGCCTGACACTCACCGAACGCGACCACCTGTACGTCCTCGCCGGACACCACCCACCCGAGCCGGCCGTCGCACTCGGTTACGCGGACCCGGGATTGATGACCGTCCTGGACGCCCTCGCACCACGAGTACCTGCGTTGATCGCCGACGACATGCACAACATCGTCGGGCAGAACGCCCTCAACATCGCGCTACTCGGCAAGCTCGTCGGTGAAAGCGGCTTCCACGCCAACTTCATCTGGCATTGGTTCCTGGACCCGGACTACCGCGCGCTGTACGCCCCCAACGACCGCGACCAGCTGAGCCGCACCTATGTCGCCGACCTGCGCGTGGCAGCCACACGACGCCCCGACGACACACGGACCACTGGCTTGATCGACGAGTTGCACCGCACCAGTGAAGAATTCACGCGGATCTGGGAACTCGGCGATGTCGACACTCTGACTAATACACGCAAGCGATTGCAGCATCCGCAGGTGGGTTTGCTCGACTGCGAATGCGACGTCGTCATCAGCCCGCCGTCCGGGCAAAGGCTCGTCCTCTTCCGTGCAGCACCCGGTACGGACACCCACGACAAGCTGGAACTTCTCGGCACCCTCGGCACACAAGAGATCGGTTCGAACGAGACCGGAACACGTCTCTCCTGACCGAACTAGATGGCCGCTCTGGCCTATCCCAAGGTCAGTTGCGAGCTGATTTGGGAACGAGCACTTCACCTTCGAGACCGTCGGGGTCGCGGAAGAACCTGCTCAGCACACCGCCGAAGGCGTTGACGGTACCGTCACCCGCGCCGTGCTCGACCAGTCGCTGACAGATTGTCTCGAAAGCCTCCCTGGACGCCGCTTGCAGTCCGAGGTGACCGAGTCGTCCGCGTCCCCACGTCGGAGTCTGACGATCCGCCTCGTGGTTCCCTTCGATGGTCACCACGTCGAGCTCGGTGTGCGGACCGATTTTGATCATGGCCATCGTCTCGCCTCCGTCTTCGCCGTGCGGCTTCGTCGGGCCGATATCCGCTTCGAATACACTGCGGCAGAACGACTTCAGTCGTTCGATGTCACCAGAAATCACCGCGACATGGTTGATTCCGTCCAGCAGCATGAGCACTCCTCTCATGAAGCAGTTCAGGGACCCGATCGTACTGCGCGACCTGGATTTTTGGATCCGGAACGTGATCGGCACTCGGCGACGTTCAACGGGCCTGCATTCCCGATACGGCGGCCTCGATCGCGCGCACCTCAAACCGACAAGGCAGCGTTCTCGACTCAAATCGTGAGGTGCCTTAGCCCATGAATGACAAGACCAGACCTGTTGGTCTACTGTGTCGATCGAGGCGACGCGTTGGGTTCAAATGCTCGCCCTGATGAGCTACTTCGGGGTGAAAGCGCGGGCCAAAGGTTCGGCGAAGACGTAAGACTCGAGGGGGATCACGTGCACGACGCATTGGCAGCCTGGGGTGTCGCCGCGGTGCTCACTCTCTACACAGGGGTCTTTCTCGCTGCCCTCGCGACATGCCTATCGGATTCATCCCGCACCGCTGGCCGCCGCGCCGGTTGGCTTGCCGCGATCGTGGTCATCCCAGTCGTCGGCCCACTCGTATGGCTTCTCGGGGGACGGCCCAACGGTCAGCGAGCGTAAGCGCATGTCAGTGGAACGCGTGGCGTCGATACTGTTCTGCGCGGGACCTTTCAGCGGGCACATCGAACCCATGCTGCCAATCGCTGCCGAACTCGTGCGTCTCGGGCACAAGGTTCACATCCTCACTGGACGAGCCTTCGAATCGAAGGTCGCCTCAACAGGGGCCACTTGGGTACCGCTCCCAACGTCGGTCGACTTCGACGTGACAAATCTCGACAGCGCATTTCCGTCGCGGGGCTCGCTCAACGGCGCACGACGGGCGCAGTTCGACCTCGAACACATCTTCATCCGGCCGATCGCAGAACAGTCGAAAGCGATCGACGAGATCACCGATCGAGAGTCGATCGACGTCGTTGTCGTCGAGACGATGTTCTTCGGTGCGGTCCCACTACTGCTGCGTCCGAGCACATCTCGGCCGCGGGTTGTGGCGCTGGGCAGTAATCCTCTGTCGCTACCCGGGTACGGTCGACCGCCTGCCGGGCTGGGGTGGCCACCTGCACGGTCGTGGCTGGGTCGATTTCGGAATTCGGCTGTCAATGCGGCGGTACGTACGTTGGTGCTGCGCTCGCTGCAACACACTGCGCAGGACACCGTCGGATCAGAACTTCCTGTCTCCATTCTGGATTGGCTGACCCTGGTCGATGACATCGTTCAGCTGACGGTTCCTGGTTTCGAGTATCCGCTGCCGGAAAGCTATGCAGCGAAGGTACATTTCGTCGGACCTGTGTCGGTGAGTGATGTTGACACTCAGCCGCTTCCATCATGGTGGGACGATCTCGACACGCGAAGACCTACCTTCTTGGTGACGCAGGGTTCCGCAGAGCGTGATCTCAGTCAGCTCATTCGGCCGACCATCGATGCCTTGGCGGACAGAGAAGTGAATGTGGTGGTCGCGCTGGGCACCGACGCGAGCGGACTCGAACAGCCATTGCCGGGCAACGTGTTTCTCGCCGACGCCCTACCGTACGACGCCGTGTTTCCGGCCTTGTCGGGATTCATCACGAACGGCGGTTACGGAGGTGTCGGCTTCGCCATTCGCCATGGGGTGCCGGTCATTGCCGTCGGTAGGTCGCAAGACAAGGCCGACGTGGTCGCCAGAGTTCAGTGGAGCGGCATTGGAATCGGTATCGCTCGCCAAACCGTCGAACCTTCGCGAATACAAAAGGCTGTCGAACAACTGCAGCGGGACGGTCGATTCTCCTCTCACGCTGCAGAATTGCAGCGGCAGGCATCGTCGTCGTCCGGGATGCACGGTGCAGTCCAGCGAATCTTGTTCGGGATCGGATCGGTGCGTGTATGACCAGCGGCGCGGGCGTGCGATGGAACAACAACATTCACTATCACCGGCTGATCCTCGACGCTGTGCCGACGGGTGCTCGAACGGCATTGGACGTCGGCACCGGAAATGGTCTGCTGGCTACGGATTTGCGAGCTGTCGTGCCGAATGTGACCGGTCTGGATGTCGACGCCGACGTCTTGGGACACGCTCGTAGCGAGAACGATTCGGTGACTTGGATACAGGGAGACGTTCTGTATCATCCATTTTCACCAGCGATGTTCGATGTGGTCGCCTCCGTCGCCACTGTCCACCACCTGCCCGACCTGGACCAGACTTTCACCAAATTCGCTGAACTCACCGCACCCGGTGGCGTTGTCGCAGTGGTCGGCTTGGCTCGTTCTTCCACGCCGATCGACGTTCTTCACGATCTCGCTGGCGTCGTCGAGCATCGTCGCTGCACACGCCGCTTTGGCTTCTGGGAGCATTCCGCACCGATGGTCTGGCCGCCCCCGCATACGTACGCCGACGTTCGGCGCAGTGCAGGCCGAGTCCTACCGGGCGCGAGATGGTCAAGACTGTCGTTATGGCGATACGCATTGATCTGGAACAAGCCGTCCACGTAAACGTATTTCTGGTGCACCATGGGTGAATGGATCAGCCGACGTCGATCGAACTCCAAGACTTACTTCGTTCGAGCTGGCCCGGCCTGGAAGTAACCGGCCAACTACGAGGAGGAGCTAGGACGGAAGTGTGGTCGGGACTCCTCCGTCACCGTCGAGTGGTTCTGCGACGCTCACGCAGGACCGAAGCGTCTCGCGTGTGGGAGTGGAATCTGTTGCAGCATCTGCATCAGGCCGGCATCGATGTGCCAGTTCTGATCCCGGCTGCAGATGGGCGGGTAGACGTCGACGGATGGCACGTCTACCCATACATCGAAGGCACACAGCCTCGTTCCGGCGATCCGCGATTGGCAGAGACAGTAGGAAAGGTTCACTCCGCGACGATCGGATGGCCACAGCGGCCCGGGTTTGCATCGGCCTCAGATCTGTTGACCAGCAACATGGGTGGTGACGTCGACCTGTCCGAGATGCCCGCAGATCTCGTCCGAGCTGTCCGAGACGCGTGGAGATCGGCGCTGAGGGCGGAATCCCTTGGGGTTGTGCACGGTGACTGCGGGCCGCGGAACGCGGTCATCGACAGTCGCGGTCGCTGTGTATTGATCGACTGGGATGAAGCGCGAGTCGATGACCCGCTCTTCGACCTTCCGAGCACTGCGTCGGAGCAACGCGCGGTGTGGGCGTGGGAGATCGCGACCTGTTGGACCGCCGAGCCGTCGTACGCGCAGTCTTTGATCCCCTTGGTTTCGTAGAGTGGCCTCGGTCGGACGATAAGCGTCGCTACGAGTTGCGTAACCGAGTGCGCAGCACGTGCGTACCTCGGCGTAACCCGCAGATCGTGTGCGCATCTCGTGCGAAGCGAACTCTCGCAAAGGGACTGAATCTATCCGACGACATATCCTCCGCACTGGTCGGGTACGCCGCCTCCTTCATTGCGAACGAAAGTAGGCCCGATCATGGACGGGACAGTTTCCGGCTGAGATGTTGCGATAGCGTCGAGCTTATGGCGCTCATTCATGCAGCAACGTTGTCTCCGAGCAAACTCGAGATGCTGGCCGCTTGGCTTCCCTCCCAGCAGTGGTTCGACGGACCCGCTTCGTCGGAGGTCGAAATTAAAGGCGCCTTCCGGTTCGACGACCCGGCCGGCGCCGTGGGTGTCGAGACTTTCATCGTGTCGAGCGGTGGACGGGTATTTCAGGTGCCCCTGACATATCGTGGCAACGCTCTAGCCGGAGGCGAAGGATCTCTCGTCACGACGATGGAACACTCCGTGCTCGGCACCCGCTGGGTGTACGACGCCGTCGGAGATCCCGTTTACGCACAAGCTCTTACAACCGCGATCATCACCGGGGGTACGCAGGCTGACCTCACATTCGATTACTCCGCACCACCCGAAAAGCTGGAGGTGACGACGCGGGTCGCCGGAACCGGAAATGGTGCATCCCCTGCACCATTGGTCGATCACGTCACCGTTTCACTCGTCGGCACTACCTCGACTATCGCCACCGACGGATTCCAGATCGAGGTATTTCGCTTGCCGGCCACAGCCATCGAGCAATCGGGCCGTCAGCACCTGACCGGAACGTGGCCAGGGCAAGCGGACCCTCTGTTGCTTGCAGCTGCATTGCCCAACTGAACTCCGACTTAGCGTGCAGGCCAATCTTTTCCGTACTGTTCGGCGACAACGTCGTGTTCCGGTAGCTCGACCTCTGGGTCGCGTACGACGCCCGTGCCCCGCGTCCCGGTCTCGTCGCTTCAGTCGTAGATGAACACCGCGATGTCAACTCCCACTTGCTGCGCTGCCAGCCCTACGCCATCGGCGGCAGAGTTGGTCGCGAACATGTCGGAGAGCAGATCGCTGCCGAAGTCAACTACTTGCCGAGCCGGGGTGTGTAGCACGGGAGTTCCCCAACGGACGATCGGTCGCCCAGTGCCGAGGCGAAGGAGTTCGGATACAGGCATCGCTTCATTGTCCCCGATCGCCGAGCCGGAGATGGTCAACGTAAAGCTCCCGTCTCAACATGGCGTACACCGCCGTGTCCGTCCACTGACCTCCACAGCACCAGTCCTCGACGAAGTAGGCCTCCCTCCTCATACCGAGCCGTTCCGCAAGCGCTGCAGAGGCGGTGTTGCGTCCGTCCATTTCGGCGATCACCCGATGCACCTCCGGCACCACGAACACCACGTCATCGAGCAATGCCCGCATCGCCTCGGTGGCATACCCACGGCCGCGCGCATCAGCAGCAAACACCCACCCCAACTCCACAGTTCGCTCTCTACCTGCAGCGAACCACGCTGCGATGTTTCCGACCACAACGCCGTCGACCTCGACCACAAGGTTCACACCACCGGCATCGAGACTCATTCTTCTGCAACGCTGTTCGACCTTGATGCGAGCCTGCGCCTCGTCCCAAGGCCCATGGCACAAGAACGCGCAGACATCCGGGTCGCCGTAGTACCGCAGAAGGGCACCCACATCCGTTGAACGGTACTATCTCAGGATCAACCGTTCTGTCTCGATCTGCATGAAATCGACTATGCCACATCGCAGTACACTTGCCGCAATGGTTGCGGAGTCGACGGCTCCCGCTTCCATGTCCACCACGCTTGATACCGGGTCGCGCCGAATCCGCACTTATGCAGGCACATTGCGCGATTCCGTCTGCATAAGTGCGGATTGGGCGTCCTCGTACACCTCCGAGTGGCGTCGAATTCCATCGAGAACGTCGTCGGGAAGCCCTGGTATCGGTAGCCGATACGCTGAAATTCGGGTGCTCGACGTGCATCGGCATGTGTACCGTCTGGCAACTATGAATCCCGAGGCAGACGACGGCTGGTTTCCCGAAAGTATCGCCGAGACCTACGACGACGCAGGTGGCGCCAACACGCCCGAGTGCCTCTATCTCTTTCGCAAGATCTAAATCACCTGCTCGATCTTGAGACTGGCTGCTACAGCGTCCTAATCGCCTAAGTAGCCAGTCTCACGATCGATCGCGCTGAGAAAATTTCGGACTGTTTTGATGTGCTGAGCCATCGTCAGCGGCTGCACAACAACGTCGGGACGCCCCGCAGCCATGGGATGACTACTGTCCATTCCGTAGCCTTCGTTAGGACCGGAATCCCAGTTGTACGAGCTCCCTCCGTCTGCCCGGACTTCCACAGTGAAAACCTCACCGTCGACTGCCAGAGTGAACGGTCCATCCTCTGCGGTCGGTCGGTAGTCACTCGGCCAGTCACTGCTGTCGTCAACGTGCACAACCTAGGTTGGCACACTCCGACTCCGAACCTTCTCGCGTCCGTTTCAGCCACCGAATAGGCGACGACGCACTTCGTTCTTCGTCCTCTCGTTGTCTGGCCACGTTGCATGACTATTCACCATCAAATATGACCACGTGCGAGCGTGGTCTACGTTTGCTGCACGCAGAGCACGATGGGGTCTGGGGGCAGACGACTGTTCAGCCGTCGGCACAGCATGGATGAAGGCGACTTCCTTGACGGAGAGCGCGGTCGAATTTGGCGGCGGGGAAGCCGTTCCGTCGTCAGACAAGATCGGGGTAGAGGGCGAGCACACGTTCGAGGTCTGGTCCAGCAGCGATTCTGTCCGTCATCTGAACGAACCGCAGTCTTGCCGCTGTCACCGCGTGATAGATATCTTCACCGAGCACGTTCTGGTCACCGCGACCACGGACGCCGATGCTGACATCCACCAGGTTTTGACCGGGCATGCATTGAGGGCCAGAGCGTGAATGAAACTCTTCGAATTTGGTTGCGTGGTCGGACGATGCGATCTCGGATCGAATTTGATAACGCCCGATCTCGTCGAGCACCTGCGCTGTTGCCGTCTGCAGATCGACTGCGTACTGCTCGGCTTCGGCCGGGGTAGCGTAGATGTCGAAGCTGAACACCACCACAACCGACTCATCGAAGGGCCGAGGCGGATCGGGTGGGGACTCGCTCACGCTCACCCCCGAGACCCCCATTCCTCCGACTCGGTCGAACTCATGGTTGGTCGTTTCGATCAGACACAGCATGGCGTGCCCGTACAGTGCTGCCAGTCGCGCCTGGCGGGCGAAAATGTCGAGCACGAGGAGCGCGGTACGTCGATCGAGTTCCAGCAGCGAGTCGAAGCCAGCGATCGTTACGACTGTCCCCGCGCTGTGCGGGTCGCTGCCGTAGCTGTAGCGGCCTACGTCGCTGAGGACATCGTTGAGTGCGTCGAGGTTGCGTCCGTAGTAAGCCGGAAACGACATCGTCTCGGCGAATGCGGTGTGCATGTCGACGATGTCATGCCACACGCTGGCGTCGAAGGAATGGGTCAGATAGTGGAGATCGACGAGGTGGCCGGCGGCCGTGTCCAGAGTGAACCGGTCCCGGCACGTGTGAACGAAGCCATTTTGCAGCAGTCTCCAGTCAAACCCTTGCCGCTGCAGGTTGAATAGTTCGTCGTCAGTGGGATCGAATACGACTGACCTGCTTGATGTTTCGAGTGGCGTCGCGCGCATCGACACCTTGATATGACCGAGATCCTCGTAGGAGAGCTGTCCGCGGCAGAATACGATGTACTTCCATTCACCCTCAATCCATTCGTACCGAGTCATTGTGCGATCGAGTTCGGCCAGCGTCGTGCCCGTATTACCTCCCGGTGCGCCATCTGCCCGGACTCTCGCAAGGTAGGGGTCGCCCCCGACAGGTAGGTGCATGATTACAGCACCGGACTCGAGGTCACCACCGACCACCTCTGCATTCAGTCGCCCAGGCCACCAACGCGGCAGCGGTACCCGCAGATCGGCAAGCTCACGCTTGTAGAGACGATTGGCCGGCTGATCCTGCGAAAAGGGCATCGACATGCCCCGAGCATGTCATGAGAACCACACGAAGCTTCGGCGGTCACAATCACTTGCGACAGAGAACCACCCGTGAACGTCGAGGATTCATCGCGGCCGGGCACTCAACCGACGTCGGCGAGGTCACCGATGCGGATGGTGTTGCCTCCCTTGTCCACCCACACAGCTGCCTCGTCAACAAGCGCAGGACTCATGAAACCGCCAGCATCACCCCACGGCCACGCGGTGCCCACCTCGGCGACCTCGGTCTGAACGAGATCGGCCATCGAACACAATGCGACATCTTCGTGAGCGTCCATAGACGCTCCCATTCCGTTTCCTCCGAGCCCGCCCGCTCGCTGGCCGACGATGGTCACCGAGCTCCTCAACCACACAGCTCCCCCGTCTGGGTCGTACTCGGCCACCCAGTCGATGTGTTCGATGTCGCCACCGTACTGGCGCACATGAAGGTCGTGGCTGAGTCGATCGAGAGCGCGCAACCACGGATCAGGCAGGTCTGCATGCGTGACCTCGACTCCGCGGGACGGATTCCAGGTCGCAGTCAACACTCGCTCCAGATCCGGGAAGAATCGATTCACGATGCGAGTATGTCAGCTACTGAAGCTGTCTCGAGTTCTTCTATTTCCCGACGAGCGGAAGAGCAGGCCAGTCGATGCTCTCGACCCGGCACTTCGCACGCGAGTCTTCCAGGATGTGGTGAGATAAGCGGATGCAGGAGATCAGCGGGACGCTCCGTGGTGTCATCGAAGTGGAGAATTCGTGCTTCTACATCGCAGACGAAATCCTCGACGATCAGGTCTCTTCCATCCCGCGAACAGGGGGACTGCTACTTCCGGGCGTGGGAGCAATGGCAATCGGCACCGTCGTTCGAGACGGGTTCGTGCTGGTCGAGGTCGACGCGTATAGCAGCGAACCCCCGCCCCATACGAGTCACGCCGTGACCGAAAGTGTCGAACAGTCAAGCTACACAACATACTTCGGCAGTCAGAGACTTGCAGCGGGAACGTTGGGTGAGTGCTTCGGCGAATTGGCTGCGGTACTCACTCCCGCTGGCACTCGAACTGTGCACGTCAGAGCCGCGCGGGAAGTCTTCCCTCCGAAGACGCTCACGCAGGTCTTCATAAATCCGTACACCACGTTCTCAGAGTTGGCCGTAGGCGAACGCTACCGACTGCAGATATGGAGCGAGCCAGCGACATCGTCCGACACCGGATCGAGGTCAACAGCTGGTAGTAGCGCCGACTACACCGGAAAAGACAACGCGGACTTCGACAGCTTCGGTCTGCAACCAGGTAGCACCCTAAAATGAACAGCCATCTAGGAATGAACCGGGGACCCGCTGCCACCCAAGCCCTGACAAGGAGACCAAATTGACCTTAACGAGGACCGCGTCCAAACTTCGGACTTCGATCATCAGATCGTGCGTTGTGGGCACACTGAGTGCTGTCGCCCTCGTCGGCGGTACTACCGCTGTCGCGTCAGCTGACGAAGTTCGCCTGGCGAATCCAGAGTCACCCGTCGACCTGCAAATCCCTGGCCTGGTTCTGGATCTGGGAGGCATTCCTCTCCAGCTCTTCACCGCGTCGCCTCGTACTGGTTCACTTCCTGAATCATTCAGCGTCGCACAAGGTTACGGTGTCACATGGACGTGGGTGAACCTCAGCCGAGGCACGTCAGGGGTGATACCTGCCAACGATGGGTACCGAACTGATGTCTACACAGGGTCGGGGCAAATACTGGTGACAGCCAACATTGCGAACCAAGTCAGCCCCGCAGTCGGAACGTTCTACCTTGCCCCCGCCCCTGGCTAGACCAGTGCTTACGCCGAAGTCGATTCAGGTTCAGGACTCTGGGTTGATGTTCGCGAACAGCTCTCCGTTTGCTTGACGTGCAGCGTCGAGCTCTGGCCCCGTTCGATGCCGTTGTCGCCTGCACGGGTTGAGGGTCGGAACTGGAAGCGCCTCAGACGATTGCCCCGGTGGGTCCTCACCTAGGTAACCGTTGACCCGTTCGTTCAGGTGGAAAGCTGGACGACGGTAAGAGCGAGTTCGAGAAGGTAGGCGCTGACGACGGCGGGCCGCAGTGAATCTCCATCAGCGCGATACTCACTGACCTCGCAGACGCCCTTGAGACCAGCGCGAGATTTGCTGAGGTCTGGAGTTCCGATGTAGTCGACGGCCAGCTCGTGTGGACCTACAACGGAAGCGGATGACTCAACCAAAATTCCTGCGGCCGTATCCGGTTCGACATTCGATTCAACTAAGCGTCGCGGAGACAAGCCGCGAGTCGGCCGTCCCAACTGTGCGCCGTATTCTCAACCACGACGTTGTGCATCGAACCGTTTGAAACGAAGGGCCTCAACCGTGCAGTCATGGCGAAACCCAATAGTAGGTGCGGCGACGATCGCGACGATGGTCGTGGCTTGCGTTGCGTGCAGCTCAGGCGATCGCGGGTCGACCACGCCGAGCCCTGATCGCTCGACGTCCTCGGCTTCGGCGCCAGTCGACGGTTCGACCTCACTGCCGTCCGCCGCCGATGGAACATGCTCCGCGGCAACTGCCGACCCTCCATCCCTGGACGCAACTAGCCGTTTGCAATTACACGTCGAGCGGACTGGCGAACTTCTACGTGAAAACGGTGTCGCGCCCGGCCCGTACTCCGCTAATGGTGAGTTGTCTATCGACCAGGCATTCGACCGCGCGAGTGCCTACCCAGGCGACGCGGCCGTCGCAGTCGTCTCTTGGCTCATTCAGGCGAATGCCGACGGCCTGTACGGCAACGCGACGCATGACGACCAGGCACGGGTCGCGCACATCGAATCCTTCACTGTCACCGACGAAGTGCTCGCCCGCCAGTTCGGCGCCAACTGGCGCGAAGTGCTCGACGTCGTCGAGCACTTCGCCTCTCCTGGCTTCGACAGCTACATCGACGACGTCCGTACCGCACCGCCGATGCGCGCAGCTAATGCCCTGACCATCCGAAGCCAACTGCAGCGTCATGCCGAAGCCCAGGGTCATGGAGCTCAGTGGAAGAACACACAGGACATAGTCGTCAACTACTTCCAGGTCTGCAACATGGCAGCACTTGGACGCTGGGACAGGAACGCCTCATTCGATGCGCTGTACGAGGGGCGGGTGCTCGGCGAGGCACTTGCACACGATGCTGTCGCCGCTGCGTTCGTCGGAGACGACGCATATCCGGTCTCCGCCACGCCGCTGGCCAAAGGGCTACAGATAGCGCTCGACCCCGAAACCTACACCGGGGACGCAGCATTGACCAGAGACTTCGACCCCAACGAGAACCTCGATCCCGAGGACCGTGAACTGCTCGAGGCCGAGGAACCGGTGATCGAAGGGCCTTAGCTTCCTCGGGACTTCGCTGCCTGACGGAGCGCCTTTGCCGTCTACTTCCGCGCCCAACGTATTTTCCTTCTGCTCTCTTTCGGTCGTAGTACCCGCGAGATGCCGGCTCTCGAAGTGAAAGCGAACACCGAAAGATACAGTGCGCGTACGAGTCTGGTGTTGCCGCCGCGTTGTCGGTGTTCTCCTCGGATCAAGGTAGCAGTACGGAAGATGTCGTATCTCTTCTTCGTCTTCGCATATCCCCCGCGTCAACGTCTTTCGCATGTGGGCGGTGGGATCGATAACCGATACGCCGAAATTCGAGTGCTCGACGTGCATCGGCATGTGTACCGTCTGGCAACTATGAATACCGAGGCAGACGACGGCTGGTTTCCCGAGAGTATCGCCGAGACCTACGACGACGCAGGTGGCGTCAACGCGCCCGAAGTGGTGGCAGCTGCCGTCGATGCACTGGAGCAACTGGCCGACGGTCCGGTGCTCGAGTTCGCCGTCGGGACCGGCCGGATCGGCGCACCGCTGGCCGCGCGCGGCGTGCAGGTGAGCGGTATCGAGTTGAGCCGAGCCATGGCGTCTCGGATCACGAACAAGCCCGGCGGCAGCAACGTTGCCGTCACGATCGGCGACATGACCACGACACGAGTCGACGGCGAATTCTCGCTGGTCTATCTGGTGTACAACACGATCAGCAACGTGACTACACAGGACGGGCAGGTCGACGTCTTCAGGAACGCAGCCGCACATCTGAGGCCAGGCGGGCGGTTCCTCGTCGAGGTGTCGACGCCGGACACACGACGCTTGCCGCCAGGGCAGGACACTGTTCCGTTTGCGGTCGATCCGTACGCCGACGGCGGCGGATACCTCGGGTTCGACCAATACGACGTGGTGACACAGGAATTCACGTCCACCCACGTGTCGGTATCGCCGAAAGGGGCCGGAACATTCCGTCGCATCCCGTTCCGCTACGCCTGGCCTGCCGAGATGGATCTCATGGCGCGCATTGCAGGAATGAAACTCGAATACCGCTGGGCGGACTGGGACCGTTCGGAGTTCACCGCAGACAGCAGAAAGCACGTGTCCGTCTGGAAGAAGCGGTGAACGATCGAGCTGTTGGGGCGTCCTTGGCTGGCACGCAGGCGCCCTACCGCTTGAATGGTTCACCCATACGATCTGAGCATATGAATGTGACATCCAAGCGGTCCGGAGGGGCGGGCCGACCGGTCCCGACGCACACATCACGTACTGTTACCGGCGTGAGATCGGCATCCCACCCTGTGAAGTGGATTCGTGTCGCATGGATTGCGTTGGCGGCTAGCGCCGTTGCGCTCGGGATTTCCGTGGCGTCGTGGCCGATGCATCAGATCACCAGCTGCGAACTCGGCCTGCCCGTACAGGGCGTCGCGACTGCCGAGGACTGCTCGCAGCTTTCGTTGTGGAACTACTTCGGATGGCCGCTCGGCGTGGTACTGGCCGTACCCGTCGCTCTCTGCCTACTTCCGGCTCTCATCCCCAGGCCACGCGTGTGGTGGATGGTCGTCGGCGCTCTGTTCGTGTGCACCGCAATAGGAATCATGACTGCCGTCGGATCGTCGACGCCGAACGCTCTCTCTGCCCTCGGTGGTACGCCACCTGCTTTGGGACTTGCATTGCTGCTGGCAGTAGCGAGTTCAGTAGTGAGAAGAGGCGTTCCAGTTCCACCTCGGACTGGGGTACGACACTGAAAGTGATTGTGCGGGAACGACGGAACGACTCAAGGCGCATCCCACGTCACGTTCGACTCGGATACCTCAGGGATCCATACCCTGTCGAACGCCTCCCCGGACTCGAGGCTGTCGGCCAAGTCGGACAGCATTGCGCTGATCGACACCCACGTCGGGCCGCTGACGTCGCCCTCACGTTGGTACACCCCCACACACCCGTGTAGGTCGCCGTCGCGAAGATCGACGATCACATACTCACTATCGTCACCGGCGATAGGGACGAACCCGTCCAGGAATGCAGAAGTCGGAGACCCTGCCGGTTCGCTCGACCACTGTGCAAAGTGTTCCAACTCGGGATAGTCCAACTGCGTCCGAAGGTAGTCCCGGGACTCGATCAAGTACTCGCGGGCGGTGACCGCGTCACCGAGCGCGTACAGGCCGCCGTATGGAGTGAGCCGCGCTGCTGGCTTGCCTGCTGCAAGAAACTCGATCAATTCGTCAGGCCAGGTGTACGCATCGACCAGTCGCGCCTTTTCGATCGCTACCGTTTCCCCTCGATTTACTGGTGCCCCGATACTGCCGAGGGCATGCCGAAGCCGATCCAACTGCACAGCAACAGAACTCGGCTCGGTAGGCGAGGCCGTCGGTCCCAAATTCTTCGCTGCCTGCACCGCGTTCTGGAGACTCTTCGCGCGTGCGCTCTCTTCGGCTGCCCCTGCGTCTACGCGCGCGATCAGGTCCTCGTCGTCGAGATCCAGATCGACCAGTGCCATCGACAGACCAAACTTGTCGCCGGGGCCGCCGGTTTCGATTTGAATTCGCAGATGCAGAGCGAAGTCCCTGCCGCGAGCATCCCGGACACGCCGCGCGCAGTCCACAGCGGCGGTGGTCGCCGCGACCTGCGATGCCTCGTATCCGTCGAAGAATTCGCTGAAGCGTCCTGTATCGAATACAACCGTCCACCTGTAACTGGGCATAGCTTCAGTATTCCGTAAGAGCCACGCGACGCGTCCGTCAGCCGAGAAGCTCCCAGATTCCCGTCGACGATCTCGTGACGTCATCCGGCCATGAACGGCACTCCCGCCTAGGGACTCTGCACGAGATCCGTGAGCATGGCATGATCGAATACGACTGCGGCCCTGCTTCATCGGAGTTGATCTTGCCGAAGATGGTCACGCATCCGTTCAACTCGCCCGGCTTGGAGTGGACACAAGTCGAAACCATCCAACCTTCACACCTGATGCTTCGTTCCGTCGGTAGGGCGGCACGATCAGCGCTCACGCAGCGAGCCTGCTGACCGCCGCCCGTGCAGCGCGAACAACCATGGAGGGATCGCCATCGAGAAGCGCGCGCCTCGGAGTTCGTCCTTCCAATTCCGGCTGCTCAGTGGTGAACCAAGAAACTGTGGACCATCCACGCGGATCTTGCACGGACCACACTCGCAGGACATCCTGGATGCCGGGGATGGGTCTCGCAGGACGGGAATCGGTGAATCCGGCCGCCGCATAACCGTACTTACCGTTACTACCTTCCAACCTCAAAACCCGGTTCTCGCCGACGGCCTTGCTCAACGCCGAACGCGTCCAAGCCGCGAAGTCACACGCCTGCTTGGAAGTCAAGATATCGCCCACATGCTCGGTCCAGGCGCGGCGCGCTCTCAAACCGCTGACTATGTCGTCGAGGCCCGCCCTCGCATACTCGAGATCACGTTCATCCGATGCCCCACTGGCCTCGATCAGCCGGTGCGCCATCGAATCGAAGTCCGTTTCGGTCGACATACGGTTGATGCTGCCCGCCCGCACCTGTCATGTCAACCACGTCAACCAAGCTTGTGACCAGCCACAAGCAATCCACTCAGTCGTATTTCCTATCTATCGACATGCGCGATTGCGCTCCGCGACGAGTATATGGCGCCTTCGAGATGCTTTACTCGCCACTGGCCGACAGGCAACTCGGCTGGCCACCGCGACAGGCGTAGCCATTCCCATAGCACTCGACCAACCGAGTCACGTGTGCGCGTAACTTATGCTTCGACGGGTGGCTACTGCGTCGCGCCGAAGCCGCACTTATGCAAGCGAATTGGGCCAAATCGGCTTCATAAGTGCGGACTCGGCATTTCGCACGCACCTCCGAGTGGGGGACGATGCTCGACACGATTGTGCGGGAGCGACGGAACGGGACCACGCCCGGTGTCGCGGTAGCTCTGATCTTTCTGAGAGAGTCGGATCAGTTCCCCTCGCGCACAATTCTTTCAGGCTGGGTCGGGCGCGTAAAAGTTGCTGGTTGCCTCCACTGCAGCCGCGACGTGCCTCGGGCGACTTGTCACCCTGCCGCACAACTCGAAGGTTCGGGCTCAGGCTTAGGCGCTACCCGTCGAGTCCGCACTTATGCAGGCAAAACGGGGGGGTTCGTCTGCATAAGTGGGGGTTCGGCATTGATCGGAGTCATCCCGCGCAAAATTGCCTCCCCTATTTGGGATACGAACCCTCTGCAGGGGGTTCGAATCCCAAATAGGGGAGGTAATTTCTCCGACCGCCGAATTTCTCGGGCCGCAGGCCCCGTGCAGCCGAGTCCCGGCGCGTCATCCGCATAAGTAGGTTTGCAAAACATATGCACCCTGGTGATGAGCTGGGGCTGTGCACACCGAATTCCCCGCGACAACGCGAGGGCAGCTGAATGTCGTCGACTAGCGCCCCGAATCTTGCTGGAGTCACGGCAGCGGGAGTCCGCTTCACGACCGCGTTTCTGGTCGACGCGGATCTCACGAATGCGGACTTCTACTTCGCGCGCCTCGGCGGAGCAGACCTCGCGGGTGCGAACCTGAGAGGTGCAGACCTGAGGTTCGCGCAGCTATCCAACGCAAGCTTCGCAGGCGCAGACCTGACAGGTGCACGGCTGACCGGCGCGGATATCGAAGGCGCGAACTTCACCGACGTCCGGGGACTCACTCGTGAGCAGCTCGACGCGTTCGGGACGTCAGGCGTCCCGAGCTTCTACCCACCTCACCGAACCCGTACTTATAGATAAACAGCGCGGCTTCATCTTCGCTGTAGTGACGCTGGACAGGACCGGTACAGGCTGAGGGAACGGAAGATCCCTAGCGAGAGGCCCACGCATGACCACCAATCCGGTTCATCGAACAAGCCACGACATCGAGGTGCAGGCTTCACCCGACGACGTGTATGCGATCATCGCCGACGCGCAATCCTGGCCTGCGGTTTTCCCGCCGACCGTCCACGTCGACGTTCTCGAGAAGCAGGAGGCCTCCGAACGGTTGCAGATCTGGGCGTTGGCGAACGGACAGGTCAAGTCCTGGACGTCCAAGCGAGAGCTCGACCCGGCGAACTACACCATCACGTTCCAGCAGCAAGTATCCGCGCCACCCGTGCGATCGATGAAAGGGCAGTGGATCGTCACACCGTCGACATCCGGCGGCGCCACGGTCACGTTGACGCACGAATTCACGGCCGTCGAGGAAACCGACGAGAACCTGGCTTGGATCGACAAAGCCATAGAGACGAACAGTGCTGCAGAACTTGCAAAGCTAGCCGTTGCAGCACAGCAGATCTCGGATCGAGCCGAGACGGTGTTCGAGTTCGAGGACTCGCTCCTCATCCACGCCGAGCCTGAGGCGGTGTACGAGTTCATCGATCGCGCCGATCTTTGGCTCGACCGCCTCGACCACGTGGCGCGAGTTCGATTCGACACCACCGACGACGGCATCCAAGAACTGGAAATGGACACGATCACTCCGGCCGGCGACTCGCACACGACCAAGTCGTTCCGAATCGCGTTCCCGTCCAACAGAATCGTGTACAAACAGACGACCTTGCCCGCGCTGCTGGCCGCACACACGGGCGAATGGTCGTTCCAACGCACCGACGACGGAGTGCTTGCGGCGTCGAAGCATGTGGTGGCGTTGCGGCCGGAGGCGATCCGGGAGGTCCTCGGCGCCGATGCGACGGTGGACAGCGCACGCACACTGGTGAAGTCGTCACTCAGCGCCAACAGTCTCAAAACATTGCGTACCGCAAAAGGATTCACGGAGACAGCCCCCGTCGCGGTGTGAACGGAAAGATACCGCCGACCGGATGCGTCCGGTCGGCGGTATCGGCGATCGCTAGGACCTACACCGCGGCGGCTTGCTGTGCGGCGATGGAGGTGTTGACGAGATCGATGAACTGCCTGGGTGTTTCGACTTCGATGAACAGGTCGTCGGCGATGGTGATGCCGTGACCGCGGGAGATGCTCCCGACCACTTCCAACAGGGCCAGGGAGTCGTAACCCAGGTCCTCGAACGACGTCTCCAGAATATCGCCGTCCAGATCGACTGCCTCGTCTTCGCCTGCCGCCCTCTGCAGCTCGACCTTCAACTCCTGCAATCCGAACTCTGCCATGGCCCTCTACCTTTCTGTTCGATCACAACAACGAATCAACGTGAAACGACGACTGCCGACGTGAAGCCGCCTCGCCCGCGCGCGATGACGAGCGCGTGATTCACCTCCTTCGCTCTCGGAGACTCGATCACGAGATCGATGCGAAACTCGGTGTCGGATGCCACGACGTTGGGTGTCGCGGGGATCGTCGAATGGCGGATCGCAAGCAATGCCGTCGCCACGTCGAGCGCCCCTCCGCCCGCATAGAGGCGGCCTATGCCTGCTTTCGGAGCAGTGACAGGCACCCCGCGAACACCGAACACCTCCACGATCGCACCGATCTCGTCGTCGTCCTGGTCCTTCGTTCCATGCGCGTCGGCGAACACGACGTCGATGTCGGCAGGGACGAGACCGGCGTCGGCAACCGCAGTTCCGATCGCACCCACGAGCGCCCGGACGCCCGACGGGCCCACCCCCGAGGGCGAGAAGGTCGACGCATATCCGGCGAGATAGCCGTAGATGTCGGCCTCACGCGCACGCGCGTGCTCGGAGTCTTCGAGAATCAGATAGGCACCACCTTCACCCGGGACGTGACCTGCACCTGCGGCCGAGAACGGTAGGTACGCACCGTCCGGATCGGTAGCCGTCGACAACCCACCCGCGCTGAGATAGCCGGCCATTCCGAAGGGGCACAACGCGCCGTCGACGCCACCCGCGACCATCGCCAGGGCACCTTTTCGAATCTGCCTGCGCGCCTGGCCAAGTGCATCGAGCCCACCCGACTGGTCGGAGACCACGGCGTTCGCAGGACCTTTCAATCCATGCCGAATCGACACCTGGCCGGTGTTCACCGCATAGAACCACGCGAACGACTGGTAGGCACTAACGTACTGCGGGCCCTGACTCCACAGCTTCTGCAGTTCGCGTTGCCCGAACGTGAATCCGCCCATCGACGACGCACTGACGACGCCTATCCGGTACGGGTCGATCGCGTCGAGGTCGATCCCGCTGTCGGCAAGAGCTTGACCGGTGGCGATCAACGACAGCCTCGTCGAGTAATCGGTCTGAGGCACGAGCCGGCCCGGGATACCGGACGTGTCGTCGAAGTCGCGGACCTCGCCACCCAGAGTCGTCGAGTAGCCCGTTGCGTCGAACCGACTGATCGGCGCGATGAAGCTCGCGGTCGTTTCCGTTTGCTTCCAATGTGTTTCGGCATCCTGCCCGCTGGGCGCGACGACGCCCAGTCCGGTGAAGGCTACGGCGGTGGTCATCAGTTCCTCCTGTCGTGGCGAGCGAGGACGACTGCACTCTGGAAACCGCCGAATCCACTTCCGACGCTCAGCACGGCGTCGACCGTGGTTTCACGTGCAACCAGAGGCACGTAGTCGAGATCGCACAGAGGATCGGCGTCGTGCAGATTTGCGGTCGGTGGGATGACGTCGTGCTGCATCGCCAGAGCACACGCCGCTATCTCCAGTGCACCGATGGCACCGAGCGAGTGGCCGATCATCGATTTGATCGAACTGACCGGCGTCTTGTACGCCCAACGTCCGAGACTTCGCTTGAACGCTGCCGTCTCGTGTCGGTCGTTCTGTTTCGTGCTCGAGCCGTGTGCGTTGATGTAGTGCAGCTCGGATGCGTCGAGCCTCGCCTCCCCCAGCGCTTCGTCGATCGCGTACGCCATCTCCGCACCGTCCGCACGGAGCCCCGTCATGTGAAAAGCATTGCTACGACTACCGAATCCCGCGACCTCCGCGAGGATAGGCGCGTTGCGCGCCCGGGCATGTTCGAGCTCCTCCAGGACGAGCGCTGCCGCCCCCTCCCCGAGTACCAGACCGTTACGACTGGAATCGAAAGGCCGGGAGGCAGTCTCGGGATCGTCGTTGCGTGGACTCGTCGCTTTGATCGCGTCGAAGCAGGCCAACGTGATCGGTGAGATCGGCGCATCGGTACCTCCGGAGAGCACGACGTCGGCGGTTCCTTCGCGGATCAAGTCGCTCGCGTACCCGATCGCATCCAGTCCCGACGTGCAACCGTCCGAGATCAGAGCAACCGGACCCTCAGCCTGTATGTCGCGAGCCAGTTCCGCCGCAATCGAACTCGGAACGAAGTGGTCGTAGAGTTCGTTCACTGCGAAGTCGCTGTCCACCAACCAATCCTGGCCGTCGTTGCTGAGCACTGCGTACTCGCGTTCCATGGCGGTGGTGCATCCGACTGCACTTCCGAAGGCAACACCGATCCGATACGGAGGGATCCGGTGCAGATCGATACCACTGTTGCCGATCGCCTCGCGTGCGGCGACGAGTGCGAACTGTGTCGCTCGGTCCAACTGCCGCACCTGCCGCGAACTCAAACCCAGTGCGGTACCGGAGAAGTTACACTCCGCGGCGATCTGCGACCGATACGCTTCGGGATCGAATTGGGTGATTCTCCGCGTCGCGGTGGTTCCCGACGAGATCAGATTCCAGAACGACTCGACGCCCGGATCGCCCGGTGCGACGGTGCCGATCCCTGTGATGACTACCCGGCGTGCCATGTGTACCCCGATCGTTGTGTGCGACGGCCACGATTCATTCGACCACTGTGTCAGCGAGGTCTCGAGCATCGGTGTAGTCGCTCTGGACGCTCTTGCCATGCGCTGCAAGGGAAGCCAGAGCTCCTCGATACGACTCCAGATCCGACGCGTCGTTGCCGGAACGAGCGGGCAGCAACGAAACCACGGTCGTCGCCCCTGAGGTCACTGCTTTGGAACGACGAGCGATACTCGACAAGCTTCGTCCGGGGCCACATTCGACGAACACCGAAGGCCCGGCGTCGAGCAGTGTCGTCAACGCGTCCGAAAAGTACACCGGCGCTGCCGGCTGCCTCGCCCAGTAGTGCGCTGACGTCGCTTCCTCGTCGGACAGGAACTGTCCGGTGTATCCCGAGACGATGGGGATGGTAGGTGGGCGCAATGACCGAGACTCTATGTCCGGTACCGCACGAAGAGCGGACTCCAATAGAACAGGACTGTGAAACGGTAGGTTCGATTTCGCTCGACGGGTGAAGAATCCGGCGTCGTCGATCCGCGCCTCCGCCGCGATCATCGGCTCCGTCGTCCCGACGAGCACCACCTGCCGTGGCGCATTGTGCGCCCCGATGCTGACATGCTCCGACAGAAAGGGCTCGACGTCGGCACGTGATGCGCTGACCGCGAGCATGATTCCCGCAGGTGCGTCGGCGATATGGGCAATTCGATTCGACATGATCGCTGCCGCGTCGTGCAGCGACATGACGTCCGCGAGCACGGCGGCGACGACTTCACCGACACTGTGACCGAGCAGGAAGCTGGGCCGAACTCCATGGTCGATCACCGACCTGCCCAGCGCGTAGTTCAGCGCGAACAACAACGGTTGCGACGCCACTGCGTCATCGACTCCGCTGTCGGACCCGCTCGCCGACCACACGCTGACGAGGTGGTCGGTATCGAGACCCCACGCGGTGAGGGCTTCGAGGAAGTGCGCGTCGAAGTTGCGGACTCGCCCGCTCAATCCCGCACCCATCCTGGGTTGTTGGGCACCTTGGCCGGGAAATACGAGCGCAGCATCGATCATGCGTCGAAACGATTGCCCACTGCGCTCGAGAGCCGGTCCAGGATCGATACGCTGCTGCAAGTCCATCGCCGTTGTAGCGAGGCTGAAGCCGCGGACCCGATGCTGGAGCCTTCGAGTGAGAAGGAGCTGCCCGTGACCTCGCCGACGTCCGCACCCGAGCTGTTCGTCGCTGCCGTGTCGAGTCAGATAGGTGATCTCGTCGACATCGGTGATGCTGTCGCGGCAGGCCACTGTGCACCCGCGCTCGCACGGTCGACGGCGATGCAGTCGGCCGCAACGTCCGAGGACGTCGCCCCGCCCGATCTCGCTGCTTCTGCCGCAGAGAAAGCGTTGAAACACAGCGGAATCGACCCCGAGAGCATCGGCCTGCTCCTGCACGCGAACTTCACCTACCAAGGCCACGACATCTGGCCGGCCGCGTCCTACGTCCAGCGCAGAACAGGCGCGCGGCGTGCCCTCGCGCTGGAGATCCGACAGGCGTCGAACGGCGGTATGGCAGCGCTGCAGATCGCCGCGAACTACCTAGGATCGTCCTCGCTGGACCACGCGTTGATCACCACAGGAGACCGGTTCGTGCAGCCACACTTCGACCGCTGGCGCAGCGACCCCGGAACTGTGTACGGAGACGGAGGCACGGCGCTGATCCTGGGCACGGAAGGCTTCGCGCAGTTGATCGCGATACACAGTCGCTCCGAGCCGGAACTCGAGCGAATGCATCGCGGCGATGATCCGTTCGCGCGCACGTCTCTGCAGTATCGGACACCGGTGAACCTGGATCTGTTGAAGCGGCAATACATTTCCCGCGCGGGTTCCGGCACGACCGTCGCGCGGGTGTCACGCGGTCTGCTCGACGTCGTGGCCGCGGCACTGGACGACAGTGGACTCACCATCGACGACGTCGCGCACGTCGTCGTCCCCAACTTCGGGCGTCGTCGGCTCGAAGCCGGTTTCCTGACGCCCCTGGGCATTCCGATCGAGAAGACACTGTGGGAGTGGACACGAACAGTCGGCCACCTCGGACCCGGCGATCAGATCGCCGGACTCGACCACCTGCTGCGCACCCGTACCGTCGCCGAGGGTGATCACTGCCTGATGCTCGGTGTCGGAGCCGGGTTCAGCTGGACCTGCGCGATCCTTCGATTCACCGACACCTGTAGAGCCAATGGAGCGCGACTCGACCGCAGCTGACGAGGCTGGTGCTCATGACCGATCTACCCACGTCGAACCCCATGACACTGATGAGCATCGCCGCAGGATTCCGCCGCGCACGCCTGCTGGCCGTCGCAGTCGAAGTGGGCACGTTCGACGCACTTGCGCAGACCCCGTCCGGAGTGCCCGCATCGACCTTCGCCGACACGACGGGCCTGCCCGCCAGAACAGCACAACTACTGCTCGACGGCTGCGTCGGGCTGGGCCTCGTCGCCAGGACAGAACAGGATTCCGGCGAGCCCCTCTTCTGCAACAGCACGGTCGCCGCGGACTTCCTGGTCCGCGGACAGCCGTACTACTTCGGCGACTTCCTGCTGTTCAACGACTTCCGCGGCTATCAGGGCTGGACCACTCTGGCGGACGCTGTCCGCAGCGATGCACCGACGTCGTGGCCCAATCAGCGGCCTCTCGACTCGCATCCCGATCCGGAGGTTGCACGCGCCAGGTTTCGCGGCGCCCTCGACCCCGGCACGCGATGGACCGCGTCGATCATCGCGCGGTCCTTCGACTTCGGTGGGTTCGGCTCCGTACTGGATCTCGGTGGCGGAATCGGCGCCTATTGCCTCGAATTCGCCGAACACTACCCCGAACTACACTTCACTCTGTTCGATCGCCCACCCACGATCGAGCTCGCCGCAGAGAACATCGCCGACAGAACCGGGGTGACGCTGGTTGCCGGCGATTTCTGGACCGATCCGATACCCACCGGCCACGACGCGATTCTGCTCTCGAACGTGCTGGCCGACTGGTCGGACCGCGACGTGGTGGATCTTGCCGGGAGATGCAGGGCCGCAGTCGAACCCGGCGGGGCAGTCATCGTCGCGGAGACGTTCTTCGACGACTCCTCGCGGTCCACGCCGGAAACCGCTGTCATGCACGGTATTCACATGATTCTCGAAACTCACGCCGGTCGGAATCGAACGCGCGACGAGTATCGCACTCTCCTCTCCGAGGTGGGATTTCGCCACATCGACGAACTCGACCTACTGGAGACGGCCCCCGGCGCCAACGGTCTGCTGATCGCCAGGGGCTGAATACCTTCAGTAGTTGCCCAGGCCGCCGCACACGTTGACGGCCTGGGCAGTGACCGAACCCGCGAGTTCGCCTGCCAGGTACGCCACCATGCCCGCGACCTCCTCCGGCGTCGAATAGCGGCCGAGGGGGATCTTCGCCTCGAACTTCTCCAACACCGCCCCCTCGGTGATACCCCAGTGCGATGCATACCCCTGCCGAACACGCTCGGCCATAGGAGTTTCCACATAGCCCGGGCACACGGCGTTGACCGTCACACCGCTCTCGGCCAGTTCCTTGCCGAGAGCCTTGGTGAACCCGATGACGCCGTGCTTGGCCGCCGAGTACGGCGCCGCGAACGCGACACCCTGCTTGCCACCGGTCGACGCGATGTTGATGATCCGCCCCGAACCCGAGGCGAAGATCTTGCCGTTGTTCAGCACCTCGCGGGTGGTTCGGAACACGCTGTTCAGGTTCGTCTCGATGACACTGTTCCAGAGGTCGTCGTCGATGTCGGCCGTGATACCGCCGCCGTTTCGTCCGGCGTTGTTGACGAGAACGTCCACCGATCCCCATCGACTCACCGCTGCTGCAACAAGGTTCGTCACGTCCTTCGGATTCGTGACGTCGGCGGCTATGCCGTCGACGCGGAGCCCTTGTCCCTCGAAGGCCGACACCACATCCTTGACCGCTCCCGCATCGCGCGAGCAGACGAAGACATCGAAACCGTCCTCCGCAAGCTTGCGCGTCACCGCAAGGCCGATTCCGCTGGTGCCACCGGTTACCAGTGCTGCTCGATTCGCCATAGTCTCAAGTCCCATCGTCGTGGTCGGGTACCCGACAGTGACACCGTGCGCTCGATCTTTACTGGAGGATCCGTTCACTCGACGACCTCAGCAGAACATCGAACGCAGACAACAACTCTGACGCGGCACTCACCGGGTTGCCGCTGAGCGACCGCCAGGCCACGATTCGGTCGGGCCTCACCAGAACCGCACCGGTGGCTCCGATTCCGAACACGCGGGCGAACTCGTCCTCGTCACCGACCCATGAGCCGTGCCCCCATCGCAGGTAGTCGACGTCGAGCCCCAGAGAAGCCTGCACCGAATCGAGTGCCTCTCTCCAGAAGTCGCCTTCGCGACCTGCCACGACCGTGAAACGGTAGCTCAGCAGCCTCGTCGTCGACGTTCGATTCGATCCGGAACCCAACCGCAGGAATGGAATTCGTGATCCTGGACGTGCCGACTGCCGACGAGGATCCTCGAAGTACGATCCACCGTCGTCCACCTCGTGCACCGCGGCACCCTTGGGGTACCGATATCCGAACACCAACCGATCCGGCGGAAGAGGCTGGGCCACAGAAGGATCGCGAAGTTCAGGGGCGATGCGGTCGACCATGTTCGCGAACTGCTGTTCCACCAGCTCCTGCGCATACGGTCGTCGTTCCGCGTCGTAGGACTGCAACAGTTCCGGATCCGCCTGGCCACGTACGACGAGAGCCAATCGCCACGCCAGATACATGCCGTCCGTATAAGCGGTGTTACCGCCCATCCCACCCGTCGGCGGCATGATGTGCGCGGCATCGCCTGCCAGGATCACCCGGCCGCGAACGAAGTTCGACGCGACACCACAGGCGATCTCCGTCGTCGACACGTCCTCGATATCGATGTCGAGATCCGGCGCCCCCAGCGCATCCCGCATCTCCTGCACGACGACGTCGTGCGCCTTACCGGTGAGGTAGTCCTCCGAGCCTCGCACGGAGTTCTTGAAAAAGCCGTACAGGCCAGGTACTTCGGTGTTGAACACCACCGTGCGCCCGACGTGGATCGCAGCGAACCTCGACGCGTCCGCCGCACCGGGCGTGTGCGCCAGGTGATCCGTCAGATCGGCACGGAACAGCACACGAGAGACCCTCCCGACGACCCCTCGACCGTCGAGCGTGATCCCGCTGAGGCGCCGCACTTCGCTTCGCCACCCGTCGGCGGCGACGACGTATCGCGCCCGCACGGTTCTACCGTCTCCGAGTGTCAGTGCGACGGACTCGTTCTGCTGATCGACCGCGTCCACGGGCGTGGAGTAGTCGATGTGCACCCCGAGTTCGCGGGCACGGGCGTCCAGTATCCGTTCCATCGACGATTGGCTGGCGGTGCCCCACTTCTCGTCCGTCGCATAGTCGAAGGACAACGCGTCGCCGCTGGCGAACGTCTGTACGACGGGGCCCGAGAGCGTCTTCGCGACCACCAGCGAGAAATCGGAACGCTCGGGACGAGAATGCTCCGCCACCGCGTCGGCAAGCCCGGCCAACCTCATGGCCTCCATGGTGTGCGGGTACTGACCCGTTGCTTTCACCGCCGTCGACACCCCACCCCGTCTGTCGAACACCTTCGCCGAGACGCCCTGCAACGCAAGGAAGATCGCGGTACTCAACCCTGCCGGGCCGGCCCCGACGACAGCGACGTCCACGTACTCGGTCGACGTCATGGCCGCAGCACCACACGGCCCAACTGCTGCCTGTTCTCGATGATTCGATGCGCGTTCGCGGCCTCGGCCAACGGAAGTACCTCGTGCAGAGCGACGTCGAGCTCGCCCGACCGCAGATAGTCGGTGATGACCCGACGACCCTTCTCTGCTTCCTCGGGGGCAGCTGCGAGCCAGGCATCGAACGACGTTCCCACCACGTATTTCAGGCCGAGCAACGACAGCATCGACGCCTTGGCGGTGTCTGTTCCCGCGCCTGCGAAACCGAAGTACACCAACCGGCCGAACGGTTTCAACAGGTTCAGACTCGGCTCGAACACACTGCCTTCGACGCTGTCGCACACCACGTCGACACCGCCGAAGCGTGCACGGATCTCGTCGTCCCAGCCAGGCTGCGTGTAGTCGACCACCAGATCGGCACCGAGCCCACGCACGAAGTCCGCCTTCGACGCCGAACCGACCGTGCCGACGACCGTCGCCCCCGCGAGCCTGGCCAACTGGACGAGGATGTGGCCGATCGCGCCTGCGGCCGCATGTACGACGACGACTTCCCCGCGTGCGACGCGTCCCACCTGCAGCACGCCGTATGCGACCTGGGCGGTCGACGCGAGTGCGGTGGCGACCGCAGCATCGATGTCCTCCGGTATCGCAACGACATTGGCGCGATCGACCGCGACGACCTCCGCATACGCGTCGGACACTCCCCATGCCGCGACACGGTCACCGACCTTCACGTCGTCGACGCCCGTGCCGATATGCGAGACGACACCGACGACGTCTCCGTGAGGCCGTCCCGGCAACGACGACGGGAACGGGGCCGAGTTTCTCCTCAGCTGTGTGTCGATGAAGTTGACGCCGATCGCTTCGACGTCGATCGCCACCTCGGCCGGCCCCGCCGTCGGCGCCGGTCGGTCTTCGAGCACGAGAACGGACGGATCACCGAATTCGTAGTACGAGAATGCTTTCACGTCGAACTCCCGGTTGATGTCGGATGGAGGTGGATCAGAGCGTCAGAACGACCTTGCCGCCGACCTCGCGGTCGAGGATGGACCGAAGCGCCTTGTCGATGTCGCTCCATGCGAACGACCCGCCGATGTGCGGGCGCAGTCGACGCGTTTCGGCAAGCCGCACAAGGACACTCAAGTCTGCAGGCACGTCACGACGGGTGATCTCGTCCAGCAGATACAACCATTCGATCCTGACGCCGGGTCGCGCATGGCCCCAGTCGGGGCGCAGATGCAGGTCCTCGCGAACCGTGTTGCCGAAGAAGACGGCGTTGCCGCCCTTACGTATTCGCGCAAAGGCCCCGGCGGTGACTGCGCCGCCCACGCTGTCGAGGAGTACGTCGATCGGTGCGGCGCCTGCCGAATCGGCGGCCTCGATGGAAATGCGGGACGCGTCGGGCAGCTCGTCGAGCGCGAACTGTCTTCCGTTCTCACGAATCTGCGCGATCACGTCCGCGCCCGACGCCGCCGCGAGTTGCACGGCCAGATGCCCGACGCCGCCGTTCGCACCGGTCACCAGAAGGCTGCGGCCGAGAAGCGATCCGGCCCGTTCGAGGGCGTACAGAGCCGTGAGACCTGCCACGGGCAGTACCGCGCCTGCCGGTGCGTCGAGTTCACCGGGCAGTGTCGCGACGCGATCGGTCGACACGGCCACCACTTCGGACCACGAATTGTTCTTCGCGAGACCGACGACTCGCTGCCCGCGTGCGGGCCCCGAGCCGTCGGCCGCGGTCGTCAGGACCGTACCGACGAAGTCGATCCCCAACTGAGTCCCCCGCGGCTGCTTCGACGCGATCAACAGATCCGCCCTGTTGATCGACGTCGCCTGCACCTCCACCAGAATCTCGTCGTCCCGAGGTAGAGGATCCGGCACATCCTCGAACCGCGTGCCGAATCCCCCGTCGCTCACGATCGCCTTCACAGATTGTCCTTACGTGTTCGTGGTTCACCCCTGTGTGTCATTGGTACGTCTCTTCGGTCGAGTCTCGGTCCAGCCCGGCCGGATTGTCGGGTGCCGTGACACGGAACTTGCCGGGAATCAGCAGAGCGGACAACGCTGCGACGACGGCGAAGCCCACGACAAGCCAGTACACGCCGCCATAGGCCGCGGCCGGATATCCCTCATCGCCGTCGAGTCGCGTCTCCAACAGCACTGCTACCGAAGCGATTCCGATGGCCCCACCGAGTTGGTTGAAGATGAACAGCGCACTCGTCGCACGCGCGGCACGTTCGGCACCCACGACCTTGTACATGTGCGCCATGGTTCCCGGCGCGGTCAGCCCGATCCCGTATCCGGTGATTCCCACCGCCAGAAGTAGGTAGATCTGGCTCGTCCCGCTACCGACGGTCACCAATCCCGCGGCCCCCACCGCGGTGATCGCCATGCCGATGGTCGAGGTGGTTCGTGCCGTGAACTTGTCGGCGAGCTTGCCCGACGAGATGGCACCGGCGGCGCCGAGCACGCCGGAGGGAATGAGCAACAGCCCTGCGTGGAAGGCGTCGAAGTCGCGGGATTGCTGCAGATAGAGCGGGGTGAGAAGCAAGATCGAATTCGCCACGGCACCGACGAGGAACATCGTGACGACCGCGAAGGAGAAGCCCCGGTTGCGGAACATGCGCACGTCGATCAACGGTGTGGACCGTGTAGTCAGGGCGTGCACCACATAGCCTGCGAGAAGTACGAGCCCCAGCGCGAACGCGATCACGACCCGGATGTCACCGAAGCTACCGCCACCGCCGGCCGTGGTCAGTCCGTAGATGATCAGCGCAAAACCGGGTGAGACCAAGAGCAGTCCGATCACGTCCAGGGACGCGACCGAGTCGTCGGACTTCTCGTCCGCGGGCAGTTTGAGGACGCCGAGCGCGAGCGCGATGATGCCGATGGGGACGTTGATCCAGAACATCCAGCGCCAGCTGGCCGCGTCGATCAACACGCCGCCGATGATCGGGCCGAGAATCGGGCCGAGCGTCAACGGAATCGAGATCAAACCCATGGCCTTGGCAACCCGAGCCTCGCCGGCGGTCCTGGCCAACACCGTTTGCACGATCGGAATGATCATTCCGCCGCCCAGGCCCTGCACGACGCGGAACCCGATGAGCGACTCAGCCGACCATGCGAGCCCGCACAGCAGAGAGCCGGCCAGAAAGACCCCGACGGCGGCGAGCCACATCCGCTTGCCACCGAAGCGGTCGACGGCCCATCCGGCGAACGGGGTCGCCACCGCGACCGCCAGAATGTAGCCGGCGGTGACCCACTGGATCGTCGCCAGCGTGGCTCCGAACTCGGCGGTCAACGACTTCACACCGACGTTGACGATCGTCTCGTCGAGAAGGGCCATCAGCATGGCCAGCAAGAGGACCAGTGCCATCTGCATGAACGCCGGGTCCAGACGCGTATCCGGACTTTCCGTGTGCGGTTCCTGCCGATCGATATCGCTGTCGTTGGTCATGAACGTTCCCCCTGTCGAATGTCTGATTCATAAATTCGGATGCGCAATCGATGCATGCACATACATCTAGTTGACGCGATGGACAGCTCAAATGCAAGCGGTTACGATCGACAAGTCCGGGCAATCTGGTAGAAATAGATGAATGCGCATACATTCACAGCTCACGAAGATCGTGTAGGTACTTTCATGGCGACCACCAGGTCACAGCAGGATTCGACAGAACTCGATCAGTGGCGCGCCCTGACGGTCCTGTCCGGTCGGATCACGCAGGAAGTCAACCGGGTGGTCGCCCGGAAGCACGAACTCACCATGCACGAAGTCTTCGTTCTGTCCGAGCTGACCGCAGGCAACCCGCAGGGACTCCGCATCCAGGATCTGGCGGATTCCACCGGCGTGGATCAATCGTCCATGAGCCGCACCGTCAAACGCCTCGAAAGCCGAGGGTTGACACAGAAGGTGAGCTGCGACTTCGACAAACGCGGCGTCTATTGCCAACTCACCGACGAGGGCCGCGCCCTTGCAGTCAGGGCCGTGAGAACCTGCCGCGTGGCGCTGTCCGACGCACTGGACGGCGCATCCTTCGAGCCCCGGACAGCCGCCGTGGTCGCACGTCTTCGATTCGAATTACCCTGATGAATTCATCTGTCCGACAACGGAAAACAGTTACAGCTGTGACATGACACCGAGAGGTGCACACGCCGATGAAGCTTTCCATCCTCGATCAATCCGTCGTGCCGAGCGGGACCACACCCGATCAGACGATTCGAAACACGGTCGAGCTCGCCCGAGCTGCCGAATCCCTTGGATTCCATCGCTTCTGGCTCGCCGAGCACCATGCGACCGGGTCGTTCGCCAGTCCGGCTCCGGAGATTCTCGTCTCGCACATCGCAGCCGTCACGTCGTCCATTCGAGTCGGATCGGGCGGCGTGCTGCTACCCAATTACAGTTCCATGAAGGTGGCGGAGACATTCCGATCGCTATCCTCTCTCAGTCCGACGCGAATCGACCTCGGAATCGGCCGCGGCGGAGGAGGTTCCGACGCGGCCGCGTCGAGCGCGCTCAGGGCAGGCAGGCACGTCGTCGACTCGGACGACGAGTTCGCGGCACGCCTGAGCGAATTGCTCGCGTTTCTCTCGTTGGCGAGATTTCCCGGCGGTCATCCATACGAAGGCATTGCGTTGCAGCCGCAGAGTGCACCCCCTCCCGACGTGTGGTTGCTCGGCGCCAGTCTTGCCAGCGCAGATCTCGCCGGCCGGTTCGGCCTGCCGTACACGTTCGCACACTTCGGCCTACCTCAGCTGACGCGCGCGGCAGTGAACCAGTACCGCAGCAGTTTTCGATCGCCTGACGGGCGTCCGCCGAGGGTCCAGATCGGAATCTCGATCTTCTGCGCACCGACGGAGAAGGAAGCCCAGTACCTCTTTTCGAGCCAGCGCTTGTTTCGCGCGCGGATGCGCATCGGTGACCTTCGCCCCCTCCCGTCCCCCGAAGAAGCCTTCGCCGGCCTCCGCTCATTGCCGGATCCGCTCGAATTCGAAGAGGCCGAGTGGCCTCGCTGCGTCGTCGGCACGCCGGATCAGGTTCGCGAGACTCTAGTGTCGATACAGGATGCGTTGAATCCCGATGAATTGATCGTACTTTCGTCGATCCACGACCCGATTGCGAAGCTAGACTCCTATCGCTCACTTGCCGAGATCTTCGAGACCACATCGACCGCGTCTCGAAGTTCCTCTGTGTCTGCGTGATCCGAGTTTCAACAACTCGATGACGTCGGGCTCATAGATAAGATCAGCGGAATTCGAACTATTGAGGTGCGCTCCCGCCTCACTTAATGTTCGATGTGCCCGGCTGACTCGTCGATGGCAGTGAGCAGTCCTGGTCCTATCGACGCGAAGGCTTGACATGAAATCGAAGAGTTCGACAGTGCGCAGATCGGCGCTCTCGGGGATAGCGCTGATCACCGCATTCAGCCTGCTGACGGCATGCTCGTCCGAGAGTGCGGCCGACAACGGCGCCGGCGAATCGACCGAGCCCGTCGAAGGCGGATCTGCGTCGATCGGAATCAGTTACGCACCAACCACGTTGGACCCTCAGCTCGTGGTGTCCTATGCACCGGATCTCGGTGTCGTGGAGACCTTGGTCCGCCAGGACAAGCAGAACGGAACTCTCACCGAGGGCCTCGCATCCTCCTGGTCCGCCTCCGACGACGCCACGTCCTTCACGTTCGTCCTTCGGCCCGGCATCACGTTCAGCGACGGATCTCCACTCGACGCAACGGTTGTCGCCGAAAACTTCAACAGCCTGCAGGCACTCGGCCCCCAGGCGCCTGCGTCGCGCGGGCCACTGACGGGGTATGCGGGCGCCGAGGCAATCGACGACCTGACCGTTCGCATCGATTTCACGGCACCTACAGCCGGCTTCCTCTCCGCTACCGCGTCGCCCTCGCTGGGGATCATCTCGAGAGAATCGCTGAGCAAACCGCTCGACAGCCGCAGGGCAGGCGACATCTCGGGCACGGGCCCCTTCGTCATCGAATCCTATTCTCCCGGTGAGTCCGTGGAAGTCCGTAAACGTCCCGACTACGACTGGGCACCCGGCGACGCTACTCATACCGGTGCGGCGTATCTCGACACGGTGACGTGGAACTTCCTCCCCGAATCCGCAACTCGACTCGGGGCGCTGACGTCCGGACAGGTCGATCTGATCACCGAGGTCGACGCCGACACCGAGGTCCAAGTACCGCAGGACGGATTCTGGCTCGACTCGGCATCACAGCCCGGTTTGGTGAACGGACTGGTTCTCAATCCCAAGAGCCCGATCCTCCAGGACGAGGTCGTCCGCACCGCAATTCAACGCGGTATCGACCGTACAGAGGTCATCGCGGCATTGACGCCCAACTATCTGCAAGCAACCTCGGTGTTGTCGTCGACGACATTGGGCTATGCGGATCAATCCGACTTGCTGGGTCACGACCCCGAATCCGCGGCGGACGACCTCGACCGTGCCGGTTGGGTTCTGGGAGACGACGGAGTCCGAGTCAAGGACGGAACCAGGTTGTCGCTCGACGTGGTCTACGGCAACATCAGGAACCTGGAGTTGATCAAGCAGCAACTGTCCGACATCGGAGTCGAATTGGTGCTCCAGTCGATCGACCCGGCACAGGTAGCCGAGATTCTCACATCGGGACGTTTCGACCTGTTCCTCCGTCAGGTGGGAACCAACGATCCCGATGTGCTGCGTTCCATCTTCGCCACCGACACCGTCGGGTCGTCCAACATTTCCCAGCTTGCCCCCGATCTCGTTCCAGTACTCGAATCCATCAGGTCGACAACCGATTCCGATGCGCGTACGGCCGCCGCCGCCCAGGCGCAGCAGGCACTCGTGGAGCGAGGACTGTTCTTCCCCGATTTCGAGAACCCGAACGTCTACGCAGGAGCGGACGGACTCGAAGGATTCCGCTCACGCCAAGGATTCGTCTACGACGTGTGGAAGGCCGGGTCGTGACCCTGCGACCGCTCACGCGAGTCGCACACGTACTGCTCGTCGTCTGGGGTGCCTTCACCATCACGTTCGTGACGCTGTTCCTACTGCCGAGCGACGCGGTCGCGATCATGTACGTCGCGACCGGCACGGCAACCGACGTCGATCCGGCAGAACTGGATCGGCTCCGGACCGAGCTCGGACTCGACCGTAGTCCGATCGAGCAGTACCTGGATTACGTGGTCCGCTACCTCGGCGGCGATTTCGGGAACTCCGTTCGCACCGGCGAACCGGTGCGAGAGATGATGTTCGGTGCGATCGCGAACACCGCCATTCTGGCTTCGATCGCGCTGGCGGTCGGGGTGTCGGTCGGATTCGTCTTCGCGCTTGTCGTGACACGGTTGCCCGAGGGTGGGATACGGAGCTCCCTGACTGCGCTGCCCACACTCGGGCTGTCGGTAGCGAGCTTCATCGTCGCGTTGACTCTCCTTCAGATCTTCTCGTTCCAACTGCGGGTCCTGCCCGCCTTCGGTTCCAACGGCCCAGCGACCGTCGTGCTGCCCAGCATCACTTTGGCGATCCCGGTGGCGGCTGCGTTCGCGCAGTTGCTCATTCGCGGCCTCGAAAGTGCACTCGACTCCGACTACGTTCTCGCAGCCCGAGCCGCAGGCGAGTCGGAGAGTCGCGTACAGATCGCGCACGCACTCCGAAACGCGCTGCCTGCGAGCATCGCTCAGATCGGTATTCTGATGGCAGGCTTGTTCGGTGGCACCGTCATCGTGGAAACGATATACGGTAGAACAGGATTGGGTCGATTGCTCGCGGATTCTGTCACCAATCGTGATCTACCGGTAATACTCGGTATCACCGTGTTGGCGGCTCTGACATTCGCCGTCACCGGGATGCTCACCGATACCGTCAACAGCGCCCTCGATCCCCGACTCGACCGTCGGCGGCGTGGCAAGGCTCGAGTATGAGTGCAGCACAGACACTTGGACGGTCTTCACGTCACCTCGTACGACGACCGACGCTCGTGGTGAGCGTTGTCGTCGTCGTAACACTCGCGTGGTGGATCATCGCTCCGGGTTCCTTAACGTCCTACGATCCCGTGCGAGGCGAGATCGTCGACAAACTCCTCCCGCCCAGTGGTGACCACTGGTTCGGAACGGACTCGCTCGGCCGCGATCTCTTCAGCCGAGTGGTACACGGCACTCGTGTGTCGGTGGCCGCGGCGGCAGTCGCCGTGCTCGTGGGAGCAAGCCTCGCAACGATAATCGGCGGGATCGCAGGTTATTTCGGCGGATTCGTCGATGGTGTGTCGATGCGCCTGGTCGACATCTTCTTGGCCGTTCCCGGGCTGCTGATCGCGTTCATCGTGATCAGCGTGCTCGGGCAGGGCACGGTCGACGTCGCCATCGCGGTGGGGATCGCAAGTGCGGCCAGCCTCGCACGCATCACACGCTCGGAGGTCCGTCGGGTCGGGCTCGCACCGTACGTGCAGCATTCACGCGATATGGGCGCAGGCAGCTGGCGGGTCCTGCGGTCCCACGTCATCCCCAATTCGACGACGCCCGTCGCTACCCTTCTGCTCCCCGAGTTCGCGGGGGCAATTCTGGCGGTATCGGCATTGAGCTACCTCGGATTCGGAGCTCAACCCCCGACCCCCGAATGGGGTTCGCTCGTTGCAGAGGGCCGAGCCCACCTCTCCAACGCCTGGTGGCTCGTCACCTTGCCCAGTGCCACCATCGTCGCGTGCGTCCTGGCTCTGTTCGTCATCGGTCGGAACATACGTGGGGCACAAGGACGAAGGGCATGACCATCAACAGCACCAACTTGCTCGACGTCCATGAACTGTCCGTCGTCACCAGGCGCGGCGGCCAGCGGATCGTGGACGATGTGTCGTTCGCCGTCGAGAGCGGATCGATCCATGCACTCGTCGGCGAATCGGGATCGGGGAAGTCGACGATCCTCAGGGCAATCGACGGTCTGCTCCCTCCTGCTCTCGTCGTCGAATCCGGCTCGGTGACAGTCGACGGTATCGAGACCACCACGCTGTCGCCTCGGCGTTACCGCGCGCTCCGCGGTAGAACCATCGGCTTCGTGCCTCAGGATCCCGCTCAGTCGCTGAATCCCACTCTGACGGTGGGGGCGACGGTGCGGCATGCACTGCGTAGCTACGGGAAGTTCGACCGGTCGACAATTCAGCGGCGCACGGTGGAACTGCTCGACGCCGCGCAACTTCCGCGTGCTGCATCGAGGTTGTCGAGTTATCCCCACGAACTCTCCGGTGGACTCAAGCAACGCGTCCTCATCGCCGTCGCGCTCGCCGGGCGCCCGAAGCTGATCCTGGCGGACGAGCCGACCAGTGCACTCGACACCACCGTCCAGAAGCGCATCCTCGACACGCTCCAGCAACTGACCGTCGACCGAGGCCTCGGACTCCTCCTTGTCACCCACGATCTCGCGCTCGCGACCGACAGAAGCGACCGGGTGACGGTCCTGTTCCGCGGCCGCGTGGCCGAATCCGGCTCGCCCACGAACATTCTGGAAAGAGCAGAGCATCCTTTCACCCGAAAGTTGGTACACGCCAGCACGTACTCCGTGTCTGCACCGAACACTGCACCGCACCTGACGACGCCTCGTCCCTCCGTGTGCACCGTCGTCGACGTCGCCAAGACATACGACCGCCACGTCGACGCGCCCGACACGATATGGGCTCTGCGTGGGTCTTCGCTGCGCATCGAGGCAGGCGAGACGGTAGGACTGATCGGCGAATCCGGCTCGGGCAAGTCCACTCTGGGCAAGATCGTCGCAGGCAACCTCGCACCGACACGGGGGACCCTGTCGGTCGGGAACGTGGCATACATCCCCCAGAACCCCGATGCCACACTCGACCCACGCTGGACGGTAGCCCGCGTCGTCGCAGAACCGCTTCGGCTGAACAGGACTCCGTCGGCACACATCTCCGATCTGGTGACCACCGTCCTCGGCCGCGTCGGACTCGACGCCGGGGCACTGTCCGATGCACGCCCACACCAACTGAGCGGTGGCCAACGGCAGAGGGTCGCGATCGCGCGCGCGTTGATCACGTCTCCTGCGCTGATCGTCTGCGACGAGATACTGTCTGCGCTCGACGCAAGCTCACGCACCACCATTCTCGATCTGCTCGTCGACCTGCAACGCGACACTGGAGTCGCCTACCTGTTCATCACACACGATCTGTCGGTCGCGCGGGCGTTCTGCACGACGTTGGCCGTGATGCACGACGGTTCGATCGTGGACCACGACACGACGTCGGCATTGTTCGCGGCGCCGCGGTCCGTGCACACCAGAGAACTCATCGACGCCATACCCGCACCCGCGGGTGCATCGCAATCGCACGGCGGGCGCGCACAACCCGTGCCCTGACCCCCTCACGCCGGGAGGCACGATGACATCGGGAGTTCGCTTCACTATCCTCGGACCGCTGACAGCGCAGTATCGTGGCCGCACACTCGACCTGTCCGCGTCCAAGCAACGAACACTGCTCGCGTCGCTGTTGCTGAAGGCGAACACTCCGGTCTCGATCGACGAATTGACGCGCCGCCTGTGGGACGACGCTCCACCCGCGCGCTTCCGAAATGCATTGCAAGTACACATCACCCGGCTCCGATCCGCACTGCACGAGCTCGAACCGACAGCGAACCCCACGATGTCCATCGACCGAATTCACGACGGTTACCAGTTGCGGATTCCCCACGACGCCGTCGACTTCCATCGATTCACCACGTCGGTCACGGATGCTCGGAACCTCCGCGGGCAGGATCTTCCGGGCGAACGGCACCTTCTCGATTCCGCTTTGCGGGAATGGCACGGCGAACCGTTCGGGTCGGTCCAGTCACGCTCGCTTCAGCGCGATGTCGTGCCTTATCTGACGTTCGAAAAGGTCAGGGCCATAGAGCGTCTCGTCGAAGTCGAGCTGCAACTGGGTCTGCACGATCAGTTGCTGCCCAGACTTCACGAGCTGGTGCTGGAGTTCCCGTTCAACGAGCGCATCCGGCACGCGCTCGTCCTGACACTCCATCTCGTCGGCGAGCTACCGTCGGCCGTGGAATCCTATCTCGCCTACGAGGCCGACCTCGACCGAGAGATGGGAGTAGCTCCCGGCGACGAGATCCGCGACCTGTATCGACGCATCATCGACGAACGCGGCAGACTGCGGACACACCCATCGCCACCGGATGCACTGCCGGACAGCGATCCTGCATGGCGGACTCACCACCAGTTGCCGTCGGACATCGATTTCCTCGTCGGTCGTGTCGACGAGATCGAGACCGTAGTCGAGTATCTGACTCCGCTACAGCACCGAGCGGGTGTACCGGTCGTGACGCTCGTCGGAGCTCCTGGAGTCGGCAAGACGGCTCTCGCGGTACGAGCCGCTCACCAGTTGGAGGAGCTGTATTCCGATGGGCAGTGGTATCTTTCGCTCGCCTCACCCGATGGAAATCCGAGACCACAGAGCGAAATACTGTCGGAACTGCTGCAATCGAGTGGGCTCGAAACGACGGACATTCGCGGCGAGACCGAGTACCTGTCGAAACTACTGCGCACCAGAGTCGCACAGCGACGGATACTGATCGTGTTGGACGACGTCGTCGAGGACGGCCAGGTCATCCCCTTGATCCCCGGTTCGTCGACATGTGCGGTGATCACCGTCAGCCGAGAGTCGCGTCCCGAACTCCGGGTCGCATACGCGTCCAAAGTGATTCAGATCGGCACGCTCTCAACACAGGAGTCCGTCGATCTGCTTGCGGCGATACTCGACGGGGAGCGCTCCGATCCCAACCCCGACACACTCCTCGAGATCGCCGAACTGTGCGGCAGGCTGCCGTTGGCACTGCGCATCGCGGGCAGTTATCTGTCGAGCCGGACCTGGGTCGGACTGGACGATTATGCGGCCCGTCTGCGTGGCCACGACGCCCTGTCGGCCCTCGAACTCGGAAGCACACCGCAGACGGCTGTCCGCGTCGCGTTCGAGGTGTCGTATCGGCATCTCGCGGCGTTGTCCAGGCGCTTCTTCGCGAGCCTCGGCCAGATTCCCACCCTGCGTTTCAATGCTGCCAACAGCGCACGCCTGGCAGGGGTGAGCATCGAGGTGGCCTCGCAGCTGTTGGCGAATCTCGCCGACGCAAGTCTGCTCGAACACCAGGGCGATGGCGATTTCGAGTTCCACGACCTGATCGCAAGTTATGCGCGAGAGGTCAGCACCGCGGACCTCGATATCGTGGACTCTCACAAGAGCCTCGACGCGTTCTACGGGTGGTACGTCAGCACTGCGCGAGAAGCCACGGCTCTGATTTCGCCGCTGCCTGATGCCCGTGCCGAATCGGGCTCTGCCACAGGGTGTTCGAGCGCGTCGGACGAGCGCGCCATCACACTCAGGTGGATGCGCCGCGAATCCACGAATCTTCGCAAGGCGGTGGAGGAAGGGAACCGACGCGGCAGATACGTCCAGGTCGTCGACATCGCCTACGCGATGCTCGGGTACTTCATGACCGAGCGGGACTACCCGGAGTGGTATTCCGTCGCCCAGCAAGGACTGCATGCCGCCGAAGAACTGGGCGACCGCAAGTGGATCGCGATCATGAAGGTCGATCTCGCACTGGCGATGCAGGGTCTGCACGACATCGACGGAGCAGCCGATCACCTCGGCGAATCCAGGAAGCTGTTGGACGAGATGTCCATCACCGAATACGACATGTTCCACCTGCATTCGCTGGCGCGAAACCAACTTCAGGGACCACGCAAGAATCTCCCCGCCTCGATCTCGTTCCTGCTCCAAGGCCTGGAGCTGAGCGTGCTGGAACGAAATCGACTCATGGAGGCATCTTTCCACTCCGACCTGGCCATGGCCTTCCACGCGGACGGTTCACCAAGGCGGGCCTACGACCACTACACCGAGGCGTTGGCGATCTACACCGAGGACAACAACGTCGACGCCCTGCCGACGGCACGAGCACGGCTGGCGATCGCCTGTGTGGCGCTCCGTCGGTACGACGAGGCGCAACTGCACCTCACCTCCGCTGTGCAAGCAGGCAGAGAGCAGGCGACGGACTTCCCGCTCGCGCTCGCACTGTACGGGTGGACGCTGTTGTCGCTGCAGCGCAACCGATTCGCGGAGGCCCAACGCACCTGCACCGAAGCGCGCACCATCGCTCGCACCCGCGGCTTCACCGCGATCGAGGTCAATCTGGGGAACGCCCAGGCTCGAATCCTCGTCGGGCAAGGACAGTACGACGCGGCTCGACGACGGCTGGAGGAGACCGCGGAGTTCGCCCGATCGATCGGACATCCCCAGGCCGAGTGCGAAGCCTTGATCGAACTCGCGCGGCTCGAGAGCGTGCAGGCGTTACCGTCCGGCAGCGCGTCGCCCCGGCGCGCCGAACTCGTCGCGGACGCGCTCCGAATCGCCGACCGTGCGGGGCTGTCCACCTGGGTGCGCACGATCGAAACGTGACCTTCGGCACAACTTTCCTTCGCGAAGGCGTGCGTTAAGCGATCGGTAAGCGGCATCGATCACGCTCCCATTCGAACGCTTCGCCGGATCCAACGAACAGGAAGAGGTACTCGAAGTGAATTTTCACATCCTCGGTCCGCTGTCGGTCTCCGATCCCGAGCGTGCCAACTGTGCGCCGAGAGCACCGAAACAACGACAGTTGCTTGCGCTGTTTCTGGCTCACGCGAATCTTGTCGTCACCGTGGACCGGTGCATCGACGAACTCTGGGTGGATCGTCCGCCGGCAAGTGCCCAATCGACATTGCACACGTACGTCATGCAGATTCGAAAGCTACTGTGCACCAGCGGTTTGGCGGAGACCCCGGACGGTCGATCCAGACTCGTGACCACCGAACGCGGATACATCTTCCAGACATCCGCGGGCGAACTGGACCTGGTGTCGATGCGAGCGGCCGCCGAGCGTGCGTCCCTCGCCGAAGAACGTCACGACTTGCACACCGCAGCAAAGGAAGCCGCAACCGCGCTCGCGTACTGGCATGGCGAGTCGCTCGCCGACGTGAAATGCGGGCCCGAGCTCCGCGTGTTCCTCAGCGGCGTGGAGGAGGAGCAGACCGCACTGTCGGAACTCTACTTCGACGCGTCGATCGCCATCGGGGACAGCCGGAAGATCCTGAGTGCGCTTCGCCTGGCTACTCATCGGCACCCGCTCAACGAGACCTTCCACATACAACTCATGACGGCGCTGCGAGACCAAGGTAGACCAGTGCAGGCGCTGGAGGCGTACTCGTCCCTCCGCAGACTTCTCAACACCGAACTCGGACTGGATCCGACGATCAAAGCTCAACGGCTGCAACGAGACATCCTGGCATCGACACAGACACACATGGAGCACATCACACGTCCGAGCGCGGCCACGCGGCCGGTGCGTTCCGCCTGAGAACTCCTCGAACCGAACGGAGCACTACTGCCATGACAACCGCTACCCGAACTGTCGACGCAACGACGTACTCTCGCATTCTCGACTTCTACGCACGACACGTGCAGACGTTGGACGCCGGCGACGCGAAGCAGTGGGCTGCCGACTTCACCGAGGACGGAGTCTTCGGCCAGAACGTCAAACCGCACCCGAAGGTCGGCCGAGTCGACATCGAGGTGGGGATGCAGAAGGGAATGGATGCGCTTGCCGCGCGTGGCATCTCGCGACGACACTGGTTCGGAATGGTAACCGCCGATCCCGTCGACGCGCACACCGTCCGGACTCGCTACTACGCAACGGTATTCGAGACCACTCCCGACGGCGAGGCCCGCGTGTATCTGAACACTACTGCCGAGGACACACTCCACGTCACCGACACCAGCATCCTGGTCAGCCGGAGGTTGGTGACACATGACAACACCTGATTCGCCAAGACTGTTCGAGCCGCTTCGACTGGGAAGTATCGAGCTGCCCAACCGAATCGTCATGTCCCCCATGGGCCGCGGGCGTGCGACGCGCGACGGCACGGCCGAGCCGATCGTCGCCGAATACTACGGCCAGAGAGCATCTGCGGCCCTCATCATCGCAGAAGCGACCCACCCGAGTATCGCGGCAGTGAGCCACCCGCACAGCGTTCGTCTTCATTCCGCAGAGCACGCGGCCGCATGGACTGCCGTCACGAACAGCGTGCACGAACGCGGCGGGCGCATCTTCCTGCAGATCATGCATGCGGGCAGGATGACACATTCGACGCTGCACGGTTCGCATCCGCTTGCCCCATCAGCGGTGAAACCCGCAGGTCATGCTCGAACCTTCTTCGGGCCGCGAGAGTACGAGGTGCCTCGGCCCATGACACGGTCCGACATCGGATCCACGATCGACGACTTCGTCCGGTGCGCGCGTACCGCCGTCGACGCTGGGTTCGACGGCGTCGAGTTGCACGCAGCCAACGGTTATCTGCTGCATCAGTTCCTCGGTGACGTCACCAACACTCGGTCCGACCGATACGGTGGCAGCGCATCTCACCGTTCGCGATTCGTGCTCGAGACCACGGCAGCGGTGGCCGAGGCGATCGGAGGTGACAGGGTCGGGGTGCGACTGTCCCCAGGCTTCCCGCTCAACGACATGCACGAGAACGAGCCGGTAGAGGTCTATACCCATCTCGTCCAGGGACTGACCGACGTCGGCGTCGCCTATCTGCATTTCGTCGCCGGGAGTGATCCCGATACAGCGAAGCTACTCCGACGCGGGTGGCCGGGCCTCGCGATCATGAACGCCGGCACCGGCGGCAGCGACGTGGACGCCACTCTGAAGCGCACCGACACCGTGCTGAACGACGGATTCGACCTGGTCTCCTTCGGTCGGCACTTCATTGCGAACCCCGATCTGCCCGAACGATTGAGCCGTCGAACGCCCCTGAGTGTTCCCGATCCGACCACGTTCTACGAGGGCGGTCGCCGAGGGTACATCGACTATCCCATCGCTGCATCGAGTTCGACTGTCTGAAACCATATTCCGTATCCACACGAGGAGAATCTTCATGACCGTGTTCATCAACAAGCTGACGCTCACCGGTGAAGCCCAGGAACTCGAGAAGAGCTACGCGCACGTCGCCGAGCACATGGAGACCCAGCCAGGACTGATTCGGTACCTTCTGGTGAGGTCGACCAAGGACCCCGACGTCTACTATAACGTGGCCGAGTGGGAATCGGAGGAACTGTTCCGTGCATCGGTCAGCGACAGCATCTTTCGCGAACGTCTCGGCCACGTCACCAAGGTGATGACCGGTGAACCGCACCTGACCGAAGTGGTACTGCACGGCCAGGGTCTGTCGGCAGTACGGCCCGACTGACCCCGGCCGAGGTCGTCAGCCGAGAATTCCGCCGTCGACGGCGATCACGGCACCGTTGACGTAGGAGCTCGCCGAGGACGCCAGGAATGCGGCGACCTCGGCGACCTCCGCCGCCGTTCCCGGACGTCCGGTCGACAGCTTGGCCGAGTATTTCGCCCACAGTCCTGCATTCTCCTGCAAGGCTTTTCCCATACCGGCATCGATGAATCCCAGGGACAGGCAGTTCGCGGTGATCCCGTCCTTGCCTACCTCGGCCGCAACCACCTTGGTGAACGACTCGACCGCAGCCTTCGATGCGGAGTATGCCGAGGAGAACGGAAACACGGAATTGGCCAGCAACGACGACACCGTGATGATCCGTCCGGCATCGCTTTTCGCGAGCCAGGGAAGAGCCGAGTTGACGGTGTTGAACACACCGTCGACGTTCGTCCTGATCACGGCCGACCAACGATCGGGTTCGATATCCGCGACCAGACCGGGCACGGACAGTCCGGAGTTCGCGACGACGATGTCGATCCCACCGAACCTGCTACCGAGGCCGGTGACGACCTCGCCGACCTGCTTCGCATCGGTGACGTCCAGTGCGACGGCGTGGAATCTGCCGGAATCATGCTCGAGCGGGCCGCTGTCGAGTCTGCGCGACGCCGCCACCACGGTCGCGCCCCGCGCGAGAAGCTCCTGAGCTATCCCGAGGCCGATGCCCGTCGAACCACCTGTCACCAATGCTGTCTTACCGACCAAACTCATGAACATTCCCATCCTTGTTGGATTCCGATTCGATTCGAGTGATCACGCGTAACACGAGAGAGGACGACCTCCGTTGAACAGCACCATTTCTCGCATGATCGGCGCAGAGTCGAGGTGCGCTCCTCGTTCGGCCCCGTTCAGTTCGACGATGCCGCGATGAACGTTCGCGACGACACGCTCGGACTCGGCCAGATACCCGAACTGCCCGAGGCCGTGCAGCTCGACGACCGCGAGAGGGCTCAAAGTGCCGCGCACCGCCTCCTCGGCGAGGAACTGGATGTAGCGGAGATAGGCGACGTTCTCCTCCAGCACGTCCACTCCCCGCACAGGGCCGTGACCGCACACGACGAGACGTGGCTTCAGCGACTGCAGCCACGTCAGCGTTTCGATGGATCCCTCCACCGACCCGCCCAACACGAACGGCGCGGAACCGGAGAACGCGACGTCACCGACGTACAGGACCCCGCTACCACGATCGAACACCGCGAGGTCGTCGGATGTGTGCGAAACCCCGAGTGCGAGAACGTCGACGCGCCTGCCACCGACGTCGAACTCGGTATCGGTCGCGATGGTCGTGTCAGGGATCGTCGCCTCGACGTCACCCCAATCGACGCCGGGCCACACCGACGTCATCGCCAAGCCTTTTCGACGGAGCTCGCTCGCACCGTTGACGTGGGACACGATCGTCGACGTGTCGGCGAACAGATGATTGCCGAACGTGTGATCGCCGTGATGGTGCGTGCTGATCACGGATCGGGCGTGGTTTCCCGTACGTTCGTCGACGGCTGCACGCCATGCCCGTGCACGCGCCTCCGTCGCCGCGGTGTCGATGATCAGCGCCTGCTCGTCCCCGACCACGAGGCCGGCGTTGCTCACACACCAGCCTCCTGGTTGCTGGACGAACGCATACGCGTCCTTCGCCACCAACTCCTCGGTCACACCGGGCACGTTCATCGGGGCATCCTCTCCGGCACCCGTTCGTGTCCGGGCAGCCGACGCAGTTATCCCCCGACCCGCTCGACTACCGATGGAAAGACGACACAGAGCCATGAAATTTCGAGTGCTCGGCAATTTTCAGATCGGCCGTGACGAGCTCGGCTACACGATCGCGGCCCCCAAACAACGACAGCTTCTCGCCCTGTTGCTGCTCAACGCCAATGCTCCGGTCTCTCCCCGGACGTGCTTCCGCGAACTGTGGTCCGAGTACCCGCCGTCGAGCGCGGCGACCACGCTGCAGACGTACATCATGAATCTTCGTCGGGCGCTTGCCGATTCGTCCGGTCGGGCCAGACTCGTACTCGACCAGGCAGGGTACCGACTCGTGGTCGATCCCGGCGAGCTCGACCTCGATGTCTTCGATGCGACGGTCGAGCAGGCAGACGCAAGCGGCGACGACGGTCGGACTCTCCAGAAGCTTTCCGCTGCACTGGATCTGTGGCCTGGATCCATGCTGTCCGACATCACTCGAGGTCCCGTGCTCAGTGCACTCGTGGCTCGGCACGAGCGACGACGTATCGACGTCGTGTACCGGAGGTTCGATCTGATGCTCGAACTGGACAGGGCACGGCCTGCTCTGCCGGAGCTGAAACGAGCCGTCGAGCAGTACCCCGCAGACGAGCGACTCCGACGACAGTTGATGCTTGCGCTGGCGTCGACCGGGAGGCGCGCGGAGTCGATTCTTCAGTTCCGCGCACTGTCGCACTACCTGCACATCGAAATGCGCACCGAACCGAGCTCGGCGACAAAGGATTTGGAACTCTCCTTGCGTCGCGCGTGAACATGAAAGGCGATCAAATATGCCGGTACCGATTCAGCGGACCGAAGAGCTCACCGTCCGCGCGCTGGAAAGCTTTCTCCGAGACCGCGGCGCGCAGGACGTCGTCATCGAGAACCTCACCATCCCCGCCAACGGGTTCTCGAGCGAGATCATCCTGCTCGACGGGACATGGACGATCGACGGGACGGTCCATGATCGGCCGTCGGTGCTGCGTGTGTCGCCGCAAGGACATCGGCTCTTCCCCACCGACTCGTTCGACTCCGAAGTGAGCACGCAGAGGATCCTCGCCGGTGCTTCGGTGCCGCTGCCGCGCCTGTTGTTCTCCGAGTCCGACACACGGTACTTCGGTGCACCGTTCACGATCATGGAACACCTCGACGGTTCGGTCCCGCGGGATCTGCCGTCGTACCACCGGCAGGGATGGCTTCGCGACCTGCCCGAGGCCGGGCAGCGTCAGGTGTGGTTCGACGCCATTGCCTCGCTTGCCGACCTACATGTGGCTGCTGTCCCACCGCCCGTGGCATCGGGTGGGGGGATCAACGTCGGGTCCGTTCCTGCACAGATTTCGTACCTGCGTGAGCACGGGCACTTCTTCGGCATCGACTTCGCGGTACACCGAATCTACGACGGCGCTCTGGCTTGGCTGGAGGAGAACGTTCCCGATCTCCCAGCACCCGACACCCTCGTCTGGGGTGATGCGCGCCTGGGCAACATCGTCTTCCGCGACGAACGTGTGGTGGGCCTGCTCGATTGGGAGATGGCCGGATACGGATACGCCGAGAGCGACGTCGCCTGGTTCCTGCACATGGACAGACATCTGTCCGAAGGGATCGGAGCCGAGCGTCTGGCCGGCCTAGCGACTGCAGAGGAGTCCGTCGAGAAGTACGAAGCACGGACGGGGAAGCCGCTGCGGCACCTCCCCTACTTCCAGGTGCTGGCCGCCGTCGCATTCGGTGTCGTCACCAAACGCGTCGTCCATCTGCTCGGCCTGTCCGGCATCGTGCCACCGGGCGGCGAATTTCCACTGCACCGCAATGCAACCCGCCTGCTCGAAACAGTTCTGGACGAAGCAGGTGCTCTCTAGCGCCGATACACCCGAAATCGACCGGCCGAACCTACCTTTCTGGAACGAGAATCTGCCCGCCCACTCGACGACCACTGGGAGAGACCGTTGAAATTCGGAATCAATCTGTTTCCTACCGTCAATCCGGAGGAACTCGCGGCGGACGACTACTTCGCCGGCGCACTCGACCTGGCGGTACTCGCCGACCAACTCGGATTCCACCATGTGAAGACCGTCGAGCATTATTTCTACGACTACGGCGGCTACAGCCCCGACCCCGTCACGTTCCTCGCCGCGGTCGCCGCACGGACGAGCAACGTTCGGGTGGTCACCGGGGCTGTACTTCCGGCGTTCACTCATCCCCTCAAGCTCGCAGGCAAGTTGGCGATGCTGGACAACATCTCTCGCGGCCGCCTCGACATCGGTTTCGGTCGAGCGTTTCTTCCCGGCGAGTTCGCCGCATTCGAGATACCGATGGACGAGAGCCAAGCCAGGTTCGACGAAGGCGTCGCCGCGACCGTCGCGCTCCTGGGTGAAGAACATGTGAAGTGGGCGGGCGACTTTCACAACTTCGGTCCGGTGACCATGCTGCCCAGACCGGTTCAGACGCCCCACCCCCGAGTTCTGGTCGCCACCGCCAAGACTCGGGCCTCTGCCGAGAACGCGGCACGACGCGGGTTCGGGGTGATGCTGGTCCCGTCGATCAACTCACGATCCGACGTCACCGCCACCCTCGACCTGTACCGGCAGACTGCGGCCGCCGCCGGTCACACGGTGACCCAGGAGGACGTCCACATGAGCTACAACGCGTACATCGCCGAGGACCCGATCGAAGCATTCACGCGCGGAGAAGCGTATTCACGTCGAGCGGGTCGCGCGTTGAAAGAGGCAACAGCGGACTGGGCGACCACCTCGAGCTCGAACTACGTCGGGTACGAGAAGCTTGCCCGCCGCGCCGAGGAACGCGACTTCCAACAACAGATCTCGGACAACAAGGCCCTCGTCGGAACACCGAGTCAGGTACTCCACCAGCTAGAGGAGATCCGCGACTGGTACGGCGACATCACCGTCAGCCTGCAAGCCATCTCCGGTGCCGTTCCGTTCGAGGAGGCCCGCAGAACCGTCGCTTTGTTCGCCGAGCACGTTCTGCCGCACTTCCGTTAGCTTCGCCGATTGTTTCGCCCCAGACACGATCCGATCACTTCGATCCCACCGGCCGCGCTCGCGGGTCACACTGGACCCGAGGACTCGCGGCGACGATCGGAGACCGATGAAGGCTTTCACCAGAGCCGCGTCGGTGATCGTTGCGGCCGTGATCGCGGTCCTGGTCGGATTCGGCGTCGGCTCGGTCGGGCACGCGAGCCCACCCGTCGACCCGGTCAGCGCTCTGCAGGCGGCCGGCGTGCCCACGGAAGTTGCCGTCTTGGCCGCGCACCCGACGGTCGTCGCCGGTGGGGTCGACGCAGTCATCGACCGCTCCGCGCCGAGCGTGACCGACGTTCCGACGGCTGTGCAGGTCGGGTGGGTCAACCTTCGGACTGGCGACTCCGGGGTCTCCGACGGGGCCGAGCAGCTGGTCACGGGCGCGGGGCCGGTGGTCGTCGTCGTGTACGGAGGCAGGAGTCCCACCGCCGTTCTGGTGCAGGTGTAGACAGTAACCAAGCTAAGGCTAACCTGGACATTTCGCCCGAAGAAATGAACAGGATCTCGATGACGCTCCGAACAACCCTCCGCACGGCCGCAATTCTCACCGCGGTATCCCTGACGCTGGCAGGCTGCGGGTCCTCCGACACCACGAACGACGCTCCAGCAGAAGCAATTTCGACGGGCTCCTTCCCGGTCACCGTGCAGCACATGTACGGCGAAACCACCATCGACGCCCTACCGGAGCGCGTCGCAACCTGGGGCTTCGGCACGACCGATGCGGTGCTCGCGCTGGGCGTCGTCCCGGTCGCCATCCCGTCTGCCGAGTACGGCGGAGGCGACGACCTCATGTACCCCTGGGTGTCCGACGCCATCGCCGAGCTGGGCGGCGACCAGCCCACACTCCTTGACAACGCGACGTACGAACTGTCCGTCGAGCAGCTCCTCGCGACCGACCCCGACGTGCTACTCGCTCCCCACTCCGGCCTCACCGAAGCCGAGTACGACGCGGTGACAGCGGCCGGCATCCCCGTCGTCGCACCGCCCGAAGAACTGTGGTCGACGCCGTGGCGCGACGTCATCACGACGACCGGCGACGTTCTCGGTCTCAGCGACCAAGCACGTGACGTCGTCGCCGACCTGGACCAGCAGGTCACGGACGCCGGAGCTCAGCACCCCGAATTCGACGGCCGCACAATCGCTTACGTGTCCGAGGCCGAATCCGTCTACTACCTCCTCCTGCCCTCCGACCCGCGCGTCGAGCTGCTCGAGAACCTCGGTTTCACATCCGCGCCGTCGGTGACCACGCTCACGACCGGCAGCTCACCGTTCTCCACCACCGTCTCCCCCGAGAACATCTCCAAGATCGACGCCGACGTCGTGTTCACCCAGGTCGACACCGACGCCGCCCTGCAGGAGTTCCTGAGCTCCGAGACGTCCCGCCAGATCCCCGCGGTCGCCGAGGGCGCCGTGGCGGGATTCGTCGGCCAGGAAGCGGGCGCAGCCATCGGCCCGACAGCACTGTCGATCCCGTTCTTCCTCCCGACGCTGGTCGACGGGCTCGCCGAGGCCACCGCAGTCGCGTCGAACTGACCCTACTTACTTGACAGACTAAAGAGTAAGATGACGCCATGTCAGTCTTGCAAGCCAACCGGTACGTCCACGTCGTAGCACCCAAGCAGGCCGAGACGGTCGACGAGCCGCGCATGCCCGAACCGTCGGAGAACGGTGTCGTCGTCGCCATCACCTACTGCGGAATCTGCGCGACGGACACCCACGGGTACTCGTCGGCAGCTCTGCCTCCTGCGGTGTTCGGGCACGAGTGGACCGGAACGGTGCTCGCCGTCGGGACGGGCGTGACGACTGTTGCCGTCGGGCAGCGGGTTGTTGCCGGTGTCGGGCCTGCGTGTGGTCGATGCCCGCAGTGCACGGCCGGTCACGCCGCGCACTGCGACCTCGCGTTCGCCGAGGCCAACGGCATCACCGACGACGCGCCCGTCCACGGCGGCTTCGGCACGGTCCTGTCGGTCTCGGCGCGACGCGTCGTACCCGTGCCCGACGCGTTGTCCGACGAGGAAGCCGCCCTCGTCGAGCCGGCCACCGTCACGTTCCACGCCGTGAAACGCACTGCGATGACGCTCGGGTCGACGGTCGTCGTGCAGGGCGCCGGACCGATCGGACTTCTCACCGCACAGCACGCCCGCAACAGCGGCGCGGGACGCATCATCATCTCCGAGCCGTCGCCGCACCGTCGTGAGGCAGCGGTCAAGCTCGGGTTCCGTGACGTCGTCGAGCCGGCGGACCTCGCGGAGGTGTTGCGCGCGGCCACCAATGGGTTGGGTGCCGACGTGTTGTTCGAATGCACCGGCGTCGCACAGCTTTTCCAGCCGTCGGCCGAGCTCGTCCGGCGTGGAGGGGTGTTGTCTTTGCTGGGCTACCCGGGCACGGATTCGCAGGTCAGCTACGGCGATTGGCAGAGCCGCGAGCTCACCGTCATCGGATCGCTGGCCTACTCGCACGAGGACTTCGTCGGATCGATGACGGCCATCGCCGAGGGCCGCATCGACGTCCTGTCACTGCATACGGGCACCATCGGTCTCGACGAGCTGACCGACATGTTCGACGAGCTGGACTCGGGCACCAGCGTGCACGCCAAGGTTCTGGTGGATCCGCGGAGGTAGCGGTCGCTCCGGCCGCGACGAGCCTAGAGGCGCCAGGATACTTTGACTACTGATTCGACAGCGGTCAATATAGACAGGTGTCGAATCAAGAATGCTGCCCGTCCACGCCGGTCGGCGAGCCGTTGTCCGCGGATCGGGCCGCTGAGCTGGCGGTGATGTTCAAGGCGCTCGGCGATCCGGTCCGGCTGCGGCTGCTGAGCCTCGTCGCGAGCCATGCGGGCGGGGAGGCGTGCGTGTGCGACATCTCCGGCTCGTTCGACGTCTCGCAGCCGACCATCTCGCACCACCTCAAAGTTCTGCGCGAGGCCGGGCTGCTCGAATCAGAACGCCGCGGCACGTGGGTCTACTACCGCGCCGTTCCGGTTGCGCTGCAGTATCTTTCGGCAGTACCGGCATGACCGAGCCGAAACTCTCGACGCTCGACCGTTTCCTGCCACTCTGGATCGGCATCGCGATGGCGCTCGGCTTGGGACTCGGCCGCGTCGTACCGGGTCTCGACGACGCACTCTCCACGGTCTCTATCGACGGCATCTCACTGCCGATCGCCATCGGCCTGCTGGTCATGATGTATCCGGTGCTGGCGAAAGTTCGGTACGACAGGCTCGGCGCCGTGACCGGCGACAGGCGTCTGCTCATCGGATCGCTGGTACTCAACTGGGTCCTCGGCCCTCTGCTGATGTTCACGCTGGCCTGGGTGTTTCTGCCGGATCTGCCGGAGTACCGCACCGGACTGATCATCGTCGGCCTGGCCCGATGCATCGCGATGGTCATCATCTGGAACGACCTCGCCTGCGGAGACCGCGAAGCCGCCGCAGTGCTGGTGGCCGTCAATTCGGTGTTCCAGGTGATCATGTTCGCGGTGCTCGGCTGGTTCTACTTGTCGGTGCTGCCCGGATGGTTAGGGCTCGACCAGACCGTGATCGAGGCGTCGCCCTGGCAGATCGCGAAGTCCGTACTCATCTTCCTGGGCATACCGCTGGTCGCAGGCTTCCTGTCGAGGGTCGTCGGAGAACGAGCGAAGGGGCGACACTGGTACGAAACGACACTTCTGCCGAGGATCGGGCCCTGGGCGCTCTACGGATTGTTGTTCACCATCGTGATTCTTTTTGCGCTACAGGGTGATCGGATCGTGTCGCAGCCTCTCGACGTCGTGCGCATCGCGATTCCGTTGCTGGTGTACTTCGCAGTGATGTGGGGCGGCGGTTACGCCCTCGGCGCAGCACTGGGCCTGGGCTACGCACGAACCACGACACTCGCATTCACCGCTGCGGGCAACAACTTCGAGCTTGCGATCGCAGTGGCAATCGCGACATACGGTGCGACGTCGGGGCAGGCCCTGGCCGGCGTCGTCGGCCCGCTGATCGAAGTGCCTGTGCTCGTCGGGCTGGTGTATGTGTCTCTCGCGCTTCGGAAGCGCTTCGAACTCGTGAAGGAGTTCTGATGGCCAGCGTGTTGTTCGTGTGCGTGAAGAACGGCGGTAAGTCGCAGATGGCGGCGGGTCTGATGCGGAAGATCGCAGGCCCGTCGGTCGAAGTGCACTCGGCGGGAACGAAACCCGGAAGTTCCGTGAACGCACTGTCGGCGCAGTCGTTGCTGGAGGTGGGCGTCGACCTCACGGGTGAACAGCCGAAACCCATTGATCCCGAACTACTTTCCCGAGTCGACTACGTCGTCACGCTCGGGCGCGAGGCGACGGTCGAGACAGTCGACGGACCAACCTATCTGAACTGGGACACCGACGAGCCATCGGAACGCGGGATCGACGGCATCGAGCGAATGCGGCTGGTGCGCGACGACATCTCCTCCCGCGTCACCGAACTCGCCCGACGCCTCCGCGACTGAACACTCTCAGCAGCAGGACTTTTCGCTGCCGCAGCATCGGTCGTCGAGCAGCTGCGGGCTCGACCCGAACGTGTCCGAGTCGGCCAGCACCGTATAGACCTCCCACTTCTCTCCCGCCGGCCCCGTCACCCACACCTTGTCCTGCGTGGCGAAGCAACAGGTTGTGCCGATTTCCTCGTCGGTGAACAGACCCTCGCCGCTGAGCCGGGCGATCTCGGCATGCACCTTCTCCGAGGACTCGACCTCGACGCCGAGATGGTTGACAGTGCCTCCCTTACCGGGGTTTTCGATCAACACCAGCTTCAGCGGAGGTTCGGCGATGGCGAAATTCGCGTAGCCCTGCTTCGACTTCGCAGGCTGGGTACCGAACAGTTTGGAGTAGAACGTGACTGCCACATCGAGATCGTCGACGTTCAATGCGAGCTGTGCGCGAGACATGAGATTCCTCCACCTCTGAGACTTATATCGAATTCGTGCCCGTCCCACACTGCCGCTAATTCGATATATGTCAAGAAGGTGTACGATCGGCTGCGTGCCGAAAACGTTGCCGCTGATCGATGCCACAGCCCCCATCTGCTGTGCGCCCGTCTCTGCAGCCCCGATGTCCGACGACGCCGCCCTCGAACTCGCCGTCCGACTGAAAGCCCTGGCAGATCCGGCGCGTATCAAACTGCTGTCGGTGCTGCTCACCGACAGTGCGGGTGAGATATGTACGTGCGATCTCGCGACGTCGGTCGGGCTGGCCGAGTCCACTGTCAGCCACCACCTCGGGCAGCTGAAGAAGGCGGGCATGGTCGTCGCCACTCGGCGCGGCATGAATGTGTACTACTCGGCGCGGGCGGAGTCGCTCGAAGCGTTGCGAGTGGTCCTGAACCCCAACTGCTGCGCCTGACCGGGTCGGGGACGATGCAAAGGCGATTGTGCGGGAGCGACGGAACGGGACGACGCTCGGTGCCGCGGTAGCGCTGATTTTCCTGTCGCTTGCTGCGCCTCGGCGCACAATCGAAGGCATGAGCAAACCACTGTCCGACGCCATTGCCGTTGTCGCCGGGGCCACGCGCGGTGCCGGCCGGGGGATTGCCGCCGCGCTGGGTGAAGCGGGTGCGACGGTGATCTGCACGGGGCGGTCGAGTCGCACCGGAACGTTGGTTTCGGACTACGACCGACCCGAAACCATCGAGGAGACAGCCGAACTGGTGACAGCCCTCGGCGGAACCGGCGTTGCGATCGCCGTCGACCATCTTGTCTCGCATCAGGTTGCCGCGTTGGCGGAGCGCATTCGAGTCGACTACGGACACATCGACATCCTGGTCAACGACATCTGGGGTGCCGAGATTCTCAAAGGACCTCCACCGCAATGGAATACCCCGGTGTGGGAGCACTCACTGGACGACGGCCTGCGTATCCTTCGGCTGGCGATCGATACGCACGTCATCACGTCGCATTATTTGTTGCCGCTGCTGATCTCCCGGCCGGGCGGGCTGCTGGTCGAGATGACGGACGGAACGAAGGATTACAACGATCGGAACTACCGCATTTCGGTGTATTACGACCTGGCGAAAGTCGCGGTCAGCCGGCTTGCCTACTCGCAGGGGCATGAGCTCGCGCCGCATGGATGCACGGCCGTCGCGGTGACGCCGGGGTGGCTGCGTTCGGAGATGATGCTCGACGCGTTCGGCGTCACCGAGGACACGTGGCGCGACGCGGTGGGCACGACGGCACCGGCGGACTTCGCGAAATCGGAGACGCCTCGTTTCGTGGGGCGCGGAATCGCCTCGCTTGCAGCCGATCCCGACAAGACACGGTGGAATCAGCAGTCGGTGACTGTCGGCATGTTGGCCAGGGTGTACGGGTTCACCGATGTGGACGGTTCCCAGCCGGATGTGTGGCGGTAACTGACAGAAGAGCTGCAGTCGTTCACACTGGGTGCGTGAGGAAATTGTCGACTGCAGCGGTTTTGACCGTGCTCGGAGCCGCAGGACTGTTCAACGGAGTGTCCTTGGTGTCCGATTCTTCGGGTCGCTCCCTTGGTCTACGCGTCGACATGCTCCCTGCTTGGCATACGTGGGACTACCGCTATTCGGGCCTGTTCGTGCTGGTGGTGCTCGGTATGGCGCCGTTGATCTGTGCGGCGGCGCTGCTCGTGGACATCACTGGGGCGTCGACGGCAGCCGGCGTGATCGGGTTGATTGCGATCGGCTGGGTACTGTGGCAGATTTTCGTGCTCGACCTGTGGGTTCCGCGGGCGTTCATCGCGTTGACCGTCGTGGGCGTGGCTCTTGTTCTGCTGTCCGGCATTTCGTTGCTCTACAAGGGTTCTCGGAATCAGGATACGGCGCGATAAGACGTCTGCGAGCCTGTTCCTGGCCCGAATCCGCGCTTATGCAGAGTTTTCTGTCCGATTCGCCCGCATAAGTACGGGTTTCGATCTCGTCCAGTTGCGCTCTTCGAGCGTAACTGAGTTCCCTCGGACTCCCGGATGCACATGCGAAACCGTAAGTAGTTGCAGTGCTGTCATTTTGGCCTTGACAGGCGTCGCATTGCCGGTAGTATCGAAAGTACGTTCGAATCGAGTCGGGGGGCTTGAATCCATGGCGTTCCACCAACGCAGCGCATTCGCCAAGTACGCAGGTCCGCAGAAGAAACCGGTCATCGACACCACGCTGCTGGCCGAGCTGTCCGAGAACGCGGTCCGTGAGAACCAGGCATGCGCCCGCAAAGTCGCCCTCGCAGCCCAGATCTGGGACTCCTGCATCCACCAAACCATCCAAATCGGGGACCTGATCACCGACGCCGGCAACTACGCCGCCTCCGAAACCGCGAAAGCCCTCGGCTGCTCCAAAACCGTCGCCGACACGTTCGCCGAGATCGGCATGGACCTACGCCTGCGACTACCCGCCATCAAATCAGCATTCGACGCCGGGGAACTCGACCTCGCCCGCGTCCGCGCCATCTACCGAGTCACCAATTCGATAACTCCGGGTGCCACTGGACGTATCGAAGCCGAAGTGCTCGCCGCTGCCCGTCGCCTGTCCCCGGGACCGCTCGCCACCGAAATCGCCGCCATCATCCAACGCACCGCACCCGACGAAGCCGCCGACGCCCGCGAAGACCTCAAGAAACTCACCGGAGTCCGCTACCGCGACAAAGACCTCATCGCCACCATCGAAGCGAACCTCGAAGCCGCCGACGCCGCCGCATGCTGGCAGTCCATCACCGAAATGGCCGCCACCCTCTGCCCACGCGACCCCCGCACCCGCAGTCAACGCCTCGCCGCCGCCTATACCGCGTGCATGCAGCGCGAACAATATCTGGCGTGCACCTGCGACGTCGAAGACCACCCGTGCACCGCGAAACGTGAACTACCCGACCGTCGGGTGCCGCTCACCTCGATCACCATCGACCTCGCCACCCTCGCCGGCCTGAGCGATCTCCCCGCCTATCTGGCCGGGCACGGCCTGATCGACGCCCAGTACGCCCGCGAACTCGCCGCCAACAGTGACTGGCAGATCGTCATCACCGAAGCCCGCAACATCGCCGACGAACTCGGCATCACCCCAGACCACGACACCCCAGCCGACGACGCCGAGCGCAAGACAGAAAACAACGGCGCAGGAAGTAAGGCCGAGGGCGCGGATCGCGAGGGCGACGGTCCCGTCACCACGCGACACCCGAGCGCCGGGAACCATATGACCTTCCACCCGCTCGGACGCGGCCGACGTCGCCAGGGACTCGGAGTCCCGAAAATACCTGCACCCAAAACGCTTTCGACACAGGCGAGCAGTGAAGGTCAGGGCGGGGGTGAAGGTGAGGGTAGGGGTGGGACCTACCGCGGCTCCTACAGTCTCATCGCCGCACTGGAGAACGCCATCGCCGCCAACCCCGCAGTCGCCGCAGCCCTGTACCCCAACG
>NZ_FZOW01000001.1:29367-619719 GCF_900188125.1 Rhodococcoides kyotonense | reverse complement strand
GCCAGCCCGCCGATCGATTTCCATGTCACCGACACCTACTTCGTGATCGCGCACTTCCACTACGTGGTGTTCGGCACGGTCGTGTTCGCCACCTATGCCGGTATCTACTTCTGGTTCCCGAAGATGACGGGCCGGATGATGGACGAACGCCTCGGGAAGTGGCATTTCTGGTTGACGTTCCTCGGGTTCCACGGCACGTTCCTGGTGCAGCACTGGCTCGGTAACGAGGGCATGCCCCGCCGGTACGCGGACTACCTGGCCTCCGACGGGTTCACCACGCTGAACATCATTTCCACGATCGGTGCGTTCGTGCTCGGTGCCAGTACGTTGCCGTTCGTGTGGAATGTGTTCAAGTCCTACCGGTACGGCGAGGTCGTCACCGTCGACGACCCGTGGGGGTACGGTAACTCGTTGGAGTGGGCCACCTCCTGCCCGCCGCCGCGGCACAACTTCACCGAACTGCCCCGCATCCGGTCCGAGCGTCCGGCGTTCGAGTTGCATTACCCGCACATGGTCGAGCGGATGCGCGCCGAAGCCCACGTCGGGCCCGGCAGCCACGGCGGACACACCACCGAAGTACTCGAACAGGCTCGTCGCGCACCGATCAGCACGAGCGACCACGAGCACTCCGGCGACCCGGATCCAGGCAGGGATCTGAAGTAGTCGGTACGGCAGTAGACCCGAAGAGCCCCTCCCGGTACCCGGGCGGGGCTCTTCGCTTGAAAGAATCGAATGTCGAGACTCAATCCAGACAGCGAATCCGCGAATGATGCGGATACGCGCGCGAAGGGAGATCCGGTGGCGTCATCGGACACCGTTGTACTCGTGACGGTCACCGGGCCCGACAAGCCCGGCGTCACATCGGTTCTGTTCGCCGCGCTGTCACGCCACGAGGTGACTCTGCTCGACGTCGAGCAGGTCGTCATTCGTGGGCGTCTGACGCTGGGCGTGCTGGTGAACTGCCCCAAGGACCCCGAGTATCTGCAGGAAGAGCTCGAAGAAGCGATGTCGACGGTCGGCGTCCACGTCGACGTCGAGATCGGTGCAGATCAGAACGGTAAGCCGAAACTGCCGACCCATGTCGTCGTCGTACTCGGTCGGCCTGTGACCGCACGCGCCTTCAGCACCGTCTCCCGCGAACTCGCTCGCCAGGGGGCCAACATCGACTCGATCCGAGGCGTCGCCGACTACCCGGTGACCGGGCTCGAGCTTCAGGTCACCACCACGAACACATCACCGGACGCCGACCGGCAGCTGCGCACCGGACTGTCCGAGATCGCGGCGGGCGTCGGCGTCGACGTGGCCGTCGAGCGGGCAGGTATCGCACGTCGTTCCAAGCGGCTCATCGTGTTCGACGTCGACTCCACGCTCGTCCAGGGCGAGGTCATCGAAATGCTCGCTGCCAAGGCGGGACGCGAGGACGAGGTCCGCGCCGTCACCGAATCCGCGATGCGCGGCGAGATCGATTTCAGCGAATCTCTGCATCAGCGCGTCGCAGCGCTTGCCGGGTTGGATGCGTCCGTCATCGACGAGGTAGGCGAAGATCTCGAACTGACACCGGGAGCGAGAACGACCATCCGTACCTTGCGCAGGCTCGGATACTCGTGTGGTGTGGTCTCGGGCGGATTCCGTCAGGTCATCGAAGGCCTGGCTCACGAACTGGAACTGGACTTCGTCCGCGCGAACACGCTCGAGATCGTCGACGGGAAGCTGACCGGGCGCGTCGTCGGGGACGTCATCGACCGTGCTGCGAAGGCCACTGCGCTGCGGGAGTTCGCCGCGCAGTCCGGCGTTCCGATGGAACAGACCGTCGCGGTGGGGGACGGCGCCAACGACATCGACATGCTGACCGCTGCAGGACTCGGCGTCGCATTCAATGCCAAGCCCGCGTTGCGCGAGATCGCCGACACGGCCATCTCGCACCCGTATCTCGACGCCGTCCTGTTCATGCTCGGCGTGACGCGCGGCGAGATCGAAGCAGCCGACGCGGTCGACGGTGGTGTACGACGCGTCCCGATCCTATGACCGAACCGGAGATCGTCGACGCAGACTCCCGCAGCACGTTTGCGCAGCGTCACGCGGTGCTCGCCCAGGGATACGGGGGTCGAGCCGACCCCGCCGATCCGGCGGACGTACTGGCGATGCCGATCGTGCTGAACATTCCCAAAGCAGACCCGCCTGCGCGGAGTCGGCTGCTCGAGGCAGCCGCGTCGGCGTCGGTTGCGCTGTGCTTCGACGAGCGCGTCGGACCGGACGGCGAATGGGAGGAGTCGTTCCGCGCGTGGACGTCGTCCCGTATTCGCAAGGTGGCCAGGCGTGCACGCGGCGCGCACTGGACTGCTGCTCAGGACGTCGCAGGTGTGACCGTCGATCTCGGTGACGCACAAGCACGCGCCTTCGTGCCCGGACGCGTCGGCGATCTGGATCCGCGCATCAAGCGCTTGCAGATCGGCGGCACCGACCTGGCCCACGACGAACCGGACGACCCCGCCGGCGACCTTCCGATTCTGTGGATCGACCCATCGCTCGAGATGACAGTCGGGAAAGCAGCCGCGCAGGTCGGTCACGCGTCGATGCTGCTCGCCGGGATCATGACCGCCGCGCAGGCCGAGGCGTGGGCGGCACGCGGCTTCGCGTGCTCGGTACGCGACGCCGATGCCAAGCGCTGGGCACACGCACGCACGCTCGTCGAGGCAGGACATGCGGTTGCTGTCCGTGACGCCGGATTCACCGAGGTGGCCCCGGGGTCGATGACGGTCATCGCGGCGATTCCGGAGTATGCACGGTAAGGGTCCACCGCCTGAAAACTGGACGTTTCAGAGAGCGTCCAGTGTGCTCGACACTGGATGCATGCGTACGTCGAACTCCGTATCCCGAATTCCCACCTCCTTGGTTGCACGTCTCGGTGCGTTGTACGTCGGTCTGTGGCTGTACGGGTTCTCGATGGCCGCGATGATCACGGCAGGACTAGGACTCGATCCGTGGGACGTCTTTCACCAAGGCGTCGGTCGGCATGTCGACCTCAGCTTCGGAACGATCACCGCGCTGACCGGAATCGCGGTGCTTCTGGTGTGGATTCCGTTGCGGCAGAAGCCGGGACTGGGGACCGTCAGCAACGTCGTCGTCATTGCGATCGCGGTCGACGTGTCGTTGAACTGGCTTCCCGACGTCGACTCGCTCGCGATCAGAATCCCGATGATGGTGTCCGGCATCGTGATCAACGGATTCGCGACGGCGTTGTACATCGGGGCAGGGATGGGGCCCGGCCCGCGTGACGGCCTGATGACGGGATTCGTCGCGCGCACCGGGCTGTCTATCCGGCTGGTGCGTACGTGCATCGAAGTGACCGTCGTCGCTACCGGGTGGCTGCTGGGCGGCACCGTCGGAATCGGAACATTGTTGTACGCCTTCGGAATCGGGCCCTTGGTTCAGCTGTTCGTACGCTACCTTCCCACGCTGCGCAGCACGAGTACCGTCGAACCGGTCAGCGACAGCGCCGATCCCGCCTCGATCGCCGCGGAATCGACGGGCGCGCCGTCGACCGTGCTGGAATCGAAGACCGGAACGAATCTCTCTGCTGCCCAGGGCGGGCATGCGAGCGACACCTCGGTCGGCCCGCCGGAATGCAGAATCAACAGCGAACTCGCGTCGTCGACTGGATGTCCGTCGGAAGCGTAGGAGCGCACGTCACCGCCGTCGACCCAGGCTTGAATCGTGCGGATCGAATCGTCGTGCCACGTAGCGGTGTTCACTTCGTTGCCCGCTGCGTCGAACCAGACGAGATCCGGCCTGCCGGTGGGGGTGTCGCGTCCGATGAAGAACTCCTGCTGACGCAGTGACGGAGCACTGCGTCGGATGCGAAGCAATCGAGAGACGAAGCCGAGAAGATCGTGGTCCATCGAGTCCCAGTCGATCGCCCACGACTCGGCGGCGGACGCGTCCTCCGGCACGCAGTAGGCGTTGTTGTTCCCAGACTGACTGTGCCCGATCTCGTCGCCCGCCAACAACATCGGCGTACCGGTGGACAGAGTCAGTGTGGCGAGGAGGGCCCGCACGTGACGGTCCCGGGCGGCAGTGATCTCCGCGTCGTCGGTCGGCCCCTCGACGCCGTGGTTCACCGAGATGTTGTTGTCGGTTCCATCACGATTCTCCTCACCGTTCGCCTCGTTGTGTTTGGCGGAGTACGAGACGAGATCGCGGGTGGTGAAGCCGTCGTGAGCAGTCACGAAATTGACCGACGCCCACGGCTTTCGGGGCCCGCCGCCGAAGATGTCCTCGGAACCCGCTATACGCGAAGCGAGTTCGCGAATACCTGCTTGTCCCGCCCAGAATCGCCGCACGGTGTCGCGGTATCGGTCGTTCCACTCCGACCACATGGTGCCGAATCCGCCGACCTGATACCCCGCACCGGTGGCATCCCACGGCTCGGCGATCAATTTGCGTGTCGACAGAACGGGATCCGTAGCGATCGCGGTCAACAACGGTGCGCGAGAATCGAATCGCCACCCACCGGGCCGGCCCAGTGTGCTCGCCAGATCGAATCGGAAGCCGTCGACACCCATGTCCGTCGCCCAGTATCGCAGGCTGTCGCACACCATCCGCACGACCGCGGGAGATGCCGAATCCAGTGTGTTGCCGCAGCCGGTCAGATCGACGTCGTATCCGCGTCCGTCGAGAAGGTAGTAGCCGGGCGCGTCGAGCCCGCGCCAGCTCATCGACGGGCCGTCGACACCGCTTTCGCACGTGTGGTTGTAGACGACGTCGAGAACGACTTCGAGGCCGACCGAGTGCAACGCGTCGACCATGGCGCGGAACTCGACGATCTCGTCGCCCTGCGTGGTCGCGAATCTCGGGTCGGGAGCGAAGAACGATCCCGTCGAGTATCCCCAGTGGTTGCGCATGCCGCGTGCCCGCACACCGGGTTCGGTGATCGCCGCATGCACGGGCAGCAGCTCGACGGTGGTGACGCCGAGTCCGGTCAGGTGCTCCAGGACCGCGGGCGCGGTGAGCCCGAGGTACGTGCCGCGGTGTTCCGGCGGCACGTGAGGGTGTCGGGCGGTGTAGGCGCCGACGTGCATCTCGTACACGACCGTTCTGTCCCACGGGACGGTCGGGCGCGGGGGACTCGCCACTGTATTCGGGGCGGTGACCACTGCCAGCGGCATGTGTCCGAGCGAGTCGACGGTGCTCGGGTGGCCGAAGGGATCGTCCTCGTAGGGCAGGAGCGCCTGCGCGGAACCGACGTCGCCGGTGATCGCCCTTGCCGCGGGGTCGAGGAGAATCTTGTGCGGATTGAATCGTCGTCCACCGGACGGATTCCACGGCCCGTGCGCGCGAATTCCGTACCTGGTCCCCACCTCGACGCCCTCGACGAATCCGTGCCAGACGCCGAAGGTGCGCGTGCCGAGCTCGACACGACGTTCGCCGCCGTCGTCGTCGATCAGGCAGATCTCGATGCCGTCGGCCTCGGGAGAGTGGACTGCGAATTGAGTGCCACCGTCCCGTGGAGTTGCCCCGAGCGGGAACGTCGAACCCGGCGCCGGTGGGCCGGTCGTGACACTGTGATGAACATTGGACGACACGCTTACAGATCCTGCCGTGAAAGCCCGACGGATGTGGGACAAGATAGACCTCGTGTCTGAACCTGATCCCGATCTGCTCATCGACTTCGACGACGTACTCATCAGGCGAGGTGGGGTGACGCTCGTCGGTCCGGTGACCTGGCAGGTGGAACTCGACGAGCGCTGGGTCGTCCTCGGTCCGAACGGGGCAGGCAAGACGTCGCTGATGCGCATCGCCGCGGCCGAAGTGCACCCGACGTCCGGCGTCGCACACGTTCTCGGTGAGGTGATGGGCAAGGCCAACGTGGCGGATCTGAAGCCGCGCATCGGACTGTCGTCGTCGGCGCTCGCTCACCGGATTCCCGCCGACGAGACGGTTCTCGACCTCGTCGTGTCGGCCGGATACAGCGTGCTCGGTCGGTGGCGCGAGCGGTACGACGAGATGGACACCGAGCGTGCCGTCGACATGTTGGAGAGCCTCGGCGCCGAGCATCTCTCGGGCCGCACGTACGGCACGTTGTCCGAGGGCGAGCGCAAACGAGTGCTCATCGCGCGGGCGCTCATGACCGACCCCGAACTGCTTCTGCTCGACGAGCCTGCCGCAGGTCTCGACCTCGGTGGCCGCGAGGAGCTCGTCGCGCGCCTGGCCGATCTCGCCGCGGACCCCGACGCTCCCGCGACGGTCCTCATCACGCACCACGTCGAGGAGATCCCACCCGGCTTCACGCATGCACTGCTGCTGAAGGAGGGCGGTGTCGTCGCGCAGGGCCTCGTCGACGACGTCATCACCGCCGAGAATCTGACCGACGCGTTCAGCCAATCGATCACCCTCGACCGCGTCGACGGGCGCTTCTTCGCACGTCGAACGCGCGCTGCAGGTCAGCACCGCCGCTGATGTGATCGGCGTTACCCCGGTCCGGTACATTCCGAGAATGTCTTCCGCTGCGGGTGCGCCCTCCCCGAACGAGATCGGCGACGTCCCCGTGCGCGACGCGTCGACGGTGATCCTTCTTCGCGACGCGGCCGCGGGGATCGAGGTGTTCCTGCTCGAACGAGTAGGAGGGATGGCGTTCGCCGGTGGCATGACCGTCTTTCCTGGCGGTGGCGTCGACCTGTCCGACGCCGACACCGAGCTCGAGTGGACCGGGCCGGACGCAGCGTGGTGGGCACAGCAGTTCGGCGTCGACGAGCGGACGGCGAAGGCACTCGTCTGCGCTGCGGCACGTGAGACGTTCGAGGAATGCGGCGTGCTCCTCGCAGGCCCGACGGCGGACACCGTCGTCGGGGACACCAGTCGTTTCGCCGACGACCGTGGAGCTCTCGAACGCCGCGAGCAGACGTTCGCCGACTTCCTGACTCGAAACGACCTGGTACTACGCGCAGATCTGTTGCGCCCGTGGTCCAACTGGATCACTCCGGTCGGCGAGAAGCGGCGCTACGACACCCGCTTCTTCGTCGCGGTCGTTCCCGATGGCCAGACCGCCGACGGTGCGACCAGCGAGGCTGCGTCGGTCGGGTGGCGGTCGCTGACCGACGCACTCGACGAGTGGCGCCGCGGCGAGACGATTCTGCTGCCGCCCACGTGGAGTCAGCTCGCCGGCCTCACCGAGTACGACGCGGTCGACGCAGTCATCACCGCGACGCCCGACATCTCGCCGATCCAACCGAACCTCTACCACGTCGACGGCGAACTCCGCGTCGATTTCCCGGGGCAGGAGGCGTACTACGCCGGAAGCACCCATCCGTGGGCCGACCGGTAGCGTGAGCGCCATGGCTGAGTACGTGACTCTCGAGGTATCCGACGGTATCGGCACCATCCGCTTGGATCGTCCCCCCATGAACGCGCTGAATCGCCAAGTGCAGGAGGAGATTCGCGACGCGGCCCGGGCAGCGACCGTCGACTCCTCGGTCAAGGCCGTCATCGTCTACGGCGGCGAGAAGGTGTTCGCCGCGGGCGCGGACATCAAGGAGATGCTCGAACTGACGCCGGCCCAGATGGCGGCGATCATCGGCGATCTCCAGTCGGCGTTGGGCGCGCTGGCAGACATCCCCAAGCCTGTCGTTGCCGCGATCACCGGATACGCGCTCGGCGGCGGACTCGAGGTGGCACTGGGAGCGGACCGTCGCATCGCCGGAGACAACGCCAAACTGGGTGTCCCCGAAGTACTGCTCGGCGTCATCCCCGGCGGCGGTGGCACACAGCGCCTCGCGCGGTTGGTCGGACCGAGCAAGGCCAAGGACATGGTCTTCACCGGTCGATTCGTCGGCGCCGACGAGGCTCTGCACATCGGACTCGTCGACGAGGTCGTCGCACCGGACGAGGTCTACAACGCGGCACGTGCATGGGCGTCGCAGTTCGTCGGGGGCGCGTCGCGTGCACTGGCCGCGGCCAAGGCGTCGATCGACCAGGGGCTGGACACCGACCTGCACACCGGTCTGAAGATCGAGGCGCAGCAGTTCGCGGCCCTGTTCGCCACGAAGGACCGCACCATCGGCATGGAATCGTTCGTCGCCAACGGACCCGGGAAGGCCGAGTTCACAGGCGAGTGAGAGTCACCGTCGAAACTGGAACTTGTTCATTCTCTACTGGATAGTAGGCTGCCCTCATGACTGCAAGCCCTCACGACGGCAACTCCGACGCACCGGCAGCTCCCGTCGCCGGCGTCGAACACGACCCCGCTCCCAATCCGCACGCGACGGCCGAGCAGGTCGAGGCCGCGCGGAGTGACACCAAGCTCGCTCAGGTGCTCTACCACGACTGGGAAGCGGAGACGTACGACGACAAGTGGTCGATCTCGTACGACGAGCGCTGCATCGACTACGCGCGTGGACGTTTCGACCAGGCCGTCAGCGGGCAGCAGGCGGCGCAGGACGACCTGCCGTACGGTCGGGCACTCGAACTGGGCTGCGGCACAGGCTTCTTCCTCCTCAACCTGATGCAGGCAGGAGTTGCGGACAAGGGTTCGGTCACGGACCTGTCGCCGGGCATGGTCAAGGTCGCGCTGCGCAACGCGAAGCATCTGAACTTGGATGTGGACGGACGCGTCGCCGATGCCGAAACGATTCCCTACGCGGACAACACGTTCGATCTCGTGGTCGGCCACGCCGTACTGCACCACATCCCCGACGTCGAGCAGTCGCTTCGGGAAGTGCTGCGCGTGCTCAAGCCCGGTGGACGTTTCGTCTTCGCAGGCGAGCCGACGACGGTCGGAAACTTCTACGCGCGTTGGCTCGGCCGGGCGACGTGGGAGACGACGACCCGTGTCACCAAGCTGCCGTTCCTGGCCAGCTGGCGTAAGCCGCAGGCCGAACTCGACGAGTCCTCGCGCGCCGCGGCGCTGGAGGCCGTCGTCGATCTGCACACGTTCGACCCCACGGATCTCGAGAACATCGCGCGCAGCGCCGGCGCCGTCGATGTTCAGGCACAGACCGAGGAATTCGCTGCAGCGCTTCTCGGGTGGCCGGTTCGCACGTTCGAAGCGGCCGTTCCCGCCGAGAAGCTCGGGTGGAACTGGGCGAAGTTCGCGTTCGGTGGATGGAAGACGCTGAGTTGGGTCGACGAGAAGGTACTCAAGCACGTCGTGCCTCGTGGATTCTTCTACAACGTGATGATCACCGGAGTGAAGTCCGACTGATCGCACCGCACGTTCCATGAGCTACACCTTCACCGACGCCGACATCGACTATCTCACCAGCGATGTCGGCGTCGCTGCGCTGAGAGATGTCGACGCTCGGCCGTTGACTGCGGCATCGATGCTGGCCGACGTCTCCACTCTGCGTGGCGCACACGGAGATCGCACCGCCGCACTCGTCGAGACTGTCCGTCTGCGGCGCAAGGCAGCGTCGAAGATCTCCGGTTCGCAGGCCTGGTTGCTGACCGACGACGCAGTGCAGCAGGCAACCCCGACAGCAGTGGCACGGCGACGCGCCGAACGACTCGCGGGCCGGAACGTACACGACGTGACCTGTTCCATCGGAACGGAATTGGCTGCGCTGGCCTCGACCTCAGGGGCCGTCGTCGGCAGCGATCTCGATCCTGTTCGCGCGCGGATGGCCTCGCACAACGTCCCGGGCGTCGCGGTGCTGCGTGCCGACGCTCTGACTCCGACCACACGAGACACCGTCGTGCTCGCGGATCCGGGTAGGCGCGCGGGTGGGCGCCGGACGCACGATCCGGCGGCGCTCGAACCGCCCCTGCCGTCGTTGCTCGACGCGTATGCCGGGCGAGACCTCGTCGTCAAATGTGCGCCGGGTCTCGACTTCGACAGGCTGGGGTGGGACGGCGAGGTCGAGGTAGTGTCCCTGGACGGCGGTGTGCGCGAGGCGTGCCTGTGGTCGCGCGGACTGGCGGCCGGTGACGTTCGCAGGCGCGCAACGGTATTGGCATCGAACGGAGTGCCGGTCGAGGTGACCGACGCCGAACCCGACGACATCGATGCCGCCGACGCAGGTGAGTGGATCATCGATCCCGATGGCGCGATCGTGCGAGCAGGGCTCGTCCGGCATTACGGCGCCCGGCACGGTCTGTGGCAACTCGACCCACGTATCGCGTATCTGACCGGAGACTCGGTTCCCGACGGCGTCAACGGGTTTCGTGTTCTCGAGCGGATCAAATATTCCGAGAAGACGCTGCGGCAAGCGTTGACGTCACTCCGGTGCGGGTCGGTCGAGATTCTCGTTCGAGGCGTCGACGTCGATCCTGCGGTCCTGCGGCCGAAGCTCAAACTACGTGGCGACGTCGCGCTGTCGGTGATCATCACCCGCATCGACCGGTCGGCATTCGCGTTCGTGTGCGAGGCCCGCCGGCCAGGCGGGTCGAATCAGGGTGCGTAGGTGAAGATCTCGCCCAAGTAGGTCGACGTGACCAGTTGGCCGTCGGGTCCGACCGACGTGCCGACGGTGAAGCCCTCCGCGCCCGGAAGCGGCCGCTGCGAGACGGTGTCCCCGGAATTCGTGTCGAGCGACGTCAACACCAGTTCGTCTCCGCGACGTGTCACGGTGTGGACGACGTCGTCCGCGCTCTGCACCGGAAGTCCGACCTGCTGGAGGTCGTCGCGTGCCCACACCTGGGTCGCATGGTCACCGTCGTCGCGGATCGACTGCAGAAGGCCGTCGCCACCCGCGGGCACGATCGACCCGTCGGCCGACACGGACGGAGACGCCGACGACCCGAAACCGGCGCCGTACGCCCACTTCGACGCCCCGTTCGACGCGTCGTACGCCGTGAGTCTGCCGTCGACGTCCGCGACGTAGACCGTCGTCCCGTCCGCGGACAGTACCGGGCTCGATGTGACTGCGGCAGGAAGGAGTTCCGACGACCACTTCTCGGTGATCGACGGGGTGGCGTGTGCGTCGTAGGACAGCGATACCAGTTGTGGGGCAATGGCTCCTGGACGCCACAGGACGAGGTAGATCGATCCGGAGTCGAGATCGACTGCGGGAGCGGCACCCACGGGGCACTCGGCGGACCCGGTCGCGCAGTCGTCGAGACCGGTGTTCGGGGGCAGGAATTCGGTGCCGGGGGACTCGAGGAATGCAGGCGGCTCGATCAGGTCGTGGATCGGGACGGTCAATGCGCCTGTCTGCGTGTCGAACACGTTGACCTGGCCCAGCTGTGTGACGGCGAGAACACTGCCATCGCCGAGGAACTGCGCCGACCGTGGAACGCCGTACACCGGTGTGCGCCAACGAAGTTGACCGTGCTCGTTGAACGAGGAGAAGCCACCGTCGTCACCGACGTAGACGTTCGCGACGGAATCGACGAGCGGAGTGGACGTCGGAGCGGACGGGCCGACGCGGTTGCACCACCGCTTTCGTCCGGACTCGATCTCGAACGAGAAGAGGTTGCAGCCTGCGTCGTTGTATGTTCCGACGAACATCTGACCGTTCGCGGCGATCGACACCGGCGACACGACGGCTCCGCCGAGCGGGCGGGACCACTGGAATTCGGTGTCCGACAGGCCTGTGTGTTGGGTGGAGCTGCTGTTGCGTGCGTCGCCGTGGGCAGCAGGCCACGCTCCCGGTGCGAAGGCGTCGACGGTGTCGCTTCCGCTCCCGCATGCAGCGGCGGCGATCATGGCGGTGGTCGCCAATGCTGCTACTCGAGCGAAGTCTGCTCTGCCGCCACGCACCTTGAGATCTCCTTCGTGTTTCGTCAGTCGCACGCGGTTCGCCGGAGCGGCCGGGGGCACGCGCGTCGCAGAAGAGACTATCCCGGCGAGGGGGCTCGGCTCCGATCCGCCCGATCCAAGCCGAGAGTGGAGCCTGCGGAATGACCGATCTAAGACGGGAGTGGAGCCTGCGGGAGGAGGCAATTAAGGTGGCTCGGTATGACGAGCATGTGGAACGCACCGTTGCGTTCGCGCTGGCGGGGATCGAGACGGCGCGACGAGGATCAGGCACGGTTCCTCACAGTGGACTCGTTGAGGTGGGTTCTGCAGAACAAGGCGTACACGCCGTGGTATCTGGTGCGCTACTACCGTCTGGCTCGGTTCAAGGCCGCGAATCCGCATGTGATTCTGCGTGGGATGGTGTTTCTCGGCAAGAACGTCGAGATCCACTCGACGCCGGAGCTGTCGAGGCTCGAGATCGGTCGCTGGGTTCATATCGGCGACGGCAATGCCATCAGGTGCCACGAAGGGTCGTTGCGGATCGGCGACAAGGTCGTGTTCGGCAAGGACAACGTCGTCAACACGTATCTGGACATCGAGATCGGTGCGTCGACTCTGGTCGCGGACTGGTGCTACATCTGCGATTTCGACCATCGCATGGACGATGTGACGACACCGATCAAGGATCAGGGCATCGTCAAGGGGCCGGTTCGGATCGGGCCCGACACCTGGGTTGCCGCGAAGGTCACGGTGTTGCGTGAGACGAACATCGGACGCGGATGCGTTCTCGGCGCGCACGCTGTCGTGAAGGGCACCATTCCGGATTACAGCATCGCCGTGGGTGCTCCGGCGAAGGTGGTGCGTAATCGCAAGGCGGACTGGGAGGCAGGCGCAGCCGAGCGCGCGAAGTACATCGCGGCGCTCGAGGACATCGAGCGCAAGAAGTCGCTCCGGGCGGCGGAAGCAGCGCGCGGGGACTCAGCCTCGTTCGGGTAGAGCGCGTTCGACGATGGTCGGCCGGCCGAGTGGATATCGCACTTTGCGCTTGGCTCCGAGGTAGACCTGTGCTGTTGCCTGCGCGACGTGTTTCCAGTCGAAATCGACGGTGAGCCGAGCTCGTGCGGCGTCGGCGCGTTCCTGCGCCTTGTCGACGTTGTCGAGAACGGATCGGACAGCCGTCGCGAGTCCGGCGACGTCACCGGGTTCGAACGACAGGCCGGTATTGCCGTCGACGATTGCCTCACCGAGCCCGCCTGCGGTGGATGCGACGAGGGGAGTGCCCGCGGCCGCCGCTTCGAGTGCGATGATGCCGAAAGGTTCGTAGCGTGAAGGCAATACGATCGCATCGGCGCCGTGCAGCCAGCCCAGTAGCTCGGTGTGATCGAGCGAGCCGAGGAACGATACCGCGCGTGCGACGCGATGTGTGCGGGCCAGCCCGGCGAGCCACGCGAATTGTGTTCCCTCACCGGCGATGTGGAGAGTCGTGCCTGGGTGACTGCGGCGGATCCGGGGGAGTGCCGCGATGGCGTCCTGGATCCCCTTCTCGTATTCGAGCCTGCCGACATAGAGCAGTTTCGCCGGCTCGGACCGTGGTTCCCGACGGCGAAAATTCCATGTCCCGATATCGATGCCGTTTCTGATGACGGTGACAGCGGCGTCCTTGACGTCGAACAGTCTCGAGACTTCGTCCTTCATCGATGCCGAACACGTGATGACGGCGTCGGAGTCGTTCGCCAACCACCATTCGATGGAGTGAACCTGTCGATTGATCGGACCCGAGATCCATCCGCTGTGACGTCCGGCCTCGGTCGCGTGGATCGTCGACACCAACGGAACGTCGTAGTGTTCGGCCAGTGCGATCGACGGGTGTGCCACGAGCCAGTCGTGCGCGTGAACGACGTCAGGCTGCCAGCCGTCGCCGAGACCGGGCTTGCCGAGCGCGATGCCCGCACGCACCATGGCGTGTCCCATCGCCAGGGTCCACGCGACCATGTCCTCGCCGAACACGAAGTGTGCGGGATCCTCGGCGACGGCGACGACCAGGACGCCGTCCTCGATGCGGTGGTGGGTCGGATGCGTCGCCGCATCCGTGCCGGTGGGGCGACGCGACAGCACCACGACCTCGTGACCGCCGCGCACGAGCTCGGTGGCGAGATGGTGGACGTGCCTGCCCAACCCGCCGACGACGACGGGTGGGTACTCCCACGACACCATCAGGATCTTCACTTGCCGGCCCCCCCTTCTTCTCACGGTCTCAGGCGTCTGGCGTCGAGGCCGGGGAACAAGCCGTCGGCCCGATTCCACTGTGCAGCAAGGGCTGCAGCCTTGTCCTCGTGTCCCCGGGCGACCGCGTCGGCGATCTCCCGTAGTGCATGCGCGTGTACGTGCGCACGATCGCGGGCGTACCCTGCCGCCGAATTCTTGCTGACCATGAATGCCCAGTCGCTTGCCAGTGCCATCAGTGTCTCACGCAGAATCTGGTCGTTCACCCGGTTACGCAATTCGGGTGTGCCCGGCGCGCGCTGGGAATTCTTGTCGATCGTATCGAGTGCCAGCGCGGAGACTTCGGCGTTGAGGGCGACGAGATCGGAGACAGCGTCGCCGGCCCAGACACGCCAGTCCTTTCCCGAACCCCACGAGGATTCCTGCAGATCGACGGCCGCGCCGACGTAACCGCGGGCTCGGGCGTCGTCGAGCGTACCGACGTCGATTCCAGCTTCTGGTAAGGCGCGAAGCACCCGTTCGAGCCAGACAGGGCCTTCGAACCACCAGTGGCCGAACAGTTCGGTGTCGAATGCCGCGACGACCAGGGCATCGCGTCCGATTCTGCTGGACTCCTCGCGGAGGCGTCGTCGTACCGAGTCGACGAAGTCGGCGACGTGCTTGTCGATGGCTGCGGACGCGCGGTCGGGATCGTACGGTTCCTTGTCGGCGGAATCGACCGTCCGGCCCGTCACGCGAGCGTGTTTGAGGCCCGTCGCATGGTCGTAGGTGTGGAAGTCGCGGTATGCGGCGTGGCCCGGATATCCCGACTTCGGCGACCACACTCGGTAACTCACCGTCAGGTCACGACCGAACGCGACGACGTCGGAATCACGCACGGGCCGTCCGAGCGTCGTGTCGCCGCGGAGTGCGGGGCCGTCGACCATGAAGTGGGTGACACCTGCTGCGGCGTAACCGATTTCCATTCCGGGGGCGTATGCGCACTCGGGCGCCCAGATCCCGTTCGGCCGCGAACCCCAGCGACTGTGTGCGTCCGAAAGCCCTTCGGACAGTGAGAATTCGCGCAATCGGTCGTCGAGCAGCGGTTGGAACGGATGTGCCAACGGCCCGCCGAGGAGCTCGATCGTTCCGGCGTCGACGAGGCGACGGATGACGGCGGAACCGCCGTGGCGCCACCGGGTTTCGAAGGTCTCGAGAGCCGCCGACGCGGCGTGGTGTTCGCGCGTCGACAACGCGCGGTCGGTGGCCTCGTGGGCGCGTAGTTGCCAATTTCCGAGCCAGTGATGCATTCCGGACAGGCAATGGGGGTCGTCGAGCTGCGCCGCGAGAACGGGCGTGATGCCGAGCGAGATCAGGTTGGTTCTGCCCTCGTCGGCCAGTCGGCCCAGCATGTCCGTGAGAGGGAGGTACGACCCGGCCCAGGACTGGTAGAGCCATTCCTCGCCGACGGGCCACCTTCCGTGATTGGCCAGCCACGGAAGGTGGGAGTGCAAGACCAGGGCGAACATTCCTGGTTCGGTCACTCGGTCACCGCAGGCTTGACCGCGATCGCCACGAGGTCGAGGCTGGCATCGATGTCCGCTTCCTGGATGTCGAAGTCCGACGACCGGATCGCGGCGACGTCGGCCGTCAGGTCGGCAGGCCACGGTCGACCTGCGAGAGCGCGCTCAATCTGAGCGTCGATGAACGAGCCACCGTGCTTGACGTCCAGGTCGCGCAGGACCTGGCCGTGGTGCACGCCCGTCATGGTCTCGACGCCGAACTGTGCCTCTTCGAGCAGTTCGGTCAGTTCGGACGCGGCGAGTTCACGTGTGTGGAACGGGTTGAGCGGGGTGTCACGGCCGGGGGAGAACGTGATCCGGTTCGGCGTGCTGATCAGCAGCAGGCCTCCGGGCGTCAGCACGCGGTAGCACTCGGCGAGGAACTGAGCCTGATCCCACAGGTGCTCGATGACCTGAAAATTGACGACGACGTCCACCGAATCGTCGGCGAAGGGAAGCTGAGCGAGATTGCCGCGCAACATCTTCACGCGCGGGTAGCGAACCGAGACGTGCGTGGCCGCCGAGGCGTCGTAGTCGAGCCCGACGACGGTCGTCGCGACATTCGCGATCATGTCGGCGCCGTAGCCCTCTCCCGATCCGGCCTCGAGAATCACCTTCCCGGTGCACCGCGTCAGCAGGTGCTCGTAGACGACCTCGTGCCGACGGAACCAGTAGTTCTCCTCGGCGATGCCCGGCACCGTGCGCTCCCCGGTGAGGGGCAGCGGTTCGGGTGCCGTGTCCACGGCGTTGGCTGCGTTCGATGAATCGCTCACCGACGAGAGGGTAGTGCCTCTACTGCCCGGTAGAACAGTCGCGGGCGGTCCCTGGCGTGGGCACCTCGGATGTATGGTCAGTCGGGAAACGCGGTAAGTTACCCACCGGTAACTAGACTTGGGGTAATCTACGGCCAGGTCCTAGAACTGCAAGAACCCATATGTGACATTCGAATCAGCGGAACATGACCAGGAGGTCGACGCAGACCCATGACGAACATCGTCGTTTTGATCAAGCAGGTTCCCGACACATGGTCCGAGCGCAAGCTGACCGACGGTGACTTCACCCTCGATCGAGAAGCCGCCGACGCTGTGCTCGACGAGATCAACGAGCGCGCGGTCGAGGAAGCACTGCTCATCAAGGAGTCCAAGGGCGGTGAGGTCAAGGTTCTGTCCGCAGGCCCCGACCGCGCTACCGACGCCATCCGCAAGGCCCTCTCCATGGGCGCCGACAGCGCCGTCCACCTCAACGACCCGGCCCTGCACGGCTCCGACGCGATCCAGACCGCGTGGGCTCTCGCTGCGGCCCTCGGCCAGATCGAGTTCGAGAACGGCGAGGCCACCGAGCTGATCATCGCGGGCAACGAGGCGACCGACGGACGTACCGGCGCCGTTCCCGCGATCATCGCCGAATACCTCGGCATCCCGCAGCTGACCCAGCTGCGCAAGCTGGCCGTCGACGGCGACACCGTGTCCGGTGAGCGCGAGACCGACGAGGGCATCTTCGGCCTCGAGGCCACGCTGCCCGCGATCGTCAGCGTCACCGAGAAGATCAACGAGCCTCGCTTCCCGTCCTTCAAGGGCATCATGGCGGCGAAGAAGAAGACGGTCCAGACGCTGACTCTCGCGGACATCGGCGTCGAAGCCGAGACCGTGGGTGTGGAGAACGCAGGCACGACGGTCACGTCGTCGACCCCGAAGCCTCCCAAGACTGCTGGTGAGCGCGTCACCGACGAAGGCGACGGCGGCGACAAGGTCGCCTCCTACCTCGTCGGCCAGAAGATCATCTGATCGCCCACCCCTTCGTACAGCGCAGATCACAAGAGGAGCTAAAGAAATGGCAGAAGTACTTGTGCTCGTCGAGCACGCCGAGGGTGCCCTGAAGAAGGTCAGCCTCGAACTCATCACCGCAGCACGCGCTCTCGGTGAGCCGTCGGCAGTCGTGACCGGCCCGGCCGGCACCACCGACAAGCTCGCCGACGCTCTGACCGAGGCCGGTGCCGAGAAGATCTACGCCGCCGAGTCCGACGACATCGACGGTTTTCTCCTGACCCCGAAGATCGACGTGCTGTCGGCACTGGCGGAATCCGTCGGGCCTGCAGCGGTCATCACGGCGTCGAGCACCGAGGGCAAAGAGGTCGCAGGTCGTCTGGCCGCACGTCTCGGCTCGGGTCTGCATTCCGACGTCATCGCGGTCAACGGCGACGGCAGCGCCGTCTACTCCATCTTCGGTGGTGCATTCACCGTCGAGGCCAAGGCCAACGGTGACGTGCCCGTCATCTCGGTACGCCCCGGTGCCATCGAGGCCGAGCCGAAGGCAGGCGCAGGCACCCGCGAGTCGGTCGAGGTTCCCGCGCAGGACGAGGGCGTCACCAAGGTCACCTCGCGTGATCCGATCGTCGGTGGCGATCGTCCCGAGCTGACCGAGGCCACCGTCGTCGTCTCCGGTGGACGTGGCGTCGGCAGCGCGGACAAGTTCAGCGTCGTCGAAGAGCTCGCCGATTCGCTCGGTGCTGCTGTCGGTGCGTCGCGTGCAGCCGTCGACTCGGGCTACTACCCGGGCCAGTTCCAGGTCGGTCAGACTGGTAAGACCGTCTCGCCGCAGCTGTACATCGCGCTCGGCATCTCCGGTGCCATCCAGCACCGTGCAGGCATGCAGACCTCGAAGACCATCATCGCGGTCAACAAGGACGAAGAAGCACCGATCTTCGAGATCGCCGATTTCGGTGTCGTGGGTGACCTGTTCAACGTCGCTCCGCAGCTGACCGAGGCAGTGAAGAAGCACAAGGGCTGATTCAGGTGCCCGACAGGCCCCCGTACCCGCTCGGTACGGGGGCCTTCCTCGTTGTCACAGCAGTTCACGCAACGTGTTCGGACACGTTACCCAGGTGATGCGCTGACGCCGTACTGGCTCGTTAGACACACCATCATGACCACTTCAGTCATGACCCCCCGCGACGCGAGTTCCGTTGTCGCCGCTGAGAAATATTCGCTGGTGCTGTCCACGGACCGGTGCCACAGGGAGGCCGCGCAGCGGCTCCGCTACGACGTGTTCGCCTCCGAACCGGGATTCGAGATCCCGGCCGACACGAACGGCCTCGACGCCGATCGATTCGACGAATTCTGCGACCACCTTCTGGTGCGCGACAACGAGACCGACGATTTCGTCGGGTGCTACCGCATGCTTCCACCCGACGCCGCCGTCGCGGCCGGCGGCTACTACACCGCAACGGAATTCGACCTCTCAGCGCTCGACCCCGCGTCGTCACGCGTCGTCGAGATGGGCCGAGCGGTCGTTCACCCCGACCACCGGTCCGGCTCGGTGCTCGGTCTCATGTGGTCCGGAATCCTGCAGTACCTCGAAGTGACGGGCCTCGAATGGGTCATGGGCTGCGTGTCCGTGCCGATGCAGGCCTCGCCTTCGGAAGCGCCGGGCGTCAACGTCCGCGGTGTGCGCGACCTTCTTCTTGCCAAACACGGCTCGCCGACCGATCGCCGTGCGATCCCGTACAACCCTGTGGTCGTCGACGGGCGGACCCTCGACGACATCGAAGCGCCCGCACGCCCGACCATGCCGCCGTTGCTGCGTGGATATCTTCGCCTCGGCGCGACCGTGTGCGGCGAACCTGCCCACGATGCCGCATTCGGCGTCGCCGACTTCGTCGCGCTGCTGGGGCTGCACGAAGCCAACACTCGCTACCTGGACAGACTTCGAAGTGCAGCCGCGACGTACGAATCGCAGGTCCGGCGATGACGCGGCATGCTCCTGTCGTCGTCGAACCCACTGTCGACCACGCGTGGATGCCGTCGAGTCCCTGCGGCGACGGCTGCATTGGCCGCGACAACCAGGTCGTCGGAACGGTCGTCGCCCTGGCACGCATGGTTCTCGCCGTCGCGGCGCTTGCGCTGCTGCCGATCCTGATCGTCGTCGGTATCGCCTCACCCCATGCGAGGCGTCGCGTGACGCGATTCGGTGCGCGAATGCTGCTCTTCGCCCTCGGTATCGGTCTGCAGGTCGACGACCGGCGTTCCGATCGAGAGAAGTCCCGTACGGACGGCGGTGCCCTCGTCGTCGCCGGTCACGTGTCGTGGACGGACGTTCTCGTGCTCACCGCTCTGCGTCCGGCGACGTTCGTGGCGCGCGGTGATCTGATCGACTGGCCTGTCCTGGGTGTTCTCGCCCGCGCGATGAAGGTGCTGCCGATTCATCGGCGGAATCTGCGCGCACTGCCGGGGACCGTCGAACAGGTCGCGGACCGGTTGCGTTCCGGCGGCACGGTGGTCGCGTTCCCCGAGGCCACGACGTGGTGCGGACGCGCATACGGATCGTTCCGGCCTGCCATGTTCCAGGCGGCAGTCGACACCGAGACATGGGTCCAGCCGGTACAGCTGCGGTACGTCGACACGTCACGAGAGCCGACGACGGCGACATGTTTCGTCGGCGAGGAGACGATCGGGCAGTCCATCTCACGCATCCTTCGGCTGAAGGGCATCGTCGCCGAGGTCGGCCTCGTGGCGCCCGTGCCACCCGGGAACGACCGTCGTGACCTCGCCCGACGATGCGAAGCATCGGTACGCGCAGACGAGAAGGACCGGACCGAACTGCACGGTGTCATCGCGCCCGACGTCGTCGTGCACCCGGCCATGCAGCCGCACTCGTAGCCCGTCGGCTCGTTCGTCGCGCGTTCTTCCGGGACGCGCCGAGCGGCTATCCTGAACAGCGTTATGCCTTCTGCCCGCAGTTCGGCTGCTTCCCCTGACGCCTACGCACCGGTCTACCTCGATCACGCGGCGACGACGCCCATGTCGCCGGCCGCGATCGAGGCGATGACGGCCGTGTTCGCGACCGTCGGCAACGCGTCGTCGTTGCACGGCTCCGGACGTGCTGCCCGTCGCCGCGTGGAAGAAGCGCGAGAGTCGATCGCGGCGAACCTCGGCGCCCGGCCGTCCGAGGTGATCTTCACCTCAGGTGGAACCGAGAGCGACAACCTCGCTGTCAAGGGCATCTTCGCGGCCCGACGTGACGCCGACAGCTCGCGCACCAGGATTGTCGCGAGTGCGGTGGAACATCACGCGGTACTCGACGCCGTGGAGTGGCTCGCTGCTCACGAGGGCGCCGACGTCACATGGCTGCCGGTCGACGGCTCGGGACGTGTTCATCCCGACACTCTGCGGGCGGAACTTGCAGTGCACGGCGACGAGATCGCGCTGATCACCATCATGTGGGCCAACAACGAGGTCGGGACGATCAATCCGATCGCCGAGCTCGCAGCCGTCGCGGCAGAGTACGACATTCCGATGCACAGCGACGCCATCCAGGCCGTCCCACATCTTGCCGTCGACTTCGCCGCGAGCGGCCTGTCGGCACTGAGCATCGCGGCACACAAATTCGGCGGTCCGCAGGGCGTCGGAGCCCTGTTGCTCGGCCGCAGCGTGCCGTGTGTGCCGTTGCTGCACGGTGGAGGGCACGAGCGCGACGTCCGGTCCGGGACGCACGACACGGCCTCCGTCGTCGCGATGGCGGCGGCGTTGACCGACGTCGTCGAGCACCGAAGCGTGCGCCACGCGGATCTGACGCGGCTGCGGGACCGACTCGTCGACGGAGTGCGTGCCCTCGATCCCGACGTGATCGTCAACGGCGCCCGCGGTGACGGCGCACTCGAGAGCATCGCGCACTTCACGTTCCCCGGGTGCGAGGGCGATTCCCTGCTGATGCTGCTCGACGCGGCCGGGATAGAATGTTCGACCGGATCGGCATGCACCGCGGGCGTTGCTCGTGCGAGTCACGTGCTGATCGCCATGGGTGCCGACCCGGTGACAGCGCGCGGATCGTTGCGTTTCTCGCTCGGAGCGGGATCGTCGGACCGAGATGTGGATCAACTTCTGGCAGCGTTGCCGCAGGTGATAGAACGTGCCCGCGCTGCGGGACTGGCGAGCGTAGGAGCTCGGGGAGGACAACGCTGATGCGTGTTTTGGCTGCAATGAGCGGCGGAGTGGATTCGGCTGTCGCGGCGGCACGTGCCGTCGACGAGGGCCACGACGTCGTCGGCGTGCATCTGGCGCTGTCGAGCGATCCCGGCACCCTGCGGACCGGATCTCGCGGCTGCTGCTCCAAGGAGGACGCGGGTGACGCTCGGCGCGCCGCCGACGTCCTCGGTATCCCGTTTTACGTCTGGGACTTCGCGGATCGCTTCAAGGAAGACGTCATCGACGACTTCGTCGAGTCGTACGCGGCAGGGGAGACGCCCAATCCTTGCCTGCGATGCAACGAGAAGATCAAGTTCTCGGCGCTGGCGGATCGTGCGCTCGCGCTGGGGTTCGACGCCGTCGCTACCGGCCACTACGCACAGCTGCACGACGGCGTACTGCGCCGCGCGGTCGATGCGGACAAGGACCAGTCGTACGTGTTGGCCGTGCTGAACCAGGGTCAGCTGTCACGGGCGATGTTCCCGATCGGTGATACACCCAAGTCCGAAATCCGCGCCGAAGCCGCCGAGCGTGGACTGGCCGTCGCCGACAAGCCGGACAGTCACGACATCTGCTTCATCCCGTCCGGTGACACGCGGGCATTCCTCGGCGCCAAGATCGGAATCAGGCCCGGCAAGGTCGTCGACGCGGATACCGGCGCCGAATTGGCCGATCACGACGGCGTGCACGGATTCACCATCGGCCAGCGCAAGGGTCTCGGCGTCGAGGGGCCGGCGGTCGACGGCAAGCCGCGGTACGTCACGGCGATCGAACCCGACAGCGGCAACGTCATCGTGGGTTCTGCGACGCGTCTGGACGTCTGGGGCATCACCGGTGACCGCGCCATCTGGACCGAGGGCGTCGCGCCGGTCGGACCGATCGAGTGCGTCGTTCAGGTCCGCGCGCACGGAGGAATGACCGAAGCCGTCGCCGAAGCCACGGCCGACGGAGGCATGGAGATACAGCTCCGCAGCGCACTCACCGGGGTCGCGAAGGGGCAGGCAGCCGTGCTGTATCGGCGAGATGTGCAGGGTGACATCGTCATCGGCAGTGCCACCATCGCCGGCACTCGTTCCGAGAGCGAGTGAGCGACACCGTCTTCGGCGGACTCGCGACGGGCATCGGCTCGTGGCCGGGTACCGATGTACGCGAGGCTGCGGGCATCGTGCTCGGCGAACTGCCCGCATTGCCGCACGTCGTCGAACTGCCGTCCCGCGGGCTCGGTGCCGATCTGATCGGCCGGACCGGGGCGTTGATGGTCGACGTCGAACTCGACGTACGCACGTCGGGATACCGCGTTGCGCAACGCAAGACGCGGGCGGGCCGTCGAGCGGAAGATCTGTTGCACGAAGACCTCGATGTGCTCGAAGAGCTGTGGGAGACAGGCGGTTTCGCGTCGTCGCTGCCCGTGTTGAAGGCGCAGGTCGCCGGGCCGTTCACGATGGCCGCTCAGGTCGAACTTCGGAGTGCGCACCGTGTGCTGACCGATCGGGGAGCGGTTCGAGACTTCGCCGAGTCCCTGGCCGAAGGTATTCGGGAGCATGTCGCCGAACTGAAGTCCCGTCTCGGAGTCGACGTCGTCGTTCAGCTCGACGAGCCGAGTCTTCCTGCAGTGCTTCGGGGTTCGTTGTCCGGCGTCAGCCGCCTCGATCCCGTGCCTGCCTACCCCGAACCCGATGCACTCGAACTGCTCGACTTCGTAGTGGCGTCCATCGGAGTCCCGGCGATGGTGCACTGCTGCGCCTCCGGTGTTCCGATCGACCTGATCCGTCGAAGCAGAGCGGAGGCCCTCGCGATCGACGTGACGCTGCTGGGCCCCCGTGACCTCGATTCCATCGGCGAGTTCCTGCAGGCGGGCAAGACGCTCGTCCTCGGCGTGGTGCCGGGTACGGCGCCGGAGCGCATCCCGACCTGGCGCGAGGCCGCGGCGCCCGTGGTGTCGTTGATCGACCGGTTGGGCTTCGCGAAGTCGGTCCTGGCGACCCAGATATCGGTCTCGCCCGCGTGCGGGCTTGCAGGCGCGACGCCCGAGTGGGCCCGTACGGCATCGACCTTGACGAAGAACGTCGCCGACTCGTTCCGGGATTGAGCGGGTCGTGAGTGAAAATGTATAGCTGAATACACATTTTCACTCACGACGGAGATGGTGTCGGTGCAGTCCGATAACCTTCCTGGGTGGACGAATCGACTGCCGTACCTGCTTCGACCGAGACCCCAGCGGGTACGCCCGCGTCGAGCGAGGACCGCGAGAAGTGGCAGAAGCTCGCCGAGGAAGTGCGCGGCCATCAGTTCCGCTACTACGTCCGCGATTCACCGATCATCTCCGACGGCGAATTCGATTCGCTACTGCGGGAACTGACCGACCTCGAGAACGCCCACCCGGAACTGCGTAGCGCCGATTCGCCGACCCAGCTGGTCGGCGGCGGCTTCGCCACCGAGTTCACCGCGGTGGATCATCTCGAGCGAATGTTGAGTCTGGACAACGTTTTCGACTACGACGAGTTGCGGGCATGGGCCAAGCGCGTCGAATCGGAGACAGGCCCAGGCCTTCACTACCTGTGCGAGGTCAAGATCGACGGCGTGGCCCTCAACCTGGTGTACGAGAACGGCAAGCTCGCCCGCGCGGCCACGCGCGGTGACGGTCGTACCGGAGAGGACGTCACGCTCAATGCGCGCACCATCGACGACATTCCGGAGACGTTGACCGCGAGTCCCGATCATCCCGTTCCCAGCCTGCTCGAGGTCCGCGGCGAGGTGTTCTTCCGGCTGGAGGATTTCCAAGCACTCAACGCGTCGTTGGTCGAGGAAGGCAAGGCGCCCTTCGCCAACCCACGCAACTCGGCTGCCGGTTCGCTACGCCAGAAGAATCCTGCCGTCACCGCGCGCAGGCGTCTCGGCATGATCTGCCACGGATTCGGTCGTATGGAGGGTTTCGCGCCCGTCTCGCAGCTGCATGCATACGAGGCGTTGCAGGCGTGGGGACTACCCGTGTCGAGCCACACCACGCGGGTCGAGGGCATCGATGCCGTCGTCGACAAGGTGGCGTACTGGGACGATCACCGTCACGACGTCGAACACGAGATCGACGGCCTTGTCGTCAAGGTCGACGAAATGTCGTTGCACCGCAGGCTCGGTACCACGTCGCGTGCGCCGCGCTGGGCAATCGCATACAAGTATCCGCCCGAGGAGGTCACCACCAAGCTCCTCGACATCAGAGTCAACGTGGGCAGGACGGGACGCGTCACGCCGTTCGCGTACATGGAACCGGTACTCGTGGCCGGCTCGACGGTGTCGCTGGCGACTCTGCACAACGGATCCGAGGTCAAGCGCAAGGGTGTGCTGATCGGAGATACCGTGACCATCCGCAAGGCCGGGGAAGTGATTCCCGAGGTCCTCGGTCCCGTAGTCGATGCACGCACCGGAGACGAGACCGAGTTCGTCATGCCCGAGAACTGCCCCGAGTGCGGGACTCCGCTGGCACCTGCGAAGGAGGGCGACGCGGACCTGCGGTGCCCCAACTCCGAATTCTGCCCGGGGCAGCGTCGTGAACGCCTGTTCTTCGTCGCCGAACGCGGCCGATTCGACATCGAAGGCCTCGGCTACGAGGCAGCGACGGACCTGCTCAAAGCCGAGGTCGTCCAGGACGAGGGCGACATCTTCTCGCTCACAGAAGAAGACCTACTGAAGACATCGATCTACGCCACGAAGGCAGGCGCGCTGTCGGCGAACGGTCGACGCCTGCTCGACAATCTGCACAAGGCGAAGGACAGGCCGCTGTGGCGCGTGCTCGTCAGCCTGTCGATCCGCCATGTCGGACCGTCTGCTGGGCGTGCGCTTGCGAACGAGTTCGGCAGTCTCGACCGCATCGAGAGCGCGTCGGAGGAGGAACTCGCCGCGGTCGACGGAGTCGGCGGCACCATCGCGAAAGCAGTGTCCGAGTGGTTCGGCGTGCCGTGGCACCGGGCCATCGTCGACAAGTGGCGCGACGCGGGCGTGCGCATGGAGGACGAGAGGGACTCCTCGATCGTCCGAAACCTCGAGGGGCTGTCGATCGTCGTCACCGGGTCGCTCGAGAGTTACTCACGCGATCAGGCCAGGGAGGCGATCCTTGCGCGCGGCGGCAAAGCGGCTGGATCCGTCTCGAAGAAAACAGCATTCGTCGTCGTCGGGGAATCGCCGGGAAGCAAGCACGACAAAGCCGTCGAACTCGGGGTTCCGGTGCTGGACGAGGCTGGATTCACGCTGCTCCTGACCGAGGGACCCGACGCGGTTCGCGTGGCCGAACCGGACGGCGACTAGCTGCTCAGCCGAGGACGGTGGCGACGATTCCGGCGAGGTAGCCGAGTCGCGCCACCTCCGACGGGCGGAAGTCCGGGCCACCTGGACGGCCGAGCATCAAGACCGTCCCCGTCGAGCCCAGCGGTGCAGCCGCGATCTTCGTGTCCATGTCACGCCAGACCTGCGGCACCCATTCGGCGTCACCGTCGAGCGCAGCCGGATGGCGCAGCGGCATCCACGGCATGTCGGTCGCGTGGGTCTCGGGCGCGCCGGAGCTTCCGACGACGCGGAACGAGCCCCGGTCGCCCGTGGCCACGACGACGCTCCAGCCGACCCGCAGGACTCGGGGTGCGCCGTCGACGAGGACCTGAAGGCGATCGTCGTTGGCAGCTGCGACGCTGTCGATCAGTTCGAGCTCGCGATGAGTGTCCAGTACGCCCGTGTACGGCCTGATCGAATCGACCCGCACGTCGTCCAGGTTCTCCGCGGCGGTGATCAACGTGTCCGGAAGCGAGCCGGGTGCGACGTCCACGACCAGATCGTCGACCGCGTAACCGTCACCACGTTCGATGACGTCGAGCGACAGGATGTCCGCTCCCACCGAACCGAGTGCGACGGCGAGAGAACCGAGGCTGCCTGGTCGGTCGGGAAGGTGGACGCGGAGCAGGTAGGACATGGCGCTCCCTTTCGGTGACACTCGAAACTCGGACGATCCGCAGAGCACTCTATGCACCCCCGGCGTCGCACGTCGGTGTGCGCGCCGCAAGCCTGCTTCGCATTCTGTTCGCTGTTCGACCGACCTGCACGAAGTCGATGGTGATCTTGGCGACACCGCAGCGGCCGTATCCACCGGTACCGGGAGTGGAGCCTGTAGGAACGACCCCACTAGACTCGCACGGTGTCGTGTGCTGTGTGCGACGCGAATCTTCCATTCTCTGAAAGGGGTCCACGCGGTGCCTGATATCTCCCGCGACGAGGTGGCGCACCTTGCCAGGCTGTCTCGGTTGGCGCTGAGCGAAGCCGAACTGGACGAGTTCGCAGGTCAGCTGGACTCGATCCTTCACCACGTGAAGACGGTCGCGGAGGTCGCTGCCGACGACGTGCCTCCTACTGCCAACCCCAGCGACATCACCAACGTGACACGTCCCGACGTCATCGTCCCCGGGCTGACGCCTGAGCAGGCGCTGGCCGAGGCGCCCAACGCAGAGGAAGACCGTTTCGCAGTGCCGCAGATCCTGGGAGAGAGCGAATGACCGACCTGACCGCACTCGACGCGTCCGCACTCGCGGAGAAGATCCATTCCCGCGAGGTGTCGGCAGTCGAGGTCACGCAGGCCCACCTGGACCGCATCGAGAAGGTCGACGGCGAGTTCGGTGCGTTCCTGCACGTGGCAGGCGCAGGTGCGCTCGTCTCCGCGAAGGAGGTCGACGCGTCCCTCTCGGCCGGTGAGGCTCCCGCGTCGGCGCTGGCCGGTGTGCCGTTGGCTCTCAAGGACGTGTTCACGACGACGGACATGCCGACGACGTGTGCATCGAAGATTCTCGAGGGCTGGATCTCGCCGTACGACGCGACGGTCACCACGAAGCTTCGCGACGCAGGTATTCCGCTGCTCGGCAAGACCAACATGGACGAGTTCGCGATGGGATCGTCCACGGAGAACTCCGCATACGGCCCGACGAAGAACCCGTGGGACACCACCCGCATTCCTGGCGGATCCGGTGGCGGTAGCGCGGCCGCGTTGGCGTCGTTCCAGGCGCCGCTGGCCATCGGCACCGATACCGGTGGTTCGATCCGTCAGCCCGCCGCGCTGACGGGCACCGTCGGCACCAAGCCGACGTACGGGACAGTGTCCCGATACGGACTCATCGCGTGCGCGTCGTCGTTGGATCAGGGCGGTCCGTGCGGCCGCACCGTCCTCGACACGGCGTTGCTGCACGAGGTCATCGCCGGACACGATCCGCGTGATTCGACGTCGGTCGATACTCGGGTGGCTTCCGTCGTCGCGGCGGCTCGTGACGGTGCGAAGGGCGACCTGAAGGGTGTGCGCGTCGGCGTCGTCAAGGAATTGCATTCCGACAGTTACCAATCGGGCGTCATCTCGTCGTTCGACGCTGCGGTCGCCACACTGACGTCGCTCGGCGCGGAGGTCGTCGAGGTCTCGTGCCCCAACTTCGTGCACGCGCTCGCTGCGTACTACCTGATTCTTCCGTCGGAGGTGTCGTCGAACCTGGCGCGCTTCGACGGCATGCGCTACGGCTCGCGTGCAGGTGACGACGGAACGCACAGCGCCGAGCAGGTCATGGCGATCACTCGTGCCGAGGGGTTCGGTGCAGAAGTCAAGCGCCGCATCATGATCGGTACGTACGCGCTGTCGGCCGGCTACTACGACGAGTACTACGGCCAGGCACTCAAGGTGCGCACGCTGATCGCGCGCGACTTCGACAAGGCCTACGAGCAGGTCGACGTGCTGGTCTCGCCGACGACTCCCACGACGGCATTCCCGTTGGGGGACAAGGTCGACGACCCGATCGCGATGTACCTCAACGACCTGTGCACGCTGCCGACCAACCTCGCAGGTCACTGCGCGATGTCGGTTCCGTCCGGTCTGGCATCCGAGGACGGACTCCCCGTCGGACTGCAGATCATGGCACCCGCGTTCGCCGACGACCGCCTGTACCGAGTCGGCGCGGCCTACGAGGCTGCGCGTGGCGCTCTGAAGCGATAGTCCGTTGATCGGTCTGATGCACGGCGTCGCACTGGATGTCGTGCACCTCAGGATCGATTCGGTCATCGTCCCCGCTGTCGTGCTGGCGGTGATGCTGCTGCTCGGCTGGATTCTGCTTCGTCGGTGGTTTCTCGGCGTTCTCACTGCGGTCACAGTGATCGGTGCGGTGGTCGCAGTGATGAACATGCAGGTCTGGCGGGTGCCCACTCTCGCGGCGGCGATGGGACATCCGCCTGTCGGGGCGGTCACGAGCGTCGACATTCCCGGAACGGTGTCCGGTTTTCACGCCCGTCCTGCGTCGATCTACACCCCGCCCTTCTACCGCACCGACGCGAAAACCGAGTGGCCGGTGCTGGTTCTGCTGACCGGTCAGCCCGGGCACGTGATCGACTGGTTCGAGGGTGGCCATCTCGCGCAGACGATGGATGCGTATGCAGCGAAGCACGACGGCCACGCGCCGATCGTCGTCGTCGCAGATGCTCTGGGTGACGCCGACGCCAACCCGATGTGCATCGACTCCGATCTGGGCAACGTCTCGACGTATCTTGCCGTCGACGTGCCGTCGTGGGTTCAGCAGAACATGCACGGCTCCATGGACCCGAACGAGTGGGCCATCGGCGGATACTCGTACGGCGGAACGTGTTCGGTGCAGACCGCGCTCCGCGTTCCCGACGTGTATCCGACCTTCCTGGACATCTCGGGCGAGGACGAACCGCGTCGGGGCTCGCGTGACGAATCGATCGCCGCAGCGTTCGGTGACGACAGCGAGAAGTCCGTTGCGCAGTTCGACGCCGTCGCGCCACTCACGTTGCTGCACGAGGGTCGATTCCCTGACACGGCAGGTGCATTCGTGGTCGGCGACAGCGACGAGGAGTTCCGTCCTCAGACTCGACGACTGTTCGACGCGGCCGCCGACGCCGGCATGGATGTCCGGTATGCGGAACTGCCCGGTGGTCATTCGATGGATGTGTGGGCACCCGCCCTCGCGGACGAGATGAGTTGGCTCGGAGAACGATTGGGTCTCTAGCATTCTCGCAGAAGAGTGCCCTGGTCGTCGCCGTACCGATGTCCGTGTCCGGCAGGCGCATTCAATGCCGACAGCATGTCCACGGTCGTCTGCAGATACGAGATTGCCGGTATCCACTGGGGGACAGGCGCGTCGATGCGAGCATTCTCGAGATCCGGACGGGAGAAGAACAGGCTGCCCGACCACCAGATGACCGGATCGGAACTGTTCGCGAGTACGACGCCTCCTCCGGCCGTCACCTCGCCCGCCGGGGGTCCCGCCCACAGCGTGCTGCAGATCAGACTCGAATCGCGCTGTACTGCAGTACTGCCGGCGACCGATCCAAGACTTTGACCGTAGACGTGCAGCTGGGGTCTTGCGTCGACCGGCAACATAACGAGTTCGTCTCGGACGGCGTCGAGCAGCGCTGTGGTCGCGTCGACGGCGTCCTGCTCCGCGAACAGGAATGTCGCCCAACTGGGTTGGTCGGAGTACTGCAGGACAACGGTCGCGACATCGCCTGCGAACCGGTGTTCGATCCCGCGGACAGCGTTCTCGTCGACCCATCCCGAACCCGTCGGGACCGCAATCACGATGTGCGCCTTGTCGAATCCGCCTGTGCGGTTGAGCTCGTCGACGGCGAGACGTGCTCGTTCGTCTACGGTGGCGGCGGATCGGAGGCCGGCGTACGTGCGAATCGCGGCGCTGTCCGTTCCGGCGGCGACGAACTTTCGGCCCTCACGGCCGAGGCCGTCCCACGACATCGTCGACGTGTTCGCGGGCATCGTGAGGGCTGTGTCGACGACGCCGTCTGCCACTGCATAGCGGGCTGCGAACGCATGCTGGGCCCACGGAACCGCGAACAGATACGCCGCGATGGCGAGGACCAGGGTCACCACCGTCGTTCGCTGAGTCCCGGCCCGCCGAAGCCCGCGCACGATCCCGACACCGATCACGACGAGCATCGCGCACACCGATACCGCGCCGCACAGAACCTCCATCCAATGCGTCGGGCCGGTCGTGGGCACGTCCATGGCGTCGCGCAGGCGGTTCTGCCAGCGCGCCGCAGCGATACCGGCGGCGACGACGGCCACCGCACCCACAGTCGCCGCGATTCGCCGCGCGACGACGTGTGTAGCTGCCGGCCGCATACGCGTCGGGACCCGGTGGAGGAGTGCGGACAGCAGGAGTGCCGCAGCAGCGAAGAGCGCCGTCACGACCGCCTGCACGAGCGACGACCGGGGCAGGAGCGACGGTAGTAGCGACGCCACGATCGAACTCGACAGAAGTATCGACGTCGTCACACGCGGTACAGCCGGTGAGCGTCGGGAGGCACTGGTGGGACGCGCGACGTGGGTGACGAGAGTCGTGGTCATGCCCGGCCCGCCCGTCGGCGCGCATGTACAGCGAGGGCGATCGACGTCGCGGCTGCGCCGACGGACACGACGAGTCCCGCGAGCAGATACGGCAGCGCGGGTTCGGGCGCCGGGTTTCCGTAACCCTGACGCCACGAATTGAAGTCGACAGCGGTGGATGCGACGTCGCTCATCACGTAGCACGCGGTGCGTGAGCCGATCCCGTCGCGCGAGTGGCACGCGTCGTGCATGGCCGTACGCAGCGAACCGTCGACGATTTCTCGTGCGCCCGGAGTGATGGATTCGCCTGTCGCCGAGGCATATCGGATGAGGTCGTATCCCAAGTCGTGTGCCTTGCACGCGGTGCCGAATTCCTCGGGGAGCGGGATGGGGGAGGAACAATCACCGGCCGGGTTGATCAGAACCCCGTTCTCGACCGTCGGCGCGTAGAACATCTCCCCGAATGTAGGCGGCAGATGATCGAAGGCGCTGTCGGTGGCCAGGGCGTCGATGGCGACGGTGGCGGCCGGGGCGTGTGTGTTCGAGGCGTCGGCGGTAGGAAGGGCGCCTGGGGTGGCAAGGGTGATGGCGCCGCAGATGCCGAGTACGGTGGCGAATTTCGCTTTCGCTGTCATGGTCGGTGACGCTACGAACGACGGAAGCTGCTGGTCATCGCTCCGAAGTGCCGATGCTGGGTGCCACTCTCGGCGTGGTCCGACGCCTACCTGATACCGAGGTACACCCCGGATCTCACTCCGAGGTATGACGACTTTCGGCGCGCGGGTTCCTAGAGTTCACAGGGTGGGAATCAGAATCGCTCCGAAGGCACGCGCCGGGGTGCGTCGGCTGAGTACGGGTCGCCGCATCGACATCACCATCGTTCTCGTCACGGCGATTCTGTATTCGATCGCGTGGCCGACACTCCAGTTGACGCATCAGGTCCCGACGCCGATCATGCCGATCGTCGCCGCGCTTGCGGTCTTCCCGTTCGTGCTCGTCAGAGCGAATCCTGCACTGGGATGGGCGGTTTCGGCAGGTGCGGCGCTCGTCGTGCCGGTCGTGTTCGACAACGTTCCCGGCTACGACTACCCGTGGCAGGTCACCCACATCATTGTGATGCTCGTTCTGATACTCGCGGTGAGTCTGCGCTGCGCGGTGCCGATCGTCGCAGTCGCGTGGGGAGCGACGGTTCTGCTGTTCCTCGGATTCACCCCGGGCGACGACGGGATCGGGTGGGCGGTGGGTCTGACGGCGATCGTCGTGTTCGGGCTGCTCGTGCGGTGGCTCGTGCTGTCGCGTCGTCAACTGGCCGCGCAGGAAGAGGTCAGCGAGCTCGAACGCGCTCGGCGCGCGATTCTGGAGGAGAAGGCCAAGATCGCGCGGGATCTGCACGACGTCGTCGCACACCACATGTCGCTCGTCGTGGTGCAGGCACAGAGTGCGCAGTATCGTCTGGACGACGTATCACCCTCCGCAGCAGCGGAATTCGAGTCCATCGGAGCCACCGCGCGTGAGGCGCTCAACGAGATCCGCGGCATGCTCGGCGTGCTGCGCAGCGACGGCCACGTCGTCGACGAAGCGCCTGCGCCCGGAGCATCGGATGTCGACGCGTTGCTGGTGAGCGCACAGCGTGCGGGGGTACGGGTGACGTGGACCGCGACGGGGGAGCCGGCGCTGGTGTCGGCAGGTACGGGACTCGCGCTGTATCGAATCGTGCAGGAATCGCTGTCGAATGCCGCGCGGCATGCACCCGACAGCGCCGTCCGAGTCCGGCTGGACTACGGGCCCGAACTCGTGTTCCTCGAGGTCGTCAACGGGCCGACACCTGCTGGTGGTGTCGCCGTCGAGAAGACAGGCGGCCACGGACTGCAGGGAATGAAGGACCGCGCTCGCGGGGCGTCGGGGTGGTTGGACACACGGGTCACGCCCGACGGCGGTTTCGAAGTCGTCGCGCGGCTACCCGTCGATGCGGTTCCGGTCGTCCGCACGTCGGCATAGGGTGTCATCCGTGGCAATCACGGTATTCATCGCCGACGATCAGGCAATGGTTCGACAGGGATTCGGCGCCCTGCTGGCCGCGCAGTCCGACATCTCCGTGATCGGGGATGCGGACAACGGGGCAACCGCTGTCACCGAGGTCGCGCGACTGCAACCCGACGTCGTGCTCATGGACGTCCGGATGCCGCAGATGAACGGACTCGACGCCGCCCGTGCAATTCTCGGAGCGCCCCGCGCACACCCGGTTCGGGTTCTGATGCTCACCACGTTCGACATCGACGACTACGTCTACGAAGCACTGACCATCGGCGCGAGCGGATTCATGCTCAAGGACGCGCCCGCCGAGGAACTGATCCGAGGCGTACGCGTCGTCGCCGCGGGTGAGGCGTTGCTGGCGCCGTCGGTGACGCGTCGACTCATCGCCGACGTGACGTCGCGGCGCGGTACTCAGCGCGCCGAACCGTCGAAACTGAAGGCGCTGACGCCTCGTGAACGCGAGGTGCTCGAACTCATTGCTCGCGGGATGTCGAACACCGAGATCGCCGGGGCGCTGTTCGTCGCCGAGCAGACCGTCAAGACGCACGTCGGCAAAGTACTCGGCAAGCTCGATCTGCGCGACCGGGCGCAGGCGGTCGTGCTCGCGTACGAGAGTGGCGTCGTCACGCCCAGTTGATCGCGTCGGATACGTGTTCGCGCTGCCGTCGGGAGATCGGCGCGGCAAGATTACGGTAGAACCATGGAGACGACGAGAGGCGAGAAATCGATGCGGATCGGTGTTCTGACCGGTGGCGGCGACTGCCCGGGGCTCAATGCGGTGATCAGGGCCGTGGTGCGGACCGCGGATGCGCGCTACGGGTCCACCGTCGTCGGATTTCTCGACGGGTGGCGTGGCCTGCTCGAGGACCGTCGAATTCAGCTACGCAACGACGACCGCAACGATCGTCTGCTGACCAAGGGCGGCACGATGCTGGGGACAGCGCGCACCAATCCGGATGTGTTGCGCGCCGGGCTCGATCGGATCAAGCAGACGCTCGAGGACAACGGGATCGACGTTCTGATCCCCATCGGTGGTGAGGGAACGCTGACCGCCGCGAACTGGCTGTCCGAGGAGGGCGTACCCGTCGTCGGCGTGCCGAAGACCATCGACAACGACATCGACTGCACCGACGTGACGTTCGGCTTCGACACCGCGCTCACCATTGCCACCGACGCCATCGATCGACTGCACAGCACGGCGGAGTCGCACCAGCGCGTCATGCTCGTCGAGGTCATGGGTCGTCACGCGGGATGGATTGCGCTGCATGCAGGTCTGGCGTCGGGATCGCACATGACCCTGATTCCCGAGCAGCCGTTCGACGTCGACGAAGTGTGCGATCTCGTGCGCAAGCGATTCCAGCGCGGTGACTCGCACTTCATCTGCGTCGTCGCCGAGGGTGCGAAGCCGAAGGAAGGCTCGATGTCGCTTCTCGACGGCGGCATCGACGAGTTCGGGCACGTTCGGTTCACCGGCGTCGCGCATCAGCTCGGGCAGGAGATCGAGCGTCGGATCAACAAAGAGGTGCGGACGACCGTGCTCGGTCACGTGCAGCGCGGTGGAACACCGACGCCGTACGACCGCGTGCTGGCCACCCGGTTCGGTGTGAACGCCGCCGACGCCGCGCATGCAGGCGACTTCGGGAAGATGGTGTCGCTTCGGGGCGCCGAGATCGGACTCGTGTCGCTGTCCGAAGCCGTCAAGCAGCTCAAGCGTGTGCCGGAGAGCCGCTACGTCGATGCGGCGGCGTTCTTCGGGTAGGCACCATGGGCGCATGTGTGCGGAAATACATAGCCCTCTATGTATTTTCGTGCACATGCAGCGAAGCTGCCTGAATGTCCGCCTCCCGCTGCTCGGTCTCGCGACGGAGATCGCGACGGCGCCTGGCCGCCTCGAAGCGCTGCCGCCCGACGGCGTTCGACGGAATCAGCGGGGTCAGCTCCAACGGCTTGCTGTCCTCGCCGACGGCGACCATCGTGAAGTAGCAGCTGTTCGTGTGACGGGTCTCGCCGCGCTGAATGTTCTCGGTTTCGACGCGGATGCCGACCTCCATCGACGTGCGCCCGGTGTAGTTGACCGACGCGGAGAACGTCACGAGTTCGCCGACGTGGATCGGCTCTCGGAACACGACGCGATCGACGGACAGCGTCACCACGTACGACCCCGCGTACCGGCTGGCGCATGCGTATGCGACCTGATCGAGAAGCTTCAGGATCGTGCCACCGTGCACATTGCCGGAGAAATTTGCCATGTCTGGGGTCATGAGCACGGTCATGTACAGCGTTTGCTTCGATGCGTCCGTCACTGTCCAACCGTAGCGAGCGCAGGGGGTTACTCGCGCGTTCTTACCAGCGCATAAACTGACGTGCATGACTGCTGCCATGGTCGATCTGATCGATTACGACGACGTGCTGAAAAAATTCGACCCTGTTCTGGGTATGGAGGTCCACGTCGAACTGGGCACAGCGACCAAGATGTTCTGCGGTTGCCCGACGGCGTTCGGTGCCGAGCCCAACACACAGGTCTGCCCCGTGTGCTTGAGCCTTCCGGGTGCTCTTCCGGTGGTCAATGCGGCTGCTGTCGAGTCGGCCATCCGGATCGGGCTCGCTCTGAACTGCTCGATCACGCCGTGGGGACGCTTCGCGCGCAAGAACTACTTCTACCCGGACCAGCCGAAGAACTACCAGATCTCGCAGTACGACGAGCCCATCGCCACCGAGGGGTACCTCGACGTCGTACTCGACGACGGCAGCACCTTCCGCGTCGAGATCGAACGCGCGCACATGGAAGAGGACACCGGGAAGTCGACGCACGTCGGCGGTGCGACGGGTCGCATCGAGGGCGCGAGCCATTCGCTGCTCGACTACAACCGCGCCGGTGTTCCGCTCGTCGAGATCGTGACCAAGCCCATCACCGGTACCGGCGAGCGCGCTCCCGAGGTGGCTCGGGCGTACGTCACCGCTCTGCGTGATCTGCTGAAGTCCCTCGACGTCTCCGACGTTCGCATGGATCAGGGTTCGCTGCGGTGCGACGCGAACGTCTCGCTGATGGAGAAGACAGCGACGGAGTTCGGCACCCGCACCGAAACGAAGAACGTCAACTCGCTCAAGAGCGTCGAGATCGCGGTGCGGTACGAGATGCGCAGGCAGGCAGCCGTTCTGGAGAGCGGCGGTGAGGTCGTCCAGGAGACACGCCACTTCCAGGAGTCCGACGGCACGACGTCCAAGGGGCGTAAGAAGGAAACGGCCGAGGACTACCGCTACTTCCCGGAGCCCGACCTGGCACCCGTCGCACCGGACGCTGCGTGGATCGAGGAGCTGCGCGGCACTCTGCCGGAGCTGCCGTGGCTTCGTCGTGCGCGCATCCAGGCCGACTGGGGCGTGTCCGACGAGGAAATGCGTGACCTCGTCAACTCCGGAGCGCTCGAACTCGTCGCGGCGACGGTCGACGCGGGTGCTCCTGCGCAGTCCGCGCGTTCGTGGTGGGTGTCGTACCTCGCCCAGAAAGCCAACATTGCAGGGGTCGAACTGACCGAGCTCGCCATCACGCCGGCGCAGGTCGCTGCCGTCGTCGCGTTGGTCTCCGACGGAAAGGTCAACAACAACGGTGCGCGTCAGATCGTCGACGGCGTGCTCGCCGGTGAAGGCGAGCCTGCCGACGTCATGGCTGCTCGTGGACTCGTCGTGGAGAAGGACGACACCAAGTTGCAGGCGGCCGTCGACGAGGCACTCGCGGCGAACCCCGGTGTCGCGGACAAGATTCGTAGCGGCAAGGTGCAGGCAGCCGGAGCCATCGTCGGTGCCGTCATGAAAGCCACACGCGGGCAAGCGGATGCGGCGCGTGTGAAGGAATTGGTTCTCGCGGCCTGCAGCTGACCGACTCTTCGGGGAGGACCCGTCACCGATCCTGAACGACGAGCGACGCCGCGCTCACGTCGTCGATGACCAGGTCGGTGACGAGTCCTCCCGCCAACGCACCGACCAGTGCGTCGAGTTTCGATTGACCGGCGACCACGCACAAACGTGTCGGGACGCCTTTGAGTAGTTCGAGGCTGGGCCCGCTCGACCGATCGTTGAGATCGATGCCGTCGTAGCTGCCGTCGGACCGGAGGAAGACGGTCGCGATGTCGCCCACGACACCGTCGGCCGCCAGCGCGTCGAGGTCGTCCTCTTCCAGGTAGCCCGCGCTGTAGACGTGGCTCGGGATCGCGCCGCCCAGTGCGCCGATGGAGAACACGGCAATGTCCATTTTCCGTTGCAGATCGAGGACGCGCTTGATGCTGCGTTCCTTCCACAGAAGCCGACGGGTCTCCGGGTAGTCGAAGAACGCGGGAACTGGAAACCCTTGTGGCAGTGCGTCGTACGCGTCGGCGAGGGTGCGAATGATGTCCGTGGCGTAGGACACGCCCGTCGTTCTCGTGTTGGCTGCGCCGTTGAGCTGAACGACGTGCGAGTTGTGCGTGCGTTTCGGCGCGAGGTATCTGCTGACAGCGCTGACCGTCGTGCCCCAGGCGACGCCCATGACCATGTCCGACTCGAACAGTGACGTCAGTAGCCTTCCGGCGAACATCGCCACACGATCGAGGCGATCGAGATCGCCCACTGATTCGCCGACGGGAACGATGTGGGCGCGTACGTCGTAGCGATCGGCGAAGACTTTCTCGAGCGCCGACGCGTGGCCGGACAACGAACTGATCTTGATCTCCACCAGTCCCGACATCCGTGCGTACGTGATCAGGCGGGACACGGTCGAGCGCGACACCCGCATCTCGCGGCCGATCGCCGCCATGGTCATGTCCTGGAAGTAGTACATGCGCGCAGCGTGGACGGCATCGACCGTTCGTGGGTCCGCAGTGGAGGGATTGTCGATCGCCATCCGACGATCATGTCTCATGAACGACGCCGACGCGCCACCATCCGGAACATTCCTGCACATATGTGCATCGGTTATGCGAAAACGTGCAGGGTAGTTAGCGTAAAGAACAACGCTATGGCTCGCATCACACACATTGTTCGAAGGAGAACCATGCCGCGCACAGTCGAGAAGTGGAGTCTGCCGTCGCAGATGGCAGCCGAATTCGCGGGTACCGCGATTCTGATCCTCTTCGGTTCGGGCGTTGTCGCACAGGTCGTTTCAGGAGGCGACGAGGGAAGTCTCGGTGACCACAACAGTATTGCGTGGGCCTGGGGGCTCGGCGTGATGTTCGGTATCTACGTCGCCGGACGCGCGACCGGCGCGCATCTGAACCCCGCGGTCACCTTCGCATTCGCGCTGTTTCGGGACCTCCCGTGGAAGAAGGTGTTGCCCTACGTCGCAGCTCAGGTTGCGGGTGCATTCGTTGCTGCGCTGTTGGTTCGCTGGAACTACAACGACATGATCACCGCGATCGACCCCGAACACACCACCGCGACGCAAACGATCTTCTCGACTCTCCCCGGAAATGGAACACTGCCGGTCGGAGTCGGGTCGGCGTTGCTGGACCAGATCATCGGTACCGCGATCCTGTTGTTCCTCATCGTCGCAGTGACCGATTCTCGCAGTACGCCTCCGCTGGCCAACATGGCACCGTTCATCATCGGATTGATCGTCGTCGCAATCGGTTTCGCGTGGGGCACCAACGCTGGTTATGCAATCAACCCGGCGCGCGATTTCGGGCCGAGGTTGGCGTCGTTCATCACCGGGTACGGCGGAGCGTGGCGAGATCAGTACGGCGGGTTGTACTTCTGGGTGCCGATCGTCGGGCCTTTGGTCGGTGGGCCCATCGGAGTGTTCTTGTACGACAAGCTCATCGGGCGTTTTCTGCCCGACGAGGCGCCTGAGGAACTGGAGCCGGAGAAGGCTGCCGCATGACATCGACTGGCAAAACCGAGCACGAAGGAGCACACGAGTGAGTGACAGAGAATCGGCGCGCTATGTGGCAGCCATCGACCAGGGGACCACGTCGACCCGGTGCATGATCTTCGACCGAAGTGGGTCGGTCGTGGCGGTGGACCAGAAAGAGCACGAACAGATCTTCCCGCAGGCGGGATGGGTCGAGCACGACGCGCAGGAAATCTGGCACAACGTTCGCACCGTCGCCGCGGGTGCACTGGCCGCCGCCGACCTGACCGCAGCCGACATCGCCTCGGTCGGCATCACCAATCAACGTGAGACAGCACTGGTCTGGGACCGCGCGACAGGCGAACCGATCTACAACGCGATCGTCTGGCAGGACACCCGAACGGACAAGATCGTCACCGCTCTCGGCGACGGCGACGCCAACAGGTACACCGCGACGACGGGTCTGCCGCTCGCGACGTACTTCTCCGGCCCGAAGGTGAAGTGGATTCTCGACAACGTCGACGGTGCGCGCGCACGTGCCGAGGCGGGCGAGCTGTGCTTCGGCACGATGGACTCCTGGGTTCTGTGGAACATGACGGGCGGCGTCGACGGGGGACTGCACGTCACGGACCCGACCAACGCGTCCCGGACGTTGCTCATGGATCTGGACACCCTCGAATGGGACGAATCCATCTGCCGCGACATGGGAATTCCGACGTCGATGCTGCCGGAGATCAAGAGCTCGTCCGAGGTGTACGGCTATGCACGCGAACGAGGCGCTCTGCGCGGTGTTCCGATCGCGGGCATTCTCGGAGATCAGCAGGCCGCGACGTTCGGGCAGGCGTGCCTGTCGCCGGGCGAGGCCAAGAACACCTACGGCACCGGCAATTTCGTCCTGCTGAACACCGGCACCGAAAAGGTCATGAGCCGCAACGGACTTCTGACGACGGTCTGCTACAAGATCGGTGAGCAGGACACCGTCTACGCTCTCGAAGGCTCGATCGCGGTCACCGGTTCTCTCGTACAGTGGCTGCGTGACAACCTCGGAATGATCGGCACTGCAGCAGATATCGAGAAGGACGCTCGATCGGTCGAGGACAGTGGTGGCGCGTACTTCGTCCCCGCGTTCTCGGGGTTGTTCGCCCCGCACTGGCGTGCCGACGCGCGCGGCGCGATCGTCGGCCTGACGAGGTTCGTCAACAAGGGCCATCTGGCTCGCGCGGTTCTCGAAGCGACTGCCTACCAGACACGCGAGGTGATCGAGGCGATGAACGCCGACTCCGGCGTCGACCTCGAAGTGCTGAAGGTCGACGGCGGCATGGTGGTCAACGAACTGCTGATGCAGTTCCAATCCGACATCCTGAACGTCGACGTGGTGCGACCGGTCGTCGCCGAGACGACCGCGCTCGGCGCCGCGTATGCCGCGGGACTCGCCGTCGGATTCTGGAAGAGCGAGGACGACATTCGGGCCAACTGGGCCGAGGACAAGACGTGGACGCCGTCGATGGACGAGAAGACCCGCGACAGGCTCTACGCCGGCTGGAAGAAAGCCGTCACACGAACATTGGATTGGGTGGATACGGAATGACCTCTCTTGCACATGCTCTCAGCCCGGCGTCCCGCGCGGAGTCGTTGCGCGTGTTGGCGTCGGAGGAGATGGACGTACTCGTCATCGGCGGTGGCGTCGTCGGGGCAGGCGCGGCGCTCGATGCGGCGACGCGGGGCCTGCGTGTCGGACTGGTCGAGGCGCGGGACTATGCGGCGGGAACGTCGAGCCGGTCGAGCAAGCTGTTCCACGGTGGATTGCGCTACCTGGAGCAGTTCAATTTCTCGCTCGTGTTCGAAGCGTTGAAGGAACGGTCGCTGGTGCTGAACACGTTGTGCCCGCACCTCGCTCGTCCGGTGCCGTTCATCTATCCGCTCGAGAAAAGAATCGATCGACCGTACGTCGGATTGGGTATCGGCGTATACGACGTGATGGGCGCGGGACGCGGTGTGCCCGGACACCACAGGCATCTCGGACGAAAGAAGACGCTTGAATCCTTCCCGTCGGGCAAGCGATCCGCCATTCGAGGGGCGGTGCGCTTCTACGAAGGGCAGGTCGACGACGCACGGCACACGATGATGCTGGCGCGCACCGCCGCGTCGTACGGAGCGTCGGTCGTCAACAGCACTCGGGTGACCGGGTTTCTGCGCGAAGGTGATCGCGTCGTCGGCGTCAGCGCAACGGATCTCGAGACGGGGGAGTCGCTCGACATCCGCGCCAAGCAGGTCATCAACGCGGCGGGCGTCTGGACGGACGAGATCCAGGAGATGGTCGGTGGCCGTGGGCAATTCCAGGTTCGCGCGTCCAAGGGAGTGCACCTGGTCGTTCCGCGCAATCGCATCAACAGCGCGACGGGCATCATCACCCGCACCGAGAAGAGCCTGCTGTTCGTCATTCCGTGGGGCAGTCAGTGGATCATCGGCACCACCGATACCGATTGGAAACTCGACCTCGCGCATCCCGCCGCGAGCAAGAGCGACATCGACTACATCCTCGAACAGGTCAACAAGTTGCTCGCGGATCCGCTGGATCACAGCGACGTCGTCGGCGTGTACGCAGGGTTGCGACCCCTGCTGTTCGGTGAGTCGGATTCGACCAGCACGCTGTCCCGCGAACATGCGGTGTCCAGCCCGGTCCGTGGGCTCACCGTCATCGCAGGCGGCAAGTACACCACGTATCGCGTCATGGCCAAGGACGCAGTCGATTCCGCGGTGCACGGTCTCGGCGGGACCGTTCCTGCCTGCGTGACCGAGCAGATTCCGCTCGTCGGCGCCGAGGGCTATAACGGTGCGTACAACAGGCGATCCTTGACGGCGGAGCGAGCCGGAATGCGTGTGTCACGCGTCGAACATCTGCTCGGCCGGTACGGGACGCTGACTTCCGAGATTCTCGACCTGATCGACCGCAATCCCGAACTGGGAGAGCCGTTGTCGAGTGCACCCGAGTATCTCAAGGCCGAGGCGTACTACGCGGCCAGTCACGAGGGTGCGCGGCACCTGGAGGACATCCTGACGCGTCGCACCCGCATTTCGATCGAGGTCGACGACCGAGGCGACGCAGCAGCCGAGGAGATTGCTGCGCTCGTCGCCCCGGTACTCGGGTGGTCCGACACCCACGTTGCCGAAGAAATCGAGCACTACCGCCTACGTGTTCTCGCGGAACGCGATTCGCAACAGCAACCCGACGACGACACCGCCGACGCGGCACGGCTCGGTGCGCCCGACGTGCGAGCAGGGGTGCGGGCCTAGCCGTCTCTAGTCGAACCCGCCGCCTCCGGCGGGAACCGGAATCTTGACGACACGATCGTCGTTGGGGCCGGGGGCGTCACCGTTCTTGTTGACGGTCCCGGCCCAGATCGTGCCGTCGCCGGAGATCGCCGTGCCGTTCAACTGACCGTAGCGATCCTGCACGATCAAGGACGGTGCGGCGGTGACGGCGCCGGTGTTCTCGTCGGTCGCGAGCACGGCCACGGCCTTGCCCGTCGTCAACGCGATTGCAACGGCGCCGGGGCTGGCTGCGCACCCTGCGACGCCGGGGCGATCCGGCCAGGTCCACACCGGCGAGACGACCGTCCCGAGCTGATCGATGCGCTGCAGTCGATCTTCCACTGCGGTCCTGTCGGTGATCCAGATGCTGCCGGTCTGATCTGTGCAGACGTCGCCCGCGGTTCCGATTCCGCTCAGCGCGACTGTCGGTGCGGGCGGGTTCGGCGACGGCGTCAACGAATCGACGCGCAGAAGCTTCCCGGCGAGTGACGTGGGATCGGCTGCAGCGCCCGGACTTCCGGCGTCGCCGGTCAGTACCAGCATCTGGTTGGGACCTGAGAACTCGATCGCGCCCCTGTTGCTGCTCGCGCCGCGCGGGATTCCTGTCAGGACTGCTTTCGGTGTGTCTCCCGCCGCGATGCGCACGACGCGATTGTCCGAGCCGGTCGTGATGTAGGCGTAGACGAGCCCGTCCTCGGCGTAGCTCGGGGACAGCGCGAGATCCAGCAGCCCGCCGTCGCTCGACGAGTCGACGTCGAGCCGCGCGACCTCCGTGGCCGTCTGATTTTGCCCCGTTCCGACCTGGAGGATGCGACCGGTGCGACGTTCGCCGATCAACGCCGTCTCACCACCGGGGAGCATGACGAGACCGCCGGTCGTGTCGAGGCACGTCGCGATCACGTTCGGATCCGGATCCACACATGGCCCGGGCGGCGGGCCTGCATTCGGCGAAGTGGATGTCGGGGGCGCGTCGGGGTCGACCGGGTCGATCTCGGCTGCCCCGAACGACGGCTCGGGGCTGAACGGAGTCGATGCCGAATCGTCGAAGCGCGCGCATCCCGCCCCGAGAGTGACGGCGACGGCCAGGAACGCAGAGGCGGCCACTCTTCGCGACTTCATGTACGCAAACGTTACGGAAACCTCGTCGTTGTTCGCCAGGCGGTCCGTTTTCGCCGCGCCCGGCGCAATGCCCGTGCAACCGTGCCGGACCGTTCTACTGTTGAAGGCGTGACCGACAAGCCCCGTGACTCCGACCAGCCCGACACAGGCTACGAGCCTGCGTCGAGCCCGTACGACCAGCCCACCGAACAAATTCAGCCGACCACTCCGCGCCCGACGTCGGGCACCTCGGACCGGCTGCCGCGCACCGACGACGACCTGGATTTCGGCGACAGCAAGGCGTCTTACCCGACCGAGCAGCTTCCTGCGTTCCGTCCGTCGCAGTACGACGAGCCGATCGCCCCGGACGCAGGCTCGACCCAGTCGTACTCGGACAGGCCGACGGAAGTGTTCGACCGGACGCCCGCTCCTGTCGCCGCGCCTGCACCCGAGCCGGTGGTCCGCACCGAGACCGTTCAGATTCCTGCCAAACGGGGCACGCTGGATCTGGGCTTGCTGCTGTTGCGCCTGGCCGTGGGCGGAATCTTCCTGGTCCACGGACTTCAGAAGTTGACCGGCCTGTGGAACGGCCCGGGTCTCGACGGCTTCCGCACGTTGCTCGAGGACACCGGATATCAGCAGGCCAACATTCTGGCCATCGCGGGCGCTGTCGGTGAGACAGCGGGAGGTGCGCTGCTGATCCTCGGACTCGCCACACCGTTCGCGGGTGCTGCGGTCCTCGGCGTGATCATCAACGCGTGGTGCTTCAAGCAGGCCGCCGAGCCGGGCCTGCAGTTCTTCGCACCGAACGGCGTCGAGTACGAAACTCTGCTGGGCGTCGCCGCTGCGGCGATCATCCTGACGGGTCCCGGCAAGATCGCATTCGACGGACGCAGAGGATGGGCGACGCGTCCGCGCTTCGGTTCCTTCATCGCCCTCGTGCTCGGCATCGCCGGTGGCGTGTGCCTGTGGATCTTCTTGAACGGCGCGAACCCGATCGCGACGTAGCCCGCCCGTCGTGAGTGAAAATGTATAGCGGGCTATACATTTTCACTCACGACGGCTAGGGAACGTACCGCACTGCGCCCTTGTCGGCCGACGTCGCGAGAGCCGCGTACGCACGCAGAGCAGTGGTGACCGTGCGCTGCCGGTCGACCGGCTGCCACGGACGCTCCGACGCATCCATCTTGGCCCGGCGAGTGGCGAGGACGTCGTCGTCGACGAGGATCTCGAGTGTCCTCGAGGCGACATCGATACGCACCTGATCGCCGTTCTCGACGAGTCCGATGACGCCGCCTGCAGCTGCCTCGGGGGAGATGTGGCCGATCGAGAGCCCCGACGTGCCACCGGAGAACCGTCCGTCGGTGATCAGCGCACAGACCTTGCCGAGGCCTGCGCCCTTGAGGAACGCGGTCGGGTGCAGCATCTCCTGCATACCGGGTCCGCCCTTGGGCCCTTCGTAGCGCACGACGAGCACGTCGCCTGCCTTAATCTTCTTCTGCAGGATCGCCGAGACGGCCTCTTCCTGAGACTCGACAACCAGCGCCGGGCCCTGGAACGAGAACAGTTCCTCGTCGATGCCCGCGGTCTTCAGGATCGCGCCGTCGAGGGCGATGTTGCCGCGCAGCACGACCAGACCGCCTTCGACGGTGTAGGCATGCTCCTTGTCGCGGATGCACCCGCCTGCAGCGTCGGTGTCGAGCGAGGACCACCGGTTGTCCGTCGAGAACGGCTCGGTGGTGCGCACACCGCCGGGCGCGGCGTGGAACAGCTCGAGAGCCTCGTCCGACGCCGTGCCGGAGCGAATGTCCCACGTGTCGAGCCAGTCGTCGAAACTCTTGGTGTGCACCGTCGAGACGTCGGTCTCGAGCAGGTTCGCGCGACGCAGTTCACCGAGCAGTGCCGGGATTCCGCCCGCGCGGTGCACGTCCTCCATGTGGTAGTCGGAGTTCGGCGACACCTTCGACAGGCACGGGACCTTGCGGCTGATGGCGTCGATGGTCTCGAGGTCGAAGTCGACCTCACCTTCCTGCGCTGCAGCGAGGGTGTGCAGCACGGTGTTGGTCGACCCGCCCATGGCGACGTCGAGTGCCATCGCATTGCGGAATGCCGCGGGAGTGGCGATGTTGCGCGGAAGAACCGAATCGTCCTCGTCGCGGTAGTACTTGAGCGCGGCTTCGACGATCGTGGTGCCTGCGCGCTCGAACAGCGCGTAGCGAGCCTTGTGGGTCGCGAGAGTCGATCCGTTGCCGGGCAGTGCAAGACCGAGTGCCTCGGTGAGGCAGTTCATCGAGTTGGCGGTGAACATGCCCGAGCACGATCCACACGTCGGGCATGCGCTGCGCTCGACCTCGTCGAGGCCTTCCTCGGACACGGCGTCGTTGGCGCTCGCCGAGATCGCGGTGATGAGGTCGGTCGGTGCCTGCGCGACACCGCCGACGACGACGGCCTTGCCTGCCTCCATCGGCCCGCCCGAGACGAAGACGGCCGGGATGTTCAGGCGCATTGCGGCATTGAGCATTCCAGGCGTGATCTTGTCGCAGTTCGAGATGCACACGAGCGCGTCGGCGGTATGCGCGTTGGCCATGTATTCGACCGAGTCGGCAATGATTTCGCGGCTCGGGAGGGAATAGAGCATCCCGCCGTGGCCCATCGCGATTCCGTCGTCGACGGCAATCGTGTGGAATTCACGCGGTACACCTCCGGCAGCACGTACCGCGTCGGCCACGATCTCGCCGACATTCTTCAGATGCACGTGACCCGGGACGAATTGGGTGTAGGAGTTCGCAATGGCCACGATGGGTTTACCGAAATCGGAATCCGTCATTCCGGTGGCGCGCCAGAGCGAGCGTGCGCCCGCGGCGTTGCGTCCGACAGTGGTGACTCGTGACCGTAGCGGCGGCATGGCTTCGATTCCTCAATATGTGGAGCGAATGTGTTTCAGCGGATTGAGCGCTCGGGCAAGGTTACTCCCGTATTACGAGTTCGCGTTTTCCGGTCCGTCGTCGTCGCCCGAAGTCGTTTCCGGCTCGGTGTTCTGCGCGTCTCTCTCTGCATCGGCTGCGGCCGCGGCATAAGGATCCGTGATTCGACCGCCGCTCGCCGCTGCCAAGTGCGGGAGCCGGTCGAAGCGCACGAGTGGAAGTGATTTCTCGGACTTGTCGGTCAGTACGGCGCGAGCCCAGCGGCGGTCGGGAAAATGAATTCCACGAACGTCTTCCCACGAGATGGACTCGGAACCGATGAACCGACGAATCTCGATTCCGTCGATCGTCACGACAGTCCTGACCCGAATCACCCACACGGCAACTACGATGGGTACGGCGAAAAGCCAACCGAAAGCGGCAGGCCAGCTCAATGCGGGGAACAACACTCCGAACAAGAGCAAGGCCACGCCGACCAGCGCGAGGCGCGGTAGGCGGATGACCTGCGGGGAGGGATCGGGCGTGTGGGATGATGTGTCCGGTGGTTCGGACTGCTGCGAAGACGACACCCCTTCATCTTCGCATTGCAACTGCGCGATCTCACATAATGGGATTGCGTCGTGACGAGTTTGACTGTTCCCTATGCGCGCGCCTACCGTCGAGCGCGTGAAGCGGAATCAGATACTCGTAATCGGCCGGCGCGTCGTCGCCTGAGCCGGTTCATTCCAACTCGCATCGACGCGCCACCCTCGTACAGCCTCGGCTGACGGGGGTTTTTTCTTGCCCAGAGATCGCCCAGAAACCGAAAACCCTGAGGAAGCAGCAGTGAGCGCACCAACCGCACGCCCAGGGCCCACGACACGTAAGTCGGGGGCAGTCAGCAGCTCGTCGTCGCATGAGACGCCGACGGTAGGCACAGTCGACGGAACTCGCCGTCAGGTCGCACCTGAAAAGGTGACCGGCGCACAGTCCGTCGTACGCTCTCTCGAAGAACTCGACGTCGATACGGTATTCGGCATTCCCGGCGGCGCCGTCCTCCCCGTCTACGATCCGCTCTTCGACTCGAAGAAGGTTCGGCACGTCCTCGTCCGGCACGAACAAGGCGCAGGCCACGCCGCAACAGGCTATGCCCAGGCGACCGGCCGCGTCGGAGTGTGCATGGCGACGTCGGGTCCCGGCGCGACCAACCTCGTCACGCCGCTCGCCGATGCGCAGATGGATTCGGTTCCCATCGTCGCGATCACGGGACAGGTCGCCCGCAGCCTCATCGGCACCGACGGTTTCCAGGAAGCCGACATCTCCGGCATCACGATGCCGGTGACCAAGCACAACTTCCTGATCACCGACGGCGTCGACATCCCGCGCATCATCGCCGAGGCGTTCTACATCGCCGCGTCGGGCCGTCCCGGTGCCGTTCTCGTCGACATCCCGAAGGACATCCTGCAGGCGCAGACCACGTTCTCGTGGCCGCCGGAGATGCGCCTGCCCGGATACCGTCCGGTGACCAAGCCGCACGGCAAGCAGGTCCGTGAGGCCGCCCGATACATCGCGGACGCGAAGAAGCCCGTGCTCTACGTCGGTGGCGGTGTCATCAAGGCGAACGCATCGGCCGAGTTGCTCGAACTCGCCGAGCTGACCGGAATTCCGGTCGTCACCACGCTCATGGCGCGAGGCGCGTTCCCCGACAGTCATCAGCTCAACTGCGGCATGCCCGGCATGCACGGCACCGTCGCTGCAGTCGCGGCGCTGCAGAAGAGCGATCTGCTGATCACGCTCGGCGCGCGCTTCGACGACCGTGTCACCGGTCAGCTCTCGTCGTTCGCGCCCGGTGCGAAGGTCATCCACGCCGACATCGACCCGGCAGAGATCGGTAAGAACCGCTACGCCGACGTCCCGATCGTGGGCGACTGCAAAGAGGTCATCACCGAACTCATCGAGGCGATCCGTGCGGACCGGGCCACTGGCACGACGCTGGATCTCGCCGAGTGGTGGACCTACCTCGACGGCATCCGGGGGACCTACCCGCTCAGCTACGACCGTCCGAGCGACGGCAGCCTGTCTCCGGAGTACGTCATCTCCGCGGTCGGCAAGGCCGCGGGCCCGGATGCCGTGTACTGCGCGGGCGTCGGCCAGCATCAGATGTGGGCGGCGCAGTTCATCGACTACGAGAAGCCGCGCACGTGGCTCAACTCGGGTGGCCTCGGCACGATGGGCTACGCGGTGCCCGCCGCAATGGGCGCCAAGATGGGCATGCCCGACACCGAGGTGTGGGCCATCGACGGCGACGGTTGCTTCCAGATGACCAATCAGGAACTCGCCACCTGTGCCGTCGAAGGCATCCCGATCAAGGTCGCGCTGATCAACAACGGCAACCTCGGTATGGTCCGCCAGTGGCAGACGTTGTTCTACGAGGAGCGGTACTCCAACACCAACCTCGGAACCCATGGCACGCAGCGCATTCCGGACTTCGTCAAGTTGGCGGAAGCGCTCGGATGCGTCGGAATCCGGTGCGAGCGTGAAGAAGACGTCGACGACGTCATCGCCCAGGCTCGCGCCATCACCGACCGTCCCGTCGTCATCGACTTCATCGTCGGCGCCGACGCGCAGGTGTGGCCGATGGTCGCGGCAGGCACCGGCAACGACGAGATCATGGCTGCCCGGGGCATCCGTCCGCTGTTCGATGAGGACGAGGCGTCGGTGTCCGAGCCGGCCGTCATCCACGAAGCGATGGCGCGCGAACAGGCACACGGCGAAGCTGCGTCCGGCAGCGACGAGAAAGGTATCGAGAAGTGAGCACGAGCCATACCCTCAGCGTCCTCGTCGAGGACAAGCCAGGCGTCCTGGCTCGCGTCGCCGCTCTGTTCTCGCGTCGCGGCTTCAACATCTCGTCACTTGCGGTGGGCGGCACCGAGATTCCCGAGATCTCGCGCATGACCATCGTCGTGACCGTCGACGAGTTCCCGCTCGAACAGGTGACCAAGCAGCTGAACAAGCTCATCAACGTCATCAAGATCGTCGAGCAGGACGACGAGACGTCGGTGGCGCGAGAGTTGGTGCTCATCAAGGTGCGTGCCGACGCGAGTGTGCGCAGCGAGGTCATCGAGACCGTGAACCTGTTCCGCGCCAAGGTGATCGACGTGTCACCCGAAGCTGTGACGGTCGAGGCGACGGGCACCCGCTCGAAGCTCGATGCGTTGCTGAAGATGTTGGACCCCTATGGAATTCGAGAAATAGTTCAGTCGGGAGTCGTTGCCGTCGGACGTGGACCGAAATCGATCACGGCGTCGCGCTAGCGCGACACGTGACCGCACAGCGTAAAACCCAAGAGGAAAGGTAATAACCAGTGGCAGTCGAGATGTTCTACGACGACGATGCTGATCTGTCGATCATCCAGGGCCGCAAGGTCGCCGTCATCGGCTACGGAAGCCAGGGCCACGCGCACTCGCTGAGCCTGCGCGACTCGGGCGTCGACGTCCGGATCGGCCTGAAGGAAGGCTCGAAGTCTCGCGCCAAGGCCGAGGAGCAGGGACTGACCGTCGGAACTCCGGCCGAGGTTTCCGCGTGGGCAGACGTGATCATGGTGCTCGCACCGGACACCGCTCAGGCGTCGATCTTCAAGGAAGAGATCGAGCCGAACCTGAAGGACGGCGACGCGCTGTTCTTCGGACACGGACTCAACATCCACTTCGACCTGATCAAGGCTCCGGCCGGCGTCACGGTCGGCATGGTCGCCCCGAAGGGCCCCGGCCACCTCGTGCGTCGCCAGTTCGTCGACGGCAAGGGCGTTCCCGCGCTCATCGCCATCGACCAGGACCCGAAGGGTGAGGGCCAGGCTCTCGCACTGTCGTGGGCCAAGGGCATCGGCGGCACGCGCGCCGGCGTCATCAAGACCACGTTCAAGGAAGAGACCGAGACCGACCTGTTCGGTGAGCAGGCCGTTCTCTGTGGTGGAACCGAAGAGCTCGTCAAGATCGGCTTCGAGGTCATGGTCGAGGCCGGCTACGCGCCCGAGATGGCGTATTTCGAGGTGCTGCACGAGCTCAAGCTCATCGTCGACCTCATGTACGAGGGTGGCATCGCCCGCATGAACTACTCGGTGTCCGACACCGCGGAGTTCGGTGGCTACCTCTCCGGCCCGCGCGTCATCGACGCCGACACCAAGGAGCGCATGAAGGCGATTCTGGCCGACATCCAGTCCGGCGAGTTCACCCGTCGCCTCGTCGCCAACGTCGAGAACGGCAACACCGAGCTCGAAGGCCTGCGCAAGGCCAACGCCGAGCACCCCATCGAGGTCACCGGCAAGAAGCTGCGCGACCTGATGAGCTGGGTCGATCGTCCGATCACCGAGACGGCTTGATCCTGCAGTAGACGAACGAAGGGCATCCGCGAGGGTGCCCTTCGCTCGTGCTGTGAGGGTGAACCCCAACAGCTTCACCTCGGCATCTAAACTGTTTCCGCACGACCGCACTTGTCACCTCGACCGATATAGGGAGTTCTTCACGTGAGCCAGCCAGGCCGTCCTGTCGTTCTGATCGCCGACAAACTTGCGCAGTCCACCGTCGAGGCCCTCGGTGACGGCGTCGAGGTTCGTTGGGTCGACGGCCCGGATCGCCCCGCCCTGCTGGCCGCGGTCCCCGAGGCCGACGCGATCCTCGTGCGCTCCGCGACGACGGTCGACGCCGAGGTACTCGCTGCAGGCACCAAGCTGAAGATCGTCGCGCGCGCAGGCGTCGGCCTCGACAACGTCGACGTTCCCGCAGCCACCGAGCGCGGCGTTCTCGTCGTCAACGCGCCGACATCCAACATCCACACGGCCGCCGAGCACGCTGTGACACTGCTGCTCTCGGCCGCTCGCCAGATCCCCGCCGCCGACAAGACCCTGCGCGACCACGAGTGGAAGCGCAGCAAGTTCAACGGCGTCGAGATCTTCGGCAAGACCGTCGGCGTCGTCGGCCTCGGCCGCATCGGCCAGCTGTTCGCAGCACGCCTCGCAGCATTCGAGACGCACGTCATCGCGTACGACCCCTACGTGTCCGCAGCGCGCGCCGCGCAGCTCGGCATCGAACTCGTCAGCCTCGACGAACTGCTGACTCGCGCGGACATGTTCTCGGTCCACCTCCCGAAGACGCCCGAGACCAAGGGCATCATCGGCAAGGAAGCACTCGCCAAGACCAAGCCCGGTGTCATCGTCGTCAACGCTGCCCGCGGTGGACTCGTCGACGAGCAGGCGCTCGCCGACGCCATCACCAGCGGTCACGTCTTCGCCGCAGGCATCGACGTGTACGCGTCCGAGCCTTGCACCGACAGCCCGCTGTTCGAACTGCCTCAGGTCGTCGTCACCCCGCACCTCGGCGCGTCGACCACCGAAGCTCAGGACCGCGCGGGCACCGACGTCGCCAAGTCCGTATTGCTCGCTCTCGCAGGCGAATTCGTCCCCGACGCGGTGAACGTCAAGGGTGGCGCAGTCGGCGAGGAGGTCTCGCCGTGGCTCGACATCGTCCGCAAGCAGGGTGTCCTGCTCGGCGCGCTGTCCGACGAGCTTCCGGCATCGCTGTCGGTCGACGTGCGCGGTGAGCTCGCAGCCGAGGACGTCGAGATCCTCAAGCTGTCTGCACTGCGTGGACTGTTCTCCGCCGTCATCGAGGATGCGGTCACGTTCGTCAACGCCCCGTCGCTCGCCGAGGAGCGTGGCGTCACCGCCGAGGTGACCACCGCGCCGGAGAGCGAGAACCACCGCAGCGTCGTCGACATCCGCGCCGTCTACGGCGACGGATCCGTGCTCAACGTCGCGGGCACCCTGACCGGCACCAAGCGGGTCGAGAAGATCGTCAACATCAACGGACGCAACTTCGATCTGCGCGCCGAGGGCAAGAACCTCATCGTCAACTACGGCGATCAGCCCGGCAGCCTCGGACGCATCGGCACGCTGCTCGGCGACGCCGGAATCGACATCCAGGCAGCAGCACTCAGCCAGGACTCCGAGGGCGACGGCGCGACGATCCTGCTCCGCGTGAACAAGGACGTTCCGGCCGAGGTCAGCGCCGGCATCGCCACGGCGGTCGGTGCGTCGACCATCGAACTCGTGGATCTGTCCTGATATCCGTACCAGACCGCTCGAACAGAACGAGGAGTCAATGAAGCTCGCCGTCATCGCTGGAGATGGAATCGGCCCCGAGGTCGTCGACCAGGCACTGAAGGTGCTCGACGTCGTCGTCCCTGGAGTCGAGAAGACCGAGTACGACCTCGGTGCCCGACGTTACAACGCGACCGGCGAGCTTCTCCCGGACTCCGTCCTCGACGAGATCCGTGGCCACGACGCAATCCTGCTGGGTGCCATCGGAGACCCGTCGGTTCCGAGCGGCGTGCTCGAGCGTGGACTGCTGCTGCGTGCACGGTTCGAGCTGGACCACCACATCAACCTGCGTCCGGCCAAGCTGTACCCAGGGGTCGTCGGTCCGCTCGACGGCAACAAGGACATCGACGTCGTCGTGGTTCGCGAGGGCACCGAAGGCCCGTACACGGGCAACGGCGGTGCGCTGCGCGTCGGCACGCCGCACGAGGTGGCAACCGAGGTCAGCGTCAACACCCGCTACGGCGTCGAACGCGTCGTGCGTGACGGGTTCGCCCGCGCGCTCGGGCGTCGGAAGCACCTCACATTGCTGCACAAGACCAACGTGCTCACCTTCGCCGGAAGCCTGTGGGCTCGCACGGTCGAGGAAGTATCGAAGGAATTTCCCGACGTCGAGGTGGCGTACCAGCACATCGACGCAGCGATGATCCACCTCGTCACCGACCCCGGTCGATTCGACGTCATCGTCACCGACAACCTGTTCGGTGACATCGTGACCGACCTGTCCGCCGCGGTCAGCGGTGGAATCGGTCTCGCTGCCAGCGGAAACATCGATGCGACGGGCACCAACCCGTCGATGTTCGAGCCCGTGCACGGCAGTGCGCCCGACATCGCAGGCCAGGGCAAAGCAGACCCGACGGCAGCAATCCTGTCGGTCTCGCTGCTCCTCGCGCACCTCGGGGACACGGTGAACTCCGAGCGCGTCGAAGCTGCGGTGGCTGCCGACCTCGCGTCGCGCGGGTCGGCTCCGGCGTCGACGTCGGCCATCGGCGAACGTATCGCGTCGGAGCTGTAGTTTTTTTTGGGGCTCTGGTTTACGGAGCTCCGGTTTCGGAGCGAAGGCCTCATTCGGTCACTTGAAGTGATTGAATGAGGCCTTCGGTCTGTCCGGGTTGGGTGGGTCGGGTGACCGAATGTCGCCCTCGTTCACTCTGAGTGACTGAATGAGGCCTTCGGTCTGTCTGGGGTTGGTGGGTCGGGTGACCGAATGTCGCCTTCGCTCACTCTGAGTGATTGAATGAGGCCTTCGGTCTGTCCGGGTTGGTGGGTCGGGTGACCGAATGTCGCCCTCGTTCACTCTGAGTGACTGAATGAGGCCTTCGGTCTGTCTGGGGTTGGTGGGTCGGGTGACCGAATGTCGCCCTCGCTCACTCTGAGTGACTGAATGAGGCCTTCGGTCTGTCTGGGTTGGTGGGCCGGGTGACCGAATGTCGCCCTCGCTCACTCTGAGTGACTGAATGAGGCCTTCGGTCTGTCCGGGTTGGTGGGCCGGGTGACCGAATGAGGCCCTCGCTCACTCTGAGTGACCGGGTGTGACATTCGTTCCGGCACAGGGAACCCCGGTCGTCAGTCCTTCGACTCGTGGTCCGCGGGGATCACGGGGACCGACAGGGCCGGGAAGATCGACGACACCAGGAACGCGACAGGGAAGCTGACTGCCGCGAGAGCGCCGAAGGCCGGGGGCACGAGCGACGCTGCGATGTACTGGCCGGTGTTCTGGACGCCGAGGGAACGCCCGCTCCAATACGGCCCGGAGTACTCGGCGACGGCGGTGAACGCGAGCCCGTTGGGCGCGACGGTCACGACGGACGCGACGACCATCACGGCGATCGAGACGGGGGAGTCCATCCAGTCCGTGACGGCCAGGACCACCATGGTGACCGCGGTCGAGACGGCGACCCAGCGCAGTGGCCGCATTCGGCTGCCGACTCGGTCGGACAGTGCACCGACGCCCATCCGCCCCAATGCGCCCAGGATCTGGGTCAGCGTGACGAGGATGCCCGCAGACGCTGCGGACCAGCCGCGGTCGGACATCAGCCACACGAGGGCGTAGGTCCACACCACGTATTGCGGGACGACCAGCAGAATCGACGTCGAGTGGATTCGCCACAGTTGACTGCTCGCCCGGTACGGGTTGGCCAGCAGTCCCTGTTGCTCGGCTGCTGCTCGATCGGGCCGTGGGGGATCGACGACGCCGAGGCACAGGAGCGCCCCGAGCGCGCAGATCGCGGCAGGGACGAGAAGCGCTGCAGCGACGCCGTGATCACGCGCGATCGGCGGAATCGTCAGTGCCGCGATGGCGACACCGAGCGGCACCGACATCTGACGGATACCCATCGCGAGACCGCGACGAGCCGGCGGAAACCACCCGACGACGACACGTCCGCTGGCGCTGTTGGCGCTTGCTGCCGCCATACCTCCGAAAAGCAGGCACAATCCGAGCAGAACGAACGACGTGCTGAAAAACGCTGCGACACTGGCGATTGCAGTCAGAGCAAGTCCGATTGCCAATACGAGCCGCTCGCCGATGCGGTCGACGAGCACACCCCATGCGATCAGCGTGAGCATGATGCCGACGGTCGGCATGGCGACGAGCAGGCCTGCTGCTGCCAGTGTGAGTCCACGGTCGTCGTGCAGAGCGGGGATGAGAAACGCTGCGCCGTTGATGAAGACGGCACCTGCGGTCTGCGCGAGCATGCCGAGTGCGAGCATGAGCCACTTCCGTGCGCTGCTCGTGTGGTGCTGCCGTTCGGTCGTGGTCACGGTCCGCGCTCCATTTCACTCGGTAACGATCTCACTATGTGGACATTCAATCCTGTAATGTGAACGTTCGCCCAGACTCTACACCGATGCCGGTGCCACGTCCGTCGACGGGCCGGACGCGACGCAAACGTGGGTCGATAGACTTTCCACATGCGACTGGGTCGAATTGCAAGTCCTGACGGTGTGGCTTTCGTGAGTATCGAGGGGGAAGGTGATGCGCAGGTTGCGAAGGAGATCGCCGAACATCCCTTCGGCACACCGACGTTCACGGGCCGACAGTGGCCGCTCGCCGACGTTCGCCTGCTGGCACCGATTCTCGCGAGCAAGGTGATCGCCATCGGAAAGAACTATGCGGCGCACGCCGCCGAGATGGGCGGCGAAGCGCCCGAGTCCCCGGTCATCTTCATCAAGCCCAACACGTCCATCGTGGGTCCCGGCGCGCCGATCGTCCTGCCGCCGACGTCGAACGAGGTGCACTACGAAGGCGAGCTCGCCGTCGTCATCGGACGCCCGTGCAAGGACGTGCCCGCGTCGAAGGCGCTCGACGTGATTCTCGGATACACCGTCGCGAACGACGTCTCCGCCCGTGATCACCAGCGCGCCGACGGCCAGTGGACCAGGGCGAAGGGGCACGACTCGTTCTGCCCGTTGGGTCCCTGGATCGAGACCTCGCTCGACGCGTCGGACGTCGAGATCAAGACCGAGGTCGACGGTGAGATCAAGCAGCGCAGCCGCACGTCGCTCCTTCTGCACGACATTCCGAAGATCATCGAATGGATCTCGACCGTCATGACACTGCTGCCGGGTGACGTCATCCTGACCGGAACTCCCGAAGGCGTCGGCCCGATCGTCGCCGGGCAGTCGGTGTCCATCACCGTCGAGGGCATCGGAACGTTGACGAACCCTGTCGCAGCCAAGAACTAGAACTTCACTACAGCCCTCGAACGTGAGCGAGAGAATGACCTCCACCGAAGTACGAGTCCGATTCTGCCCTTCGCCGACGGGCACGCCCCACGTCGGTCTCATCCGCACCGCGCTGTTCAACTGGGCATACGCCCGCCATCACGGTGGTTCGTTCGTCTTCCGTATCGAAGACACCGACGCCGCACGGGACTCGGAAGAGTCCTACGCCGCGTTGCTCGACGCGCTGCGGTGGCTCGGATTGACGTGGGACGAGGGCCCCGAGGTCGGTGGCCCGTACGAGCCGTACCGACAGTCGCTTCGACGCGACCAGCACCTGGAGGTCGTCGCGAAGCTTCTGGAGGCGGGGGAGGCGTACGAAAGCTTCTCCACGCCCGAGGAAGTCGAGGCCCGGCACAAGGCTGCCGGTCGTGACCCGAAACTCGGGTACGACAACTTCGACCGCGACCTCACCCCGGATCAGAAGCAGGCATTCCTCGACGAGGGTCGTAAACCCGTTGTGCGACTGCGCATGCCGAATCACGACCTCACATGGAACGACCTCGTTCGCGGCGAGACCACGTTCAAGGCGGGCACCGTGCCGGACTTCGCGCTGACGCGTGGCAACGGAATCCCGCTGTACACGTTGGTCAATCCGGTCGACGACGCATTGATGAACATCACGCACGTGCTTCGCGGCGAGGATCTTCTGTCGTCGACGCCGCGGCAGCTCGCCCTGTACGAGGCGCTGGTTCGAATCGGCGTTGCCGAGCGGACTCCGGAATTCGGCCACCTGCCCTTCGTGATGGGGCAGGGAAACAAGAAGCTGTCCAAGCGTGATCCCGAGTCGAATCTGTTCATTCACCGCGACCGCGGGTTCGTGCCGGAGGGGTTGCTGAACTATCTGGCGCTGCTGGGTTGGGGTATCTCCGATGATCACGACGTGTTCTCGCTGGACGAGATGGTCGCGGCGTTCGACATCGGCAAGGTCAACTCCAATCCGGCTCGCTTCGACCAGAAGAAGGCCGACGCCATCAACGCCGAGCACATTCGTCTGCTCGAACCGTCCGACTTCTGCTCGCGGCTTCGTGTGTTCCTGACCGAGCACGGCCACCTTCCGGCGGACATCGACGAAGCGCAGTTCGCGGTCGCAGCGGACCTCGTCCAGACACGCATCGTCGTTCTGTCCGATGCCTGGGGTCTGCTGAAGTTCCTGTACGTCGCCGACGACGACTTCGAGATCGACCCGGCTGCCGCGTCGAAGAACCTCGGCGCCGACGCCGCGCCGGTGCTCGACGCCACGATCGCCGCGCTGACTGCGCTGCCGGAATGGAAGACCGCCGAACTCGAGGAGTCGCTGAAGTCGGCTCTGATCGACGGGCTGGAGCTGAAGCCCCGCAAGGCGTTCGCGCCGGTACGTGTCGCTCTGACGGGGTCGCACATCAGCCCGCCGCTGTACGAGTCGATGGAACTCCTCGGTCGCGAGAAGACCCTTGCTCGGCTCGGCGCCGCTCGCGCCCTCGTGGGCTGATTCCACGAATGGCGAATCGGTGAGCGCAGCGGATCGGCTGGACGGGTTTCAACGCAGACATCCGGTGGTCGGTTTTCCGCTTGCCGTGATCTACAAGTTCGTCGACGATCAGGGCGGCTATCTGGCCGCCCTGATCGCCTACTACGCGTTCGTGTCGTTGTTCCCACTGTTGTTGCTGGGATCGACGATCCTGGGCATCGTTCTGGCGGGTAATCCCGAACTGCAGCAGCAGATTCTGGACTCGGCGCTGAACCAGATCCCGATCGTCGGCGAGGATGTGGGCGAACCCGCACAGATCGGCGGCGGAACGCTGGGTCTCGTCGTGGGTGTTCTGGGGTCGCTGTACGGCGGTCTCGGCGTCGCAGTGGCATTCCAGAATGCGATGAACACCGCGTGGTCCGTTCCGAAGAATCTTCGGCCCGATCCGATTCGCGCCCGAATTCGTGGACTCGCGTTGCTCAGCACCGTCGGTGTCGCGGTTCTGGGAATCACCGCCGTCAACGTCATCAGTTCCGCTGGATACTTCGGCCGGATCAGCGGAACCGTCGTCCTCGCAGCCGTCGTCGTGCTGAACATCGTCGTGTTCGGCACCGCGTTCCGGCTCGCCACCGCGAGGCCGCTCTCCATCGGAGATGTTCTGCCGGGTGCCGTTGCGGCAGGAGTGATCTGGCAGCTGCTACAGACGTTCGGCGGGGTCTACATCAAGTACGTCGTCAGCCGAGCGTCGATCATCAACGGCGTGTTCGCGGTCGTGCTCGGACTGCTCGCGTTCATGTACGTCGCTGCGGTGTTGGTCGTGATCGCCGTGGAGATCAACGTCGTCCGCGTCGACAAGCTCTATCCCCGTTCGTTGTTGACTCCGTTCACCGACGACGTCGAACTGACGGAAGGCGATCGTCTGACCTACACCGGCCAGGCGGAAGCTCAGCGCAGCAAAGCATTCGAGGAGATCGACGTCACCTTCGACGGCCAAGGCTCGGGCGGTCAGTCCGGGTCCGCGTAGCGTTCGCGCACGGCGATGTCCATCGGAAATCGAACAACGGTGTCGCCGAACAACAGTCGCGTCGCAGCGAGCGCCGAATCGAGCACGAGTGCTCGCGCTGTCTCGGGTTCGCGAGTGTGCACGACGACCTCGTCGTGCTGGAAGAACACCAGCTCACCAGTTCCCGGACGGGCCGACAGGCGTCGTCGCAACTCCGCGAGCATCGACAAAGCCCACTCCGATGCAGTCGCTTGAACGACGAAATTACGAGTGAACCGTCCGCGCGCGTGTGCATCGCCGTGTGACCACCATTCCGGCGGGGGAGGAGGGCAGGCTCGTCCCAGCCACGAATGGACCGTCTCGCCGCGCTCACCCGCCCGTGCGGCCCGTTCGACGTAGTCGACCGCATCCGGGAACCGTCGGCGAAGCAGTGCCAGCAACGCCCGCGCGTCACCGGACGTCGCACCGTAGAGAACGCCCAGTATCGCGACTTTCGCCTTGGCGCGGTCGCCGCCGAACGCCGCTCCGGCGACGAGAGCGTAGAGATCGTCGCTACCGGCGGCGTCCATCATCCGTCGATCGCGGGACATGGCCGCCAGAATCCTCGGTTCCAACTGGCCGGCGTCGGCAATCACCAGCATGTGGCCTGGATCGGCGATCACGCTGTGACGCAATGCCTTCGGAATCTGTAGCGCCCCGCCTCCGCGGCTCGCCCACCGACCCGAGACGACTCCGCCTGGAACGTAGACAGGACGAAATCTGTCGTCCCGCACCCATGTGTCGGTCCATGCCCATCCGTTGGTGCTGAACAGCTTCGCCAGATCCCGATACCGCAGGATCAGCGGCACCGCGGGGTGATCGATCTTCCGCAGTACATGAGCACGAGTCGATTCGACGACGATGTCGTCCCGGCCGAACGCGGCCACGACTTCGGCCGGAGAAGCGGGATTGACGCGGCGGCCGAACGCGTCACCAACGGCGATCTCGAGTTCGATCATCGACCGGGGCAGCGACCCGTCCGGCGGGCGCGGACCGAGTGTCTCCTCCAGGTGAGCGCGGTGGTGCGCTGCCGAGAACGGAAGGCCGTCGAAACTCATCTCTGCCGCGGCGAGCGCCCCGGCCGATTCGGCGGCGATCAGAAGCCGCAGAGCCGGCGATTCGTCGATCACGTCGGCGTGGGCACGATACCGGTCGAGGAGCGACTCGGGCGACGGATGGTCGAAGGTGTCGAACAATCCGGGGCGGTCGTCGGGCTCCTCGACGACGGCCGACGATTCCCCGCGTCGCATCGCGAGGATCGCCTCGGTGAGGGTCAGGTCGTGGCAGCGCTGAACTCGCACACCGGATACCAGTAGCCGCGGATAGGTGCGCGCGGTGGATTCCCAGATCCAGCGCGGCTGCAGATCCGCCTCGATCTGGCCCATCGACTTCGCGAGGTCCGCGCAGTCGACGACGGGACGTGCAGTCCCGTCGTCGTCGATCGGCACCAGAACTCCGCCGCGTTCGGTCGGTGCGACGACGATCTTCACCGGCCTGGCCCTCGTGCTGCTCACTCGTCGAGTCTCCTGCAGGCCTACTCGAGCGGTTCGTAGGGGTGGTGGAAGCTGCATCGAACTCGAAACAAGGGCGTTGAGCTGGCGATTTGGAGAAATGTGGGTGACCCCTGCTAATCTCTATCACGGCTCGAAACGAGGTGCAGAGGGCAGCGGAGACGCTGACCGAGCAGTTCGAGAAGGTCATTGGGGTATGGTGTAATTGGCAACACAGCGGTTTCTGGTACCGCCATTCTAGGTTCGAGTCCTGGTACCCCAGCAAGCGTCAAGCAGCGATTTGGCTGCCGAGCGCGAGCCGGTTAAGCTAGCTAAGCACTCAGCGAGTGGTTAGCGGAGTGTAACTGGAAGTTCGACAAAGTTCCTGGCCCCGTCGTCTAGCGGCCTAGGACGCCGCCCTCTCAAGGCGGTAGCGCGGGTTCGAATCCCGTCGGGGCTACAAGAGAAAGAAAACCCTCCCACCGTTCGCGGTGGGAGGGTTTTCTGCGTGTCGGTGGAGACAACCGGTATGCCGCGCGCGGCGTACCGACTACACGCTCTTGCGTCGAAACATCTTCTGGTGATCGGCCGGACCGTGAGCGTTGCTCACCTTGGGGCCGCCGTCCTTGTGGTCGGTTGCCGTGACGGACTTGTGATTCTTCTTGTCCAGCGCTTCGCGGAACTTCTTCTTCAGATCCTCGTTGTCGGACTGGGTCATGTTCACTCCTAGGGCGTCGACTGTGTCCGAACGTACTCCACACCGTGCGGCGCGCTCACCTCATTTTCGAAGATCACAGATACTGCGCAGTCGAACCTCCGAGCGGAATCTCCGGGAGTCCCAATTTCCGGTGATCCCAGGATCGAATTCGATCGACGACGACGCGAACCGCGATTCGCTTGTGCATCATCTGCTCGACCATCGGTCGAAGGTCGTCCGAGTACGGTCCGGTGTATCGCTCCCAGACGCTGATACCGACGTTCATCGCTGCGTCCGGGCCGTCGACGATCTCGGCGTGGCCATCGATCGACACACCTCGGAGTGTGTCGTAGGTGTGGCCGTCCTCCACGAGGACCGTTATTCGTCGATCGCGGCGAATGTTGACTGCCTTCTGCGACTTCGCCTTCGTCTCGAACCAGATCTCGCCGTCCAGAAGCCCGAACCACATCGCGACGAGATGGGGTACGCCGTCGCGGCCGATCGTGGCCAGCGTCGCGACGCGACTGCGTTCGAGGAATTCCGCCGTCTCGGCGTCGGTCATCGTGATCTGCGCTCGTTGATTCATGCCCACGACAACACTTCTATCAGAAGGAACTACTCGGTATCTCGGTTCCGGGAAACAACACCCGACCGGTCACAACCGCTTGTGTATCGCCTCCGCGGCGGCAAGGAGGTCGGCCGCCCAGCGGGCGCCGGGGCGTCGTCCGATTCGATCTATCGGACCCGAAACCGACACTGCCGCAATAACATTGCCGACAGCATCGCGTATGGGTGCGGCGACCGACGCCACTCCCGGTTCACGTTCGCCTGCGCTCTGCGCCCATCCTCGCCGACGGACTTCGGCCAGAACTCGTTCGCCGAACTCGGCTTCGGGGAGGATCGATCGCTGGGTTTGAGGGTCTGCCCATGCGAGGAGAACCTTCGCTCCCGAACCGGCCGTCATCGGAAGACGCGCTCCGACGAGAACTGTGTCGCGAAGTCCCGTCGGGGGTTCCATCGCTGCGACACACACGCGAACCGATCCCTCGCGTCGATAGATCTGGACGCTTTCGCCGGTGATCTCGCGGAGGCGTGGGAGGACGGATGCCGCCGCGTCCAGCAATGTGTCGGACGCGGTGGCGGCAAGCTCGGCGAGTCCGGGCCCGGGACGCCACAGGCCGTTGGCATCTCGGGTGACGAGACGGTGAATCTCGAGCCCGACGGCGAGACGGTGGGCGGTGGCCCGAGGCAGTCCGGTGCGTTCGCAGAGATCGCTGAGCGTGCAGGGTTCTTCGGCTACCGCGTACAGAACGCCCATAGCTTTGTCCAGAACTCCGATGCCGCTATGCTGTCTCATAGGTCGATACTAGCGTCTCGCATAGTGGGAACGCACATCGTGAATTCACACCGACATCGTGAGTTCGCACAGTGTGCGCACTGCGAACGCAGGTCGACGAACAACGCGACGTGGGCCGGCCCGTAGCCCACCGGCGCGACACTGCGAAGTAGAGATTGGTGGTAACGATGGCCGGAACAGCACGCACACTGGCGGAGAAGGTGTGGGATCAGCACGTCGTCGTACGTGGCGGAGGCGAAGGCGCCTCGCGTGAGCCCGATTTGATCTTCATCGATCTGCATCTCGTGCACGAGGTCACCAGCCCGCAGGCGTTCGACGGCCTTCGTCTCGCCGACCGGAAGCTGCGTCGACCGGATCTCACGATCGCCACCGAGGATCACAACGTTCCGACCACGGACATCTTCGCGCCCATCGCGGATGTCGTGTCACGGACTCAGGTGGACACGTTGCGGAAGAACTGCGAGGAGTTCGGAGTTCGACTGCATCCCATGGGGAATCTGGATCAGGGGATCGTTCACATCATCGGACCTCAGCTGGGGCTGACTCAGCCTGGAATGACGGTCGTCTGCGGAGACAGCCACACGTCGACGCACGGCGCTTTCGGTGCGATCGCGATGGGCATCGGAACCAGCGAAGTCGAACACGTGATGGCGACACAGACGTTGTCGTTGCGTCCGTTCAAGACGATGGCCATCACCGTCGACGGTGAATTGGCTCCTGGCGTGACGAGCAAGGATCTCATCCTCGCTGTCATCGCGAAGATCGGCACGGGTGGCGGCCAGGGTTACGTTCTCGAGTATCGCGGCGAGGCCATCAGGAAGATGTCGATGGAAGCTCGAATGACCATCTGCAACATGTCGATCGAGGCAGGCGCGCGCGCAGGCATGATCGCGCCCGACGAGATCACCTACGAGTACATCAAGGGACGGCCTCACGCGCCTCAGGGGCGAGACTGGGACGACGCGGTGATCGCGTGGGATCAGCTGAAGACCGACGACGGTGCCGTCTTCGACAACGAAGTCCACATCGACGCGTCGACTTTGACGCCGTTCGTCACGTGGGGAACCAACCCGGGACAGGGTGCGCCGCTCGGTGACCGCGTGCCGAATCCGGAAGAGATGGTCGACGAGAGCGAGAAGCTCGCTGCCGAAAAGGCCCTTCAGTACATGGGTCTCGAGGCCGGGACACCGTTGCGCGAGGTTCCGGTGGACACCGTTTTCGTCGGATCGTGCACCAACGGGCGCATCGAGGATCTGCGTGCCGTCGCCGAGATTCTCGACGGTCGCAAGGTGGCCGACAGCGTCCGGATGCTGATCGTGCCGGGCTCGATGCGCGTTCGGGCGCAGGCCGAAAAGGAAGGTCTGGGAGAGATCTTCACCGCTGCCGGTGCGGAATGGCGACAGGCGGGGTGTTCGATGTGTCTCGGCATGAACCCCGATCAGTTGGCGGTCGGGGAGCGCTCGGCGTCGACGTCGAACCGAAACTTCGAAGGGCGGCAAGGGAAAGGGAGCCGTACCCATCTGGTTTCACCGTTGGTGGCGGCCGCGACGGCTGTGCGAGGCACTCTGTCGTCGCCGTCCGATCTCGTCTGATCTGCCTCGAACCTGCACCAATTTTCGTCAAACGTAGGAGAATTTTCGATGGAAGCCTTTACCAGCCATAAAGGAATCGGTGTACCGCTGCGTCGTTCGAACGTCGACACCGATCAGATCATCCCTGCCGTTTATCTGAAGCGCGTGACGCGCACGGGTTTCGAGGACGGTCTGTTCGCAGCGTGGCGCAACGATCCTGATTTCATTCTCAACAACAGTCCGTACGACAAGGGCTCGGTTCTGGTGGCAGGACCGGACTTCGGAACCGGCTCGTCGCGAGAGCACGCCGTGTGGGCGCTCTCGGACTTCGGTTTTCGCGTCGTGATCGCCTCTCGCTTCGCCGACATCTTCCGCGGCAACGCCGGAAAGGCCGGTCTGCTCGCCGCAGAAGTGGAGCAGAGCGACGTCGAATTGATCTGGAAGGCACTCGAACAGCAGCCGGGTCTGGAAATTCTCGTCGATCTGGAAGAGAAGACCGTCACAGTTGGAACCTTGGTGGTGCGCTTTGCCATTGACGACTACACGAGGTGGCGTCTGCTGGAGGGTCTCGACGACATCGGGTTGACGTTACGCCAGGTAGACGCCATTGCGGAGTACGAAAAGTCAAGGCCTTCATGGAAACCTGCGACGCTTCCGGAGCGCACCGAGGCCCCGTCCGAAGGGTAGAGAATTCGGCCTCCGACACACGTTGCGGCGGTAAAACATTCCGCCACGCCCGATGAGAATTGGCGTGGCGCATAGACTCTTGACGTCTTGGGGTTTACCGTTGTAGTAGTCGGTCCGACGATGGGCCACAATATTGCGGAGGAAATCCATGAACAAGGCAGAGCTGATCGACGCCCTGACCGAGAAGTTGGGGTCTGACAGGCGGAGCGCCACAGAGGCTGTCGAGAACATCGTCGACACCATCGTGCGTGCAGTCCACCGTGGCGAGAGCGTCACCATCACCGGATTCGGTGTCTTCGAGCAGCGTCGTCGTGCGGCCCGCGTCGCGCGCAACCCCCGCACCGGCGAGACCGTTCGCGTGAAGCCGACCAATGTTCCGGCTTTCCGCCCGGGTGCTCAGTTCAAGGCAGTCATCGCCGGCGGCCAGAAGCTGCCCGCTTCCGGCCCCGCCGTCAAGCGTGGATCGGCTGCTGCGCCGGCCAAGAAGACTGCTGCAGCGAAGAAGACCGCTGCGAAGAAGGCTGCAGTCAAGACGACCGCCCGCAAGACCACCGCGGCCAAGAAGGCAGCTCCCGCGAAGACGACGGCTCGTAAGACCGTCGCCAAGAAGGCAGCACCCGCGAAGACTGCTACGGCCGCCAAGAAGACCACGGCTGCAGCGAAGAAGGCTCCGGCCAAGACCGCAGCCAAGAAGACCACGGCTGCAGCGAAAAAGGCTCCGGCCAAGACCGCAGCCAAGAAGACCACGGCTGCAGCGAAGAAGGCTCCGGCCAAGACCGCAGCCAAGAAGACCGCTGCCAAGAAGGCTCCGGCCAAGCGCACGGCACGTAAGTAACGTCTTTCGGTACTGCCGTACCTGAAACGACAGCAGTACCGATACGACAGCAGTACCGAAACACGCGTCAGGGCCCCGACATTCGATGTCGGGGCCCTGACGCGTATCCGAGGTCGTGCTGTCGCAAAGGCGGTGCGGTATGCGGTTCAGTCGCTCGCAGGCACCGTCGGCAGTGGGCTTGCGAGATGATCTGCGGCGATCAGTTTGCCGTTGTGAAGCGACAGCACCCACACGCTGCCCTTGCGATTTCGGTTCGGAGGCAGGGTGACTCCGTCCTCCTCGGCCCACCACGTCAGCAGATCGGGAATCACCTTGCCCTGGCTGCACAGTGCGGTGACGCGTCCGTTCGCGGCGATGGATCGAGCACGCTCGCGCGCGGCGAACGGTTCCTCCCAATAACCTTCTTCCGACAGCAGGGGTTCCAGTGTGATCTGCTCCCCGAGGTCGTCGGCCAGAGGCTGAACGGTCTGCACACACCGACGCCGATTGGCAGCGTGCACGGTCTCGGCACCGAACGCGCGCAATTGCTGAACCAGTGCGGCAGCCTGAGTCTGGCCGAGCTTGTCGAGTGGGCGCAGCGCGTCGTCGCCTTTGTAGCGCGAACGTTGCCCTGCCCGACCGTGTCTGACCAACAGCAGGGTCTCGGTGTCAGGGGGAAGCTTCAGGAATCTGCGAAGCACCTTGCGGTCCATCGGATAGGACAGCTCATCGGCCGCCTGTGCCGGTGTGACCCAACGGAGTTGGTCGACTTCGGAGTTCGGCTCGAACTTGCCGTCGCATGCTTCCGCAGCCCAGTAGTCGACCTTCTTCGTCTTCTGGTGCCCTGGAACGGGATACGTGACCTTGCTGAGATATCGGCCGAGTCGAGCGTCGAATCCCGTCTCTTCGGCGACCTCACGAACGGCGGCCACCACAGCATTCTCACCCGGGTCGATCTTTCCTTTCGGGAAGGACCAATCGTCGTATTTCGGACGATGCACGAGGGCGAGGCGAATCCCTGCGCCCTCTCCGGGACATCTTCGCCACAGGACAGCGCCTGCGGCGAAGATGTTGGCACGCAGCGATTTGTCGCCGCCGGGCATCAGGAGGCCCGGCTCCGACGGCTGCGCATCAACTCGACCTGATGCTCACGTACGTTCTCGCCCTGTTCGGGCGAAGCGGCCCAGCTGCCATCGGGCTGGAGAACCCAGCATCGTGTCGTCGGGTCGAGAGCCGACTCGAAGATGTCGTCGAGCTGAGCCGTCAGCCTCGGATCCTTCACCTGCGCCATGACTTCCACGCGACGGTCGAGGTTTCGATGCATCATGTCCGCGCTGCCGATCCAGAACTCGTCGGAACCGCGGAATTCGAGAACGCGCGAGTGTTCGAGGAATCGTCCCAGAATGGAACGAACTTCGATGTTCTCGCTCAGACCCGGCACACCCGGTTTCAACGCACAGATACCGCGGACGACCACCTGGATGGGAACACCTGCGCCGGAGGCGCGGTACAGAGCATCGATGACCTGCTCGTCGACCAGAGCGTTGGCCTTCAATCGAATTCCGGCCTTCTTGCCGCCGCGCTGGAGTTCGACTTCTCGTTCGATGCGCTCGATGATTCCGCGTCGCACACCGTACGGCGCGACCAGGAGGTTGCGGTAATTGGTCTTGCGCGAATATCCCGTCAACGAATTGAACAGGTCGGTGAGGTCGGCGCCGATCTCGGGCGAGGACGTCAGCAAACCGACATCCTCGTAGATACGGGCGGTCTTCGGGTTGTAGTTGCCCGTTCCGATATGGCAGTAGCGACGGATCACCGAGCCTTCGCGTCGCACGACGAGGCACGTCTTGCAGTGAGTCTTGAGACCGACCAAGCCGTACACCACGTGTACGCCCGCCTTCTCCAGCTTGCGTGCCCATTCGATGTTGGCCTGCTCGTCGAATCGCGCCTTGATCTCGACGAGTGCGACGACCTGCTTGCCCGCACCGGCCGCGTCGACGAGCGCATTCACGATCGGCGAATCACCGGACGTGCGGTACAGCGTCTGCTTGATCGCCAATACGTGCGGATCTGCTGCCGCCTGCTCGATGAAGCGCTGGACGCTGGTGGAGAACGAGTCGTACGGATGCTGCACGAGGACATCACCGTCGCGCAGAGTCGAGAACACACTCTTGGGCGTCTCGCGTTCGCCGAACGCCGGGTGTGTCGCAGGCACGAACGGTGCGTCCTTGAGGGCGGGACGGTCCACGCCGTACACCTGCCACAAGCACGACAGATCGAGCAGCCCTGGCACCTGGATGACGTCACCGGGGTCGACGTCGAGTTCGCGTAGAAGCAGGCCCAGCATGTGTTCGGTCATGTCGTCGGCGATCTCGAGCCGCACGGGTGAACCGAATCGACGACGCGCGAGTTCACGTTCCAAGGCCTGCAGCAGGTCCTCGTCGCGGTCTTCCTCGACCTCGAAATCCGCGTTGCGAGTGATGCGGAACGCGTGGCTCTCCACGACTTCCATTCCGGGGAACAGAACGTCGAGGTGCGCCGAGATGACCTCTTCCATCGACAGGAACGCGTCGATGGACTGGCCGTCGGAGCCGCGCCGTACGCGCACGAATCGATCGACGTTGTCCGGCACCTTCACTCGCGCGAAGTGTTCACCGGCTGTCGCGTAATCCTTTACCGTCACAGCAAGATTGAGGCTCAAGCCGCTGATGTAGGGGAACGGGTGAGCCGGGTCGACGGCCAACGGCGTCAACACCGGGAAGATCTGTTCCTGGAAGTAGCCCGAGAGGCGTTCGCGTTCCGCCTCGTCGAGATCGCGCCATCGGATGATCTCGATGCCTTCGGACGTCAGTTCCGGCAGGATCGAATCGAGAAGCACTCGCGCGTGACGACGCGCGAGTTCCTGTGTGCGCTCGCCGATGAGCGCGAGTTGTTCGCGCGGGGTGAGCCCGTCCGCGGAGCGCACGGACAGTCCGGTCTCGTCGCGGCGCTTGAGGCCTGCGACGCGGACCATGTAGAACTCGTCCAGGTTCGAGGCGAAGATGGCGAGGAACTTGGCACGCTCGAGTAGCGGAAGCGACGAGTCCTCGGCGAGAGCGAGCACGCGGGAGTTGAAGTCCAGCCAACTCAATTCACGGTTCAGATAACGGTTTTCGGGTAGAGAATCCTTGTTGTCCATGACGTCCGTCGTGGTTGCGGCGGGCAACGCTGTCGGGCTGGTCGGATTCACGTTCGCCAGGGGAGCACTCCATTCCGCGGTCTCGGCACCGTTCGCCGGGCCAGTGGATTCCGATTCGTCGGTCTGCACTTCGCTGTCGCTCACGTAACGATCATCCCTCATTCGGCCAGTCCTTGAAACTCGGATCGACGAATCGATTCATGGCGTCGACGCGTCACCATCCAAGCGTACGGAGAACTTCCGTAGTGGCGGTGCCGACGCCGAGCGAGAGTGCTTGTCGCACGTCGTCGATCGTGTCCACATCGAGACGTAGACCCGGCCAGTGGCCGTCGAGATCGTGGGCGCCGGACTGTCGATGGCGACTCGCCGACGCCGGGCCGAACAGGGGAGTGAAGTCACCTGCTCCGGCTTTCAAGATCAGCGCCGCGGTTCCGGTCCCGTGATGATCGGTGACGACCGATCGGGAAGCAGGGCCCGCAGATTCGTACGCCTGTGCCAGTTCGCCCGGCCGCAGTGCGGGCAGATCGGCCTGCAGGACGATGATGTCGAGTTCGCCCTCGCTGCGTGCGGATGTCACCGCCGCCGCGAACGCCGAGTTCAGACGATCCGCCGAGTCCTCGTCGTCGTCGGCGGCGGGGTCGTCGACGACGCGGGCGCCGAGCTCGACGGCAACCTCGGCGACCGTCGGATCAGGGGTCACGACCGTGATGGAACCCACCGCGTCCACTGCGCGCGCCGCGTGGATCGTGTCACGCAGCATGGCGACGACGAGTCGGGCGCGGTCGGCTTCGGAGAACGAGTCGGCCAACCTCGTCTTGGCGGTGGCCAGATGCTTGACGGCAATCACCACGTGCGCGGTACTCATGGGTAGTGATCCTGCCAGCGCACTCGCTTCCGGCCGAGTTCGACCTCGGTGCTCGGCGTCAACGGCTAGTGTGATGCCGCGGCATTTACGGGGTGTGGCACTCGGTTGGAGTCCGAAATTTCTCGAGAAGGTGGTTGTCGATGACCAGAGCAGCGGTACTCGGTTCCGGATCGTGGGGAACGGCATTCGCCAAGGTGCTCGCCGACGCGGGTACCGACGTGACGATGTGGGCGCGGCGCGACGAACTGGCGTCGACGATATCCGACAAGCACGAGAACACCGACTATCTTCCCGGCATCTCTCTGCCGACGTCGATCTCGGCCACGAGCGACCCGTCGACGGCACTCGACGGCGCGGACATCGTTGTCCTGGCGGTGCCGTCACAATCGTTGCGCGCCAACCTCGCCGAGTGGACGGAGTCCATTCCGGCGGATGCGACCCTGCTGAGTCTCGCCAAGGGGATCGAGACCGGAACGCTGCTGCGTATGAGTCAGGTGATCGCACAGGTGACCGGCGCGGATCCCAGTCGGATCGCATCGCTGTCCGGACCCAACCTCGCTCGTCCGATCGCCGAAGGGCAGCCGGCCGCGACTGTGATCGCGTGTTCGGATTCTCGGCGTGCGCTCGAGATTCAGAAGTCCTGTGCGACAGGCTATTTCCGGCCCTACACCAATACCGATGTCATCGGATGTGAGATCGGCGGAGCGTGCAAGAACGTCATCGCGCTCGCGTGCGGAATGGCGAGCGGAGTCGGTTACGGAGAGAACACACTTGCGTCGATCATGACGCGTGGACTCGCCGAGATCATTCGTCTCGGTACCGCACTCGGCGCCAGCGCGTCGACACTCGCCGGTCTCGCGGGTGTGGGCGATCTCGTCGCCACATGCTCGTCGACGTTGTCGAGAAATCGCACCTTCGGTGAGCGCCTCGGCTCCGGAGGATCGATGGAGAGCGCACAGAAGGCCGCGCACGGTCAGGTCGCAGAGGGCGTGAAATCGTGCACGTCGGTGCGCGCACTCGCCGAGAGTTACGACGTCGAGATGCCGTTGACCGAGGCAGTGCATCGCGTCTGCCACGAGGGTCTGTCAGTGCCCGATGCCGTCGGTCATCTCCTGGGGCGCCGCATCAAGCCCGAGTGAGAACGGACCGCGTCCAGTGCCTGCGACGCCGTGACGGTACGGTTTGGAACCGTGAGCACACCCCGTACCAAGGTCGCCGTCATCTTCGGTGGCCGGAGCAACGAGCATGCAGTGTCCTGTGTATCCGCAGGTAGCGTGCTGAAGCACCTCGACCAGGAGCGGTACGAGGTGGTCCCGATCGGCATCACCACCGACGGTGCCTGGGTGCTGGGTGCGTCCGACCTCGACGCGTTGGCCATCCACGGGCGAGAACTTCCGTCGGTGGACAAGAGCGGTGTGGCGCTGGCATTGACGGCCGATCCGACCCGTCGTGGCGCGCTGGTGGCACTCGGTGAGACCGACGCGGGCACAGTGCTCGACGCTGTCGACGTCGTGTTTCCGGTACTGCACGGACCGTACGGCGAGGACGGCACCGTTCAGGGTCTGCTCGAGCTCGCTGGAATCCCGTATGTCGGCCCGGGAGTCCTGGCGAGCGCAGCGGGTATGGACAAGGAATTCACCAAGAAGCTGCTCGCGGCCGAAGGACTGCCCATCGGGCACCAGATCGTGCTGCGCCACGACACCGAGACGTTGACGCAGGCTCAACAGGAATCGATCGGATTGCCGGCCTTCGTCAAGCCCGCACGCGGCGGATCGTCCATCGGTATCTCTCGGATCGTCTCGTGGGATCGCCTTCCCGCCGCCATCGCCGAGGCCCGACGGCACGACCCGAAAGTGGTCGTCGAAGCCGCGATCCACGGCCGCGAGGTCGAATGCGGCGTTCTCGAGTTCCCCGACGGTTCCGTACGCGCGAGCGCGGTCGCCGAGATCAAGCTTCCCGGCGCGGCCGCGGACGATCATTCCTTCTACGACTTCGACACCAAGTATCTCGACGACGTCACCGAATTCGATTTGCCCGCAGACCTTCCCGACGGTGTCGCCGATCGGATCAGGGCGATCGCCGTCGATGCGTTCCGGGCGCTCGACTGCCAGGGTCTCGCACGCGTCGACTTCTTCGTGACCGATGCCGGGCCCGTCATCAACGAGATCAACACGATGCCCGGATTCACGTCCATCTCGATGTATCCGAAGATGTGGGCAGCGAGCGGCGTCGACTACACCACATTGCTCGACACGCTCGTCGAGACCGCGGTCGCCCGCGGAATCGGACTCCGCTAGCGCAACGGAGCAGGATCCAGCGGTGTCTGTGGCAGTGCTGCAGACACCGCGTTCGACGCGTCCTGCAGCGGCGTCGGGCCCGACCCACCGGGGATCGTCACCGCGACGTACACGGCACGGTCGACGGCATACCAGGTGCTGGCGTCGATGCCGGACTCGGCGCCGGACACCTCGAACCACTGCACGTCGTTGACGACCTGCAACGGTGCAGCGATGTCGAAACCGTCCGGACGATTCAGTCCGCATCGCAGCACGACCGGTTCGGATTCGTCGTCGTCCAACGCCCACGCGCGCGCACCCGCGGGGGCAGGCTCGACCAGTTCGGCGGAACGGTAATCGCCCAGGGAGTCCGGCAACGAGTCGAGAAGCGACGTACAGTCGGCGCTCTCTGCGGCCGGAGCGTCGACCGGACCCAACGCCTCCGGCGGTCGGGTCGAATTCCCCGACACGGTCACGGCCGCGACGATCACGCCGACGAGCAACGCGACGGGTAGCGCCACCGCGGTGGCGATCACGGCGGGATGGCGCCTGTCTTCCTGGGCGGTGGGTGTGGGCGGTGCTGGCGGTGTGGTGTCGGGTTCGCTCATTGTCCTTGGCTACGTGATCGAAACGTCAGGGTCGGTGTGCGTCGACGACCTGGCAGGTCAGGGTGCGCGTGATCGAGTCGACCTTCTGGATTCGTGCGACGACTTCTCGTACCTGACTGTCGTTCGAGCCCTCGGCGCGGACGACGACGTCGTACGGGCCGGTGACGGCCTCCGCGGAGACAACGCCTTCGACGTCCTTCAGCGCCGACGACACGAGGCCGGAGCGTCCCACCTCGGTCTGAACGAGGACGAATATCTGCACCATCGCTGGTCCTTCCGAAGATCACCGGGCACGACGCGGGCGGTAGTGTCGTGGCCGAGGTCGTACGCAACTGTCTCGAACGGTTCTCCGTTCTGCACGCTGACGCTAAAAGTACCGCAGCGGTGACGAAGGTCCTCGCGCGCACGACCACCATCGACCGTAAGGGAGCATCCGTCATCGGCAACGGCGAGAACAATCATGATCGAACCGTCGGCGACGTCGGTGAGTTCGGTGTCATCGACAGGGTGACGCGTGGGCGAATCCACCCTGACACGACCGTTCTCGGCCCGGGTGACGACGCGGCGATCGTTGCAGCGCCATCGGGTTCGGTCGTCGCGACGACGGATATGTTGGTGCAGGACAGGCATTTTCGCCTCGACTGGTCCAGTCCGGTCGACATCGGACGCAAGGCGATCGCGCAGAACGGTGCGGACATCGCGGCAATGGGTGCGCGCTGCACCGGATTTCTCGTGGCGCTCGGTTGCCCGTCGGACACTCCTGTCTCGGTGACCGACGGCTTGACCGACGGCCTGTGGCTCGAAGCGGAACGCGCCGGCGCCGGCATCGTCGGGGGAGATCTCGTGCAGACGGCCTCGATCGTGATATCGGTCACCGCGCTCGGTGATCTCGACGGTCGCCCGGCCGTGCTCCGATCCGGGGCGAGAGTCGGCGACGTCGTCGCGGTGGCGGGGCGGTTGGGCTGGTCCGCTGCAGGACTCGCGGTGTTGGACGCGGGGATCGACGGTCATGAGGCGCTCGTCGCCGCGCACCGGGTTCCGTGTCCGGACTACGCTCGCGGGCCTGCTGCAGCGCTCGCGGGTGCGACATCGCTGACGGACGTGTCCGACGGCCTGCTCGCCGACCTCGGGCACATCTGCGACGCGTCGACGGTTGCGATCGACGTCGATACGTCGCGTTTCGTCCCGAGTGACGACATCGCCTCTGCCGCACACCGGTTGGGCGTTCCGGTCTTCGACTGGATACTGGGAGGCGGGGAGGACCACGCGTTCGCCGGAACGTTCCCGGCCGACTCGGAGTTGCCGGACGGGTGGATCGCGATCGGCACGGTAGGAGAGGGCTCGGGCGTGACCGTCGACGGGGGCACGTACTCGGGAACCCCTGGCTGGTCGAGCTTTTCCGCGTGAGAACTCGGTCGGCTAGGTTGCACGGTATGGACGCACGACACGGGGGACAGTCATGACACGCATGCCGCTGGCAGAGGTCGTCGAAAAGGGTTGGGCGACAGCACTGTCCCCGGTCGAGGATCGGATCACCGCCATGGGTGACTTCCTACGCGAGGAAACCCGGGACGGTCGCCGATATCTTCCGTCGGGAGAGAACGTGTTGCGTGCGTTCACTCGCCCGTTCGACGACGTGCGTGTGCTGATCGTCGGGCAGGACCCGTACCCGACACCGGGTCACGCGGTGGGGCTGAGCTTTTCGGTCGCACCCGACGTGAAGCCGGTGCCACGTTCGCTCGCCAACATCTTCAAGGAATACGTGAGCGATCTCGATCTGCCGCTCCCGACGTCAGGAGATCTGACGCCGTGGGCGGACCAGGGCGTGCTCCTGCTGAACAGGGTGCTGACGGTGGAGCCCGGAGTTGCTGCGTCACACCGCCGTAAGGGGTGGGAGGCGGTGACGGAGCAAGCTATTCGTGCGCTCGTCGCGCGGTCCCAGACCGCCGACTCGGCAGGGCTCGTCGCAATTCTGTGGGGGCGAGACGCGTCGACCCTGACGCCGATGCTCGGTGACACACCGCGCATCGAGTCGGCGCATCCCTCCCCGTTGTCCGCCTCGCGTGGGTTCTTCGGTTCGAGGCCGTTCAGCCGAACCAACGAGATCCTTCTCGCAGGCGGGCACCAACCGATCGACTGGCGTCTGCCCTGAGTCGGAAGGCGGTTCAGGAGAAGTCGGGGCGACGCTTCTCGACGAACGCGTCGACGCCCTCGCGTCCTGTGGGGCCGTCGGCCGCAGCGGAGATGGACTCGGTCTCGGCGTCCAATTGCTGTGCGAGGGTGTTGTTCTCGGACTGCTGAAGCAGTGATTTCGCACCCTGGAACGCGGACGTCGGGCCCGCGGCGAACGTGCGCGCCAGACGTTCGGCTTCACTGGCGATGATGTCGTCGCCCACCAACCTGCTGAGGATTCCGAGCCTGACGGCTTCTTCACCGTTGATGATCGAGTCGTTCAACAGGATGTCGCGTGCACGAGCCGAGCCGACGATGCGGGGGAGCGTCCATGTGAGACCGCCGTCGGGGGTGAACCCGATTCCGGGATAAGCGGGGCGGAGCTTGGTCGAGCGACCACCGATCGCGACGTCGGCATGGCACACGATGCTCATGCCCGCGCCTGCAGCCCATCCGTGTACTCCGGCGACGACCGGCACGGTGGCAGCATCGAGTTCGCGGACGAATGCGTGAAAGGACTCGGCCACCTCGCGCACGTAGGCACCGCGTTCCGGCGCGTCGGCGAATGCTCGGACGTTGCCTCCTGCGCAGAAGTTCGGACCCGATCCGACCAGCAGGATCGATCCCGCCTGGAGCTCACCGGCGTTCAGCAACCGAAGTGCCGCAGCACCTTCGGTCATCGCGTCGCCACTCAGCGAAGTTCCCGCAGCGTCCGTCGCCACGGTGATCGTCAGTACACCGTCCTCGAGATGGACGTGGTTCGTGCTTTCGATGTTCGTCACCGTCGCACTGTAACCTGCGTCTCGAACGACGAAAGACTGTGCCCCGACACTCGAGAGCGTCGGGGCACAGTCTTTCGTTTCGGTCTGTCAGGGCTCGATCAGCCCCGAACCACCTTGCCGGCCTTGAGGCAGGAGGTGCAGACGTTCATGCGCTTGTTGTTGCCGGGGGCAACCTGAGCGTGAACGGTCTGGATGTTCGGGTTCCAGCGACGGTTGGTCCGTCGGTGCGAGTGCGAGACCGACTTACCGAAGCCGGGCCCCTTGGCGCATACGTCGCAGACGGCAGCCATAGTCGCGAACTCCTTGATAGATGATTGTTCATTACATGAGGGCGGCTGCACCGAAGCGGACGACGCGCACAGCACACCGTGCCGCATCAGGCAACCCTGCAAGAATAGCCGCGCACCCGGAATTAACCAAACCGCCACCCGAGAGCGCCTGCCGCTCGGTGCTGGGCAGGTGATCACCCTTCATCTTGTCTAGGCTGACACAGCGGGGATGGCCTGGACGAGAACGGGGGTGCGGGTGGCGGGGAGCGAGCCCATCACGACGTCGACGGAACTCACTGTCGACGAGCTGCGTACGTGGGCGTACCGGTGCGTCGACGACCTGACCGCGCGCTGCGACGAGATCAACGAGCTCAACGTCTTCCCGATCCCGGACTCCGACACGGGCACGAACCTGATGTTCACCGTGCGTGCTGCGGTCGAGAGCATGCGGGCCGCCGGACCGGATGCGGATCTCCACGCGAGTGCCGTGGCGTTGGCGAAGGGGGCCGTCGCGGGTGCTCGGGGCAACTCGGGTGTCATCGTGTCGCAGGTTCTGCGCGCGGTCGCCGAGGTCACGGCCACAGGGCGCCTCGACGGTCGTGCATTGACGGATGCGCTGGTACGCGCAGCCGAACTGGTCGTCGACGTCGTCAGCGTCCCGGTCCAGGGCACCATCGTGAGCGTGCTCGCTCGGGTCGCCGAGGACGTCGCGTCGCTCGATCGGTCGTCGGACGTCGTCGTGGTGGCCCGTCGTGCGGCGGAATCGGCTGCTCGTGCGCTCGATCGAACGCGAAAGCAACTGCCTGCCCTCGACGCGGCGGGCGTCGTCGACGCGGGAGCCCTCGGGCTCTGTGTGATGCTCGACGCACTTGCGACCCTGTTGACCGGCGCGGTGCCCACCCGCAGGCGATATCACCGACGCATCGATCCGGCGAAGAACTTTCGTGTCGCCCCCCAGGTGCTCCCTCCGACGAGTGACTTCGGAGACACCTCGACCGGCGACGCGACAGTCGGCTACGAGGTGCTCTACGGCATCACCGACATCGACGACGTCGGTGCACAGCGGCTCCGACGCGACCTCTCGGACATCGGCGACTCTGTCGTCGTGGTGGGTGACGGGGACGGTTCCTGGTCGGCGCATGTCCACACGGCCAACGCAGGCCTCGCGGTCGACGTCGGGTTGAACATCGGACGCGTGCACGGAGTCAGGATCGAGGCGTTCGGATCGGGCGACGCCGGGGCGACCGATCGTTGCCATGCCGTCGGCTCCGGCTCACGCACTTCGGGTGGACGCGACATCCTGGCGGTCGTGGCCGGGGACGGCGCCGAACGGCTGTACCTGGACGAGGGTGCGACGGTTCTGCGCTCCGACACCACGCGTGTCGGACCTGCTGAATTGTGTGCCGCGATCGTGGAGTCACCGCATCGCGAGGTGCTCGTGCTCCCGAACGGGGCCCTGACGGCACAGGAACTGGTGCACGTCAGTATCGCGTCGCGCACTGCAGGCAAGGACGTTCTGATGTTGCCGTCGGGATCGATGGTGCAGGGGCTTGCGGCGCTCGCGGTGCACGATCCGTCTCGTGCGGCCGTCGACGACGCGTTCGCGATGTCGGAATCTGCCGCGGGCACCAGGTGGGCGTCGCTGCGTCATGCCGAGGAGCGGTCGCTCACGTGGGTGGGCACGTGCGAGCCCGGCGACGGTCTCGGTCTCGTCGGGCACGAAGTCGTGGTCATCGGTCCCGACGGAGTCACCGCAGGCCGCGACCTGCTCGATCAACTTCTGTCGGTGGGTGGTGAGATGGTGACGGTGCTGATGGGCCGTGCCGCGCCGGACGACCTGGGTGACCGATTGACCGATCACGTACGACGCCGCTACCCGGCCGTGGAGGTGGTCGTCTATCAGGGAGGTCAGACGGACGACCTCGCTCAACTCGGTATCGAATGACGTAAGCGAAGGGACCATGGCAGTACTTTCCGATCGGCTCGACACCGTGCTCGGGGCCAAGGTGTCCGAGCCGCTGGGCGAGATCTTCGACATCCACACCGTCGAGGACCTGCTGCGCCACTACCCGCATCGGTACATGACACACGGCGGTGAGCTGAGCGAGAAGGAGCCACCCGAGGGCGAGCACATCACCATCGTCGCGACCATCTCGTCGGCGACGATGCGTCAGATGAAGGTGCGCAAGGGGCAGTTCCTGGCCGTATCGCTGGCCGCCGACGGCCTGCAGGTCGACGCCAGCTTCTTCAATCCGCACAAGCTCAAGAACGTGCTGAAGCCCGGGCGCCGCGGAATGTTCTCCGGGAAGGTCAAATACTTCGGTAGGCGATGGAATCTCGCGCACCCCAGCTACGTGCTGCTCGGGGGTGACGACGAGGACGGCGCCGTCGTCCCGGCAGGTCGGATCGTCGGCGGCGGAACCCTCGCCGGCCTGGCGCGCGGATCCGTCGACTCGTCGGGCAGCGTCGACATGACGGTGTTCGACCGCAGGTTCGTGCCGATCTACCACGCCGCGAAAGACGTCGAGAGTTGGACGTTCATGCGCTGCGTGCGGCAGGTTCTCGACCAACTCGACCCGACCCCGGACCCGGTTCCTGCCGCCGTCCTGGCAGAACGCGGACTCGTCGACCTCGATACGGCACTGAGATGGATCCACTTCCCGGAGACGGCGGACGAGAAGGATCAGGCGCGAGAACGCCTGAAGTTCGACGAAGCGCTGGCCGTTCAGTTGGTACTCGCCGCACGACGACAGGACGTCCAGGCGCGCACGGCGGAGCCGTGTCCGCCACGCGCGGACGGAATCGCTGCGGAATTCGAACGTCGCCTTCCGTTCACACTCACCGCGGGGCAGTCGACGGTCGCCGAGGAGATCTCCGCCGACCTGTCGCAGGGACACCCGATGTCACGTCTGCTGCAGGGCGAGGTGGGTTCCGGCAAGACCGTCGTGGCGCTGCGGGCGATGTTGCAGGTCGTCGATGCGGGTCACCAATGTGCACTTCTGGCGCCGACGGAGGTACTCGCCGCACAGCACGCTCGCTCCATCAGAACCATGCTCGGGTCGCTCGCCACCGCCGGCGAGCTCGACTCACACGAGTTTGCGACCAAAGTCGCCCTGCTCACGGGATCGATGTCGACGGCGGCCAAGAGGTCCGCTCTGCTCGACGCGGTCACCGGCGACGCCGGAATCGTCATCGGTACACACGCGCTCATCCAGGACCGCGTCGAATTCATGGATCTGGGCATGGTCGTCGTCGACGAGCAACATCGGTTCGGCGTCGAACAGCGGGATGCGTTGCGGTCCAAAGCACGTGACGGCACCAGCCCGCATCTGTTGGTGATGACGGCCACACCGATTCCACGCACCATCGCGATGGCATCGCTCGGAGACCTCGAGACATCCGTACTCGGCGAGCTGCCGAAGGGACGCGCGCCGATCATCAGCAACGTCGTGTCGTCGAAGGACAAGCCGGGCTGGGTGAATCGCGCCTGGGAGCGCATCGTCGAGGAAGTCGAGCAGGGCAGGCAGGCGTACGTCGTCTGCTCGCGGATCGGCGACGACGAGGACAAGCCCGACAAGAAGCAGCGCAAGAGCGATGCACCCGACGGCGGCGACAACCTGCCGAAGCCGAAAGCCGCGCTCGAGATGTTCGACATGCTGCGGAACGGTCCTCTCGCACACCTGCGCGTCGGGCTTCTGCACGGGCGAATGCCGTCCGACGACAAGGACGCCGCGATGGAGGATTTCAACTCCGGCGAGATCGACGTCCTCGTCTGCACCACGGTCGTCGAGGTCGGTGTCGACGTTCCGAACGCGACGGTGATGGTCATCGTCGATGCCGATCGATTCGGTATCAGCCAGCTGCATCAGTTGCGCGGACGTATCGGGCGAGGCGGACATCAGGGTCTCTGCATCATGATCACGCAGCTCAGTGGGATGGGTCCGACGGCGCAGAGGCTGGACTCGGTCGCATCGACCAACGACGGCTTCGAACTGGCGAAGCTCGACCTCGCCACCAGACGTGAGGGTGACATCCTCGGTGCTGCACAGTCCGGCACCGTCAGTAGCCTGAAACTGCTGTCGCTGTTCGACGACGAGGACGTCATCGCCGACGCCCAGGACTGTGCGCGCTCGCTCTTCGCCGTCGACCCGACACTCGAGAACAGCCCCGGCATCACCACGATGATGAAATCGGCGTGGAGATCGGACCGAATCGACTACCTCGCCAAGTCCTGACTACGCAGTAGATCGCCTCTGCACCGTTTCAGAGACAAGTTTTGGTCTTTTTGTCTCACATCTCGAGACAGGCATCACATCGACGGCGTTCGGCGGCGGTAGGTTGAGCGAATGTTCTCCAAAGTTCTGGTTGCCAATCGCGGTGAGATCGCCATCCGAGCGTTCCGCGCATCGTACGAGTTGGGTGCCGCGACAGTGGCCGTCTTCCCGTTCGAGGACCGTAACTCGGTCCATCGAACGAAGGCCGACGAAGCGTACGAGATCGGCGAGAAGGGTCACCCCGTTCGCGCCTACCTGACCGTGTCCGAGATCGTTGCCGCCGCGAAGCGTGCGGGTGCCGACGCCGTCTACCCCGGATACGGGTTCCTGTCGGAGAACCCGGACCTGGCTGCCGCGTGCGCCGAAGCAGGCATTACCTTCGTGGGTCCGTCGTCGGACGTGCTCGAGCTGACGGGCAACAAGGCCCGGGCCATCGCCGCAGCCAAGCGTGCGGGCCTGCCGGTGCTCGCGTCCTCAGAGCCGTCGAGCGACGTCGACGAGTTGGTGGCGGCGTCGGAGTCGATGACGTTCCCGGTCTTCGTCAAGGCCGTTGCGGGCGGCGGTGGCCGCGGAATGCGGCGCGTCGCCGAGCCTGCGCAGCTGCGTGAGTCGATCGAGGCCGCCGCGCGTGAGGCCGAGTCGGCGTTCGGTGATCCGACCGTGTTCCTCGAGCAGGCCGTCATCGATCCGCGGCATATCGAGGTGCAGATCCTCGCCGACGGCGAGGGCAACGTGGTGCACCTGTTCGAGCGTGACTGCAGTCTGCAGCGTCGCCATCAGAAGGTCATCGAGCTCGCTCCCGCCCCGAACCTTCCCGAAGGCGTGCGCGAGAAGATCTGCGCCGACGCCGTCGCGTTCGCGAAGGAGATCGGTTACTCGTGCGCAGGCACGGTGGAATTCCTGCTCGACACCCGCGGCAACCACGTGTTCATCGAGATGAACCCGCGTATCCAGGTCGAGCACACCGTCACCGAGGAGGTCACGGATGTCGACCTCGTGCAGGCGCAGCTGCGGATCGCGTCGGGGGAGACCCTCGCCGATCTCGGTCTGAGCCAGGACACGATCGTGTTGCGCGGCGCAGCCCTGCAGTGCCGCATCACCACCGAGGATCCGGCCAACGGATTCCGCCCCGATACCGGCCGCATCACCGCCTACCGCACGCCGGGCGGCGCCGGTGTGCGCCTCGACGGAGGCACCACGTTGGGCGCCGAGGTGGGCGCGTACTTCGACTCGATGCTCGTCAAGCTCACCTGTCGCGGACGCGACTTCGAGACGGCGGTGGCGCGTGCGCGTCGTGCGGTTGCCGAGTTCCGTATCCGCGGTGTCGCGACGAACATTCCTTTCCTGCAGGCGGTTCTGGTCGATCCGGATTTCACGCAGGGTCGGGTCACGACGTCGTTCATCGAACAACGCCCCGAGTTGCTGACCTCGCGTACGTCGGGTGACCGCGGCACGAAGATCCTCACCTACCTCGCCGACGTGACGGTCAACAAGCCGCACGGTGAGCGACCCTCGACGGTGTACCCACAGGACAAGCTCCCTGAGGTGGACTTCTCGAAGCCGATTCCGGACGGCAGCCGGCAGCGGCTGCTCGAACTCGGGCCCGAGGGATTCGCCCGGGATCTGCGCAACCGGAAGGCGCTCGGTGTCACCGACACGACGTTCCGCGACGCGCATCAGTCGTTGCTCGCGACGCGAGTGCGGACGTCGGGTCTGCTGATGGTCGCGCCCTACGTGGCCCGCACGACGCCGGAGCTGTTGTCGATCGAGGCGTGGGGCGGTGCGACCTACGACGTGGCGCTGCGGTTCCTGCACGAGGATCCGTGGGAGCGCCTGGCGGCGCTGCGTGAAGCGGTGCCGAACATCGCGCTGCAGATGCTGCTGCGCGGTCGGAACACCGTGGGGTACACCCCGTACCCGGAGAAGGTGACGCGCAGCTTCGTCGCCGAGGCGACCGACACCGGCATCGACATCTTCCGCATCTTCGACGCGCTCAACAACGTCGATCAGATGCGCCCGGCGATCGATGCGGTACGTGAAACCGGTACGGCGATAGCCGAAGTCGCGCTCAGCTACACCGGCGACCTGTCGAACCCGAACGAGACGCTGTACACGCTCGACTACTACCTGAAGCTCGCCGAGCAGATCGTCGACGCGGGCGCACACGTGCTCGCGATCAAGGACATGGCGGGTCTGCTGCGTGCACCTGCGGCCAAGACGTTGGTGACGGCGTTGCGGTCCAACTTCGACCTACCGGTACACGTGCACACGCACGACACCCCGGGTGGGCAGTTGGCGACGTACCTCGCCGCGTGGGAAGCGGGCGCGGACGCCGTCGACGGTGCCAGCGCAGCGATGGCAGGCACCACATCGCAGCCCGCGCTGTCGGCGATCGTCGCTGCTGCAGCGCACTCGGAGCGCGACACAGGTCTCGATCTGCAGGCCGTGTGCGATCTGGAGCCGTACTGGGAAGCGCTGCGAAAGGTGTACGCGCCGTTCGAGTCCGGACTCCCAGCTCCGACCGGGCGCGTGTACACGCACGAGATCCCCGGTGGGCAGTTGTCGAACCTGCGTCAGCAGGCCATCGCACTCGGCCTCGGCGACAGGTTCGAGACGGTCGAGGCCAATTACGCTGCCGCCGACCGTATGTTGGGCCGTCTGGTGAAGGTGACGCCGTCGAGCAAGGTCGTCGGCGATCTGGCGTTGTCGTTGGTCGGTGCAGGAGCGTCGGCCGACGAGTTCGCGCAGAACCCGTCGAAGTTCGACATTCCGGATTCGGTGATCGGGTTCCTGCGCGGTGAACTCGGCACGCCTGCCGGTGGCTGGCCGGAACCGCTCAGGTCCAAGGCTCTGGAGGGCCGCAGTGAGCCGAAGCCGGTGACTCCGATCTCGTCCGACGACGAGAAGGCACTCGACGGTACGTCGGCGCAGCGTCGAGACACGTTGAACCGGTTGCTGTTCCCCGGCCCGACAGCGGAGCTCGCGGCGCATCGGGAGAAGTACGGGGATACGACCCAACTGTCGGCGAACCAATTCTTCTACGGTCTGCGGCAGGGCGAAGAACACCGCGTGCGGCTCGAGAAGGGCGTCGAGCTGCTCATCGGACTCGAAGCGATCTCCGACGCCGACGAGCGTGGAATGCGTACTGTCATGTGCATTCTCAACGGGCAGTTGCGGCCGGTGTCGGTCCGAGACCGGTCGATCTCGAGCGAGGTGCCGACGGTCGAGAAGGCCGATCGCTCCAACTCCGGCCATGTGCCCGCGCCGTTCGCCGGTGTCGTCACCCTGTCGGTGTCCGAGGGCGACAAGATCGCGGCCGGTGACGTCGTCGCGACGATCGAGGCGATGAAGATGGAAGCGGCGATCACCGCGCCCAAGGGCGGCACAGTGGCTCGGCTCGCGATCGGTGGTGTGCAGCAGGTGGAAGGCGGCGATCTCCTGCTCGTCATCGGCACCGGTTCGGGCGAGGAGGGCTCGGCGTCCGAATGAGTAAGCTCCTGTAGATGACTCGGATCGTCGCAGGCATCGCAGGGGGCAGGCGGCTGAAGGTCCCGCCTCGCGGTACACGTCCCACGTCGGAGCGTGTCCGCGAGGCGCTCTTCAGCTCACTCGACTCCCGGCTCGATCTCGACGGCGCCGTCGTGCTCGATCTGTTCGCAGGCTCGGGAGCCCTTGGGCTGGAAGCGCTTTCGCGCGGGGCGTCGTCGGTGCTCCTCGTCGAATCGGACGCACGCGCGGCGTCGATCGTCCGGGACAACGTGAGCGGTGTCGGGCTCGGAGGTGCGACCGTGCGGTGTGCGCCGGTGTCCGCCGTGTTGTCCGCGCCCGCCGACCGCCGGTACGACCTGGTACTGGCCGATCCTCCGTATGCGGTCACCGAATCCGCCGTCGAGAAGATGCTGCGCGACCTGCTGGCCGGCGGCTGGCTCGCCCCGGAAGCCGTTGTGGTACTGGAGCGTTCGTCTCGGTCGCCCGCAACGACGTGGCCCGACGGGCTCGTGCCCGAGAAGGTCAAGAAGTACGGCGAGACCCGCATCGAGATCGCGAGCGCGTCCGCGTCGACCGTCGACTGATTCGTTCTCGGTGATAGCGTCCTGATTCATGACTGGAGCTGTCTGCCCTGGATCCTTCGACCCCGTGACCGAAGGTCACCTCGACGTCATCACCCGGGCTGCAGCGCAGTTCGACGAGATCATCGTCACGGTGATGATCAACAAGAACAAGCGCGGACTGTTCAGCGTCGACGAACGAATCGAACTTCTGACCGAAGCGACGGCGCATCTCGGCAACGTCCGCGTCTCGTCGTGGCACGGACTGCTCGTGGACTACGCGCGCCAGGAAGGCTTCACGGCGATCGTCAAGGGCCTGCGCGGTGCCAACGACTTCGACTACGAGCTGCAGATGGCGCAGATGAACCAGAAACTGTCCGGCGTCGACACGTTGTTCATTCCAGCGAACCCGACGTACAGCTTCCTGTCGAGTTCGCTCGTGAAGGAGGTCGCGACGTTCGGCGGCGACGTCGAGGACATGGTTCCCGCCAACGTGCATTCACGCCTTCTCGCGCGTATCGCCGAGCGCAACGCGGAGAAGTAGCAGACCGCTCGATCCGACACACCGCACGCGCGTCGCACACGGGCGGCGATCACCAGGCAAACTGGACTGCGCTCGATCTTTCTTTCGGTTCGACGATTGGGGTTACCGGTGTATCGCGTATTCGAGGCGCTCGACGAACTCGTCGCCATTGTCGAGGAGGCGCGCGGTGTCCCGATGACAGCCGGATGCGTCGTTCCGCGTGGCGACGTGCTGGAACTGCTCGACGACGTCCGTGATTCCATCCCGGGTGAGCTCGACGACGCACAGGATGTTCTCGACCACAGGGACAAGCTGGTCGGCGACGCACGTGCCACGGCCGACAAGACGGTCACGTCGGCCAATCAGGAGGCGCAGGACACCGTCGAGAACGCTCGGGACTCGGCGGACCGGATTCTGTCCGACGCCAAGGCCCAGGCCGATCGGATGGTCGCCGAGGCCAAGGCACACGCCGAACAGCTGGTCGACGACGCCACCGATACCGCAGAGCGCACCGTCGAGGACGGCAATCGTGAATACGAGGCAGTGACGACGCGCGCGCGGACCGAGTCCGATCGCATGATCGAATCCGGCCAGGCCGCGTACGACCGAAGTGTTGCCGAGGGCACGGCCGAACAGGCCCGCCTCGTCGCGCAGACCGAGGTCGTGCAGGCAGCGCATGCCGAGTCGGCGCGCGTCATCGACGAGGCCCACGCCGAGTCGGACAGGATGCGCAGCGAATGCGATGTCTACGTCGACACCAAACTGGCCGAATTCGAGGAATTCCTCACCGGCACCATCCGGTCCGTCGGCCGCGGGCGGCAGCAGCTCCGCACCGGCTCGGGTGTACCGGACTATGGCAGCGATCCTTCCGACGACTTCCGTCGGTCGCGTCGCTCGTAGCCTTCCCGCTTCGTGAGGGAGCGGGGTGGTTTGCTCCCGTATGCGTGTATGCGTATCGTTGTGTGGTTGCCTGATGCACGCCTCGACCAGTCGAGTCCGTGATCGGCGCATACATCCGTCATCGAGCAGGAAGATTTGCTGTGTCAACCCGTCGTAGTACCCCCCGTCCCGATACGGACGCGGGTTTCGTGCTGGATATCGACAACCTGGGTCGCAGACCCGGGTCGATGAAGCAGATCCAGCGGACGGTCGCGGCACCTTCGCGGATCGGGCTGGACTCGATCGCGATCGGCGAGGGGTCACCCGTCGAGCTCGATCTCCGGCTGGAAGCCGTGTCCGAGGGCGTTCTCGTCACCGGCACCGTTCGTGCAGACACCACGGGAGAATGTTCCCGCTGCCTCGAGCCGTTGACCGGTGACGTCGACATGTACCTCACCGAGCTGTTCGCCTACCCGAACAGCGTGACGGAAGAAACGACCGACGAGGACGAGATTCATCGCGTCGTCGACGATCGGATCGACCTCGAACCAGTCATCGTGGACTCGGTCGGATTGGAGCTTCCGCTCTATCCTCTGTGCCGCGAAGACTGCGAGGGATTGTGCCCCGAATGCGGCGTTCGCCTGGCGATTGCTGAATCCGGGCACAGTCATGACATACTGGATCCTCGCTGGGCTGGTCTTGCAGCCAAATTTGGCGTGGGCTCAGAACCGAGCACAGAACTTGTGAACAACGAAGCCGAGGAGAAGTAGAAGTGGCTGTCCCGAAGCGCAAAATGTCGCGTTCCAACACGAGGTCGCGTCGTGCACAGTGGAAGACCACTGCGCCCACCCTCGTCACCTGCCCGAACCGTGGCTGCGGTGAGAAGACCCTGCCCCACATCGCGTGCCCGTCGTGCGGCACCTACAAGGGTCGCCAGGTAGCAGCAGCGGTCTGATCCCAGGATCGGACGAATTGTGACGAACAAGGGCAGTTCTACCTACAAGAACAGCTCGACAGCCGGCAGCGGCGGGGACGACCGAGAGTCGCTCCTCGCCGCTCTTGGCGTTGTACTGGACGATTCGCTGCTCACATTGGCGCTGACGCACCGCTCGTACGCGTACGAGCAAGGCGGTCTCCCGACCAACGAGCGGCTCGAGTTCCTCGGCGATTCGGTTCTCGGACTCGCGATCACCGAGCGGCTGTACGCCGTGCATCCGGACAAGTCCGAAGGCGAACTCGCGAAGATCCGTGCCAGTGTCGTGAACATGCACGCTCTCGCCGAAGTGGCACGTGGACTCGGAGAGGGCGGTCTCGGCAGGCACCTGCTGCTCGGCAAGGGTGAGGAGCAGACCGGTGGGCGCGACAAGCCCAGCATCCTCGCTGACGGGATGGAATCGCTTCTGGGCGCCATTCACTTGCAGCACGGAATCGACGTCGCCCGCGAGGTGGTGTCTCGGCTGTTCGCTGAGCTTCTCGATCGCGCACCGCGTCTCGGTGCGGGGCTCGACTGGAAGACCAGTCTTCAGGAACTGACGGCCGTCAAGTCGCTCGGTGTTCCCGTGTACGAGATCACGTCCACCGGACCGGATCACGACAAGGAGTTCACCGCAACGGTTCTCGTCGGCGGCCATGCGCTCGGAGTCGGAATCGGTAGGAACAAGAAGGAAGCCGAGCAGAAGGCCGCGAGCACGGCGTGGAATGCCCTGTCCGACACCGAAGGTGAGACATCCACACGCAGCGCGAGTGGGTCCGACTTCCCGCCGGGCAGCGTGGATGCCTGAGCTTCCCGAAGTCGAGGTGGTTCGCCTCGGACTCGAAGCGCACGTCGTCGGTTCCAGAATCGACTCGGTCGACGTTCTCCATCCCCGCGCTGTGCGACGGCATTTCGCCGGTGGCCGAGACCTGGCGGCGCAGTTGCGCGGTCGCCGCATCGCGTCCGCCGAGCGCCGCGGCAAGTACCTGTGGCTACCGCTCGAACCACTCGATGTCGCGATCGTCGTACACCTCGGTATGAGTGGGCAGATGTTGGTGCAGCCGCCGACCGTCCCCGACGAGAAGCACCTCCGCATTCGTGCGCATCTCGATTCCGGGGCGGACCTGCGGTTCGTCGATCAACGCACCTTCGGCGGATGGGCGCTGGCCGGTCTCGAGGAAGTCGACGGGTCCATCGTCCCGGAACCGGTGGCGCACATTGCACGTGATCCGATCGACCCACTGTTCGACGCGGAGTCCGTCGTAGAGGTGTTGCGCGGCAAGCACACCGAGATCAAGCGCGCTCTGTTGGACCAGACCGTGCTGTCGGGCGTCGGCAACATCTACGCCGACGAAGCCTTGTGGCGAGCCAAGATTCACGGGAATCGTATCGCGGAGACGCTGACCCGCCCTGCACTGCGGCGACTGTTGACGGCGGTGCACGCGGTCATGGGGGAAGCCTTGGCACAAGGGGGTACCTCGTTCGACGCCCTGTACGTCAACGTCAACGGAGAATCCGGTTACTTCGATCGGTCTCTCGACGCATACGGACAGGAAGGCCTGCCGTGTTCGCGATGCGGTGCCCCGATCAGGCGTGAGAAGTTCATGAACCGGTCGTCGTACAGCTGCCCGAAATGCCAGCCGAGGCCGAGAAACCTGCGCTGAGCGTCCGGGTTCTAGACTCTGCTGTCATGGCAGAGACGAGCACTCCGACATCGCTGTGGGTCGAACGCACAGGCACCCGCCGGTATACCGGCAAGAGTTCCCGAGGAGCCGAGGTTCTGATCGGCTCCGAATCCGTCGACGGCGTCTTCACGCCCGGCGAGCTGTTGAAGATCGCGCTGGCCGCCTGCACCGGTATGAGCTCGGACCTTCCACTGTCGCGTCGACTCGGTGACAACTACGACGCCACCGTCCGAGTGTCGGGAGCTGCGGATCGTGAGAACGAGGTGTATCCCGCACTCCACGAGATCCTCGAACTCGATCTCAGCGAACTCGATGCCGACGCCCAGCAGCGGCTGTTGACCGTCGTCACGCGTGCTGTCGACAAGGTGTGCACGGTCGGGCGCACGCTGAAAGCCGGTACCGAGGTCACGCTCGACGTCGTCACGGACGCCTGACGTGAGGGCGGGGGGAGCGCTCGGGGTGGCGGTCGTGGCATGTGGGGTGCTGATCGTGGGGGCTCCGGCGGCATCGGCGACGCCCGACTGCACGCCGTGGACCACCTCGACCGTCGCGTCCGGTTTCGGCACGCTCGAGAACCTGGCGTTCGACGACCGAGGCACGATGCTGTTGTCCGAGACGTCGCTGTTCGGCACTGGCAGTATCCGCGGGCTGACACCGGACGGTGAGCGATCGGTCGTCGTACCGGACGTGGCGTCGCCGGGCGGGCTCGCGGTCCGTGGAGACACTCTGTACTTCACCACCGGCAACGGATTCGTCTCCGGCGCGCTGGACATCCCCGACGGGTCGGTCGAGACCGTCGATCTCACGTCCGGTGCTCGTGCGACGGTGGCGCGCGACCTCGTGATGCCCAACGGTCTCGTGCTGCTCGACGACGGGGACATGCTGGTCACCCGCAACGTCGGCGCACAGTCCGGGCTGACTCGCATCGACGGCGACTCGTCGCGCGTCGTCAGGACCGACCTCGGCAGCGCCAACGGGATCGCGACCGACGGCACCGCCGTGTACGTGTCGAACACGTTCGAACCCGAACTCGCCGTCACCGTGCTGGATTCGGAGGACCTCGGTGGCGAGGCACGTCGAATTCCGGTCGACGGGTTCGGCCCGGTCACGGCGTCGGACGACCTGACCGTGGGACCGGACGGGCAGATCTACCTCGCGCAGAACCTTGCAGGCCGTGTCCTGCGTATCGATCCGGAATCCGGGTCGTCGTGTGTCGTCGGAACCGGTCTGCCGCTGACGTCGTCCGTGGAGTTCGGTGGGCCGGGGTGGAATCGAGACGCGTTGTACGCCACCAGCTTCGACGGTTCCGTTCGGCAACTCACTCCGGGTCCGACGGCGTGAGCGACGTGCGAATGACCGCCTGGGTCCACGGGTCGGTCCAAGGCGTCGGCTTCCGGTGGTGGACTCGGTCTCGTGCCCTCGAACTCGGTCTCGTCGGGCACGCCACCAACCATGCCGACGGTCGCGTACTCGTCGTCGCCGAGGGCGACCGTGACCGCCTCGAACAGCTGCTGGGACTGTTGCGCGGGGGCAGTACCCCGGGCGTTGTCACGCTCGTCGTCGAGTCGTGGGATGCGCCGCGGGGCGGCTTGACGGGGTTCGTCGAGCGCTGACGCGTCGCGTCCGGTCCTGGAGTGTCGAACGACTAGGTCGGACCGACCCGGTAATCTCAATCGCCATGCATCTCAAGAGTCTGACGCTGAAGGGCTTCAAGTCCTTCGCCTCGTCGACGACTCTTCGTTTCGAACCGGGAATCACCTGCGTCGTCGGCCCCAACGGATCCGGCAAGTCCAACGTCGTCGACGCTCTCACCTGGGTCATGGGGGAGCAGGGCGCCAAGGCGCTGCGCGGCGGAAAGATGGAAGACGTCATCTTCGCCGGCACGTCGGGACGCGCGCCGCTGGGCCGTGCCGAGGTGACGCTCACCATCGACAACGCCGACGGTGCGCTTCCGATCGACTACACCGAAGTCTCGATCACCCGCCGCATGTTCCGTGACGGCGCAGGCGAGTACGAGATCAACGGCAACTCGTGCCGGTTGATGGACGTCCAGGAACTGCTCAGCGACTCCGGTATCGGACGCGAGATGCACGTCATCGTCGGTCAGGGTCGTCTCGCTGCGATCCTCGAGTCGCGGCCCGAGGACCGGCGTGCCTTCATCGAGGAAGCCGCGGGCGTTCTCAAACACCGCAAACGCAAAGAGAAAGCCGTCCGCAAGCTCGACGCGATGCAGGCCAACCTCGCGCGGCTCACCGATCTGACGGCCGAACTCCGCCGTCAACTCAAACCGCTCGGGCGACAAGCCGAAGTTGCCCGCCGCGCACAGACCGTGCAGGCGGATCTGCGAGACGCGAGGCTGCGTCTGGCGGCCGACGACCTCGTTGCGCGTCGGGAAGCCTTTGCGACGCAGGAACAGGACGAGGCCACACAGCGCGAGCAGTACGCCGTCGTGCAGGACACCCTCGAAGCAGGCAACGTCGCACTCGGCGAACTGGAACAGTCCGTCGCGCGTCTGACGCCCAGCGCGGAAGCAGCGGGACAGACCTGGTTTCAACTGTCGGCGCTGGCAGAACGCGTCAACGCCACCATCAGGATCGCGAAGGAACGCGCACGTCATCTCGACAGTGCACCGTCGACGGGCCGCGGCCAGGATCCGGACGAGCTCGAGCAGCAGGCCGAGCGCGTCGCCGAGGAAGAGATGGAACTCGTCGAGGCGGTCGAGATCGCCCGCGAGACGCTGGAGGCGGCACGCGAGCAGTTGATGGAACGGGAGTCCGCCGCGGCGGAGGCCGAACGCGCCCACATGGCTGCGGTGCGGGCCGTCGCCGACCGTCGTGAGGGGTTCGCCCGTCTGTCGGGCCAGGTCGAGACGTTCCGAACCAAGGTCGAGTCCATCGACGCCGAGGTCGCCCGGTTGTCGGTGGCCATCGACGAAGCGCGTGAGCGTGGCGATGTCGCACAGGCCGAGTTCGACAGCGTGCAGGACCAGATATCGGGCCTCGACGCCAGTGAACTGAGTCTCGACACCCACTACGAACGCGCCGTTGCTGCATTGCGTAATGCGGATTCTCGGGTGACCGAGCTGCAGAACGAGGATCGAACCGCGGGCAAGAAGGTCGCGTCGTTCCAGGCCCGCATCGAGGCGCTCACGATGGGTCTGGAACGGAAGGACGGTGCGGGCTGGCTCGTCGAGCACGGGCAGCCCGGTCTGTCGGGTCTGCTCGCGGAGCGCATCACCGTGGAGCCCGGATACGACGTCGCCATCGCCGTCGCGATGGGTCCCGTCGCCGATGCAGCCCACGCTGATTCCTTCGGAAGCGCGCGCGACGCCGTCCGCGCGTTGCGCGACGCCGACGGGGGCAGAGCAGCGATCGTGTTCGACGGCTCGGCCGCCTCCGCGCCGCAGCGCGCTGTCGCGCTGCCCGCTGGTGCACGCTGGGCGCTCGACGTCGTGTCCTTCCCCGACTCGCTCGCCGAATCGATGGTCACGTTGCTCGGCGACGTCGCCGTCGTCGACAACCTGAACGACGCGGCGACGCTGCTCGCGTCCGCGCGCGGTCTCCGGGCTGTCACCACAGAGGGAGACTTCGTCGAGGCAGGATCGGTCACCGGTGGTTCGGATCGCAAGCCGAGCACACTCGAGGTCCAGGCAGCCATCGACACGTCCACCGTCGAGCTCGCCGCGGCCGAACGCCGGTCCGCCGAGCTCGAAGCCGCCTTGTCCGGCGCACTCGCCGAGCAGGCGGACCGTAAGGAATCCGCCGAACAGGCATTGGCGGCACTCAACGAATCGGACGCTGCGATGGCGGCGGTCTACGAACAACTCGGCAGGCTCGGGCAGCTGGCCCGTTCGGCGCACGCCGAGTCGACCCGCCTGTCCGAACAGCGCGCCGCCGCCGAAACCGGCAGGGAAGAAGCACTCGGCGCGTTGGCGGAACTCGAAGAGCGTCTCCGTCTCGCGGAGGACGAGCAGTCGGGTATGGAAGGGCACACCGACTCGTCCGATTCCACCCTCGCGCGGGAAACAGCGGCCGCGGCGTTGACCGAAGTCCGGGCCGTCGAGGTCGAGGCCCGACTCAACGTCCGCACCGCCGAGGAACGCGCACAGTCTCTGCGCGGCAGAGCCGATTCACTGCGTCGTGCGGCGCGTGCCGAGCGCGAGGCCCGCGCCCGCGCCGAACGCGAGATGGCCTCCCGTCGTCATGCTGCCGCCGTAGCCGAGGCAGTCGCCTCCGCAGGCGAGAGGGTCGCCGAACGGTTGGCGATCGTCGTTGCCGAGGCCGCGTCGCGTCGCGACGAACTCGCCGAACAGCGGGCCACGACGACGGCAGAACTCGAACGAGTCAAAGAACAGGTTCGGGCACTCCAGGCGCAGCTGGCGTCGATCACCGATGCAGTGCATCGCGACGAGGTTGCGCGTGCACAGGCCGCGCTGCGCATCGAACAGCTCGAAGCGACCATTCTCGAGCAACACGGCATCGGGCTCGACGACCTGATCGCCGAGTACGGACCGGACGTGGCGTTGCCGCCGACCGAGCTCGAGATGACGGAGTACGAAGCAGCGAAGGAACGCGGCGAACAGGTCGTCGCACCTGCGCCGATGCCGTTCGACCGTGCGACGCAGGAGAAGCGCGCGAAACGGGCCGAGCGAGACCTCGCGACGCTGGGCAAGGTCAATCCTCTGGCGCTCGAGGAGTTCGCTGCGCTTGAAGAGCGATACAACTTTCTCTCCACCCAACTCGAGGACGTGAAGTCTGCCCGCAAGGACCTGCTCGAGGTCGTCGCGGACGTCGACGATCGCATTCTGCAGCTGTTCACCGAGGCATGGTTCGACGTCGAGCGTGAGTTCACGCAGGTCTTTGCGAAGCTGTTCCCCGGCGGCGACGGGCGACTCATCCTCACCGAGCCGAACGACATGCTGACGACGGGCATCGAGGTCGAAGCGCGACCGCCCGGCAAGAAGGTGAAGCGGCTGTCGCTCCTGTCCGGTGGAGAGAAGTCGCTGACCGCAGTGGCGATGCTCGTCGCGATCTTCCGTGCGCGGCCGTCCCCGTTCTACGTCATGGACGAGGTCGAGGCAGCACTCGACGACACGAATCTGCGTCGGCTGATCGGGCTGTTCGGGCAGCTCCGCGAGAAGTCGCAGCTCATCGTCATCACCCACCAGAAGCCGACGATGGAGGTCGCCGACGCCCTCTACGGTGTCTCGATGCGCGGCGACGGCATCACGACCGTGATCTCCCAGCGATTGAACCGCGATCGCGTGGAAACGATCGGTAGTGCAACGGTCGAGGACGACGAGGCGGTGGACGCCGCGTCGGCGCCGCTGAGCTGACACCACCGAGGCGAGAGCGGTCACACATCGTGACAGGATGGTCTCCGTGAGTACCCAAGCGTGGATCGTCGTCGCGGCCGTTCTGGCCATTCTGCTCGTCGTGCTCGTCACCGGGTTCGTCCTCTCCCGCAGGCGCCGGGTGTCGTTGAAGCCCAAGGACACCCAGGCCGTCGAGGAAACCCCCAAGGACAGATCGGGTGGATACAAGGCGGGTGGCGGCTTCTCGTTCAGTCAGGGCAGCGCTGTCGATCAAGGCAGCGCCACACTGGAACCGGAACTGGCCCCGAAACCGAAGCCGACGCCCGAGCCGGCCCCGACGCCCGAGCCTGCACCGGAACCCACCCCCGAGCCTGCACCGGAGCCGACTCCCGAGCCCGCACCGGAACCCACTCCCGAGCCCGCACCGACACCCGAGCCCGCACCGACACCCGAACCTGCGCCGACACCTGAGCCTGAGCCGGAACCCACACCCGAGCCGGCTCCTGAGCTCGAGCCGGAACCCACACCCGAGCCGGTCATCGAGGAGATTGCCCCGACCGACGGACGGTTGGATCGCCTTCGCGGCCGGTTGTCCCGGTCGCAGTCCGCAGTCGGCAAGAGTCTTCTCGGCCTGCTCGGTGGCGGTGACCTCGACGAGGATTCGTGGGAAGAGGTCGAGGACACTCTTCTGATCGCCGACATCGGGTCGTCGACGACCGCCGAGATCATGACGACACTGCGAGCGCAGATGGCGTCGCGCAGCATCCGAACGGAGGCCGACGCACGGGCGCTGCTGCGTGAGGTCCTCGTCGCGCAGTTGCACCCGGAGTTCGACCGGTCGATCAGGGCGTTGCCGCACGAGGGGACCCCCGCGGTTCTCCTCGTCGTCGGTGTCAACGGCACCGGTAAGACGACGACCACCGGCAAGTTGGCCAGGGTGCTCGTCGCCGACGGACGTCGGGTGGTGCTCGGTGCAGCGGACACGTTCCGTGCTGCTGCAGCCGACCAGCTTCAGACGTGGGCCGAGCGCGTCGGAGCCGATGTCGTTCGAGGCAAGGAAGGCGCCGACCCTGCTGCCGTTGCCTTCGATTCGGTGTCGAAGGGCATCGAGCAGGGAGTCGACGTCGTCGTCGTCGACACCGCCGGTCGACTGCACACCAAGTCCGGCCTGATGGACGAACTCGGCAAGGTCAAGCGCGTCATCGAGAAGCGAGCGCGCGTCGACGACGTGTTGCTGGTGCTCGACGCCACCGTCGGACAGAACGGATTGACACAGGCCCGTGTGTTCGCCGAGGTCGTCGACATCACCGGTGTCGTGTTGACCAAGCTGGACGGCACCGCGAAGGGCGGAATCGTCTTCCAGGTCCAGCGAGAGCTCGGCGTTCCGGTCAAGTTGGTCGGCCTCGGTGAGGGTGCAGACGATCTCGCGCCGTTCGAGCCCGGCGCGTTCGTGGACGCGCTGCTCGGCTGAGGAGTTTCTCCGACCCGGATCACGCCCTGCCATGGACGTCGGCAGGGCGTGATCGTGTGTCCGGTTCGTGCCCGTTTCCACCCATTTTCGGAGCGAAACCAAAACAGGCGAAAAGACGAATCGCCTGGACGAAACGAACTGGCAACAGTTTCCGGCCGTCCGTTCACATGAGCGAAACACCGGAGTGTCACCGATGAAACTTATGGAAACCACTCTTTGTCCAGACCGCGCACCAACGGGTGCGTACGGATAAGGAGGGTGTACGTGAGTCCCGAGGATATGTTGGCCAACTCCGGCAACGCGGCCTGGATGCTGATCGCAGCATCGCTCGTGTTGCTCATGACGCCAGGACTGGCGTTCTTCTACGGGGGCATGTCTCAGCAGAAGTCAGTGCTGAACATGATGATGATGTCGTTCGGGTCGATGGCCGTCGTCGCGATCATCTACTTCCTCTGGGGATGGTCGATGTCGTACGGCACCGAGAACATCGGCGGCATCTTCGCCAATCCCTTCGAGTTCTTCGGACTCAAGGACTCGATCACCGATGCCGACGGCAATTACATCGCCGGTGCCTCCGGATACGCCAACATCATCGATGTCGGATTCCAGGTCACCTTCGCGATCATCACCGTCGCACTGATCAGCGGCTCGATCGCGAGCCGCGTCAAGTACGGCACGTGGCTCGTGTTCGCGGGTATCTGGGTCACGCTGGCCTACTTCCCCCTTGCACACATGGTCTGGGGCGGTGGACTTCTCTCCGGTTCAGAGGACGGCCTCGCTGCCAAGATCTTCGGCACCGTCGACGACGGTGAGGGCGGGCTCGTTGCCGCAGTCGAGCCGATCGACTTCGCCGGTGGCACCGTCGTCCACATCAACGCAGGCATCGCCGGTCTGGTTCTGGCTCTGATCATCGGAAAGCGCGCAGGATTCGGCCGCATCGCATTCCGTCCGCACAACCTGCCCTTCGTCATGCTGGGCGCTGCTCTCCTGTGGTTCGGATGGTTCGGATTCAACGCAGGTTCGGCATTCGCTGCCGACGGTTCCGCCGGACTCGCCTGGGTCAACACCACGGCTGCCACGGCCGCTGCTATCGCCGGCTGGTTGATCACGGAGCGTATTCGTGACGGACACGCCACCAGCCTCGGTGCTGCGTCGGGCATCGTCGCAGGCCTCGTGGCCATCACACCGGCCGCGGGTTCGCTCACCCCTGTGGGCTCGATGATCCTCGGTGTCATCGCAGGTGTTCTGTCTGCTCTCGCAGTGGGTCTGAAGTTCAAGTTCGGCTACGACGACTCGCTCGACGTCGTCGGCGTGCACCTCGTCGCAGGCCTGTGGGGCACCATCGGCATCGGCTTCCTCGGATCCGAGACCGGACTGTTCTACGGCGGTGACTACAAGCAGCTCGTGATCCAGATCGTCATCGCTCTGTTCGCACTGGTGTTCACTGCCATCGTCACAGCAGTGATCGCCTTCGCTCTCAAGCCACTCGGCTGGAGGGTGTCGGCCGAAGAAGAGGCGAACGGTATCGACGAAGCCGAGCACGCTGAGACGGCGTACGACTTCGCCTGACAAGGTAGAGATAGGAGCGATGAACGCTCCGCATGCAACCGGGCACCGAAAAGAGCTTGTGAAGGGAAGCAGAAATGAAGCTGATCACGGCAATCGTCAAGCCGTTCACGTTGGAGGACGTCAAGACGGGGCTCGAACAGGCCGGTGTGCTTGGCATGACGGTCAGTGAGGTCCAGGGATACGGACGTCAGAAGGGCCACACCGAGGTCTATCGTGGCGCCGAATACTCGGTCGACTTCGTGCCCAAGGTACGCGTCGAGGTCGTCGTCGACGACGCTGCGGTAGAGAAGGTCGTCGAGGTCATCGTCGAAGCCGCTCGTACCGGCAAGATCGGTGACGGCAAGGTCTGGGTTTCGCCGGTCGACTCGGTCATCCGAGTGCGTACCGGAGAACGTGGCGCCGATGCGCTCTGACCCCACCGGGTCGCGGGCAGGCGGCCCCGGCTCTGCAGCACACGCTGCGGGGTCGGGGCCTTCGGCCTCTGGGCCGTCCGCTACGAAGAGTTCCGATGCAGCGGCAGACCTGGCACGAGCACGCAAACAGCTGCTCGACGGGGGAACACGCAATCGCAGGCTCGATGCGCCCTCGCTCCGGCAGGCGCTCGTCGACCTCCACGAGTTCTGGCTGACCACGAAGGGTGCCGAACTCGGTATCAAACCCGATTCGGGATTCGCGATCGTCGCAGTCGGAGGGCTTGCCCGTCGCGAGCTGCTTCCGTACTCCGATCTCGATCTCGTACTTCTGCACGACGACATCGACCCCGCTTTGGTGTCCGATGTCGCCGACAAGCTCTGGTACCCCCTGTGGGATGCCCACATCAAACTCGATCACAGCGTGCGCACGGTGCCGCAGGCCCTCCAGGTGGCGTCGACCGACATGACGGCCGCGCTCGGGATGCTGGAGGCTCGCCACATCGCTGGTGACGTCGAGCTGAGCAACCTGCTGATCGGTGGTGTACGCCGCGAATGGCGTACCGGAATTCGCTCACGGTTCGAGGAACTGATCACGCAGACGGAGTCGAGGTGGTCACGTAGCGGCGAGATCGCGCACCGCGCCGAGCCGGACCTCAAGAGCGGACGCGGCGGACTGCGCGACGTCCAACTTCTCGACGCGCTCTCGATCGCACAGTTGACCGACGGCATGCCCGGGCTCGGGCCACAGTCGCCGGGCGGCGGACTCGCGTTCGCGCATTCGAGGATGCTCGACGTCCGCACGGAACTGCACCGCGTCGCCGGACGCGCTCGGGATCAGCTGCGCGCGCAGGACGCCGACGAGATCGGTGCCGCGCTGCGGATCGGAGATCGGTTCGACCTGGCCCGTGTGCTCAGCGATTCCGCACGCACCATCAGCTATTCCGTCGACGTCGGACTTCGTACGGCCGGCAATTCGTTGCCGCGGCGTGGTCTGTCGCGACTGAGGCGCGTGCCCGTGCGTCGGCCGTTGGACGAGGGCGTCGTCGAACATGCAGGTGAGGTCGTCCTCGCACGGGACGCTCGTCCGAACAAGGACCCGGGACTCATCACGCGTGTGGCGGCCGCATCCGCCCAGACCGGGATGCCGATGTCGGCGTCGACGCTCAATCGTCTGTCGGACAGCGCGCCCGAGCTGCGCGAGCCGTGGCCGAAAGAGGCAGTCAACGACCTATTGGTTCTTCTCGGATCCGGACGACGAGCCATCCCGGCGATCGAAGCGCTCGATCGAACCGGACTGTGGGGACGACTGCTCCCCGAGTGGGGCGCGGTCCGCGACCTTCCGCCTCGCGATGCGGTCCACACGTGGACCGTCGATCGACATCTCGTCGAGACCGCGGCATACGCGTCGGCGCTGACGACCCGTGTGGCGCGGCCGGACCTGCTCGTCCTGGGCGCGTTGATCCACGACATCGGCAAGGGACGCGGGGGAGACCACAGCGTCGTCGGCGCGGAGTTGGCGACGCAGATCGGCAACAGGCTGGGTCTGTGGCCGTCGGACGTAGCTCTGTTGACGTCGATGGTGCGCCATCATCTGCTGCTGCCCGACACCGCAACGCGGCGTGATCTCGACGACCCTGTCACCGTGCAGACCGTCGTCGAGGCGCTCGGTGCGGACCCTGTGCTTCTCGAATTGCTGCATGCACTCGCCGAAGCCGATTCGTTGGCTACCGGGCCCGGTGTGTGGGGCGACTGGAAGGCGTCGCTCATTCGGGAACTCGTCCGGCGTTGCCGCATGGTCATGGCAGGGGAGACGCTGCCGGTGCCCGACCCGCTCGATCCTGCACATGTGGCGCTGGCGGAGAAGGGCGGCGTGCACGTCGACCTCCAGCCGACCGACGGTTCGCACACGTTCGTCGTGACGGTCGTCGCGCCTGATACCCCGGGATTGCTGTCCGACGCCGCGGGAGTCCTGGCACTGCACTCGTTGCGGGTGCTGTCGGCGTCGCTCGGCAGCCACGACGGTTCGGCGGTCAACTCGTTCGCCGTGGCTCCTCTGTTCGGAGCACCGCCGCAGGCGGGCCTGCTCCGTCAGGAACTGATTCGGGCGCAGGCAGGGGAACTCGATCTCGTCGCGATGCTGGACGCCAAGGAACTCCATGCGCGGCCGCCGGTCCTGGACGACGACGACGGTTCGGCCGTGCCTGTGCAGTACGCACAGGCGCCTCCTCGCGTGCTGTGGTTCGACGGGACCGAGCCGGGACAGGTCGTCCTGGAACTCCGCGCCGAGGATCGGCTCGGGCTGCTCTGTCGTCTGGCGAGTGAGTTGGAGAGACTCGGGGCGGACGTTCGGTGGGCGCGGGTGTCGACACTCGGTACTTCGGTCGTCGACGCGTTCTGTATCGACCTGACGGGGTCGGACAGCCGTGCGACACGTGAGGAGATCGAGGAAGCGATTCTCGCCGTCGTCCCAGCTCCTGAGCCTCCCAAGCCACCGGAGAAGCCCGAAGGGACGTAACGCCCCGCGCGTCCTTGTGAAGTTTCATAAAGATTCGGTTACGGTGTTTGCGCGCGAGATCGTTTTGTTACGTTTCTCCGCAGCAGACGAAAAGCGGGTCCGGGCGCCGAGTCGCTCGGGGGCGCACGCCGACGACTGATGAGGTAGACACTGTGGGATCCCACCGGCGGTCGAACATCTATGTTCCGACCGAGAACAACGCGAACACACCACGTGGGCGACACAGGGCGAAGGAAGACTCCAACGATTCGGGGATCAGGGCGGCGACCATCGTCGCCGCGACGGGCGCGATCGTCGCGGGAGCTGCGCAGATGGGCACCGGAACCGCTTCTGCGGCACCGGTTCCCGCGCCGGCTCCGGTGACGGCGGTTCCGTTCGAGCTCCCGCAGAATCTGCTGCCTGCCGGCTTCGAGCTTCCGACCGGAATTGCATTGCCGGAGAACTTCGAACTCCCGCCGGGCATCGAGATCCCGGACACGTCACAGCTTCCGGCGCTCGGGCTTCCCGACGTCGGGGCTGCAGCGCAGGACCTGCTGAAGGGGCTCCAGCCTCTGAAAGAGCGTGCCGTGCAACCGGTGTCGGGTGTCCTGACGTCGAGCTTCGGTTCGCGGTGGGGCGCACACCACGGTGGGCTCGACGTGGCCGCTCCCATCGGGACTCCGGTGCTCGCGGCTGCGGACGGTGTCGTCACTGCTGCCGGGCCCGCGTCCGGATTCGGACTCTGGGTCAAGGTGCTGCACGCCGACGGTACCGAGACGGTCTACGGACACGTCGACGCGTACTCGGTCGCCGAGGGCCAGCAGGTGACCGCGGGGCAGCAGATCGCAACCGTGGGCAACCGCGGCCAGTCGACCGGTCCACACCTGCACTTCGAGGTACACGACCCCAGCGGAGTGAAGGTCGATCCTGCGGAATGGTTGACCACCCGCGGCGTGTCGGTGACCTGGAGCGACGCAGCACGTAGCGCGTAACGTCGCTCGGCGAGAGGCCTCGCCGACGACGGGGCGCGGTATCGGGCGCTAGTCTGGAGCCTGCTCTACTCGACTTACAAGGCCCCATTCGCTATCGGCTCAGGAGTGCAATCGGTGTTCGAATCCCTTTCCGACAGGTTGGCCGGGACCCTCAAGGACCTGCGTGGCAAGGGTCGTCTCTCCGGTGCAGACATCGACGCGACGGCTCGCGAGATTCGGCTCGCGCTGCTCGAAGCCGACGTCGCCCTTTCCGTCGTGCGCGAGTTCATCACGCGCATCAAGACGCGCGCCAAGGGCGCCGAGGTATCCGGCGCTCTCAACCCGGCGCAGCAGGTCGTCAAGATCGTCAACGAGGAACTGGTCGGGATTCTCGGTGGGGAGACACGTCGACTGACGTTCGCGAAGACCGCCCCGACGGTCATCATGCTGGCTGGTCTGCAGGGTTCCGGTAAGACCACGTTGGCGGGCAAGCTCGCGAAATGGCTCAAGGATCAGGGGCACACGCCTCTTCTCGTCGCGTGTGATCTCCAGCGTCCCGGTGCCGTGAGTCAGCTGCAGATCGTCGGTGAGCGCGCGGGTGCCCAGGTGTTCGCACCGCACCCGGGTACGTCCATCGGCGGCGGCGACAACGAACTCGGCATTTCGGCGGCCGACCCCGTCGAGGTCGCTCGTGCCGGTGTCGCCGAGGCCCGCAGCAAGCAGTACGACATCGTCATCGTCGACACCGCCGGTCGTCTCGGCATCGACACCGAACTGATGAACCAGGCCGCGGGAATCCGTGACGCGGTCCAGCCGGACGAGACACTGTTCGTCCTCGACGCGATGGTCGGCCAGGACGCCGTCAGCACGGCTCAGGCGTTCCGCGACGGGGTCGGCTTCACCGGCGTCGTCCTGACCAAGCTCGACGGCGACGCGCGCGGTGGTGCGGCGCTCAGCGTCCGTGAAGTGACCGGCGAACCGATCATGTTCGCGTCGACGGGTGAGAAGCTCGAGGACTTCGACGTCTTCCATCCCGACCGCATGGCCAGCCGAATCCTCGGCATGGGCGACGTTCTCAGCCTCATCGAACAGGCCGAACAGCACTTCGACGCCGAACAGGCCGAGGCGACGGCCAACAAGATCGGGTCCGGCCAGCTCACGCTCGACGACTTCCTCGAGCAGATGATGGCCGTCCGCAAGATGGGGCCCATCGGCAACCTGCTCGGCATGCTTCCCGGTGCAGGCCAGATGAAGGAACTGGCCAACATCGACGAGAAGCAGCTCGACCGCGTTCAGGCGATCATCCGCGGCATGACGCCGCAGGAACGCAACGATCCCAAGATCATCAACGCGTCGCGACGCCTCCGCATCGCCAACGGCTCCGGCGTGAAGGTCTCGGACGTCAACCAGCTCGTCGACCGCTTCTTCGAGGCGCGCAAGATGATGTCGGCGATGGCCGGCCGCATGGGCATGCCCGGCGCGCGCAAGCAGGTTCGGAACAAGAAGGGCAAGAAAGGCAAGAAGGGCGGACGCGGCCCGACTCAGCCCAAGATCCGCGGCGGTTTCCCCGGCATGCCGGGAGGTATGCCTGCCGGGATGCCCGACCTGTCCGGGATGCCGAAGGGGCTCGACCAGATGCCGCCCGGGCTCGAAGGTATCGACCTGTCGCAGCTGAAGCTGCCGAAGAAGTAGTCGAGGCGCCGTGCCCGCATTTGCTGTTCGAGGTCGCGTTCTGCCGTCCGAGGAACCGACCGAACTGTGGATCGATCACGGCAGAATTTCCCTCGAACCGATCGCCGACGCGACCGTGTTGTGCGACGGCGGCTGGATCCTTCCTGGTCTCGTCGACGCGCACTGTCACGTCGGCATCAAGTACGGCGGTGGGCACGAGGATCTCGCCGGCTCGATCGAGCAGGCGAAGATCGAACGCGACGTCGGCGTGCTGTTGCTGCGTGATGCAGGCTCGCCCGTCGACACCCGCGCGCTCGACGACTACGACGACCTGCCGCGCATCATTCGCGCCGGGCGTCACATCGCGTCGCCCAAGCGCTACATTCCCGGGCTGGCGATCGACATCGAAGACGAGTCGCAGCTACCGGAAGCCGTTGCGCAGCAAGCGCGATTCGGTGACGGCTGGGTCAAGCTCGTCGGCGACTGGATCGACCGCAGTGTCGGCGATCTGAGGCCCCTGTGGGACGAGAAGATTCTGAAGGAGTCGATCGACGCCGCACACGCGGAGGGCGCCCGCGTCACGGCGCACGTGTTCGGGGAGGACGCGTTGCCCGGGTTGATCTCGGCGGGCATCGACTGCATCGAACACGGCACCGGTCTGACGGACGAGACCATCGAGATGATGGTCGAGCATCAGACGGCGTTGGTGCCGACGCTCGTCAACATCGCCACGTTCCCCGACATCGCGGCGTCGGCGACGAAGTATCCGATCTATGCGAGGCACATGCGGGATCTGCATGCCCGCGTCGAGTCGACCATCGGCCGCGCCCACGACGCGGGAGTGGCGATCTTCGCAGGTACCGATGCAGGCGGGTCGATCCGCCATGGGCGCATCGCCGACGAGGTCCAGGCACTGACCGGCGTCGGTATGACGTCGACCGAAGCGCTCGGAGCCGCGAGCTGGACGGCGCGGTCGTGGCTCGGATGGCCAGGGCTCGAGCACGGTGCGCCTGCGGACCTGCTGGTGTATTCGGTGGATCCTCGAACGTCGCCCGAGGTGTTGTCCAACCCCGACGTCACCGTTCTGCGTGGTGTTCCACAGCGTTGACGGCGATTCCGGGCTGGTCGACGGCCGTGTGTACTGCCGATTAACTGCCGATGGCCCCCGTCTGGCAGAATGATCAGCTGTTCGCCCGTCTCCGGTTCCGTACCGCACGGCGGTCACGACAACCCCATCAACGCAAAACCGGGTGTGCGGTCCACGCACACCGCCGAATTGCGAAGTGACCAACTCGAAAGGCTCTACTTTTCATGGCTGTCAAGATCAAGCTCATGCGCATCGGTAAGATCCGCACCCCGCACTACCGCGTCGTCATCGCCGACTCTCGCACACGCCGCAACGGCCGTGCGATCGAGACCATCGGCAAGTACGAGCCCAAGCAAGAGCCGAGCGTCATCGACATCGATTCCGAGCGTGCACAGTACTGGCTGGGTGTCGGCGCTGTGCCGACCGAGCCCGTCGAGGCACTGCTGAAGATCACCGGTGACTGGCAGAAGTTCAAGGGTCTCCCCGGCGCCGAGGGCACCCTCCGCGTCGCCGAGCCCAAGCCGTCCAAGCTGGACCTGTTCAACGCTGCGCTGGCTCAGGCCGACGCCGAGCCGCTCGGCGACGCCACCACGGCCAAGAAGAAGAAGGCTCCGAAGGCGGACGAGGCCAAGGCCGACGACGCTGCAGCCGAGACCGCAGAAGCACCGGCCGCCGAGGCTGCTGAGAAGTGAGTGCCGTTGTCGCCGATGCCGTCGAACATCTCGTTCGCGGCATCGTCGCCAATCCTGACGACGTCCGCGTCGAACTGATCACCGGCCGTCGTGGCCGCACCGTGGAAGTACACGTGCACCCCGACGATCTCGGCAAGGTCATCGGTCGCGGTGGTCGAACGGCAACAGCTCTGCGCACGTTGGTCTCCGGCATCGGTGGCCGCGGCATCCGCGTCGACGTCGTCGACACGGATCAGTAGCGCACTTCACATGGAGCTTGTAACTGGTCGTGTAGCGAAAGCGCACGGCATCAGAGGCGAGGTCGTCGTCGAGGTTCGCACAGACGAACCCGACGAGCGCTTCGCCGTCGGTACCGTGATCCACGGCCGCAAGCCGCGGGCGACCACGGACGCGACCGCATACACGGTGGAAGCCGCCCGGGAACACTCCGGGCGGCTTTTGCTGCGCCTGAAGGGAATCGACTCCCGAGACGCCGCCGACGCGCTCCGCGGCACGCTCTTCGTGGTCGACTCGGAAGATCTGGATTCGTCCGACGATCCCGACGAGTTCTACGACCACGAACTAGAGGGTCTGACCGTGAAGCTCACCGACGATACCGTCGTCGGTACCGTCCGCGAGGTATTGCATTCTGCCGCAGGCGAATTGCTGTCGATCCGACCCTCCGACGGAAGCCGAGCGGAAATACTCGTCCCGTTCGTCGCGGCGATCGTCACGTCGGTGTCCCTCGCCGATCGAACGGTGACGATCGATCCGCCCGAGGGTCTTCTGGATCCGGAGTAGAACTCGTGCAACTCGACGTCGTCACGATCTTTCCCGAATATCTGGACCCGCTCCGAACCGCCTTGTTGGGCAAGGCGATCGACAAGGGCCTTGTATCGGTGAACGTCCACGACCTGCGTTCGTGGACGCACGACGTGCACAAGGCCGTCGACGATTCGCCGTACGGCGGTGGGCCGGGGATGGTCATGAAGCCGACGGTCTGGGGTCCTGCGCTCGACGATGTCCTCACCGAGGACTCACTGCTCGTCGTCCCGACCCCTGCCGGTGTTCCGTTCACGCAACGCACGGCCGAGCGATGGTCGCAGGAGAAGCACATCGTGTTCGCGTGTGGCCGCTACGAAGGTATCGACCAGCGCGTGTTCGACGACGCCGCGCGACGGGTTCGCGTCGAGGAAGTCAGCATCGGTGACTACGTTCTCATCGGCGGTGAGGCTGCCGTTCTCGTCATGAGCGAGGCGGTTGTGCGCCTGCTGCCGGGCGTTCTCGGGAATCAGCAGTCGCACCAACAGGATTCGTTCTCCGACGGCCTCCTCGAAGGCCCCAGTTACACCCGCCCGGTGAGCTGGCGTGATCTGGACGTGCCGGACATCCTGCTGTCCGGTGACCATGCACGCATCGCCGCGTGGCGCACGGAACAGTCGGTGCGTCGAACCCAGGAACGCCGGCCGGATCTGCTCGACTGACCGCGTCGACTTCTAGTCGACGCGGCCGTCGGGAAACAGCATCGATACGACGCCCGTGATGGTGTCACGTGCGTGCTGCGCGCTGCTGTCATCGGTGACGTCGACGACAGCTGTATCGGGGTAGTGCTCCCAATCGTCGTCGTAATGCACCTCTTCGCGCGAGATCAACGCGATCACGTATTCGTCGTCTTCGCCGACTGTTCCGGTCGACAGATGAACCCACCGGCCCGCGATACAGCACATCCACCCCTGCTTGACCGCCCAGACCGGTTCGGATGGAAGGCCGTCGACGATCCCGAAATGCTGGTGGTAGCCGTCGGTGGCGACCGGCTCCGATTCGCGAAGAAGGCTCAAAATGGTCGAGGTCGACGCGGGGGACAGGCCGCCGGTGCCGTCGACGAGCTTGGTGTAGTAACCGACGATGTCGGCTGCCGTCGTCATGGTGTTCCACCACAGACCGTCCCACGGAGGCGACGTCGCTGCCAGACCGTAGCGTTCGGCGACCCGGAGCACGATGTCGTTGCCGCCGTACTCGTTCCACAGATAGTTCGCTGCGTCGTCGCTCGACGACTTCAGCATGACCTTCAGCTGCGTCAAGTCTTCCTCGGCGACGGGAGCCTGGGCGATGTTGGCTTCGTGGAGGACCTCGTCGGCGATGAACAGTTTGGAGACGGACGCGGTTTCGACCTGAGTGGTGTCGCCACTGGCGTAGTACGCACCGGTACGTCGGTCGAGAACGGCGAACGAGATCTCCGCGCCACGCCCGGCGGCCGATGCGACGGCCGCGGGGATGCGCGAATCGAGTGCGAGGTCCTGGACCGTCTCGGTGTCGGGGAACGGCGACGACACAGTTGCTGTCGTCCCGGTCGTCCCGGAATCCTCCGGAACATCGCACCCCGAGACGAGAATGGCGATCGCGGCGAGCAGGGCCGAGCACGAGAGTGCCAGGACTTGCATAGGCCTGGACATCGAAGGTCTCCTGCACTGGTCACTGGTGAACGTGTCCCACAGTAGCTGTAGGGTCGTGCGCCGTGACGACTGCTCTGAAAACTGTGAACAAGCGCATAGCCGAGGAACTCGACGTTTCCGAAGGTCAGGTAAGCGCTGCCGTGGACTTGCTGGACGGCGGTTCGACCGTGCCGTTCATCGCTCGGTACCGCAAGGAAGTCACCGGCATGCTCGACGACGCGCAGTTGCGCCTGCTCGAAGAGCGGTTGAGGTACCTCCGCGAGCTCGACGAGCGACGCGACGCGGTCATCGAATCGATTCGCTCACAGGGCAAGCTCGACGATGCACTCGAACAGTCACTCATGCTGGCCGAGACCAAGGCACGCGTCGAGGACATCTACCTGCCGTTCAAGCCGAAGCGTCGGACCAAGGCACAGATCGCGCGCGAGGCAGGCCACGAGCCGGTCGCCGACGCGCTCATCGGTGACCCGACCACCGATCCCGCGTCGTACGACTCCGAGCAACTCGACGGTGCACGCGCCATCCTCGTCGAGCGGTTCGCCGAGGATCCGGACCTCGTCGGCGAACTGCGTGAATTGATGTGGACGCGTGGCCAACTCGTCTCGACCGTGCGCAAGGGCAAGGAAGACGAAGGCGCCAAATTCGCCGACTACTTCGAATTCTCGGAACCCTTCACGTCTCTGCCGTCGCACCGCATTCTCGCGGCGCTACGCGGTGAGAAGGAAGAGGTGCTCTCGCTCGGTCTCGAGCCCGAACGCGAAGAGACGCCTCCCGGTGTGCCGACGGTGTACGAAGGCCGTATCGCGACCGCGTTCGACATCGCCGACCGCGGTAGGCCCGCCGATCGATGGCTCCTCGACACCGTCCGCTGGGCGTGGCGCACCAAGCTGCTCGTGACGCTCGCGATCGACGTCAGAATGCGACTTCGTCAATCCGCAGAGAAGGACGCCGTCGACGTCTTCGCATCGAACCTCAAGGATCTGCTACTCGCCGCGCCTGCAGGCAACCGCGCGACGATGGGCCTCGACCCCGGCTTCCGTACCGGTACCAAGGTGGCCGTCGTCGACTCGACCGGCAAGGTCGTCGATTACGACACGATCTACCCGCACAAGCCCCAGGGCAAGTGGGATCAGGCCATCGCGACGCTGGCCGCACTCGCCTCCAAGCATTCGGTTCAGCTGATCGCCATCGGAAACGGCACGGCGTCACGCGAGACCGATGCGCTCGCCGCCGATCTCATCGCCAAGTTCCCGGCTGCCGGGCTGACCAAGATCGTGGTGTCCGAGGCAGGAGCGTCGGTCTACTCTGCGTCGGCATACGCGTCGGGCGAGCTCCCCGATCTGGACGTGTCCATTCGAGGTGCCGTCTCCATCGCTCGGCGACTTCAGGACCCACTCGCGGAACTGGTCAAGATCGACCCGAAGTCCATCGGTGTCGGTCAGTACCAGCACGACATCTCGGAATCCCTGCTCGCGCGCTCACTCGGTGCCGTCGTCGAGGACGCCGTGAACGCCGTCGGCGTCGACGTAAACACGGCATCGGTGCCGCTTCTGTCACGCGTGTCCGGCATCGCCGGTTCGCTCGCGGAGAGCATCGTCGCGCACCGCGACCAGAACGGGCCGTTCACGTCCCGCTCCAAGCTGAAGGACGTCGCACGGTTGGGGCCCAAGGCATTCGAGCAGTGCGCGGGCTTCCTTCGGATTCAGGACGGTGACGATCCACTCGACCGGTCCAGCGTGCACCCCGAGGCGTACCCGGTCGTGCGTCGGATCGTCGATTCCGCGGGTGTCGGCGTACGCGAGGTCATCGGTAACGCACCGCTGCTGCGCGGACTGAAGCCACAGCAGTTCGCCGACGAGCGTTTCGGGCTCCCGACGGTCACCGACATCATCGCCGAACTGGAGAAGCCCGGTCGCGACCCACGACCCGAGTTCAAGACGGCAACGTTCGCTGCCGGAATCGAGAAGGTTGCGGATCTGGTGCCAGGAATGACACTGGAAGGCGTCGTCACCAACGTCGCCGCATTCGGGGCGTTCGTCGACGTCGGTGTTCACCAGGACGGTCTGGTCCACGTCTCGGCCATGTCGCACAACTTCGTCAAGGATCCGCGCGAGGTGGTCAAGTCGGGTGACGTGGTCAAGGTGAAGGTCATGGAGGTCGACGTACCGCGTCAGCGCATCGGTTTGAGTCTGCGTCTCGACGACGAACCGGGTGCGTCCGCGAAGGACAAGCCGCGCGGTGGCTCCGGAAACGCGCCACGCGGAGGCGGCCAGCAGAATCGGCGCTCGCAGGGCGGGCGCCCCGACAACAACCGTGGGGGCGGTCGTCAGGCGAGCGCACCTGCGGGCGGATCGATGGCCGACGCGCTCCGTAAGGCGGGATTCAGCAAGTAACATCTCTTTTCACATGTGAAAGGAGTTGCGGCGGCCGTGAGATGGTTGAACCACGAGATCATCGCGCACGGCCGCCTGCCGCTTCTGTGTTTCCTGTTGGGCTTCGTCGCCGGCTTTCTGTTGATTCGACTGAGTGTCAGGATGATTCGGGCACAGGTGAAGTGGTGGCCGGGCAACATCACGCCCGGCGGGCAACACATCCATCACGTCGTGTTCGGCATCGTGTTGATGCTGGTGTCGGGTGTCGCACTCGTCGCGGTCTTCGAGGACGGCACGCAGGAGACGGGCGCTGCGCTCGCGGCCCTGTTCGGTGTCGGCGCCGCGTTGGTGCTCGACGAGTTCGCGCTGATCTTCTATCTCCAGGACGTGTACTGGTCCGAGCAGGGGAGGACGTCCGTCGACGCCGTCTTCGTCGCCGTAGCAGGCACCGGACTGTTGTTGCTGGGTTTTCACCCGCTGGAACTGCTGAACGTCACCGACATCCGACACAGCCACGACACGTGGGCGCGAGCGGGGTATGTCGTGCTGGCATTCGTGAACTTGGGTTTGTGTGCGGTGGTGGTCCTGAAGGGCAAGATATGGACCGGATTGGTGGGACTATTCTTCGTTCCGATCCTGTTCATCGCAGCGTTGCGGCTCAGCAGGCCCGCGGCGCCGTGGGCGAGGTGGCGGTACACGAGCAGGCCCAAAAAGATGGAGCGGGCGCTGCGGCGGGAACGAACCATCCGGCGCCCCGCGATTCGAGCGAAGATCTATCTTCAGGACCTGATCGCGGGTAAACCGAGCATCGATCACGCGGTATCGGCGACCGAGGACGAGCTGGACAGGACGGTTCGGCCGGCCGCGGCTCCCGTCGTGTGACGGCGATTTCGCCGGCTGGGCGTTGTCTGGCACAATAGTGGGGTTGCCTGTACCAGGCGCAGACCTAATCGGAGTACGAACCAGCCGAGTTCCGTGTTGTATCAGTTCCACGCAGCCACGGCGCCGCTCGGTTCCTCTACTCGTGCGAAGAACGCAAGGATGGCCCCACCGATGAACACTTTGGACTTCTTGGACAACAAGTCGCTGCGCAGCGACGTTCCTGACTTCCGCCCCGGCGACACGCTCAACGTGCACGTCAAGGTTATCGAAGGCTCGAAGGAGCGCGTGCAGATCTTCAAGGGCGTCGTTATTCGCCGCCAGGGTGGTGGCGTCCGTGAGACGTTCACCGTTCGCAAGGTCTCGTTCGGCGTCGGCGTCGAGCGTACTTTCCCGGTGCACAGCCCGAACATCGCGTCGATCGATGTTCTGACTCGCGGTGACGTCCGTCGCGCGAAGCTGTACTACCTCCGCGATCTCCGTGGCAAGGCTGCCAAGATCAAGGAAAAGCGCTGACACCAGCTTTCTCTTCGACGACGCCGCATCACCCCGACAGGGGAGGTGCGGCGTCGGTCGTTTCCGGGCTGCGCGACGGCCGTTCGCATGTGACCTGTCACCACATGCGTCGGAACGAATCGATGCACCGTCCGACATCGACGGCGGTACGGCTAATCTGGTGCCGTGGCTGATTCCTCGTACGATCCGAACGACACATCGGATTCCGACGCTGACGGACCCGTACACCGAAAGCGAGAGAAGAAGCCTCGTTCGTTCTGGCGCGAGCTGCCGATTCTCATCCTCGTCGCGCTCGTCCTGAGCTTTCTTCTGCAGACGTTCATCGCGAGGGTGTACCTGATTCCTTCCGAGTCGATGGAGCCGACTCTCCACGGCTGCCCCGGATGCACCGGCGACCGCATCGTCGTCGAGAAGATCAGCTATCGATTCGGAGATCCGAAGCCCGGCGACGTCGTCGTGTTCCGTGGACCGGATTCGTGGAACAGCGAGTTCGTGTCCACTCGGTCGTCGAATGCGATCATCCGCGGCGCCGAGGAAGTCGGCTCGCTGATCGGCATCGTCGCACCGGACGAGAACGACCTCGTCAAGCGCGTGATCGCCACAGGCGGCCAGACCGTCGAGTGCTGCGACGATCAGGGGCGTGTTCTGGTCGACGGAAAACCACTCGACGAGCCCTACATCCAGATGGACTTTCCCTTCACACCCGACGTCATGACGTGCGACACCGAGATCAAGTCCGGGCGATGCTTCTCCGCGGTCACCGTCCCCGAGGGCAACCTGTGGGTGATGGGCGACAACCGCAGCAATTCTGCGGACTCCCGGTTCCATGTGTCGGACGAACTGATGGGGACCGTTCCGGTCGACAACGTCATCGGTCGCGCGTTCGTCATCGCGCTACCGCCGTCGCGCTGGGGCACCCTCGATTCGCCGGACATTCAGGGACAGTGAAGCAGAGCAGTATCGATGGCTAGATCCAGTACGAGCCGTTCCCGCGGTCGGCCACCGTGGCCACCGCGTCCCGTCATCCGCAGGTCCTCCGGTCTGCGGACGATGGAGTCGGCGCTCGATCGCCACGGGCTCGGGCCGGTCGCAGGCGTCGACGAGGCGGGCCGTGGCGCATGTGCAGGTCCCTTGACCGTCGCGGCATGCGTGCTCGGACCCAAGCGGTACGAGTCGCTCGCCGATCTCGACGACTCCAAGAAACTGACCGAGAAGCGCCGCGAGCAGCTGTTCCCGAAGATCCAACGCCTCGCGCTCGCGTGGAGTGTGGTGTTCATCGAGGCGCAGGAGATCGACCGGATCGGACTTCATGTCGCGAACATCGAAGGTATGAGACGCGCAGTCGCCGGGCTCGGGATCGCGCCGGGGTACGTACTCACCGACGGATTCCGGGTCCCGGGGTTGCCTGCCCCGTCGTTGCCCGTCATCGGTGGCGACGCCACCGCAGCATGTATCGCAGCCGCAAGCGTGCTGGCGAAGGTGTCCCGCGACCGCGTCATGGTCGAGATGGACGACGCGATCCCCGGGTACGGTTTCGCAGTGCACAAGGGATACAGCACGAGGGCGCATGCGGCGGCGATGGTGGAGTTGGGGCCCTGCGCCGAGCACCGGATGTCCTATGCCAACGTCTCGGCCGCCGCGGCCGGGCGAGTGGACTCGGTCGCGTCGGTGTTGGGTCGGATGGACTGCACCGACAGCAGTGCGCGATGATTGACGTTCACGAAAGCAGACGGAGGATGAGAAGAAACCGATGAGTGCCGAAGATCTCGAAAAGTACGAAACCGAGATGGAGCTCTCGCTGTATCGCGAGTATCGGGACATTGTCGGCCAGTTCAACTACGTCGTCGAGACCGAACGTCGTTTCTATCTCGCGAACTCGGTCGAACTCATACCGCACAACGCCGACGGTGAGATCTATTTCGAGCTTCGTATGTCGGACTCGTGGGTCTGGGATATGTATCGACCCGCCCGGTTCGTCAAACACGTTCGCGTCATCACGTTCAAGGACGTCAATATCGAGGAACTCGACAAGCCCGATCTCCGGCTGCCGGAGTAGCCACAGTGTCCGTGACGGTGTGGCTGCTGCTCGTCGCCGGTGTGATCTATCTGTTCGGACGTCGGCGGTCCCGTCGGACGTTGGTCGTCTGCGGTCAATTGATCGGGCTCGCCGCTGTCGGTCTCGTTGTCGGGCAAGTTGCATGGCATATTCTTCAGCAGTGATTTCTTCGGTCGATTCGATGTGCCGCTTCACTTTTCGCTCGATCGGAAACCGGAATCGAGCCGTATTCTTGCGATGATTGTTTCTGAAAGAAAACTGTGGATTTCGTGATTGTTTTGTCCGATCCGTGTTACGGGTGGTACAAACGTAATACATCATTCCTTGACTGTTAGAGGTTCGGATATGGCGCGTAAGACACTGGTCCAAATGGTCGACGACGTCGACGGGTCGGTCATCAAAGAAGGTCAGGGCGAATCCATCGAATTCGGTATCGACGGCACTCTGTACCGGATCGACCTGAACTTGAAGCATGCGAACGAATTGCACGAGCAGTTGGCGTTCTGGATCGAACACGCGGAGAAGGTGTCCGGTCGCAAAAGCAAGAAAGTCTCCGCCGCACCTGCTCGCGGAAAAGTCGATTTGCAGGACGTTCGAGCGTGGGCTCGCGAGAACGGGTACGACGTCAGTGCTCGCGGACGGATAAGCCAGGACGTGCAGGCTGCCTACGAGGCCGCGCACTGAGCTGATTCAACAGCCAGCCACGACATTCGATGCCCCGACCGAGTTTCGGTCGGGGCATCGAGGCGTTTCCGGGACCGTGATCGAGCGACCAGTGCCCGCGTGAGCACACGGCTCCGACAGTGTTCTACGGGGCCGGGGGCACAGATGCCCGTTCATCCACAGGTGCTGGCCCATCCACAGGTCGAATCTCGACCTGGCGTTCTCAGTTCGGTCGGCCGGTACTGCAGTGCATCGTCGAGCAGTGGGTTCGGCAGTCGGCGAACCGATGATCACTGGGGGAATGATGTCGAATGCGGAGTTGGGGGCTCGGGGCGAGGCGTTCGCCGCACTGTTCCTGGTCGAGGCCGGAATGGAGATCGTCGACAGGAATTGGCGGTGCAGGTACGGCGAACTGGACATCGTCGCGCGTGACGGCGACACCATGGTGTTCGTCGAGGTGAAGACCCGCTCGGGGGTCAAGTACGGCACTCCGGCCGAATCGGTGACGCCCGTCAAGCGTGCACGTATCCGTGCCTTGGCCTTGGCGTGGCTGCAGAAGCACGAGTATCCCTGGGTACGAATGCGTTTCGACGTCGTCGCAATTCTGATGACGCGTGACGGCGACCCCGTGGTGTCGCATCTGAAAGCGGTGTTCTGATGGCGCTGGGACGTGCTTTCTCCGTTGCCGTCAGCGGAGTCGACGGTCAGCTCGTCGAGATCGAGGCGGATATCGGACGCGGACTTCCCGGTGTCCATCTGGTCGGGTTGCCGGACACGGCATTGCACGAATCCCGTGACCGTGTGAAGGCGGCTGTCTCGAATTCGGATGGCACTTGGCCTGATTCGCGGGTCGTCCTGGCGCTCTCTCCGGCGACGCTGCCGAAGGTAGGGTCCGTCTACGATCTGGCGCTCGCGGTGGCAGTCCTGCACGCGGACAAGCAGATTCCGCGCGGCTCGGTACACCGGACGGTGTTCCTGGGGGAGCTGGCACTCGACGGTCGGCTTCGAGGAATTCGGGGAGTCCTGCCTGCTGTGTTGGCAGCGAAGAAAGCTGGATGGACTTCGGTGGTGGTGCCGATCCACGCGCTCGCGGAGGCTGGTCTCGTCGACGGGGTGGACGTGTTCGGAGCGCGATCGCTGAAGGATGTCGTGAGGTGGCTGCGAGGTGAGATCGATCTGACCCGTCCGATCCCGAACGTCTGGGACGACGCGGTCGTGTATCCGGACATGAGCGAGGTGGTGGGCCAACCCGAGGCGCGGTGGGCGTTGGAGGTGGCGGCAGCGGGCGCGCATCATGTGATGTTGACCGGGCCACCTGGAATCGGAAAGACGATGCTGGCGCAGCGACTGCCGGGGATTCTTCCCCCACTGACCGACGAGGAGGCGCTCGAGGTCACCGCGATTCATTCCGTCGCAGGCACTCTGACGGGCGACAGTCCGCTGATCAGTGCGCCGCCGTTCATCGCGCCGCATCACTCGACGACGGTCAGTGCCATGGTGGGCGGCGGGTCTGGAATGGCGAAACCAGGGGCGGTCAGCAGGGCGCACCGAGGGGTCCTGTTTCTCGACGAGTGTGCCGAGATCGGTGTGAAGGTGCTCGAATCTCTGCGAACTCCGTTGGAAGACGGCGAGATTCGCATTGCACGACGCGACGGCGTGGCCCGATACCCGGCTCGGTTCCAGCTGGTGCTCGCAGCGAATCCGTGCCCGTGTGCCCCGGCGCGCGACGCCGACTGTGTTTGCACCCCGACGGTGAGGCGCAAGTATCTGGGGAAGCTCTCGGGGCCGCTGCTCGATCGGGTCGATCTCAGGATCGCGATGAAAGCGATCGCGACGGGTGCACTGACCGACGAAGTGGGTGAGTCCACCGAGGTGGTCCGCGCCCGTGTGACCGCGGCGCGACGCAGCGGCGGAACGGTGGCACGACTACGGATGGCGCACCAACGCGGAGGTACCGGGTCCGGCACTGCGCCAGAAGTTCACGCTGTCACGAGAATCGGTGCGCCCGATCGAGCGGGCACTCCGAAACGGATCTCTGACCGCTCGCGGTGCCGATCGGGCGTTGCGGGTCAGTTGGACGCTGTGCGATCTGGCAGGCGGGACCATGCCCGGCATCGACGAGGTCGGCGCGGCTCTCGACTTTCGAGACAGGGGAACGAAATGACGACACACAGTGATCGACAACTGGCGTGGGCGTACCTGTCCCGCGTCGCTCAGGGTCCCAATCGAGAGCTGGCCGAGTTCGCCACCGAGGCCGGGCCGGAGGAGGCACGAATCGAGCTCGGCCACGGCCGTTTCGGTGAGCGGCTTCAAGTGCGCGCGCATATCGACACAGCGGAGGAAGATCTGAATCTGGTTGCGGCGTTGGGCGGGCGGCTCGTCACTCCCGACGACGACGAATGGCCCACCTGGCAGTTTCTGTCCTTCGACGGCGCAGGGATGCCGACGACGTCGGACCACTGCGCGCCGTTCGCGTTGTGGGTACTCGGGAAGAAACCGCTCGACACGCTCGGCGAACGTGCGGTGTCGGTCGTCGGAACCAGAGCGGCCAGCGCGTACGGCGAACACGTGACCGCCGAGATATCGGGTGACCTCGCGGTCGACGGCTGGACGATCGTGTCCGGTGCGGCATTCGGGATCGACGCCGCCGCCCACCGGTCCGCGTTGGGCGTCGGCGGCACGACCGTCGCCGTCCTGGCGTGTGGAATCGACCGGGCATACCCGTCGGGACACGCCCGTCTGCTCGGCCGCATCAAGGAGTCCGGAGCTGTCGTCAGTGAGTACGCACCGGGAACGACGCCGGCGAAACACAGGTTTCTTTCTCGGAACAGGCTCGTCGCAGGCTTCGGTTCGGCTGTCGTGGTCGTCGAGGCCGGGTGGAGAAGCGGGGCACGCAACACCGCTGCGTGGGCGCGCAAGCTCGGCAGGCCGGTGCTGGCCGTACCGGGACCGGTGACCTCGGCGTCGTCGAAGGGATGCCACCGCATGATTCGCGAGGGCGAGGCGCGTCTGGTCGCCGATGCTCACGACGTCGTCGCCGAAGCGGGTGCCGTCGGCGAGGTCGACGAGGGGCGCCCGTCCATGTTTCGCGACGTCGACGCCTTGTCCGACTCGGCGTTGCGTGTCTACGAGGCGTTACCTGCGTCCGGGACGCTGTCTCCTCGGGAACTGTCCGAGCTGTCGTCGCTTCCGCTCACCAAGGTGCGCTCGGTGCTGCCGTTGCTGGAGCTGGAGGGGTTCGTCGCCAGCGACGAGACAGGGTGGTTTCGCGTGGTCAGGATGTGAACGAACACGCGGCGTGTGCCGCCCGGTAGCCTGATTAGGCAACACTTACTCGAAAAGACTTCAGACAACGCTCGAGCAGCTCGGAAAGGCTGACCACGTGGCACGACGCAAGACGACCCTGACCGTCCTTCGAACCGAGGCGCTGACACCGCACATGCAGCGGGTCTACCTGGGCGACCCCGGGTTCGACGATTTCGAGCCGGTCGATTTCACGGATTCGTACGTCAAATTGATCTTCGGGCCCGAGGGTGACGAGATCATGCGTACCTACACGATCCGATCCGTCGACACCGCTGCCCGTGAGATCGCCATCGATTTCGTCGTCCACGGCGACGAGGGCGTCGCGGGCCCGTGGGCCGCCAAGGCGCAGCCGGGCGACACCATCGGCCTGTACGGCCCCAACGGCGCGTACACGCCACGCGCCGACGCGGATTGGCACCTGTTGGCCGGGGACGAGTCGGCGATCCCGGCCATCTCGGCGGCCGTCGAGAAGTTGCCGGAGGACGCGATCGCGAAGGTGTTCATCGAGGTGGCCGATCGCAAGGACGAGATCTACATGGAGACTCTCGCAGTCGTCGACGTCACGTGGGTCCACCGCGGTGCGCCGTCCAACGAGGTCGCGGAGGACAAGGCGGGAGACAATGCCCCGTTGATCGAGGCCGTGCGCAACACGGAATGGTTGCCAGGCCAGGCGCAGGTCTTCATCCACGGAGAGGCACAGGCGGTGATGCACAACCTTCGCAGTTACGTACGCAAGGAACGCGGCGTCTCCGCCGAGTGGGCGTCGATCTCCGGATACTGGCGACGGGGGCGCACCGAGGAGACGTTCCGCGTGTGGAAGCGCGAACTGGCGGAGGCCGAGGCAGGCGCGAGCAGCTGAGCATCGGTCGGGTCGATGCACCCGGGCACGTCGGGTCGTCGGCGCGTCCGGTTGCCCGAGAGCCGTCGAACGGTCAGGCTGAGGCCATGTCCGAACCAGGAGCTGCGCGACGCGAGGCGTTGCCGCCGGTGTTCAGGGATCTACTCGACGAGTACTCGGAGTACCTCCGCCTCGGCAGGGATCGGTCGCTCCACACGATTCGGGCCTATGCCGCCGACGCGGAGTCGCTGCTTGGTTACCTTGCGCAGGAGCGCAGTTCCGAGTCCGTCGCAGACCTCGATCTCACATTGCTGCGAGCCTGGTTGGCGCAGCAGGCGCGATCGGGTTCGGCGCGATCGTCGATAGCACGCCGGACTTCGTCGGCCAGGGCGTTGACGGCCTGGCTGACCCGAACCGGCCGCATCGATACGGACCCGGCGCTGCGGCTGTCGTCACCGTCGGCGAAGAGATCTCTGCCGACCGTGCTGAAACCAGGCCACGCAACCGATGCGCTCGTCGCCGCCGAATCCGGTGCAGCCGAACGAGATCCGATCGCACTGCGAGACTGTCTCATCGTGGAGATGCTGTACGCCACCGGTATTCGAGTCGGTGAACTGTGCGGCCTCGACATGGACGACGTCGACACCGCCAGGCGCCTCGTGCGGGTCCTGGGCAAGGGCAACAAGGAGCGGTCGGCGCCCTACGGCGTTCCCGCTGCACAGGCGATCGAGGCGTGGGTCACGCACGGACGCCCGAAGCTGGTGAACGAACGGTCGGGCGCGGCGCTGTTGCTCGGTAGGCGGGGCGGCCGTATCGATCCACGTCAGGCGCGCACCGCCGTGCACGACGTTCTCGACGCAGTGCCCGGCGCGCCGGACATGGGTCCGCACGGTCTACGCCATTCGGCAGCCACCCATCTGTTGGAAGGCGGCGCGGATCTGCGCGTGGTCCAGGAATTGTTGGGACACGCGTCATTGGCGACGACTCAGATCTACACGCACGTCTCGGTGGAGCGACTGCGTTCCGTCCACGATCGAGCGCACCCGCGAGCATGACATCGGCGTCGAGCTGTGGACACGAGTATTTGGTAGCGTCGTGGCGAAACAAACCGCGTGCACAGTATTGTCGGGCACACACGTATGGAAGTCCGAATCGATCACCAAATCCGTATACGGGGGAGCCGTGGACCGCGAACAACCACAAGGCACGTCAGCCGCGTGGTCGATCCATGATCAGGTGCGTCCAGGTCGGCCGTTTCGTTCGAATCCTGTCCCTCTTGGCCCTGCGCCACTCGGTGCCGACACTTTCCAAGCCGGCGAGGCGTCGATGAACGGCGACCGCCAAGCTCCGCCGTGGCAGTCCCCACGCCCGGATCGACGACCTCCGCGGTACACGCCACCGGATCGGGATCCCGGCGCGGGTGCTGTGCCGCAGGCTTCGCAAGGACAGAGCCAGCCCGGCCCGACGCGTTCGCCAGGTACCGAGAACTGGACCCCGCCGTGGGCAGATCCAGCAGGTGCACAGGAACCGCCTCGGCCTGCCGGTCGACAGTACGAGCCGACGAGCCAGGACCTCGTGCCCGACGCTCTGCTCAAGCGGCCGCGCAGGGCGTCGACGTCGGGATGGCGCCGGGGCGTGCACCGATTGACCGGCGGAGTCATCAATCCCGGTGAGTCGACGGCCGAGGAGCGCTACCGCAACCAGGTCGACCGAATCAGGCAACCCGTGATGGGGGACTACCGAATCGCATTTCTGTCCCTCAAGGGTGGGGTGGGCAAGACCACGACAGCGTTGGGTCTCGGGTCCACGTTCGCGTCGCTGCGAGGGGACTGCGTCATCGCAGTCGACGCCAACCCGGACTTCGGCACACTCGGCGAGCGTGTTCCACGTCAGACGTCGTCGACGGTGCGGAATCTGCTGGCCGACGCGGAGAACATCAAGCGGTACTCCGACATCAGGGCGCACACGTCGCAGGCGCCGAGCAGGCTCGAAGTGCTTGCGGGGGAACGTGATCCGGCCGCGTCGGAGATGTTCGGCGAGCAGGACTATCGATCGGTCATCGAGATGCTGCAGGTGTACTACAACCTGATTCTCACCGACTGCGGTACCGGCATCATGCATTCGGCGATGAACGGCGTCCTGCAGCTCGCCAATGCGCTCGTTCTCGTGTCGTCGCCCGCCGTCGACGGGGCTCGTAGTGCCGCAGCAACATTGGACTGGTTGCAGCTGCACGGGTACGGGCACCTGGTGGAGCGCACCGTCGTCGTGATCAGTTCCGTTCGGCCGGGTTCGTCCGCCGTCGACATGAACCTGCTCACACAGCACTTTCTCGAACGATGCCGCGCAGTGCTCGTCGTGCCGTTCGACGAACATCTCGCCGAGGGTGCCGTCGTCGACCTGAATCTGCTTCGCCCGCAGACCCGTGCGGCCTTCGTCGAACTCGCCGCGATGGTCGCCGACGACTTCCCGGCCGCGACGGGTCGCCATTCGGGACCGAGCTGGCGCTGACCGTCCTCAGGCAGGAGCGAGGGGCTTGAGGACGATGCGCGTCGCGCCGACCAATCGCAGCGGGTCGAGATAGTCACGGTCTCGTCGCACGCCCCAGTGCAAGCACGGGTCGGCGCACCCTGCGTGACCCGGTTCGAGTACCCCGATCGGATCACCGGAACGGACGCGGTCACCGACGGAGACGGACGCAACCACGGGTTCGTAGGTGGTGCGCAGGCCGTTCGGGTGGTCGATCGACACGACGGGCTTGCCCGCAACGGACCCGGCGAACACGACGGCCCCGGCGCCCGCGGCCGACACCTGTTGTCCGGCGGAGCCCTGTAGATCGACGCCGCGGTGGCCGGGGAGCCAGTCGTGTTCGGGTGGGTCGAACGCCACGGCGACGACGGGACGCGGCGTCAGCGGCCACACGAAGCGATCGGACGGCGACGCGTCGGCAACCCCGAGTGAGACGGGGACCGTGAGCATCGGCAGTAGCAGGACCACGAAGAGCAGGCGTTTCACGGTGTTCAGCGTCACCTGATCGGCGCTCGCGTGGAGTATCGAAACGGTAACTGTGGACAGCCCCGAAATTCATCCACAACTGTCGATTCGTCTTGACCGTCGGGCCTGGTTATGTATGCAGCCGGCGAAGCCGTACACTTACCGGGCGACCTGTGCATGCATGGGTCGACTTCGCGCGTCCGCGTCATGTGGTCGGCCATTTCGATGGCTCCCTCCGCATAACTGGGCTGTCGGGCGGTCCTGCTTCTCGAAGTGGGTCCGGCAGTCAGCGGTCGCCAGGGCAGGGGTCACACGGCACCCTGCGTCAACCGGCAATCGAAAGAGAGTTATTCAGCCATGGCTGTAGTAACCATGAAGCAGCTGCTCGACAGCGGCACACACTTCGGACATCAGACCCGTCGCTGGAACCCGAAGATGAAGCGTTTCATCTTCACCGACCGCAACGGCATCTACATCATCGACTTGCAGCAGACGCTGACCTTCATCGACAAGGCTTACGAGTTCGTCAAGGAGACTGTCGCTCACGGCGGCACCGTCCTGTTCGTCGGCACGAAGAAGCAGGCGCAGGAGTCCATCGCCGCTGAAGCAACTCGCGTGGGCATGCCCTACGTGAACCAGCGCTGGCTCGGTGGCATGCTCACCAACTTCCAGACGGTCCACAAGCGTCTTCTCCGCCTCAAGGAGCTCGAGGCAATGGAGCAGACCGGCGGCTTCGAGGGACGCACCAAGAAGGAAATTCTCATGCTCACGCGTGAGATGACCAAGCTGGACCGCACCCTCGGTGGTATCCGCGACATGGCCAAGGTTCCGTCGGCCATCTGGATCGTCGACACCAACAAGGAGCACATCGCCGTCGGCGAGGCTCGCAAGCTGAAGATCCCGGTCATCGCGATCCTCGACACCAACTGCGACCCCGACGTCGTCGACTACCCGATCCCGGGTAACGACGATGCGATCCGTTCCGCAGCACTGCTGACCAAGGTCGTCGCATCGGCAGTCGCCGAGGGCGTCCAGGCTCGCGCGGGCCTGAACACGAGCACCGACGCAAAGCCCGAGGTCGGCGCAGGCGAGCCTCTCGCAGAGTGGGAGCTCGAGCAGCTCGCGCAGGCTTCGCCCGCGGCCGAGGCCACGCAGGAAGCTGCTGCCGAGGCGCCCGTCGCCGACGCTGCAACCGAAGAAGCATCCGCACCGCAGGCATGATCGAACAGGTCCCGATCGGCGTGAGCGCGCCGCTCGGGGCCTTTTCTGCGGATCGTGACGTTCCAAGCTTTGCCCACCCACAGCATTTTCAGGAGGGTCGCCCGACATGGCGAACTACACCGCCGCTGACGTGAAGCGGCTCCGCGAGCTCACCGGCTCCGGAATGATGGACTGCAAGAACGCACTTGCCGAGACCGACGGAGACTTCGACAAGGCTGTCGAGCAGCTGCGCATCAAGGGCGCCAAGGACGTCGGCAAGCGTGCCGAGCGTTCCACCGCCGAAGGCCTCGTCGTCGCCAAGGGCGGCGTCCTGGTCGAGATCAACTCCGAGACCGACTTCGTCGCCAAGAACGAAGAGTTCCAGGCGTTCGCGGATTCGGTCGCAGCAGTTGCTGCCGAAGGCAAGCCTGCAGACGTCGACGCACTCAAGGCGCTCGACCTGAACGGCAAGACCGTCGACACCGCTCTGCAGGAGCTGTCCGCGAAGATCGGCGAGAAGCTCGAGATTCGTCGCGTCGTGTCCTTCGACGGACCTGTCGCCACCTACCTGCACAAGCGCAGCGCGGACCTTCCGCCCGCCGTCGGCGTGCTCGTCGAGTACACCGGTGAGGGCGAGGCAGCAGCCGAGGCTGCTCGCGGCGCCGCAATGCAGGTTGCAGCTCTCAAGGCCAAGTACGTCACTCGCGACGAGGTTCCCGAGGAGATCGTCGCTTCCGAGCGTCGCATCGCCGAGGAGACCGCACGCGAGGAAGGCAAGCCCGAGCAGGCTCTGCCGAAGATCATCGAAGGCCGTGTCAACGGCTTCTTCAAGGATGTCGTGCTGACCGAGCAGTCCTCGGTCCAGGACTCCAAGAAGTCCGTCCAGAAGATCCTCGACGAGGCAGGCGTCACTCTGGTGCGCTTCGCTCGCTTCGAGGTCGGCTCGAACTGATCCACACGGATCGATAGATCGACCAGCGATGCCGTTCGCCCGGCTGCACCGTCGGGCGAACGGCATTGCTGTGTGGGGAGCCACTTCGACGGACCCGACTTGCCCGGCGGCGGATGCGTCGGACGTCGCCCCCATAAGGCAGGATGAGAGCAACGGTGCAGTGTGAACGCGCCGTGTTCACCGTGCGCATTCGACAGGCGAGTACCGAGGAGAGCAATGACCGATCCCGCCACCGACCGCCCCGGATTCAAGCGTGTGATGCTCAAGCTGGGCGGTGAGATGTTCGGCGGAGGGCAAGTGGGCCTCGACCCGGACGTCGTCAACAACGTCGCAGAGCAGATCGCCGAGGTCGTCGCGACCGGCGTTCAGGTCGCCGTCGTCATCGGAGGAGGCAATTTCTTCCGCGGTGCCGAACTTCAGGTCCGCGGTATGGACCGGTCACGGTCCGACTACATGGGCATGCTCGGAACCGTCATGAACTGCCTTGCGCTGCAGGACTTCCTCGAGAAGCAGGGTGTTGCGACTCGTGTGCAGACCGCCATCACGATGGGCCAGGTCGCCGAGCCGTACCTGCCGCTGCGAGCCCGCAGGCATCTGGAGAAGGGCCGCGTCGTCATCTTCGGTGCCGGGATGGGCATGCCGTATTTCTCCACCGACACCACGGCGGCGCAGCGCGCCCTCGAGATCGGCGCCGAGGTACTCCTGATGGCGAAGGCAGTCGACGGGGTGTACTCGGCGGATCCGCGCCTGGACCCCGACGCGACGATGTACGACTCGATCACCCACCGTCAGGTCATCGAGAAGGGTCTGAAGGTCGCCGACGCCACCGCGTTCAGCCTCTGTATGGACAACCAGATGCCGATCATGGTGTTCAACCTGCTGACTCAGGGCAACATCGCCCGTGCTGTCGCGGGTGAGAAGATCGGAACACTGGTGCAGTCGTGACCCGCGCAGACCACCACACGAACGTGCTGGATCACGAACGAGGACGATGGAGGACAGACCGTGATTGACGAAGCTCTCTTCGACGCCGAGGAAAGAATGGAAAAGGCGGTCACCGTTGCACGGGACGACCTGTCGACCATCCGTACCGGCCGAGCGAATCCAGGCATGTTCAACCGTATCGTCGTCGAGTACTACGGCGCGCTGACTCCCATCACACAGCTGGCGAGCATCAACGTTCCCGAAGCTCGTCTCGTCGTCATCAAGCCGTACGAAGCCGCGCAGCTCGGGCCCATCGAGACCGCCATCCGCAACTCGGATCTCGGTGTCAATCCGACCAACGACGGCAACCTCATTCGTATCGGTGTTCCGCAGTTGACGGAAGAACGTCGCCGCGAGTTCGTGAAGCAGGCGAAGGGCAAGGGAGAGGACGCGAAAGTGTCCATCCGCAACGTCCGTCGTAAGACGATGGAAGAGCTCAAGCGCATTCAGAAGGACGGCGAAGCAGGCGAGGACGACGTGGTCCGCGCCGAGAACGAGTTGGACAAGACCACGTCCAAGTACACCGCGTCGGTCGACGAGTTGGTCAAGCGCAAAGAAGCAGAGTTGATGGAGGTCTGATCCTCGTTCAGCGTGAGACCGTAGACATTCGATGCAAGGAGATGGCGGCGTGGTGGGATCGGAACGACAGCGGGAGTCCGCCTCGCCCGATCCCGACGGCGAGGCAGGTGACCCCGCGTCCACCCCGACCTCGGCGCCGACCCCGCCGGACGTGAAGTCACCGGGACGTGCCGGACGTAATCTTCCCGCGGCCATCGCGGTCGGCGGGGGCCTCGGTATCTCGCTGATCCTGATCATGGTCTTCGCGCCACTGGTCTGGATCGGCGTGGTGGCCGTGGCTCTCGCCGTGGCCACCTACGAGGTGTCCAAGCGGCTGCGCGAAGCCGGTGTCCTCGTGCCGCGCATCCCGCTTATTCTCGGTGGTCAGGCGATCATCTGGTTCGGATGGCCCTGGGGCACGACAGGGGTGCTCAGCGCTACCGCGGGAACGGTGTTGGCCTGCATGGTCTGGCTGTTGTTGCAGCAAGGCCTGGGTTCGGCGCCCAAGAACTATCTCCGCGAACTCGCGGTCACGATCCTGGTCGCGTGTTGGCTGCCGCTGCTCGCGTCGTTCGCGGTACTGATGGTCCTCGCCGACGACGGCGCCGGCCGAGTCCTGGTGTTCCTCATTGCAGTCGTGTGCTCGGACGTCGGCGGATACATCGCAGGCGTGCTGTTCGGCAAGCATCCGATGGCGCCTGCCATCAGCCCCAAGAAGTCCTGGGAAGGACTCGTGGGCTCGCTGCTGTTCTGCATCATCGGATGCCTGCTCACCGTGACGCTCATCCTCGACGCGAACTCGATGATCGGAATTCTGCTGGGCGTCGTCCTGGTCGTGACGGGCACACTGGGCGACCTCATCGAATCTCAGGTCAAGCGCGATCTGCGGATCAAGGACATGGGCACTCTGCTGCCCGGCCACGGCGGAATCATGGACCGCCTCGATTCGCTTCTGCCGTCGGCATTCGTGGCGTGGTTGGTCTTCACGGTCCTGTTGTGAGCGGTTCGCGCGTCATCCCGAGTCCGAACATCTGGAATTGGCCGAGCGTGTACGAGGCCGAGAACCGGGCTCAGGACGCCGACGGACGGATCGCCGAGGTTCTCGCGCGTATCGCGCCCTGGGAGGGTGCAACGATCGTCGACGTCGGATGTGGCACCGGGTTTCACCTTCCGGCGTTCGCGTCGTCCGCAGCCCGTGTCGTCGGGGTGGAACCTCATGGGCCGTTGATCAAGGCGGCCAGAAACAGGACTGCGTCGTTGCCGAACGTACGCGTCGCCGAGGGATCCGCCGAATCATTACCGCTGGACGAGCAGTCCGTGGACATCGTGCACGCCCGAACTGCCTACTTCTTCGGTGCCGGTTGCGGGCCCGGCATCACCGAAGCGATGCGCGTACTGCGGCCCGGTGGAGTTCTCGTTGTCGTCGATCTGGATGTCTCGGCGTCACCGTACGGGGACTGGATGCGAGCCGATCTGCCGAAGTACGACTGCGCTGCGGTCGAATCCTTCTTCGAGGCTCAAGGTTTCGCACTCGAACGCGTCGACACACGCTGGCAGTTCGACAGCCGTGAGACCATGCGCGCCGTGTTGGGAATCGAGTTCACCGAACGCACCGCGGCCAGGGCTGCACGGAGCATCCCTGGCCTCGGATTCGATGTTCGGTACCGAGTCCACTGGCGAGAAAAGCCCAGTGGACTCGAACGGGGCTAGCCCGCGTCGATACCGAACACCTCGGCCGCTTCACGAATTTTCAATGCCTTGGCGAGACGCGGCAGATCGCTACCGTCGCGCACGCCTGCTCCGTCGACACCGAGATCGTCGATGGTGTCGTTGGACCACGTGACGTCTCCTGGCGTCGGTGCGAGTTCGCGATTGACGACGGGGGCCTGCTCGGGACGCATGCAGAGCTTGCCCGTCATGCCCATGGACAGGGTCAGTGCGGAATCGCGGCTCAGGATCGCGTCGTCGGCGACCAGAGTAGGTCCGTCGATCGGTCCGGGCAGGCGCGCGGCGCGCGAGGCCACGACCAGGCGCGAACGCGGGTATGCCATGGCGAGAGGTGCGTCACTCATGCCGGTGTCGCGTCGGAAGTCGCCGCTACCGAACGCGAGTCGGAACGTCGCGTCGGCGCGCGCGATTTCGGGGGTTGCTTCGAGACCCATGGCCGATTCGATCAGTGCCAGGATCCGCGTGCCTTCTGGAAGTCGCGACGCTGTTGCCTCGACCTGGTTTCCGCTCTCGGTCTTGGCGAGCATGACACCCGCGAGGCCCTTCAAGCCGGCCAGTGCGGCAAGGTCGTCGGCCCAGAACGACGTCGTCGCGTCGTTGATGCGAACCCAGGCGGTGTTTCCGGCTTCGAGCCACTCGACGACGGCTCGGCGTGCAGCTGGTTTGGCTGCAGGAGCAACGGCGTCCTCGATGTCGAGGATGACCGCGTCGACCTCGGATTCGACAGCGGCGGTGAAGGCTTCGGGCTTGGTGGCGGGGACCAAGAGCCATGAGCGGGCACGCTCCGGCGCAACGCCGGAAGTCACGGGTGTCTCCATGAAAGTGGTCACGTATGGCTCCTTGCGGTGAAATCGGGCACGACCCACCTTATCGATTCAGAATCCGGACGCCACCTTGCGTGCATAGTGTTCAGCGGCCGGACACTATTTGCGTTTGGCTGCCCGCCTGATCTGAAGGATTCGGACGCCGCCCGCGAGCGCCATCACGAGGGCGCCTGCGATCGCGGCGAGCAGCATGCTGACGCCGAGTGGCAGTTCGAACGTCCACACGAAGATGTTCACGGGAACCGCGTCGAGGTTCTGCAGGATGAAGATCAGCAGAACCACGAGAACGATCGCGCCGACTACCAAACCGGTCCACGTAGCTGCGGCTTTCGTGTGTGCGATGCCTTCCGGTGACTTCCCGACGGGTCGGCGAGTGTCCCGTACCGCCTCGGGGTCGGGGGCGCTGTGTTCGTCCGAATCGGGAGTCGTGATCGGGGCCGGGGAGCGGTCGTCGTACGTGCTCGGTACCGGTGTCGTATCGGGGAATGTTCCGTCGTTGCCGTCGCCTGATGTCGTGGACATGATCAGATCCTTTCGCACGCCGAAGCCGAATGCACGCGTTGTGCCATGGCAGGGTTACCCGTCGGTCACCACCCGGAAACCGGGCTGCGGGTCGTCGGCGAATATGCGAGAACGCGCAGTAGTGGGACACTGGAAACACTATGAGTGACTCCGCCACGACAGCCGACGATTCCGCAGCATCCGACACCCAGAAGCAGACGAGGCCGTCGCTGCCGCTGGTGTTCGCGGATCGGCGTCGCGGCATGCCGCCGCGTCACCTCGCGGACCTGGACAAGGACGGTCTGCAGGCCGCGGTCAAGGAACTCGGCCTGCCGGCTTTTCGCGCGAACCAGCTGGCCCGCCACTACTACGGTCGACTCGAGTCCGACACGACGAAGATGACGGATCTGCCTGCCGCTGTCCGCGAGAAGGTCGGCGCTGATCTGTTTCCGCCGCTGCTCACCCCGATCAAGCACCTCGCGTGCGATGACGGCGACACGCGCAAGACACTCTGGAAGGCCAACGACGGCACGCTGCTCGAAAGCGTGTTGATGCGGTACCCGGACCGAGCGACGCTCTGTATCTCCAGCCAGGCAGGCTGCGGCATGGCGTGCCCGTTCTGCGCGACGGGACAGGGCGGTCTCGACCGGAACCTCACGACGGCCGAAATCGTCGACCAGGTGCGTTCTGCCGCAGCCGATCTGCGCGACGGGCTGGTGCACGGGGGAGAGGGCAGGCTCTCGAACGTCGTGTTCATGGGCATGGGTGAGCCGCTCGCCAACTACAAGCGGGTCGTCTCGGCAGTGCGCAAGATCACCTCGCCCGCGCCCGACGGCCTCGGCCTGTCTCAGCGCTCGGTCACCGTGTCGACCGTCGGGCTCGCTCCTGCGATCCGCAAGCTCGCCGACGAAGGTCTGTCCGTGACGCTGGCTGTGTCGCTCCACACTCCCGACGACGAATTGCGCGACACGCTCGTGCCGGTGAACAACCGGTGGTCCGTCGCGGAGGTTCTGTCTGCGGCCCGCTACTACGCGGATCGGACCGGTCGGCGCGTATCGATCGAGTACGCGATGATCAAAGAGGTCAACGACCAGCCGTGGCGTGCCGACATGCTGGGCAAGAAGTTGCACAAGGCGCTCGGCTCGCGTGTGCACGTCAATCTGATCCCGTTGAACCCGACGCCGGGCAGCGAGTGGGACGCGAGCCCGAAGGACGTCGAGCGCGAGTTCGTCAGAAGGGTGATCGCACAGGGCGTCTCGTGCACCGTCCGCGATACGCGCGGACAGGAGATCGCCGCGGCGTGCGGTCAGTTGGCTGCCGAGAACTGACAGGTCGACGCGAGCGCCCCTGAAACGACGAAAGCCCGGTACGAGAATTCGTACCGGGCTTTCGTGTCGAGACAGCTAGCGGGGCTTGCGCTTGACGACGACGTCGCGGACGACGAGGCCGACGAGTGCGAGCGCGAAGCCGATGAGCCACAGATCCTCGACGAATCCGTGGTGGTTGCCGTGCATCATGAACAGCAGCATCGCGGCGACGACGAGGGCGGCGATGCGCATCGCCTTGTTCGACTCGCCACTCCAGCCCCAGTCGGCCGAAGGCACCTCTGCGATGTCCTCGTGGGTGTACTCGACCGGGTCGTACGAAGCGGGGTTCAGCTCGGTTTGGGCCACCGGTCGATCCTCTCGGGTCAAAAGGGCGCCGACGAGATCGGCGCGTGTGTCGCTGACAATATTTGCATACGACCGGTCGTCGTAGCCAGCAGGGTGGGAGGTCGCGCGCCGTAGTCCGGCGCCGACGTGCGATTGCTGGGAGACTCCTGTTCCGTGACTTCCGAACGGCTCGCGCATCCACTCGTCCCGTATCCCCGAGACATGGTCGGTTACGGGGCGACTCCGCCGGATCCGCGGTGGCCGGGGCGCGCCAACGTCGCTGTTCAGTTCGTACTGAACTACGAGGAGGGGTCCGAGAACAACGTCCTCGATGGCGATACGAAATCCGAGACGTTCCTGTCCGAGATGATCGGTGCACAGGCGTTCCCGAACCGGCACATGAGCATGGAGTCGTTGTACGAGTACGGATCTCGTGCGGGCGTGTGGCGTGTGCTTCGTGTCTTCGAGCGTCGCGGTCTTCCGCTGACGATCTTCGCCGTCGCGCGGGCGATGCAACGCAATCCCGAAGCGGCTGCTGCCTTCGTCGAACTCGGCCACGAGATCGCCAGTCACGGCCTGCGGTGGCTCAGCTACCAACAGATCGACGAGCACGTCGAGCGTGAGCACATGGCCGAGGCCGTCGAAATACTGACGGACCTCACCGGCCGTGCGCCCGAAGGCTGGTACACCGGTCGCGACTCACCCAACACGCGGTCACTCGTCGTCGAACACGGTGGATTCCTCTACGACTCCGACTCCTACGCCGACGACCTTCCGTACTACGACCGGGTCACGCGTGGACCGGAAACCGTCGACCATCTTGTCGTCCCGTACACGCTCGACACCAACGACATGCGATTCTCGTCACCAGGTGGATTCTCGACGGGCGACGAGTTCTTCGCTCATCTACGCGATGCGTTCGACGTCCTGTACGCCGAAGGTGAGGCGGGAGCGCCGAAGATGCTCTCGGTCGGGTTGCACTGCAGGTTGGTCGGTCGGCCTGCGCGCACGGCGGCGCTGGAACGTTTCCTCGACCACGTGCAGTCGCACGACAAGGTGTGGATCGCACGCCGTGTCGACATCGCCCGGCACTGGCTCGAACATCACCCCGCTACGACGCCGCCCGCATAGCCGAGATGTAGCGGCCGGTGAACCAGCTCTGCACAGCGTGGCCGAGCGGTCCGCCGAGTCTCGTGTACCACGTGCCCGGCCGTGAGAAGGCTCTGATGTGCGCGTATACGGCCCCGGCGTCGTCGATCTCGACCAGGAAGCATTCTTCGCCTTGCTCGGGATGGCCCGGCAGTGTGCCGTACGCGAAACCTGCCCGACCCGTCTCGTCGACGACATAGACGACGCGGCACGGGATACGCACGGGTCCGAGACGCAGCACGACGACCGAGTCGGCCTGCGCCGTCGGCGACGACGCTTCGACTCGCAGTCCTGCACGTCGATGGACATCCCACGTGAGCAGGGCAGTCGAAGCCGACGCGAATGCTTCTCGGCCCTCGCCGATGCGAACCCGCCGTTCGACGTGGTGGTATCCCGATGGCAGCGGCCCGCGCGTGGCGCCGATCTCGGAGTAGGACAGGTTCATGGGGCAAGCGTGCCACGCGCACTCGAGCCGCACAGCAGACTCTCAGGGGCCATCAGGAACAATGGACGGGTGCCAGAGCCTAGAGCGCCTTTCGATCCACCGTCGGACACCCCGAAGCGAGTACTCCTCCTGGGCAGTACCGGGTCGATCGGTACCCAGGCTCTCGACGTCATCGCCGCGAATCCCGATCTGTTCGAGGTGGTCGGACTCGCGGCAGGTGGCGGCAACATCGATCTTCTGCGGCAACAGATCCTTCGCACGGGCGTCGATTCGGTTGCCGTCGCGCGGTCGGCGGGGGAGTTGGACTGCCGCACCGTTCTGACCGGTGACCGTGCGGTGACCGAGCTCGTCGAATCCACGTCGGCCGACATCGTGCTCAATGCGCTCGTCGGCTCGCTCGGTCTCGAGCCGACGCTCGCCGCGTTGAAGACCGGCGCGACTCTGGCCCTGGCGAACAAGGAATCGCTCGTCGCGGGTGGTGAGCTCGTCCAGGCTGCCGCAGCGCCCGGGCAGATCGTCCCGGTCGACTCGGAACACTCGGCGCTGGCGCAGTGCTTGCGCGGTGGGCGCGCGTCCGAGGTCGAGCGGCTGATTCTGACGGCGTCGGGTGGGCCGTTTCGTGGATGGTCCGAGGTCGAACTGAAGTCGGTGACTCCGGATCAGGCGGCTGCGCATCCCACGTGGTCGATGGGCCCGATGAACACGCTCAATTCCGCGACGTTGGTGAACAAGGGCCTCGAGCTGATCGAGACGCATCTACTGTTCGACATTCCGTACGACCGCATCGACGTCACCGTGCACCGCCAGTCGATCGTGCACTCGATGGTCACGTTCTTCGACGGCTCCACCATCGCGCAGGCGAGCCCGCCCGACATGAGGTTGCCCATCGCCTTGGCGCTCGGCTGGCCCGACCGGGTGCGCGACGCGGCCCGCTCGCTCGATTTCACGACGGCGTTCACGTGGGATTTCGAACCGCTCGACGACCGGGTGTTCCCGGCGGTCCAGCTCGCGCGTGAGGCCGGTGTCCTCGGTGGCTGCATGACGGCCGTGTACAACGCGTCGAACGAGGTGGCGGCCGAGGCGTTCCTGGCGGGACACATCGATTTCCCACAGATCGTCGAGACCGTCGCCCAGGTCGTCCATGCTGGAAGCGACGACTGGTCCCAGTCTCCGACCAGCGTCGACGACGTACTTGCGGCAGACTCCTGGGCCCGTGGGCAGGCCCGCACACTCCTGAATCGGAAGGGCTAGACAAGACGATGGTGTTCGTGTTCGGCGTCATCCTCTTCGCGCTGGGGATCACCGTGTCGATCGCCCTGCACGAGGCAGGGCACATGTGGACGGCTCGCGCTACCGGCATGAAGGTGCGACGGTACTTCATCGGATTCGGTCCGAAGGTCTTCTCGTTCCGGCGAGGTGAGACCGAGTACGGATTGAAAGCGATTCCGGCAGGCGGGTTCTGCGACATCGCGGGCATGACGGCGATCGACGAGCTCGCACCCGACGAGATCGACCGCGCGATGTACCGCCAGAAGACGTGGAAGCGTCTCGTCGTGATGATGGGCGGAATCTGGATGAACTTCGTCCTCGGATTCCTGCTGATCTTCGCTCTCGCGATCGGCTGGGGACTGCCGAACCTGAATCCGCCCACCGGCGCGATGGTCGGGCAGATGCCGTGCGTCACGGCCACCCAGAACGACGACCTGACCTACCCCACATGCTCCGGTACCAGTCCTGCGTACGACGCGGGCATCCGCCAGGGCGACGTCATCACCGAAGTCGGTGGCACCGAGACTCCGACGTTCGCGGACGTCGTCGCCGCGACCCAGCCGTTGTCGGGCACAGTCGATTTCGTCGTCGAGCGTGACGGCCAGGAGTTGACGTTCCCGGTCCAGGTGCAGCAGGTCCAGCGGTGGGTCTCCGACGGTACCGAGACCGGCAGGACGTACGAGACGGTCGGCGCGGTCGGTGTGCAGATGGAGACGTTCGGCGCGACGAAGTACAACCCGCTCGCAGCAATCCCGGCGTCGTTCGCGTTCACCGGCGACATGTTCGTCGAGACGGCGCATCGTCTGGTCCAGATGCCGAGCAAGGTCGCGGATCTGTGGACGTCGATCACCGGAGGCGAACGCGACCCGGAGACACCGATCAGCGTCGTCGGCGCCAGTGTCATCGGTGGGCAACTCGTCGAACGGTCGCTGTGGCCCGTGTTCGTGCTGTTGCTCGCGAGCCTGAACTTCTTCCTCGGAATCTTCAACCTGCTGCCGTTGCTTCCGCTCGACGGCGGACACATGGCAGTGACGATCTACGAGCGGATCAGGAACTTCTTCCGCAACCGTCGTGGTCTGCCGAACGGCGGACCCGTCGACTACATGAAACTCATGCCCGTCACCTACGTGGTGATCGTGATCGGCGGCGCGTACATGTTGCTCACGCTCACAGCAGACATCGTGAACCCCATCCAATTGTTCTGACTAGACTCGTCGGCAGAGCTAGGAAAGTAGGCAACGAAGTGACTGTTCCCATCGGACTGGGAATGCCGGCACCGCCGGTTCCGGTACTCGCACCCCGTCGTAAGACGCGTCAGCTGCAGGTCGGTTCGGTCGGGGTGGGAAGCGAACACCCCATTTCGGTCCAGTCGATGTGCACCACCAAGACTCACGACATCAACGCCACATTGCAGCAGATCGCCGAGTTGACGGCGTCCGGTTGCGACATCGTGCGTGTGGCGTGCCCCACACAGGACGATGCCGACGCGTTGTCGATCATCGCCAAGAAGAGCCAGATTCCGGTCATCGCCGACATCCATTTCCAGCCGAAGTACATCTTCGCGGCGATCGATGCCGGGTGCGCAGCCGTTCGCGTCAACCCGGGCAACATCAAGGAATTCGACGGCCGCGTCAAGGAAGTCGCGAAGGCGGCAGGCGACGCGGGCATCCCGATTCGAATCGGCGTCAACGCAGGCTCCCTCGACAAGCGAATGATGGAGAAGTACGGCAAGGCAACGCCCGAGGCGCTCGTCGAGTCGGCGCTGTGGGAGGCAGGCCTGTTCGAGGAGCACGGCTTCGGCGACATCAAGATCTCGGTCAAGCACAACGATCCGGTCGTCATGGTCGCGGCGTACGAGCAGCTCGCCGCGCAGTGCGACTATCCGCTGCATCTCGGTGTCACCGAGGCAGGACCGGCGTTCCAGGGGACCATCAAATCTGCCGTCGCGTTCGGGGCGTTGCTGTCGCAGGGCATCGGCGACACCATCCGGGTGTCGCTGTCGGCGCCGCCGGCAGAGGAGATCAAGGTCGGCACGCAGATCCTGCAGTCGTTGAACCTGCGTCCGCGCAAGCTGGAAATCGTCTCGTGCCCGTCGTGCGGTCGCGCCCAGGTGGACGTCTACACGCTCGCCGACGAGGTGACCGCCGGTCTCGACGGTATGGAGATCCCGCTCCGAGTCGCCGTCATGGGATGCGTCGTCAACGGTCCGGGTGAGGCACGTGACGCGGATCTCGGCGTCGCGTCGGGCAACGGCAAGGGCCAGATCTTCGTCAAGGGCAAGGTCGTCAAGACCGTCCCCGAGGCGCAGATCGTCGAGACCTTGATCGAGGAAGCAATGCGCATCGCCGAAGAGTTCGACGATGATGGAAGTGCCGAGGCAGGCGCGCCGGTCGTGACTGTGAGCTGAATCGCCCACTTTGCGGTGTGCGTCTGGCAATCTGTCATCGAAAGACGATGCACGCGTTGATCTGGAGGTGACCACCGGTGCTCAAACTCCTCGGCGCGAAGCCATTGGGCAGCAAGGACACTGCCCATGTTCTGCGTGTGCTGGATTCGGATCCGATCGCATCGTGCATGATCGCAGCCCGCGTGCAGGAGTCAGGTCTCGACCCTCGATCGTTCCACGGTGAGCTCTGGAGTCGCGGTGGCCCCGACGAGTCGCTGTGCTTCTACGGAGCGAACCTGGTACCGCTACTCGGGTCCGTTGACGATCTGCGATCGTTCGCGGACCGCGCGTGCCGAGGCCCGCGGATGTGTTCGTCGCTCGTGGGCCGTGCAGAATTGACACTCCCACTGTGGGAGATGTTGGAAGCGGATTGGGGTACAGCCCGGGAGCTGCGCAGTGATCAGCCGCTGCTGGCGACATCGCAGTACTCGTCCTATCCGGCCGATCCTCACGTCCGGCTTGTTCGAGCCGACGAACTCGACGTCTATCTCACCGCAGCAGTCGCCATGTTCATCGAAGAGGTCGGCGTCGACCCTCGTGGACACGACGGCGGCCGCGGATACCGTCGTCGCATCGCCAGCTTGATCGCCGCAGGTCGCGCATGGGCTCGATTCGAGGACGGCGAAGTGATCTACAAAGCCGAAATCGGTTCGCAGTCGGCGTCCGTCGGCCAGATCCAGGGGGTCTGGGTCAACCCACTGCACCGCGGCCACGGGCTCGGATCGGCCGGTACTGCTGCCGTCGTCGACGCCGTCGTGCGAAGCGGGCGGGTCGCGAGCTTGTACGTCAACAGCTACAACTACGCGGCACGACGAGCCTACGAACGGATCGGCCTCGCCCAGGTGGCCACGTTCACTACGGTTCTGCTCGACTGACCCGCGATTCGCGAGCGTCGCACGGGCACTTGCGATCTACGATGAGCGCGATGAGATTCTCCGATGTCCGGCGCGTTCGCCGCTCTGTCACGACTGCCGTCGTCGGCGTGGTCCTCGTCGGATCAGTCGTCGCGTGCACTCCGGGGCCCGACGGTCCCGAACCCGCAGCTCAGGCTTTCCTCGCATCGTTCTCGACGCGCGACATCGAGACTGCCTCGACCGACACCGACCGTCCCGACGCGGCCGCCGCTGCGCTGACCGACGCGTGGGAGGATCTTCAGGCCGAATCTCTCGATGCGCGAACCACTTCCGTCCGTGTGGACGGAGACACCGCGACCGTGGGATACACCTACGAGTGGCATCTGCCGAAGGATCGTGTCTGGACGTACGACGGCCAACTCCAGATGGGCCGCACCGACGGTCGGTGGGGAGTCCGATGGACGTCGACCAACGTCCATCCGGGTCTCGGAGAGACACAGACCATGGCGCTCCGGTCGACGGCTCCGCCGCGCGCGCGGGTCAACGAACGGTCCGGGTCGGACGTGCTCGTGCCCGGCGTCGTACATCGCATCAAGATCAATGCGTCCGACGCGACCGACATCGTCTCCGCGGCCACCGGATTGGCGAGACTGCTCGCGCCGTTCGACAACACGATCTCCGCGCAGAGCATCGTCGAATCGGCGACGTCGACCAAGGGCGACTACCCCGTTGCGTTGCTGCGGGACGACGATTATCAATCGGTTGCCGCGGCGTTGACCGCACTGCCCGGTGTGACCGCGTCGGACGAGTCCGATCTGCTCGCGACCGATCGCACGTTCGCACCCGATCTGGTGTCGCAGGTGAAGAAGACGGTCATCGACGAGGTCGACGGCAAGGCCGGCTGGAGCGTCGTGACCGTCAACCGCAACGGCGTCGAGATCGACGTGCTCACCGACACCCCGCCCGAGCCTGCTCCGTCGTTCTCGATCAGTCTCGATCGCAACATCCAGGTCGCTGCCCAGAATGCCGTGAATGCACGCGTCGAACAGGCGATGACGGTGGTGATCCAGCCGTCGACCGGTGCAGTGCTGGCGGTGGCCCAGAACGAGGAGGCCGACCGCGACGGACCTGTTGCGTCCGCTGGTCTGTATCCGCCGGGATCGACGTTCAAGATCGTGACGGCGGGGGCGGCGATCTCGAACGGCCTGGCCGGGCCGGACACCACCGTGCCGTGCCCGGGGCGCATCACGATCGGCGAGCGAAGCGTCCCCAACTACAACGAGTTCTCGCTCGGCAACGTGTCGATGGGAACGGCGTTCACGCGCTCGTGCAACACGTCCTTCGCCAAACTCGCCAGCGAGATGCAGCCCGACGCGTTGACCGTCGCCGCGTCGCAGTTCGGCATCGGAACGGACTACGACGTCGTGGGCCTGCCGACCGACAGTGGATCCGTGCCTCCGGCAGAGGAATTGGTCCAGCGCACGGAAGACGGGTTCGGGCAGGGCAAGGTCGTGGTCTCGACGTTCGGTATGGCGCTCGCCGCGGCCACGGTCGCCCACGGATCGACGCCCGTTCCGAACTTGATCGTCGGCCGCGAGACGACGATCGAGGGTGACCATCCACCGATCACGCCCGAGATGGTCGACGGCTTGCGCGGCATGATGAGATCCGTCGTCACCAGCGGTACCGCGGAACGAATCGCCGACCAAGGTGAGGTGTACGGAAAGACCGGTGAGGCCGAGGTCGAGGGTGGCTCGCATGCGTGGTTCGTCGGCTACCGAGGGGATCTGGCATTCGCGACTCTGGTGGTGCGCGGCGGAAGTTCGGACAATGCGGTCGCCGTCACCCGAGAGATGTTCGAGCAGCTGCCGCCCGACTATTACAGCTAGGGGAGGAGGCCGTGACGGCGTGCCGCGACCACGGCCTCGTGCCGCGACCGCGCGCCGAGCTTGCCCATCGCGCTCCTGAGGTACGACTTCACGGTTTCGGGTCCGAGTGACAGCCGCTGCGCCGCCTGCGCGTTGGTGCACCCGAGTGCGACCTGTGCCAGCACGTCGGTTTCGCGTGCGGAGAGCGTGACCGCGTCGTCGGGATCGACGTGATGCAGCGCCCGTGCGATCCGCTCCGACAGCTGGGTGAGCGACGACCGCAGCGTCGTGTCGGCGGCTCGCGTGGACAGTGCCCGCAGCTCGGCGTGCACGTCGCGGAGCGTCTCGGTTGCGGCCGTGGAATCCGGCCCGGCGGTTCGGGTGTCGAGCATGCGTAGGCGGCGGTCCACCTCGTCGCGCACCGCGATCTCCTGCGAGAGCCGCCTCGACGCCTGGACCATCGTGTTCGCGACGCGGTCGCCGATGGGTCCGCGTTCTCGAACCGCCGCGTACATGACGGCGCGCGACGCTCCCTCGACGACGACGGGCACAGCCAGAATCGAGCGCAGTCCTTCACCGAGGACCGGCCGATCGTAGTCGTGGGTGATGAAGTCCGAGCTGCCGTAGTCGCTGACCGCGGCTGGATGACGTTGGTCCATGACGCGGCCGCCGAGGCCGAACATGCTCGGAATCGCCAACCCGTCGAGGCCGCGTGTACGGGTGCCGTGGAACTCGGTCAGGTGCAGCGTCGAGATCGACACCTCGCCTCCGAACACGACCGGCACGCCCGACGACTTCACCACGTGGCGTAGCTCCGCACGTAACGCGTCTCCGTCGCGGGGGCGAAGCAGGTCGGGTGTCGGCATCGCCACTCCTTCATATCGTGTGACCTGCATCATATATGCGGCTTACTGGCCCGCGCGTGCATGGTCGGTGCCCGTTGCGACGACGCGAACACGGGCGGGGCAGCTGCACCGACTACCCTGGAAACATGTCTGTGACCGCCGAGAGCAAGCCCCGTCAGCCACTCGTGCCCGGAGTCGTATCGCCCGTCCGTTCGGTGCCCAAGTCGATCGAGCGGCCCGAGTACGCCTGGAAGCCGACCGCCGTCGAAGGCAACGAGCCGTGGGTCCAGACGCCCGAGGTCATCGAGAAGATGCGCGTCGCGTCGAAGATCGCAGCGCGGGCACTGCAGGAGGCAGGCAAGGCCGTCGCACCTGGTGTGACGACCGACGAGCTGGACCGCATCGCGCACGAGTACATGACCGATCACGGTGCCTACCCGTCGACGCTCGGCTACAAGGGATTCTCCAAGTCCTGCTGCACGTCGCTCAACGAGGTCATCTGCCACGGCATCCCGGATTCGACGGTCATTCAGGACGGCGACATCGTCAACATCGACGTCACGGCCTACATCGACGGCGTACACGGCGACACCAACGCGACATTCCTCGCCGGTGATGTCTCCGAGGAGGCGCGTCTGCTGGTCGAGCGCACCCACGAGGCGACGATGCGGGCCATCAAGGCCGTCAAGCCCGGACGTGCGCTCAACGTCGTCGGGCGTGTCATCGAGTCCTATGCTCACCGCTTCGGTTACGGCGTCGTCGAGGACTTCACGGGCCACGGCATCGGCACGACGTTCCACAACGGGCTCGTCGTGCTGCACTACGACCAGCCGTCGGTCGAGACGATCATCGAGCCGGGCATGACGTTCACGATCGAGCCGATGATCAACCTCGGTGGCATCGACGCCGAAATGTGGGACGACGGTTGGACCGTCGTCACCCGGGACCGGAAGTGGACCGCGCAGTTCGAGCACACGCTCGTCGTCACCGACACCGGCAGCGAGATCCTCACACTGCCGTGAGTGGAGCCTGCGGAACGAATCGAGACAGTCTGCCGTGAGTGGAGCTCTGCTCGTCGCGGGCACGACGTCGGATGCAGGCAAAAGTGTTCTCGTCGCCGGACTGTGCCGGATGCTTCATCGCCGCGGTGTGTCGGTGGCGCCGTTCAAGGCGCAGAACATGTCCAACAACTCCGTCGTCACACTCGACGGTGGGGAGATAGGTCGGGCGCAGGCGCTACAGGCGCGGGCGTGTGGACTCGAGCCGAGCGTGCGGTTCAATCCCGTTCTCCTGAAGCCAGGGAGCGACCGCACGTCGCAGTTGGTGGTCCGGGGCCGGGCGACGGCGCAGGTGTCGGCATCGAACTACATCGAGCACCGCCAGTCGCTGCGAGCTGTCGTCGCCGACGAACTCTCCTCGCTACGTGAGGAATTCGACTTCGTCGTCTGTGAGGGTGCCGGCTCGCCCGCCGAGATCAATTTGAGGGCAACGGATCTCGCGAACATGGGGCTGGCAACGGCCGCGTCGTTACCGGTGATCGTGGTCGGTGACATCGATCGAGGGGGAGTGCTCGCCCATCTGTACGGCACGGTGGCGGTGCTGTCGCCGGAGGACCAGGAGCACATACAAGGCTTCGTGATCAACAAGTTTCGCGGTGACCCTACGCTGCTCGCACCGGGCCTCGAGCAACTCGAACAGCTCACCGGCAAGCCCACCTTCGGCGTGATCCCATTCGCCGACGACCTCTGGATGGACGCCGAGGACTCGCTGGGTACCGTTCCGGACGCACCGGTCGGGAGACCGCGTCCGCCCGTCGGGACAACCTGGTTGCGTGTCGCCGCTGTCAGGTTGCCCCGTATCTCGAACACCACGGACGTCGAGGCGCTCGCGTGCGAACCCGGCGTCTCCGTGCACTGGGTCAGCGAGCCGTCCAGGATCGTCGACGCGGATCTCGTGGTCGTGCCGGGCAGCAAGTCGACCGTCTCCGATCTGGAGTGGCTGCGCAGAACAGGATTGGCCGACGCGGTCGTCGCCCACGCCGCTGCGGGCAAGCCGGTTTTGGGAATCTGCGGCGGTTATCAGATGCTCGGCCGGTCCATCGTCGACGGAATCGAATCGTCGGTGAACCATGTGGCCGGGCTCGGGATGCTGGATCTCGACATCGAATTCCATACCGACAAGATTCTCGACAGAGTCGAGGGAGTATCTGCGTATTTCGATGTCGGCGAGGCAGCCGGATACGAGATTCACCACGGTCGCGTCGTCCGGACAGGTGACGCGAACTTGTTGTCCTACGGCGACGGTCGGCCCGAGGGAAGCGTTCGTGAATCCGTTCTCGGAACTCACTGGCACGGTCTGCTCGAATCCGACGAATTCCGAAGGAAGTTTCTTCGGTGGGCAGCGGACGAGGCCGGGAGGCGCGGCTTCGACGTAGCACCGGACACCGTCGTCACGGCGATGCGTGAGCAGCAGTTGAACCTGCTTGCCGACCTCGTGGAGGAGAACCTCGACGTCGACGCCGTACTCGAGGTCGTCGAGCGCGGCGTCGTACGCCTGTGACAATCGCCTACGCTGTCGCTCGGCGAATTCCCGCCCATCCGGCCCCGGTGAACAGAACTCCCAGCGCGAGTGGAAGTGCTGTCAGCAGCAGGAACCGTGGGGTGTCGACGACGAAGTCGATCACGTCGGGCCACCACTGTTGCCAGGTGATCAGGATTGCGCCTCCGCCGAACACGACGATGTCGGCGAGTAGCAGTCCGAACAGCCCGTTCATGCGGTAGCGCTGGTAGACGACTCCGATGAACATGCCGACCATGGTGACGAGGAGAAGCGTCGCGAAGAGTGCGGCCCATTCGAGAGCAGCGTTGTCGGTGACATATCGAAATATGCCGAACATGCGTAGTTTCACCCCGAACCCTCCGGTCGCGGCCTCCAGTGCCGAAAGTGCGAACAGCAGAGTCGCCAGGGCTGCGGACTGGATCAACCCGACAAGAGCACTGGCAGAATAGAATTCGCGACGCGTGACGCTGAGGCCCAGCGCGAATGGGAATGTCTGTGTGATCGCCTGAATGTAGAACGCGACGGCGAACCCGTATACCGAGAACACTGCTCCGGTGAAGTTGAACTCCGCGTCGGTCGTCGGAATCAGAGCGAATATCACGTAACAGATGACGAACGAGATGGCCAGAATTCCGACGGGCCAGCCGATGATCAACGGCCAAGCGACGGTGTGCATTCGGGCTACGTCGAGTGTGCGTTTCATGAAGCCGACTCCTTGCCTGCGATGTCGGAAGCGGTGTGGGTGTTGCGAATGACCAACTGCTGCAGGGACAACGGTTCGACGTCGAGTCCCATGGATGTTGCCCGGGCGCGATCCTCGGACGACAGGTGCCCGTCCACGCTGACCCGAGAGAAGGATCCGAGCGCGTCCCGGTGCAGTATCTTCCTTCCGCCGACGAATCGGTCCACGGCATCGCCTGCGCCCGAGACGATGTGGGCGCTCTGCCTCAGCATGTCGGCGTCGGCGTCGATCACCACACGACCCTTGTCGATCAACAGGACGTGCTCGATGAGGTCACTGACTTCGTCGATCAGGTGCGTGGACAGAACGACCGTGCGCGGATGTTCGGCGTAGTCGGCGAGGAGGCGATCGTAGAACTGGTGACGCGCGACGGCGTCGAGACCGAGGTACGGCTCGTCGAAGAACGTCAGCGGTGCACGTGCGGCCAGCCCGATGACGATGCCGAGCGTCGACGTCATTCCGCGGGACAATTTCTTGACCTTGCGTCCCATCGGCAGGTCGAAATCGCGTAACAACTCGTCGGCGAAGCTCTGATCCCAGTGCGGCAGAAGACGTGCCGCGCAGGCCAGCACGTGACGAACCTTGAAGTCCTCGGGATACTTCTGACTCTCCTTGACGAAACAGACGTGGGACAGCGCTGTGGCATTCTCGAACGGTTCCTCGCCGAAGACCTCGATCCGTCCGTCGGTTCGGTGCGCCTGCGCTGTCAGCATCTGCATGATCGTGGTCTTGCCTGCGCCGTTCCGGCCGAGAAGGCCGTAGATCTTCCCGGCACGAATGTCGAAGCTGACGTCGTCGACGGCGGTGAAGTCGCCGAACCGTTTCGTCAGGTTGCGTGCCGACGCGACGATCGGTGCGTCGTCGACCAGGGCGAGGTCGCTGCGGTCGTTCACGATGTTTCCTCCCATTCGTCGAGCATGGATTTCAGCTCGTCGACGCTGACGCCGAGCTTGTTCGCCTCGGCTATCAGCGGTTCGATGTATTGGCGCGAGAAGTCGTCACGACGCCTGAATCGCAGCGCATCTCGTGCGCCGGACGTCACGAACATGCCGATGCCTCGCTTCTTGTAGAGGATTCCGTCGGCGACGAGCTTCGCCAGTCCCTTGCCCGCGGTGGCCGGGTTGATTCGGTGGAACGCCGCGAGTTCGTTCGTCGACGGGACCTGGCTCTCTTCGGCGAGGGATCCATCGATGATCGAGTTCTCGATCATCTCCGCGATCTGCACGAAGAGCGGACGGCCCTCGTCCATCAATCCCGCCTCCGATTGCTTCGCTGCTTGAGTGGTTCATTACTCATGTAACGAACCATAGAACGTCGAATGCACGTTGGCAATAGTTCGACGGATGCGAATCGGCGTGCGGGCGGTGCAGTAGCGTCGTGTCCCATGGATTACAACCACGTGACTGCCCTCGGCGGCCGCTGCTCGGTGCGCATCTCCGGGCCCGAATCGAGGCACACCGTGTTGCTGCTTCCCGGTGTGGGCGACGCCCCCGACGTCTACGACGACGTCGCCGAGCGGCTGCACAACTCGGATCTGAAAACCGTTGCGGTGGAAGATGTCACGGCTCTCGACCACGACGCCGTTCTCGCCGTGCTCGACGAGCTCTCGCTGCCGTGGGTGCACCTCGTCGGCAGCGGTGAAGGTGCCGAGTTGGCGTGGGGCCTGGCCGCGCGCACGTTCGGCCGGTTCGCGAGCCTCGTCGTGTGCGACCGCGGCCATCCAGCCGTCGCCGACGACCAGGGTGTGGTGCTCGCGGCCGACTGTCCGCCCGTCGAGCTACCGACGACGCTGATGATCTCCAACTCGCTGCGGCGCGCAAGTGCCGACGCCAGCGGTCGCGTCGTCTACTCCGATTTTCGAGTCGTTCAGTTGGACGGAGTCGAGTCGATTCCGGTGGGGGCGATTGCCGAGCTCGCGACGGAGATCACGCTGCGAACAAGTCCGTGGTAATGCGGCTGCGCCGCCCGTGCGTGGGTAGTTGGTCTGGAGGCACACTCTTCACGCACGGGCGGCGCAGCCGCATCACACGTCCAAGCCCAGCAGCGCGTTCTCGACGACCTCGGGCAGACCGGGGTGGATCCAGTACTGGCCACGTGCCATCTCGGGCGCCGTGAGACCGAAACTCATCGCCTGGATGAGCGGCTGGATGACGGTCGGCGCATGATCGCCGATGACGTGGGCACCGAGAATCAGGCCCGTCTTCTTCTCGGCGATGATCTTGACGAACCCCTCGCGGTCCTCCATCGCCCAGCCGTAGGCGACGTCCCCGTAGTTCTGGATCTTCACCGTGATCTCGTGGCCGGCCTCGTGCGCCTGCTGTTCGGTCAGGCCGACCTCGGCGATCTGGGGATGCGTGAACACGGCGGCAGGCACGAATCGGTGATCGAATGCCTTGAATTTCCCGGTGTCGTCCCACGTCTTCTGCAAGAGATTGTGCTGCACGACGCGTGCCTCGTGGTTGGCGACGTGCTTGAGCTGGTACTGGGAGGAGACGTCGCCGATCGCGAAGACGCCCTCCGCGCTCGTGCGGCCGAACTCGTCGACGACGATGCGGCCGTCGTCGAGTTCGATGCCACCCGCCTCTGCGCCGAGTCGGTCGCCGTTGGATTCGCGGCCGACCGCGACGAGCAGTGCGTCGCCGAGTACCCGAGTGCCGTCGCGTAGTTCGACGCCGACCTCGTCGCCGCACCTGATCGCCGTGGACTCACCGACGTTCAGGTGCACGTTCCAGTACTTCTGTGCCAGTTCGGTGAAGCGGTCGGAGATGTCGGTGTCGAGCCCGCGCAGCAGGTTGTCCTTGCGGGCGATGATCGACACCTCGGATCCGAGTGCGCCGAACACGTGCGCGAATTCGGCTGCGATGTACCCGGATCCGAGGATGACGAGGTGCTTCGGAAGTGCAGGCAATCGCATGATGTCGTCGTTGGTGTGGAACGGCACGCCACTGTTCGATACCTGTGGCGGAATGATCGGCCGGGAACCTGCGGCGACGACGACCTGGTCGGCCGTGATGATCTCACCGGTTCCGGTGTCGATGGTGCGCGGGCCGACGAACGTCGCGTGGCTCGAGTACAGCGTGACGTTCGGGCTGCCGTTCTCGCGGTAGTGCTTGCCGCCCTCGGAGATCGGGTCGATTCGACCGAAGACGCGGTCGACGATGTCTTCCCAGCGAACCTTGTCGATCGACGCGTCGATGCCGTAGCGCGCCGAGTCGCGAATGGTCTGAGCGACCTCGGCGGCGTAGACGAACATCTTCGTCGGAATGCACCCGACGTTGAGGCACGTGCCGCCGAACGGTGAATGCTCTTCGAACAGAGCGATGTTCAGGTCCGCGAATCGCTCGTCGGCGATCGAGTTGCCGGATCCGGATCCGATGACGACGAGATCGAAGTGCTGGGGAGTGCTCATGAAACGGTTCCGATCTCGCTGTGGTTCTTGCCCGATGCATGGTCGATTCGGGAGCTCCGATGCAGCCACCCCAACCATTCGTCGACCTCCGCGAACGCCCGCGTGCGAGGTTCTTTCTGCGACAGGAAGACGTCGTGTCGCGCGCCTTCGACGGGCACGACCGTCGTGCGATCACCGAGGCAGCCTGCCCACCGCGCGATCTGCCTGACGTCGAGGACGGCGTCGGCGACATCGGTCTTGGAGCTGTACTTCCGTGAGAAGTGCGTCACCTTCGAACGCAGGATCAACGACGGTACGCCGATGTCGAGGCCGCGATGAAGCGCGGCGTGCCCACGCCTGATCGCGCGGATCCATCCGAACGTGATGGGGAAGCCGGTCAGCGGCTTCCAGTCCAGGTTGTACGTCCATTCGCCGTCCTCGGAGCTGGCCAGCGAGCGACCGTACGTGTCGAGTCCCTGTCCAGGAACCGGAGTCTTGGCCTTGATGCGTCCGATGACGTCGATCGCAGTGGTGCCGACGGAGCGGACGGCTGCAGGTCCCTGGAGGTCGAACCACGGGCTGTTCAGAATCACGCCGTCGATCCCGAGGCCTGCTGTCCCGCCGTCGCGGCGATTGAGGCGATCGAGCCACAGAGGAAGAATCAGCCCGCCCGTCGAATGGGCGAGAAGCACGACCGACTCACCGCTCGGCTCGTCCCGCACGAGCGACAACGCCGCGTCGAGTTCGGCGTCGTACACGGACAGATCGGTGACGAAATGCGGGGTCTGCCCGTCCCGCAGCGACCGCCCGCACTTACGTAGGTCCAGCGCGTAGAACGCGTAGCCCTGCGCGGCGAAATGCTCGGCCACGTGCTGCTGGAAGAAGTAGTCCGTGAAGCCGTGGACGTAGACGACCGCCCGGTCGAACGAGGGGGAGTCCGCCGGTTGATAGCGGACGAGGGTGGCTTCGACCTGCCCTTCCCCGTCCGGGTCGTCGCCGAGTGGAATGGTCGTCTGTTCGTAGCCGTCGCCGAGGACATCGGGCACCCAGGTAGTCACAGATCACAACTGTAGTGGGCACTGTGGGGGCGTCACGAGGAGCACAATCGAGGTATTGCACGAAAGGGCGTCGGAGTGGCGTCGTACGGCCGGGTAACGTAACCGCCACTCGTACATATCTCGATACCCGAGACTCACCGACAAAGGAAGAAAGAATCTCCAGTGTCAAATGAACAGCGGTCGAAAGAACAGCAGGTCAAGCGGGTGAAGACCGACGTGGTTCTCGTCGGCGCCGGAATCATGAGCGCCACCCTCGGTGCGCTGCTGCGGCAGCTGGAGCCGGAATGGTCGATCGACGTGTACGAGCGACTCGATGCAGCCGCTGCCGAGAGCAGTGACGCATGGAACAACGCAGGTACCGGCCACTCCGCCCTCTGTGAGCTCAATTACACCCCGCAGAACAAAGACGGTTCGGTCGACATCACGAAAGCGCTCAACGTCAACGAGCAGTTCCAGGTCTCTCGGCAGTTCTGGGCGCACAGCATCGAAACCGGTGTGCTGAGCGACCCGAAGAACTTCGTCAACCCGATCCCGCACGTCAGCTTCGTGCACGGTGAATCCAACGTGAAGTACCTTCGCGCTCGGTACGACGCACTGGCGTCGAACCCGCTGTTCGAGGGCATGGAGTACATCGACAGCCCCGACGAGTTCACCCGTCGCCTCCCGCTGATGGGCCAGGGCCGCGACTTCTCCGATCCGGTTGCACTCAACTGGAGCGACGACGGCACCGACGTCGACTTCGGCGCCCTGACGCGTCAGCTGCTGAACTACGTCGCCGCGTCGGGTGGCACGGTCCACTTCGGCACCGACGTCAAGAACATCACCAAGCAGTCCGACGGCACATGGGACGTCAAGGTCGCGAATCTGCGTACCGGCGCGAAGAAGACCGTCAACGCGAAATTCGTGTTCGTCGGCGCGGGCGGCGGCGCGCTGCACCTTCTGCAGAAGTCCGGCATCGCCGAGATCAAGGGATTCGGCGGATTCCCGGTCAGCGGCGAGTGGCTGCGCTGCACCGACCCGGATCTCATCGCTCAGCATTCGGCGAAGGTGTACGGCAAGGCGTCGGTCGGTGCACCGCCGATGTCGGTGCCGCACCTCGACACCCGCGTCATCGGTGGAAAGCCAGGACTGCTGTTCGGCCCGTACGCCGGGTGGTCGCCGAAGTTCCTCAAGCAGGGCAAGCTCACCGACCTCCCCAGCTCGGTCAAGCCCGGCAACCTCATGTCCATGCTCGGTGTCGGTGTCACCGAACTCGGTCTGGTCAAGTACCTCGTCAGCGAGCTCGCTCAGTCGCAGGCGGATCGGGTCGAGACGCTGCGCGAATTCGCGCCAGGTGTGGTCGGCAAGGACTGGGAGCTCGTCACGGCAGGCCAGCGCGTGCAGGTCATCCGCAAGAAGGGCCGCGGCGGTGTTCTCGAATTCGGTACTGCCGTCATCAACGCCGCCGACGGGTCGATCGCTGGTCTGCTCGGTGCGTCGCCCGGTGCCTCGACGGCCGTTCCCGCGATGCTCGACGTGCTGAAGCGCTGCTTCGGCGACCGCTACACCGAATGGCAGCCGAAGCTGACCCAGATGGTGCCGTCGCTCGGCAAGAAGCTCGCCGAGGAGCCTGCTTTGTTCCGTGAGATCTTCGACTGGACATCCAAGACGTTGCAGCTGGACGACTCGGCCCGGGTCGCACAGCCCTCCGGTGTGTGATAGCAAAAGCGGATGACTACGCAAGCGGCTGCCCTCAAGCGATCCTGGGCCTTGGACCTGTCCAACAAGACCCTGTACGACTTGCTGAAGCTGCGTGTCGAGGTGTTCGTCGTGGAGCAGGCCTGCGCGTACCCCGAGCTCGACGGCCGGGATCTGCTCTCCGAGACACGGCACTTCTGGCTCGAGCGGGACGGCGAGGTCGTCTGCACGCTGCGCCTGCTCGAAGAGCACGACGACGGTGAGAAGGCCTTCCGGATCGGGCGGCTGTGTACACAGCGCTCGGCCCGGGGCCAAGGGCACACGACCCGTATTCTTCGTGCGGCACTCGCCGAGGTCGGGTCGGCGCCGTGCCGCATCAACGCGCAGAGCTACCTCGTCGACATGTACGCCAAGCACGGCTTCCTGCCCGACGGCGAGGAAGTGCTCGAGGACGGCATTCCGCACACCCCGATGCGCCGTGGTGGAGGTACACCGTGGAGCGAGGTCTGATCTCGCCGCAGTAGGCTGTCCAACCAGCACGCCGATGCGGGGAAGTCCTGTGTGAATCAGGCGCGGTCCCGCCACTGTGTACCGGTAGCTCTCCACGAGCTCTCGGAAGCCAGATCACCGCACGGCGTGAGTGCTGTTCTCGCCCACCTGTCCGGTGGGCTCGTCCGAGCCCTCGGCGGGGAGTCCGAGGGATGAAGGAGCATCGTTTCCCGTGCAGCCCGGATACCCGTTCAGTGCAGTGGTCGGCCAGGATCAGCTCAGGCTGTCCCTGATTCTCTGTGCAATTCATCCCGGTATCGGCGGTGTGCTCGTGCGCGGCGAGAAGGGCACCGCGAAGTCGACGGTGGTGCGTGCCCTCGCGGCGCTGCTTCCACCGGTCGACGACGAGGGTGGTGTCCGTCCGGCCCGACTCGTCGAACTCCCGGTGGGTGCCACCGAGGACCGCGTCGTCGGCTCGCTCGATCTCGAGAAGGTGCTGCGCGACGGCGAACGCGCGTTTCAGCCCGGTCTGCTCGCCGCGGCACACCGTGGTGTTCTGTACGTCGACGAGGTGAACCTGCTGCACGATCACCTCGTCGACGTACTTCTCGACGCGTCCGCGATGGGGCGCGTCCACATCGAGCGCGACGGCGTGTCCCACTCGCACGAGGCACGCTTCGTTCTGGTCGGAACGATGAACCCCGAGGAAGGCGAGCTTCGGCCGCAGCTCCTCGATCGCTTCGGTCTGGCCGTCGACGTGACGGCATCTCGCGACGTCGACGTGCGCATGGACGTCATCCGCCGTCGGCTGAACTACGAACGTGACCCGTACGGATTCGCGGCGCAGTATGCCGACGACGACGCCGACATCGCCGCGCGCATCGTCGATGCGCGCGGCGTGCTGGACGATGTGGTGTTGAGCGACACCGAACTTCGCCGTATCGCGGCACTGTGTGCGTCGTTCGACGTCGACGGCATGCGCGCGGATCTCGTCGTCGCGCGGACAGCGACGGCCCATGCGGCGTGGCGTGGAGCGTCGGCCGTCGAGGAGTCCGACGTCCGGATTGCCGCGGAACTCGCTCTGCCACACCGTCGTCGGCGGGATCCGTTCGACGAGCCGGGCATCGACGAGAGCGCGCTCGACGACGCGATGCGCGACGCGGCCGAACAGGCCGACAAGGATCAGCCGGAGCCAGAGCCGGAGCCGGATCCCGATCCCGACGGCGGTGGCGCGCCTGCACCAGAGCAGCCCGAAGCACAGGAATCGCAGTCGCCGGAACCGTTGCCGGACAACAAGTCTCGCGACGGAAACTCTCGGGATGAGGAATCCCGAGACAAGCAGTCCGCGGCGCCGGGCGCGCAGTTCCGTGCGAGGCTCGTGCAGATTCCGGGCGTCGGCGAGGGTGCTCCCGGTCGTCGATCGCGGTCGCGTTCACCGCGGGGCCGCGTCGTGCGGACAACGACGGAGCGAGACAAGGGGATTCATCTTCTCGGCACACTGTTCGCCGCCGCCGAGCAGCAGGTCGCTCGTGGTCGAACCGACGGCCGGTTCCGGCTCGAATCGGCGGACCTCCGCGGTGCGTTGCGCGAGGGGCGTGAAGGCAATCTGATCGTGTTCGTCGTGGACGCGTCGGGATCGATGGCGGCCCGGGACCGCTTGTCGGCGGTGACCGGAGCGGTGCTGTCCCTGCTGCGCGACGCGTACCAACGGCGGGACAAGGTCGCGGTCGTCACGGTTCGTGGACGAGACGCCGAGGTCGTGCTGCCGCCGACGTCGAGCGTCGACGTGGCCGTCACCAGGCTGCGCCGCATGAAGACGGGTGGCAAATCGCCACTGGCACAGGGTTTCCTGACTGCGCGTGACGTAGTCCAGCGGGAGAAGGTGCGCGATCCGCTACGGCGTGCGCTCGTCGTGGCGTTGACGGACGGCCGTGCGACGGGCGGAGTCGATCCGGTCGGACGTGCTCGCATCGCTGCATCCCGATTGGCAGCCGACGGAACTGCTTCGGTCGTCGTCGACTGCGAGACGGGGATGGTTCGTCTCGATTTGGCGAAGGAGTTCGCGCAGCACCTCGCCGGTGGATACGTGCGCCTGGCGGATCTGTCGGCGGAACAGGTCGCGGCCGTCGTCCGCGCCGCGGCGTAGGGAGCGGGACATGCCACAGGGAGTGCCTCTTCCCGGATCCGTCCCCGCCGACGGTCTGACGACCCGGCAACGTCGCAATCAGCCAGTCCTCGCGGTCCACACCGGGCCAGGCAAGGGCAAGTCCACCGCTGCTTTCGGCATGGCGTTGCGTGCGTGGAATCAGGGGTTCGACGTCGGTGTCTTCCAGTTCGTCAAGAGCGCGAAGTGGAAGGTCGGCGAGGAGGCGGCGTTCCGAACGCTCGGTGAGCTGCATGAACAGTCGGGCGTCGGCGGCGCCGTCGAATGGCACAAGATGGGCGAGGGCTGGTCGTGGACCCGCAAGAAGGGGTCGGAGGTCGATCATGCCGCCGCGGCCGCCGAAGGCTGGACCGAGATCGCCCGCAGATTGACCGACGAGGCGCATCGCTTCTACGTTCTGGACGAGTTCACGTATCCACTGAAGTGGGGCTGGGTCGACGTGGACGAAGTCGTGGAGGTCCTGAGGAACCGCCCCGGCAATCAACACGTCGTCATCACCGGCCGTGACGCACCGCAGGCACTGATCGATGCTGCCGACCTGGTCACCGAGATGACCAAGGTGAAACACCCGATGGACGCCGGCCGCAAGGGCCAGCGCGGAATCGAATGGTGACCTCGGCTCCGGCTGTCGTCGTCGCCGCACCCGCGTCGGGAAGCGGGAAGACGACGGTGGCGACCGGCCTGATGGGGGCACTACGCGCCGCGGGGCACCGCGTCGCACCGTTCAAGGTCGGACCCGACTACATCGACCCTGGCTATCACGCGCTCGCGACGGGACTGCCGGGCCGCAACCTCGACGCGGTGATGGTCGGTGCCGAGCGCATCGGGCCGCTGTTCCGTCATGGCAGTGCAGGATGCGACATCGCGGTCGTCGAGGGCGTCATGGGACTGTTCGACGGCAAGATCGACATGAGTGGTGCCGGGGGCGCCTCAGCTGAGGGGTCGACGGCATCGGTCGCCGCGATGCTGGGTGCGCCCGTCGTGCTCGTCGTGGACGCGCGAGGACACAGTCAGAGTCTTGCCGCTGTGCTGCACGGGTTTTCGACCTTCGACTCCTCGGTGCGAATCGGTGGTGTCATCCTGAATCGTGTGGGCAGTCCGCGGCACGAAGAGGTGTTGCGGCAGGCGTGCGATCGCGTCGGGATACCGGTGCTCGGCTCGCTGCCGCGGATGGCCGAATTGGCAGTTCCGTCACGGCATCTCGGGTTGATCACTGCTCTCGAGCACGGTGAGTCCGCTGCGGCGGCCGTCGATGCGATGACTGCTCTCGTCGCCGAACACGTCGATCTTGCGGCCATTCGGTCATTGGCGTCGTCGTCGGTGTCCGTGTCCGAATGGGACGCGAATACCGAAGTGGGCGAGGTGAATTCGACTCGACCGGTCGTCGCGATCGCGGGTGGCGCTGCGTTCACGTTCGGTTACGCCGAGCACGTGGAGTTGCTCCGCGCATCGGGCGCCGACGTGGCGGTGTTCGACCCGCTGAGTGACGGTCTCCCGGCGGGAACGGCGGGCGTCATCGTGCCGGGCGGGTTCCCCGAGGAGCATGCCGAGGCGTTGGCGTCGAACGGTCGGTTGCTGGCGGACGTCGAGCGAGTCGCCGCGGCAGGAATGCCGATTCATGCCGAATGCGCAGGGCTGCTGTACCTGTCGCGACGGCTCGACGGGCATGCGATGGCGGGCGTCCTCGACGTCGAGGCGCGATTCTCGTCGGCGCTGACGCTCGGGTATCGCGACGCCGTGGCACTGCACGATTCGGTGCTGTTCCCCGCGGGTGCTCGGGTGACCGGTCACGAATTCCACCGCACGATGCTCGTCGACGTCGTCTCGGAGCATCCGACGCCTGCGTGGGGGTGGCGCAATCCCAGCCGCACCGCGCAGAAGTCCGTCGTCCGTGAGGGATTCGTCCACGGAAACGTGCATGCGTCGTATCTGCACACGCATCCGGCGGGCAATCCCGACTCGGTCGCTCGATTCGTTCGGGAATGTTCACGCTTCGCTGTGCGTCTCACCGCCGATGCCTGAACGCGTCGTCGCGGGAGTCGGAGCGTCGAGCAGTGCGACGACCGAACGATGTGTCGATGCGATCCGTTCGGTCGTCGAGCAGGGATGGGTGCTGGTGTCGATCGCAACGCTCGAATCCAAGGCCGATGCCCTCGGGCCCGTCGCCCTCGCTCTCGGAGTGCCGTTGACGCTGTGGACGGCCGAGGAGCTCGCGCAGGTGACCGTGTCGAACCCGTCGAGGCGCGTACATCAGCGCACCGGGTCCGCGAGTGTCGCGGAGGCTGCCGCATCTCTGGGTAGCGGTGGCGGTCGGCCGCTGGTCCCCAAGACGAACATCGGCACCATCAGCGTCGCGATCGCTTGCGTCGACGACTAGAACACGTTCTAATGCGAGGATGCGCTTCGGCCTCGTGCTCTTCACCTCCGACCGTGGGATCACCCCTGCCGCCGCTGCGTCGGCGGGGGAGAGGCTCGGGTTCGATTCGTTCTACGTCCCCGAACACACCCACATCCCGGTCAAGCGCGAGGCCGCGCACCCGCTGACCGGTGACTCGTCGCTGCCCGACGACCGCTACGCGCGCACCCTGGATCCGTGGGTGTCCCTGTCCACCGCCGCTGCTGTGACGTCGCGCATCGAGCTCGGCACCGCCGTGGCGATACCCGTCGAACACGATCCCATCACGCTCGCGAAATCGATTGCTTCGCTGGATCATCTGAGCGGCGGCCGCGTCGTGCTCGGTGTCGGATTCGGGTGGAACGTCGACGAATTGACCGACCACGGAGTACCACCGAAACGGCGTCGCACGATGTTGCGCGAGTATCTCGACGCGATGCGGGCGCTGTGGTCCGACGAGCAAGCGCAGTACGCGGGCGAGTTCGTCGAATTCGGCCCGAGCTGGGTGTGGCCGAAACCGGTGCAGGGCGCGGCGATCCCGACCTACGTCGGCGCGGCGGGAACCGACAAGAACTTCGCATGGATCGTGAAGTCGGCGGACGGGTGGATCACCACTCCGGGTGAGCAGGACATCGAGACTCGTGTCGGTCGGCTGCAGCAGATGTGGCGGGAGGGCGGACGCGCAGGGGATCCGAAGGTCGTCGTACTCGACTTCAAGCCGGACCCCGACAAGCTCGCTCGATGGGAAGAAATAGGTGTGACCGAAGTCGTCTACGGCATGCCGGACAAGTCGGAGGAGGACGTGCTGGCCTACCTCGAGCGCCTCGCGGGCAAGCTTTTCGTACATCCGTGACCGGCAGGGCTGGCGAGTCGGCCGTCCTCGGTGCAGTGTGTGGGAGGTGACTGCATCCCCTCTCGTCCTCGGCCCACTCGTTCGCTATGTCGGCGTCGACGACGCGACGTTCTGGTTCGAGTTCGACGCCCCGGGAACCGTCGAAGTTCGGACGTCGGTGGGGGAGACCGGCAGTGCGCGGACGTGGGGAGTGCACGGCCACCACTACGCGCTGGTGGCGCTGACGTCGCTTCCTGCGAATACCACCATCGACTACGAGGTTTCGTTCGAGGGCGCGAGGGTCTGGCCGGTGGACGGCAGGGCGTCGATTCACACGGGCGACCCCGACGGTCCCGTGACGTTCGCGTTCGGATCCTGTCGCCGAGGTGACGACTACGGTGACGATTCGCTCCAACGCATCGGCGCCGACGCGCTCGCCGGCCTCGGTACCCGCATGACGGGCCAGGATCCGAGCGAATGGCCGCAAGCTCTCCTTCTTCTGGGTGACCAGGTGTATGCCGACGACCCGTCGCCCGAGATTCTCGATCGACTGCATGCGCGACGTCGGGCCGGCGACGGGCCCGCAGGCGCGCGCGGCACCGACGCCGAGAACGAGATCTGCGACTTCGAGGAGTACTCGTGGCTCTACCACGAGTCGTGGGGCGTCGAGCCGGTCAGAACGCTGCTCGCCAGTGTCCCGTCGTGCATGATTCTCGACGATCACGACCTGCGCGACGACTGGAACTCCTCGGCGTCGTGGCGCGCCGACATCGAGACGCGGCCGTGGTGGAAGGACCGCGTCGTCGGCGCGTTCTCGTCGTACTGGGTGTATCAGCACCTGGGGAATCTCTCGCCCGACGAGCTCGCACGCGACGACCTGTACGAGAAGGTGCGCGCCGCAGGCTCCGACGCCGAACGTGAGAAGCTGCTCGCCGACTTCTCGCTGCGGGTCGACGACCATCCGGACACGGGGCGGTGGAGTTTCTTCCGAGACTTCGGCGACACCCGCTTGATCATGATCGACTCGCGGTGTTCGCGAAATCTCGATCCGGACAACAGGCGCATGGTCGACGACGTGGAGTGGGCATGGGTACGCGAGCGTGCGCTCGAAGGGTCACCGCGGCACATCCTGTTCGGTTCTTCGTTGCCGTTTCTGATGCTTCCGGCTCTGCATCATCTGGAGCAGTGGAACGAGGCTGTGGCGCAGGGTAGTTGGGGTAAGACGATGGCCAAGCTCGGTGAGAAGCTGCGCATCGATCTCGACCTCGAGCACTGGGCGGCGTTCGGAAAGTCGTTCGAAGACATGGCATCTCTGACTCGGGAATTGTCTCGGTCCGCGAATCCTCCGGCCAGCATCCTGTGGCTCTCCGGCGATGTGCACTGCTCGTATGTCGCGCGCGCCGATTTCGGTCTGGGCGGCAGGCACGTGCCTGCGACGTATCAACTCACGATGTCACCGTTCCGGAATCCGCTCGATCTTCCGATCCGGGCGGTCAACCGGTTGGCGATTCGCAAGCCCGTCGCGCGACTGCTCGCTCGCCTGGCACGGACGGCGAAGGTCCCGCCCGTCGACGCGCGATGGGAGGCAGAGGCAGGACCCTGGTTCGACAACGGTGTCATGCTGCTCACTGCCGACGGCGATTCGGCCCGGGTCCGTGTCGAGCACGCGCACGTCGACGCGGTCGGCCGACAGACGCTCACGACGACGGCCGAAAAGACATTGACGCTCTGACATAGATTGACCGGTGTGGCTCATCTCGAACTGACCGACATCGACTACTTCCTTCCCGACGGGAGACAACTGCTCGGCGGCGTCGGATTTCGAGTCGGCGACGGCGCGAAGACTGCCTTGATCGGGCCGAACGGGACCGGGAAGACGACACTGACGCGCATCGTCGCAGGCGACATCGAGCCCGACGACGGTTCGGTGACGCGCTCGGGTTCGCTCGGGGTGATGCGCCAATTCGTCGGCCAATTACGTGACGATTCGACTGTTCGGGATCTGCTGTTGTCCGTCGCAGCTCCGTCCGTGCAGGCTGCCGCAGCAGCGCTCGACGCTGCCGAGAACGCGATGATCGAGGCCGACGACGAGAAGACTCAGCTGAAATACGCGTCGGCGCTGTCGGATTGGGGCGACGTCGGCGGCTACGAACTCGAACCCTTCTGGGACGAGGTGACGATGTCCGCTCTCGGGATGCCGTTCGATCGGGCCAAATGGCGAGCCGCCGCGACCCTCAGCGGCGGTGAACAGAAACGGCTCGTGTTCGAGGCATTGTTCGGGGGACCGGACCAGTTGCTGCTCCTCGACGAGCCGGACAACTATCTCGACGTTCCGGGAAAACGATGGCTGGAGAAGACGATTCGCGAATCGCCGAAATCCGTCCTGTTCATCAGCCACGACCGCGAACTGATCGCCAACGCCGCAACACGCATCGTGACGCTGGAACCGGGTGTGGCGGGGGCGTCGTCGTGGGTGCACGGCGGTGGGTTCGACACCTACTACCAAGCGCGTGAGGACCGGAACGCTCGCCTCGACGAGCTGCGTCGACGATGGGACGAGGAGCGCGTCAAGCTCCGTGCACTCGTTCTGCGGCTGCGCGAGAAGGCCAAGTTCAACGACGGAATTGCGGCCCGCTATCACGCCGCACAGACGCGCCTGGCCCGCTTCGAGGAGGTCGGGCCCCCCGAGGCGGTACCGCTGAAGCAGAAGGTGACCGTTCGTCTGCACGGCGGCCGTACCGCGAAGCGCGCGCTCGTGTGCACCGAACTCGAGCTGACCGGTCTGATGCAGCCGTTCGATACCGAGATCTGGTTCGGCGATCGTGTCGCGGTACTCGGTTCCAACGGGTCGGGAAAATCGCACTTTCTGAGGTTGCTCGCCGCGGGCGGCACCGATCCCGAACGTGAGCACCTTCCCGTCCAGGAACTCGAGATCGCACCTGTGCTGCACACCGGCACGGCAGTGCTGGGTGCCCGAGTGCGGCCGGGGCTGTTCGCGCAGACGCATACGCGCCCGGACCTGGCAGGTAAAACGCTGCTCGACATTCTGCACATGGGTAACGAGCACCGCGACGGCATGGGACGCGAAGCGGCAAGTCGCGCACTCGACCGATACGGCCTCGCGCTCGCCGCGGAACAGCTCTACGACAACCTGTCGGGCGGGCAGCAGGCACGCATCCAGATTCTTCTTCTCGAACTGTCCGGTGCCAGCATGCTCCTTCTCGACGAACCGACCGACAACCTGGACCTGCTGTCCGCGGATTCACTGCAGGATGCGATCGCCGCGTTCGAAGGAACGGTAATCACGGTCACTCACGACCGCTGGTTCGCCAGGAGCTTCGACCGATTCCTGGTGTTCGGATCGGACGGGCGCGTCTACGAATCCGGTGAGCCCGTATGGGACGAGAAGCGTGTGACTCGGGCGCGGTAGCGTTTGCTCCTGTGGATGCGACTGATTCTCCCTATCTCGTCGGCCTGAATCTGTCGGGGCGACGCGTCGTCGTCGTCGGTGGCGGCACCGTGGCGCAGCGACGCTTGCCGCTGTTGATCAGCTCGGGCGCGCACGTGCACGTGGTCACCCGCGAGGCGACGCCCGCGGTCGAGGCGATGGCGTCGTTCGGGCAGATCACGCTCGAACTGCGTGACTATGCCGACGGGGACCTGGACGGCGCGTGGTACGCGATCGCGTGCACCGACGAGGCCGATACCAACGCTGCGATCGTGGCCGACGCGGAACGGTCGAGGATCTTCTGTGTCCGCGCCGACATCGCGCGGGACGGCACCGCGGTCACACCCGCATCCGGTGAATACGACGGGCTGACCCTGGGTCTTCTCGCGGGCGGTGACCACCGTCGCTCGGCGTCGGTGCGCAATGCCGTCGTCGAGGCACTGCAGTCGGGCCTCATCACCGATACGACGCACGCACCGCACACCGGCGTCGCACTCGTCGGCGGCGGCCCCGGTGATCCCGACCTCATCACGGTTCGTGGACGCAAGCTGCTCGCGTACGCCGACGTCGTCGTCACCGACCGGCTCGCGCCTCCGGAGTTGATCGCCGAACTCGGACCGCACGTCGAGGTCATCGATGCGTCGAAGATCCCGTACGGCCGCGCGATGGCGCAGGAGGCCATCAACGAGGCATTGATCGATCGCGCCAAGGCAGGCAAGTTCGTCGTGCGGCTCAAGGGCGGCGACCCGTACGTGTTCGGCCGTGGCTACGAGGAGCTGGAGGCTCTCACCGCCGAGGGCATCCCCGTCACGGTCGTTCCGGGCATCACGAGCGCCATCTCGGTGCCGTCCGCTGCAGGCGTTCCGGTCACACATCGCGGAGTGACGCACGAGTTCGTCGTCGTCAGCGGGCACGTCGCGCCCGACCACCCGGATTCGCTGGTCGACTGGGACGCACTCGCGAAGCTGAAGGGCACCCTCGTTCTGCTCATGGCCGTCGAGCGCATCGACAAGTTCGCCAAGGTGCTGATCGACGGCGGCAGGCAGGCGTCGACGCCGGTTCTCGTCGTGCAGGAGGGAACCATGCGGACGCAGCGCGAGGTGCGTGCCGATTTGTCGACGGTCGCCGAGAAGGTCAAGGCCGAGGGCATCAGGCCGCCGGCGATCGTGGTCGTCGGGACCGTTGCTGGTTTTTCCGCGGACTCTCGGTAACGTGAACTCTCGTGCCTGACCACTCGCAGCCCGCAGCGGCCTCCACGCAAATCGTCTACCCGGTCACCACCAGGGCCTTCGGCTTGGCGATCATCGTGCTGAGTGGTCTTCAGCTGATGGTGGTGCTCGACGGCACGGTCGCGAACCTGGCCTTGGCGCCGTTGCAGGCCGACCTCGGCTTGAGTGATGCAGGCCGCAACTGGGTCCTGACGTCGTACGCGCTGGCGTTCGGCGGACTCATGCTGCTCGGCGGTCGGCTCGGCGACGCGTACGGCCGCAAGAAGATGTTCCTGGCGGGCGTCGTGTTGTTCACGATCGCGTCGCTGCTGTGCGGGCTCGCCTTCAACGAGGCGACGCTCGTCGCCGCACGGGCACTGCAGGGCGTCGGTGCCGCGGTCGCGTCGCCGACGGCTTTTGCGCTGGTGGCGACGACGTTCGCGCCCGGCCCGGTGCGTAACCAGGCGATCGCGATCTACGCCGCTATGACCGGGATCGGATCGATCGCAGGCTTGATCATCGGCGGTGCGCTGACTCAGGTGTCGTGGCGGTGGATCTTCCTGATCAACGTGCCGATCGGCGTCGTCATCGTCCTTCTCGCGATCGTGTCGTTGAAGGAGACCGCGGCAGTTCGCCTTCCGCTCGACTTTCCCGGCGCGATCCTCGGAACTCTGGGGTGCACCGGCGTCGTACTCGCTCTCAGCGAGGGGACCGAGCTCGGCTGGACCAGCCCGATCGTCGTCGGCTCGCTCATTGCGGGTTTGGTGCTGCTGGCTCTGTTCCTCGTCGTCGAGCGTCGGGCCGAGAATCCGTTGCTGCCGTTCTCGCTCTTCAAGAACAAGAACCGGGTCGCGACGTTCATCGCCATCTTCTTCGCCGGCGGCGTCATGTTCTGTCTCGCGGCTTACGTCGCGTTGTTCGTCCAGGACATTCTCGGTTACAGCCCGCTCAACGCAGGCCTCGCGTTCGTTCCGTTCGCGTTCGGACTCGGCGCGGCCGCGTTCCTCGCGTCGCAGCTGGCGGTGAAGATCCAACCGCGCTGGCTGATCATGACGGGCGCGGTCATCATGATCGGCTGGCTCATGTTCGCGGTTGCGACGATGGACGCAGCCTCCTCGTACTTCCCGGACATCTTCCTACCCGTCATCGGAATCGGATTCGGCGTCGGGCTCGCGCTCGTCCCGCTGCCGCTGTGTGCGGTCGCCGGGGTCGGGCCGTCCGAGATCGGCCCGCTGACTGCGATCGCTTTGGTCGCTCAGACTCTCGGTGGACCGTTGGCGCTCGCGGTGATCGGCGCGTTGGTCACCTCCCGCACACTGTCCCTCGGCGGTACGAGCGGACCGGCGACGTCGATGGACTCGGTGCAGCTCGATGCGCTCAGTTCGGGCTACATGTTCGCGTTGTTCTGCTGCGCGATCTGCGCTGTGGTTGCAGGAATCGTGGCGTACTTCATCAAGTTCACGCCGCAGGAAGTCGCCCAGGGTCAGGCCGCGCAGGAAGACGCGCAGAAAGCCTGATCTCAGACCCCCAGCACGAGCTTGGCGATCATGAAGTAGACGATGAGGCCCGAGGCGTCGCAGAACGTCGAGATGAACGGAGTCGAGAACACCGCCGGGTCGACGCCGATCTTCTTCGCAAGCAACGGCATTGCGCCGCCGACCGTCGCGGCGAGCGTGCAGATCGCCAGGAGCGTCGAACCGATGACGAGGCCGAGGTGGAAGTCGTAGACGAGCCCGGCGATCACGAATCCCAGTGAGCCGAGCATCGCACCCATCATTGCGCCCACACGCACTTCGCGGAACAACACCGCCGCGATGTCGCGTGGCCGTACGTCGCCGACGGCGAGTGCACGCGTCACCGTCGTTGCCGCTTGTGACCCGGTGTTACCGCCTGTACCGGTGAGCAGCGGGATGAACAGAGCCAATGTGACGACGGCTGCGAGCGCGTGCTCGAAGATCTCGAGAACCTGAACCGTCAGGATCGCCGACAACGCCAGCACGAGCAGCCACACGACACGCGAGCGCACGATCGACAGGACAGGCGTCGCCAGATAGGGCCGTCGGAGCGGCTCTGTTCCACCGGCCCTCGCGGCGTCCTCGTCCTCGGCTTCCTCGAGGATGCGCGAGCACTGTTCGATCGTCAGAATTCCGATCAGGCGGTGCTCGGAATCGACGACGACCACTGCTGGACTCCGATTGCCGAGGCACATCCGGGCGGCATCCTCGGCAGAGATCTCGGCCGTGACGACGGGCCCCGGTGCGGCGACTTCACCGACCGGGGTCTCCGGTTCTGCAGTGGCGACGTCGGCGAGCGTGGCGACTCCGACGAGGCGTCGACTGTCGTCGGTGACGGGCAGCATGTAGACCGACTCGGCGTCGGCGCCGGTCGTCCGAACCTGGTGCATCGCTTCGCCCGCAGTGGTCGACGGGTGAACCCGGATGTACTCCGGGCTCATGCGTCGGCCGACGGAGCCCTTCGCGTAGCCGAGCATCGGCGCCGTCAGGTCGCGTTCGGTCGCAGAGAGCCCCTGCATCAGGCGATGCGCGACGTTCGACGGCAATTCGTCGACGAGTTCGACTCGGTCGTCGGGGTCGAGTTCCTCGAAGAGCGTGATGACGTCGTCGTCGCGCAGGCCGCCCAGCAACTCGCCGCGCACCGATGCGTCGAACTGCTCGAAGACGTCGAGGGCCTTGTCCTTCGGGAGAAGGCGGTAGAGCACAGCTCTTTCGGACGAATCCGCACGTTCGAGAACCCGCGCCGCGTCGGCGGGTGACAAGTCTGCCACGAGCTCCGACATCGCAGCCAGATCCTTGCGTTGCAGCAATTCGGTTGCGCGGGCGATGGTGTCGTCGAAGGTGTTCTGCACTGCGCCCATTGTGCCTCGAGCCGAAAAGGGGACGTTTGCCGAGAACCTACCGCAGGTCAGCCTCGTTCGCCGCTGCCTGCCCCGATTCCCATCCCTCCGCGTCGAGCCTGGGCCCACGCATGGTCCGCACGCGAGGGAAGAGGCGGTCGAACTCTTCTTCCACTGCGACGGTCTTGGCCGCGAGGATCGGCAGCAGATCACCCGAGTCCTCGGATGCCTCCTCCAGCGCGTGAGCGTCGGCGTCGGCGAGCCGCTCACCGATCCGGACCGCGTAGGCGTAGAGGAAGGCCTTGCCGAACGCTGCCGACGCAGAACCTTTGCGCCGCTTCGCCTTCGGGGAGTGGGACAGCGCACGGGTAGCCTGGATCAACAGTGAGGTGAACAGCAACTCGGCCTGCTCGACGTCGACGGGTGACCCGACGAGCGTCGCAATGGCGAACTCGGGATCCCAGATTGCCTTCACCCGGTTGACCTCGCCGACCACGTGCAGCAGTTGAGCTTTAGGGGGCGCATGCGGATTGTCGATGTGTATCCGGCGGCTGATCACGTCGACATGGCCATCGGTCAACAGCAACGAGTCGATGGAGTACCGCGTCATCAGCTCCTGCGCCTTCGCAGTGAGCGTCTCGGCCTCTTCCTCGAAGTCGGTGGCGTCGGCCTTCGCCAGTAGTCCTCGAATACGGCCCAGCGCTTTGGAATTGGGGGTATCCGCACTCGTGGGCGTCCCGACGACCCGAGCCGTCCGTTTCTTGGGCCACTGCGAGGGAAGCGGTCCGATCTGCGGCCACCGCGGCAACTGCTGCCACTGGCCGAGGAGAGCGAGCACGGCGATCCACTGGTCGCTGGCAGCGATGTAGTCGGACTGTCCGGTCGACTTCAGCAGTGCGGCAAGGAAACTGGGCGACGCATCGATTCGCGATGCGACCTTCGGGTACAGCGCGCAGATCTCCGACAGCTGTTCGACCCAGCTCTCGGGTGCACGGTCGTCGGCATTCGTCAGATCGGACTGGTGCAGGATCACCGCGGCAGCGAGCGACGATACAGCCACGGTCTGCTGGCGTCGCACGATGTGCAGTAGATCGAACGGCTGCCACCCCGCCTCGTACATTGTCGCGATCATGTTGGTCAGTGCGAGCGACCCCAGGGCGAGAGCGTCGGATTCCTCGAGGCCGATCAGGCGGTCGGTGACGTCGTCGACGATCCGTAGGTCTCTGTCACGCCCGAACGACGCGTCGGCTCCCTGGCGCAGCAGTTTCGGTACCGGGTTCATTCGGTCAGCACGATCAGCTCGGTGGGCGAGGCGACCTCGACCCGAAGACCGGACTTCGCCGCGACACGTGCCAGACCCTTCACGTCCTTCGGCTCGGCAGTGGTCAGCGTCAGCGCGCGGGCCAGCAGTCCCTTGTGATGCTTGTTGAAGTGACTCACCACCGAACGCGATCCGTCGGGCTTCTCGGTCAGCACGGTCGCCGTGATCGCACCAGGAACCGGACCGAGTTGCTGATAGGTGCCGGACCGGAGGTCGACGACGATTCCATCGGCTTGGGCGACCAAGGCATCGGTCAATTCCGGCTTCCAGTGCGAGCGAAGGGTGCCGAAGCCGGGGATCTTCGACCCTCCGGACAGGCGGTACGACGGCACGCAGTCGTAGGCACGCACGGCACCGAACAGCGCCGAGCCGATCCACAGACGTGCCGCCGCCCGGGCGCGACCCGCCTTGGTGAACGAGCGCGCATCGAGGGCGTCGTAGAGCACGCCGGTGTAGCGGCTCAACGCCGGCGCGGTCGGCGACGTGAACAGTGCAGTGTTGCGCTCGATCTCGTCGTCCTGCGTAGGTCCGAGACCCAGAGCGATGCGCGACGCGGGCACGTCGTCGGCAAGTTCGACGAGACGCTCCGCGAGTTTCTGACGCAGTGGATTCAGTGCGGGCAGCGACAGGCCATCGAGATCGAGAGGGGATCCGTCGCCGCCGTCGGACTTCGTTTCGGACGGGGGGAGCAGAATCAGCACGGGGAGCAACGTTACCCACCGCGGGAGCACCGACTACTCTCGTACCCCGTGATCACCCGTCTTTCGCAGCTGTTCCTCCGCACTCTCCGCGACGACCCCGCAGACGCCGAAGTCGACAGCCACAAGCTGTTGGTTCGCGCCGGATACGTTCGTCGTATCGCGCCCGGTGTCTACTCCTGGTTGCCGCTGGGTCTGAAGGTGCTGCGGCAGATCGAGAAGGTCGTGCGCGAGGAGATGAACGCGATCGGCGCTCAGGAGATCTCGCTGCCTGCACTGCTGCCGCGTGAGCCCTACGAGGCGACCAACCGGTGGACCGAATACGGCGACGCCTTGTTCCGTCTTCAGGACCGCAAGGGCAACGACATGCTCCTCGGCCCGACGCACGAGGAATTGTTCGCGCTCACGGTCAAGGGTGAGTACAACTCGTACAAGGACCTGCCGGTCACGCTGTACCAGATCCAGACCAAGTACCGCGACGAGGAGCGTCCGCGCGCAGGCATTCTGCGTGGTCGCGAGTTCGTCATGAAGGACTCCTACTCGTTCGATCTCGACGAGGACGGCCTGAAAGCGTCGTACGACGCGCATCGCGAGGCGTACCAGCGCATCTTCGAGCGGCTCGGCGTCAAGTACGTCATCGTCGCCGCGACGTCGGGTGCCATGGGCGGCAGTGCGTCCGAGGAGTTCTTGGCCGAGAGCGACATCGGCGAGGACACGTATGTCCGCTGCCTCGAGTCGGGCTACGCGGCCAACGTCGAAGCAGTCACGACGCCCGCGCCGGATGCCCTGCCGATCGAGGGCCAGCCTGCCGCCGTCGACTACGAGACCGGCGAGACGCCCACCATTGCAACGCTCGTCGAGTGGGCCAACACCGCGGACCTCGGTCGAACGATCACCGGCGCCGACACGCTGAAGAACATTCTGCTGAAGGTTCGAAATGCCGAGGGCGAGTGGGAACTGCTCGCAGTCGGCCTGCCCGGTGACCGTGAGGTCGACGAGAAGCGCCTCGAAGCCGCTCTCGAACCCGCCGAGTACGAACTGCTCACCGACGCGGACTTCGCGGCCAACCCGTTCCTCGTCAAGGGGTACATCGGACCACGCGGTCTGCAGGCGAACGGCGTTCGCTACCTGGTCGATCCGCGCATCGTCGACGGCACGTCGTGGATCACCGGCGCCGACATCAAGGGCAAGCACGTCGTGAACCTCGTCGCAGGCCGTGACTTCACTCCCGACGGCACCATCGAAGCGGCAGTCGTGCGCGACGGTGATCTGTCTCCCGACGGACGCGGCACGCTCGTCACCGCCCGCGGCATCGAGATCGGTCACATCTTCCAGCTCGGCAACAAGTACACCGACGCGTTCTCCGTCGACGTGCTCGGTGAGAACGGCAAGCCCGTTCGCCTCGTCCAGGGTTCGTACGGCGTCGGCGTCTCGCGGCTCGTCGCCGTCGTCGCGGAACAGATGCACGACGACAAGGGCCTGCGGTGGCCGGCGGAGATCGCGCCGTACGACGTGCACCTCGTCATCGCGAACAAGGACGACGCGGCTCGGGAAGGAGCGGAGTCGATCGCGTCGGGACTGAACGCCCACGGCCTCGAGATTCTGTTCGACGACCGTAAGGCGTCCCCGGGTGTGAAGTTCAAGGACTCCGAGCTGCTCGGTATGCCGCTCGTCGTGGTCGTCGGCCGCGGGTGGGCCGACGGCAAGGTCGAGATCCGTGACCGCTTCACCGGTGAGAGTCGCGAGTTGGACAAGGACACCGCTGTCGAGGAGATCGTGAAGACGGTTCGTCCCACCGCGTGATTTCCTACTCGTACTCGGTTACCCGCTGGTAGCTTCGGGGGTAACCGAGTGCGAGAGGTGTAGTGCGGTGGCCGATTTTTCGTTGTTCGATCCGAAGACGTTCGATGGTGCGCAGTTCGACCCTGATACCGCACGTGTGCTGCGTGCGCTGATCGACTGGTTCGAGGACCGTGGCAAGGCCCGGTTGCTCGCCGACGACCTCGATGCGGTCTGGACGGCCGATTTTCTCGAGTTCGTGGCGAAGGAGAAGATCTTCGCGACGTTCTGCACGCCTGCGGCCTACGCGGACGGGGATCCGAACAAGCGTTGGGACGCATTTCGGAACGCACAGCTGAGCGAGATCCTCGGGTTCTACGGATTGTCGTACTGGTACGCGTGGCAGGTCACCGTTCTGGGGCTAGGTCCGATCTGGATGAGCGACAACGATGCCGCGAAACGGCGAGCCGCGGGTCAACTCGATGATGGCGGCGTCATGGCGTTCGGGTTGTCCGAGCGCGAGCACGGTGCCGACGTCTACTCCACCGACATGCTGCTCACGCCTACGGGCGATGGGTTCACCGCGTCGGGGGAGAAGTACTACATCGGCAACGGCAACGTCGCAGGCATGGTCTCGGTGTTCGGCCGTCGAACCGACCTGGAGGGGCCCGAAGCGTACGTGTTCTTCGTCGCGGATTCCTCGCATCCCAACTATGCGTTGCGCGACAACGTCGTTCACGGACAGATGTTCGTCAGTACCTTCGCGCTGGAGAACTATCCCGTCCGCAGCGAAGATATCCTGCACACCGGGGCCGACGCGTTCTCCGCCGCACTGAACACCGTCAACGTCGGCAAGTTCAACCTGTGCACCGGATCGATCGGCATCACCGAACATGCGTTCCACGAGGCGATCACGCACGCGCACAACAGGATTCTCTACGGCAACCGTGTCACCGAATTCCCGCACGTACGAGCAAGTTTCGTGGATGCATACGCGAGGCTGGCGGCGATGAAGCTGTTCAGTGGGCGTGCGGTCGACTACTTCAGGACATCGAGTCTCGACGACCGTCGCTACCTTCTGTTCAATCCGATGACGAAGGCCAAGGTCACGTCCGAGGGTGAAACAGTCGTCCGATTGCTGCACGACGTCATCGCCGCGAAAGGCTACGAGAAGGACACCTACTTCCGCGAAGCCGCCCAGTTGATCGGGACGTTGCCGAAACTCGAAGGGACAGTGCACGTCAACGTCGCGCTGATGCTCAAGTTCATGCCGGCGTACATGTTCACGCCGACGGAGTATCCCGCCGTCGAGACACGTGACGACGCCACCGACGACGCGTTCTTCTTCGCCCAGGGGCCCGCCCGCGGCGCGAGCAAGGTCAGATTCCACGACTGGGCGCCGGTCTACGAGAAGTATTCGCACGTGCCGAATGTCGCGCGGTTCTTCGAGCAGGCGTCGGCGTTCAAGCAGTTCCTCGCCGGCGCCGCGCCCGACGAAGAGCAGGCGAAGGATCTCGACTTCCTGCTGAACGTCGGGCATCTGTTCTCGCTGATCGTCTACGGCCATCTGATTCTCGAGGTCGCAGAGCAGATCTCGACCTCTCTGCTGGACCAGATCTTCGACTTTCAGATTCGCGACTTCTCCGCGTATGCCGTTGCGCTGCACGGCAAACCGTCGTCTACCGAAGCACAACAGCAGTGGGCTCTCGGTGCGATTCGCAAACCCGTCGTCGACGACTCTCGGTTCGACGCCGTGTGGAACGAGGTCGTCGCGTACGACGGTGCCTACGAGATGAAGGCTTAGGGCCTCTCGGCGCGGAGCGCGTCGAGGCTCGGCCCGAAGGAGCAGGACGCGAGTTCGCCGAGGGCTCTGTCGTCGGCATGCTCCGGTGCTTGCATCGCAAGTAGGCAGTTGAGCAACATGCCGTGGGCGATGAAATCTCGTGCCTCGTCGGGCGTGCACCCGGTGCCGTCGCGCAACTGGGTGTAGATGGCACCCATGCCCGCCCGACCCTGCGCCCCGATCTCGGGGGTACTTCCGGCGGTGAAGCCGTGCATCATCACGAGCAGGAGGTTCCTGTCCGTGACCAGAGCGGTGTACGCGCCGCCCAGCGCTGCCCACACGTCGTCGTCCGGGTACGGCTCGTCGCTGTTCAAGACGGCGTCGAACGCGGCCATGATGCCGTCGATGGATCGCTCGAACACGAGCCGGAACAGCTCGATCTTCGTGCCGAACATGCGCACGACGTAGGGCTGCGACACCCCGGCTTCCTTCGCGACGGCGTCGGTGCTCGTGCCGGCGAACCCGCCCTTGGCGAATGCTCGGGTGGCGGCGTCGAGCACCAATTCGCGTCGGTCGGATGCGTCCATGCGGGTGGTCTTCGTCGGTGTCGCCATGTTGACAGGTTATCAGTTGATAACTTAACGTCGAGATGTAAGTAATCATTCGATGCTTACAACATCACACCGTGAGTGGGGAGTTACGGCCGAACGTAACTGTGCACTCACGGGCGGCGAAGCCGCATCAAGGACAGGAACCCCATGGCTACGACGACGTCTCCGCCGAATCCGGCGACCGAGCGCACCATCCCGATCTGGGTCGGGATCGTCGCCGCGTCGCTCCCGATGTTCATGGCAACTCTCGACAACCTCGTGATGACCAGCGCACTGCCGGTGATCCAGGCGGATCTCTCCGCATCCGTCGGTGAACTGCAATGGTTCATGAACGCATACACGCTCAGTTTCGCGACGCTGATGCTGGCTGCCGCGACTCTCGGTGACCGATGGGGGAGAAGGCGCGTCTTCCTCGGCGGGATCGCCGTGTTCACTCTCGCGTCGATCGCATCGGCGCTCGCGACGACACCTGCGATGCTGATCGCGGCCCGCGCGATACAGGGCGCGGGTGCCGCAGCGATCATGCCGCTGTCCCTCACGCTCCTCGCATCGGTCGTGCCCGCGGCCAAACGTCCGCTCGCGATCGGAATCTGGGGCGGTGTCTCCGGGCTCGGAGTTGCGTTGGGTCCGGTCGTCGGAGGCGCTGTCGTCGACGGCTTCGCATGGGAGGGGATCTTCTGGATCAACGTCCCGGTTGCGCTGATCGCCGTCCCGCTCGCGCTGGTCGCGCTGAAGGAATCCTTCGGGCGCAGGCAGCCACTCGACTACGTCGGCGTCCTGTCGGCAGGCGCAAGTGTCTTCCTGCTCGTCTGGGCCGTCGTGCACGGCAACGACGACGGATGGGCGTCGACGTCGGTTCTGCTGTCGTTCGTCGGATCCGCGCTCGCGATGGTCTTGTTCGTGTGGCGGCAGCGCCGTGCGCCGTTCCCGGTCGTTCCGTTGCGACTGTTCCGCTCACGTAGTTTCTCGCTCGCCAACGTCATCGGTCTGACGTTCACCCTCGGCATGTTCGGTGCGGTGTTCCTGCTGTCGCAGTACCTGCAGATCGTCATGGCGTACAGCCCGTTTCAGGCCGGCCTGCGAACTTTGCCTTGGACTGCGGCGCCCATGATCGTGGCACCGCTGGCCGGATTGCTCGCTCCGAGAGTCGGTTTGAGGGCTCTCCTGGTCGCCGGCTTGACGCTGCAGGCCGGATCGCTCGTGTGGATGGCCGCGATTCTCGAGCCCGGGACGTCCTACGTCAGCCTGGTCCCGGCGTTGGCCATGGCAGGAATCGGGATGGGCCTGACGTTCGCGCCGTCGGCTACGGCGGTTCTCACGGATATGGCCGAGGTCGATCACGCCACCGCAAGCAGTACCAACTCGACTATTCGTGAGATCGGTGTCGCTCTCGGTATCGCCGTCCTGACAGCCGTGTTCCTCGGCGCAGGCGGTGCGTTGACACCGACCGGCTACACCGACGCTCTCGCTCCTGCGTTGCTGGTCGGCGCAGGTGCCGTCGCGCTCGGAATCGTGGCCTCGTTGTTCATGCCCGGTCGGTCCCGAGCCGGGCAGGTCAGGGCTGGCCTGGAAACGGAACGGACGACGGAGACACGCCCAGAATCTCCCGCCAATTCGCCAGTCGCAGTGCAGCTTCCGTGAGCGCGGTGATTCCGGTCTCCCTGGTGGGACCGGAATTGCTGCGTTCGATCACCGAACGCCACGCGATCGACGTGTCCACCTCCGCCTGAGCTGCGAGTTGCGCTGCGGTGACCGGATCGGTCACCGCGAACGGGATCGAGTACGCCGGACTCGGGAGCGGTGCGGTGACACTCGCAGCCTTCAATGCGTCGATGGTCGCGTCGCGTCGTGCACGGTGCGCTGCCGCGTTCGCCGCGACCAGATCGGCTCTCGTCGGATTCGAGAACGCGCCGACGACGCCGTAGGCGAACACGGCAGCGTATTCGGCGTTCAATGCGTCCACGAGCGACTGTTGTTCTTCGCCGAGCTGATTCATGCGAGCACCACCGAGATCTGCACCGCGCACGCTGCGCTGATCGACCCGAGCAAGCCTGCGCGGTATCCGGACTCTTCACGTGCCGAGTCCGCCGCTGCTCGCTGGGACTCGCCGAGGAAGCCCTTCAGCTCGTCGAGCGTCGGGGGAGGGGCGGCGGCAGGCGTCGTCGTGGCGGCGGCGCTGGTGGTCTCGCTCGGATCGGTACCCGCGACCCTGTCGATCTCGGCGGTGAGCGACGACGCGTGAGCCTCACGCTCGGACTGCACGACGCCGAGCTGACCGGCCAGGTCGGGAAGTGTGGCGATCGCCGTGGCTGCCGCTGCTGCATCGCGTCGTGCGAGGCGCAGGTGTGCGGTCAGCGTGTCGACGGTGGCAGCGGTGTCGGTGCCGGACGAACATCCGGCAGCCGCGGCAAGACCGACCGTGGACAGAACGACGCCACCGGTCAACCGGAATGCGGTTCGACGAGTGAGCGTGGGAGGAACGGTGAACGTCGGCACGCAGCACATCGTGCCAGGTGCCGTCCGGATCCGGCGAACCCGCAGCTGGTCACGAACGTGTCGAAATGGCGCTAGGCTGTACGTTCGATCCCCGAGCCACAACGCGTCCACAACTGAACGAGGAGTTTGCGTTTTCATGCCTGTTCCGTCCAAGGAGAGGGTCATCGCACTCCTCTCCGATCTGGTGCACGACCGAGGCTTCGAGCTGGAGGACGTGACCGTCGTCTCGGCGGGTAAGCACAGTGCCGTTCGCATCATGGTGGACCGTGACGAAGCAACCGATCTCGATGCGCTTCCTGCGCTGAGCCACGAGATCTCCCAAGTGTTCGATGGTGTTTCGGACTTCGGGGAGGCGCCGTACACCCTCGAGGTCACGACGCCGGGGATCGACCGTCCGTTGACGGAGGAGCGCCATTGGCGACGGGCTCGCGGCCGCAAGGTGCGAGTCGAACTGGGGGACGAGAAGTTCGACGCGCGCGTGGGTGCGTCGGAGGGAGGTTCGGTCACTCTGGTGACGCGGACGAAAGGCGTCCTGGCCACCCGCACAGTCGAGTTCGCTGAGATATCGAAAGCCGTTGTGCAGGTAGAGTTCTCGCGACCGAAAGCGGACGAGATGGAATTGGCGGGTGGAGTGTTCGGCGGTCGGCCGGCTCCCGCCGACAACGACGAGATCGTGAACGTGGATACACCGGAAGAAGGACTGGACAAGTGAATATCGACATTGCAGCATTGCGTGCCATCGAGGCGGACAAGGGCGTCTCGATCGAGACGGTCATCTCGACCATTCAGACTGCGTTGCTGACGGCATACCGTCACACCGAGGGCCATCAGCCGCATGCGTGGATCGACGTCGACCGCAAGTCGGGTTCGGTTCGTGTCATGGCCAAGGAGATCGACGCCGACGGCAACACCATTTCCGAGTGGGACGACACTCCCGAAGGGTTCGGTCGGATCGCCGCGACCACCGCGCGTCAGGTCATCCTTCAGCGTCTGCGCGACGCCGAGCACGAGAAGTCGTTCGGCGAGTACGCGACACACGAGGGGGAGATCGTCGGTGGCGTGATCCAGCGCGATACCCGTGCCAACGCGAAGGGCACGGTGATCGTTCGCATCGGCAGCGACGCCAACGGCGCCGACGGGCTGCTGCCTCCGGCCGAGCAGGTTCCCGGCGAGAACTACGAGCACGGGGAACGCATCAAGTGCTACGTCGTCGGTGTGACGCGAGGTAACCGTGGCCCCCAGATCACGCTGTCGCGAACGCATCCGAATCTCGTGCGCAAGTTGTTCGCACTCGAGGTCCCCGAGATCGCCGACGGCTCGGTCGAGATCGTCGCCGTAGCTCGTGAGTCCGGCCACCGATCGAAGATCGCAGTTCATTCCACCGTCTCCGGACTCAACGCCAAGGGCGCGTGCATCGGGCCCATGGGCCAGCGCGTGCGCAACGTGATGAGCGAACTGGCAGGCGAGAAGATCGACATCATCGATTTCGACGAGGACCCCGCGACGTTCGTCGGTAACGCACTGTCGCCGTCCAAGGTGGTATCGGTCACCGTCGTCGATGCAGCCGCCCGCGCGGCACGCGTCGTGGTTCCCGAATATCAGCTGTCGCTCGCCATCGGCAAGGAAGGACAGAACGCCCGGCTGGCCGCCCGGTTGACCGGGTGGCGCATCGACATCCGCAGTGACGCGGCCGCGGCACCCGAGTCGACCAGCGCATAAGGGTGGAATGCGGAGATCGGGGCAATACAGCGCTAGACTGGTCGATGGTTCGGAACGACCTCTCTGCCCGAGGTCACGAGAGCACCGGTGCGATGCACGAAAATCGGCCGGTGCGCACTTGTGTCGGGTGCAAGGAGCGAGCTCCGGCCTCCGATCTGCTGAGGGTCGTGGTTCGAGATCGAGATTCTTCGGAAGCGGTCGTCGTTCCCGATCCTGATCGCCGGCTTCCCGGGCGTGGTGCGTGGTTGCATCCAGTCCAGGTCTGTCTGGAGAACGCAGAGCGGCGCCGAGCATTCGGTAGAGCGTTGCGCGTGTCGGGAACAGTCGACACGTCGGAGGTTGTTGCCCTCGTCGAGGACAGAACCTCGCTTACGAAACAGGGCGACAGGGCTTTATCCAACAGAGCTTTACCCGTCGAGAAGAACAGGCAACAGCACTGATGAGCACACCGTGAAGCACCAACGATGAACGTCCATCGGAGATAACCCGAGGTCGTGCGAGCCCCAACGCCTCGCTCGGCCTCTCAGTGAGGAGAGCAGTGGCAGGCAAGGCCCGCGTGCACGAGTTGGCCAAAGAACTCGGTGTCACCAGTAAGGAACTACTCGCACGGCTCAAGGAGCAAGGCGAGTTCGTCAAATCAGCATCGTCCACAGTCGAAGCGCCCGTAGCGCGTCGTATCCGTGAGTCGTTCCCGTCCGCGAAGTCGGACGCCCCCGCAGGCAACGGCCGCACCTCGGATGCACCGAAGCCGAGCACGGGCGCCAAGCCCGGTGGACCGCGGCCCGGCCCCAAGCCGGCTCCGCGTCCGACTCCGGCAGCACCCGCAGCAGAGGTCCCGGCTGCTCCAGCAGCACCGGCGGCATCCACACAGGCGCCGACGCCCGAAGCATCGCGCCCGACGCCGACACCGGCACGTCCTGCGCCCGCACGTCCGGCGGCTCCAGCTCCGGCTGCGCCCGCTGCTCCGGCAGCTCCCGCCGCATCGGCAGGGACTCAGGATGCAGCACGTCCCACAGCACCGGCAGGCCCGAAGCCAGGGGCTCCCGGTCCCAAGCCGGGACCGAAGGCGCCTCGTGTCGGAAACAACCCGTACTCGTCCGCTCCGGCGGAACGACCGGCACCCCGTCCGGCTCCCGGTGCTCCGCGCCCGGGTGGCGGTAACCGTCCGGCTCCCGGCCAGGGTGGACCTCGTCCAGCTGCAGGTCAGGGCGGACCTCGCCCGGCTCCGGGCCAGGGTGGACCTCGTCCGGCTGCAGGTCAGGGTGGACCCCGTCCGGCTCCCGGCCAGGGCGGACCTCGCCCCAGCCCCGGCTCCATGCCTCCTCGCCCGAACCCGGGTGCCATGCCGTCGCGTTCGGCACGCCCGGCGCCCGGCCCCGGCGGACGGCCCGGCCGTCCCGGCGGCGCACCGGGCGGTCGTCCCGGTGGCGGCGGCGGTGGATACCGCGGTGGCGGCGCACCCGGAGCGCCCGGCGGCGCTCCCGCAGGTGGAGCTCCCGCAGGTGGTTTCCGCGGACGTCCCGGCGGCGGAGGTCGCCCCGGTCAGCGTGGCGCAGCAGCAGGTGCATTCGGTCGTCCCGGAGGCGCGCCTCGGCGTGGACGTAAGTCGAAGCGGGCGAAACGCGCCGAGTACGAGAGCATGCAGGCTCCCGCAGTCGGCGGCGTCAGGTTGCCCCGTGGCAACGGTGAGACCATCCGTCTCGCTCGCGGCGCATCGCTGTCCGACTTCGCGGACAAGATCGATGCGAACCCGGCTGCACTCGTGCAGGCGCTGTTCAACCTCGGCGAGATGGTGACGGCAACTCAGTCGGTCAACGACGAGACGCTGGAACTGCTCGGCGGCGAGATGAACTACGTCGTCCAGGTCGTCAGCCCCGAGGACGAGGATCGCGAGCTGCTCGACAGCTTCGACCTCACCTACGGCGAGGACGAGGGTGGCGAGGAAGACCTCGAGCAGCGTCCTCCCGTGGTCACGGTCATGGGCCACGTCGACCACGGTAAGACGCGACTGCTCGACTCGATTCGTAACACTGCGGTGCGCGAAGGCGAGGCAGGCGGCATCACGCAGCACATCGGTGCCTACCAGGTGTTGACCGAGCTCGAAGGCAACGAGCGTCTCGTGACGTTCATCGACACCCCGGGTCACGAGGCCTTCACGGCCATGCGTGCCCGTGGTGCCAAGGCCACCGACCTCGCGATCCTGGTCGTCGCTGCCGACGACGGTGTCATGCCGCAGACGGTGGAAGCGATCAACCACGCGCAGGCCGCAGATGTGCCGATCGTGGTCGCGGTCAACAAGATCGACAAGGAAGGCGCGAACCCGGACAAGATCCGGCAGCAGCTCACCGAGTACGGTCTCGTGGCCGAGGAGTACGGCGGCGACACGATGTTCGTCGACATCTCGGCGAAGCAGGGCACCAACATCGACGCGCTGCTCGAAGCAGTGTTGCTGACGGCGGACGCTGCTCTCGACCTGCGTGCCAACCCGGACATGGACGCTCAGGGTGTTGCCATCGAGGCGCACCTCGACCGTGGCCGCGGACCGGTGGCGACCGTGCTCATCCAGCGCGGAACGCTTCGGGTCGGCGACTCCATCGTGGCCGGCGACGCATACGGACGTGTTCGTCGCATGGTCGACGAGCACGGCGAGGACGTCACCGAGGCTCTGCCGTCTCGGCCCGTGCAGGTCATCGGCTTCACGTCGGTGCCCGGTGCAGGCGACAACCTCCTGGTCGTCGACGAGGACCGCATCGCTCGCCAGATCGCCGATCGCCGCAACGCTCGCAAGCGCAACGCGCTCGCAGCGAAGAGTCGTAAGCGCATCAGCCTCGACGATCTCGATGCAGCTCTGAAGGAGACTTCGCAGCTGAACCTGATCCTGAAGGGCGACAACTCGGGAACCGTCGAGGCTCTCGAAGAGGCGCTGCTCGGCATCCAGATCGACGACGAGGTCGAACTGCGTGTAATCGACCGCGGTGTCGGTGGCGTCACGGAGACCAACGTCAACCTGGCGTCGGCATCCAACGCGATCATCATCGGCTTCAACGTTCGCGCGGAGGGCAAGGCCACCGAGCTGGCCAACCGCGAGGGCGTCGACATCCGGTACTACTCGGTGATCTACCAGGCCATCGACGAGATCGAGAAGGCCCTCAAGGGCATGCTCAAGCCGATCTACGAAGAGGTTGCTCTCGGCCAGGCCGAGATCCGCGCAATGTTCCGTTCGTCCAAGGTCGGAAACATCGCCGGTTGCCTCGTCACGTCGGGTACTCTCCGTCGCAATGCCAAGGCGCGACTGCTGCGTGACAACACAGTCGTCGCCGAGACGGTCACGATCTCCTCGCTTCGCCGCGAGAAGGACGACGTCGTCGAGGTACGCGAAGGGTACGAATGTGGTCTGACGGTCACGTACTCGGACATCAAGGTCGGCGATGTCATCGAGGCGTACGAGCTTCGCGAGAAGCCGCGCGACTAGGTTCGCGTAGCTGAGTGGTAGTGGAGCACGGGGAGTAACACTGCACTCGATCGGGCATCCGGCGGCGGTACTTTCGGGTACCGCCGCCGGGTTGTTCGGTCGAACACGATCGATCGAAGGATGGCCGCTTGTATCTGGGTGCTCTCGAGTTGGACGTACTGCTGGGAGACGTTCGTTCACTCGACGAAAAGCGTTCGATGATCGAGCCGGTTCTGGCGGCGCTGAAGAAATTCGGTGTGTCTGCCACCGAAGCGGGCGAGCGGGAACGCATACGCCGTTCGCTGTTCGGCGTCGCTGCGGCGGGATCGGACGTCGACGATCTGCACGACATGCTGGACGAGTGCGAGCGTCACGTCGCAGAGCGGCAGGATCTGGAATTGTTGGCGGTCAGAAGAAGAATTTTCGGCCCCGAGGATTGAGTCGGGGCATAGATTTCAGGAGCGTGAAAGATCATGGTGGATCAAGCGAGAGCTCGTAGGCTCGCAAAGCGGATTGCGTCCATCGTCGCCACGGCGATCGATCATGAGATCAAGGATCCACGACTCGCCTTCGTGACGATCACCGACTGCAAGGTCACCGCAGATCTGCACGACGCGACGGTGTTCTACACGGTGCGCGGCGAGAGTCTCGATGCCGAGCCGGATCTCGCCGCTGCTGCCGCAGGCCTCGAGAAGGCCAAGGGCGTGTTGCGGTCCAAGGTCGGCGCGGGAACGGGCGTGCGGTTCACACCGACATTGACGTTTGCCACCGATACCGTTCCGGACACCGCACGTCACATGGAGGAGCTCCTGGAACGCGCCCGCCAGGCGGACAGCGAAGTCGCTCGCGTGGCGGCGTCGGCCAAGCCTGCCGGTGAAGCCGATCCGTACAAGGCGCCGCGCGAGGCCGCCGAGAGTTCCGAGTCCACCGACCTGGACTGATCGACGTGACGATGACACCCGGCGCTTCGCCGGAGACTGCGGTCGACGACAAGTTCGCGCAGGCGATCTCGCTCCTGGTGGCGGCGAGAACGGTGACGGTGTTGTGCCACGTGCAGCCCGACGCCGACACCATCGGGAGCGGTTTGGCACTGGCGATCGTGTTGAAGCGTCGAGGTGTCGACGTCGAGGTGTCGTTCGCCACGCCGAGCGAACTGCCGGAGTCGATGAACGAGCTCCCCGGTCGCGAGCTGCTCGTGGCTGCGGATTCCGTTCATCGTGACGTCGACCTGGTGGTGTCCGTCGACGCTGGCAGTCGTGGACGGCTCGGTGCTCTCGCCGAATGCCTGGATTCGGCCGATGCCACGCTCGTCATCGATCATCATCGTTCGAATACGCGCTTCGGCACGCTGAACGTCGTCGATCCCGCAGCGGAGTCGACGACGGCCGTCATCGCGCGGCTGCTCGACGCGTGGAACGTCGAGATCGACGTCGATATCGCGCACTGTCTGTTCGCCGGGTTGGTGACCGACACGGGATCGTTCCGCTGGGTCCGACCTGGATCTCACCTACTTGCGGAACGTCTGCTCGCGACGGGAATCGACGGCGCGTCCATCGCGCGGCGTCTCCTCGACAGCCATCCGTTCGGGTGGCTTCCGATGCTCGGCTCCGTGCTCGGATCGGCCACTCTCGTGCCCGACGCCGTCGGCGGGCTCGGGCTCGTCTACGCGGCGATCCTTCGGACGGACTCGGCGGGTCTGCGCTCGGAGGAGATCGAGAGTGTCATCGACATCGTGCGCACCACAGCAGAGGCCGAGGTCGCGGCGGTGCTCAAACAGCAGGATGCCGACGAATGGACCGTGTCCCTTCGAGCGAAGTCGTCGGTGGACGTCTCCGTCGTTGCGGCGGCTCTCGGCGGTGGAGGGCATCGGAACGCGGCGGGATTCACGGCCTACGGAACGAAGGATGCGGTGATCGCAGCCTTGATCGACGCTCTCGGATGACCGACGCGAGCGCCCGAAAGATCCTGAGCCTCGCTCTGCCCGCTCTCGGCGTGCTGGCGGCCGAGCCGCTCTACCTCCTGTTCGACGCGGCCGTCGTCGGTCGGCTGGGAGCCCTCCCACTCGCAGGACTTGCGGTGGGCGGTCTCGTTCTCGCTCAGGTGAGTACCCAGCTGACATTCCTGTCCTACGGGACGACCGCGCGGGCTGCTCGCATGCACGGCGCAGGTCGGGAACGCGACGCGGTCGGAGAGGGAGCACAGGCCACGTGGCTGGCGCTGATTCTCGGCGTGCTGATCGTCGCGGTCATGCAGCTGTGTTGTGCGCCGGTTCTGTCTCTGATCGGCGGCGGTGGCGAGATCGCGGCCGAGGCGACCCTGTGGTTCCGCGTCGCGGTCCTGGGCGTTCCGTTCATCCTGGTGTCGTTGGCAGGCAACGGCTGGATGCGCGGGGTGCAGAACACGACGCGGCCACTGGCGTACGTTCTGACCGGTCTCGGTCTCTCGGCTGTTCTGTGCCCACTTCTCGTACACGGGTTGCTGAGCTTTCCTCGGCTCGGTCTGGTGGGCTCGGCGGTCGCGAACGTCATCGGACAGGTCGTCGCCGGAGTGTTCTTCGTCGCTGCGGTCGTTCGTGCCGATGCCCCACTTCGACCGAATTGGTCGATCATGCGTGCGCAACTCGTACTGGGGCGCGATCTAGTTCTGCGCAGCCTGGCGTTTCAGGCCTGCTTCCTGTCGGCAGCGGCGGTCGCGTCACGATTCGGTGCGGCGTCGGTCGCGGCGAACCAGGTCGTTCTGCACATGTGGAATCTCGTGTCGCTGACGTTGGATTCGCTCGCGATCGCAGCTCAGACTCTGGTCGGTGCGGCACTCGGCCGCGGCGACGGTCGCGGCGCGACGCGACTCGGATGGCGGTTGACGATCTGGTCGACGGTGTTCGCGCTCGCACTCGCCGCGGTGTTCGCAGCAGGCCTACCGGTAATTCCGGACCTGTTCACGTCCGACGCCGACGTCGTTGACCGGATGCAGTCGATCTGGTGGATTTTCGTCGTCGTCATCCCGATCGCCGGGGTGGTGTTCGCACTGGACGGCGTCCTGCTCGGGGCCGGTGACGCCGCCTATTTGCGGACCGCAACGTTGACCTGTGCGCTTGTGGGCTTCCTACCGTCGATCTGGGCCGCACTTGCTTTCGATTGGGGACTGCGCGGCATCTGGGTCGGACTCGGCATCTTCGTCACGTTGCGGATGATCGCGGTCGTCGCTCGAACCCTGTCCGGCAAGTGGGCACTGACCGGCGCCGACATTCAACGTGCGCGGGCCTGACACTCACCTCGACGCGGGATGCAATGCAACCTCGTGGCTCTTGACGACGAAGTAGACCTGCTTGCCTGGTTCGAGGTCCAACTCGGCGACCGCCATCGGGGTGACATCCGCTGCGATCCCCGGCGACCCGTCGGGATTGTCTGCTCCGCGCAGCCGAACGGTCGCGCCGTGCACGTCCATCTCCGCGATCGTCACCGGTAGTACGTTGCGTGGACTGGCGTGCGGCGGCTCCAGGTGCACGGCGACGGCGGCGGGGGAGAAGACCGCCACGGCCGGACCGTCGGCGATGTCACCGTGACCGAAAACCGTTCGGCCCCACGTCGTGTGGAGTGATTCGGAACCGTCGGCGTGCCCGGGCAGAAGGTTGATGCCCGCGATCCGCGCGGCGAACGTGCTGCGAGGTGCTGTCAGCACGTCGGTGGTCGTCCCGCGCTCCACGATCCGGCCCGAGTCCACGACGACGACCGTATCGGCGAGCGCGAGGGCGTCGAGCAGGTCGTGGGTAACGATCAGGGCAGTGCGGCGTTGTTCACGGAGCACCGTGCGGAGGAGGCGTCGGATCGCGGGAGCGGTCCCGACGTCGAGCGCCGACATCGGTTCGTCCAGCAGCAGCACCCGCGGGTCGGCCGCGAGTGCCCGGGCGACGGCGATCCGTTGGGCCTGGCCCCCGGACAACTGGGACGGCCTCCTGTCGGCGAGTTCGAGTGCATCGACAGCGGTCAACCATTCGCGGGCGATCCGGCGTGCATCCCGACGCCCGACTCCTCGGCTACGCGGAGCGAATGCGACGTTCGCCTCCGCCGACAGATGGGGGAACAGCAGTGCTTTCTGAGTCAGGGTGGCGACGCCTCGCGCATGAGCGGGCACGAACTTCCCCGACTCCGTGTCGGTGACGACGTCGGTGCCCAACTTGACTCGTCCCGAGTCGGGTCGCAGCAACCCTGCGACGAGCGAGAGCAATGTCGACTTGCCTGCACCGTTGGGCCCCAGGATCGCCACCACTTCACCGTCGTCGACGTCGAGTTCGAACGTCGCGTCTCGGCTCGTGATCTCCGCTGCCAAGGCTATGGACGTCACAACGCACCTGCCACACGACGGCCACGCGCTGCGACGACGATGATCGCGGCGACGACGATGAGCAGCAACGACAACGCGACCGCCGCATCGGCGTCGGTCTCGCGTTGCAGGTAGATCTCGAGCGGCAACGTCCGCGTGACGCCCTGCAGCGAACCCGCGAACGTGAGAGTGGCTCCGAATTCACCGAGGGCGCGAGCGAAGGCCAGCACCGCTCCCGAGACCAGGCCCGGAAGCACGAGAGGAAGAGTGACACGTCGTAGGACCGTCGTCGGACGAGCACCCAGCGTCGCCGCCACGGTCTCGAAGTCGCGACCCGAAGTACGCAGTGCGCCTTCGAGACTGACGACGAGGAACGGCAGCGAGACGAAGGTCTGCGCAAGCACGACAGCGGTGGTGGAGAACGCGATGCTGATTCCCCACGCTTCCAGGTACTCGCCGAGCAGTCCGAGTCGACCGAACGTGTAGAGCAGCGCGATACCCCCGACGACAGGCGGGAGAACGAGTGGAAGCAGAACGAGTGCGCGGAGAACGCTGAGGCCCGGAAAATCCGTCCGAGCAAGGACGAGGGCCATGGGCACGCCGAAGACGACGCACAGGCATGTGCTCATCGCTGCTGTCTTCAGGCTGAGCAGAAGTGCGGTCTTCGACGCTTCGGACGTGACCAGTGGAACGAAGTTCGGCCAGTCGATCTTCAGCAGAATCGCTACCAGCGGCGCGACGACGAACAGCGCACCGATCGCGGCGGGAACGAAGACCCACGTCGGAACTCCGACGCGGATGTCGTTCCCGCGGCGAGTGGACGTCACGGTGCCGCGAATCCTGCCTCCGCCAATACCCGGCGGCCTTCATCCGATGTCACCAGTGCCTCGAAAGCAGCTGCGGTAGCAGCATTTTCGCTGCTCTTGAGTACCGCGATCGGGTAGGTGTTCACGGCCTCCGCCGATTCGGGGAAGTCGACCGTCGTGACCTGGTCGCCGACTCCGGCAGCGTCGGTCACATAGACCAGCCCGGCGTCCGCCTGGCCGGACGTGACCTTGCCCAGGACGTCGGTCACAGCGGATTCTTCGCTGACCGCGGGAATCGTCGTGCCGGTGGCGTCCTCGACCTTCTTGGTGGCGTTGCCGCACGGGACCTGCGGTGCGCAGATCACCGTCAGCACATCGGGATTCGCCAGATCGGCGAACGACGTGACGTTCTTCGGGTTGCCGGGCGCAGTGACGATGGTCAGCGTGTTGGTGGCGAAGTTCGCCGGATCACCGTCGACCAGGTCGCCGTCGACCGCCTTGGTCATGTTGTTCGTGTCGGCGGACGCGAACACGTCGGCGGGTGCACCCTGGGTGAGCTGCGTGACGAGATCGGACGAGCCCGCGAAGTTGAATTCGACGTCGGTGCCTGGGTTCTCGGCCTCGAACGTCTCGCCCAGTGCGGTGAACGTGGCCTTCAGCGACGCTGCTGCGAAGACGGTGATGTCGCCGGTGACGGCGGAGTCTGTGGACGTCGTCGACGATGCGTCTGCCGAGTCGTCCGAGCTTGCCGTGTCGGAGCTCGAACATCCGGCCATCAGTGCGGCGGACGCTCCCAGCGTGACGAGAGTCGTGAGGGTGCGGTTCACGAAAATGGTTCCTTTCAGGGATCGAACCCGTGGAGTCGGCGACTCAGGGTGCTTCGACGATGACGGTCGTCGCCTTGACCACGGCGACGGCGACCTTGCCGGGCGCGAGATCGAGATTTCGGACCGACTCGGTACTCATCAGCGACACGACCGTGAACGGGCCGCATTGCATCTCGACCTCGCTCATGACGGTGTCCGACGTGACCTTGGTGACCAGGCCGACGAGTCGGTTCCGCGCAGAGCTCTCGGTGCCCGTCGGGTCGGGCGGCGGCGACGCGTGCTCACGGGCGAACGTGGCGAGGTCCGTTCCCTCGACGACTATCCGGCCTGCGTCGTCCTTACTGGAGGCGAGCGTGCCACTGTCGATCCATCGACGAACCGTGTCGTCGCTCACTCCGAGGAGCGCGGCCGCGTCCTTGACGCGGATCCGTGATTGCGGCATGAAGGGAACCCTAGACCAGCAGGTGCGGATATTCCTGCGGGGGTCAGCGGTTTCTGCGGGATACCACCAGTCGCGCGAGGAAGGTCGCAGCGATCAAGGCGACGCCGCACACCACCGCTGTGAGCAGAAATCCGGTGACGAAGTTGTCCGATGCGAGGCCGGCGAGAAATGCGGCCATCACCGTGATGACCATGGCAGCGCGCAGGCCGCTCTTCTCGGATGCGGAGAGGGGTTCCATGCCTCGATTGTCCCATTGGTCCTTCCCGACCCCGGTGGTACGCGGTCGGGAATTCCAGAGCAAGATGGGGCGTTGGAAGTTCTTCGAATCGAGTCTCGCTCCATCGGAAGGACCGCTTAATTGGCAGCCAAGCTGTGGGCCGTGAGTGACATTCACGTCGGACATCGAGGTAACCGTCCCGTGACGGAGGGGATCGAGCCCCGGTCGCCGGAGGATTGGTTGATCGTCGCCGGTGACGTCTCGGAGAAGACCGACGACATCAAGTGGGCGCTCGAACACCTGCGGAGCAAGTTCGCGAAGGTGATCTGGGTGCCCGGCAATCACGAACTGTGGACCACCGCCAAGGACCCGGTACAGATCCACGGAGTCGCTCGATACGAGTACCTCGTCAACCTCTGTCGCGAGATCGACGTCGTCACACCGGAGGATCCCTATCCGGTGTGGGACGGCGAAGGGGGACCGGCGACGCTCGTGCCGATGTTCCTGCTCTACGACTATTCGTTCCTTCCTCGCGGTGCACTCGACAAGGACCACGGGTTGACCATCGCCCGGGACAAGAACGTCGTCGCCACCGACGAGTTCCTGCTGTCACCGCAGCCGTACGCCTCGCGCGACGCGTGGTGTCACGCTCGAATCGACGAAACCCGCGTGCGGTTGGACGCACTCGATCTCACGATCCCGACCGTGCTCATCAATCATTTCCCGCTCGTACGCCAGCCCACGGACGTGCTGTTCTATCCGGAGTTCGCTCTGTGGTGCGGCTCGACGCTGACCGCCGACTGGCACACCCGATACAACGCGGTGTGCTCGGTGTACGGCCATCTGCACATTCCGCGCACCACGTACTACGACGGTGTCCGATTCGAAGAGGTGTCGGTCGGCTACCCACGGGAGTGGCAGCGACGCGGATTGCCGGACAACGTTCTTCGTCAGATACTTCCTGTGCCCGAGTACCCCGCGGGCTCGCTGAACAAGTGGGGAGGCCATTTCCAGGTGACTCCCGAGATGGAAGCAGAAGTCGAGAAGATGAGGTCGCAGCGTTGATCGAGTCCATCCTGCCGAGCGGCGTCGTCGCAGCGGAACTGTACGAGGATCCACCGGGACTCGCACCGCACCCGCTCGAGGCACCGCTGGTGGCCAAGGCGGTCGACAAGCGCAAGCGCGAGTTCACGTCGGCGCGGCACTGCGCGCGCGTCGCGATGGAGAAGCTGGGCGTCGACCCGGCTCCGATCCTGCGTGGGGCGTCGGGGGCGCCTCAGTGGCCGAAAGGCGTCGTCGGGAGCCTCACCCACTGCGACGGGTACCGCGCCGCGGTGCTCGGCTACTCCATGCAGGTGCGATCGGTCGGGATCGACGCGGAACCGCACGGCGCATTGCCGGACGGCGTGCTCGACGCGGTCAGCATCGCCGCCGAGCGTGACTGGCTCGCGTCACTGAGCGACGACGGTACGCACTGGGATCGATTGTTGTTCTGCGCCAAGGAAGCAACGTACAAGGCGTGGGAGCCGTTGACGGGTCGGTGGCTGGGGTTCGAGGACGCGCACATCACGTTCGAGCGAACCGGGCTGGGCGACGACGTCTCCGGCACGTTCCACTCGCGCCTCCTGGTTCCGGGGGACACGACATCGGGGGCACCCTTGGACTCGTTCGACGGCAGATGGCTCGTGTCGGACGGTTTGATCGTCACGGCGATAGCGGTCACCTAGAGGATTTAGTCGATCCGTCACGTCACCTGGCAGAATGTTCTCTCGTGTCTGCACGTGGAAAGTTGTCGTCCGGTCTCGTCGGAGCCGGGTTGTTGGTCGTCGACAAGGACCAGGGAGTGACGAGTCACGACGTCGTCGCGTCCTGCCGTAAGTTGCTGAACACGCGCAAAGTGGGCCATGCAGGCACGCTCGATCCGATGGCGACCGGTGTGTTGGTCCTCGGTGTCGAACGAGCGACGAAGATGCTCGGTCTCCTGGCGTTGACGACCAAGGCGTACACGGCGACGATTCGTCTCGGGCGTACCACGACGACCGACGACGCCGAGGGAGACACGATCGCCGACGTCGACGCGTCAGCAGTGCGTGACGACGACATCGCCAACGAGATCGGTCGGTTGAGCGGCGACATCGAGCAGGTCCCGTCGAGCGTCAGTGCGATCAAGGTCGACGGGCAACGCGCGCACAAGCTCGTCCGGGCGGGGGAGGAGTTCACGATCCCGGCCCGACGCGTGACTGTCTCTCGCTTCGACGTGGTCGCTCGTCGGGACGTTACAGATGGTTTCGTCGATCTCGATGTCGAGGTGGAGTGCTCGTCGGGCACCTATGTTCGTGCCCTGGCCCGCGACCTTGGATCGGCGCTCGGCGTTGGTGGCCATCTCACGGTGTTGCGTCGTACGCGGGTCGGTCCGTTCACGCTCGAGCATGCGCGCACACTCGAACAGCTCGCCGACGCGCCTGCTGTGAGCCTCGACATCGACGAGGCGGCACGAACTGCGTTCCCGCACAGGCAGATCGACGCCGCAGAAGCCGAAGCGATCAGTCAGGGGCGCTGGCTCGATCCGATCGGACTACCGGGCGTGTATGCAGCCATCGATCCGACGGGGCACACGATCGCCCTGCTGCAGGAGAAGGGCAAGCGTGCCAGTTCCGTCATGGTGGTCAGACCGGCCACGCTGCGCGGACTGTAGCTAGGCCGGCACCATCCAGATCGCCTCGGCCGCACGTTGTCCGAGGTCGATCGCGTTCTTGCTCGGCTGACCGAATTCGATCGCGACGGTGCCTGCGTAGTCGCGCCGTTCGAGAACGGTGATGGACAGATCGAGCTTGATCCCGACCGAGTCGAAGTAACGCAGCATGGCGGGATCGGAGTCGGAGATCCGCGCGACGCGACCGCACTGGCCGTCGATGTAGTCGCTGAGGCGCGTTGCCTCGGGCGACGTGATGTCACCGTCCACCGACGGAATGGGGTCGCCGTGTGGATCTCGTTGCGGGAAACCGAGTTTCGCGTCGATGCGTGCCATCATGAGGTCCGACACGGCGTGTTCGAGGATCTCGGCTTCGTCGTGCACCTCGTCCCATCCGTAGCCGAGCTCGCGGACGAGGAACGTCTCGATGAGTCGATGCCGGCGCACCATTGCGATCGCGGCGGTGCGTCCGCGGTCGGTCAGCGAGATCGCGCCGTAGCGAGCGTGATCGACCATTCCTTGATCGGCTAGTTTGCGGATCGCCTCCGACACGGTCGACGCAGAGACGCCGATGCGCTCGGACAGCATCTTCGTGCTGACGGCGTCCTCGCTCCATTCGCTGGCGGTCCAGATCACCTTCAAGTAGTCCTGTGCGACGGCGGACAACTGCACGTCATCGGCCGCATCGGGCTCGTCGATTCGTTCCACCACGGCTTCGAGCTTAGGCAATCGCACCCGAAATGACACGTCGCCTCCGGAGCCGCCGCGTCACGATTCCCTGCGTCGGACCGAACAGGTACGCCAGCGTGAACGCGATTCCCTGCGCGAGGACGACCGTGCCACCGGACGAGACGTCGAGGTAGAAGCTCACGTAGATGCCGATCACGGCGCACGCCACGCCGATGCTCGGAGCGAGAATCAGCATGCGCCCGAATCGATGTGTGAGGAGGTAGGCCGTCGCACCGGGTGTGATGAGCATGGCAACGACGAGAATGACTCCGACCGCTTGCAGAGCGACGACGGTCGTCAGTGCGAGCAGGGTCAGCATCAGGCCCGAGACGACGGTCGGTGAGATGCCCACCGCGCGAGCCTGGGTGCGGTCGAACGCGAACAGTGTGAAGTCCCGTCGCTTGGTGACCATGACGACGAGCGCGATCCCACCCAGGACGAGGACCTGCCACATGTCGCCCTGAGACACGCCGAGCAGATTGCCGAACAGGATGTGGTTGAGGTCGATCTGGCTCGGAAACTTCGACACCAGTACGACGCCCAGTGCGAACAGCGTCGTGAACACGACACCGATCGCGGCATCCTCCTTGACGAGGGTGGTGTTGCGCACGAGTCCTATGGTGCCGACAGCGATCAGCGCGAACAGCAGGGCTCCGATCGCGAACGGTGCACCGAGCAGATACGACAGCGCGACGCCGGGCAGTACCGCGTGGGAGACGGCGTCACCCATCAACGACCAGCCGATGAGCACGAGCCAGCAACTGAGGACCGCGCACACGACGGATGCCACGATCGTGACGAGCAGTGCGCGTCGAATGAACGTGTACTGCAGGGGTTCGACGAGAAAGTCGACGAGGTACATGTCAGCTCGCTTCAGGCGTTCGAGAGGTGAGTGGGTCCATGCCGAAGGCGCGCGCCAGATTTTCCGGGCGCAGGATCTCCTGCGGAGTTCCGTGCATCAGGACTCGTTGTTGAAGCAGGACCGCCTCGTCGCACAGATCGGGAAGACCGTGCAGATCGTGAGTCGACACGAGTACCGAGGCCCCCGCTGCGGTCAGTTCGCGAAGTAGGCGCGTGATGGTCGATTCGGTCCGCTTGTCGACGCCTGCGAACGGCTCGTCGAGCAGCAGCAGCTCCGCTTCCTGTGCGATCGCTCGCGCGACGAACGCGCGTTTGCGTTGACCGCCGGACAACTGACCGATCTGACGATCGGCGAGATCGGTCAGTTCGACGCGTTCGAGCGCGTCGGCGACGGCCCGGCGGTCCCGCGCTCGGGGTGACCGCATCCAGTTCTGTTTGCCGTAACGGCCCATCATCACCACGTCCCGAACACTGATCGGGAAACTCCAGTCGACGGACTCGCTCTGCGGGACGTAGCTGACGGTCCCGGACTTGCGTGCATCGGCCGGCGGCCCGCCGAAGATGCCGATCGATCCCGAGTCGGGTCGGACGACGCCCATGATCGCCTTGAACAGCGTCGACTTGCCGGACCCGTTCATGCCGACGAGGCCGCAGATCCGGCCCGGCTGCAGCGTCAGGGACGCGTCGACCAGTGCGGTGACGTCGCGGTATCGCACTCCGACTCCGCTGATCTCCAATGCGGGTGGTGATGTGTTCATCGCTGCTTCCCCAATAGTGCGTCGGTGATGGTTCGGGCGTCGTAGGTGAGGAGATCGAGGTATGTGGGGACGGGTCCGCCCTCTTCGCTGAGCGAGTCGACGAACAGCTTGCCGCCGAACCGAGCGCCGGTGTCCTCGGCGACCTGCAGTTGCGCCTTGTCCGAGACCGTCGACTCGCAGAACACGGCAGGCACGTCGTTCTCCTTCACGAAATCGATGGCGGCGACCACCTGCTTGGGGGTGCCTTCCTGCTCTGCGTTCACCGGCCACAGGTAGGCCTCGCGGAGATCGAAGTCCCGAGCCAGGTAGCCGAACGCACCCTCGCACGACACCAACGCTCGTTGGTTGTCGGGCAGAGTCTCCAGATCTGCGCGCAGTTCCTCGCCGACGACTCGGAGCCTGTCGGTGTAGTCCTGCGCGTTCCGGAGGTAGTCGTCGGCGTTGTTCGGGTCCAGTCGAACGAACGCTGCGGCGATGTTGGCGACGTACGTCTCGGCCGCGATCGGTGACATCCATGCGTGCGGATTCACTTTGCCTGCATAGGCGTCGGATCGGATGTAGACCGGTTCGATGCCCTCGCTGACGACGGCATGCGGGGCGGGAACACGTTCGACGAACTTCTCGAACCATGCTTCGAGACCGAGGCCGTTGTCGAGGATCAGCGCTGCTTGTTCGGCTGTGCGCAGGTCACCCGGTGTCGGCTCGTAGCCGTGGATCTCGGCGCCCGCCTTGGTGATCGATTGGACGTCCAGATGGTCGCCTGCGACGTTGCGTGCCATGTCCGCAAGAACCGTGAACGTGGTCAGGACGAGCGGCCTGGGGTCACTGACGTATGCGGCGTCGGTCTCGCCGACCGACCGCGCGCATCCTGCGAGCAGTCCGACGCACAGAAGCGGTGCTGCGACCATGCGAAGAAATAAGTTCGGCACACCGAAATTTTGGCAGAGGTGTTCGAGGTTTGTCCACCTGTGTCTCCTGTGACACACCGATCCGGAAGTGACCCGGCGACACCGAAGGCCGTAGGCTCTGACTCGTGCAGAGATGGCGAGGTCTCGACGATGTACCTGCCGACTGGGGTCGTTGTGTTCTCACGATCGGCGTATTCGATGGCGTGCACCGTGGTCACGCCCAACTGATCACCCGGGCGGTGACGTCGGCGAAGGAACGTGGAATACCCAGTGTTCTCATGACTTTCGACCCGCACCCCATGGAAGTGGTGCGGCCAGGGTCGCACCCGGCTCAACTGACGACGCTCACGAGGCGGGCCGAACTCGCCGAGGAACTGGGCATCGACGTGTTCTGCGTCATGCCCTTCACTCCCGAGCTGATGAAGCTGACTCCCGAGCGCTACGTCCACGAAATCCTCGTGGAGCGGCTGCATGTCGCCGAGGTGGTCGTGGGGGAGAACTTCACGTACGGCAAGAAGGCGCTCGGCAATGTCGAACTTCTCCGCAGGATCGGCGAGCGGGCAGGATTCGCTGTAGACGGTGTCAACTTGTTGGCCGAGCACGCGGTGACGTTCTCGTCCACCTACATCCGATCATGTGTCGACGCGGGCGATGTCGCGGCCGCGGCCGCAGCGCTCGGTCGACCGCATCGCGTGGAAGGCGTCGTCGTACACGGTGACGGCAGGGGGAGGCAGCTCGGTTATCCGACCGCGAACGTCGCACCTCCGATGTACTCGGCCATCCCGGCCGACGGCGTCTACGCGGCATGGTTCACCGTGCTCGGGCCCGGGCCGATCATGGGCACGGTGACCCCCGGTGAGCGTCACCGTGCAGCGGTGTCGGTCGGTACCAATCCCACGTTCTCCGGCCGAACCCGCACCGTCGAAGCCTTCGTGCTCGACAGCGACGGTGACCTCTACGGGCAACACGTCGCGGTCGACTTCGTCGAGCGTCTGCGTGGAATGGAGAAGTTCGACTCGATCGACGATCTCATCGAAGAGATGGGCCGTGACTCGGATCGAGCACGCGCGGTGCTGTCCGAATCGTCGTCCTGATAGGATCGCTCCTCGGTGCATGCTGCGGTCCGCGGTGGCTGCACCGCTTTCCTTTCCCGCGGACGTCAGTGAGATGGAGTAGTACCAGTGGCATTGACCACCGAAGAGAAGAAGGCCGTACTCGGCGAGTACGGCTTGCACCCGACCGACACCGGTTCGCCCGAGGCGCAGGTCGCGATGCTCACCAAGCGCATCACCGACCTCACCGAGCACCTGAAGAAGCACAAGCACGACCACCACTCCCGCCGCGGCTTGCTGCTGCTGGTCGGTCGTCGTCGCCGTCTTCTGAAGTACATCGCGAAGGTGGACGTCACCCGCTACCGTTCGCTCATCGAGCGTCTGGGTCTGCGTCGATAGTTTCGGCGCCGACGCGCCCGTACGATGGGCGGTCATCGAAATATCGCAGTAGCCAACGAGGCAGTGCTTAGACTGTTCCTCGTTGGCTATCTGTGTTGGTAAGGCCAGCAAGACCCGCGGGCACATGGGTGCTCGCATACGGCCGTGCACGCCGCCGGACGACGTGGTGTCGGTCTTCGGTAGTGGCCTTTCGGAGGGTTCGCCTTCCGACGGGCTTCGATCGACGGCCGCCTCCGCTCGCAGAAGGTTCGAGCAGCCCGGGAAGAACATGGGTTCTTCGTCGGGTAGAACGAGGCCGAGCACGGCAAAGACGAGAGGACGAGAAGAAAAGACATGACAGAAACCACAACAGTCGACGCCGAAGAGGGCGTCTACGAAGCAACCGCCGTCATCGACAACGGCACCTACGGCAAGCGCAGCATCCGTTTCGAGACCGGCCGCCTCGCGCAGCAGGCTTCCGGAGCCGTCGCGGCCTACCTCGACGAAGACACGATGCTGCTGTCGGCCACCTCGGCAGGCAAGAGCCCTCGTGAAGGATTCGACTTCTTTCCGCTGACGGTCGACGTCGAAGAGCGTATGTACGCAGCAGGACGCATCCCCGGATCGTTCTTCCGCCGCGAAGGACGTCCGTCCACCGACGCGATCCTGACGTGCCGTCTCATCGACCGGCCGCTGCGTCCGACTTTCGTCGACGGACTCCGCAACGAGATCCAGGTCGTCATCACCGTCCTGAGCCTCAACCCCGCAGATCTGTACGACGTCGTCGCGATCAACGCGGCATCGGCATCGACCCAGATCGCCGGACTGCCGTTCTCGGGCCCCATCGGTGGCGTGCGCGTTGCACTCATCGACGGCCAGTGGGTCGCGTTCCCGACCGTCGAACAGCTCGAGAAGGCCGTGTTCAACATGGTCGTCGCAGGCCGCATCGTATCGGGATCCGGCGCTGACGCCGACGTCGCGATCATGATGGTCGAAGCAGAGGCAACCGAGAACGTCATCGATCTCATCGAGGCAGGCGCACAGGCACCGAGCGAGTCGGTCGTCGCCGAGGGCCTCGAGGCTTCCAAGCCGTTCATCGCCGCACTCTGCACCGCACAGCAGGAACTCGCAGCCAAGGCGTCCAAGCCCACCGGCGACTTCCCGTTGTTCCCGCCTTACCAGTCCGACGTGTTCGATGCAGTGGCTTCTGCAGCGCAGATCCCGCTCAACGAGGCACTGACGATCGCGGGCAAGGCCGAGCGCGAGAGCAAGCTCGACGAGGTCAAAGCTCAGGTTCTCGAGCAGGTCTCGGACCAGTTCGCAGGACGCGAGAAGGAGATCGGTGCAGCATTCCGTGCGCTGACGAAGAAGTCGGTTCGTCAGCGCATCCTGACCGACCACTTCCGCATCGACGGCCGTGGCGTCACCGACATCCGTTCGCTGTCTGCCGAGGTCGCGATCATCCCGCGTACCCACGGAAGTGCACTGTTCGAGCGCGGCGAGACGCAGATCCTCGGCGTCACCACCCTCGACATGGTGAAGATGGCCCAGCAGGTCGACTCGCTCGGACCCGAGACGTCCAAGCGGTACATGCACCATTACAACTTCCCGCCGTACTCCACCGGTGAGACGGGACGCGTCGGTTCGCCGAAGCGTCGTGAAATCGGCCACGGTGCACTCGCCGAGCGCGCACTCCTGCCCGTGCTCCCGAGCCAGGCGGAGTTCCCCTACGCGATCCGTCAGGTCTCCGAGGCGCTCAGCTCCAACGGATCGACGTCGATGGGCTCGGTCTGTGCATCGACCCTGTCGCTGCTCAATGCCGGTGTGCCGCTGCGTGCTCCGGTCGCCGGTATCGCCATGGGTCTCGTGTCCGACGAGGTCGACGGCGAAACTCGTTATGTCGCACTGACCGACATTCTCGGTGCCGAGGATGCGTTCGGAGACATGGACTTCAAGGTCGCGGGCACCAAGGACTTCGTCACGGCACTGCAGCTCGACACGAAGCTCGACGGAATCCCGTCGCAGGTTCTCGCCGGCGCACTGTCGCAGGCGAAGGACGCACGCACCACGATCCTCGAGGTCATGGCCGAAGCCATCGACGCACCGGACGAGATGAGCCCGTACGCTCCTCGCGTCACCGCGATCAAGGTTCCGGTCGACAAGATCGGTGAGGTCATCGGACCCAAGGGCAAGATGATCAACTCCATCACCGAGGAGACCGGCGCCAACATCTCGATCGAAGATGACGGCACCGTCTACGTCGGTGCAGCGGACGGCCCGTCCGCACAGGCCGCGATCGACAAGATCAACGCCATCGCCAACCCGCAGCTGCCGAAGGTCGGCGAGCGATTCCTCGGAACCGTCGTCAAGACGACGGCGTTCGGTGCATTCGTCTCGCTCCTCCCCGGACGCGACGGCTTGGTGCACATCTCCAAGCTCGGCGGCGGCAAGCGCATCAACAAGGTCGAGGACGTCGTCAGCGTCGGATCGAAGCTCCGTGTGGAGATCGCCGACATCGACAACCGCGGCAAGATCAGCCTCGTCCCCGTCGAAGACGAGAGCGCGGCTCCCGCAGCCGAGGCTCCGGCCGATGCACCTGCCGAGGCCAGCGCTGAGTAAGAAGCACCAGAGCCGAACGGTACGTTCCCTCGGGACGTACCGTTCGGCCGTTTCGGATCACACCGAGCAGGGCGTGCAGCGCACGACCCTGCCCGGTGGTCTTCGCGTCGTGACCGAGTTCGTCCCGGGCGTACGTTCGGCGTCCGTCGGAGTGTGGGTCGGTGTCGGCTCGCGTGACGAGCAACCGAGTGTCGCCGGTGCGGCCCACTTTCTGGAGCATCTGCTCTTCAAGTCGACGCCGACGCGCAGCGCTCTCGACATCGCGCAGGTCATGGACGGCGTCGGCGGCGAGCTGAACGCGTTCACATCCAAGGAAAGTACGTGCTTCTACGCGCACGTTCTCGACGACGACCTGTCGCTCGCCATCGACTTGGTCAGTGACGTCGTTCTTCGAGGCCGTTGCCGCACAGCCGATGTCGACATCGAGCGTCAAGTCGTACTCGAGGAAATCTCGATGCGCGACGACGACCCCGAGGACCTGCTGGGGGACTTGTTCCTCGAAGCGATGTTCGGCGACCATCCGATCGGTCGGCCCGTGATCGGTACCGTCGAATCCATCGAGGACATGACGCGAGCGCAGCTGCGCTCGTTCCATCTCCGTCGCTACACGCCCGAGCGGATGGTCGTTGCGGTGGCAGGCAACGTCGACCACAAGCAGGTCGTGGCGTTGGTCAAACGCGCTTTCGCGGGTGTGCTGGCCAAAGGCGTCAAGCCGGTGCCGCGTCGTGAGGGAGCAGTGCGATTCCGCTCCCGTCCCGAATTGCGGTTCGACAAGCGTGACAGCGAGCAAGCCCACCTGTCGTTGGGCGTGCGCGCCTTCGGCCGTCACGAGGGCCATCGATGGGCGCTGTCGGTTCTGAATGCTGCTGTGGGCGGCGGACTCTCGTCTCGTCTGTTCCAGGAGATCCGTGAGGAGCGAGGACTGGCGTACTCGGTGTACTCATCGGTGGACACGTTCGCTGATTCCGGGGCGTTCTCGGTATACGCCGGGTGTCAGCCCGAGAACTTGGCCGAGGTCACGACCGTGATCCGTGAAGTTCTGGCCAATGTTGCAGCCGAGGGGATCACCGCGGACGAATGCGCGCGCGCCAAGGGTTCGTTGCGCGGCGGACTTGTTCTGGGACTGGAAGATTCGGGTTCTCGGATGAACCGTATCGGCCGTAGCGAGCTCAATTACGGCAACCATCAGGACGTCTCGCACACTCTGGCCCGTATCGACTCGGTGACCGTCGACGAGGTCAGGGACGTGGCGCAGGTGTTGCTGACCCGGCCGTTCGGTGCCGCCGTCGTCGGGCCGTTCAAGAGTGCGCGTCAGCTGCCTGCGTCGGTGAAATCACTCGTCGGCTGAGTCCTTCCCTACGATCGACGCGATCGCTTCCTCCACGAGGGCGGTCGCGTCGATCGAGGTTACGTCAGCTCTTGCGTCCGAGAAGCAGTTTCCACGGCACGAGAGCCGATTCGAGCTGCACGGACAGGCTCATCTTCGATTCGCCGTCGTTGCGCTCCTCGAAGCGGATGGGCACCTCCGCGATGCGTAGTCCGTGCTTGACGGTGCGGTAGTTCATCTCGACCTGGAAGGCGTAACCGTTGCTCTCGACCGACGCGACGTCGATGGTACGGAGCGTCTTGGCGTGCCACGCCTTGAATCCTGCGGTGGCGTCCTTGACCTTCAGGCGCAGGATCGCGTTGACGTAGAAGTTGGCCCACGCGGAGAGTGCCTTACGGTGCCAGGGCCAATCGCTCGCCACTGCGCCGCCCGGCACGTATCGCGACCCCAGTACGACGGCAGCGTCGGTGGTGGTGAGTGTCTCGACCATCGTCGGAACGACGTCGGCCGGATGGGACAGGTCGGCGTCCATTTGAACGACGATGTCGGCGCCGTCGTCGAGCGCTTTGGTCATGCCTGCGACGTACGCGCGGCCGAGGCCGTTCTTCTCCGTGCGATGCAGCACGGTGACCGGGATCGGGCCCGTCTCCGCGAGCTCGTCGGCGACCTTGCCGGTTCCGTCGGGCGAGTTGTCGTCGACGACGAGAACGTGCAGGTTCTCGAGGCCCAGACCGGCGAGTAGCCCGACGAGCTTGGGCAGGTTCTCGCGTTCGTCGTACGTGGGTACGACGACGGTCGTCTTCGGGGCGCCGTTCGGAAAAGTCACGCTCGTATGATCCGTGATCGCGAACCGAGAACCAAATAACGGACAGCCCGAACGCAGCGTCGGTCGGGGTTTTCCCTGCTCGCGCCCGAGGGTGAACTCATCTCTGTGAGATACCTGTCACATCGACGAACACCCCGTCGCGCAGGACGGGAACGGTCCGGCTCGAGTTCGCCTCGGCGGCGATGTCGACGTCGATCCCGAAGCCGGCCTCGATCAGCTCCCGGCCGGACGCGCAGGTTCGTAGGCCGTCGGCAACGGTGGACGAGATCGCCTCCCAGCAGACGACTGCCATGCGCGCCTCGGGGGACAGCGATCGCTCGGGAGCGAGTCGCGTCAGTTCGGCGAGGATGAGCCCGGCGCCCCACAGGTCCTCGATGCTCGGCCGGAGTTCGCCGTTGGGCCACCGTTCGCCTGCCGCGATGACGGAGACCGCCCCGCCCGAGGGAACCGTCGAGGCGATCCACGACCCGACTGCTGCGGCATTTCGGAGGCTTCCTCCGATACACGTACCTGCCACGTCGGACAGCCGGGACGCAATCGTCGAGCCGTTCGGCGACGGAAGGACCAGTCTCGGCGGGGGAGTGCCGTTGCGTAACGTCGCGGGTGACAAGCTGATCTCACCCGGCTGCGCGACCGACCGCCCGACGGCCAAGGCTGCGCCGTGTTCGTGTGCGAGTCGACGTGCCGAGTCGTCGCGAGTCGGCCACGGGATCACGGATGTGCCTCGGTCCAGCGCGACCGACAGGGTGGTGGTGAACGACAGCACATCGACCACCACTGCGACCTCGGACTGCGGCGCGAGAGCATCGGCGCCGACAGGACCCCAGTCGAACCTGAGGTCGTACTGCTCCTGGCGGTGCGCGCGATTCACGGTGCCTGGACGGAACTCGTGGTCTCGTAAGGCGACGGCCCCTCGGGTGGGCCGAGGATCTCACGCACGACGAGGGTGGCCACAGCGGCGAGAATGGCCACGACGACGACCACGGCGACGACGATAAGCAGTCGTCTCGGTCCTCCGAAAAGATCGTTCGAGCTCATCGCACCATCATGGGCTATCGGTGGGTCGTGCGAGCCACCGACCCGACGGGTCCGACTTCATCGGCTACGACCGAATCTCGTCCGTTCCGTGAGTCCTCGTGCACTGGCCGCCACCCGTTTCGGTTCACGGCCTCGAAGGGTAGTTGTGAGGTGGAATAATTCTCCGGAAATGTGCGGGCTATTTCTGCAGGTGAGATCGATTCAGTGGCATGTCTCGAACGGGAGCGCACTTGTGATCCAGTTCTCAGCCGACTATGAATATGTCAAGACATACGTACAAGGGAACGTGCAGGCGGACGGTTGAACCCGGACGGCTTCTCCGACGCACACTGTCGGGAGCGGTCCGCTACGAGCGGGCGCGTGCGAATCAGATTGGATCTTTGATGACCCGTAGTGACGGATCGGCCGGTGCAGTTCTGCCACCGGACACAGCAGGAGCGCACAGTCATCGGCTAGGCATCATCGCTGTCATCGCGACGTTCGGTGGATTGCTCTTCGGCTACGACACGGGCGTGATCAACGGCGCGCTCGAGCCACTCAAGGAAGACCTGAACCTCACCTCGTTCACCGAAGGCTTCGTGGTCAGCATCTTGATCTTCGGTGCCGCGATCGGTGCGCTCGTCGGTGGCCGACTGTCCGACAAGCACGGACGTCGACACAACATCCTGCTTCTCGCGATCGTGTTCATGATCGGAACGATCGGTTGCGTATTGGCCCCGAACTGGGAGACTCTCGCGGCCTTCCGATTCATCCTCGGCCTCGCAGTCGGTGGCGCGTCTGCGACTGTGCCCGTATACCTGTCCGAGATCTCGCCTGTCGAGAAGCGCGGCAGCGTCGTCACTCGCAACGAGGTGATGATCGTCAGCGGACAGTTCGCAGCCTTCGTCATCAATGCCATCATCTTCAACATCTGGGGGGAGCACGAGTCGGTCTGGCGCTTCATGCTGCTCGTCGCTGTCGCTCCTGCGATCGTTCTGTTCATCGGCATGCTCCGGATGCCGGAAAGTCCGCGCTGGCTGGTTCTGCAGGGGCGTGACGCCGAGGCTCTCGAAGTGCTCAAGCAGGTTCGTTCCGACGAGCGGGCCGAGGCCGAGATGGCCGAGGTGCATCGACTCGCCGAGGAAGAGAAGCTGTCCAAGACCGGCGGCGCGACGGACCTCTCGGTTCGATGGATTCGCCGCCTCATCTTCATCGGCGTCGGACTCGGTGTGTTCCAGCAGTTCACCGGCATCAACTCGGTCATGTACTACGGCACGCAGCTGCTCGGTGACGCGGGGTTCTCGTCCAGTGCTGCGATCATCGCCAACACGCTCAACGGACTGTTCAGTGTCCTCGGTATCACGGTCGGTCTGTACCTGATGAACAAAGTCGACCGCCGCAAGATGCTGATCGGTGGCTTCGCCCTCACGACGACCTTCCACCTGCTCGTCGGACTCTCGGCTCTGCTCCTGCCCGACGGCACCGTCAAGGCCTACTTCATCCTGGTGTTCGTCGTCTTGTTCGTCTTCTGCATGCAGGGCACGATCGGACCACTCGTGTGGCTCATGTTGGCCGAGATCTTCCCGCTCAAGATTCGAAGCTTCGCCATCGGTATCTGCGTCTTCGCACTGTGGATCGCCAACGCGGCCGTGGCACTGCTGTTCCCGCCGGTCGTCGGTGCGCTCGGTATCGCACCGACATTCTTCATCTTCGTGGTCCTCGGACTCCTCGCGCTGGTCTTCATCGTCACGCAGGTTCCCGAGACACGCGGCCATTCACTGGAGGAGCTCGAAGAGCGGTTCCGCAAGGAATACTCGTAGGAGTTCGAACACCGAGAAAGGTAAGAAATGTCAGTTCTGGTTGCAGTGACCGACAGCCCCGAGGGTATCTACTCCCTCTCCGCCGCTGCCGACGAGGCGGCTCTGCTGAGCACAGATCTGATCGCAGTGAATCTCACGCTGGGAAAGCTCGACCTCACGGTGTTGCCCGAAGACTGCAAGGTCACCGTCGTCGAACGGGCCGGCCGCGAAGACCGTGATCCCGTTGCCGCCGTGCTCGACGAACTGGATGAGTTCCCCGAAGTCAGCCGCATCGTCATCGGTATCCGCAAGAGAAGTCGAGTCGGCAAGGCGCTCCTGGGTAGCGTGAGTCAGCGACTGCTGCTGACGTCGCCGGTTCCTGTACTTGCGGTCAAGGCGCCGTAACTCAGCGAACGAAGACCGCAGCGTTGTCGGCGAGAGTCAGCAACGGTTGCGGGAAGATGCCGAAAACGACTGTCGTCGCGACGCCCAGTCCGATCGCGACAGTCGTCGAGAAGCCAGGGGTGACGACGGTGGCACTGCCACCGTCGTCACCCTTCTTCGTATCTGCGAAGAACATCAACACGATGACGCGGACGTAGAAGACTGCCGCAATCGCACTCGACAGAACCCCGACGATGACGAGCGGGGTGGCTCCCGACCCTGCCGCGGATTGGAATACCGCGAACTTGGCGACGAAGCCGCTCGTGAGAGGAATTCCGGCCAGGGACAGCAGAATCAGGGCAAATGCGGCGGCCAGTATCGGTGACTGCCGTCCGATCCCTGCCCAGCGGGAAATATCACCGATCTCGCCCGACTCGTCTCTGACCACCGTGACCGCTGCGAACGCGGCAACGGTGCCGAATCCGTAGACGAACAGGTAGAACAGCGTGGCCGACAGGCCCTCGCCGTCGAGTGCCACGACGCCGGTCAGTATGAACCCGGTGTGCGTGATCGACGAGTAGGCGAGCATGCGTTTGATGTCCTTCTGGGTCACCGCGAACAGCGCCCCGACGATCATCGTCGCAATGGCGACGGCCCACAGCGCGGGACGCCAGTCGTTCTCCAACCCCGGTACCGCGACGTAGAAGATCCGGAGCATAGCTCCGAACGCCGCGATCTTCGTTGCGGCCGCCATGAATGCGGTGATCGGGGTCGGTGCCCCCTGATAGACGTCCGGTATCCACGAGTGGAACGGCACCGCGCCGACCTTGAAGAGCAGTCCGACTCCGACGAGGGCAGTGCCGAGTACTGCCAGGACGGTGCTGCTCGAGTCGACGGCCACCGCGTCGCCGATTGCACCGAGATCGATCGTTCCGGCGTAGCCGTACAGAAGTGCGGCTCCGAACAGGAAGAACGCCGACGAGAACGCCCCGAGCAGGAAGTACTTCATCGCGGCTTCCTGGGACAACAATCGACGACGACGCGCCAGGCTGCACAACAGATACAACGGCAGCGAGAAGACCTCCAGCGCAACGAACATCGTCAGGAGATCGTTCGACGCGGGGAACAGAAGCATGCCGCCCAGTGCGAACATCGTCAGTGGGAACACCTCGGTCTGGGCCGCGCCTGCGTGAGTCGCCTGTCGTTCGGCCAGGCTGCCGGGTACAGCCGAAGCCTGTGGGGCGAAGGCATCGGCCGGCTTGCGCTCGAGCGAGCGTTCGGCGACGAGGAGGACCGAGGGTATGGCCACGAGCAGCAGCGTTCCCTGCAGGAACAACGCGGGCTTGTCGACGGCGACCGACCCCATCACTGCCAGCGTGCCCGTTGCGCCGAAATCGTGGGACACGGCGAGGACGACGACAGCTACCAGTGCCGCGACGGTACCGCCGAGCGCCAGTGTCGATTGGGCTCGGTATCGAGCCGCACGGGGCAGGAACGCTTCGACGAGAACGCCGAGAACAGCGACTCCGAAGACGATCAGCATCGGTGTCAACTGGCCGTATTCGATGCTCGGTGCAGTGAGCAGGGTGTGATTCATCACCGATCTCCAGCCTGCGTCTCGCCTGCGTCGACCACGGTAAGGGTTGTCTGGACCGACGGAGACACGATGTCCAACAACGGCTTCGGGTACACCCCGAGCACGATCAAGAGCGCGATCAACGGAGTGACGACGATCAATTCACGAGGAACGAGGTCCTTCATGCCGTCGTTCTCCGCTTTACGCGGACCGGTCATGACGCGCTGATACAGCCACAGAATATAAATTGCCGACAGCACCAGTGCGGCCGTCGCTACGACGCCCGCAACGTGGTAGCGCGCGAATGTTCCGATCAGGACGAGGAATTCGCTGATGAACGGAGCAAGTCCCGGAAGTGACAGTGTGGCAAGGCCTGCGATGAGAAACGTGCCCGCGAGAACCGGGGCCACTTTCTGTACACCTCCGTAGTGTGAAATGACCCGAGTGCCCCGACGCGACACGAGAAATCCCGCGATGAGAAACAGTGCAGCGGTGGATATTCCATGGTTGACCATGTACAGCGTCGACCCGGTCTGGCCCTGTGCTGTCATAGCGAAGATACCGAGGATGATGAAGCCGAAATGGGAGATCGAGGTGTACGCGATCAGCCTCATGACGTCGGTTTGTGCGATCGCAAGCACAGCGCCGTAGACGATTCCGATGACGGCGAGCGTCACGATCAGAGGCGCGAAGTAGGAGGACGCGTCGGGAAACAGTTGCAGGCAGTAGCGGAGCATGCCGAAGGTGCCGACCTTGTCGACGACGGCCATCATCAGCACTGCACTCGCCGGGGTGGATTCGACTGCGGCGTCGGGCAGCCACGTGTGGAACGGCCACAGCGGAGCCTTGACCGCGAACGCGAACATGAACCCGAGGAACAATGCATTGAGAACGGTCGAACTGACGCCGAGCTCGCCGGCCGATGCTGCGGCAGCGATCTCACGCACACTGAAGGTGCCGGCGTCGAAAGCGTCGGATTGTGCTGTGACGACGTACAACCCGACGACGGCCGCCAACATGACCAGGCCGCCGGCAAGGTTGTACAGCAGGAATTTGACGGCTGCCGCTGCACGACCCGGCCCACCGAAGCCCCCGATGAGGAAATACATCGGGATCAACATCGCCTCGAAGAACACGTAGAACAGCAAGATGTCGAGCGCGCAGAACGACATCAACACCATCGACTCGACGAGCAGCATCGACGCGACATACGTGTGCGCCGACCTGCCTCGTCGCGGATCGTGCCAGCCTGCGACCAGCAGCAGGGGCAGTAGGACGGTAGTGAGCAGAATCAGCACGAGTGCGATGCCGTCGACACCCAGTTCGTAGCGGGCACCGAAAGACTCGATCCACCACTGGGATTCGACGAACTGGAAGTCGGCACCGCCCGGCTCGAATTGCACTACCAGCACGACCGCGACGGCCAGCGTCAGTAGTGAGGCTGCCACTGCGACGATCTTGGCCGCGTCGGGGCGGGTTCTCGGCACGGCCACGGCGGCGACAGCACCCACCAGGGGCAGTACCCACAGCGTCGTCAGCCACGGAAACGAGGTCACCACACCATCACCGCCACCATCATCGCGAGGACGATCGCAGTGCCCGCCAACATCGTCAGCGCGTACGACCGAACGTAACCGGACTGGACCTGCCGAATGCGTGACGAGAGCCCGGCCACGCCTGCCGATACGGCGCGTGTCACCCCTGCAACGGCAGCCTCGTCGAATCGTGCTGCTGCGCTGGTCAATTCCTGACCCGGCCGCATCAGCACTGCCTCGTTCACGGCGTCACCGTAGAGGTCCGCTCGTGCAGCCGTGGTGAGCGCCGACACCGGTTCGGGCGCGACCGACGGAATCGGCGAGCGAGCGTACCGACTGTAGGCCACCGCGACTCCGACCGCGACGACGCCGAGGGCGAGAACTGTGACCACCCATGCGGGAACGACGTGCGCTTCTTCCGCTTCTCCGACGACCGGTTCGAGCCAACGGGACAGCGAACCGCCCAGCGTGAGAAGTGCGCCGGCCGCTACGGATCCGATTGCGAGAACGATCATCGGTGCGGTCATGACGGACGGGGATTCGTGTGGATGCGCGGCCCTTCCATCAGGGTCATTCCTGCCGGCTCCACTCCCACCCTCCCAGCGAGGTTCGCCGAAGAACGTCATGAGCATCACGCGAGTCATGTAGAAGGCGGTCAGCCCGGCTCCGACGAGTGTTGCGACACCGAGCACGACGCCGGCGACACCACCTGCGCCGAAGGCGGTTTCGATGATCTTGTCCTTGGCGAAGAATCCGGAGAACGGTGGCACGCCGATGATCGCGAGGTAGCCGAGACCGAACGTGACGAACGTGATCGGCATGGCCGCCCGCAGCCCTCCGAACTTGCGCATGTCGACCTCGTCGTTCATGCCGTGCATGACCGAACCTGCGCCGAGGAAGAGGCCTGCTTTGAAGAAGCCGTGCGTCAGCAACAGCATGATCGCGAATGCATATCCGGCGGGGCCGAGGCCCGCGGCGAGCACCATGTAGCCGATCTGGCTCATCGTCGACGCGGCCAGCGCTTTCTTGATGTCGTCCTTCGCGCAACCGATGATCGCGCCGAACAGCAGTGTCACTGCACCCACCGTCACGACGGCGGCCTGCGCGGTGGGTGTGGATTCGAAGATCGGGCCCGATCGGATGATCAGATACACGCCTGCCGTGACCATCGTTGCCGCGTGAATCAGCGCAGAGACCGGAGTCGGACCTTCCATGGCGTCGCCGAGCCAGGATTGCAGCGGCACCTGAGCGGATTTGCCGCACGCAGCCAGCAACAGAACGAGCCCCAGTGCCGTGAGCGTTCCCGAGCTGGTCTCTTCGACTGCCCCGAAGACGTCCGAGAAAGACACACTTCCGAATGTCGTGAACATGATCATCAGCGCGACCATCAACCCGATGTCACCGACGCGGTTGACGACGAATGCCTTCTTGGCCGCCGTGGCTGCCGAGGGCTTGTACTGCCAGAACCCGATGAGCAGGTACGACGCGAGTCCGACGCCTTCCCATCCGACGTACAGCCCGAGGAAGTTGTCCGCGGTCACCAGCAGCAGCATCGCTGCGAGGAACAGATTGAGGTACGCGAAGAAGCGTCGCCGATCGGGATCCTCGGCCATGTAGCCGACGGCGTAGACGTGGATCAGCGAACCGACTCCGGTGATCAACAGGACGAAGCACATCGACAACTGATCGAGCCGAAAGCCGAAGTCCACCTGCAGATCTGCGACGGGAATCCAACTGAACAGTGTGTCGGTCACGGCGCGTTCGGCGGCAGGTTTGCCGAGCATGTCCACGAACAGAACGACCGCGAACACGAACGACAGCGTCGACATCGCGGTGCCGAGGAGATGTCCCCAGCTGTCGGACCGGCGACCCAGGAGCAACAGGATCACGGCTCCGAGCAGCGGCAACGCGGGGAGTACCCAGAGCGCCGTCATGTCAGTTCTTCAACAGTCTGGCGTCGTCGACCGAGGCCGAGCGTCGAGTGCGGAAGATCGTCATGATGATGGCAAGCCCGACCACCACTTCGGCTGCGGCGACGACCATAGTGAAGAAAGCGAACACCTGCCCCTCCAGATTTCCGTGCATGCGGGCGAACGTCACGAAGGCCAGATTGGCGGCGTTCAGCATCAATTCGATGCACATGAACACGACGATCGCGTTGCGGCGCAACAGGACTCCGGCAGCGCCGATCGTGAACAACAGAACCGACAGGTACAGATAGTTCTCCGGGTTCACGGCGTGCCCCTGTGTCCACGGTGCATGGGATTCACCGACAGTTCCGACGGCGACCCGTCGGGCAGGCGGGCAGGCCAATCGACGGCGTTGTGCCGCGCGTACACGCCCGGGCTCGGCATCGGTGTGACGTGGGAGCCGTCCTTGAAGCGTTGCTCCGACAGCGCCCGCTGGTCTTTGCGTTCCTCGAAATGTTCACGGTGAGCGAGGATCATCGCCCCGACCGTCGCGACGATGAGCAGCGCTCCGGTCAGCTCGAACGCCCACAGGTACCGAATGAAGATCAGTTCGGCGAGGCCCTCGACGTTCCCGCCGGCGTTGGCTGCGTCGAGGCCGACGAAGTCCGGGCGCCCCGATTGCACCGACGCATTGCCGATCGCACCGATCACGACGAGGCCGAATCCGATGCCCGCCGCGACCGCGGCAGGGCGTTGCCCCTTCATCGTCTCGGTCAGCGAATCCGCCGAATCGACGCCGACGAGCATCAGCACGAACAGGAACAGCATCATCACTGCGCCGGTGTAGACGACTATCTGAACGACTCCGAGGAACATCGCGCCCTGCGCGATGTAGAACACCGCAAGGATGATCATCGTGACCGCCAGGAACAGCGCGGAGTACACCGCCTTGGTCGCGCACACCATCGCGATCGCGCCGAGTACCGCGAGACCACCGAGCAGCCAGAACTGGACGGCTTCGGCGGTCGACGTGGTCATCGGACCGTTCCTCGGTAGTAGTCCGCTTCGGTGGCGCCCTCGGCCATCGGGTGCGGCGCCGGTTCCACTCCGGGTTCCACCGGCGCGAGCAGCCGGTCCTTCTCGTAGATCAGATCGGCGCGGTTGTCGTCGGCGAGTTCGTAGTCGTTGGTCATCGTGAGCGCCCGTGTCGGGCATGCCTCGATGCACAGGCCGCATCCGATGCACCGCAGGTAGTTGATCTGGTACACCTGCCCGTACCGTTCACCGGGCGAGTAGCGCTCCTCGTCGGTGTTGTCGGCGCCTTCGACGTAGATCGCGTCGGCCGGGCACGCCCACGCGCACAGCTCGCATCCGATGCACTTCTCGATGCCGTCGGCGTAGCGGTTGAGCTGGTGCCGCCCGTGGTAGCGCTCGGCAGTCGGAGTCTTCTGTTCCGGATAGAACTCGGTCAGAGGTTTCTTGAACATCGTCGACAACGTGACGCCGAATCCTGCTACGGGGCCGAGAAAATCAGGCATCGCTGCGCTCCTTCTTCGGGGTCGGCATCGTCTGGCCGGGCAGAGGCGGTACCGGGAATCCGCCGGCCATCGGGTCGAACGGGGGTAGTTCGGTCGGGGGAGTCGTCGGAGTCGGTTCGCGGTGCAGTCTTCGCCATACGAACACCGCTGCGAGCAGCGCGACGACAGTGCTGGCCACCACGAGAGCGACGGCGAACGATCCGTATCCCTCGATGCGGAATGCTCGGACCGTCGCGACGATCACGATCCAGATCAGCGACACCGGAATCAGGACCTTCCAGCCCAGATTCATGAACTGGTCGTACCGAAGTCGAGGAAGCGTGGCCCTGAGCCAGACGAAGAGGAACAGGAAGCCCCACACCTTGAGCGTGAACCACAGCACCGGCCACCAACCGGAATTCGCGCCGTTCCACAGGCTGATGGGGAACGGAGCGTGCCAGCCGCCGAGGAACAGCGTGGTGGCGAGGGCCGACACCGTCACCATGTTGACGTATTCGGCCAGCATGAACAGTGCGAAGTTGAGCGACGAGTACTCGGTGTGGAACCCGCCTACGAGCTCGCCCTCGGCTTCCGGGAGATCGAACGGAGCGCGGTTGGTCTCGCCGACCATGGACGTCAGGTAGATCACGAACGACGGGAAAAGCAGAAAGATGTACCAGGTGTTCCACTGCGCAGCAACGATTCCCGAGGTGGACATGGTGCCGGCGTGGAGGAACACGGCGGTGAAGGACAACCCCATGGCAATTTCGTACGAGATCACCTGCGCGGTGGACCGCAGGCCGCCGAGCAGTGGATAGGTGGAGCCGGAAGCCCAGCCTGCCAACACGATTCCGTACACACCGACGGACGTGACGGCGAGAATGTACAGAACGCCGACAGGAAGATCGGTCAGCTGCAACGGAGTTCGGTGCCCGAACACCGACACCTCCGGTCCGAACGGGATGACGGCGAACGCCATGAACGCAGGGACGATCGCGACGACCGGGGCCAACAGGTAGACGGGTTTGTCGATGCCCTTCGGAACGATCCCTTCCTTGAGTGCGAGTTTCACACCGTCGGCGAGGCTCTGCAGCATTCCGCCGGGCCCGACTCGATTGGGGCCGACGCGACTCTGCATGCGCGCCATCACTTTTCGTTCGGCGAGGATCGCGATCAGTGGAGTCAGGATCAAGAAGACGAAAATGGCGACGGCCTTGGCGACGACGAGCCACCACGGATCGACACCGAAACCGGGAATCACGACGTCACCTCGCTCGCGGGGCGTATGCGCACCACGGCCCCGTTGCCGACGGCCAGCGCCGCGTTGACCTCGCTGCCGGGGGAGCGGCGTGGCAGCCAGACCACACGATGCGGGAGGTCCGTGATCACGAGCGGCAGGGTGATCGCGCCGCGCTCGGACGTCACGGTCACCCAGTCGTCGTCGGTCGCTCCGATCTCGTCGGCCGTGGCTGCGCAGAGCCGCACCACCGGCGTTCGAGCAGTACCGGCCAGGTGCGGCTCCCCGTCCTGCATCCGCCCCGAATCGAGCAGCATTCGCCATGTCGACAGCACGGCTTCGCCAGGTCCGGGCGTCTGAGCCGAATGCGAAGGTGTCGTCGGCGACGGGTGTCGGACTCCCGTCCATGCTGACATCTCTGCGATCTCGGCGCGGGCGGATGCGACGTCGGGCAGGTCGATGGGCGCACCCATCTCGGCGGCGAGAGCATGCAGCACACGGACGTCGGGGACGGCGCGTGTTCCGGCGACCGCGATCTCGAACGGCCGCGCCCGGCCTTCCCAATCGACGAACGTGCCGGATTTCTCGTCGACGGGCGCGACGGGGAAGACGACGTCGGCCCGCTCGGTGACTCGGCTCCGTCGGACCTCGAGGCTCACGACGAACGGCGCTGCGTCGATCGCGGCGGCCGCCGCTGCAGGGTCGGGTAGATCCGCGAGTTCGACGCCACCGATCACGAGAGCGCCGAGCGAACCCGACGAGGCCGCGTCGAGAATTCCCGATGTATCGAGACCGGCAGCGACGGGAACATGCGGAACGCCCCAGAGTGCCGCCAGGTCGGCGGCGGCGCGTTCGTCCCCGACAGGGCGTCCGCCGGGGAGCACGGTGGGTAGGGCACCGACGTCGAGTGCGCCTCGGTCACCTGCGCGACGCGGGATCCACGCGATCGCGGCACCCGTTGCCGCGGCGAATCGTGCAACGGCGGACAGGGCGCCAGGAGATTCGGCGAGCCGTTCGCCCACCAACACGACCGTGCCCGCAGCAGCGGTCAGTTCCGATTCCGGAGAGCTGGCCAGCCCGTCGAGCACCTCGGCCTCGCCCGACGGGACACATCGGATCAAGCGGGCACCCAGTTTGGCTACGCCCGCCGACGCGAACGGTGCGATCGCGCAGACGTTCTGGCCTCGGGTTCGGACGGCCTTGCGCAGGCGAAGGAACACCATCGGCGATTCCTCCTCGGGTTCGAATCCGACGAGGAGTACTTCCGGTGCCTGCTCGAGCCGCCTGTAGGTGACGTCCATCGACCGGGCCGCGACGTGCGACGCGAGGAACTCCGCCTCTTCGGTACTGTGAGCGCGCGATCGAAAGTCGATGTTGTTGGTGTTCAGTGTTATTCGGGCGAACTTCGAGTGGGCGTACGCGTCCTCGAGAGTCGATCTGCCTCCGACGAGCACTCCGACGTCGCGGCCCGCGCCGGCAAGGCCCCGCGCGGCGGCTGCGAGCGCCTCGGACCACGACGCCGGGGCGAGGGCTCCGTCGTCGCCACGCACCAGCGGAGTGGTGAGGCGGTCGGATTCGGTGGAATAGGCGAACGCCCAACGGCCCTTGTCGCAGTTCCACTCCTCGTTGACCTCGGGATCGTCGCCGGCAAGCCGACGAAGAACCTTGCCGCGTCGATGGTCGGTTCGTTGCGCGCATCCGCTGGCGCAGTGCTCGCACGTGCTGGGGGAGGACACGAGGTCGTACGGCCGAGCACGGAACCGATACGCCGCACCCGTCAATGCTCCGACCGGGCAGATCTGCACCGTGTTGCCGGAGAAATACGACTCGAACTCCTCGTTCCCGTTGATGCCGACCTGTTGGAGCGCACCACGTTCGAGCAGGTCGATGAACGGGTCCCCGGCGATCTGTTCGGAGAAACGAGTGCATCGGGCGCACAACACACACCGTTCCCTGTCGAGCAGAACCTCCGACGACAACGGAATCGGTTTGGGGTAGGTGCGTTTGACGTCGACGAAACGTGACTCGGACCTTCCCGACGACATCGCCTGGTTCTGCAGCGGACATTCGCCACCCTTGTCGCAGATCGGACAGTCCAGCGGGTGGTTGATCAGCAGTAACTCCATGACCCCCTTCTGCGCCTTCTCTGCGACAGGGGAGCTGTTCTGGGTGTGGATCACCATTCCGTCGGTGACCGTGGTGGTGCACGACGCCAACGGCTTTCGTTGTCCCTCCACCTCGACGAGGCACTGCCTGCAGGCGCCGACGGGATCCAGAAGGGGGTGATCGCAGAACCGGGGTATCTGAACCCCGGTCATCTCGGCGGCGCGAATGACGAGAGTTCCACCAGGCACGTGCATCTCGATACCGTCGATGGTCACGGTAACGGTTTCGGTCACGGCGGTCATGAGGTCAGCGCTCCTGCCATGACGGTGCTGCGGTGAGGATCGAACGGGCATGGCGCACCGAGGTGTTCGACGTACTCGTCACGAAAGTGCTTCAGCGACGACGTGATCGGACTGACCGCACCGTCCCCGAGTGCGCAGAACGACCGACCGAGGATGCTGTCGGAGATGTCGAGCAAAGTGTCGAGATCCTCGGCCGTGCCGAGGCCCGTCTCCAGACGCGCGTAGATTTGCACGAGCCAGTACGTCCCCTCGCGGCACGGTGTGCACTTGCCACACGACTCGTGAGCGTAGAACTCGGTCCACCGTCGGACCGCTCGCACCACACACGTGGTGTCGTCGAAGATCTGCAGCGCTTTGGTGCCGAGCATCGACCCGGCCGCACCCACACCTTCGTAGTCCAATGGAACGTCGAGGTGCTCCTCGGTCAGAATCGGTGTCGACGAGCCGCCAGGTGTCCAGAATTTGAGGCTGTGACCGGCTCTGACTCCGCCCGCGTACCCGAGGAGTTCCCGTAGCGTCACTCCGAGCGGTGCCTCGTACTGCCCGGGCCTGGACACGTGGCCCGACAGCGAATACAGAGTGAATCCGGGTGACTTCTCGCTGCCCATCGAACGGAACCAGTCGACGCCGTTCAACAGAATCGACGGAACGCTCGCAATCGATTCGACGTTGTTGACGACCGTCGGGCACGCATACAACCCGGCTACCGCAGGGAACGGCGGTCGCAAGCGAGGCTGACCGCGTCGACCCTCCAACGAATCGAGTTGCGCGGTCTCCTCACCGCAGATGTACGCACCGGCACCGGCGTGCACGATCACGTCGAGGTCGAATCCGCTGCCCATGATGTTCTTGCCGAGATAGCCGGCAGCGTAGGCCTCGTCGACCGCGGCATGAAGGCGGCGTATCACCGGGAGGACTTCGCCGCGCACGTAGATGTACGCCCGATGAGCTCGAATCGCGTACGCGGCGATGGCGATTCCCTCCAGCAGCACCTGTGGCGTCGCAAGGAGCAGAGGCATGTCCTTGCAGGTTCCCGGTTCGGATTCGTCGGCGTTGACGACGAGGTAATGCGGCTTGCCGTCGCCCTGTGGGATGAAGCTCCACTTCATCCCCGTCGGGAACCCGGCTCCACCTCGACCGCGTAGACCTGCGTCCTTGACCAGCGCGATGACGTCGTCCTCGGGCATCGCGAGCGCGCGAGCAAGTCCTCTGTACCCGTCGTGTCGCTCGTACGTGTCGAGCGTCCAGGACTCGGGGTCGTCCCAATATCGGCTGAGCACCGGAGTCAGTGGCACGTCAACGTCCTTTCTCCGGAGGAACGGATGCCGACGGCGCAGGTGCGGGCTTGTCCTTGGTCGTCGCGGCCGCAGCTGCCGATTCGGAGCCCAGCGGCGCCGATCCGCTGTCGGTCGCCTCCGAGACTGCGGGTGCCGTCATGCCTTTGTCGTGCGCGACGCGTAAGCCGGCGAGGGTGGGGTCACCTGGCTGTCCGCCCGCATGCACGGCGCCGAGCCGCTCGTCGGGGAAGCCGGCCAGCACCCGTTCCGTCTCACGGAACGTCATCAGCGATGCGCCCCTAGTCGGAACGACCTCGCGTCCGGATCGAAGGTCGTCGACGATGGTACGCGCCGTCTCGGGCGTCTGATTGTCGAAGAACTCCCAGTTGACCATCACCACCGGCGCGTAGTCGCACGCGGCGTTGCACTCGATGTGCGTGACCGTCACCAGTGAGTCGTCGTCGGCGACGTGATCGCGCAACGCGTTATGGACGGCGTCGCCACCCATGACCGCGCACAGCGTGTTGGTGCACACCCCAACGAGGTAGTCGCCGGTCGGTTCCCGCCGGTACATCGAGTAGAAAGTGGACACCGCAGCCACTTCGGCGCCGGTGAGCCCGAGGCGCTGCGCGCAGAACTCGATGCCGGTCGGGCTCACGTAGCCTTCCTCCGACTGCACGAGATGCAGCAGGGGAAGCAGCGCGGATCGGGACATCTTCGAATCCGGTTGCTCGGGAGGCGAATACCTGGCGACGATCAGATCGGCGTCGCGATCGAGGCGTTCGCGGACGTCGTCGGGATACGGTGCAGGCTTGGTGCCGAGGCGGACGAACACGGGATCGCTCATCGGTCGACGCCTCCCATGACGGGGTCGATGCTTGCCACCGCGGCGATGACGTCGGCGACCATCCCACCCTCGCACGTCGCAGCCACCGCTTGCAGATTGGTGAACGACGGGTCGCGATAGTGCACACGGAAAGGCCTTGTGCCGCCGTCGCTGACCATGTGCACTCCCAGTTCGCCGCGAGGCGACTCGACAGCGACGTAGACCTGTCCTTCGGGCACCCGAAAACCCTCGGTCACCAGCTTGAAATGGTGGATCAGAGATTCCATCGACGTGTCCATGATGTCGCGGACGTGCGCGGACGAGTTGCCCATTCCATCGGTGCCGACGGAGAGATCGGCCGGCCATGCGATCTTCTTGTCCTCCACCATGATCGGGCCGGGACGAAGCCGATCGAGACACTGCTCGACGATCCGGAGCGACTGCTTCATCTCGTCGATCCGGATGACGTAGCGACCGTACGCGTCGCACCCGGTGTCGGTGCAGACATCGAATTCGTAGGTTTCGTAACCGCAATACGGTTGTGACACCCGCAGATCGTGGGGAAGTCCGGTCGACCGCAGCATCGGACCTGTGATCCCCAACGCCATGCAGCCCGTCAGATCCAGGTAGCCGATACCTTTGGTCCTGGCCTTCCAGATCTTGTTGTCGTCCAACAGGTTCGACATGTCCTTCAACCGAATGGGCAGGGCCTTCGTCAGTTCCCGCACTTTGTCGACCGCGCCGTCCGGAAGGTCCTGGGCGAGTCCGCCGGGCCGAATGTAGGCGTGGTTCATACGAAGTCCGGTGATCATCTCGAAGACATCGAGAATGAGTTCTCTTTCGCGGAAACCGAACAACATCGCCGTGACGGCGCCGAGCTCCATACCGCCGGTGGCGAGCGCGACGAGATGGGACGAAATCCGATTCAATTCCATCAACATGACTCGAACGACGTTGGCGCGCTCCGGGATGTCGTCGGTGATATCGAGCAGTTGTTCGACGCCGAGGCAATATGCGGTCTCGTTGAAGAACGGTGAAAGGTAGTCCATGCGGGTGACGAAGGTGACGCCCTGCGTCCAATTCCGGAATTCGAGGTTCTTCTCGATTCCGGTGTGCAGATACCCGATGCCGCAGCGTGCCTCCGTGACGGTTTCCGCTTCGATTTCGAGTATCAACCGAAGAACGCCGTGCGTCGACGGGTGCTGCGGCCCCATGTTGACGACGATGCGTTCCTCGGACGAGTTGGCAGCGGAATCGGCTGCAGCCGCGACGATGTCGTCCCAGTCCTGCCCGGATACCGTGAAGGACTTGTCGTGGCCTGCGATGTCGGTCATCAGTTGTACTCCCGTCGTCTGTCGGGAGGTGGAATGGTCGCGCCCTTGTACTCCACCGGAATTCCCCCGAGCGGATAGTCCTTGCGCTGCGGGTGGCCGACCCAGTCGTCCGGCATCTCGATCCTGGTCAGCGACGGATGACCGTCGAACTGGATCCCGAAGAAGTCGTACGTCTCGCGCTCGTGCCAATCGTTGGTCGGATACACGCCGACAAGCGTGGGAATGTGCGGATCGGATTCGGGCACCGACACTTCGAGCCGAATGCGGCGGTTGTGTGTGATCGACAACAGTGGATACACGGCGTGCAGCTCGCGACCCGTGTTCTGCGGGTAGTGCACGCCGCTCACGCCGAGACACATCTCGAAACGCAGTTCGGCGTCGTTGCGGAGCATCGTCGCGACGGGTACGAGGTGCTCGCGTCGTATGTGCAGGGTCAGCTGTCCCCTGAAGACGACGACGGTCTCGACCGCGTCGTCGAACGACAGGCCGCGTTCGGGCAGCTTTCGTTCCATGTCGTCTGCAATGGAATCGAAATAGCCACCGTACGGGCGAGTGGACGTGCCCACGACATGCGTCGGCGGTACCAGTCGGCCGTATCCGGATGTGTCACCGGTACCGCGAACACCGAACATTCCTCGTCGATCGGATGTCACCGCAGCAGCCCCTTCGACTCGATCGTGGGCCGCGACGCCAGAGCTGCTGCCTCAGCCTCTCGCGCGACGGTGTCGCGGTCGACACCCAGTGGCATTTCCTGAATCTTCTCGTGCAACTTCAGGATTGCGTTCAGCAACATTTCCGGTCTCGGCGGGCAGCCAGGAAGGTAGATGTCGACGGGGACCACATGGTCGACGCCCTGAACGATGGCGTAGTTGTTGAACATTCCTCCGGAGGACGCGCAGACACCCATCGCGAGAACCCATTTGGGCTCTGCCATCTGGTCGTAGATCTGCCGCAGTACCGGTGCCATCTTCTGGCTCACACGGCCTGCGACGATCATCAGATCCGCTTGCCGCGGTGACGCGCGAAACGCCTCCATGCCGAATCGTGCGATGTCGAAACGGCCGGAGCTGGTGGCCATCATCTCGATTGCGCAGCAGGCAAGTCCGAACGTCGCAGGCCACAGCGAACCCTTCCGCACATAGCCGGCGAGTCCCTCGACAGTGCTCAGCAGAAAGCCGCTCGGCAGCTTCTCCTCGAGACCCATGTCCGACCCTTCTGCTCGATACGTACCGGAACTGCTGTCAATCCCAGCTGAGGCCGCCCCGTCGCCACTCGTAGGCGTACGCGACGGAGGCGCTGACGATGAACATCCCCATGGCCAGTAGTCCGAACAAGCCCAGTGCGTCGAAGTGCACCGCCCACGGGTACAGAAAGACGATCTCGATGTCGAAGATGATGAACAACATCGCCGTCAGGTAGAACTTCACCGGGTAGCGACCGGCGCCCATCGGTTGTGCGGTCGGTTCGATACCGCACTCGTACGCGTCGAGCTTGGCTCGGTTGTAGCGCTTCGGTCCGACCACCGCCGCAATGACCACGGACACGAGGGCGAAGGCGACTGCAACAGCACCCAGGACGAGAATGGGAATGTATTCGTTCAACCTGTGTCACCTCTGTCGTCTGCCTTGTGGGCATTGCTGACGTTGTCGGCCGAGAGTTCCTCAGCCGTTGAAAAATGTGAACTGAACCACAGCCTACCGGTGTCGCACCCCGACTTGTCTCGATTTTCGGTGTGCAAAGTCGGTGTGTCGGGCGAGAAAGTTGATCTTGCGTCCGGTAGCAGGCTCGGAACGTGGGAACCGTTTGCAGATAAGGCGTTTCGATCAGTTGCGAAGTAAGTCGACAACTGCTCGGGTGAGCACGAACGGGTCGATCGGATGAGGTACCGCGGCCTCCGCGCCGGACCAGTCCGCCAACCATGCGTCGTCGGGCCGACCCATGAGAACGACGAGGGGAGGGCAGTTCGAGATCTCGTCCTTCAACTCCTTCGCGACGCCCATTCCCCCCGCGGGGGCAGCCTCGCCGTCGAGAATCGCGAGATCGATACCCCCGGCGTCCAGGTGATGCACCACCATCGGTCGGCTCGCCACTTCGATGTACTCGAACGTCGGCAACAAAGGAGTGGGATGGGGTCCGATTGCCGACGTCACATCCGTGCGCGTGTTGATGTTGCTGCTGTATACGAGGATGCGCAACGAGGCGGTCACGAGTCGGATGCTACGTCCGAATCTCTCGGGCCGTTGCGGATTCGGATCAGCGGAAAATCGGTTCGCGTCCGATTCGTGTCGTTCTCGTGATCGTTCCATTCCAAGGCGATCTGTAACGTCTAGGGCAGAGGGGCCGATATACATCTCGACTCCGGAGTGCGGCATCGGAAACCCCCGACTCGATGCCGCCCCGGAGCACCTGTCCGACGAAAGTCGAAGGAAGACGCATGACCGAACAGTTCCCGCACGGCGACTGGCCGAACGAAGACATGCTCACCGAGTTCGGCGTCAGTCGCGAAGGCTTCGTCACGCGATTCCGCGAGATCCTCATGCAGTATCCGCCGACGGGGCTCGCCGACGCCGACGTCGAGCTTCTGCTCGAGGCCTGTTCCTAGTTCGGCGAATGCGGTAGCGACCTACCCTCCACGCAGAAGTCATCGCGGGCTTACCGTTGAATCCGTCGAGACAAATCGACGATCGACGACGTGAGGGGTATCGAGATGTCTGCATCCGGCAATCCGGCGATCGAACTCGGGAACCTGCGCCCCTCGCTGTACATCGGTGGCCTGTGGTCGGGAGCGTCGGACGGGGGTACGCGGGAGATCGTGGATCCGGCGAACGGGAGCGTCGTTCTCGTCGTCGACGAAGCAACGCCGGACGATGCGCGCCGCGCTGTGAACAGCGCGCGGCACACCTTCGACGACGGCACGTGGTCGGGCACACCGGTCTCGGACAGAACGGCATTTCTGACGGCGATAGCCGACCTGCTGCAGCGCGACAGGGAACAGCTGGCTCGAATCGAGACAGTGGACACCGGAAAGACGCTGGAAGAGAGTCGAATCGACATCGACGACGTCACGTCCGTCTTCCGGTACTACGCGGAACTCGCAGCAGTGCACGGAGACAGGCTCGTCGACGTGGGACGGCCCGAGATCATCTCTCGCGTGGTACACGAGCCCATTGGTGTCTGCGTCATGATCGCGCCGTGGAACTACCCGCTGCTGCAGATCTCGTGGAAGGTCGCTCCCGCACTTGCCGCGGGGTGCACGATGGTCCTCAAGCCGAGCGAGGTGACGCCACTGAGCACTATCGCGATGGTCAAGCTGATTCAGGAAGCGGGTGTTCCGGACGGCGTCGTGAATCTCGTCCAGGGAAGCGGTGCGGTGCTCGGCGAGGCATTGACGTCGAACCCCGACGTCGACTTCATCTCGTTCACCGGTGGTCTCGCCACCGGACGTGTCATCCTCGCGGCGGCCGCCGAGAACGTCACCAAGGTAGCGGTGGAGTTGGGTGGTAAGAACCCGCACATCGTCTTCGCCGACGCCGCATCCGATCCGACGTCGTTCGCGGATTCCGTGGACAACGTTCTCACCGGTGTCTTTCTGCACTCGGGGCAGGTGTGCTCGGCCGGGACCAGGCTGATCGTCGAAGAGAGTATCGCCGATCGATTCGTTGCCGCGTTGGCCGAGCGGGCGACGAAGATCAAGATGGGACCCGGGCTCGATCCGACGAGCGAGACCGGACCGCTGGTCTCCGAGGCGCAACGAGACAAGATCGAGAAGTACGTCGCTCTCGGCGTCGAGGAAGGTGCCGACCTTGTCGTCGGCGGGTCGAAACCGAGCGATTCGTCGCTCGCAGACGGCAGCTACTTCTTGCCGACGATCTTCGACAAGTGCGATCGAACCATGAAAATCGTCCAAGAGGAGACGTTCGGCCCCATACTCACTGTGGAGCGATTCTCGACGGAGGAGGAAGCTCTGAAGCTCGGAAACGACACGAATTACGGTCTCGCGGCAGGCGTTCGCACATCGGACGCTGCGCGGGGCGAACGTATGGTGCGCGGACTTCGGCATGGGACGGTGTGGCTCAACGACTTCGGTGTCTACACGGCAGCTGCCGAATGGGGTGGTTTCAAGCGATCGGGTAACGGTCGAGAGCTGGGGCCGTCCGGTTTGTCCGAATATCAAGAGGCGAAACATATCTGGCACAACACCTCGCCGACCGCGGCAGGGTGGTTCGATACCCGGTAGTCACATTCGGTTCTGCCAGAAAGGCAGTGCGAGCCATGACGAACAATTCCGACAGTGGAATGGACGACTTCGGCTACAAGGAGTCGCTGGATCGAAGTTTGGGAAAATTCGCCAGCTTCGCGGCAGGCGTCAGCTACATCTCTATTCTGACCGGTACGTTCCAACTGTTCTATTTCGGTTTCGGAACAGCCGGACCGGCATATCTGTGGTCCTGGCCGATGGTATTTCTCGGTCAGTTGTGCGTCGCACTGTGTTTCATGGAGTTGGCGGCGAAGTATCCCGTGGCCGGCTCGGTCTACAACTGGGCGAAACTGCTGGGTCGTCGCATCGTCGGGTGGTCGGCCGGCTGGTTGATGCTCACGGCGTCGATCGTCACTCTGTCCGCTGTGGTCCTGGCGCTGCAATTGAATCTGCCCCGGATATGGAGTGGTTTCCAGATCATCGGCGACGGCAGCGGCGAGAACGATTTCGCCACCAACGCCGTGCTCCTCGGGGCGATATTGATCGCGATCACGACGACGATCAACGCACTCGGAGTCAGGCTGATGGCGATGATCAACAGTTCCGGAGTGTTCATCGAGCTCATTGCTGCGGTCTTGATTGCAGTCATTCTGGCGGCCAACATCACTCGCGGTCCGCAAGTGTTCTTCTCGACCAACGGATACGGCGCCGGTGAGAGCGGAGGCTTTCTCGCTGCTTTCCTCGTCGCCTCGCTGGCGTCCGGGTATGTGATGTACGGCTTCGACACCGCGTCGTCGCTGGGGGAGGAGACCGTCGAGCCGCGTCGTACCGCGCCGAAGGCGATCTTCAGAGCGATCCTCGCGTCGTTCGTCATCGGCGGCGCGATCCTGGTGTTCGCGGTCTTGGCTGCCCCGAATCTGGACGACCCGGCACTGGGAAGTCCCGACGGCAGTTTGCAGTCCATCGTCGAGTCGGTGATGTGGGGGCCGCTCGGGACGATCTTCCTGATCTGCATCGTGATCGCGGTGTTCGTGTGCTCGCTCGCCGTGCATACTGCGGCAATTCGATTGACGTTCGCGATGGCACGCGACAATGCACTGCCGTTCGGTGAATCGCTCGCGAAAGTGCATCCCCGCACTCAGACCCCGGTGGTTCCTGCCGTGACGATCGGCATCCTTGCGATTCTGATTCTGGTGATCAACATCGGCCAGCCCCAGATATTCACGGTACTCACGTCCATCGCGATCATCATGATCTATCTGGCCTACTCGATGGTGACAGGTCCGCTCCTCGCGAAAAGGCTTGCCGGACAATGGCCACCGAAGGATCTGAAGCCCGGTGGCTATTTCACGATGGGCCGATGGGGATTGCCGATCAACATCGTGGCCGTGTTGTGGGGCGCCGGAATGGCATTGAATCTCGCGTGGCCGAGAACCGAGGTCTACGGAAGTCCCTGGTACAACACGTGGGGCGCTTTCGTCTACATCGGCGCCATTCTGCTGCTCGGTCTTGCGTGGTACGGCCTGAAAGGTCGCCGCCACATCGGTACGTTGAAGTCGCATGCATCGACGGGTGAGGAAAGGAGTCCGGCGTGACGGACACCGTGTTCGACTACGTCATCGCAGGCGGCGGCACCGCAGGGTGCGTACTGGCGGCGAGATTGAGCGAGGACCCGGACGTGACGGTGTGTCTCGTCGAAGCCGGTCCGTCGGACGTCGGCGACCGCAACATTCTCGAACTGTCCGAGTGGATGCACCTTCTCGATTCCGGGTACGACTGGGACTACCCGGTCGAGCCGCAGCAGCGAGGCAACAGTTTCATGCGGCATGCACGCGCGAAAGTGCTCGGTGGATGCTCGTCGCACAACTCCTGCATCGCATTTCATCCGCCCGCGGAGACTCTCGACGCCTGGGACGCTGCGGGTGCGACCGGGTGGGGCGCCTCACAGGTGCTGCCGCTCGTCGCGCGCGTCGAGAACAACGACACCGGCCGTGGGCACGACGGGCCGGTACGAATCAGGGACGTCCCGCCGAACGACCCATGCGGCACAGCAGTTCTGGAGTCCGCCGCGCAGGTCGGGCTCCCGACCGTCCAGTTCAATCGAGGTCCATCGGTACTGAACGGGGCAGGGTGGTTCCAGATCAACGCGGGCGAGGACGGACAGCGAATGTCCACCTCGCATGCGTACCTTCATCCGATTCTCGGGTCGCGCTCGAATCTCGATGTGCGAACCGGATGTTGGATCAGTGAAATCCTGATCGACGACGGACTCACCGCCACCGCTGTCCGGTACCAACGTCCGGATCTGACGGGATACGACACCGTGACTGCACGGCGTGAGGTCGTCGTCACCGCCGGCGCCATCGACACCCCGAAACTGCTGATGCTGTCCGGAATCGGGCCAGCGGAACATTTGCGGGACATGGGAATTCCGGTGCGCGTCGACTCGCCGGGAGTAGGGGAGAACCTCGACGACCATGTCGAGGGCCTGGTGTTCTGGGAGGCGTCCCGGCCGATGGTGACGACGTCGTCGCAATGGTGGGAGATCGGACTGTTCGCCACGACGACACCCGACCTGAACTATCCGGATCTGATGATGCATTACGGCAGCGTTCCGTTCGACATGAATACGCTCCGATGGGGCTATCCGACGACCGACAACGGGTTCTGTTTGACGCCCAACGTAACTCAGGGACTCTCGCGAGGCACCGTCCGGCTGCGGAGCCGGGATTACCGTGACCGACCGAAAGTCGACCCGCGGTATTTCACCGATCCGGGTGGTCACGACGACGCCGTGATGCTCGCCGGGTTGAAACTGGCACGCGAGATCGCGGCACGAGAACCGTTGGCGGCGTGGATCGAACGCGAACTTGCACCGGGCCCGGATGCGGTGACCGACGACGATCTGCTCGACTATGTACACCGAACACACAACACCGTGTATCACCCTGCGGGCACGGCGCGCATGGGCAGTATCGACGACGCCATGGCCGTGCTCGATCCGGAGCTGCGGGTGAAGGGCGTGCAGAACTTGCGGGTCGTCGATGCGTCGGCGATGCCGAAGTTGCCGACTGTCAATCCCAACATCACCGTCATGACGATGGCGGAGAAGTGCGCGGACCTGATTCGTGGACGACACAGCTGAGTTCCTCCGTAGGTTCCCGCCGTTCCACACTGCGACACAGGGTGAGCTCGAGCAGCTGGCCGACATGGCCGAGGTCGTCGAGTATCGCTCCGGTGCAACCATTCTGGATGTCGACATGCGCGACGTCGACTCCGTCTGGGTCGTCCGTTCCGGTCGTGTGGTGATTCTGCATCCCGACGACGCAACAGGGACATCGGTTCCCATCGATACGATCGACGTCGGGGGAGTGTTCGGTTTCTCCGCGATGCTGTCCGGGGCTTCGTTCGGATTCGTCGCACGCACCACCGAACCGAGCGTCGTCGTACAACTTCCGGGCAAGCTGATGCGTTCGGTGTTCTCGAAGCCTGCAGGGTTGGCTTTTCTCGCCGACGCCGTGTCGTCGGCCACCGCGCGTCTCGGCGGCCCGACGGCCTCGACACGTCGTAGCGTCGTCGTGCGACGTTCCATCGCCGACGCATCGACGACGATCGAACTGGCGGACGCATCGCGGCGGATCCCCGACCTGGTGGTGGATCTGTTCCGAGGCGGTAACGACGCCATCGCAGTCAGCGCCATCTTGTCCGTCGTCGTCGACGCCGTCGTGCGTCGCGCGCTCGAACTTGCCTGGTCGAGTGACCCGGACGTGCCGCGGGCTGACATCGCCTGGCTGAGTCTCGGCAGCGTGGCGCGGCGTGAGGCGATGCCGTCGTCCGACGTCGACAGTGCCTTGTCATGGTCCGACGCACTTCCGGATCCGGCGTCGGACCGGACACGGGATTCGGTCCTGATGGACATGGCGCGGAAGGTGCATGCGACGCTCGCCGAGTGTGGACTGCCGGCGGACTCCAACGGTGCCGTCGCGAGCTCGCCTCGTTTCGCTCGGTCGGCGTCGCAGTGGCGATCGGCCGCCGAGCACTGGCTGGACGATCCGTTCGGAGACCGCGGTCCCGTCGGCGACTCCGGGCTGATCATGTCGTCTCTGCTCGTCGACGGTCGGGTGGTGTGGGGCAATCGCGATCTGCACACGGTGCCCGAGGCGTATCGGAGGTTGGCCGAGGAGCATCCCGATGCCCTTCGCCTGCAGTTGCGCGACGCCATCGCCCGACGTGCGCGTGTGCGATCGCTGCGGGACGTGCTGGCCCGACGGGGACGGACGTTCGATCTCAAGGCTCATGCCATCACTCCGATCGTCAATCTTGCGAGGTGGGGCGGACTGTCGGTCGGAGTCGCGTCGGCATCCACTCCGGCGAGGCTCGCGGCCGCGTCGGGAAACGGGATACTGACGGACCGAGACGTGCATGCTCTCACCGAGGTGTTCGAGCTGGTGCAGAAGCTGCGACTCGGCCATCAGGTCGAACAGATCGCCTCGGGGGCACGGCCAGGAGACGTCGTCGTGATGGCCGACCTGTCCGCGCTCGAACGCAGTCTGCTCAGCGACGGCGTTCGTGAAGTCGCAGCTGTTCAGCGCCGCGTTGCCTACCTCGCCGGGAATGTCGGCGTGCGTTCGTGATCGAGCAATAGCAGACTGGGGTGGTGAACGACGCCGCTGACACTCCCTCCGCACCGTCCTCCGTCGAGCATGCGCGTCTCGCGGAATCTCCGGGGGTGAGTGGGCCCTGGCGTCAATGGGGCCCGTATCTGTCCGGGCGACAGTGGGGCACCGTTCGTGAGGACTATTCGGCCGATGGCGATGCGTGGCAATCGTTCCCGTTCGATCAATCACATGCCCGCGCCTATCGGTGGGGTGAGGACGGGCTCGGCGGAATCAGCGACCGATTCGGTTTCCTGAACTTCTCGTTCGCGTTGTGGAATCGCAAGGACCCGATCCTTAAGGAACGGTTGTTCGGACTCACCAATGGTGAAGGCAACCATGGAGAGGACGCCAAGGAGTACTGGTGGGTCGTCGACGGTACCCCGACGCACAGTTGGATGCAGTGGCTGTACCGCTACCCGCACGACGAGTACCCGTACACGCACCTGCGTGAGGAGAACGCACGGCTCGGTCGGGACGATCGTGAATACGAACTGGCCGACACCGGGATTCTCGACGACAACCGCTTCTTCGACGTTCAGGTGACCTACGCCAAGGCGTCGCCCGACGACATCTGCGTCGTCCTCTCGGTCACCAACCACGGACCAGAATCGGCGTCCGTCGACCTGTTGCCGCACTTGTGGCTGCGCAACACGTGGGCGTGGGGGCGCGACGACAGGGGCGGAACACTCGCCGAAGTCGACCCGTCGGAGCTGCAGTCGGGCGCGCTGCGCGTGATCGAAGCGCATCACGGATTCCTCGGAAAGTACTACCTCGCAGCCGAGGGTCGACCTCGGGTTCTCTTCTGCGACAACGAAACCAATGCTGCAGCGCTGTGGGGCCAGGAGAACACGAGCGCGTACAGCAAGGACGGCATCGGCCGACGCGTCGTCGACGGGGACGAGAGCGCGGTCAATCCTGCACAGACCGGAACCAAGTCCGCGTTCTGGTTCAGCCTCGACGACGTCGAGCCGGGTGAGACTCGCGAGGTGAAACTGCGACTGTCGACGGCTGTGCCCGACGAGCAGACGTTCGGACGCGGATTCGATGCCGTCGTCGCAGACCGTCGCGCCGACGCCGACGAGTTCTACCGGGCTGTCATCGGGCCCGAACTGGACGATGCCGACCGGCATGTTGCGCGTCGGGCATATGCGGGTCTGCTGTGGACCAAGCAGCTGTACCGCTACGACGTCGAACAGTGGATCGAGGGCGACAAGGTGGGTGAGCCGTCCCCGGACGCGCGGCGCGGATCCACGGCCAGGAACACGCACTGGCAGCATTTGGCTCTGGCCGACGTCATCTCGATGCCCGACGAGTGGGAGTACCCGTGGTTCGCCGCGTGGGACCTGGCATTTCACACCATCCCGCTGGCGCACGTCGATCCCGACTTCGCCAAGGAGCAGCTCGTGCTCATGTGCCGGGAATGGTCGATGCACCCCAATGGCCAACTGCCGGCGTACGAGTGGGAGTTCGGCGACGTCAATCCGCCGGTCCATGCTTGGGCGGCGTGGCACGTGTACCGGATCGACGGCTACCGGGATCGGGAATTCCTGATCCGAGTGTTCACGAAGTTGCTGCTCAACTTCGCATGGTGGGTGAATCGCAAGGACTCCGAGGGCTCCAACATCTTCGAGGGCGGATTCCTCGGAATGGACAACATCGGTCTGTTCAATCGATCGGCTCCGTTGCCTCCCGGCTTCCGGCTCGAACAGTCCGACGCGACGAGTTGGATGGCCTTCTACTGCCAGCAGATGTTCAAGATCGCGCTGGAACTCGCACGTCACGACAGCGCATGGGACGACGTCGCGACCAAGTTCTTCGCGCACTTTCTGTCGATCGCCCGAGCAGTGAAATCCTTCGGTTCACAGCACATTTCGCTGTGGCACGAAGAGGACGGGTTCTTCTACGACGTCCTGGTGCCACCCGAGGGCGATGCGACGCCGATGCGTGTGCGGTCGATGGTCGGGCTGCTTCCGATCCTGGGCGCAACGGAAATTCCGTCGTGGGTCGAGAAGGAGTTGCCGGATCTGACCGCTCGGTTGCGGTGGGTGCAACGGCGTCGACCGGAAATGGTGAGTCCGCTGCTCGCCCGCAAGGACGGCGACGAGGTGCGAGTGTTGCTCTCGCTCGTCGAACCGGAACGACTGAAGCGTGTGCTGGCGCGCATGTTCGACTCCGAGGAGTTCTTGTCGCAGTACGGGATTCGATCGTTGTCCGCGTCGTACCGTGACGGGGTGTCGTACGATATCGATGGTCGACACCTCTCGATCGAGTACGAGCCGGGGGAGTCGCGCACCGGAATGTTCGGCGGCAACTCGAACTGGCGCGGACCGATCTGGTTTCCCGTCAACGTGCTGTTGGCGGACAAGCTGCGGGCGTACGGACGGCATTACGGCGACTCGTTCACGATCGAGATCCCGACAGGCTCGGGGAATCACCGCACACTGACGGAGGCGGCGGACCTGATCGACAACGGACTCGCATCGCTGTTCCGGCCGGTGAACGGCAAACGGCCCGCGGACGGCAAGCGCATCGAATCGAGCGACGATCCGCTGTGGAACGTGCACCCGACGTTCAACGAGTACTTCGACGGCGACACCGGTGAGGGGCTCGGCGCGTCCCATCAGACCGGGTGGACCGGGCTCGTCGCGCATCTGTTGCGCCCCCGCCTCCCCTTGTAGGGGGCTTCGCCCCACGTGCACGAAAATACATAGAGGGCTATGTACTTCAATGCACATAGAGTGGAGGGCATGAAGATCCGCGGCGCAGTACTCGAAGAAATCGGACGCTCTCGACCCTTCGCCGAGTCCCGGCCGATCTCGATCTCCGAGCTCGAACTCGCGCCACCCGGCGAGGGCGAGCTGCTCGTGCGGATCGAGGCTGCGGGACTGTGCCATTCGGATCTGTCGGTGGTCGACGGCAACCGCGTGCGTCCCGTGCCGATGCTCCTCGGCCACGAAGCAGCCGGGCGAGTGGAGGCGGTCGGCGACGGCGTCGACGACCTGCCCGTCGGCACGCGCGTCGTGATGACGTTCCTTCCGCGATGCGGCGAGTGCTCGGGCTGCCTCACCGACGGTCAGATGCCGTGCATCCCAGGCAGCGCCGCCAACAACGCAGGGACACTGCTCGACGGCAGTAATCGACTGAGCCGCGACGGCAGCGAGGTGAAGCACCACCTCGGGGTCTCGGGTTTCGCGTCGTACGCGGTCGTGAGCCGCAAGTCCGTCGTCGCCGTCGACGACGACATCCCGGCGGACATCGCCGCCGTTCTCGGCTGCGCGGTCCTCACGGGCGGCGGTGCGGTGCTCAACGCGGGACGTCCGAAGCCAGGGCAGTCGGTGATGGTGATCGGGCTCGGAGGCGTCGGGATGGCGTCGATTCTGACGGCCGTGTCCGTCGGCGCGGGTCAGGTCATCGGCGTCGACGGAGTTCCGGACAAGCTGGCCACTGCACGCGAACTCGGTGCGACACAGACATATTCGCCTGCCGAACGCGAAGAGCAGAACATCAAGGCCGACGTCGTCATCGAGGCGGCAGGCAATGCGCGTGCTTTCGAGGCGGCAGTCGCGGCGACCGCACCCGGCGGCACGACGGTCACCGTCGGCCTCCCGGCTCCCGACGCCCGCTCGTCGATCTCACCTCTCGGCCTCGTCGCCGAAGCGCGCACGATCGTCGGTAGCTACCTCGGATCGGCCGTACCTGCTCGGGACATTCCTAAGTACGCGCAGATGTGGCGTGAGGGAAGACTTCCCGTCGAGAAGCTCATCAGTTCACGCATCTCGCTCGACGACATCAACCGCGGGATGGACGAATTGGCCGACGGCAACGCCATCCGCCAGGTCATCACCTTCTAGCGGGAGGTGGCGACCCATCGTCCGTTGCGGCGCGCGATCTCGATGGGGTGATCGAAGCACTCGCTGATGTTGTCGGTGGTGAGAACGTCGTCGACGTGGCCGTCGGCCATGATTCGGCCGTCGCGCAGCAGGACCGCGTGCGACGTCGACGACGGGATCTCCTCGAGGTGGTGTGTGACGAGTATGCTGGACAACGTCGGGTGCTCGGCGCGCAAGCCGTCCAACGCCGTCAGAAGTTGTTCTCGCGCAGCCAGATCCAGACCGGTGGCCGGTTCGTCGAGCAAGAGCAGCGCCGGGTCCGGAAGCAATGCGCGGGCAATGAGCGCGCGGCCGCGCTCACCCTGGGACAGCGTGTACCACGGCGAGTCGCTGCGGTGCGTGGCGCCGAGTGCGTCGATCAACGAGTGCGCCCGCGTGACCTGTTCGTCGGTGGGTGACCAGCGTGGAATCAGATCCGGTGTGTTGGTCATGCCCGTCAACACCGTCTGGAACAGCGTCAACGACGGTTCGACGCGTAGGCGGGGGTCGACATGGCCGATGTGCGTGCGAAGTTCGCGCATGTCCACTCGTCCGAGTCGGTGGCCGAGAACATGCACGCTTCCGTGCGTGGGGTGCACGAATGCGCCGAGCAGACTGAGCAGTGTGCTTTTGCCTGCGCCGTTCGCTCCGAGCAGGACCCAGTGTTCTCCGTGCTCGACGCGCACCGACGCATCGCGCAGCAGGTAGCGCCCACCGCGCACCAGATCGACGTGGTCTGCCTGCAGGACCGGTGTTGATTCGCGCGTCACCGGACGACGGTATCGCCGCGGCGGTGACCCCCGTGCACGAGCCCCGCCGGTGTGATGTTTGACTCAGCAAAGAACCGGACACAGTATCGAGAAACCACGAGCTAGGGGTATGCATGACGTTGCCGATTCTCGAACGCGCGCGAGTTGTCGCGACGCCGGAGTGGAACCGGTGGTTGATCCCCCCGGCTGCGCTGGCGATTCATCTGGCCATCGGCTCGGCGTACGCGTGGAGTGTGTTCAAGAGCGCGATCTCTGCTCCGACCGCGTCGGACCTCAGCGGAACCGTCACGGCAATCCCGTTCCAGCTCGCGATCGTGATGCTCGGTCTGTCGGCGGCGATCTTCGGCACCCGCGTCGAAAAGAACGGCCCACGGTGGGCCATGGCGGTCTCGCTCGTGTTCTTCGTCAGCGGACTGTTGTTGTCCGCGTTGGGAATGAGCCTCGGCCAGTTCTGGCTCGTCATCTTCGGTTACGGGTTCGTCGGCGGAATCGGTCTCGGTATCGGCTACATCTCGCCGGTCTCGACGCTCATCAAATGGTTCCCGGATCGACCCGGCATGGCCACCGGCATCGCGATCATGGGCTTCGGCGGCGGCGCGTTGATCGCCTCGCCGCTCACGACGCAATTACTCTCGGGCTTCGGCGGTTTCACCGAGACATCCATCGCGAAGACCTTCTTCGTGCTCGCCATCGGGTACGCGATCTTCATGGCGCTCGGCGTCGTACTCATCCGCGTCCCCTCCGACGACTGGAAGCCCAAGGGATGGAATCCCGACGCGTCGTCGCCGCTCGTGTCGACGCACAACGTCTCCGCCGCCAATGCCGTCAAGACGCCGCAGTTCTGGCTGTTGTGGATCGTGTTGTGCTTCAACGTGACTGCAGGTATCGGAATTCTCGAACGGGCGTCGGGGATCTACCAGGACTTCTTTCCCGACGCCACATCACCCGAATCGTTGGCAGCCGCGGCTGCGGGGTTCGTGGCATTTCTGTCGCTGACGAACATGATCGGCAGATTCGTGTGGTCGTCCGTCTCGGACCTGGTGGGGCGCAAGAACATCTATCGCCTGTATCTGGGCGTCGGCGCGTTGCTGTATCTGTACATCGCCCTGTTCACGAATTCGAACAAAGTGCTGTTCTTGATCTCGGCGCTGCTCATTCTGTCGTTCTACGGCGCAGGGTTCGCGACGATGCCCGCGTACCTGAAAGACATGTTCGGTACCTATCAGGTCGGTGCGATTCACGGTCGTCTGTTGACGGCCTGGTCGGTGGCAGGTGTCCTCGGTCCACTGATCGTCAATGCGATCGCCGACGCGGGCGATCCGGGCTCGACGGGCAGATACCTTCCGGCCTTCTACATCATGATCGGTCTGCTCGCCGCTGGCTTCGTCGCCAACGAGTTGATCAAGCCCGTGAACGCGAAGTTCCACGAAACGGAGACCGCTCGATGAACGAGACACGACAACGAACGATCATGATCGGAGCCTGGATCTGGGTTGCGGTTCCGTTCGCCTACGGGTTGTACGAACTGATGCTCAAGGCCAAGAACCTTTTCGGAGGCTGAGACGCCATCGACGCGGACGGGTGAGTTCGGCGGTGTCGTAGAGGTGTTCGACGAATCGCCTCGCATCGTCCGACTCACCGTCTCTGGGGTGCGACGATGCCCATTCTGCGAACAGGGCGCCGAAACGGTCACCCAGAAGCGTCGACTCGACAGGTAGGCGTCGGGCTACGGCAGCAGTGCGCTTTCGGAGCAGAGCCGACGTCGCGACCTCGACGGCGTGTTCGTCGAACCCTGCGGGCACGGGCCCACCGGCGACCAGCGCGCGCACCAATTCCTCCTGCCGTCGGGCGAGGCTCGTCACGACCGAGACCTCCATGTGTTCGAGACGATCGACGGCAGTGTCATGGCGTGCGCGATGGCGTCGAGCTCGGCGAGGATCTCTGCGGCGGGCGGAAAATTACCATCGCGTTCGAGCATGACGGGCGGGCACAGTCCGGAATCGGCGAGGTACTCGAGGAGTGCCAGGATGTGGTCGGGCACAGGGTCGGTGTGCGTGTCGTGGTACATGCCGTCCCGAACGCTGCCGCCTGCAACGTGGCAGTACGCGATGTGTCCCAGGGGGAGTCGTCGTAGTTCGGTCAGCGGATCCGTTCGTCGATTCAACGCGTTGGCGTAGACGTTCGCGATATCCAGCACGAGCGTGACCCCGGTCCGGTCGATCAACTCGGCGAGGAATTCGCCCTCGGTGAGTTCGTCCTCCGGCCAATCGAACAGGGACGCAATGTTTTCCACGGCCAGCGGCACCGGCAATTCTGCCTGAGTGATCGAGATGTTTCGGGCGAGCGCATCGACAGCCTCGAACGTCCGAGGCATCGGCAACAAGTGTCCGGCTTCGATGCCTCCGGATCGCACGAACGCGATGTGCTCGCTGACGAGTGGCGCGTCGAGAAGCGTTGCGGTGGTGGACAGATGTTGCACCCGTGCGCTGTCGACGCGTTCGTCGCTGCCGAGCGAGAGCGAAACTCCGTGCGGCACCACAGGAACTCCGAGAGCGGACAGTGGGTCCGGCACACTGCTGCCTATCGACTCGGCGATCACTTCGCAGAATGCGAGACCGTGCAGGTCTGCGATGACGCCGGCGATCTCGGGGCGCCACCCGATACCGATTCCGTGCAGCCCGTTCATCCGCCGCACCCTCCGCCGCCGCCACAACTGCTGCTGCTACCGCTACTGCCGCAGCTGCTCGACGATCCACTGCCGTCGAAGCCGCCGCTGTCCGAGGATCCGAACGACCCGGACCCGCTGATCATGGCGCCCGCCAGTGCGGGATCGACCCACAGCAGCGCTGCACCTCCGAACAGAGCTGCCGACATTCCGGCTTTGGAGGGCCCGTACGTCGTGAACGAGGGACGCATTCGAGGCGCCAGATATGCGTTGTCGGCGGTCAATCGCCGCACTTCGGCGCGCCCTGTAGCGGTCAGCCGAGGCGCGCGTCGAACAAGAGGAATCGTTGCCGCCAGCACGAGGACTGCGAAAACCAGAAACAGGACTGGTTTACCGCCCGACAGCCCTGCGAAGATTCTGACCACACCAACCGCGACGACGACGGTGACACACATGGTCCGCAGCGAAGCCGCGGCCCGTGCACGTGGCCCCGTCAGGTAGCCCATGTCGACGAGTGGACTCCGCAGCTGGGCGAACACGACCGTCAGCGACGCCATCAGGCGTCGTCCGTTCGGCGGGCGCATGCCCGACCCGATTCGCTCCAGGACGGCTCGGGTGAACCAATCGATTCGGGTTCGTTCCTCCGCGGTGAGTGCGCGGGCTCTGCTGCCGCCCGGCTTCAGAACCCCCGCAGTGCGCAGGATGGCCAACGACGCGTGCAGTGCGGCCCGGTCACTGATGAGCGCGCCTGCTTCCGGGGGCGTCAACGGACGTGGCAGAGCGCGTGCGACCGTGCTGTTCGCGCGGGTTGCCCACGTTGCGAGCGCGGGAACCGCGACGGCGGCGATCGCCAGCGCGATGTACCAGCGCAGAAAGGTGGGTCCGTCGATACCCCACGTCGCGGTCGAGGATTCGATACTCATGCCATGCCTCCCAACGTCGTTGCCCGGCAACTGATGTCAGTATCGGGGCGCAGCCGGCAAAAGCCATACCGAGAAACCGTTCGTCACCGATCCGTTACCGGCGTACTGGGAATTCACTGGAGTCAGTAGGCTCGGTGGGTACCGCCGTCAGCGGCAGAAAGAGAGTGGAGCAGTCGTGAGTGCACAAACACCTATCCGGGTCGGCGTTCTCGGAGCCCGCGGCAAGGTGGGGCAGGCGATCTGCGCTGCCGTCGACGAGGCTGCAGGCCTCGAGCTCGTTGCCACCGTCGACCAAGGCGACCCGCTGTCGACGTTCACCGATGCATCGACCGATGTCGTCGTCGACTTCACTCACCCCGACGTCGTCATGGACAACCTGAAGTTCCTGATCGAGAACAACATTCACGCGGTAGTCGGAACCACCGGATTCGACGACGACCGATTGGCCACCGTCCGGTCCTGGCTCGAGACCTCTCCCGAGACAGGAGTGCTGATCGCCCCGAACTTCGCCATCGGCGCCGTGCTGACCATGCGCTTCGCCGAGCAGGCCGCACGGTTCTTCGACTCGGTCGAGGTCATCGAACTGCATCACCCGAACAAGGCCGACGCGCCGTCGGGAACCGCGTACCGAACCGCCGAGCTGATTGCCAAGGCACGGGAGAAGGCCGGGGTCGCGAAGAGCCCCGATGCGACGACGGCCGAGTTCGACGGCGCCCGCGGAGCCGAGGTCGACGGAGTGCGTGTCCACTCGATTCGCCTTGCCGGGCTCGTCGCGCACCAAGAGGTTCTGCTGGGAACTCTCGGCGAGACGCTCACCATCCGTCACGACTCGCTCGACCGCACCTCGTTTGCACCCGGTGTTCTGCTCGGTGTGCGCGAGATAGCCGGTCGCCCCGGACTGACCGTCGGGCTCGATCCGTTCCTGGATCTGTAACCGCGATGAACAAGGCGACCAAGGTCCTTCTCACCATCGCCGTGATGGTGGCCATTCTGGGCTTCTACTTCTACCTGCTCGGGCGCCGCGGCTTTTCACTGATCCAGACCGGTGGAGCGGTCAACATCGGTCTCGGCGTCGGCGTGATTCTCCTGCCGATCATCGGACTGTGGATCGTCTGGGCGACACTGAAAGCCGGGTTCGAACACCAGCACCTGGCCTCCAGGATTCGGGAGGAGAATCTCGAGCTCGACGTGTCCGAGATGCCGCGGATGCCGTCGGGACGCATTTCGCGCGAGGCCGCCGACGAGCTGTTCCAGCAGATCAAGGGGGAGTGGGAGAAGGACCCCGACAACTGGCGCAACTCCTACCGCCTCGCGAGGGCGTACGACTACGCAGGTGACCGTGGCCGTGCGCGCGAGACGATGAAGCGGGCCGTCGCGCTCGAACGCGAGGACTCTGCGTCGCGATGACCACGCTGCTCGTCGTCCATCACACACCGTCTCCGTCGACACGTGAACTGCTGGAGGCAGTGTTGGCGGGCGCAGCGGATCCCGACATCGAGGGTGTGACGGTACGGAGTGTCCCTGCGTTGGGCGCGACAGTTCCGGACGTTCTGGAGGCCGACGGGTATCTGTTCGGGACATCGGCGAACTTCGGGTACATGTCGGGCGCGCTCAAGCACTTCTTCGACACCACCTACTATCCCTGCCTCGACGCGGTCGCCGGGCGCCCGTTCGGACTGTGGGTGCACGGCAACAACGACACCGCCGGGGCGGTGTCCGCTGTCGGGAAGATCGCGAGCGGCTGGGGGCTCGAACAAGCGGCCGAGGTACTCGAAGTCACGAAGGTCGACAAGGCTGCACGCGAGGCCTGCTACGAGCTCGGAGGGACCCTCGCGGCAACGCTGATGGGCTAGTGTCACCTCGCATGACGGCCGACCGTTATGCGAAGTTTCTGCCAGCGGAGTATCGGGTCGACTTCGCGCCGACGTCGACGATGTGGCACTGGCGAGGGAACGATATCCGTATCGCGCGGGCTCGAAACGACGACGCTCCACTTCGAGTGATTGCGATTCACGGAGCCGGCGGGCATTCCGGGGCGCTGTGGCCGTATGCGGCGCTGGCCGCGTCGCGTGGCGCCGATGTGTTGTTCCCCGACATGCCGCTGTACGGCACGACGGTCGTCTCGGAGCCTGGTGACGTTCGATACGAGCACTGGATCGAGATGTTGTGCGATCTCGTTGTTGCTGAGCGGCAACAGGACTCGCGTCCGCTGGTGATGTTCGGCGCAAGCATGGGTGGGATGCTCGCCTACGAGGTCGCTGCTCGAACAGGTGAGGTCGCCGACGTAGTCGTGACGTGTCTCCTCGATCCATCCGACCCCGAAGCGCGTTCGGCGGCAGCCCGATTCGGATTCTTGGGTAGACCTGCGCCACAGCTTCTGAAAGTCGGTGCCGCGATAGGTGGTCGTGTTCGCGTACCGGTTCGATGGTTGATGGACATCGACAACATGAGCGCGAACCCGGAACTGTCGCGTCTGTGCGCGACGGATCCGCTCGGCGGAGGCGTATCGGTACCACTCGGGTTCCTGTCGAGCTTCATGTCGTACGAGCACGTTCGACCCGAGGGGTATGACGGGCCCGAGGTGACACTCGTGCATCCAGCGGAGGACCGGTGGACGCCGCCGGAGGTCAGTGTTCGGTTCCTGAACCGAATTGCCGGTCCGACGTCTCTCGTGATGCTCGAGGGCTGCGGGCATTTTCCGATCGAGGAGCCTGGTGTGTCTCGACTGGTTGCGACGATGGAGGGGGTCGCGCGGAAGCACGGGTGGACGCCTTAGAGATATGTCGGACCCCCGTGGCAAGGTGGACTCCATGCGCGAGATGAGTGCAGCGATGGCGAGGCGGACGGCTCTGGCCGCCCAAGGGTTGGCGTCGCCCCATCCGGTGACAGAGCGTGGTGCATCGGCGCGTGCGGTGCACAAGGTCATCGAGAGGAACCGGCTCCTTCAGATCGACTCGGTGTCCGTACTCGTGCGCGCACACTACGCACCGCTGTTCAGCCGCGTCGGGAAGTACGACCGAACTGTGGTCGACAGGGCTGCGTGGTCGGATACCACCCGCAGTCCGCGCAAGCTCGTCGAGTACTGGGCGCACGAGGCCGCGCTGATACCCGTCGAGGATTGGCCGCTGATGCGCTGGCGCACCGAGCTGTACCAGCACGGCCGCTGGGGTGGCGCCAAGACCGTTCTCGAGCGAAATCCGTCCCTGGCACAGGACGTTCTCGACGTCATCACCGCCAACGGGCCGTCGAGTGCAGGCGAGGTCGAACGTGAACTCGAGGTCGAGCGGCCGGGACGCAAGGGGCCGTGGTGGGATCGCAGTGACGTCAAGGTCGTGTGCGAGCAGTTGTTCGCCGCAGGCGTCGTGTCCGTGGCAACGCGCGCCGGTTTCGTTCGGCATTACGATCTGACCGAGCGTGTCGTTCCGGCCGACATTCTCGCGCGCACAGTCGACGAGGCCGATGCCGTGCGGGAACTGGTGACGAATTCTGCTGTTGCTCTGGGTATCGGGACAGAGCCGGATCTCCGTGACTACTACCGGCTTTCGCAGAAGCAGAGCAAAGCTGCGATCGCGGATCTGGTCGAGGACGGTGTGCTGGAACCTGTCGCGGTGAAAGGGTGGGGCGCGCCTGCCTACCTTCACGTCGATGCGCGAATTCCTCGCTCCGCCAAGGGCTCTGCTCTGTTGTGCCCCTTCGATCCGATGATCTTCTTTCGTCCCCGTGTGGAACGAATCTTCGACTTCCATTACCGCATCGAGATCTACACCCCTCAGCACAAGCGCATTCACGGCTATTACGTCTTCCCGTTCCTGGTGGACGGGGAGCTCGTCGCGCGTATCGACCTGAAGGGGGACCGAGCCCGGTCCGAGCTTCAGGTTCTCGGCGCATTCGTCGAAGGAGACCGCACCGCGTCTGTCATCGCGGACCGCCTGAAGCCTGTTCTGCGGGAGATGGCCGACTGGCTCGAACTGGAGACGGTCGTCGTCGGCGAACGGGGCGATCTCATCCCGGCACTGACAGCGATCCTGTGACACCATTTCTGCCATGACTGCCCCGTCGAGCGAGCTGCCACCTCAGGTCGTCGTACTGTTCGGAGCCACAGGAGATCTGGCGAAGCGAAAGCTGTTGTCCGGCATGATGCATCTCGCACTGTCGGATCTCGCGCCACGCATACGCGTCGTCGGGACGTCGCTGGAGGAGATGACGAGCGACGAGTTCCGGCAGATGGCACTCGAAGCCATCGACGAATTCTCCACCCGCAAGGTGACCGAAGAACAGTGGCGTCAGTTCGCGGGCAAGCTCAGCTACGTCTCGCAGAAAGCGGGCCCCGCCGCGCTCGCGGAGGCCGTGGCGCGTGCCGAGATCGAACTCGGACCGGATGCCCGTCGACTGCACTATCTGAGCGTCCCGCCCAAGGCTGCACTGGCCGTCGTCGAGATGCTCGGTGCCGCCGACCTGGTCAAGCGCTCCCGCATCATCATGGAGAAGCCGTTCGGGACCGACCTCGAGAGTGCCATCGCACTCAACGCCACGGTGCACGAGACGTTCGACGAAGAGCAGATCTTTCGCATCGACCACTTCCTCGGCAAGGAGCCGGCGCAGAACATCCTTGCGTTCCGGTTCGCGAACGGTCTGTTCGAACCGATCTGGAATCGGAACTTCATCGACCACGTTCAGATCGACGTTCCCGAGTCGCTGTCGCTGGACGGGCGCGCCAATTTCTACGAGTCGACCGGCGCGTTCAAGGACATGGTGGTGACGCACCTCTTCCAGATACTCGCATTCATGGCGATGGAGCCGCCGACCGCGCTGGAACCCGGGGCCATCGGCGAAGAGAAGAACAAGGTCTTCCGCTCGATGGTTCCCCTCGATCCGCGCAAGGTCGTCCGAGGGCAGTACAACGGCTACCGTTCCGAACCTGGAGTGGCACCCGATTCGGAGACCGACACGTTCGTGGCATTGCAGTGCGAGATCGACAACTGGCGATGGGCCGGAGTGCCGTTCTATCTGCGGACCGGCAAGAAGCTGGCCGAGGGGCAACGCATCATCTCGATCGCGTTCAGGGAACCGCCGAAGAGCATGTTTCCGACGGGTTCGGGTGTGGGCGCCCAGGGGCCCGATCACCTGACGTTCGATCTTGCCGATGCGTCAAAAGTGTCGTTGTCGTTCTACGGCAAGCGGCCCGGACCAGGCATGAGACTGGACAAGTTGAGCATGCAGTTCGCGATCGGTGAGACCGAGCGCGCGGCAGACGTTCTCGAGGCGTACGAGCGCCTGATCCTCGACGCCATGCACGGCGACCACACGCTGTTCACGACGGCCGAAGGCATCGAGAGGCTGTGGGAGGTGTCGGCACCGCTACTCGCTGACCCGCCTCCCGTTCGCCAGTACGTTCCGGGATCGTGGGGGCCCAATGCCATTCACCAGCTGATCGCACCGCACGCCTGGCGGCTGCCGTTCGAGCGTGCGTGGCGTGAGAAACGCTGAACTCGGATCAGTACGGCCGTTCCTTCCGCATCTGATCGCGCAGCGCGCCTTGTACTGCCTGTGACAGCCACGAATTGAGCGACACCCCGTTCATCGACGCGGCCTCTTCGGCGCGTTCCTTGACGTGCTCGACCATGCGGAGAGTGACCCGGCGCATTTCCCCGGTGACGACTTCCATCGTCGGGTAGTCCTCGGGTTCCACTGTCGGAGCTTCGGCGTCGGCCGGTTCGATGTCACGAGTGACGTCGGCGATCGCCTCGTTGCCGGACAGTCTCAGGTGGACCGAATGCCCGTCGACCTTGGAGGAGATCTCATCGGCGAAATCGGAGAGGGCCTGGAGCAGCATGAGCCTGGCCGACGCCTGTGCTGCGGCACCGAGAGCATCGGCGGTTCGCCTGGTGTGATCGTCACCCAGTGCTGCGGCAGCGAGTAGATCGGCGCGGAGTGATGCGGTGTACGAGTCGAGTTCCATGACGCCAGTGTGACGTCATTTATGACGTCACGCAAGGCGTCACTCGGACGTCCCGCTAGTGTTCGACTCGAACATGAGCAGCTCGAGCGGGAGGAAAGCGGTGTCGAAGACGGTTTCGCTGAACGTGCAACTGGTGGCGAAGACCGATTTCGTCCAACCCGAGAACATTCCGTGGGAGACCGACGCCGACGGGGGACAAGCGCTCGTCGAGTTCGCCGGCCGCGCCTGCTATCAGAGCTGGTCGAAGCCGAATCCACGGACCGCGACCAACGCGTCGTACCTGCAGCATCTCCTCGACGTCGGGCATCTGTCGGTTCTCGAGCATGCGTCCGTCAGCTTCTACATCACCGGAATCTCACGCTCGTGCACGCACGAGCTGATCCGCCATCGTCACTTCTCGTATTCGCAGTTGTCGCAGCGGTTCGTCAACGAGCGTGACGCCAACGTCATCGTGCCCCCGGCGATCGAGGGGGATCCGGAACTCGAGGCGCTGTTCACCACGGCGACCGACGCGTCGCGGGCGGCGTACGCGGAGCTGCTCGCTGCGCTCGAGGGCAAGCTGGAAGGCGTCACCGGCGCCGCGCTACGGAACAAGCAGGCGCGTCAGGCGGCGAGGTCGGTTCTGCCGAACGCGACCGAGACCCGCGTCGTCGTCACAGGCAACTATCGGGCGTGGCGTCACTTCGTCTCGATGCGCGCATCCGAGCACGCCGACGTCGAAATCCGCCGCGTCGCAGTGGAGTGCCTGCGCCAGTTGGTGGCGGTTGCGCCCGACGTGTTCGGCGACTTCGAAATCTCCGCCCTTTCGGACGGTTCGGAAGTGGCACACTCGCCGTTCGTCACCGAGGTCTGAAGGCGGAACAGCCGAGACCACCGGGTAACCTTTCCGACCATGACATACGGTGATGCCGCCCCGCCCATCCAGCCTCCGTTCGGCACGGTGCTCACCGCAATGGTGACGCCGTTCTCCGCCGACGGAAAGCTGGACATCGACGCGGGCGTGCGTCTTGCTCACCACCTCGTAGAGCAGGGCCACGACGGCCTGGTGCTCGCCGGAACCACCGGCGAATCGCCGACAACCACCGAGAACGAGAAGCTCGACCTCATGCGCGCGGTCATCGCCGCCGTCGGACATCGCGCTCGGATCATCGCCGGTGCAGGCAGCAACGACACCGCACACAGTGTCGAGTTGGCACGGGACGCCGCGCGCGCGGGAGCCCACGGCCTGCTCGTCGTCACTCCGTACTACTCACGCCCACCGCAATCCGGCATCTATGCTCACTTCACCGCGGTAGCCGACGCTACCGATCTGCCGGTGATGCTGTACGACATTCCTCCGCGCTCCGTCGTTCCCATCGAGACGGAGACTCTGCGTCGTCTCGCAGACCACCCACGCATCCTCGCGGTGAAGGATGCCAAGGGCGATCTCAACGCAGGTGCGGAACTGATCGCGTCGACCGGATTGCAGTTCTTCTCCGGCGACGATCCACTGAACCTCCCGTGGCTGTCGGTAGGTGCCACCGGATTCGTCAGCGTCATCGGACACCTCGTTCCCGCGCGCCTACGTGAACTGCACACGGCATTCATGATGGGCGACATCGCTCGCGCGCAGGCGATCAACGTCAGCCTTCTTCCCGTCATCAGGTCCGTCGCACGCCTCGGCGGCGTCAGCGCAGCCAAAGCCGGACTGCGCCTCATCGGACTCGACGTCGGCGAACCACGACTTCCCCAGGTGCCACCGAGCATCGAACACATCGAATTGCTCGCAGCAGATCTGCGAGCAGCAGGAGTACTTGTATGAGCAGACCACCCCGATCACGCGGCCGCGCTACCCGAAGCGCAGGACCGCCCTCCGAACGTCCCGCACAGCAGTCGCGGCCGGCCCAGCAGTCACGACCCGTCGTGCAGAATTCGGCTCGGACACAGCGCCCCGACACCCGACGCGAAGTAGACCCGACCGATCGACTGGGCACGCCACCGAAGGCGCCGTTCAAGGGGCTTCGTATCGTCGCGCTCGGCGGCATCGGCGAAATCGGCCGCAACATGACCGTGTTCGAGCATCAGGGCAAGCTCCTGATCGTCGACTGCGGCGTGCTGTTTCCCGAGGACCAGCAGCCCGGCGTCGACCTGATTCTTCCGGACTTCCGGCACATCGAAAATCGCATGGCCGACGTCGAAGCCGTCGTCCTGACGCACGGACACGAGGACCACATCGGCGCTGTGCCGTTTCTTCTCCGTCTCCGTCCCGACGTTCCCGTCGTCGGCTCGAAGTTCACGTTGGCGCTCGTCGCGGCCAAGTGCCGTGAGCACCGGCTGCGGCCGAATCTCATCGAGGTCACCGAAGGGCAGAAGACGACCCACGGGCCGTTCGAGTGTGAATACTTCGCCGTCAACCACTCGATCCCGGATGCGCTCGCGATCGCGATTCGCACCGATGCCGGTCTGGCGCTGCACACCGGAGACATCAAGCTCGATCAGCTCCCGCTCGACGGCAGGCTGACCGACCTCGCGGGCTTCTCTCGCCTCGGCGACGAGGGCGTCGACCTGTTCCTGGTGGACTCCACCAACGCCGAGGTCCCGGGATTCGTCACCCCCGAGCGTGAAATCGGCGGTGTGCTCGACACCGTCATCGGCAAGGCCAAGCAGCGCGTCATCGTCGCGTCGTTCGCCAGCCACGTTCACCGTATCCAGCAGGTCATCGACGTTGCCGAGCGGTACAACCGTCGCATTGCGTTCGTCGGTCGGTCGATGGTGCGCAACATGCAGATCGCTCAGGATCTCGGATACCTCCGCGTTCCCGACGGTCTCGAGGTCAACGTCGACACCGCGGCGACGCTCCCGGACGACCGGCTCGTACTCATATCCACCGGATCCCAGGGCGAGCCCCTCTCGGCACTGTCCCGCATGGCACGCGGCGAGCACCGCCAGATCAACGTCAAGGCCAACGATCTCGTCGTGCTCGCGTCGTCGCTCATTCCGGGCAACGAGAACTCGGTGTTCGCCGTCGTCAACGGGCTCGCCAAACGCGGCGCGACCGTCGTGACGCAGCAGAATGCCAAGGTGCACGTGTCGGGTCACGCGTCGGCAGGCGAATTGCTCTACCTGTACAACGCGGTTCGTCCGACCAACGCCATGCCCGTGCATGGCGAGTGGCGTCACCTGCGCGCCAACGCTGCACTCGCGAAAGCGACCGGCGTCGCCGAGGACCGTGTCGTGCTCGCCGAGGACGGCGTCGTCGTCGACATGGTCGACGGCCTCGCACGCATCGTCGGTCAGGTGCCCGTCGGTCACGTCTACGTCGACGGCCTGTCCGTCGGTGACGTCGGCGACTCGACGCTGTCGGACCGCCTCGTCCTCGGTGAAGGCGGATTCATCGCGATCACCGTCGCCGTCGACTCGACCACCGGGCGCGCCGTCACGGCTCCTGAGGTCTCCGGACGCGGTTTCTCCGACGACCCGGCGGCATTGAAGGAAGCCGGCCAGCTCGTCGAGGCCGAATTGCAACGCCTGGCATCGGACGGCGTCACCGACACGCACCGCATCGCGCAAGCGGTACGACGCGTCGTCGGCCGGTGGGTGGCCGAGAAGTACCGCCGCAAGCCGATGATCGTTCCCACGGTCATGGAAGTCGGAAAGAAGTAGCACGCCGCGTGCGTAGTCGGTGTCCGTGCCGACTACGCACGCGCTCGGCCGTCAGGCCAACAGTCGCCAGAGGCCGATGATGCCGAGAGCGACGATGGTCGCGCGAAGTGCGGTGGGGGACAGGCGTCGTCCGTATCGTGCGCCGATCGATCCACCGACGAGCGAGCCGACAGCGATCAATCCGGCTGCGGCCCAACTGATTCGATCGAACGCCACGATCGTATAGGCGACGGCCGCGACGATGTTCACGATGAGAGACAACAGATTCTTGGCGGCGTTCATCCGCTGAATCGACTCCGGCAGCAGAGCGCCCATCACGCCGATGAGCAGAATGCCTTGTGCCGCAGTGAAATACCCGCCGTAGATGCCCACGAGAAACGTGCCGATGGTGAGCATCACCAGATGCCCTCGTCCGACGTGGTCGGCGGCCTTGCCCGCGGCTTCCGACCGTCCCCGCGCCCACTTCTGAATGCGCGGCTGCGTGACGACCAAGATCAGCGCCCCGATCAGCAGCACGGGAACGACTGCCGCGAACACGGTCTCGGGGAGGTGCAACAGCAACCACGCGCCCAGTAGAGCGCCGAAGAAGGACGCTGGAATCTGCCACCGCAGCCGATCCCACTGTCCGCGAAGTTCTCGACGGTAACCCCACGTGCCGGATACGCCTCCCGCCACGAGTCCGACGGCGTTCGACATCGTCGCCACGACAGGCGGATATCCGAAGGCTACGAGGGTGGGGAAGGTGATCAGCGTTCCGGAACCGACGACCGCGTTGATCGCTCCGGCACCGAATCCAGCAACGAGAATGATCAGAATTTCGGAGATCGGCACCGACCCGAGATTACGGCTCGCGCGGGGGCGCGTCGTCGACGGGGCACGTACGGTGGTTCGATGTGAGCCTCGCACAGCGTGAACGCGCCGACCTCGTCTCGACTCTCTCTGCGGTGGGGGAGTCCGCGCCTACGTTGTGCGGTGACTGGACGGCCCGGGATCTGGCGTCGCACCTCGTCGTCAGGGAACGACGTCTCGATGCCGCACCAGGGATTCTGTTGCCGTTTTTGGCCGGCTACACCGAACAGGTCCAGAATCGTGTCGCCCAGAGGCCGTTCACCGAGCTGGTCGACGCCATCGCCTCGGGTCCGCCGATCTGGTCGCCGTTCAAGATCCTGGACCCGGTGATCAACGTCGGTGAGATGTTCGTGCATCACGAGGATCTACGACGCGCCGTGCCCGGCTGGGATCAGCGCGTGCTGTCGGCGGCCATGGAGAGCAAGTTGTGGTCGACGGCGTCGATGATCGGACGGCTGGCGTACCGCGGAGCAGGTGTCGGCGTGACACTCCGCACCACCGACGGTCGGTCCGCCGCCGTCACCACGGGGCGCGGTCGCTCGGTGGTGTTGACGGGGACGCCGTCGGAACTGCTGCTGCACGCGTTCGGACGGTCCGAGGTGGTTCTGGATGCCGACGGTGACGACGCCGACGTGCAGGCAGTACAGAACCTCGATCGCAGCTTCTAGAATTGTTACTCGTGTTGCGGATGGTTTCGAAGGTGCCCTTGCGACTAGCCTAGGGGCCATGGCAGGAAAGACCAGCACTCGAAGTTCGCGAGCCGGCGGTGCCGGAGATGGTGCGGCGTCGCGTGCTTCGGGGGCATCGCGGAAGTCTTCCGGAGGACGAACGACACGGACCGTGTCGACGCCACGCAAACCGACGGCACCACGCAAGTCCAGCCCGTCGAAGGCAGGCGCGACCACGCGGTCAGCCGCGACGCGCAGGCCCGCGACGAAGAAGAAGTCCGGCGGTGGAGCTCTGTCCGCTGTCGGCCGCGGTATCTCGTCCACGTGGTCCATGGCAGCGAAAGGCGTGGGCGCGACGACGCGCACCGTCAGCAAGGCCAAGGACATCGAGCACGGCCATCGTCGCGACGGCATCGCTCTCGGACTCATCGCCGTCAGCGTCGTCGTCGCCGCTGCCGTCTGGTTCAGCGCAGGCGGACCTGTCGGTGAATGGATCGAGGTCGCGGTTCGGGCACTCGTCGGCGACGCAGGCTACGTCGTACCCGCGCTGGGAGTCGCCTGCGCGGTGCTGCTGATGCGGTCCCAACCGAACCCGGACATCCGTCCACGGCTGGTTCTCGGTTCGATACTCGTGATCCTCCCGATTCTGGCCCTGTGGCACCTGGCTGCGGGCTCGCCCACGGACGCCGCAGGCCGCTCGACCGGTGGCGGCTTCTTCGGCTACATCGCCGGCGGTCCCATCTCCGACGGTCTGACGGTCTGGTTGGCTGTCCCGCTCCTGCTGCTCGCCGGACTGTTCGGCGTTCTGCTCCTGACCGGCACGACTGTTCGTGACGTACCCGACCGGCTGCGATCGCTGTTCGGCACCGACAGTCGGGGCGACGAGTACGGCGACTACGACCCCGCCGACTACGGCTCCGAATTCGACGACGGATACGGCGGTTACGACGACGCAGCCCTCGACGGCTACCCCGTCGACGGAGGCGATCCGTACTCCAACTACCCGACCGAGGAGTACGTCCCGGTCAAGAAGACGCGATCGCGTCGTACCCCACCGCCGGAGGCGCCGACCGAGGTCATCGCGCCGGAGCCCGAGCCCGTTCCCGCACCGGCAGCCGCGGTGGCACCGCCGAAGCCGAAGCCGAAGCCCATCGTCAAGGAGACGGCACCCAAGCCGCAGGCCGACGACGAGAAGATCGTCGTGGACCGCGTCGTCGACGGGGACTACACGCTGCCGTCACTGTCGCTGCTGATCGACGGAGACCCGCCCAAGACGCGCAGTCAAGCGAACGACGCGATGATCGAGGCCATCTCGGAGGTGCTCGAGCAGTTCAAGATCGACGCTGCCGTCACCGGGTTCACCCGCGGCCCGACCGTCACTCGCTACGAGGTCGAACTCGGGCCCGGCGTCAAGGTAGAGAAGATCACCGCGCTCGCACGCAACATCGCGTACGCGGTCGCCACCGACAACGTTCGTCTGCTCGCACCGATCCCGGGCAAGTCCGCGGTCGGCATCGAGGTGCCCAACTCCGATCGCGAGATGGTGCGTCTCGCCGACGTGCTGACCGCGCCGTCGACGCGCAAGGATCATCACCCGCTGGTGATCGGTCTCGGCAAGGACATCGAAGGCGACTTCGTCAGCGCCAACCTCGCGAAGATGCCCCACCTTCTGGTGGCCGGTTCGACGGGTTCCGGTAAGTCGAGCTTCGTGAACTCGATGCTCGTCTCGCTGCTGGCGCGAGCGACGCCCGACGAGGTCCGGATGATCCTGATCGACCCCAAGATGGTCGAGCTGACGCCGTACGAGGGCATTCCCCACCTCATCACCCCGATCATCACGCAGCCGAAGAAGGCAGCGGCAGCGCTCGCCTGGCTGGTCGAGGAGATGGAACAGCGCTACCAGGACATGCAGGTCAACAAGGTCCGCCACATCGACGACTTCAACAAGAAGGTCAAGTCGGGGGAGATCACCGCGCCTCTCGGCAGCGAACGTGTGTACCGGCCCTACCCGTACATCCTGGCGATCGTCGACGAGCTCGCCGACCTGATGATGACGGCGCCTCGCGACGTAGAGGACGCCATCGTCCGTATCACGCAGAAGGCCCGTGCGGCCGGAATCCACCTGGTGCTCGCGACGCAGCGACCGTCGGTCGACGTCGTCACCGGTCTGATCAAGACCAACGTGCCGTCTCGGCTCGCGTTCGCGACGTCGTCGCTGACGGACTCGCGGGTCATTCTCGATCAGCCGGGTGCGGAGAAGCTCATCGGTATGGGCGACGCGCTGTTCTTGCCCATGGGCGCTGGGAAGCCGACGCGTCTGCAGGGTGCATTCATCACCGACGAAGAGATCGCCGCCGTCGTCGACTTCGCGAAGAACCAGGCGGAGCCGGAGTACAACGAGACCGTCACCGCGGCCAAGGCGTCGGACAAGAAGGACGTCGACCCGGACATCGGCGACGATCTCGATGTTCTGCTTCAGGCCGTCGAACTGGTCGTGACGAGTCAGTTCGGTTCGACGTCCATGCTGCAACGCAAGTTGCGCGTCGGATTCGCCAAGGCAGGTCGGCTGATGGATCTCATGGAGAACCGGGGAGTTGTAGGGCCGAGCGAGGGCTCGAAGGCCCGCGAGGTGCTGGTCAAGCCGGACGAGCTCGACGGTCTGCTGTGGTCGATCAAGGGTGGGGACCCGGGGGAGGAGTAGTGCGCCTGCGGCGCCCGTGAGTGCGTAGTTGGCATCAGGACCAACTACGCACTCACGGGCCGCGCAGCGGCACTAGGCGAACGCGCCCATCACGGGAGTCCATTCGCTGATGACGGATGCCTCGACGAGGTTCTCCACCTGGAACGGATCCTGCGCGAACAGTGCCTCGACGGACGCGAGGTCGGTGCCCTCGACGATGATGAGCGCACCGCTGCCGTCGGCGAAGGGGCCGGAAGACACGAGAACCTTCTGGTCCAGCTGATCCTTCAGCCATGCGCGGTGCGTCGCGCGGTGCGTGTCACGCCCGTCCGTGGTGCTGGGTGAATACGTGTAGACAACGGAGAACAACGCCATGGAACGTACTTCCTTAGATTCGAGCCGACTGATCGTGGGACACCAGGAATCCTGTCAGAGCGACAGCAGCATCCGGGTATTGCCGAGTGTGTTGGGTTTCACGTAGCTCAGATCGAGGAACTCGGCGACGCCGGTGTCGTACGACCGGCACATCTCGGCGTACACCTCGGCCGTGACGGGAGTGCCGTCGATCTCGGCGAAGCCGTGCCGGGCGAAGAAGTCGACCTCGAACGTCAGCACGAACAGGCGGCCGAGCGACAGTTCGCGTGCGACGCTGATCAACTTGTCGACGATGAGATGCCCGGCGCCGTGGCCTTTGGCCGACGGGTCCACCGCGACCGTGCGGACCTCACCCAGGTCCGCCCACAGAACGTGGAGTGCACCACACCCGATGACAGTGTCCGCCCGTTCGGCGACCCAGAACTCCTGAACGGCTTCGTACAGCGTCACGAGATTCTTCTCGAGCAGGATCTTTCCGGCGTAGATGTCGATCAGCCGCTTGATCTCGGGAATGTCGGACGTACGTGCGCGCCGAACGACCAGTTCGTCGCCGCCGTGTGGCCTGACGACGTCGTCGGATGCTGGTTCTTCCGGCGAATCGACGTCGAGTCGACTCGCCCGGTTCGGCGCAGAAGTCATGTGGTGAACAGTAGTCAACGCGGCAACGGATATTCTCTCCGTGTGTCCGTTACCGAAGTGCTTCCCATGCGGCGAGGACATCGTTGTCGACCGAGTATGCGCGGGGACGGGTACGTATGACCGAACCCGTCACTCCAGGCTCACGATTGCCGCACGGCAATTCCACGACAGGAAGTTCCGACGCCGTACCGGTCGTCAACATCGCCAACGTGCTGACGGTTCTCCGAATAGCGCTCGTTCCGGTATTTCTCGTCGTCCTGTTCGCGGACGACGGCCACGACACGCGCTGGCGCATCGGTGCGACGCTCGTGTTCGCGGTCGCGGCGATCACGGACCGAATCGACGGCCAGCTCGCGCGTAAATACGGCCTGGTCACCGACTTCGGAAAGATGGCAGACCCCATCGCCGACAAGGCGTTGATCGGCGCCGCGTTGATCGGCCTGTCGATTCTCGGCGACCTGCCGTGGTGGATCACCGTCGTGATTGCGATACGCGAAGTGGGCATCACCCTCGTGCGCTTCGCCGTGATCCGGCACGGCGTGATTCCGGCCGGTCGTGGGGGCAAGGTCAAGACCCTCGTCCAGAGTTTCGCGATCGGAATGTATCTGGCCCCGTTGCCCGACGAGGTGCGCTTCGCGTCGGTCACGCTGATGGGCCTCGCGGTCTTTCTGACCGTCTACACCGGCCTCGACTACGTCGTGCAGGCGATTCGTCTGCGGCGTGGGGTCACGTCGTCGTGACGGATCCGCTCGTCGATGGTCTGGAGGTGGATCGACTCGTCGCCGCGCTGACACGGCTCGGGCAGACCGTTGCGACCGCCGAGTCGTTGACCGCGGGACTGCTGTCCGCGACGGTCGCCGGCGTACCGGGTGCCAGCGCGGTGCTTCGGGGCGGCGTCGTCGTCTACGCCACGGACCTCAAGGCCACCCTTGCGGGTGTCGGCCAGGACGTGCTCGACTCCGACGGACCCGTTGCGGCGAGCACGGCAGCAGCGCTTGCCGACGGGGCCAGGCGTGTGTGCGGCGCGGATTGGGGTGTGGGACTCACGGGCGTCGCGGGACCGGACAGTCAGGACGGGCATCCGGTCGGCACCGTGTTCGTCGGGATCGCCGGGCCGGACGACACCCGAGTGAACGAACTCCGACTGTCGGGCGACCGCTGGACCGTTCGACGGGATACAGTCCGTGAAGCCGTGTCGGAACTTCTCCGACGCGTGCTCAGCCGTACGGACGTATAGGGTCGGGAACCAATCGAACCGTGTCGGGCGTTGTAGCTGAAGACGGTCGAAAGACTCCGATGACGAACAGTTTCAACGAGGAGGAGCGAGATGGCGCTGCTATTGCGTGAAGCACTCGGCGACAGTCTGCGGCGCACTCGCGTCGCACAGAGTCGCACACTGCGTGAGGTCTCGAATACTGCCCGCGTGAGCCTCGGCTACCTGTCCGAGGTCGAACGTGGACGTAAAGAGGCTTCCAGTGAGCTCCTTGCTGCAATCTGCGATGCACTTGCGGTACCGCTGTCCGATGTACTGAGCGACGTCAGCGAATCGCTGTCGGTCCGGGCGACGAACGATCAGCACGCGACGCCTGCTGTCGAGCAGTCGCCGCGCATCGCGGGCGACACTCGCGTCGTCATTCCCGCACCGGCACGCGCACTCGCCGCCGCCTGATTCGCCGGGACGCTAGTGTGAAACCTGCAGTTCGCACGACACCAGCATTGACCCACCACGCGTCTGACGCGGCGCTCGATTCGGAGGCAGGATCAACCCATGGCTAATCCTTTCGTCAAGGCCTGGAAATACATGATGGCCCTCTTCAACTCCAAGATCGACGAGAAGGCCGACCCCAAGGTTCAGATTCAGCAGGCCATCGAGGATGCACAGCGTCAACACCAGGCGCTGTCCCAGCAAGCTGCCTCGGTGATCGGCAACCAGCGTCAGCTGGAGATGAAGCTGAGCCGCCAACTCGACGAGGTCGAGAAGCTCAACGCCAATGCTCGTCAGGCCGTCACACTGGCCGACCAGGCGGCATCTGCGGGTGACACCGAGAAGGCGACGCAGTACACCAACGCAGCCGAGGCGTTCGCGGCACAGTTGGTCACCGCGGAACAGGGTGTCGAGGATCTGAAGGTGCTGCACGACCAGTCGTTGCAGGCTGCGTCGCAAGCGAAGAAGGCCGTCGAGCAGAACGCGATGGCGCTGCAGGCCAAGGTCGCAGAGCGCACCAAGCTCCTCAGCCAGCTCGAGCAGGCCAAGATGCAGGAAAAGGTCAGCGAGTCGCTCCGCTCGATGGACAGCACGCTGTCCGCACCCGGCAACACGCCGAGCCTCGACGCGGTGCGCGACAAGATCGAACGTCGTTACGCCGACGCACTGGGATCGGCCGAGCTGGCGCAGAATTCGGTGTCCGGTCGGATGATGGAAGTGCAGCAGGCGTCCGTGCAGATGGCAGGGCACAGCAGGCTCGAACAGATTCGTGCGTCGATGGCGGGAGATTCGCTTCCGTCGGGTAACTCGGCAGCGCAGAAGCCGTCGATCGCCAAGTCGCCGAATGCCACTCCAGAGCCTCCTGCACAGAACTGACGTGAACAGTTTCCCCGGAACATGAACAATGACGATCATGGTCGGCCACGTAAGTGGTCGGCCATGCCTGTATCGGAGTCGGTGAACGGCGTTCGCGCCGTAGCGGACTCGGCGCGCCGCATGGGCGAATCGCTGGTCGACAAGGCGAACCGGTGGAACGACCCACGGCAGAAGCACATTCGTCGCACTCGACGTGCGCGTCGGCGCGGGTCGTGGTTCGGCGGTGCGTCGGGCGTCTCGGTGGCCTCGACTGCCGGTCTCGCGGCGGCGTCGGCTCCCGAGTGGACGATGTTCGCCACCGGTGGCGGAGCGATGCTGTTCGCTGTACCTGCGGTCCTCGCACTCGGCCGGTACCGCCGACTGCGGGCTCAGCCGCTCCCGCCCGCGAGGCCGGGCAGAGCGACGTTGCCGGACAGCGGTTCGGCTGCATACGCGCCGATGTACCGACTCGCAGGCGCTCAGCGAAGCCTCTACGAGCTCACCGGGATACTTGCTCGATCCGAGTCGGTCGACTCCGCAGAACTCGCGGAGACCACAGAGGTCGCTGCTGCTGCGGCGACGGCGCTCGCATCGATGGCCACCGACGTCGTGTCGATGGAACGTGCGGCCGCGTCGAACACGATGGCGGCCGAGCACCTCGGGCCGACGATCCGAAACGCGGCCGACCAACTGCACTCCGGCGTCGACCAGTTCGAGGAACTCGTGGCTGCGGCCGCGCGGTTGACGGCCCCAGCTCAGCTGCCGTCGAGCGCGGTCGACCTGCGTAGAGCAGAGCTGACGTCGGCGACCGACCGGCTCGACGGGTGGGCGACGGCGTTGACCGAACTGGCCGAGATCCGGCGGCGCCACTCCTAGGATGCCCCTCAGGGTGTTCCCCCATCTTTCCCTGAACTCGTTGCCGACCTGGTGTTTTCGGCTCTTCGCCGTGTGAGGGTCGATATCGACACCCACGAAGAAGGGAACACCATGTTCTGGAAAATCCTCGGAATCATCGTCCTGGTCTGGATCGCGTTCGCCGTGCTCGGTGCGGTCGTCAAGGGTCTGTTCTGGGTAGCCGTGGCCGCCGCGATCGTGTTCGGGATCTACTGGCTCGTCAAGGCGATCTCGTCGGGTGAGAATCGCGATCTCACGAAGCTGTAGTGCAGCGGTGCAACGGCGAAGTCTCGCCGACGATCACCGTCAGCGCGCGCGGTACGGCCTCGATGCGGATCGGGAGCGGTCGGAACCGCTCGCCGTCCGCGTAGGCAACCATCGACGGAGCCGACAACGACACTCGCTTCGACCGATAGGTGTCGACCTCCGGCAAGTCCACGTGCGTTCCCTTGTAGAGGGTCGGGGACAGTCGGACGAGCCGGGTCCGTGAACTTGCCCTGACGACGGTGACATCCAGCAGGCCGTCGTCGACGCGGGCGTCGGGGCAGATCGCCATACCTCCGCCGTACGTCGGGCCGTTTCCGACGGTCACGAGCGTCGCCTCCAGGTCGATCGTCGCGTCGTCGAGTTCGATCGAATACGGAATGGGATGCAGCCGCGTCAATTCCAACACCATCGCCAGGTTGTACCGCAGTGGTCCGCGAGGCCATCGCATTCTGTTGGCACGTTCGGTGACCAGACTGTCGAATCCGCTGGACATGACAGTGCCGAACCAGCGGTCACCGGCACGGCCCAGGTCCATGGTGCGTTTGTCGTCGCGGGCGACGATGTCCGCGGCAGCGACGGGATCACCCTGCGGCACACCGAGCAAACGCGCGAGATCGTTTCCAGTGCCTGCGGGGACCACCGCAAGTGCGGTCGACGTGGTCGCGACGGCCTGCAGCGCGAGATTCACGATGCCGTCGCCGCCCACGACGACAACCGTGTCGGTTCCGGTGCGGACCACTCGCTTGACCGAGTCGAGGGCATCTCCCTGGGTCCGGCCCTCGATGGTGGTGACGTCGAGTCCTCGTTCACGGAGTCGCGCTGTGACAGTGGCAGTGATGGCAGGCGCACGGCCGTTTCCCGCAGCGGGATTGGTCAGGACCGTGACCGTTCGAGTCATGGGATCAGCTTGCCAGGATTCAGTATTCCTGCGGGATCGACCGCCGATTTGATGGAACGCAGCACAGCGATTCCGACGTCGCCGATTTCGTGTGGCATCCAATTCCTGTGGTCGCTGCCGACGGCGTGGTGATGTGTCACAGTGGCGCCCGTGGCCGTCATCGCATCGGTTGCAGCTGTTTTCGCGTTCCTCCACTGTGTGATCGGATCGTCCGCGGCGGCGCAGACCACAGTGAAGTACAACGACGCACCCGTCGGATAGACGTGCGAGATGTGGCACATGACGACCGGGGGAGTCCCTGCGGCGCCGAGCGACTCGACCAGCGCACCCGTCACGGCCGTCCGAACAGCGGCGAGCGACGACCAGTGGGCAGCCGTCTCCAGCGTCTCGGCCAGAGCGCCGACGTCCAGTAGCGCATCGCGCAGATAGGGCCCGTCGAAACGGCCGTGTTCCCAGGCGCGCGCGGCGGATTCGTCGACGACTGTCGCACCGGCCCGCGCAAGCAGCGCGTCGACGTCCTCGACACGTCGGGCGACGTCGGTCGCGGTTCCGTCGAATGTCATGATCGCGAGACAGCCGCCGTGTGGTGCGTCGTGATCCGAGAGAGCCGCGTTGATGCCGGTCTCGGCCTCGTCCGACAATCTCATGACGGTCGGCCTGCTGGGCGTCCCCGCGACGATTCGGAACGCCTCGGCGCCTGCGGCGAAATCCGTGAACCGCCACGCGCGATAGACCGTCGTCTCCGGAATCTCGTGGACTCGGACGGTGACGTCGGTGATGATCCCGAGGGTGCCTTCGGAGCCGAGGAACACCTGACGCATGTCCGGTCCCGCGGCAGACGCGGGTGCACGGCCCGGTTGAACCACCCCGATGGGCGTGACCACGGTGAGCGCCTCGACCATGTCGTCGAACCGTCCATAGCCGGCCGATGCCTGACCCGACGATCGCGTCGCAGCGAAGCCACCGATGGACGCGTATCGGAACGACTGAGGAAAGTGCCCGAGCGTCAACCCATGTCGGCCGAGCATGTCCTCGGCTTCCGGTCCCGTGACGCCTGCTTGGAGCACCGCGGTTCTGGATTCCGTGTCGACCGCCGTCAGCGCGCACATGCGTCGGGTACTCACCGCGACGACGGCATCGAACCAGTCACGGACCGGTTCGAGTCCACCGACGACGCTCGTCCCGCCGCCGAACGGTACGACCGCGATGGATGTGTCGGTGCAGAATTTCAGAAGTGCCTCGACCTCGGCCCGATCGGCGGGAAACACGACGGCATCCGGTGCTTTCTGGACGTCGGCGCTACGACGGTTCAACAGGTCGATGGTGCTCTTGCCGCCCAGATGTCGAAGTCGCACATCGTCGTTCGTGACGACGTGGTCGGCGCCGACGATATCTGCCAGCCCGCGCCTCGACTCGTCGGTGAGGGTACTTGCCGTCAGACGGACGTCGTCGGCATTCGGGTGCGACGGTTCGTGCACGTCGACGTGGAGGGCGGTGCGGAGAATGGCGCGTGTTCTCTCCGACAACGGCGCGTGTTGATCGTGCGCACCCCATGCGTCCCATGCCATGATCGGCGCACGCGTGGCGGGCAGCTCCACTGGGGGTTGTTCGCGCATGATCTATAGTGTTACACAGCATAGGTTTTTGTAACTCGGGCATGAACGAGTCGCTCGAATGTCGTCTGCGAACGGGGTGTAGTGGTGGTCGAGCCTGCCGTCGTCCAGGACACTGTCACCGCATCCGTGGAGCCACCGACTGTCGACGATCAGGTGCTCGACGCCGCACGATCGTGCATTCTCGAATTCGGGGTTCGGCGAACCACTTTGGCGGAGATCGCGCGGCGCGCGAAAGTCAGCCGACCGACGGTCTATCGGCGATGGTCCGACACCCGGGCCGTGGTCTCGAGCCTCCTGACGCGCGAAATCGGTTCGGTGATGCCGTCGTTCGACCCCGGATCCAACGCTCGCGAGCAGCTCGCCTCGGCGGTATCCGACGTCGCGGACAAGGTGCGGCTGCACCCGCTGTTCGTCAAGATCCTGCGGTCCGACCCCGACATACTTGCGACGTACATCCTGCACAGGCTCGGAACGAGTCAGTCGCTCATCATCGACGCGCTCGTGCCGATCATCGACGGTGGGCAACGCGAAGGCTCGATCCGCGACGGTGTCCCGGTGCATCTCGCGACGGTTCTGCTGCTGATGGTTCAATCGGCGGTCCAGTCCGCGGAGATGGTGTCCGGCAGGATTCCGGGCGAAATTCTGGTCGCCGAGTTCGCCTATGCAGTCGACGCCTACCTTCGTCCCCGAGCAGAGTGATTCCAGCAGCCAGCGCGCGTCTCGACGGCGAACGCCGTCGACGAGAACTCGATGCCCTGTTCGGCTCGACGTTGTTCGATGGAGCCGAGATCGATGTACTCGTCGTCGGAGGCGGCATCACCGGTGCAGGCATCGCACTGGATGCCGCGACGCGTGGCCTGCGCGTCGTGTTGGTGGACAAGCATGATCTCGCTTTCGGTACGAGCCGGTGGAGTTCCAAACTCGTCCATGGTGGGCTCCGCTACCTGGCCTCCGGAAACGTCGCGATCGCCCACGAAAGCGCCGTCGAACGCGGAATCCTGATGACCCGCACGGCGCCCCACCTGATCAGGCCTCTGGCGCAAGTGGTTCCGCTCCTGCCCGGAGTGTCTCGCTCCGAGGCCGCCGTCGTGCGTGCCGGGTTCCTGGCAGGCGACGTGTTGCGCCGCGCTGCCGGCACTTCTGCTGCGGTTCTGCCCAATTCGCGATCCGTGGACGCAGATGTCGTCACGGCCGAGGCGCCCACCGTACTCCGGCACGGTTTGCGCGGCGGGTTGATGGCGTGGGACGGACAACTCGTCGACGACGCCCGTCTCGTCGTCGCGGTCGCACGGACCGCGGCCCTGCACGGTGCATCCATTCTCACCGGGGTGTCCGCGTCGAACGTCGACAGAACCTCGGCCACACTGACGGACGAGGACACGGGGGCGTCGACCGAGGTCCGTGCGCGCATCGTCGTCAACGCGACGGGTGTGTGGGCGGGCCAGATCGATCCACGAATCTCGTTGCGGCCGAGCAGAGGAACGCATCTCGTGTTCGAGAGATCGACGTTCGGTGGCCTGACGAGTTCGCTGACCATTCCGATTCCGGGGGAGCGCAATCGCTTCGTGTTCGCGCTGCCCGCCCCGCTCGATCGCGTCTATGTCGGCTTGACCGATGTCGCCGCCGACGGACCGATTCCGGACGAGCCACGGGCAACGGATTCCGAGATCGAGTTCCTGCTGGACGTTCTCGGTACGGCCGTCGACCCCGCGCCGACGCTGTTCGACGTCGTCGGTACGTTCGCTGGGCTACGACCACTGCTCGACTCCGGTGGCAAGGAGACGGCCGACGTGTCGCGGCGGCACGCCATCCTCGACGACGGGGACGGTCCGATCAGCGCAGTGGGTGGAAAGTTGACGACGTATCGACGGATGGCCGAGCACGCGGTCGACGCAGCCGTCTCGGCGGCAGGGGCGAGTGCAGGTCCGTGTCGAACTGCGTCGATCCCGCTGGTCGGCGCAGGGGCAGTCCTGGGTCCGCCCGCCCCGGACGTGTTGGTGCGCCGTTACGGTTCGGAGGCCTCGCTCGTCGTCGCACTTGCGGAGTCCGTCCCGGGCGGCGCTTTGCCCGTTGCCGATGGAATCGACGTGCTGGTCGCCGAAACCGAGTTCGCGGTGCGGTACGAAGGGGCTCGAACCGTCGCCGATCTGCTCGACCGACGGACCCGAATCGGCCTGGTCGACGCCGATCGCGAACGCGCTGTCGACGCCGCGACTCGTGTCCTGACGGAGCGTCACGCGTGAGAGTTGCGGTCGTCGCCGGCCCCGATCCCGGTCATGCGTTTCCCGCGATCGCGTTGTGCCTGGAACTGGCGGCCGCCGGTGACAGTCCCGTGCTGTTCACAGGTTCCCGATGGGTCGAGGCAGGCGGCGGGGCCGGCATCGACACTCGGGTGCTGAAGGGCTTGGCTCCACGCCCGGAGGACGACGACCTGGACGCAGGGCAGCGCATTCACTCACGAGCTGCGTTCATCTCGACGGAATTGCTGCCGGATCTGGAAGATGTGTCGCCCGACCTCGTCGTGTCCGATGTCCTCACTGCCGGTGGTGGGATTGCCGCTGAGCGGCTGCGAATCCCCTGGGTCGAGCTCTGCCCTCATCCGCTGTACGCGCCGTCGAAAGGTCTGCCTCCCATCGGAAGTGGCCTCGCACCCGGAACCGGCGTTCGCGGCAGAATGCGCGACACGCTGATGCGAGCCGCGACCGGTAGATCGATCGCGCGCGGCAAGGCCCAGCGCGGGGTAGCCCGACAGAGCGTGGGTCTGCCCGCACACGATCCAGGTCCCGCAGCTCGCCTGATCGCCACCATCCCTGCGCTCGAGGTGCCGAGGCCGGACTGGCCGACGGAAGCGCACGTCGTGGGGCCGCTGCTGTGGGAGCCGACGCGCGAGACGCTACCGCTGCCCGGCGGCTCGGGTCCCGTCGTCATGGTGGCGCCGTCGACGGCGTTCACGGGCGCGCAGGGAATGCTCGAATCGACGCTCGAGGGTTTGGACGGGCGTGGTGTGCGTGTCGTTGCATCGATGCTCGACGAGCCCCCGGCGGATCTCCCGAGCTGGGCACGCGCGGGCCTCGGTCGTCAGGACGAACTGTTGACGCACGCGGACGTCGTCGTGTGCGGCGGCGGGCACGGCATGCTCGCGAAGTCGCTGATCCACGGTGTACCGGTCGTCGCGATTCCGGGAGGCGGGGACCAGTGGGAACTGGCCAATCGGGCCGCGCGTCAGGGCAGTGCCGTCGTGGTTCGGCCACCGAGTCCGGAGGCCGTCGGCGAGGCCGTGATGCGTGTGGTGGAGGACCGCAGCTTCGCGCACGCGGCCGAGTCCGCCGCAGCGGGTGCGCGACACGTCGAGAACCCTGTGACGGTGTGCCGCACCGTGCTGGGGTGAGCGTCTTTCGGTTACGGTTGATGCGTGCGTCTGACCGAGTTTCGTGAGTTGTTGACAGAAGAGTTCGGCCAGGTTCGAGGAGATTCCATGCTCGTCGACCATGTCATTCAGAGCCTGGACGGGCAGACCGGGGCCGAAGCGATCGAGGCCGGGGTCGACCCGCGCGACGTGTGGCGTGCTCTGTGCAGCGAGTTCGACGTCCCGCGCAATCGTTGGTGAGAAATTCGTCGGCGTGTCGGTAGGCCGGTGCACGCAATCGAACAAGTGTTCCCCTATGCTGGTGTCATTCGGTGCGCAGCGGGGTTCGAAAACGTTTCTTGTCGGTGCCTGGCTCTACCGTAATCGGCAACACGTCGAAGCGACGCTGAACGAACCATGACGCTGAACGAGACCATAGGAGATCACGATGCCTGCTTACGATCGCGACAAAGCGCTCGATCTTGCACTTGCGCAGATCGACAAGAACTTCGGCAAGGGATCGGTGATGCGCCTCGGTGACGAGGTCCGCCAGCCGATCGCTGTCATCCCCACCGGCTCGATCGCACTGGATGTCGCACTCGGCATCGGAGGACTGCCTCGCGGTCGTGTCGTCGAGATCTACGGCCCGGAATCCTCGGGTAAGACGACGGTTGCATTGCACGCGGTGGCGAATGCTCAACGCAACGGTGGAATCGCTGCGTTCATCGACGCGGAGCACGCACTCGATCCCGACTACGCGAAGAAGCTCGGTGTCGACACCGATGCGCTGCTGGTGTCCCAGCCGGACACCGGTGAGCAGGCACTCGAGATCGCCGACATGCTGATTCGTTCCGGCGCACTCGACATCCTGGTCATCGACTCGGTGGCAGCGCTCGTGCCGCGCGCCGAGATCGAGGGCGAGATGGGTGACAGCCACGTCGGTCTTCAGGCGCGCCTCATGAGCCAGGCGCTGCGCAAGATGACCGGTGCTCTCAGCAACTCGGGCACCACCGCGATCTTCATCAACCAGCTGCGCGAGAAGATCGGCGTCATGTTCGGATCGCCGGAGACCACCACCGGTGGTAAGGCGCTCAAGTTCTACTCCTCGGTTCGCCTCGATGTTCGCCGTATCGAAACGCTGAAGGACGGTACCGACGCCGTCGGTAACCGCACCCGCGTCAAGATCGTCAAGAACAAGGTCGCGCCGCCGTTCAAGCAGGCCGAGTTCGACATCCTGTACGGCAAGGGCATCAGCCGTGAGGGCTCGTTGATCGACATGGGTGTCGAGCACGGGTTCATTCGTAAGTCGGGATCGTGGTTCACCTACGACGGTGATCAGCTCGGACAGGGCAAGGAAAACGCCCGCAAGTTCATGCTGGAGAACCCGGACATCCGTGACGAGATCGAGAAGAAGATCATGGAGAAGCTGCAGATCGGTGCCGATGTCACGGCAACCGACGATGCAGCAGCACCCGTCGACTTCTGATCGGCGGTAGCTGGTCGTGCAACCGAACAGCGACGAGGGAGGTACCGAAGCGCAGGCAAAGGATGTCTGCCTTCGGTTACTGACCGACAGGGCTCGGAGCCGGCACGAACTCGAGACCAAGTTGGCCGCGAAGGGCTTCACCCCAGCTGTCGCCACCGCGGTTCTCGACAGGCTCACGGCCGCCAAGCTCGTCGACGACGCGGCGTTCGCCGAACAGTGGGTGCATTCGCGGCACACGTACTCGGGCAAGGGAAAGCGCGCGATCGGTCTGGAACTGCGCAACAAGGGTGTCAGCGGCGTCCATGCGCAGAACGCTCTGGACCAGATCGACAGCGACGACGAACGTGAACGCGCAACCGAGCTGGTGCGCAAGAAGTGTCGGACTCTGACCCTACCGAGTGCGTCGGATCCCGACGCTCGCGCCGAGCGGGACAAAATAGTCCGCAGGCTCGTGGGCATGTTGGCACGCCGCGGCTACTCGCAGGGGATGGCGTTCGGCGTGGTGAAGTCGGAGCTCGACAAGCTCGGCGCCGACACCGAAGACTTCGACGGTGATCGTTTCGGGTGATCGTCCACCCGAGACATCCACCGTCGAAAACACGAGGCCCGCAACACGATCGATCCGTGTTGCGGGCCTCGTTGGTGTTCGACAGACCGGTTTTCGATAGACCGTGTTCGATCAGGCCGCTCCGGCCGGACCTCCGCCGAAGTCAGCGGCTGGAACAACTCCGCCGCCGGTCTTCCGCTTCTTCTGCCGCATCCGCCGTTCGACGACTGTGGCGAGTTTGGTCAGGAGCGAGTTGATCACGATCATGAGGATCGCGACGATGATCAGTGCAGGCAGGTAATTGCCGTAGAACGCGCCGACTTGCTGACCGGCACGCACGACTTCGACGTAACCGATGAGATAACCGAGCGCGGAGTCCTTCAACGCGACGACCATCTGCGAGATGATGGCCGGCAGCATCGCAGTGACTGCCTGCGGCAGCAACACGATGCGCATGACCTGGCCCTTGCGCATACCGAGCGCAGAGGCGGCTTCCGTCTGTCCCTTGGGCAGCGAATTGACGCCTGCGCGAACGATTTCCGCGATGACCGACCCGTTGTACAGTGTCAGACCGGTGACGACGGCAGCCAGTGCCAGGTAGCGGACCTTGAACACCTCGTACTCGGCGTAGACCGCGTAGAGGAAGATCATCAGGATCAGAACCGGTACGGCACGGAACAATTCGACGATCACGCCGCTGACGATCCGAACCGAACGATGATCGGACAATCGACCGATGCCGAGTACGGCACCGAGGATCAACGCGAACACGATCGACAGTGCGGCGGCGACCAGCGTGCCCTGGATGCCGGGAAGCAGGTACGTCGTCCACGTTGTCGACTCGAGGAACGGATCCCACTTGTCCGACGTCAACTGGCCCTTGGAATCGAGCGCCAGATAGATCAGGTACGCGATTCCGAGGGATGCGAGGAGCACGACTCCGGACAGGATGCGGTACCGCGCCCTGGCCTTCGGCCCTGGAACGTCGTAGAGAACGGCTACGGCGTCACTCATCACTTCACCGCCAATCGCTTGCTGAGGTAGCCGAACAGAAGCCCGGTCGGGAGCGTCAGGATCACGAAGCCGAGGGCGAAGATGCCACCGACGACGAAGATGGCAGCCTCGTTCTCGATCATCGTCTTCATCAGCAACGACGCCTCGGCGACGCCGATCACGGACGCGATGGTCGTGTTCTTGGTCAAGGCGATCAGCACGCTGCCCAACGGTCCGATGACGGCCCGAAATGCTTGCGGGAGAACGACGATCGTGATGTTCTGCGTGAACGTCATACCGAGAGATCGTCCGGCTTCGGCCTGACCGACGGGCACGGTATTGATGCCGGACCGCAGTGACTCGGCTACGAACGAAGCGGTGTACACGCTCAAACCGAGGACCGCGAGTCGAAAGTTGTTGTCGACCAGAAAGGTCGGCGAATCCTGCGGTGCGAGTGCGACACCCATCGTCTGGTACAGCCCGAACGATGTGAACAGGATGATCAGGGTCAGGGGAGTGTTACGAAAGATCGTGACGTAGGTGGCGGCGATGCCGCGCGCGATCGGGATCGGTGACACACGCATCGCGGCGATGATGGTACCGAGGATCAGGGCGCCGATCGCGGACAGAACCGTCAGCTTGATGGTCATGATGAACGCGTCGACGAGCTGGTCGCCGTACTTGCTCAATAGATTCAATGTGGGAATGTCCTATCGGCTCGAAAGGGCCGTGCCCGACCCGAGTACGCGCAGATCCGGCTGCGCGCACTCGGGCAGATGGCAGAGCGTCAGTAGCGGTCGACAGTCGGCTTGGCAGGCAGTTCGTAACCCGAGGCGCCCACGGTCTCGTTGAACGCCGTCTCCCAAGCGCCGCTCGAGATCATTTCCTCGATGGCGTCGTTGATCTGGTTGCGACCTTCGGTGTCGTCCTTGGCGAGGCCGATGCCGTAGTTCTCGGTCGTGAAGGGTTCACCGACGACCTTGAGCTCACCCGGGTACTGCGCGGCGTAGCCGGCCAGGATGATGTCGTCGGTCGTGACGGCGTCGACGGCACCGTTACGCAGCGCCTCGACACATGCCGAATACGTGTCGTACTCCTGCAGCTGAACGTCCTGGGCGTAGGTGTCCTTGACTTTCTGTGCAGGCGTGGAGCCGGTGACCGAGCACAGCTTCTTGCCGCCGGTGAGCGATTCCGGGCCGGTGATATCGGTGTTGTTCTCGCCGACCAGAAGCGACTGTCCTGCAACGAAGTACGGTCCGGCGAAGCCGACCTTCTCCTTGCGCGCATCGGTGATCGAGTAGGTGGCGACGACGTAGTCGACCTCGCCGTTCTGGATCAGCGTCTCGCGCTGAGCCGACGGTGCTTCCTTGAACTCGATGTTCTCCTCGGAGACACCGAGTTGGCCGGCGACGTACTTGGCGACCTCGACGTCGAATCCGCTGAACGTTCCGTCCGGGTTGCGCAGTCCTAGGCCTGGCTGATCGTATTTGATGCCGACGATCAGGTTGCCGTTCTCTGCGCTCGAGGAAACGCTGCGTGCCTCCTCGCCGCCGCCACAGGCGGTAGCGACGATGGCGAGCGCTGCGATTCCCACGCCAATACGGATCGATCGATTGATTCTCACTGGTGTTCCTCCATGTCGGTCTGACGATCAGTGCTGAAAATGCTGGTGAGACTGTGTGTGCGGATCAGTGTCCGAGGATTTTGCCCAGGAAGTCCTTGGCGCGTTCGGACTTCGGGGAGGTGAAGAACGTTTCGGGGTCGGTGTCCTCGACGACAGCCCCGTCGGCCATGAAGATGACGCGGTCTCCGGCCTTGCGGGCGAAGCCCATCTCGTGCGTGACGACGAGCATCGTCATGCCTTCCTTGGCAAGCGAGGTCATGACGTCGAGAACCTCGTTGACCATTTCGGGGTCGAGGGCGGACGTCGGCTCGTCGAACAGCATCACTTTGGGGTTCATGGCAAGCGATCGCGCGATGGCGACACGCTGCTGCTGGCCGCCGGAGAGCTGTGCCGGATACTTGTCGGCCTGGTTGGCGATGCCGACGCGTTCGAGAAGCGCGAGTGCGTTCTTCCGCGCCTCGTCCTTCTTGAGCTTGCGCACCTTGAGGGGCGCGAGCATGACGTTCTCGAGAATTGTCTTGTGCGCGAACAGATTGAAGGACTGGAACACCATGCCCACGTCTGCGCGCAATGCAGCGAGCGCCTTGCCCTCGGCGGGGAGAACGTCACCGTCGACCTCGATGGAGCCGGAGTCGATGGGTTCGAGACGGTTGATGGTGCGGCACAGTGTCGACTTACCCGAGCCCGACGGTCCGAGAACGATGACGACCTGACCGGTCGGTACGTCCAGGTTGATGTCCTTGAGAACGTGCAGATCGCCGAAATGCTTGTCCACCGTCTTCAAGGAGATCATCGGAGGTCGCTCGGCAAGAGCACCGGAAGCCGGCGCGTCGGTAGCATGCGTCATACGGCAGAACCCTATTCGTAGTTTGCTTGTCGGCAGCGGTTTTCACCCGACATCGGGAATTATGTAATGGAAACTTTACTGTCGGTCGGTATCGACGCCGCAGGGGCTCGAGTCCCCGGCGTGAACGCGACGTGTCGGGCCGTACCCTGGAGGGGTGGAAACGAGTCACCTGAAGACCCCGCGAGGCATCGACGACGCCGTGCGGAGCTACGAAGTACGCACGCACGGATGCCAGATGAACGTGCACGACTCGGAGCGACTCGCCGGTTTGCTCGAAGAAGCGGGCTACGTTCCCGCCGATGCAGGTTCCGATGCCGACCTGGTGGTCTTCAACACGTGTGCGGTGCGTGAGAACGCCGACAACAAACTCTATGGAAATCTCGGCATGCTGCGCCCGGCCAAGTCCCGGAACCCGCGCATGCAGATCGCCGTCGGCGGTTGCCTGGCGCAGAAGGACCGCGACACCGTCGTCGACAAGGCCCCGTGGGTCGACGTCGTCTTCGGGACACACAACATCGGATCCTTGCCGGTGTTGCTCGAGCGCGCACGGCACAACGACGAGGCGCAGGTCGAGATCCTCGAATCGCTCGATGCGTTCCCGTCGACGTTGCCTGCCAAGCGCGAATCGCCCTACGCGGGCTGGGTGTCCATCTCGGTCGGGTGCAACAACACATGCACGTTCTGCATCGTTCCGGCGTTGCGCGGCAAGGAGATCGACCGTCGGCCCGGCGACATCCTCGCCGAGGTGCAGGCCCTCGTCGATCAGGGCGTACTCGAGGTGACGTTGCTCGGTCAGAACGTCAACGCATACGGGGCGTCGTTCGCCGATCCCGAATTGCCGCGTGACCGGGGTGCATTCGCGTCGCTACTGAAGGCGTGCGGGCAGATCGACGGTCTCGAACGCGTTCGGTTCACGTCCCCGCACCCGGCCGAGTTCACCGACGACGTCATCGAGGCGATGGCGAGCACCCCGAACATCTGCCCGACCCTGCACATGCCGTTGCAGTCCGGGTCGGACCGAATCTTGAAATCGATGCGTCGCTCGTACCGGCAGAGCAAGTTCCTGGGCATCATCGACAAGGTTCGCGCCGCGATGCCGCACGCAGCGATCACCACCGACATCATCGTCGGCTTCCCCGGTGAGACCGAGGAGGACTTCGAGCAGACACTCGAAGTATTGCGTCGCGCACGGTTCTCCAACGCCTACACCTTCCAGTACTCCAAGCGGCCGGGGACGCCCGCAGCCGACATGGCGGATCAGGTGCCCAAGGAGGTCGTGCAAGAGAGGTACCTGCGGTTGATCGCGTTGCAAGAGGAGATCGTCCTGGATGCCAACCGTGAACTCGTGGGCTCCGACGTCGAACTGCTCGTCGCGTCCAACGAGGGTCGAAAGAACGCGGCGACGCATCGTATGAGTGGCCGGGCACGCGACGGTCGGCTCGTCCATTTCAGTACCGAGGATCATCGCGGCGAGCAGATCCGGCCGGGCGACGTGGTGACGACGTCGATCACGGCCGCCGCGCCCTATCACCTGATCGCCGACGCCGGCGTCAGGACACATCGACGCACCGCTGCAGGCGACGCCTACGAACGCGGCGAACTTCCGAAGACAGCTCCCATCGGCGTCGGTCTGGGGCTGCCGACCATCGGAGCCCCGGCTCCGCTGCCCGTCCAGACAGGATGCAACGCATGAGTTCGAACGATCGACCCGATTACGACACGGCCGAGCGCCGGATCGACGCCGAGATCGACCCGGGCGCGCGAGCGATGGTCGTCGCCGTTCTGGTGTTGGTGCTTCTGGGCACACTCGCGCTGCCGCATGCGGGTGGTGCGACCGGCTTCGACGTGCTGTCGGGTAGCTCGTCGGCCGTGGACGAGTCGATCGCACTGCCGTCGCGGATATTCGTGTGGTTCGTGCTGGTGTTCGGCATCGTGTTCTCGGTGCTCGCGCTGGTGACACGGGTGTGGGTACTCGCGTGGGCTGCACTGTGCGGAAGTGCGGTGTCCTGCGTGTTCGGGATGTTGTCGATCTGGTCGCGTCAAACTCTCCCCGCCGACTCGCCCGGAGCTGGTCCAGGCCTGGGGCTGATCATCGCGTGGATCACCGTGCTGGTGCTGACATTCCACTGGCTCAAGGCTGTGTGGAACAAGACCAATGCGCAGCTCGCGGCTCAGGAGCGTCGCCGAGTTGCTGCGGCGGAAGCCGATCAGAGCTCGCAGTGGGCCGGTCCCGTTCTCGGGCGACCGACCGACCGCAAGCGCTGACGTCCTAGAGCTCGCCGACGGCGCCTTCCGCGGCGTCGGCCCATTCGCGCCACTGCTGCGCCTGTTCCAGCGCACGCTTGGCGTCCTTGTCCTTGCCTGCAGCCTGCGCCTTTGCGGCCTGCTCCTCGAACTGTGCGACGCGCTCGCGGAACTGCGCCGCTCGCGCGAGGGCTTCGGGGTCCGTGCGTCGCCACTGGTCGTCGGCGGCGTCGCGTACCGACTTCTCGATGGCGCGTAGCTTGCCCTCGAGCTCCTGCATCCGATCGCGCGGCACCTTGCCCGCAGCGTCCCACTTCTCCTGTAGGTCGCGTAGGGAGGCACGCGCGGCGTCCAGATCCTTGTTCGGATCGATGGCGGTGTACTTGGCGAGCAACTCTTCCTTCACGGCGGCATTGGCCTCGAACTCCGCGTCACGCTCGGATGCTGCGGCGTTGCGCGCTTCGAAGAACACATCCTGTGCGGCCTTGAAGTTCTTCCACAATGCGTCGTCGGCGTCGCGTGGTGCGCGCCCCGCGGCCTTCCATTCGACGAGCAGATCGCGGAAAGCCCCGGCCGTCGGACCCCACTCGGTCGACGACGACAATGCCTTCGCCTGCTCGACGAGCTCCTCCTTGCGTGCCTTGGCCGCGCCGCGTTCCCGATCGAGGTCGGCGAAATGCGCACCACGACGGCGATTGAAGTTCTCGCGTGCCTTGGAGTAGCGCTTCCACAATGCGTCGTCGACTTTGCGATCGACGCCGCGGATGGTCTTCCACTCGTCGAGGATCTCGCGCAGCCGGTCACCCGCGTGCTTCCACTGCGTCGACTCGCTGCCGATCTGCTCGGCTTCCGCGGCCAACTCCTCCTTGCGGGAGGTGTGTGCAGCGCGTTCCACTTCCTTCTCGTGCTTCGCGACGGCAGCTGCGGCCTCCGAGTGCTCGACGACGACCTCGAGCCGACGCGTCAGTGCATCGATGTCGCCGATGATGGCAGCGGTCGGGACGGACTCGAGCAGTGCCTCGGCGGCGTGCTTCGTCTTCTTCGCATCACCGGATCCTGCCGTCAGACGGGCTTCGAGCAGGGCCACCTCGGTGGACATGTCGTCGTACCGGCGCCCGAAGTGAGCCAGTCCCTCGGCGGCGTCGCCCGCTTGCCACGAGCCGATCTGGCGTTCCCCGTCGGACGTCGTGACCCAGGCCGTGCCGTCGTCGTCGACTCGTCCGAACTTGCTGGGATCGCTCGGCGGTGCGACGGTCGGCGTCACGGACGCGACGTGAGACGAGACCGGATGAGGTTTGGCCACCGAAGAGCCGGACGGCTTCGATGCTCCCGGTGTCGGTCCACCTGGTTTCGGCGCACCCGGTTTCGGAGCGCCGGGCTTGGGGGTTCCAGGCTTCGGACCTGCAGGAGTAGGGGAGCTGCTGCTGGTCGTGCCACTGGGATCGGTCATTGTTCCTCGTCTCTGCCGCGCGTCACGGCTGCCTCTATCGCGCTGTTGGTCACCGATGAACACCATTCAACTCGGTGTCGCCCGTTCCGACCATTGAAACAGGTGAGACGGCAACACATGATGTCGTACGCCCTCTGCGGTGTCCGTGTCGGAGGATCGACCGCACACCGACTAGCGTGGTCGACGTGTTTCGCGCAGTGGCCCTGGTGCCGTCCCCGCCCCTGCTGGTTCCGGAGTTGACCGGCGGCGGAGCCCCCGAGACGGACGCCGTGCGCGACGCCGCGCTCGATGCGGCGAGACGTCTCGGCCGGGCCGCGAGCAAGTGGATGGCTATCGGGGTGGGCGACGCGTCGTCGACCGTTATGCCGAACACGCGCGGAACCTTCCAGGGATACGGTGTCGACGTCGAGGCACGCTTGTCCCGAGATGCCGCGCAGTTCGACCCTCGGATGCCACTCGCCGCGTTGATCGCTGCATGGCTGCGTGATCGGACTGCTCCGGACGCGGTCGTCGAGGCCCGAATCATCGCTGCCGACACCGATACGTCGTCGTGCCTGAGCCTCGGCCGAGAACTGCGGCACCACTTGGATGCAAGCGATGAGGAGTGGGGCTTGCTCGTCGTCGCCGACGGAGCCATCACGTTGACCCCCAAGGCTCCCGGCTCGTTCGACGACCGTTCCCCCGACGTGCAGGACACGATCGACGACGCCCTCGCCGCAGCCGACGTCGGATTCCTCGGCGAGATCGACCGGGGTCTCTGCAGCGCGCTGGGTGTCGGGGGCGCCGCAGCGTGGCAGGTCCTCGCAGGAGTCGTCGAGGGCGAGCGCCTGAAACCGACGGAGCTCTATCGAGGCGCACCGCTCGGGGTCGGCTACTTCGTCGGGATCTGGGAGCCGTCCGCATGAGCACCCGTGCTCCGATCGCTGTCATCGGGCCGACTGCCACAGGCAAGTCCGACCTCGGCCTGGATCTCGCCGAGGCTCTGGACGGCGAGATCGTCAACATCGACGCGATGCAGCAGTACCGCGGCATGGACATCGGCACGGCGAAACTGGCGAAAGACGAGCGCCGCGGGATCGTTCATCACCAGCTCGACGTACTGGACGTGACCGAGGTCGCGACCGTCGCCCACTACCAGGCAGCGGCAGTTCGGGACGTCGAGGAGATCACAGGACGTGGCAAGGTGCCGATCATCGTCGGCGGTTCGATGATGTACGTCCAGTCCCTGCTCGACGAATGGGCATTCCCCGCCACCGATCCCGAGGTCAGAGCGCGCTGGGAGCAGGTACTCGCCGAAGGCGGTACCGAAGCGGTCCACCGCGCGTTGATCGAGGCCGACCCGGAGGCTGCGGCATCGATCCTGGCCACCGACGGTCGACGCATGGTCCGCGCGCTCGAGGTCGTCGAGATCACCGGACTTCCGTTCGCGGCATCGGCACCGAAGATCGGCGAACCGCGATGGGGCACACTCATCCTCGGGGTGGATCGGGACACGGCCCAGCTCGACGAGCGGATCGCCATGCGGACTGATCTGATGTTCGACTCCGGTCTCGTCGACGAGGTCGCCTCACTCGTCGAGATAGGTCTCCGCGACGGCGTCACCGCATCCCGCGCTATCGGCTACGCCCAGGTCCTCGACTACCTGGCCGGAGGCAGCGACCTCGATCACGCACGCGAGCGGACCTTCATCGGCACCCGTCGCTACGTACGCAGGCAGCGGTCGTGGTTCCGCCGGGATCCACGAGTCCACTGGTTGGACGGTGCCGATCCTCACCTGACCGAGCACGCCCTCGCGGCCCTCGCCGGCTGACGAAACGCTCCCGATCCGGGTCGTTCCTGCAGGCTCCACTCCCGGCTTGTCCGGGTCGTTCCTGCAGGCTCCACTCCCGGCCGTAGAATTCGGACCATGCATTTTGCCAAGGGCCACGGAACGCAGAACGACTTCGTCGTGCTCTTCGATCCCGACGCGAGAATCGAGCTGCTGCGCTCACGCGTCGCTGCACTGTGCGACCGGCGTCGTGGCATCGGTGCCGACGGCGTGTTGCGCGTCGCACGGGCAGGGGTCCTGCGTGAGCAGGGTGTGCTCGATCGACTGCCTCCCGGAGTCGGCGCCGACGACTGGTTCATGGACTACCGCAACGGCGACGGAAGCATCGCGGAGATGTGTGGCAACGGAGTTCGAGTGTTCGCACATTACGTACGGGCCCACGGTCTCGTGGACGACGACCGGTTCGTCGTCGGGTCACGGGCAGGTGGCAAGCCAGTCACGGTCCACAAGGTGGACGAGACCGACGCGGATGTCTCCGTCGACATGGGAGATGTACGACTACTCGGAGCGAGCAGCACGACACTCGGCGGCCGCACGTTCGACGGAATCGGTATCGACGTCGGTAATCCGCACCTCGCGTGCGTCGACGCCTCGGCGGACATCACGTCGCTGCGAGCACTGGACCTGTCGTCGCCCCCGACGTTGGACACCGATTTCTTCCGGAACGGCGCGAACGTCGAGATCGTGACGAGGTTGCAGTTCGGGCGCGTCGACATGCGCGTCTTCGAACGAGGAGTCGGTGAGACACGATCCTGCGGAACCGGAACGGTCGCGGCAGCCGCGGCGGCACTGTCCTACGAAGGTCTCGATTCGGGGTCTGTCGTCGTCGGTGTTCCCGGCGGCGAGGTCACCGTGACGATCGACGATTCGGGTGCGGTGCTGCGCGGGCCGTCGGTGTTGTTGGCCGAAGGAGACATCGACGATCAGTGGTGGAGGGCACTCAGCTGAATACTCACGTGCATGCGCTGCACTTTTCGTGGATCATGGGTCTCACATGACTGACACACATCGTCCAGAAACCGACCTGGGCCCGCACACGGACTCCGCCGACCACACCACGTGGACGGCCGAGGAGTCGGAAGCTTGGTCCAGGCGCATCGCCCGATCCCCACTTCCCGTCGACGAGGACGCTCCGTCGTCCGGCGACATGCAACTCGAAGAACGCACCGCGCTACGACGCGTCGCCGGTCTGTCGACCGAGCTCGCCGACGTCACGGAGGTCGAATACCGCCAGCTGCGCCTCGAGCGCGTCGTGCTGGTCGGTGTGTGGACCTCCGGTACCGCGACGCAAGCCGAGAACAGCATGGCCGAGTTGGCCGCGCTCGCCGAAACCGCCGGTTCCGAGGTTCTCGACGCACTCGTACAGCGACGGGACAAGCCGGACACCGCCACCTACATCGGCTCCGGCAAGGCCAACGAGCTCCGTGACGTGGTGCTGGCCACCGGCGCCGACACCGTCGTCTGCGATGGCGAACTGACACCCGCGCAGCTCAACGCGCTGGAGAAGGTCGTCAAGGTCAAGGTCATCGACCGGACCGCGCTGATCCTGGACATCTTCGCGCAGCATGCGACGTCGCGTGAGGGCAAGGCGCAGGTCGCGTTCGCGCAGATGGAATACATGCTTCCCCGGCTCCGTGGTTGGGGTGAGTCCATGTCCCGGCAGGCAGGTGGTCGGGCGGGCAGCAACGGCGGTGTGGGTCTGCGTGGTCCCGGTGAGACGAAGATCGAGACCGACCGTCGGCGCATTCGTGAGCGTATGGCGAAGCTCCGCCGCGAGATCAAGGGCATGAAGCAAGCCCGCGACACCAAACGCGAGCGTCGTCTGGAAAGCACCACCCCGAACATCGCAATCGTCGGATACACCAACGCGGGCAAGTCCAGCCTTCTCAACGCGCTCACCGGATCCGGTGTTCTGGTGCAGAACGCACTGTTCGCCACGTTGGACCCGACGTCGAGAAAGTCCACTCTCGAGGACGGCCGCGCGATCGTGCTCACCGACACGGTCGGCTTCGTGCGGCACCTCCCGACTCAGCTCGTCGAAGCGTTCCGCTCGACGCTGGAGGAAGTGACCGACGCCGATCTGCTTCTGCACGTCGTCGATGGTTCCGATCCGTTGCCCGTCGACCAGATCAAGGCCGTGCGTGAGGTCATCATGGACGTCGTCAAGGAAAACGACGCGCCGATGCCGCCGGAACTGATCGTGGTCAACAAGGTCGACGCGGCGGACCCGGTTCAGCTGACTCAGTTGCGTGGTCTTCTGCCCGGCGCGCGGTTCGTCTCGGCGCGCACTGGTGAAGGCATCGCCGAACTTCGTGAGCATCTCGGTGAGATTCTGGCGTGGCCCGAAGCAGAGATCGAGGTGCTGATCCCGTATACGCGCGGTGACCTGGTCGCGCGTATCCACAGCGAAGGCCGGATCAAGGCGTCCTCGCACGAGGCCGACGGCACTCACGTCGAGGCGCGGGTTCCCAACGCCCTGGCGTCCGTGTTGTCCGAGTTCGCGTACGACACCGTCACCGCCTGACTTCGATGAGGGCGGTCGCCGTCGCCGGCATGGTCGGGGCTTTGATGCTCGTTCCGGCGACTGCGGAGGCGGAACCGGAGGCTCGGCAATTCGACACACTGTGCGTCCCGTCGGATCCGGGCCTCGAGGAGCTGTCGGGCCTGACCTCCGTCGACGGCGAGCTCTATGCGATCGGGGACAGTGGAACCGATCATCGTGTGGCTGTGCTGGATTCCACCTGTGCAGTGACTCGATGGCTCGACGTTCCGGTGGATCCGTACGACGTCGAGGACCTCGCGTCGTACGGCGGGAATCTCTGGCTGTCCGACACCGGCGACAATCTGCGCAGGCGGGACACGGTCGCGCTGACGCGAATGAACCCGGAGACCGGGCAGGGCGAACTCCATCGACTGACGTACCCGGACGGCCCGCAAGACGCGGAAACCCTGCTGATCGAACCAGGCGGTCGCCCGGTGATCGTCACGAAGGAAGTGTCGGGGGTCAGCGGAATCTACGTTCCGGCAGGCGACGAGAGCGTCGACCAGCTCGCATCGCCCGGTCCGACGCCTTTGAAACGGCTGGGGGAGCGCACATTCGAGCGCACCGAGACACCCGGCGGTCCACCGTTCATCACGGGTTCGATTCTCGCGACGGGTGGAGCGGTCAGCGCCGACGGGAACGTCGCGGCGGTCCGGACCTACACCGACGTATATCTGTTCGCGGTGCCTGACGGTGATGTCGTCGCTGCGCTCGATACCGATCCCGTCGTCGTCGCACTTCCGTCGCAGCCACAGGGTGAGGCGGTCGCGTTCGACGACGACGGCGCTCTGCTCGTGGCGTCGGAGGCAGCGGGCGGAATGCTGCCTCCCATCGAGATACTGCGTGGTGCAACGACGGCGGTGGAGCCGCCACCGGCGACGGCATCGACCGAGACGTCATCGGGTGGCCGATGGTCCTTCGGTGCGATAGCCGCCGCCGGTGTGCTTGCTTTGGTGTCGACGGTCTACGCGTTCGGGCTTGCCCGGCGGCGTAGCTGACGGATCAGCTCAGGCGTCGAGGTCGGAGGCCACGAGGCCCGCGATCTTGTCGAGCGTCGCCTGATCGTCGCTCTCGACGATCACCTCGGTGCCTTTCGTTGCGCCGAGGGTCATGATCATCAGCGCAGATCCGGCGTCGACCGGTTCCTGATCCTCGACCGCGAGAGTGACGTCGACACCTGCTTCTGCGACTGCCTCGGCGATCAACGCTGCGGGACGTGCGTGCAGGCCGATGGCGGATCCGACGGTGACGGTGGTGCTGGGCATGTGATTCTCCTGATGTTCTGGGAAATGTACGGGTCAGGCAGCGACGACGTCGGGGTCGAGCGCTTCTTCGGTCGGAGCGTTCTTACCCTTGACGAACTGCTTGGCAAACACGACGAGCAGTGCCGAGACGATGGTTCCTGCTGCCAGTGCGACGAGGAACCAGACGAGCTTGCCGATGGCGAAGAAGACGAAGATTCCACCGTGCGGGGCACTGAGTGTGACGTCGGTCGCCATGATCAGTGCACCGGTGACGGCACCACCGGCCATCATCGAGGGGATGACGCGCAGCGGGTCGGCTGCCGCGAACGGAATGGCGCCTTCGGAGATGAAGGCTGCTCCGAGGAACCATGCAGCCTTGCCGTTCTCGCGCTCGGCTTCGGTGAAGATCTTCGGGCGAAGTGCCGACGCCAGTGCGAGAGCGAGCGGGGGCACCATGCCTGCAGCCATGACGGCGGCCATGATGCGCAGCGACGCCGTGTCCGTGACCGACAGTCCTGCGGTCGCGAATGCGTAGGCAGCCTTGTTGACCGGGCCACCGAGATCGAAGCACATCATCAGGCCGAGAATGATGCCCAGGATGACGACGGAGCTTCCGCTCAGACCGTTGAGCCAGTCGGTGAGACCGCTGGTGATCGCGGCGAGCGGCTTGCCGAGTACGAGGAACATGATTCCGCCGACGATGAGCGTCGCGAACAGCGGGATGATGACGACGGGCATCAGGCCGCGCAGGACGGTCGGGATGCGCCACTTGCTGATCCACAGAGCGACGAAGCCGGCGATCAGACCACCGACGAGGCCGCCGATGAAGCCTGCTCCGACGAGCACCGCGACGGCACCTGCCGTGAAACCTGGTGCAAGACCCGGTCTGTCGGCGATGGCGTACGAAATGTAGCCGGCCAGCGCCGGTACGAGGAAGCTGAACGACAACGCACCGATCTGGAACAGAACGGCGCCGAGGTAGGCGGTCAGTCCGCCGTCGGGCAGCGACGTGATGGAGTTGTTGACGACGATGTCCTCGGCTACGCCGGAGATCTCGTAGCCGCCGAGGAGGAATCCGAGCGCGATCAGCAGACCACCGGCCGCGACGAACGGGATCATGTAACTCACACCGGTCAGCAGGATCTGCCGGATCCGGGTTCCCCAGCCGAGTTCACCTGCGCCGCTGCTGCTTCCGTCCGTGGAGGCGGCGGTACCGGAGACGCGAGCCGCGTTCGGGTCGTACGACGCGCGCAGTGCCTCGGTGACCATGACGTCGGGCTCGTTGATGGCGCGCTTGACGCCGGACGAGACGACGGGCTTACCCGCGAAACGTTCCTTGCCCTTGACACCGACATCGGTGGCGAAGATGACGGCCTCGGCGCTCGCGATGACCGAGGGGTCGAGCGGAGTGCTACCGCTCGAACCCTGCGTCTCGACGTGCACCGTGACGCCGGCACGCTCACCTGCGGCGACGAGTGAATCGGCGGCCATGTACGTGTGTGCGATTCCGGTGGGGCACGCGGTGACGGCGACGATGTGCTTGGGCGCGTCGGCCGTCGTAGCTGCGGGTTCCGGTGTGGCAGGAGCGGTCTCCGAAGCGGGCACAGTAGACGCGGCAGGTGCAGCGGCCGGTGCGGCCTTCGGTGCCGGGTTGATGACGCCGTCGACGAGCGCGACGATGTCGGCCGGAGTCGCGGCAGCGCGCAGCGACGCGACGAACTCGGGCTTGACGAGTGCACGTGCCAAGCTCGACAGCAACTTCATGTGCGCCGATCCTGCTCCGGTGGGAGCGGCGATGAGGAACACGAGGTCGGCGGGACCATCGGGTGCACCGAAGTCGACCTTCGGATTCAAGCGCGCGAAACCGAGCGACGCGGAGGTGACGACGTCTGCGCGGCAGTGCGGGATCGCGATGCCGCCGGGCAGTCCTGTTGCGGACTGCGCCTCGCGGGCGAGTGCCGCATCGCGCAGCCACTCGGCCTCGGTCGCCCGGCCTGCGGCGGCAAGCGTCTCGGAAAGTCGTGAGATGACACCATCTTTGGACTCGCCGAGGTCCGCATCGAGGAGGATGAGCTCCTCCGCGATGATCGCGGGATCGTTGGTGGGTGTGGACATGACGGCTCCTAGGAGAGTGTCGAGGAACTGGAGGGGATGGTGCTGGACGAGTTACTGATGGAGGGCGAGTCGAGTGCGTGCACGGTGACTGCTTCTGGGCGTGCTTGATCCGGGGTCGGCAGTGTCGTACCCGGAAGTGCAGTGGCTGCGGTTCCGAAGGCAACTGCGCGGCGCAGTCGGTCCGCGGGCGAGCAGCGTTCGATGTCGGCGAGTATGTAGCCCGCGAGAGAGGAATCGCCCGCTCCGACGGTGCTGATGGCATCGATTCGTGGGGGACTGGCGAACCATGCGCCGTCGGACGTGACGAGGACTGCGCCTGCGCTGCCGAGTGTCGCGAGCACACTGCCGACACCCCGTGTCAGGAGGATGCGGCCGGCCTCGACGGCTGCGGTCGGGTCCCCCGCCGATGCGGCACGCTCCAACTCGTCGGCGTCGACGCCGGTCAGTTGCGCGAGCTCCTCGGAATTCGGCTTGATCAGGTCAGGTGCCGACTCGGGAAACGACGTCGCGAGCGACGACAGAGGCTCGTCGGACGTGTCGACGGCGACCTTGCACGAGGTAGTGCGCAGTGCCCGAACGAGATCCGCGTACCAGCCACCCGCAATTCCCGGCGGCAACGATCCGGACAGAGCTACCCACGCTGCATCGCGTCCGAGATCGAGGATCGTGTCGAACAGTGCGTCTCGTGTCGTGACGCTCAGCGGCGATCCGGGCTCGTTGATCTTCGTCGTCGTTCCGCCCGGCTCGCTGACCGTGATGTTGGTGCGAGCGAGACCGTCGGACGGGACCGCGCAGTAGCGAACTCCGGCCGAGTTGAGCGCCTCGAGCAGAGGGTCACCCGTGGATGCGGGCAGCACGGCCATCGCCTGAACACCTGCGCTCGTGAGCACCCGCGCGACGTTGACGCCCTTGCCTCCCGGGTCCTGAGACGTAGTGCTCGCGCGATGTACGCCGCCGCGAACCAGTTCCGAGTCGAGTACGACGGTTCTGTCGATGCTCGGGTTCGCTGTCAGTGTGACGATCATGCGATCACCACCTCGATTCCGTTGTCGGTCAAACTCTTACGATCGGTGTCCTCGATGTCGCCGTCGGTGACGAGAACGTCGATGTGGTCCAGCCTCGCGAAACTGACGAGGTGCTCGCGGCCGATCTTGGACGAATCCGCGAGAACCACGACGTGATTGGCGCACGTCACCATGGCTCGCTTCACGGCGGCCTCGTCGCTGTCGGGCGTGGACAGGCCGTGGCCGATGCTGAGTGCGTTGGTGCCGATGAACGCGACGTCGACGCGCAGCCATTCGAGTGCCTGCAGCGCCTCCGGTCCGACGGCCGCCTGCGTCGTTCCACGAACACGACCACCGAGTACCCGCAGATTCACTCCGGTAAGCGGAGCGACTCGGGCGGCGATCGGCACGGAGTTGGTGACGAGCGTCAGTTCGCGGTCGGTCCCGAGGAGCGCTGCCAACCGCCCGGTGGTGGTCCCGGCGTCCAGGACCGCGCTGCCACCGGTCGGCGGCAGGTAGTCGAGCGCCGCACTCGCGATCGCATCCTTCTGTTCGGCGCGCGTGTATTCACGCTCGCCGACGCCGGGCTCGGTGGCCGTCAGCGCCGATGCGGGAACCGCTCCGCCATGGACACGACGCACGATGCCGAGTCGATCGAGCACGGCGAGATCGCGTCGCACGGTTTCGGTCGTGACGCCATAGGCAATAGACAGATCAGCGACGGAGATGCGGCCTCGGGTGCTGACGAGCTCTGCAATCGACTGTTGCCGTTCTTCTGCGTACACCTGCGCCTCCTTCCAAATCGCTGTTGGTTTATGTTGTTTTACGCCCGTATCTGTTGACATGTCAAGACCAACGAGTAATCTCGATCACAACGCCGGCGGAAACGCGGGCCGAGCCACACACAGGGAACGAGGAGGACACATGACGGGATCGCTTCGATCCGATTCGCGGGAGACGGTGCTGCGGGGTACTCCCGTCGTCCCCGGAGTGGGCTACGGCCCGGTGATCAGGCCCGGACAGCGCCCCGAACGGCCCGCCGACACCTCCGTCGTCGACGAGGCCGCGCGCGGAACCGAGCTCGAACGTTTCCGCGAGGCAGCCGCGACGGTGGCGGCCCGACTTCGGGGGCGTGCCGAACTCGCGTCGGGCGCGGCCTCCGAGGTCCTGGCGGCCAACGCGGCGATGGCGCAGGATCGTGGATGGCTCAAAGCCGCGGAGAAGCTCATCGCCAACGGCAGTGCAGCGACGGCTGCGACCACGGCCGCAACCGAACAGATCGCGTCGATGTTTCTCAAGCTCGGCGGGCTCATGGCCGAGCGCGTCACCGACCTTCGCGACATCCGTGACCGCGTGATCGCCGAGATTCTCGGACTGGACGAGCCCGGCGTACCCGTCCCGACGGTGCCGTCGATTCTGTTCGCCGACGACCTCGCGCCCGCCGACACCGCAGGTCTCGACGCCACCCTGGTGGTCGGCCTCGCGACGTCACTCGGCGGGCCTACCAGTCACACCGCGATCATCGCTCGGCAGCTGGGGATTCCGTGCATCGTGGCCGCGCACGGACTCGACGAGGTTCCGGCCGGAGTCAGTGCGCTCGTCGACGGCAAGACCGGTGACATCGTGCTCGAGCCGAATGCGGACGAGGCCGTGAAACTGGTCGCTGCGGCCAAGGCGGAACTCGAGCTCGTCTCGAAGTGGAGCGGCCCCGGAACGACGGCGGACGGTCATGCCGTCGACATACTCGCGAACGTCCAGGACGGCGCAGGCGCCCGAGCGGCCCGCACGTCAGCGGCCGATGGCGTCGGACTCTTCCGGACCGAACTGTGCTTCCTGGACCGTGATTCCGAACCGACCGTCGACGAGCAGGCCGAGATCTACGGGCAGGTGCTCGACGCGTTCGCCGGGCACAAGGTCGTCGTACGAACCCTCGATGCAGGATCGGACAAGCCGCTGCGCTTCGCGAATCACGCCGACGAGGCGAACCCCGCGCTCGGTATCCGAGGAATCCGCATCGCCGAGCAGGATCGTGGCATTCTGCACCGCCAGCTCGACGGCATCGCAGCCGCCGCGAAAGCGACGAACTCGAGCCCGTGGGTCATGGCACCGATGATCGCCACTGCCGCCGAGGCCGCCGAATTCGCAGCCGACGTGCGGGAGCGTGGCCTGAAGCCGGGCGTCATGATCGAAGTTCCCGCCGCAGCCCTGCTGGCCGAGCACATCCTCGAACACGTCGACTTCCTGTCGATCGGAACCAACGACCTCGCGCAGTACACGATGGCCGCCGACCGGATGTCTCCACAGCTCGCCGCGTTGACCGATCCGTGGCAGCCTGCCGTGCTCGCATTGGTCGCGCACACGGCGAAAGCCGGTGCCGCCGTGGGCAAGCCCGTCGGAGTGTGTGGTGAGGCAGCGGCTGATCCGCTTCTCGCATGCGTGCTCGTCGGACTCGGGATCACGTCGCTGTCGGCGGCGTCCGCAGCCGTCGCGCACGTCGGGGCGAAGCTCTCGACCGTCACGTTCGACAAGTGCACGGAAGCGGCGGCCGCGGCAGTGCGTGCAGACAGCGCGACTGCCGCTCGTGCGGCGGTTGCTGCGATCTTGAACTGATCGCCCTCTAGGATTCTGTCCTTGTGAGTCGAAACTTCGGATGGACCCTGCACGGCAACGGAAAGACGGTCGGCGCAGGAGCGGTCGTCGCACCGGACGAGAGGCTGTCGTGGCCGCGCACGATCGGCATCGGCATGCAGCACGTCATCGCCATGTTCGGTGCGACGCTGCTCGTTCCGACGGTCACCGGGTTTCCGGTGACCACGACACTGCTGTTCTCGGGCATCGGTACCGCACTGTTCCTGGTGATCACCCGCGGTCGGATTCCTAGCTACCTCGGGTCGTCGTTCGCGTTCATCGCACCGCTCAGCGCGGCACAAGCCGACGGTCCGGCGGCGCAGCTCGGCGCCGTCATGAGCGTCGGAATCGTGCTGGCTGCAGTCGGATTCATCGTCAAGTTCGCCGGTGGACGGGTGATCGAGGCAGTCATGCCTCCCGTCGTCACAGGTGCCGTCGTCGTGCTCATCGGACTCAACCTCGCCCCGGCGGCGACGTCGTCGTTCGAGGCGCAACCTCTCGTCGCCGCGGTCACGCTCGTTGCGATCCTTCTCGTCACGGTCGCCGGGCCTGGGTTGCTCGGCAGACTCGGCATCCTCGTCGGCGTCGTGATCGGGTGGGTGTTCGCAGCTGTGCTCGGCGAGATCGACCAGACCCGCCTCGATGCCCTGCGTGGCGCATCGTGGATCGGCGTCCCCGAATTCCGCGGACCGACATTCGAACTCTCGGTCGTACTCATCGCCCTGCCCGTCGTCATCGTGCTGATCGCGGAGAACGTCGGACACGTCAAGGCCGTGTCGGCCATGACCGGCAAATCGCTCGACGACCTCGCCGGTGACGCACTGATCGCCGACGGCCTGGCCACCACTCTCGCCGGCGCGGCAGGTGGATCCGGAACGACGACGTACGCCGAGAATATCGGCGTCATGGCAGCCACCAGGGTCTATTCGACCGCGGCGTACTGGGTCGCTGCGGCCACCGCGGTGATCCTGGCCTTCTCGCCGAAGTTCGGAGCGCTCGTCTTCACCGTCCCGTCCGGGGTCATCGGCGGCGCGACGCTGGTCCTGTACGGCCTGATCGGCCTGCTGGGTGTTCGTATCTGGTTCGACAACAAGGTCGACTTCACCGATCCCGTCAACCTGATGGTCGTGGCCGCGGCGCTCGTTGCGGGAATCGGCGACCTGACGCTGACCGTCGGATCCGTGGAACTGGGCGGCATCGCGTGGGGGTCGGTGGGAATTCTCGTCGGCTACCCGATCGTGCGCGCGCTGGCTCGCGCACGCGCCGCCTGACTTACCGCTCGTTCGGTCACCGATGATGCGCGACTCGGTCATCGACTGACCACTCCGCACGGTCGTAGGGTTCGAACTACGCCAGTCGCCGGCGGCGAGGTCCTGTGCCGTTCGGTCGCACCGTAAAGGAGAGTTGAAGTGGCACGCACCCTGTTCGAGTCCGAACACGATCTGTTTCGCGAGTCGTACCGCAAGTTCCTCGATCAACACGTCGCTCCCAATCACGCGAAGTGGGAAGAGCAGAACATCGTCGACCGTGACGTGTGGGTCGAGGCCGGGAAACAGGGCTTCCTCGGAACAGCAGTCCCCGAGGAATACGGCGGCGGGGGAGTCGAAGACTTCCGCTACAACGCGATCGTCACCGAAGAAACGACCCGCGGCGGGTACAGCGGCATCGGCTTCACGCTGCACAACGACGTCGTCGCGCCGTACCTGATCAAGCTGTCCAACGACGAGCAGAAGGCCCGCTGGCTCCCCGGATTCTGCTCCGGTGAACTGATCTCGGCCATCGCGATGACCGAGCCCGGCACCGGCAGCGACCTCCAGGGCATCAAGACCAGGGCAGTTCGCGACGGCGACGAATGGGTACTGAACGGTTCCAAGACGTTCATCACCAACGGCATCAACGCCGACATCGTCATCGTCGTGGCCTGTACCGACCCGGACAAGGGTGCGCAAGGGTTCAGCCTGCTGGTGGTCGAACGCGGCATGGCGGGCTTCGAGCGGGGGCGCAACCTCGACAAGATCGGCATGAAGGCACAGGACACCGCGGAACTGAGCTTCACCGACGTGCGTGTTCCGGCCGCGAACCTCCTCGGTGAGGAGGGCATGGGCTTCATCTACCTGATGCAGAACCTGCCACAGGAGCGACTGTCGATCGCCGTCGTCGCCGCAGCGGCCATGGAGTCCGCCCTCGACATGACCATCCAGTACTGCCGCGACCGCAAGGCATTCGGCAAATCCATCGGCAAGTTCCAGAACACACGATTCGTCCTCGCCGAACTGGCGACCGAGACCACTGCCACCCGCATCATGGTCGACAAGTACATCGAACTGCTGAACGACGGCACCCTCACCGTGCAGGAAGCCGCGATGGCCAAGTGGTGGACGACCGAGAACCAGGTCAAGCTCATCGACCGGTGCCTTCAGCTACACGGCGGGTACGGCTACATGAAGGAATACCCGATCGCCAAGGCGTACATGGACTCTCGCGTGCAAACCATCTACGGCGGCACCACCGAGATCATGAAGGAGATCATCGGCCGAGGGTTGGACCTGTAGCACCGGTTTTTCGCGGTGAGCGAGGGTGGCATTCGGTCACATGGGGTGAGCGAGGGTGACATTCGGTTACTTGGGTGAGTGAGGGCGGCATTCGGTCACTTGGAGTGACCGAATGTCACATTCGCTCAGTCCTGGGGGCGGCAGAAACACGAAAGGCTCACGGCCGCATAGCGGCTGTGAGCCTTTCGTGTTCATCCGGACAGTCAGAGCTTGCGCATCACGGTGACGACTTTGCCCAGGATTGCGGCGTCGTTGCCCGGGATCGGCTCGAACAGCGGGTTGTGCGGCATGAGCCAGATGTCGCCCTTCGACCGCTTGAACGTCTTCACGGTGGCCTCACCCTCGATCATGGCAGCCACGATGTCTCCGTTGTCGGCGACGCTCTGCTGACGCACGACGACCCAGTCACCGTCGCAGATGGCGGCGTCGATCATGGACTCGCCGACGACCTTGAGCAGGAACAGCGAACCCTGGCCGACGAGCTCACGCGGTAGCGGGAAGACATCCTCGACGGCCTCCTCGGCCAGGATCGGACCACCGGCGGCGATACGTCCGAGAACCGGGACGAACGTCGGTGTCGGCAATTGATCCTCGGCGGGCGCCGAACCGTCGGCTACCGCGGCGGCATGATCGGCCTGTACCTCGTCGAGTCCACGAACATCGACTGCACGGGGGCGATTCGCGTCGCGACGAAGGAAACCCTTGCGCTCGAGCGTCCGGAGTTGATGTGCGACCGACGACGTGGAGGTCAGCCCCACTGCGTCGCCGATTTCGCGGATGCTCGGTGGGTACCCGCGCTCGGTGACGGACGCCCTGATCACCTCGAGTACTTTGCGTTGACGCTCGGTGAGACCCGCATTGATGTCGGTGCCCTCACCTTCGAACGCTTTTGCCGTAGGGACCGCAGCAGGCTTGGCAGCGCCCTTTCCGGCCGTCTTGGATCCGGCGGACTTGGATCCCGTGGACTTCGTTTCGGCAGATTCGGGTACCGCCGTCGACCCTGACGAGGTCTCGTCCTTCATTCGTACGTCCTCCTGCGTGAGCTGCCGTCGCCTGTGTGGTGTTCATGTGACGTGTGGTTTCTGACACGAATCTAGCTCGTCGACGCTGTTCGATCAAACATCTGTTCGATCCGTGTCGCGATTTCTACTGACTTTGTCGGACGTGCGTGATAGAACTTCGAACAAGCGTTCATCGAACGCCTGATCGAATGAAGCGGCATCGCGGCATCCGGTCACGTCGACAGCAGTGGAGATTCCGATGAGCATCACGACCGAGACCCCGAGGCAGGCCGGCCCACGCGTGGTCCGCCCGTCCGCCCGTCCCTCTCGTCGGCGCGTCACGCCTGCGCGTCGCCACTATGTGTACTCGACGCATGTGCACTCGACCCGGCCCGCAGCCACGGATTCCTGCGTCGAGGAGCGCGGGGCCGATCAGAACATCTCGTGGCCCGCGGCCGTTGCAGGCGTCGTCGGTACGGCCGTTGTCATCCTGGCGTTGGTCGGGCTCGCGAACATGCGTGCAGCACAGCTCGAGCCCGTGTCGGCGCCTGCATCCTCGTCCGTGGAACATGCAGTTCCGTCTGCGGCTGGAGAATGACCGCACCATGGGGCCTGCGGCATCTCTCCACCTCGTGGGTGATCGATCAGCGTTTGTAGCACTCCGAGTATTCTCGGAGCCTGCACCTCTCGCGCGTCCTACGCGTTCCACAGGTTTCTGCGGAGAGTGCATCGGCTACGACGGAGGCTCCGACATGCATTGCCCGTTCTGCAGGCACCCTGATTCGCGCGTGGTGGACTCGCGCGAGGCCGACGAGGGCCAGGCGATTCGCCGCCGTCGGTCGTGCCCGGAATGCGGTCGTCGCTTCACGACGGTCGAGACGGCAGTGCTCGCAGTCGTCAAGCGCAGTGGTGTCACGGAGCCGTTCAGCCGCGAGAAGGTCGTCAAAGGTGTTCGACGCGCCTGCCAAGGTCGTGACGTCGACAACGACGCGTTGAATCTTCTCGCTCAGCAGGTCGAGGACGCGGTCCGTGCGTCCGGCTCCGCCGAGATCCCCAGTCACGAGGTCGGACTCGCGATTCTCGGTCCGCTTCGTGATCTCGACGAAGTGGCGTATCTGCGCTTCGCTTCGGTGTACCGGTCTTTCAGCTCCGCCGAGGACTTCGAGAAGGAGATCCTCGAACTGCGCGTGCACCGCGAGTCCGCCACCTCCGACTGAGTCAGCCGCGTCCGGCTGCGTCGATTGCTTTGAGTACGCGCTTCTCCGACACCGGGTATGCGGTCCGAATTCCCTGGGCGAACAGCCCGACACGTAGTTCCTCGATCGACCAATAGACCTCCTGCACCGCCGCGCTCCGACGACGTGCCTCCGGAAGGGACTTCAGGAGTCGGTCGTAGGCGTCGTAGACACGGTCGAGCACGTTCATGCCGGCGTCGTCCCGAGTCGCGCTGCTCGGCAGAGACTTCAGTCGCGTGGTTGCCGCGAGCAGGTAGCGCGGGATCTCGGCAAGCCGTGTGGAACCGAACTCGAACACGAACCCGTCGAACACCAGCCCGTCGAGTTGCTCGCGGACGTCGTCGGCCGCGTCGCCGTTGTTGGATTCGAGGACGGATCGAAGTTCCAGTGCTGCGGTGAGTATCGGCCGCACGAGTGCAACGATCCGCGACGTGCGGTCACTGGTCTCGGCGTTCACCGCCTTCGACAGCGCGACGAACTTCTCGGGGCTGCGCACCGGACCTCCGTGCGCTGTCATCGCCTCGTCGACAGCCGTTCGTCGACAATCCTCGAGAAGCGCATCGATGGTTCCGTACGGGTTCTGACCGAGCGCGATGCGCTCCTTCGTCGGAATGCCTGCGAGGAGCGCCTTGGTGCCGCGGGGCGCGGATTCGAGCAGGAGTGCGCGGGTCCCGTCGCGCATCGACGCGCGTTGCTGCGCAGGTGTGCTCAACACCCGCACCGCCACTCCGCCGTTCTCGGGAACGAGCGCCGGATAGCCCGTGACGGTCTGTCCACCCACGGACCGCGTGACGGTGTCCTCGAGTGTGCCGAGCGATGTGGAGGTCCACGCCAACGTCGGCGCGCGCTCGGCTTGACCGACGGCAGTGGCGACCTCGCGATCGACGCGAGGGGACAAGGTCTTTCGAAGCCGGACGAGATCCTTGTCCGAGCCGAGGACTGTGCCTGCGGCATCGACCGCGACGAATGTCATACGCAGGTGGGCCGGAAGCGACGAGGCGTCGAAGTCGGTCGGGTCGATTCGGCAATTGCCGAGCCTCGAGAGCTCCCGAGCCAACGCTGTGACGACCGGTTCGGATCGTGGCTTCATCGACCGCAAGGCCGCCGCAGCGAAGTCCGGCGCGGGAACGACATTGCGTCGCACTGCTTTCGGTAGAAGCTTGATCAACGTGGCCACGAGTTCGGCGCGCATGCCGGGAACGAGCCAGTCGAAGCCCACCGGCTGGACCTGTGCGAGAAGTGCGATCGGAATACGTGCAGTGACGCCGTCGGCCGCCGACCCTGGCTCGAATTGATACGTCAGGGGAAACTGGATCTCGCCCTGTCGCCACGCGTCCGGATAGTCGCCGCCGAGCACCGACGCAGCATCGGGGTTGACGACGGTCGCAGCGGTGAAGTCCAGCAGTTCGGGCGCCGCCTTACGTGCCTTCTTCCACCACGTGTCGAAGTGACGCGCGGACACGGCGTCGGGTCCGACCCTTGCGTCGTAGAACTCGAAGAGCGCGTCGTCGTCGACGACGATGTCACGTCGTCGTGCACGGTGTTCGAGCTCGCCCACGTCCTCGAGCAAGGCTCGGTTCTTGTGGAAGAACGGGTGCTGCGTCTTCCATTCCCCTTGTACGAGAGCATGTCTGATGAACAACTCTCGTGAGACCTCGGGGTCGATCCGGTGATAGTTGACCGGCCGGCCCGCCGCCAGCGGAATGCCGTACAGGGTGACGCGTTCATAGGCCATCGCGGACTGACGTTTGATCGACCAGTGCGGTTCCGAGTACGTGCGCTTGACGAGATGTGGGGCGAGTTTCTCTGCCCATTCCGGCTCGATGCGGGCGGCCATGCGGCCCCACAATCGGCCGGTCTCGACCAGTTCGGCGGCCATCACCCAGCGGGGAGGCTTCTTGAACAGTCCCGATCCCGGGAAGATCGCGAAGTGGGCACCCCGTGCGCCGAGGAACTCACGTTTGTCGCCTTCGCGTACACCGATGTGGGACAGCAGACCCGACAGCAGAGCTTGGTGCAGGGCGGTCTGCGTGCTCTCGTTCTCGGGCACGGTCCAGCCGAGGCCCCGAGTGATCTGGCGAAGCTGGCCGTGCAAGTCCTGCCATTCGCGAATTCTCAGGTAGTGCAGGAACTCGTTACGGCACATGCGTCGAAACTGATTGGACGACAGTTCGTCTCGCTGCTCGCGCAGGTACTTCCACAGCTCGACGTACGACAGGAAGTCCGAATTCTCGACCGCGAAACGGGCGTGCTTCTCGTCGGCGGCCTGCTGATGTTCGGCAGGCCGCTCACGCACGTCCTGAATGGACAGTGCAGAAACGACGACGAGTGCGTCCGCTAGAGCGCCCGTCGCGTTGGCCTCGACGAGCATGCGAGCCATGCGGGGGTCGACGGGAAGCTGCGCGAGTTCCCGTCCGATAGGCGTCAACTCGGCCTCACCGGTCTGCGTCGACGACGTCAGAGCTCCGAGTTCTTCGAGCAACCCGATGCCGTCGCGGATGCTGCGTGGATCCGGTGGCTCGACGAAGGGGAACTGCTCGATCTTGCCGAGCCCGAGTGACGTCATCTGCAGAATGACCGAGGCGAGGTTGGTACGGAGAATTTCGGGTTCGGTGAACTGAGGTCGCGACTCGAAATCCTCTTCCGAGTACAGCCGAATGCAGATGCCGTCGGCGACACGACCACAGCGCCCGGCACGTTGCCGCGCGGAGGCCTGCGAGATCTCCTCGATGGGAAGCCTCTGCACCTTGGTGCGGACCGAGTACCGCGAGATGCGTGCTGTCCCTGGATCGACGACGTAACGGATGCCCGGCACCGTCAACGACGTCTCGGCGACGTTGGTGGACAACACTACTCGACGCCCCGTGTGCGCGGTGAAGACGCGATGCTGCTCGGCCGCCGACAGGCGCGCGTACAGCGGGACGATCTCGGTGCTGCGAAGCTTTCTGTCGCGCAACGCATCCGCCGTATCGCGGATCTCACGTTCGCCGGAGAGGAAGACGAGAATGTCACCGTCGCCCTCGCCGATCAGCTCCTCGACGGCATCGCACGTCGCGTCGACGGGATCGAGATCGATCGTCGTGTCGCCCGCGTCCACCGTCAACGGCCGGTACCGCATCTCGACCGGGAACGTTCGCCCGGACACCTCGATGATCGGGGCGGGCACACCGTCGCGCGCGAAGTGCTGCGCGAAGCGTTCGGGATCGATCGTGGCCGACGTGATGATCACTTTGAGATCGGGCCGTCGGGGGAGCAGCTGCGCGAGGTAGCCGAGGATGAAGTCGATGTTCAAGCTGCGCTCGTGCGCTTCGTCGATGATGAGCGTGTCGTATTGGCGGAGAAGTCTGTCACGCTGAATCTCGGCGAGCAGGATGCCGTCGGTCATCAATTTGACCAGCGTCGAATCGGAGGACTGGTCGGTGAACCTCACCTTGTACCCGACGGTCTCGCCGATGCTCTGGCCCACCTCTTCGGCGATGCGTTCGGCGACGGTCCGCGCGGCGAGCCGCCTCGGCTGCGTGTGGCCGATGGATCCTCGAACACCGCGGCCGAGTTCGAGGCAGATCTTCGGGATCTGCGTCGTCTTTCCCGATCCGGTCTCACCGGCCACGACGACGACCTGATGTTGCTCGATCGCGGCGGCGATGTCGTCCTTGCGTTGGCTGACCGGAAGGGCCTCGGGATATTCGACGGCAGGAACGGCGGCGCGACGGTTCGTCACGACCATCTCGGCGCGAGCGACGTCGCTCTCGATCGCGTTCAAGGCGTCGGGGGTCCGGGCACGATCGAGCCTGCGGCGGAGGCGATGTTCGTCGCGCAGGGTGACACCTTCGAGGCGAGCGACGAGTGTGCGACGACGGTGCGAGACGGTTTCAGTAGACATGCTCCGTCCAGGATAAGCCGTGGGCGGTGACGGCACCGGCGCGGTGGACCGCGTTACCGATCCAACCTGTGCAAAAATCGGCTATGACTGTCGTCACGGACAACGATTCGGCCGAGCACACCGGCGCACTCGTTCGTGTTCTGCGAGTTGTGTTCGCGGCGCTGACCGTCGCCGCGCTTGCATCGATTCTGGTCGACGGCGTTGCCGTGCCGACTTTCTCGGTCGTCAATTACTTCAGCTACTTCACCGTGCTGTCCAACGTCCTCACTGTCGTCGTGCTGCTCGTCGGTGGCATCGTCGACCCGCAGCAGCTCGGGTGGCAGTTGATTCGCGGCGCCGTCACGCTGTACATGGTCATCACCGGCATCATCTACGCGGTACTGCTGTCGAACATCGATGTGGGCGTGGCGGACGCGTGGACCAACAACGTCGTGCATCGCATCATGCCCGTGGTGATGCTGATCGACTGGGTCGTCTCGCCGAGCCGTCGGCGCATCGGTGACGCCCGGGCGTTGACCTGGTTGATCTTTCCGCTCGTGTACGGCATCTACAGTCTCGTGCGCGGCCCGATCGTCGACTGGTATCCGTATCCGTTTCTCGACCCACGCACGCAGGGTTACGTCGCCTTGGTGATCGGCCTGATCGTCTTGACAGTGGCTTTCGTGTTGATGGCTCTGGCAGTGAACGCCGTCGGTCGGCTCGGTGCCAGGTGGAGATACGGCTCACAGCAGCCCCAGCCTGTCTGACTAAGCTCTGACTCATGTCTACTGCGGCCGAGCCGACCTACGAATCCACTCATTCCGCGCTGTGGCACGGGTTTGCCGACATGGGCGCGGTGACCTCGGGCGGCCCGTTCGTCGTCTCGCGAGGCGACGGCGCCTACATCTGGGACCGCGAGGGCAACAAATACCTCGATGCGACGGCGGGGCTGTGGTTCACGAACGTCGGTCACGGCCGCCGCGAGATCGCCGACGCCGTGGCCACGCAGCTCGGGTCGCTGGCGCACTACTCGAACTTCGGTGACTTCGTTCCGGAGACGACACTCGCGCTCGCAGAGCGTCTCGGTGAAATCGCCCCGGTCGCCGGCAGCAAGATCTTCTTCACGTCGGGTGGATCGGACTCGATCGACACTGCTGCGAAGCTCGCACGACGCTACTGGCACGAAGCAGGCAAGCCGGACAAGAAGCTGATCGTCGGCAGGCAGAAGGCCTACCACGGCATGCATGTAGCCGGCACCGCGCTGGCCGGAATTCCCGTCAACCGGGAGAACTACGGCGAGCTGATGCCCGACGCCCGTACGGTGGCGTGGGACGACGCGAAAAGCCTGCTCGCCCTCATCGAGGAAGTGGGCGCCGACAAGATCGCCGCATTCTTCTGCGAGCCCATCATCGGCGCAGGCGGGATCTATCTGCCGCCGGAGGGGTACCTGCAGGAAGTGAGACAGATCTGCCGCGACAACGACGTCCTGTTCGTCGCCGACGAGGTCGTCACGGGTTTCGGCCGCATCGGTGGCTCGTGGTTCGCGTCCACGCGGTTCGACCTGCAACCGGATCTGATGACGACGGCCAAGGGGCTGACGTCGGGGTACGTGCCGATGGGTGCGGTCTTCATCGCCCCGCACATCGCCGAGCCGTTCTTCGCCGGGGGAGTGTGGTGGCGGCACGGCTACACCTACGGCGGTCATGCGGGAGCAGCGGCTGCCGCGATGGCGACCCTCGACATCATGGAACGCGAGAATCTGCTGCAGGAATCCGCGAGGCTCGAGGCGTCGCTGCACACTCATCTCGCACCGCTCGCGGCCCACCCGCGCGTGCAGGAGATCCGCAGCGGGCTCGGTGCCGTCGCAGCGGTGCAACTCGTCGACCCGGCCGAGGCATTGCCGTTCGTCAAGACGCTGCGTGAGCACGGAGTGTCCGGGCGGGCCGCGGGCCAAGGTGCCATGCAGATCTCGCCGTCGTTCGTGATGACCGATGCCGAGGTCGAGGAGCTCGCCGGACGTATTCTCAGCGCTCTCGGCTGAACCGGGCGCGCAACCGGCGCAACCGCGTCGGTGGGGTCGGGGCCTCGTCGGCGACCGGCGAGGCTTCCTCGAATCGTTTGTGCAACTGCTGCCGTACCTCGTCGGGTGCGTAGGCGCGCCGCGCGCGTTCCGACTTCACGACGAGTGCGCCGGTGGCCGCGACGCCCGCCACTCCGGCGAGTCCCAGGATCTTCCAGAGCTTCACTGCTTCACCGTACTGCGCAGGCATTCGGGCCGGGAGTGGAGCCTGCAGGAACGACCCAATCAGGCCGGGAGTGGAGCCTGCAGGAACGACCCAATCAGGCTAGGAGTGGAGCCTGCAGGAACGAGCCATTTAGTCTGGAGCGCATGACTGCGTCGCGAATCGACCTGGACACCGCGGTGAATGCGACCAGGACCGGGGACATCTGGATCTTTCGTGGGCACTCGGCTGCCGATCGTGCGATCCAGACGCTGACCAACAGTCCGGTCAACCACGTCGGTATGGCCGTCGTCGTCGACGACCTGCCGCCTCTGATGTGGCACGCCGAATTGGGAAAGTCCTTGCAGGACATGTGGACCGGCAACTTTCAGCGCGGCGTTCAGTTGCACGATCTCCGTGCGGCTGTGGTGCAGTGGGTCACCAAGTACGAGCAGCGGTGCTGGCTGCGTCAATTGGGGTCTGCTGTCACGCGTGAGCAGGAGGACGCACTGATGCGCACGATCGCGCGCATGGACGGTACTGCGTTTCCGACGACGGCGAAGCTTGCGGGTCGATGGTTCAAAGGGCGGGTGCCGTCGCTCGTCCGGCGGGAGGCTCCCGCCGCGGCAGTCGAGACCGCGTATTGCGCGGAAGTCGTTGCGTCGACCTATGATTCGATGGGCCTGCTCACGGGGAACAAGAAAGCCAACTGGTTCGATCCAGGCAAGTTCTGGAGCGGAGATCGTCTGCCGCTGGCGGACGGCGTGACCCTCGGCGCCGAGATTGCGGTCGACGTTCCCGTCGGAGGAACCGTCAGCGCACGGTGATCGTGGGATCCGCGACCGTTCGTCCACCGAGTTCGATCCATCCGTCGCCGGGGTAGGTGGTGGTCAGCCGAGACCCGCGGCCCTGGTGGATGACGAGACCGCGGCCCACGGCTTCGGTGATGCGGACGGCTGCAGCGCCCGTCGCCTCGTCCTCGCCGACGCCCATGGAGGGTGCGAACATTCGCGAGCGGATGACGCCGCGATCGGAGTCGGTCCAGGACCACACGTAGTGATGTCCTTCGGTGAACGTCGATGGATCGGTTGCGTCGACGTCGTCGGCCGTGGCAACTCGGTGCAGCGTGAACTGCGGAGCCCAGTCGGCGCGGGCGCGCACCGAGGTGACGTCGTCGACGTACGTGACCTTCAGGTCTCCGGCAGGCACGACGAGCGTGTCCACGGGGTGGCCTTGTTCACGAAGCCACCAGGACAGCCCGACGGTGGGGTGCCCGGCGAAGGGCAGTTCGACGGCGGGCGTGTAGATGGTTGCCGAGGCGGTGGCGCCGCCGTCGTGATCGACGAAAATCGTTTCGCTGAAGCCGAGTTCGGCGGCGAGCGATTGTCGATCGGACGGTGCGACCGCCTGGCTCTGCACGATGCCCAGCGGGTTTCCGTGCCGGCCGTTCTCGTCGGTGAACACACGGACGACCGCAACCTCGATGCTCATGGACAGAGAATCTACCGAATCGTGTCAATACACTGATGGACATGGTCGATCAGAACTATCAACCGACGCTGTCGCAGTTGCGCGCGTTCGTCGCTGTCGCCGAGCATCGACATTTCGGCACCGCGGCGACGCGGTTGAAGGTGAGTCAGCCGACGCTGTCTCAGGCCCTTGCATCGTTGGAGCAGGGCCTCGGTGTTCAGTTGGTCGAGCGCAGTACACGCAAAGTGCTCATGACGACGGCCGGGACGCAGTTGCTCGACCGTGCGCGCGCCACGTTGGAGGCGGCGGACGGATTCGTCGCCGAGGCATCGGGATTGGGCGGCGGTCTGTCCGGACCGCTTCGTCTCGGGCTGATTCCCACGGTCGCCCCGTACGTACTTCCCGCACTACTGCCCGCGTTGCGTGCCGAGTATCCATCCCTGGCACCGTTCATCGTCGAGGATCAGACCGAGCGGCTCCTGGCGTCCCTGCGTGCCGGTGCGATCGAGGCCGCTGTCGTCGCGGTGCCCACCGAGGAGCCCGGTGTCGTCGAATTACCGCTCTACACAGAGGATTTCGTCCTGATCGTGCCCGCTGGACACGAGCTCGACGGGCGGAAGGATTTGCCGTTGTCGGCGCTCGTCGACCAACCGATCCTGCTGCTCGACGACGGGCACTGTCTGCGTGATCAGACGCTCGACCTGTGCCGGTCCGTGGACGCTGCGCCCGCCGCCGGCGACACCCGTGCCACGTCGTTGGCCACGGTCGTGCAGTGCGTTGCAGGCGGTTTGGGTGTGACGCTCGTGCCGAGGTCGGCCGTCGCGGTCGAAACGAGCAAGGGCGCCTTGGGGATCGCCGAGTTCGCCGATCCCAAGCCTGGTCGAACGATGGGGCTCGTACACCGAGGATCCAGCGCGCGGGCCGACGAATACGCGGCTGTCGCGACGCTGATCTCGGCCGTCGGAACCGGGCTCGGGACGTAGGGGTCAGCCTGCGGTGATCGTGATCTCGTCGAACACGATCTCGGCGGACGCATTCGATTCGTCGACGTCGACGACGGCATTCAGCGACCAGCCGTGGTCGCCGTCGGGATCCTCGAGGATCTGCCGCACCGTCGTCTGCTGCGAGCCGACGGACAGCTCGAACAGTGCCGGTCCGCGCGCCGAGGGCCCTGTCCCGAGTTCGCCGTACTCGTCGAAGAACGGTGCCAGCTCGGTTTCCCAGTCCGGGCCGTCGTCGAGTTCGTCGAGCGCGGACCACCGACGCGCCGCAGCGAGTTCGACACGCTTGAACATCGCGTTACGCACCATGACGCGGAACGCGCGCGGGTTGGCCGAGATCGGTTTCGGCGAATCACCGCCGTATGCCTCGGGTTTCGCCTCCGGTTCCTCGCCCGGGTCGGTGAGGTTCTCCCACTCGTCGAGCAGGCTCGAATCGACCTGCCGAACGAGCTCACCGAGCCATTCGGTGATGTCCTGCACCTCTTCCGTACGAGCCTCGGGCGGAACCGTCTGGCGCAGAGCGCGGTAGGCGTCGGCGAGGTAGCGCAGTACCAGTCCCTCGGATCGACTGAGGCCGTAGTGACTGATCAATTCGGCGAACGTCATCGACCGTTCGATCATGTCGCGAACGACGGTCTTCGGTGACAGAGCGACCTCCGACAGCCACGGGTGTCCGCCTCGGTAGATCTCGAACGCCGGAACGAGAAGGTCGGCAAGTGGTTTCGGCCACGTGACCTCCTCGAGCAGTTCCATTCGTTCCTCGTACTCGATCCCGTCGGCCTTCATCTGCGAGACCGCCTCGCCGCGCGCGGCATGCTGCTGGGCCATGAGGATCTGCCGAGGGTCGTCGAGCGTCGCCTCGATGACAGACACGACATCGAGTGCGTGAGTGTGAGATTCGGCGTCGAGCAAGTCGAACGACGCCAAGGCGAAGGGCGACAACGGCTGGTTCAGAGCGAAGTCGGGCTGAAGATCGACCGTCAGCCGTGCGCGACGACCGTCGGCATCGGGTTCGTCGAGTTGCTCGACGATGCCGGCGGCGACCAGGCCTCGGTACAGCGAGATGGCACGCAGAATGTGTCTGCGTTGCGCGGGCCTGCTCTCGTGATTGTCCTCCAGGAGGTGACGCATCGCGTCGAAACAATTGCCCGGGCGCGCAATGACATTGAGCAAAGTCGAGTTGCTCACCGTGAACCTCGACTGCAACGGTTCCGGGCTGGCCGCGATGATTCTGTCGAACGTCGGCTCGCCCCAGGACACGAACCCGTCGGGAGCCTTCTTGCGCTGCACACGCTTCAGCTTCTTCGGGTCGTCACCGGCCTTGGCGACGAGTCGCGCGTTCTCGATGTCGTGCTCGGGCGCCTCGACGACGACGGTACCCAGCGTGTCGTATCCGGCGCGGCCTGCTCGGCCCGCGATCTGATGGAACTCACGTGCGCGCAACTGGCGGGTACGTACACCGTCGTACTTGGTCAGTCCGGCGAACAGTACGGTGCGGATCGGAACGTTGATGCCGACGCCGAGGGTGTCGGTTCCGCAGATCACCTTGAGCAGACCGTCCTGCGCCAGCTTCTCCACCAGCCGTCGGTACTTCGGCAGCATGCCCGCGTGGTGCACACCGATGCCGTGGCGGACCAGTCTCGACAGCGTCTTGCCGAAGCCCGTCGTGAACCTGAACTGGCCGATCGCCTCGGCTATCCGAGCCTTCTCCTCCTTCGATGCGACGTTGACGCTCGTCAGCGCTTGTGCACGTTCGAGGGCTGCGGCCTGCGTGAAGTGCACGACGTAGACGGGAGCCAGATGCGTGTCGACGAGTTCTTCGATGGTCTCGCCGATCGGCGTCGTCACGTAGGAGAACATCAGCGGCACTGGGCGTTCCGAGCCGGAGACCACCGTCGTCGCGCGGCCCGTGCGGCGCGTGAGGTCGTCGCGGAAGAACGAGACGTCGCCGAGGGTGGCGGACATCAGGAGGAACTGCGCGTTCGGCAGTTCGATCAACGGGACCTGCCACGCCCACCCGCGGTCGGGCTCGGAGTAGTAGTGGAACTCGTCCATGATCACCTGGCCGATGTCGGAGTCGGCTCCCTGGCGCAGCGCGAGGTTCGCGACGATCTCGGCGGTGGCACAGATGATCGGTGCGCCCGAGTTGACCGACGCATCGCCTGTCATCATTCCGACGTTCTGAGCGCCGAAGATGTCACACAGTGCGAAGAACTTCTCGCTGACGAGCGCCTTGATCGGCGCAGTGTAGAAACTGCGAATTCCCGACGCCATGGCCGCGAAGTGCGCGCCGACGGCGACCATCGACTTACCCGAACCGGTGGGTGTAGCCAGGATGACGTTCGATCCCGACACCAATTCGATCAGCGCCTCTTCCTGCGCCGGGTACAGCGTCAGGCCGCGATCGGATGTCCATGTGGTGAACACGTCGAACAAAGTGTCCGGGTCCTGCGCTTCACCGGTCGTGGGTTCAGGGACGAGGTCGGTGAGAAGCACTGTTACAGGTTATGGGTCGCGCCCGGTGGAGGCGTCGGCGCCCCGTGTCAGGTGGCGCTGCGCTCGTCGGACCCCATGGCACCGAGCACGGCGAGGCGAGTACTGGCGCTGCCGGTGATCATGTCCTCACCGACACCGTTGAGCAAAAGATTTCGCCAGCGGGATTCGTCGAAGTCGAGCGGGGGAGTCGAGGCGAGAAAGCGTTCGAGTACGTGCAGGAAGTGAATCGGGTCGTCACGGAACGGGAAGTGCCCCGAATGCCGGAAGACCTCGAGGGTCGATCCTGGCATCGCGGAATGAGCGAGACGCGCGTGCTCGATGGGAATCACCGAGTCGCGGTCGCCCCAGATCAGCAGTACCGGCAGGTTTTCGGTCAGATAACACCGATCGAGCATCGTCACCACCTGGCCACGCCAGTCGACGACGGCTCGTAGCGTCCTCAGGTACGCCTCGTGGGCCGTCGGGTCCGGCAGCCCACTGAGTACCCGAACCAGATCCGGAGTGTCGTGGAGCAAGGCGCCCGGCCGTAGCGGTGACTTGTTCAGCTTCCCGACCAGATCTCCCGCCAGCCTCATCACCGACATCGCGCCCGGAAGTCTCAGCAGCTTGACGACGTCGCTGGCAAGGGGAATGGACGCGAGACGCAACAGAGGATGGACGTCTCTGGTCACGCCACCGGACGAGACGAGGACGAGTCGGTCGACCATGTGCGGGAACTGGTACGAGAACTGCATCGCGACGCCACCGCCGAGCGAATGTCCGACGACGGTCACACGATCGATGCCCAGGACCGACAGCAGATCGCGCATGCCGTTCGCGTACGCGGCGACCGAGTAGTCGGCACGCGGCTTGTCGGACTGTCCGTGCCCCAGAAGATCCGGAGCGATGACGGTGTAGTTCTGCGCGAGGTGCGGGACGATGTCGTGCCATGTCTCGGAGTTGTCGCCGATGCCATGAATCAACAGCAGTGCCGGACCTTCGCCGGCCATGCGAAACGCCCTGCGGTATCCGTGGATGGTCTTGAAGACCAAGCGCGGTTCGGCGTCGGGTACGGGCCGTAGCTTGCGCGTGCGTGGATTGCTCATGTGGCCTCGCCGATCCCTTTGCGCGTTCCTCGGTCGTACCGATTCGAATGACAACTACAAGTACGACTCTCGCACGAGTACGCGCAATCGGCGACATATCAGCGCTATTCGGGGTTACAGGTATGTTTCGGTTCGACCACGACAGTGCAGGTCATACACGAAAGCGTGCGCCCGTGTGAACGTTCACACACGAGCGCACGCGTCGGTTCGTGATGTCAGTCGTCGGTGTTCTTCTCGTGCGTTCCCGGATCGAATCCGCCCTGTTCTGCCAGGAATCGTTCGAACTCCGCGCCCAACTCGTCCCCGCTCGGCAGCGGCTCGTCGCTCGCGAGCAGCGTCGACTGCTGTTCCTGAGCAGCGACGTAGGTGTCGTATTGGCGCTCCAGCGCGTGGACGACCGACTGCACTTCCTCGTTGCCGGTGATGTGCTCGTCGACCTGCTCGCGCACTCGCGCGGCTGCCTGCCCCAGTGCTGCCAGCGGAAGGTCCAGATCGCCTGCCTCACTGACATTTTCCAGCAACGTCTCGGCAGCGGCGGGGTAGTCGGTCTGCGCCAGGTAATGCGGCACGTGTACCGAGAATCCCATCGACTCGTGACCGTGCTGAGCAAGTCGGAACTCGAGCAGCGACGAGACGCTACCGGGGACCTGGAGTTCGCCGGACCAGCTCTGGTCCGACGAGACCAGCGACTTGTCCGACGAGTGGGCGGTCACACCGAGTGGACGAGTGTGCGGAATGGCCATGGGAATCGACCCGAGAGAGATAGTGCGTCGCACACCCAGTTGCTCCGCGAGCAAGCGCACGGCTGTCGTGAACTTCTCCCACCGCAGGTCGGGTTCCATCCCAGCGAGCAGCAGGAACGGCACTCCTGCGTTGTCCTTGACGGCGTACAGGTTCAGCTCGGGTGCGTCGTAGTCGGAGAAGTGGTCGGCCTTGAACGTCATCGTCGGGCGACGCGAGCGGTAGTCGATCAACTCGTCGACGTCGAACGACGCGACCAGTTCCGTCTCCAGCGTGTCGCGCAGGTGCTGCGTGGCAAGCCGGACCGCGTGGCCCGCGTCGGAGAAGCCTTCGAGGCCGTGCACGAGGACAGGGCCGACGCCGTCGCCGGAGGAGGTCTGGGGAGCTGGAAACTCCAGTTCGTACATGCTCGACTTCTCGTCCATCGCGGACCCCTTTCGCTGACTCGCCTTCGGTCGCCGTAGCGGCGTCGAAAGCGAAACCGACTTCGAGTCAGAATACCCACGCGGGATCCTGCCAAGCGCACCCGCGGGCGCGACTCGATTCGATCAAGGGAACGCGGGGAACACCTCGTTCATTCCCACGAGGGTCATTCCTGGCGGTGCGCCGGCTGGGCGAAGTTCTGTAGCGCTCGAATCTTGTTCGTGACGTCCAGCGCGGCGACCTTGTACGCCTCCGACAGAGTGGGGTAGTTGAACACGGCGTCGACCAGGTAGTCGACCGTACCGCCACACCCCATGACGGCCTGCCCGATATGAATGAGGTCCGTCGCTCCGGAACCGAAGATGTGAACGCCGAGCAGCGTTCTGTCCTCGGTCGACACGAGGAGTTTCAGCATTCCGTACGAGTCACCTGCGATCTGTCCGCGCGCGAGTTCGCGATATCGCGACACGCCGACCTCGTAGGGGACCGAGTTCTTCGTCAGTTCGACTTCGGTCGCACCCACGTACGAGACCTCGGGAATGGAGTAGATGCCGATCGGCTGCAGATCCATCAGCCCCTGGCTCGATTCGCCGAACGCGTGATACGCGGCCAGTCTGCCCTGGTCCATCGACGTCGCGGCGAGCGCAGGGAAACCGATGACGTCCCCGACGGCGTAGATGTGATCGACCTTGGTCTGGAAGTTCTCGTCGACGAAGATTCTTCCCCTCGTGTCTGCTTCCAGTCCGGCGTTCGCGAGGTCGAGAGAATCGGTCAGGCCCTGGCGTCCCGCCGAATACATGACCGCCTCGGCCGGTATGCGCTTACCGCTGGCGAGAGTGGTGATCGTGCCCGACGACCCGACGTCGACTGCGGTCACCGCCTCACCGAAGCGGAAGGTGACCGCCAGATCGCGAAGATGGAACTGAAGCGATTCGACGATCTCGCGGTCGCAGAAGTCCAGCATCGTGTCGCGCTTCTCGACGACCGTCACCTTGGTGCCCAAGGCTGCGAACATCGACGCGTACTCGATGCCGATGACACCTGCACCGACGACGACCATCGACGCCGGGATGAATTCGAGGTTCAGGATTCCGTCGGAGTCGAGAACCCGATAGTCGTCGAACTCGACGTCCGCAGGCCGGGCCGGCGACGTTCCGGTGGCGATGACGACGTTCTTTGCCGTGACGGTGATGCGCTCGCCGCGCTGCGCATCGTCGACGACGACCGTGCGTGGATCGAGGAAACTGCCTGTCCCGGTGATGAGTTCGATCCTGTTACGCAGCAACTGCGATCTGACGACCTCGATTTCCTTGCCGATCACATGGGTCGTGCGTGCCAGGAGATCGGCGGGGGTGATGTTCGCCTTGACGCGGTAGCTCGCGCCGTACAGTTCCCGCTGATTCATTCCGGTCAGGTAGAGCACGGCTTCGCGCAGCGTCTTGGACGGGATGGTTCCCGTGTTGACGCAGACGCCGCCGAGCATCTTGCCCTTCTCGACGATGGCGACGCGTTTGCCGAGCTTCGCAGCCGCGATCGCTGCCTTCTGGCCTCCCGGGCCGGAACCAATGACGACGAGGTCGTACTCCATCGCTGCAGACATGGCTCATAGGTACTCCGCTCACGCAAAGTTCGCATGCCGGGCGGGTCACATCCTCGTGAACAGCTCTCTGACGGGTGCGTATGTCGCTACGCATGCATGAGTTGTGGAAGGCTTGATGTAAGGACAAATTCTGTCGAAAGTGGAGGATGCAATGCCGCAGCAGGTGCGTGCCGTCGTCGCGAAGGCGAAGGGTGAGCCGGTCTCTCTGGAGACGATCGTCATTCCGGATCCAGGTCCGAACGACGTCGTGGTGAAGATTTCCGCGTGCGGGGTCTGTCATACCGATCTGCATTACCGCGAGGGCGGGATCAACGACGAGTTCCCGTTCCTGCTCGGTCACGAGGCCGCGGGCATCGTCGAGACTGTCGGTGACGCGGTCACCCACGTCGCGGTCGGCGACTTCGTGGTGCTGAATTGGCGTGCGGTGTGTGGTGAGTGCCGGGCCTGCAAGAAGGGCAAGCCGTGGTACTGCTTCGACACGCACAATGCGTCGAAGAAGATGACGCTCGAGGACGGTACGGAGCTCTCGCCTGCGTTGGGGATCGGTGCGTTCGCGGACAAGACGTTGGTGCACGAGGGTCAGTGCACGAAGGTGAATCCGGAGTCCGATCCCGCGGTCGTCGGTCTGCTCGGCTGCGGTGTCATGGCCGGTCTCGGTGCGGCGATGAACACCGGCAACGTCTCGCGCGGTGACTCGGTCGCGGTGGTCGGGTGCGGCGGCGTCGGGGATGCGGCGATCGCGGGTGCCCGTCTCGCAGGTGCGACGACGATCATCGCTGTGGATCGCGATCCCGGCAAGCTCGAGTGGGCGAAGGATCTCGGTGCGACGCACACCGTCGACGCGTCGACGCTCGATGCGGTGGAAGCGATTCAGGAGTTGACCGGCGGGTTCGGTGCGGACGTCGTCATCGACGCGGTGGGTCGTCCGGAGACGTGGAAGCAGGCGTTCTACGGCCGTGATCTGGCGGGCACGGTTGTCCTGGTGGGTGTGCCGACGCCGGAGATGACGCTGGAGATGCCGTTGATCGATTTCTTCTCGCGCGGTGGATCGCTGAAGTCGTCGTGGTACGGAGATTGCTTGCCCGAGCGTGACTTCCCGCTGCTGGTGGATCTGTACGAGCAGGGGCGGTTGCCGCTGGAGAAGTTCGTGACCGAGCGGATCGGTATCGAGGACATCGAGGCTGCGTTCGAGAAGATGCACAAGGGTGAGGTGCTGCGGTCGGTGGTCGAACTATGAGCCTGCGTATCGACAAGGTCGTCACGTCGGGGACGTTCGCTCTCGACGGCGGTGAGTGGGATGTCGACAACAACATCTGGTTGATCGGTGACGACAACGAGGTGGTGATCGTCGATGCCGCTCATGATGCCCGCCCGATCATCGACGCCGTCGCAGGCAGGACGGTCAAGGCGATCGTGTGCACACACGGACACAACGATCACGTGACCGTGGCACCGGAACTCTCCCGTGCGCTTGATGCGCCGATTCTGCTGAATCCCGCGGATGACGTGCTGTGGGAGCAGACCCATCCGGGTGTATCGCACGGCATCTTGGAAGACTCTCAGCGGATCTCGGTGGCGGGAACCGACATCGTCGCGTTGCACACGCCAGGACATTCGCCGGGGTCGACGTGCCTGTACGTACCCGAAGCGGGCCAGTTGTTCTCGGGGGACACGTTGTTCTCCGGAGGTCCGGGTGCGACAGGTCGGTCGTTCTCCGACTTCCCGACGATCATCGGATCGATTCGAGATCGGTTGTTCGCGTTGCCCGCCGACACGAAGGTCAACACCGGCCACGGCGACGGCACCAGCATCGGCGAGGAATCGCCGCACCTGGAGGAATGGATCAAACGCGGAAGCTGATACAGCTGCGCACTGTGCAGACGGGATCGGTCTGCAGGCTCTGCTTCGGTCCTTGCGTGCGTAGTCGGTCTCGGCGCCGACTACGCACGTAGGGGCGGAGCAGCCGCCTCTCCGCGTGCCTCCCGCCCGGCAACCTCCCCGAATGAGAAGGTGGAACGGACAAACCCGCCGTAGACCGTTGGAGGTCCTTTCCGTGTTGCGCCGTTCCGTATCGACCTCTCGACCGATACTGCTCGCCTTCGGTGCGATCGCAACGCTGGCGCTCGCAGGCTGCGGCTCGAACGTGGCAGGTACACCGTCGCCGAGCAGCGCCGACGCGTCCGCGGTGCCCGGAAACACCGACACCGGTGACGCCGATCTGAATGCTCTCCTGATCGACCCGTCGCAGTTCCCGGCGCCGTACGACGCGATCGTGCTGCCGCCGCAGGCGATCAGTCAGGCATTGCCCGACCTCACCGGAATTCCGGCCGGAGCCGAGGTGAGTCCCGCGGGCTGTAAGCCGGTCGACCCGACGTCGGCCGCACTCGTCGTGGGTACGGACAACGCCAACCGCGCGACCATCTCGATAGAACTCACCGCCGTCGACGAGCCGTTGTCCGCTCGTGAAGAGCAGCTGACCACGTGCGCCGAGGTGGAGGCCACCAAATCCGGTGCCACCTCCACCATTCGGTCCACGATCACTCCGGCGCCGCCCATCGATGCGGACGACACCCTCGCGGTCAAGCAGACGGTGTCGTCGGGTTCGGGTGCCGAAACGGTCACCCAGTCGATGTTGACGCTGATGGCCCAGATCGACGGAACGCGGGTTGCTGCGACCTACATGTCGTTCGACGACTCCGCACCCGACGCGGCCACGCTCGACGAGCTGTTCACCGCTGCGGTGCAGAAGGTCAAAGCAGGCTGACTCGCAGTACCACAGGGTGCCGACACACCGACGTGGTTTTTCGGGCCGCCGTGGCGGGTTGTCCACAGGTGACGTGGCGTTCCACAGGGGTCCGTTCCGCCCCTGGTGACGGGAGACTCCGGTCTGCCGGTCGGGGCCAGTCTCGATCTCATGACCACACACTCCGACGATCGACCGACACCCCCCGTCACCGTCAGCTTCGACGCGCTCGGCGAGTTGATCGCAGCACTTCCCGCCATGCTCGGCTTCGTCCCGCAACGGTCGTTGGTGGTGATGTGCCTCGACACCGATCCGCGAGGGACGTTCACCGCCGGAACCGTCATGCGGCACGACCTCGACATTCCCGTGCGCCACGCCGTGGACGGCGGGTTTCTGTACGCCGTCCCGGACAGGATGATGGATGTGATCGGCCGCTTCGCTGCTCAGTGCCACCACGAAGACGTGCACGACGCGATCGCCTTCGTCGTCGACGATCGAGCCGTACCCGAGACAGGTCTCTTGTGCGACACGAGATTTCAGGTTCTGGGACAGTGCTTGATGGACGAGTTCGCCGAGCGCGGCACCGACATACTTCGAGTGCTGTTCACACCGGAGATCGCTGCGGGGTCCGAATGGGCGTCGTTGGACGGGTACGACGACTGGGGCACGATCCCCGACCCTCGGACCTCGCCGCTCACATTGGCCTACGCGTTGGAGGGGCGCTCGGTACTTCCGTCCCGCGCGGCGTTCGCCGAGGTCCTCCGGCCGGTCGACGACGACGTCAGCCGTCGGGTGTCGGCGCTCATGCCACAGGCACGCGCCGAACAACCCGAGTCCGACGCGCCCCAGCTCACGCAGATTCTGCAGTTCATCCAGTCGGCGGGCTCGGTGTCGCCCGATGCGCCACTGGCAGTGAACCCGACTCCGGACGAGGCGGCACGCATCGGAATCGCGTTGAACCGGGTGATGGTTCGCGACAGCGTGCTCGCGCTCGTACTGACCGACGTCGCCTATGTCGCCGAGATGCTGTGGTCGGAGCTCGCACGTGTTCTACCCGCACCCGAACGCGCTACTGCCGCGACACTTCTCGCGTTCAGCGCTTACGCCAGGGGCGACGGTGCGACCGCAACGGTGGCGCTCGACATCGCGCTGGAGGCGGATGCCGAGTATTCGCTCGCCACGTTGCTCGAGCGATCGCTCGCCGCGGGAGCAGGGCCCGAGCTCATTCGTGAGGTCGCGTTCAGTGGGTACGCGACCGCCGAGCTCTGTGGCGTCGAGTTACCTCTACCGCTGGCTACTACCTGAGCGGCTCAGATGGTGGCTTTCGCGGCAGCATGTGATCGGTCGCCGAGGTCGCGGAGGAACGTCCACGCGTCGGAGACGATCACGTCGAGGTCGGTGAATCGAGGGGTCCACCCGAGGTCCGCGATGGCACGCTCGCTCGATGCGATCAACACGGCCGGATCGCCTGCGCGTCGCGGAGCCTGCTCGACGGGGATGTCGAGCCCGGTGACCCTCTTGCATGCCTCGATGACTTCGTTCACGGAGAATCCGGTTCCGCTGCCCAGATTGTAGATCCGGTGCGATCCGGGCGCCGACGATTCCAGGGCGAGGATGTGTGCCTCGGCCAGGTCGGCGACATGGATGTAGTCGCGCACGGCAGTGCCGTCGGGAGTCGGCCAGTCGTTGCCGAACACGGAGATCTTGGCGCGCTGGCCGAGCGCGGTCTGCAACACGAGAGGAATGAGATGTGTCTCGACGACGCGATTCTCGCCGAATCCCGCGTACGCCCCGGCGACGTTGAAGTACCGCAGAGATGTCGCGGCGAGTCCGTAGGCGTTGGCGTAGGACGTGATCGCATGGTCGATCGCGAGTTTCGTGGCACCGTACGGGTTGGTGGGCGCCGTCGGCATGGCTTCGGTGATCGGGGTCTGTTCGGGTTCGCCGTAGGTTGCGGCGGTCGAGCTGAACACGAGGCGGGGAGTTCCCGATTCGCGCATGGCGTCCAGCAGCGCCAACGTCGTGACGACATTGCCGGACCAGTACTTGTCGGGCGTGACCACCGATTCACCGACGAGAGACTGTGCCGCGAAGTGCAACACACCGTCGAAACCGGCGCCGGTGAGGATCGACGACGCGACGTCCTTGATATCCGCCTCGACGAACGTGCACTGGGGCGGAACGGCGTCGCGATTGCCGGTGATGAGACTGTCCACGACGACGACGTCGTGTCCTCGTTCGGCCAACACTGCGGCGCACACACTGCCTACGTAGCCGGCGCCGCCGGTCACCAAAAGTTTCACTGTCCGCTCCTCGTCGGGCCGACGGCCGGTCGGTGAGGACAGGCCGTCGGAGTCCGACGAGAGTCTTCCTAAACCTGCTTCACCTGAACCGCGTGGGCCATTTCTTCGGAAATGTCGATGCCTTCGTGGCCGGGGACGGTGATCGTGACCGTTCCAGCCTTCGCCTCGACTGTAACCCGTGCATCAGGAACCACGCCTGCATCACGCAACTGCGAGATGACTTCGGGATCCGACTGCACGTGCTCGGCAAGCCTGCGCACCACGACGGCCGTGGACTGGCCGTGCGGTAGATCCGTCAATCGGATCAGGTCCTCGTGCTGTGCCACGGGCTGGCCCAGCCCCAGCTCTTCCAGGCCGGGGATCGGATTGCCGTACGGCGACGTGGTGGGATTGTTCAGCACGGTGACGAGACGGCGTTCGACTTCCTCGCTCATCACGTGTTCCCAACGGCACGCCTCGGCGTGCACGTCTTCCCACCGAAGTCCGATGACGTCGACCAGAAGTCGCTCCGCCAGACGATGCTTGCGCATCACCGACACGGCGAGACTGCGGCCCTTCTCCGTCAGCTCGAGATGGCGATCGCCCGCAACCGAGAGCAGCCCGTCGCGTTCCATACGCGCAACTGTCTGGCTGACGGTAGGACCGCTCTGTTCGAGGCGCTCGGCGATGCGTGCACGCAGCGGCACGACGCCTTCTTCTTCCAAATCGTAGATCGTCCGGAGGTACATCTCCGTGGTGTCGACCAGATCCTTCACACTCAACCCCTTCGTCCTGGCCGATTCTACCGTCGCCTGGCCTGAATTGGCGTCGTAGGTCGACGGGTCCGCGTGCCTCGACCGAGTACCGGTCGGTAACCCCGTGCCGATGCGGGTCGTTGCTCGCACTGCGTCACGCCGACAAGTAGCGTTGCCGTCATGGCAGACCCGGCGGCCGGACCGCCCCCTTTCCACGCGGCGGTCGCCGACGACATCGTCGTCTGGAGTTCCGACTACCTGTCGTATCGGTGGAGTGACGACCACCCGATGAACCCGACGCGACTCGACCTGACGATGGCGCTTGCACGTGGAATCGGTGTGCTCGACGGCGTCGAACTCGTCGAACCGACGGCCGCGAGTGACACGGAACTGTTGCGCATCCACACGCCCGCGTACATCGAGGCAGTCAAACGTGCACCCGACAAAGGGCTGTCGATCCTGCACCCCGATTCGGTGGAGCACGGTCTTGGTTCCGACGACAATCCCGTGTTCCGGCAGATGCACGAAGCCAGCGCGATGCTGACCGGCGGCACTCTGGCAGCCGCGCGTGAGGTCGCGGCGGGCAGAGCACGACGAGCGGTGAGCATCGGCGGAGGAATGCATCACGCGATGCCGGATTGGGCGTCGGGATTCTGCGTCTACAACGACGCGGCGATCGCGATTTCGTGGCTGCTGGACAACGGTTTCGATCGCATCGCCTATGTCGACGTCGATGCCCATCACGGCGATGGTGTGCAACATGCTTTCCTCGGCGACCCGCGAGTGTTGACCGTGTCGCTGCACCAGCACCCGGCCACACTGTGGCCCAACACGGGGTGGTCCACGGAGGTCGGATCGGGCGCTGCCGAAGGCATGTCGATCAATGTGCCGCTCCTGCCCGGTACGGGAGACAGGTTGTGGCTGCGCGCATTCCACGCCGTCGTGCCTGGTGCCATCGCCGCGTTCAAGCCGCAGATCATCGTCAGCCAGTGCGGCGTCGACAGCCATCGCGAGGATCCGCTGGCGGACCTGGCGCTCACGGTGGACGGACAGAACGCGGCGTTCCTGGCGATGCGCGATCTCGCCGACGAGCATTCCGAAGGACGCTGGATCGCTGTCGGTGGTGGTGGGTACGGGTTGGTTCGCGTCGTGCCTCGCGCGTGGACCCATCTGATCGCCGCGGCACTGGGTCGCCCCGTCGACCCGATGCTCGCTCTGCCGGACTCATGGCGTGAACAGGTCAGGTCCTTGGCTCCGAGCATCGACCTGCCTCAGGTGATGGGGGACGGGGGCGACGTCGACTATCCCGCATGGGACGGCCCCGGTGGTGCGGCCGCGGGCGGGACCGATGCACCCGATCGTGCTCTCGAGCGCGTCGACTCCGCCATTCTCGCAACCCGCCGCGCGGCGTTCCCGCTGCTCGGCCTCGACCCGGAAGATCCACGTGACTGAACCCACGGCGAAAGACCGCGAACGACTGAAGGCCGAGACGTCGTTCCCGAAACATTGGGTCGCCGACGTCCTGGCATCGGATGGTGGCGTCGTGCACCTTCGCCCGATCGTGCCGTCCGACGCCGACGCGCTGGTCGCGTTTCACAGCCGGCTGTCCGAACGCACCCGATACCTGCGGTATTTCGGGCCGTACCCCACGATGCCGCAGCGCGACGTCCTCAACTTCACGACGGTCGATCATCGGTCGAGGGTGGCGTTCGTGGCCATCCTCGGCGACGACATCATCGCCGTCGGTCGATACGAGCGACTTCCGGAGGGTGACGGCAACTCTGCGGAGGTGGCGTTCGTCGTCGCCGACGCGCACCAGGGTCGAGGGTTGGGGCCGATTCTGCTCGAACATCTGGGCGGAGCGGCGGCCGAGAACGGCGTCGAGAAGTTCGTCGCCGAGGTGCTCGCCGAGAACCGAAACATGGTCACCGTGTTCCGCGAGGCCGGCTATCAGGTCAGCCGGAGCTTCGAAGGCGGTGTTCTACGACTGGAATTCGCGATCGACCCCAGCGAAGCCCTTCTGTCGGTGCGCAATTCGCGCGAACGTGCTGCCGAGGCGCGCAGTGTGCGAAACATGTTGAGCCCCAGCTCCGTTGCCGTGATCGGCGCGTCGACCGACAGTTCCAAAGTCGGCAACGCGGTACTGGCGAATCTGCTCGCGGCCGGGTTCACGGGACCGGTGTATCCCGTCAACGCCGACCACCGGTCGGTGCGGGGCGTCCGGGCGTATCCGACGGTTCACGACATCCCCGATTCGGTGGACCTGGCAATCGCTGCGGTCCCAGCCGAGGCTATCGACGAGGTCCTCGACGACTGTCTCGACAAAGGCGTCAAGGCGCTCGTCGTCGTGTCGTCAGGGTTCGGTGAGACCGGTGTCGCAGGTCAGGAGAAGGAACGAAGTCTGGTCCGTGCTGCGCGAGCTCATGGGATGCGACTGATCGGCCCCAATGCGCTCGGCGTCGCCAATACCGACCTCGACTTCGCGCTCAACGGGACATTGGCACCGCACCTTCCGATGCCGGGGCGCGTCGGATTCTTCTGTCAGTCGGGAGCGTTGGGTATCGCGATTCTCGATCAGGCGGCCAAGCGGAGCCTGGGGTTGTCGACCTTCGTGTCGGCGGGAAACAGGGCCGACGTGTCGGGCAACGATCTCCTGCAGTACTGGGATTCCGATCCGGCCACCGACGTCGTTCTGCTGTACCTCGAAAGTTTCGGTAACCCACGCAAGTTCACGCGTATCGCCCGACGCGTCGCGCGCACCAAACCGATCGTCGCCGTCAAGAGTGGGCGTGGTGCGGTTCCTCCTGCACTTGCCACCGGTCCCGACATCGACGACACCATCGTCAAGGCGTTGTTCGAACAAGCGGGTGTCATCCAGGTCGACACCATTGCGCAGTTGTTCGACTGCGCAGTGTTGTTCGGGTACCAGCCGTTGCCGACCGGCCCCCGTGTCGCGGTCGTCGGAAACTCGACTGCGCTCGGTGTGCTCGCGGTCGACGCAGCGCGCGCCGAGGGCCTGCACGCAGGCGCTGCCATCGACGTCGGACCACAAGCCGGTCCCGAGGAATTCGCACGTGCGGTGGCCGACGCGCTGGCCGCCGACGACGTGGATTCGGTCATCGTCGTGTTCGTTCCTCCTGTGGCGGTGACGGTGGAACCGTTCGCCGAGGCGCTCGGAGCGGCCGTGCGCGGAGCCGACAAGCCGGTCCTGACGACGTTCCTCGCGACGGAAGGCATTCCGGACGTCCTTGCCGTCCGCGGTGACGAGGGCCATCCAATTCGCGGGTCCGTACCGTCGTATTCGAGCCCTGAACGTGCCGTCACGGCGCTGGGGAAGGCGTGGCGCTACGCCGCGTGGAGAAGCAGGCCTGCATCCTCACCCGTCCGCCCCAACGGCATCGACACCGAGCGTGCGACGGCCCTCGTTCGTGGCTTGGCCGGGCAGAATCGGTGGCTGTCCGATTTCGAAGCCGCCGAACTGCTGTCGTGCTACGGCATCGACGTCGTCGAGTTCCGAGCGGTGACGGACGAGAACGAAGCGGTGGAGGCTGCCGAGGATCTGGGTTATCCGGTCGCGATGAAGGCGACGGGGGAGCAGTGGCGCCACCGACCTGACCTCGGGGGAGTTCGCCTCGATCTGACCAGTGGGGACGCTGTCCGAGCCGCGTATCGCGTTCTTGCCGCCGATTCCGGCGAACCGCTGCTGCACGTACAGAAGATGGCAGCCAAGGGGATCGGCTGCGTCGTTCGTGTTCAGGACGACCCGTCCTTCGGGTCGCTGATCTCGTTCGGCTTGGCCGGCGTGATCTCGGATCTCTTGGGCGATCGTGCCTACCGAGTACTGCCGTTGACCGAGGACGAGTCGGTTCAACTGATCGACGCGCCGAAAGCAGCACCTCTGTTGTCCGGCTACCGCAACGCGGTTCCGGTGAACAAGAGTGCCTTGGTGGACCTGGTCCAGCGGGTGTCTGCCATGGCCGACGACATTCCGGAGATCAGGGAGTTGGCGTGCGAGCCCGTTCTCGCGTCGGCGAACGGTGCTCAGATCACCGATGCGCGGCTACGTCTCGGTCCCGAACCGACCCGAAACGATCTAGGTCCGCGACGACTGCGGTAGCGGATTTCCGAGAGGAGGCCGGGCCGACTTTCCCAAGAGGGGGAGAGAAAGCCGGACCGGCCACCGCCTCGCGGTGGAGCGCGCGGGAATCCTCACCGCGGCGCCACCTGCTCGTGTGCCCGTGAGGGCAATCAGCTGGCGTAGGACCGAAGCTTCTCGGCGCGATCACCCTGACGAAGCTTGACCATCACTTCACGCTCGATCTGACGCACACGCTCGCGCGACAGGCCGAACAGCTTGCCGATCTGGTCGAGAGTGCGGGGTTGACCGTCGTCCAGGCCGTAGCGCAGGCGGATGACCTGCTGCTCACGCTCGTCCAGCGTCGCGAGCACGGTACGCACGTCGCTGTGCAGGAGCCCGGCGATGACCGCGTTCTCGGCCGACGTGGCCTCGGAGTCCTCGATGAAGTCGCCCAGAGGCGCCTCTTCGTCGCTACCGACCGGCATGTCCAAGCTGACCGGATCGCGGCTGTGGTCGAGGAGATCGGCGATCTTCTCGACCGCGATGCCCGACTCGTTCGACAGTTCCTCGTCGGTTGCCTCGCGGCCCAACTGCTGGTGCAGCTCACGCTTGATGCGGGCGAGCTTGTTCACCTGCTCGACGAGGTGGACGGGCAGACGGATCGTGCGGCTCTGATCTGCCATTCCGCGTGTGATGGCCTGACGGATCCACCAGGTGGCATACGTCGAGAACTTGAAGCCCTTGGCGTAGTCGAACTTCTCCATCGCACGGATCAGCCCGAGGTTGCCCTCCTGGATCAGGTCCAGCAACGGCATTCCACGACCGGTGTAGCGCTTGGCCAACGACACGACGAGACGGAGGTTCGCCTCGAGGAGGTGACTGCGCGCGGCGCTTCCGTCGCGGACGATGATCGCGAGATTGCGCTTCTTCGCCGCCGTGAGGCGCTTGGAATTCTCCAGAACGTTCTTGGCGTACAACCCAGCTTCGATTCGCTTGGCCAGATCCACTTCCTCGTCCGCGGTCAACAGCGCAGTGCGGCCGATGCCGTTCAAGTAGACGCGAACAAGGTCGGCTGCCGGGCTCTGAGCGTCGAGATCGGCATCGGTGGGACGTGGGCGGGTCGTGGTGCTGGGGCTTGTCATGACTTGCCTCCTGATCGGTGGTGTCTCATAGGGATCAACGTCCGGGCGAGCTCGAAAAGTTCCCACCGCACCACCACGTGATACCCGCTTGACCAGGCCCTATCCCTCGCACGTCCTGAGAAGTTGCTGAGAAGGCACCGGAGGGGAACTCAGGCGGGAACCACCCCGGACGGCACCACGAGGCCGTGCCTGACGAGCGCCACGGTCAGTTCGAGCGCTGCCTCCGACAACGCATCCTCGTCCAACCCATGAGCTGCGGCGAGGAGCGTGACGAGTTCGTTCAACGGCAGACCACCCGCGCGCATTCCGGCGAGCAACATGGCGCCGACGTCGTCGATCTCGTGCTGCCAGTTCGGCCCGTTGCCTCGGTGCACACGAATCACCTCGGTCCGCCACCCGTCGTCGCCCGGAAGCGACACATGCTCCAGTGCCGTCGCAGGATCGAGTTCGAAGACGGATTCGGCGACGTCGTTCTCGCGCAACCACGTCAACCGGTCGAAGTAGGCGATCGCCTCGTTGCCCAGCGGATCGTCGAACGCATGTCGAAGATCCTCGGCGAGCACGTCGGTCGGCAGGTCGGTCGCGCGCAGGTACACGAACCCGAACCCGATGCCCGAGACATCCGCGGCGGCGAAGTGATCGAGCCACGATTGCGCGAGTGCAGCGTTGGCCGGGTCTTTCGGATCCAGACCACCGTCGCGCATCCATGTGCCGACGTACAGGGCAGGATCCGCAACGTCTCGTTGCAGGATCCATGCGTCGACGCCGTGATCGGGCAGCCACGACGCCACCCGCGCGCGCCAGTCCTCGCCGTCGACGTGCAGCCACGACGCGAGAATTGCTGCCGTCCCTCCGGGTTTCAGATACTTCGGTGCCTCGCCGATCATCAGCTGCGACGCGCCGTCGAGGTCGATGCCCGAGTCCCGGTAGCTGTGCTCGACGGTGCCGAGTCCCACGACGAACGGCGGATTGGCGACGATGCGATCGAACGTGCGTCCGGCGACGGGTTCGAACCAGGAACCGGAGATCAGCTCGAGCGACAGGTCGTTCAACGCTGCGGTCACGGCGGCCAGCTGCATCGAGCGCTCGCTGATGTCGGTGCCGGTGACCGAATCGGCGTACCCCGCGGCGTGCACCGCCTGAACGCCGCACCCGGTGCCGACGTCGAGGACGTCGCGTACGTGTGTCGTCGGTGTTCCGCGCAGCAGCGACAACGACGCCTGTCCGACGCCCAGCACGTGATCGGGCGCCGTCGGTGCGGGTCGCATGCTGCCGTCGAGATCGGAGACGATCCAGCGCGTGCCGTCGCCTGCGTCGAGCGGCCTGACGTCCAGCAGGGCTCGGACCGTTCCCTCGACGACGCGATCCAGCAGACCTGCCTCGACGGCGGCGTCGACGGTCAGCGGCGCGAGCGCTCGCGCGGCGTCGTTCTCGTCGATGTCGTCGACGAGGAGGAACAGTCGGATGAGGACGCCGAGATCACCCTTGGTGTGGCTGGCCAGCCGAATCGGTACGGGCTCGCTGCGGCCGAGTGCCGCATGCGCAGCGTCACCGAGCGCCTCGAGCAGGGAATCGGCGTCGTATCGGGTGCGTTCGAACGCGGTACGCAGAGCCGGGCAGATCGAGAGCAGCGTTGTAGTCACGAGCCCAGTCTTTCAGCTGGGCCGTGTGGCAGCCGAGGTGCTCCGGACTCAGTCGTCGCTCTGGTCGATGACACGGTGTGCGCGGGCTTCGACCTCGCGTCGATCGCCGCGACGGCCGTCGAATCTGCTGACTTCGTCCTTGGTGCGGGGTGGGCGGTCGTTGGCGATGAGGACTGCCATCCACGGCAAGGGAATCGATACTCCGACGATCGCCATCGCGATCCACGGGTTCGCCCAGATGCCGTACGAGATGGCAGCGAGCACCAGCGCGGGAATGCGGAACGACATGATGAACATGTACTTGCGCACTCGCGCCCGGTGTTGCTCCTCGACCGAACTCTCGGCCTCGGTGATCAATACGGGGTTACGGGCCGAGCCGCTCTCGGCCGAGCCGGAAAACCCCGGTGTTCTCGTCATGTCTCCACTGTTGCACTCGCGCCGCCGAATTGCACTTGTCGCATCCGTTCGATTCGGACGGCGCCGTGCGGAATAATCGAATCATGAGCACTCAGACCAAGGAACGTCCCGACATTGCGCCCGACGAGACCACCGACGACGACCGGCCGAAATTCTTCCACTACGTCAAGAAGAACAAGATCGCCGAAAGCGCTGTGATGGGCACGCACGTCGTCGCCCTGTGCGGAGAAGTGTTTCCGGTCACCAAGTCCGCGAAGCCGGGTTCGCCGGTGTGCCCGGACTGCAAGAAGATCTACGAGGGGTTGAAGAAGGGCGACTGACCTCGTCGACCCTGGTTCTCCTTGGGTGCCTCGCGAACGTCGGTCGGTGAGCCGTCCGTCTCGGCGCGCGGGTCGGGCTGTTCGGGGGCGCCCTGTTCGGGGCCTTCCGACAGAGGCACCGACGGATTCTTGCCGACTATCCGGATCGGACCCGTCGCGAGGCGTCGGGCGACGACGGTCACGGGATGCGACTCCTCGAACGCAGCTTGCGCTGCGAGCCATTCCTTCATCTGGTCGATGCGCGTCGCACGGGCAGGCCAGAACTCCTGAATCGTCGCGTTGAACTCGGCGCCGAGCACCACCGCGAATCCGAGGAAGAACGTGAACAGCAGAAACGCGATCGGGGTGGCCAAGGCGCCGTACGTGTAGCCCGTGCTGGTGATGTACGTCAGATAGATCCGCAGCACCGCGCTGGCGATCATGAAGAAGACGCCCGCGAGAAGTGCACCGCCGAGCAAGCGATGCCACGGCAACGACTTGTGCAGCGCAACCTTGTACAGCGTCGTCAGTCCTGCGATGAGCAGAAGCCCGACCGCGGGATAGTAGAAGAAGTCGATCAGTTCGCTGCCGATCTCGAACCACGAGTCCGGCAGAATCCTCTGCACGAACGTCGGTCCGAGCGCGACCAGGGGCAGCACGAACACCGCGACGACGAGGAAGCCGACGTAGAGCAGCAGCGCGAAGATGCGCTGCCAGATCGGATTTCGAGCATCCTGTTGGCCGTGGGCCTCGACGATGGAATCCACGAACGTCGAGATCGCCGACGACCCAGCCCACAACGAGAGCAGGAATCCCGCCGAGACGATCTCGCCGCGGCCTTGCTGCAGGATGTCCTGGACCGTCGGCTCGATGATGCCGTCGACGACGGAGTCGCTGAACACACTGCTGCTGAACGTGATGATCTTCGATTCGATGATGTCGATCGTGTTCGGTCCGAACCATCCGGCCACGAATCCGAGACTGCCGAGAACACCCAGCAGCAACGGGGGGAGCGACAGCGTCTGCCAGAACGCGGCCGTCGCTGCCTTGCTGAAGATCGAGTCGTCCCACGCCTTGCTCGCTGTGCGCAGAGCCACAGTCCAGACGAGATGGAACGGGCGTCGCTTGGACAGCCTCTCGTCGTGGACTCTCTCGCCTGCAGATTCGCTCATGGTCCCTCCAGCATTCCTGACGACGCGCCCGAATGCCCATCCCGCCCCGCCCGTGTCGCTCGGCGAGTCGCCGAATCCTGCTCGCTGCGATTCGGATTCGGTCGGTGGGGAGCGATAGGCTCCACCGCGGACATTGCAGGGCTACCGCTTCTCATTCCAATTGCAAACGAGGACTTCGATCGATGCCAGGAACCGGGGGCCAGTGAGCGCGGACATGACCGATACAACAGATCAGACAACCGCCGGCACAGGGACGTCACCAGGGGGCACGCCGCTACGTGCGTGGCAGAGGCGTGCGCTGACCAAGTACTTGGTCGCGGCACCCAAGGATTTTCTCGCCGTGGCGACGCCGGGCGCCGGTAAGACCACGTTCGCGTTGCGCGTCGCATCGGAACTGCTGGCGCATCGCACGGTCGACCAGATCACCGTCGTGGCCCCGACCGAACACCTCAAGCATCAGTGGGCGGAATCCGCGGCCAGGTCGGGGATCGCGCTCGACTCCAAATTCTCCAATTCGACAGGCCAGACGTCGAGCGACTATCACGGCGTCGTCGTCACGTATGCGCAGATCGCGTCGCACCCGTTCCGGCATCGCGTCCGCACCGAGGCGAGGAAGACTCTGGTCATCCTCGACGAGATCCACCACGGCGGTGACGCGAAGAGTTGGGGCGAGGGAATCCGGGAAGCCTTCTCCGACGCGACCCGCCGTCTCGCGCTCACCGGTACGCCGTTCCGCAGCGACGACAGCGCGATCCCGTTCGTGACGTACGAGCCGGACAGCGACGGGCTGATGCGCTCGCGCGCAGACCATTCCTACGGGTACTCGGATGCGCTGGCGGACGGCGTCGTTCGTCCCGTCGTGTTCCTTGCCTACTCCGGCGAAGCGCGGTGGCGAGACAGTGCGGGGGAGGAGTACACCGCACGCCTCGGTGAGCCACTCAACGCGGAACAGACCGCGCGGGCATGGCGCACTGCGCTCGACCCGCAGGGCGACTGGATGCCCGCAGTCCTGTTGGCCGCCAACACTCGCCTGGGACAGCTCCGCAGCGGCGGAATGCCCGACGCCGGGGGCCTGGTCATCGCGACCGACCAGACGGTCGCGCGTGCCTACGCGAAGTTGATCGAAGTGATCACCGGCGAAACTCCGACCATCGTGCTGTCCGACGACCCGACGTCGTCTGCACGGATCGCGGAGTTCGCGAAGGGCACCCAGAAATGGATGGTCGCGGTGCGCATGGTGTCGGAGGGCGTCGACGTCCCGCGCCTGGCGGTCGGCGTCTACGCGACCAGTGCGTCGACCCCTCTGTACTTCGCCCAGGCGATCGGTCGTTTCGTGCGGTCGCGGCGGCCGGGAGAGACGGCGAGCGTCTTCCTCCCGTCGGTGCCGGTGCTGCTCGACCTCGCCAGCCAGCTGGAGGCTCAGCGGGACCACATCCTCGGAAAGCCGCACCGCGAGAAGGACGGCCTCGACGACGAACTGCTCGCCGACGCCAACAAGCAGAAGGACGAACCGGGCGACGAGGAGAAGGCGTACACCTCTCTCGGTGCCGACGCCGAACTCGATCAGGTCATCTACGACGGATCCTCGTTCGGAACGGCGACGTTCTCCGGTAGCGACGAGGAAGCAGACTATCTAGGGCTGCCAGGGCTACTGGATGCGAAGCAGATGCGAGACCTGCTGCGGCAGCGTCAGCAGGAGCAGATGAACAAGCCGAGCACGGTGGAGCCGACGGTGCCTGCGCCTGCGGCGGTCACGGAACGAGTGTCCACGGCGGGCCAGCTTGCCGGTCTGCGGCGTGAACTCAACAGTTTGGTCGCGGTGTACCACCACCGCACGGGAAAGCCGCACGGAGTCATTCACGGCGATCTACGACGCATCTGTGGTGGGCCGCCCACCGCCATGGCGACGGCCGATCAGCTCGGTGAACGCATCGCGCAATTGCGCAAGATGTAGTGAGGTACGGATACGAAGAACGGGTGGCTCCAGTTGGAGCCACCCGTTCTTGGTGTTTCTACCGAGGCGAGCCGGTTACACCGCAGAGTCCGATTCGGTCATCACCGTTGCGTTCATCTCACGCAGCCGGTCTTCGTGCTCCTTGGCGTGGTGGTTGCAGAACAGGAGTTCTCCACCGGTCGAGAGCACAACACGTGCACGAGCCCCTGCACCGCACCGGTCGCACCGGTCGGCTGCTGTCAATTGTGGGCTGGTCAATGTTCCGGGCATGACTCCTCCGTACTGGCTTTCGGTATGACCCGATTGCCTGGGGCCGGTCCGCCGCGTCGGTATGGCGCGGTTTGTTCACTCTGTCAGACGTTTGGGCGTCATGCGTTGTTCCCGAGGGCGTTTCTTTGTGTTGTCACTAACACGAAACATGTCTTGCTGCTGCTGGCGAGCCGTGCGGTGTCGCTTTCGTGTTCGCTCACAGCTGAGTGGCCACGACGTCGTGCCGTCCTCGTAGGATCGGTCAGTGACGAATTCATCAGGTGTTCTGCTGCACATGTGCAGCGCAGAGGAATGGGTGTCCGCGCAGGCGTCCGGGTTTCGTCGCCCGGCCGACTACGACGAGACGGGGTTCATCCACCTGTCGACACCGGAACAGGTTCACCTACCGGCCGGTCGGCTGTTCGCCGGACGCCGGGACATCGTCCTGCTCGTACTCGACCCGGAACTACTCGCATCGCCGGTTCGGTGGGAACCCGGTGTCGCCGACGACCCGGAGTCGATGCTGTTCCCGCATCTGTACGGTCCGCTTCCGTCCGCAGCCGTGACCGCTGTGCAGGGGTACCTGCCGGACAGCGACGGTTCGTTCGCCCCGCCTGCTCTGTGACAGACGAAAACCGCCGTCCGGTGAATCCGGGACGGCAGTTTTCGTGTACGAACTTCTGTCAGTCGAGGTAGTCGCGCAGAACCTGCGAACGCGACGGGTGGCGAAGCTTCGACATGGTCTTCGACTCGATCTGACGGATGCGCTCGCGCGTGACTCCGTAGACCTGGCCGATCTCGTCGAGCGTGCGCGGCTGGCCGTCGGTGAGACCGAAACGCAGTCGAACGACGCCGGCCTCGCGCTCGGAGAGCGTTTCCAACACCGACTGCAGCTGATCCTGCAGCAGCGTGAACGACACCGCGTCGACAGCGACGACGGCCTCGGAATCCTCGATGAAGTCGCCGAGCTGGCTGTCGCCCTCGTCGCCGATGGTCTGGTCCAACGAAATCGGCTCACGCGCGTACTGCTGGATCTCCAGCACCTTCTCCGGCGTGATGTCCATTTCCTTGGCGAGCTCCTCCGGAGTGGGCTCGCGGCCCAGATCCTGGAGCAGCTCACGCTGGATACGGCCGAGCTTGTTGATGACCTCGACCATGTGCACCGGAATACGGATGGTGCGTGCCTGGTCGGCCATGGCGCGGGTGATCGCCTGACGGATCCACCACGTGGCGTACGTGGAGAACTTGTAACCCTTGGTGTAGTCGAACTTCTCGACCGCGCGAATCAGGCCGAGGTTGCCTTCCTGGATGAGGTCCAGGAACGCCATGCCGCGCCCGGTGTACCGCTTGGCGAGAGAGACGACCAAGCGAAGGTTGGCTTCGAGAAGGTGGTTCTTCGCGCGGTTGCCGTCGCGGCAGATCCACGTGTAGTCGCGTCGGGCGGCAACGGGAAGCTTCTCGCCCTTCTCGGCGAACTCGCGCATCTTCTCGGTGGCGAACAGGCCTGCTTCGATGCGCTTGGCGAGTTCGACCTCCTCCTCGGCGTTGAGGAGAGCGACCTTGCCGATCTGCTTCAGGTACGCACGAACCGAGTCGGCCGACGCGGTGAGCTCTGCATCCTTACGGGCCTGACGAAGAGCCTCGGACTCCTCCTCGTCCCAGACGAAGTCGCCCGACGCCTTGTCCTCCGCGGTGGGCTCGGACGTGCCGTCCTCTTCGCTGTCGTCGTCCGTCGCCACGACCTCGACGACGTCGTTGGCGGCAGCTGCGATGTCGCCCTCGGAGATATCGATGTCGTCGATACCCGGGGAGTCCTCGTCGCCATCGGTGCCGGAAGCATCCGCAGCCTTCTTGGCAGTGGCCTTCTTCGCCGGAGCCTTCTTGGCTGCCGCGCGCTTGGCGGGAGCCTTCTTGGCTGCGGCCTTCTTCGCCGGTGCGGCCTTGGTCGCCGGTGGGACGGCTCCGTTCGGTGCCTCCGCAGCAGGTGCAGGGCTCGCAGACTCTGTTGCTGAATCCACGGTCTGACGGATATCGGTGGCTGCCACGTACGCCCTTTCGTGACGGTGTCGTGCGGCGTCACGCCAGAGTTGTTTCCGGCGGAGAGGTCTTGTCGATTGTGCCGGCGTGCAGACCGGCATCAACCATTGTAACGACCCGTGAAGAGTTTGTTACCGAGCGTGGCCTCCTGCGGCGGCTGTGTCGGCCGCGAGAGCTGCGCCGACGATGCCGGCAGTGTTCAACAAAGTGGCCGCCACCACGGGTGTTCTGTTCGTCAGATGCGGGATCCACTTCTCGCTCTTGCGACTGATTCCGCCGCCGGCGATGAACAGATCCGGCCACAGGAGTGCCTCGAACGTCTCGAGGACTTTCGACACCTCCTTGGCCCATTCCTTGTACGAGAGTTCTTTTCTCTCCTTGACCGACGACGCAGCGCGATGCTCGGCTTCCTTGCCGTGGACCTCGAGATGGCCCAGCTCGGTGTTGGGGAGAAGCACGCCGTCGTGCAACACGGCGGAGCCTATTCCGGTGCCGAACGTGAGCAGTACGACCACGCCGCTCTTGTCCTTGCCGCCGCCGTAGCGGTCCTCGGCCACACCTGCGGCGTCGGCGTCGTTGAGAACGGTGATCAGGTCGTTGCCGATCGTTCGTGCGAAGAGCGCCTTCGCGTCGGTGTCGATCCAGCCCTTGTCGATGTTCGCTGCCGAACGCGCCACACCGGCCGTGACGACGGCGGGAAGCGTCACTCCGACGGGGCCCGTCCAATCGAAGTACTTCACGATTTCGGCGACCACCTCGGCGACGGCTTCCGGCGTCGAGGGTTGGGGTGTCTCGATTTTGTACCGGTCGCCGACGAGCTCACCTGTGACGAGGTCGACGACGCCCCCTTTGATGCCGCTGCCGCCGACGTCAACACCGAATCCGTGTCGCTGCGTGTCGCCTGCGGAATGCGATCCCGAACCTGCCTGTGTCATGTGGCGCATGCTCCTGGTGTCGTGGGAATCGAGAGATGCCGTGTAATGCCATTGACGAGAATAGTGGGCCGAGGACGGATTCGGAGTTCGGTTGCGTCCGCGTCTCGTGCACGGGTGGTGCCCGCGGCGTCTCGTGTGATGCGATAGGTGTGTGTCCAACCCAGCTACCTCACCCCGACTCCCGACGAAATACGATGCGGCCCTGTTGTCGTCGCTGATGGACGTGGCGGTGGAAGTGGCGCAGGCCGCAGCCGCTCACGTGCGCGTACGACGTCCCGAGGTCTTCGGCCCCGACGCCGATCCGACGCCGGGGCACGAGGTGTCCGTGCAGACCAAGAGCACGCCGACCGACCCGGTCACGATCGTCGACACCGAAACCGAGCAGGTTCTGCGTGGATTGCTGGCCGAGCGGCGCGGCGACGACGCCATCCTCGGCGAGGAAGGTGGCGGCCGCACCGACTCCGTCGCGGGCATCCGATGGGTACTGGACCCGATCGACGGGACCGTCAATTTCCTGTACGGGCTTCCCGCATACGCGATTTCGGTCGCCGCGCAGATCGACGGCGTCAGCGTCGTCGGGGTCGTCGTCGACGTCGCCCGAGACATCGTCTACAGCGCAGCGCGAGGGTCGGGTGCACACGCGACGGCACCCGACGGCACGGTCACGACCTTGACCTGCAATCCGATCACCGACGTCTCACTTGCGTTGGTGGCCACCGGGTTCGGGTACTCGGCCGGTCGCCGGACCGTGCAGGGACGCCTGATCGGTGAGTTGCTACCGCGTGTCAGGGATATCCGACGCGTCGGCTCGGCGGCATTGGATCTGTGCATGGTTGCGTCGGGTGCGGTCGACGCGCACTTCGAACACGGGCTCAGTCCGTGGGACTGGGCAGCAGGCTCGTTGATCGCGGAGGAGGCGGGCGCGGTTGTTCGTGTGCCGTCGCCGAGTTCGTCGAGTGCAGACGGTGCCGTCACGGTCGCGGCTGCGCGAGGAATCGACGCGGACTTCACCGCGATGCTGGACGAAATCGGCGCGCTCGCACCGATTCCGTCCGACTGACGACCACGGTCGTCAGCAGCTCGCCTGGCGGGCAGCGTCGAGCAGATCGATGTCGAGTGGTGCGGCGGGAGTTCCGGGAGTGACTCCCGCCAAGGACTGCAGAACCGACTCGGCGTCCGAATTCGGCTGCAGATCCTTGAAATACGTTCCGAGAGCCAGATCCACGGTGTCGTCCTGGCGGCTGTCCTGGATGAGTTCGGCGCACGGTGCCACGAGCCACACGGCGCTCGCAGCTGCCGTTCCGCCGGCGCCGAAGCGAATCTGGCCCTGGCACTGCATGTTCTGGTCGGTGTAGACCGGATCGTTGCCGACCTGTACGTCCGGCGCGCTCGCGAAGCCGTAGTCGCTCAACTCCGCGGCGACGGTGGCGGCCTGCCCCGATTCGCCGTTCGCGTTGAACACGCGTACGCGGGTCGCGGACAGCGCCGCGGGCTCCGAGTCGAGAAGCGTCGAGCGGTCCACGCGTTCACCGAGTTCCGCGGGCACGGTGCCGTCCGCGGCCGGTGTCGTGGACGGCGCGTTGCATTCGACCGTCGCCGTCACGGTCTCGCCTCCGGTGAAGACTCGGATCCACGTGAAGACGCCGAGCAATGCGAGAACGAGGAGAACGATGAGGATGGGGAGGCCGCGCCTACGACGGAACGGGCGTCCGCGATCGTCGACCGAACTACCTTCGGTGATCAGAGAAACCACGGTGTGGATACGCCTTTCCGTCGTGCGGTTCGGTTACGGCGATGCGAACGTGTCCCATCGCGCCCGCTCACTCTAGTTCCCTGGTGAAAGTCCGGCTGCGTCTGTCGGCGTGGCGCCGCGAATGTCGGGGTTCGGCTACGCGGGAATGGCACGGGCCGTGTCGTTGTTCTTGCCCCTGCACGACCGATTTCGACGTTTTCGGCGGTTCGGTTTCGTCAAACGACGTAGCTTCGGCTATTGTCTGGCGGCCCCGGTGGTTTCAGAACAGAGACGAATCGGTGGAAAGCGGGATCGCCTCTGAGGGCCGAAGTGTGTTTCGGGCCGAGATCTATCGGGCATTACCCGGTGGTTTCGGGCACCTTACGAGGTTCTCGTGCGTTCAACACGAACAAGGACGGTGGGAGCAACGCAAAACGCCTCCTCACAGCCGGCGACCGAGCTTGGACGTCGACAGCAGCACCACCGGAGATCACGAAAGAAGACGAGGGGTTAGAGGAACAATGGCAACCGACTACGACGCACCGAGAAGAACAGAATCCGACGATGTCTCCGAGGACTCACTCGAAGAACTGAAGGCACGTCGCAACGAGGCGCAGTCCGCGGTAGTCGACGTGGACGAGTCGGACACAGCGGAATCGTTCGAACTTCCGGGTGCAGACCTGTCCGGAGAAGAACTGTCCGTCCGTGTCGTCCCGAAGCAGGCCGACGAGTTCACGTGCTCGAGCTGCTTCCTGGTTCATCACAGGAGCAGGCTTGCAAGCGATGCGAACGGCGTGCTCGTCTGCCGTGACTGTGCCGCTTAGACGAACGGCTGCTCGATACAGCAGCTGCTCGCGATAGCGGCTGCGCGACCGATCCACACGGATCGGCCGACGTGCTGGAAAGCCGAGATCGCCTACTGGCGATCTCCGGGGGTGGGCTTGGCCAGTGCAGCAACCAGATCGTCAGGTCTCTTGGAACTGACCAGCCAGTAGGGGGTGGGGTCGTCGGGATCATCGAGAACTATCAAGACCATCGGTTTGACCCAAGTGCGGTGCTGAACGAAGGCAAGGGGATCCAGCTGCCTTCCCAGTGCCGCACTTTTTGCTGTTCCGGGCACGGCGGCCACGCGATCGACCACGTCGAGCGGTAGGTGCGCACGCCCGACACGCAGTTCCCGATTGCCCTGAGAGTCCTCGATCACCTCGACCCGCATGCGGCTCAGCCAGTACAGCGCCCACAGCGGGAACGGAAGCAGCAGGACGTAGGGGAGCCAGGCACGTAAACCAGGGGCGCCCATGTGCACTTCGGCGGCCAGCAACGCCGCAACGGCCAGGCCTGCGGGCCACCACCACAGCGGCACCCACAACTTCTCCGAATACACGACGGCCGGCGCGTCCGTCGCGTCGGAAGAATCGGCGGAGTGTTCGAGATCGGGGCGTGAGTCCTGTGGCACGCACTCCAGACTACGTGCCAGTCGCGAAGGTGCTGCGTGCCGTGCTGGGAGTCACCGACCGCGGCGCGTAGTCTCGGACCACGTGAGCGACGATGCAAGACGTGACGACGTTCCGGTGATGTCCGATTCACCGGCCATTCCACTGAGGCGCCTCGACGACGGTCTGCCGTTGCCGACGCGAGCCCACGAGGGCGACGCGGGTGTCGACCTGCACATCACTGCCGACGCGAGTATCGCTCCCGGTGAGCGGCTGGTCGTAGGCACCGGAATCGCCGTCGCACTGCCGCTCGGCACTGTCGGGCTCGTCCATCCGCGGTCCGGACTCGCGGCGCGGTCCGGGCTCTCGATCGTGAACGCGCCAGGAACGATCGATGCCGGCTACCGCGGTGAGATCAAGGTCTGCCTCGTCAATCTGGATCCGCGCGAGACCATCCACCTGGTTCGCGGTGACCGAATTGCGCAGCTGCTGGTGCAGCGCGTCGAACTCTGCTCCTTCGTCGAGGTGGATTCTCTCGACGACACCACGCGCGGTTCCGGTGGCTATGGATCGAGCGGAGGCCACGCGAGCCTGACCGACTCGGCCGCCGCCGGATCGACGCGCACTCTGACTCGAGAGGAAGACTGATCATGTTCGGACGGCGCAAGAAGGATGCGGCTGCCGACGCGGCGCCCGTGAACGACGCTGTCGACGACTCCGCCACTGAGTCGATCGGCGACGAGGCGGACGAGGTGACGAACCTCGATCCGGCGCTCGGTCCATTCGACCTGACCGAGGTCGACGACAGCCGAGAGACGCTCGTGGAGACTCGCCTCGACCTGGGTTCGGTCCTCGTTCCGTTGCCCGAGGGCGGGCAACTGCAGGTCGAGATGAACAGAGCAGGCGCGCCTCAGGCCGTCCACGTCGTGACGCAGCACGGGCGCATCACCGTCGCCGCCTACGCCGCCCCGAAGTCGCCGGGCCAGTGGCGCGAGGTCGCAGCGGACCTGGCTGCGTCGCTGCGGGCGGACAAGTCCGAGGTCAGCGTCGAGACCGGCCCGTGGGGTCGCGAGCTGCGCGCCGTCACCGCGAATGCCGACCTCAGATTCATCGGAATCGACGGGTACCGCTGGATGGTCCGCTGTGTGCTGGCGGGCCCGTCGGGCGCAGTCGGACTCGATTCGCAGCTCGTCTCGATCGCGCGAAACGTGTTGTCGCAGACGATCGTCGATCGCGGCACCGAACCGCACCCGGTGCGCACACCCCTTCCCGTCGTCCTGCCTGCGGCACTGACCGCGCAGCTCGCCGCGGCCCAGCAACAGCAGGCGCAACAGGCTGCACAGCAGACGGCCGCTCCGCAAGCAGGGCAGCCTGCGCAACCCGCCGCAGCTCAGCCTGCAGCTCCGGTTGCCCCGACCGAAGGGCCGCGCCGCGGCACATCGGGTTCGGCGATGCAGCAACTCGGCTGACGCTAGTCGGGACGGTCCGCTCGATTCTGGAGCAGCGATGCCAGAGCGTGGACCGTTCGACGTCCGAGAACACCTGGGTCACTGCCGATCTCGTCGAGAGTGACCGTCGTCAACGCCGACTTCTGCAACTCCGCGTGCCACGTACGGCCGACGTCGACCGGGTGCACCGGGTCGTCGACCGCTGCGACGATCGCGGTCGGTGCTGCAGTTCGCCGAAGCTCGTCGATCGTGGGGGCGACGTAGTTCGCTGCCTCGTCGAGCGCACTCGGGAGATCGGGCCACTGCGACGCCCACGAACGCGTCAACGTGTCGGACAACCACGTAGGTGAGGACGCTGTCATGCCTGCGGTCACTTCGGCGAGTCCGAGCTCGTGCAATCTGGCGGACGTATATCGAGCGCTGAGTGCAGCCGGTGCGTCGGCGGGTTCGCCGAGCCACGGCGGCAGAGCCGCGAGCACTCCGACGACTGCGCCCGGGTGTTCACGCGCCCACGACACCGCGACGGCAGCGCCGATCGAGATGCCGCCGACGAGGATCGGACCGTGTGAGCGGACCGCGTCGTCGAGCGCGTCCTCGTAGCTCGCGACGACGCGACGCGGGTCGGGATCGACTGCAAGCGTGGTCGTTCCGACACTGGTCAGAGCGGACGCGAAGGCGTCGTGCGCGAAGTGCGCGTCCGAGCCGGTACCGGGAAGAACGACGGCATGTGTGGCCCATTTCATTCCGCCGATTGTGCCCGCTCGGAGCAAGTCGCCGGTGCGGCACCGGCAGGTTGGCCCCGCGAGCCCCGCGGGTCTACAGTGGCCGTTGTACAGGCCTACAACGCGACCGGGCACCGGTCGCAGATGCTCCAGGAGCGCACCATGGCACCCGCTGCCGCAGGATATTTCCGCCGACTCACGCGGAAGCTGACCGAGGACGTCGATCAACTCGACGCCGAAGAAATGGCAGAGACGTCGGAAGCGTCGGGAGCGCGCCGCGCATGTGACTGTTCTCGCGGCGAGGAAGTCACCATGCTCGGGCGACTTCGCAGCGTGGAGACGTGTTCGAAGGCAGCCAACGCCAACATCGAGGCCGAGTTCTTCGACGGCACCGACCCGGTCACGCTGGTGTGGATCGGCCGCCGCAAGATCGCCGGTATCGAGCCCGGCAAGACAGTGATGATCAAGGGCCGCGTCGGAGTACGCGACGGCCGTAAGATCGTCTACAACCCCTACTACGAACTCCGCGACGAATCCTGAGTTCTCGCGTATGGCACCCTCGATGTCGTGACTGACAGCGACGGCAGAGCCCCGGAAGCACGAACGGTACCGGATGCGGAGAACGCGCCGGAGACCGAGAAGACTGTGCCCGCCCCCAGAAAAGAAACCGTTCTGGAACAGATGGGCGGCCTGTCGGGCCTCGTGTCGTCGACGCTGCCGGTCATCGTCTTCGTGCCGGTGAACAGTATTTTCGACAGCCTGACGGCTGCGATCTGGACGGCACTGGCCGTCGCGCTCGGCGTGATGATCTGGCGATTGGTCAAGCGCACCCCGATCCAACCGGCGATCTCGGGATTCTTCGGCGTCGGCATCTGCGCCTTCATCGCTTACCGAACCGGAGATGCCAAGGGATACTTCCTGTTCGGCATCTACACGAGCCTGTTGTACGGGGCCGTGTTCGTGCTCTCGATCGTCGCGCGGTGGCCGCTCGTCGGCGTCGCCTGGGGATATCTGAACGGCACCGGTACGACCTGGCGGACCAACCGCCGCTCGGTGTACGCGTACGACATCGCGACGTTCGCCTGGGCACTCGTCTTCGCTGCTCGTTACGTGGTTCAGTCGCAGCTCTACGATTCCGATCACACCGGATGGCTTGCGATCGCACGTATCGCGATGGGCTGGCCTCTGACCGGCGTCGCGCTCCTCGTCACGTTCTGGGCCGTGCGACGGGCAGACCGAGCCTTGAACGCCTAGACCAGACCGACGGCGGCGCGCAGTTCGCCTTCGACTTCGACCGACGCGACGAACAGCAGTTCGTCGCCGCCTTCGAGCGGGTCGTCCTGCTGGGGAACGATCACTCGTCCACCACGCAGGATCGTCACGAGCGCAGCGTCTCGCGGAAGGGACAGCTTCTTGACCGGCTTGCCTGCGAGTGGGGTGTTCTCGGGCAGCGTCACCTCGACGAGGTTCGCCTGTCCCTTCCGGAATGTCATCAGGTGCACCAGATCACCGACGGAGACGGCTTCCTCGACGAGTGAAGCCAGCATTCGCGGTGTGGACACGGCGACGTCGACGCCCCAGGACGCATCGAACAACCACTCGTTCCGTGGGTCGTTGACGCGGGCCACCACGCGATTCACACCGAACTCGGTCTTGGCCAACAGGCTCAGAACGAGGTTGGCCTTGTCGTCACCCGTCGCGGCGATCACCACGTCGTACGTCTCGAGTGACGACTCCTCGAGCAGTCGGAGCTCGCATGCGTCGGCGAGGACCCACTCCGCGTCGGGGATGGCGTCCGGGTCGAGATGGTCGAGCTTGCGTTCGAGGAGCATGACCGTGTGGTCGCTGCGAATCAGCTCGCGGGCAATGGATCTGCCGACGGCGCCGGCGCCGGCGATTGCGACTCTCATGGTTTCCCGTTCGTTTCAGGGGCGGATGTGACTAGTCGTCGGACGGGGGAGGGTTGCTCGCCAGTGCGATGGCCTCGGCCACCGTTCCGGACACCGCAGCGACGTAGATCTCGTCGTCGGCCTGGATGACCGTCTTCTTGTCGGGGAGCAACCCGGTGCCGAATCTGATGATGAACGCGACTCGGGATCGCGTCGACTCCTCGAGCAGCGTCAGCTTCTTCCCGACCCAGCCGTCGTTGATCTCGAGCAGGACCACTGCGACACTGCCGGACGGGTCACGCCACTTCGTGGTCGGATCGTCCCGCAACAGGTTGTGCAGGAACCGGTCGGTCGCCCACGGGACCGTCGCGACCGTCGGGATTCCCAGCCGCTCGTAGACCGCGGCGCGCTTGGCGTCGTAGATCCGGGCGACGACCTTGTCGACGCCGAACGTCTCCCGCGCGACGCGCGCGGCGATGATGTTCGAGTTATCGCCCGACGAGACGGCCGCGAAGGCCTCCGCCCTCTCGATGCCTGCTTTCACGAGAACGTCACGGTCGAACCCCATACCCACGATGCGCAGGCCGTCGAACGTCGGATCCAATCGCAGGAACGCGTTCTCGTCGCGGTCGATGATCGCCACGTCGTGGCCGATCCGCTGGAGTGCGCCGGCCAGCGATGCGCCGACGCGGCCACACCCCATCACCACTACGTACACCGCTGTAGCTCCCCTCGGATCAGTTCGTCGCCGGATCGAGAAGTCTCCACCGGCCAGCACCAACGTATCGGTCCGCGTGAGCTGAATCGAGCGGAGGTGTCCCGAGTCGATCGTTTCCACGCTCCTGATGACCGCATCGGCGACGAGTGCGCCTAGGCTCTCACCGTGCCCAAGCTTTCGACAGCCGCCAAGCGGCTAGTGCTCGGCAGGCCGTTCCGCAGCGACAAGCTCGGCCACACTCTGCTCCCGAAGCGCATCGCTCTACCCGTGTTCGCCTCGGACGCCATGTCGTCCGTCGCCTATGCACCCGAGGAGATATTCCTCGTTCTGTCCGTCGCGGGTATCTCGGCATACGCGTTCACTCCGTGGATCGGCCTCGCCGTCTGTGTCGTGATGGCCGTCGTGGTCGCCAGCTATCGACAGAACGTCCACGCCTACCCGTCGGGCGGCGGCGACTACGAGGTCGCCACCACGAACCTCGGTCCGACCGCAGGCCTGACGGTGGGAAGTGCGCTGCTCGTCGACTACGTCCTGACCGTGGCCGTCTCGATCTCGGCGGCCGCGTCGAACATCGGTTCCGCTGTTCCGTTCGTCGCCCAGCACAAGGTTCTGTTCGCCGTCGTCGCGATCGTGCTCATCACCGCGATCAACTTGCGCGGCATTCGTGAGTCCGGTGCCGCGTTCGCGATTCCGACCTACGCCTTCATGATCGGGATGGTCCTGATGTTGGCGTGGGGCCTGATCCGGGTCTACGTGTTCGGTGAAGACCTGCACGCGGAGTCGGCAGGGTTCGAGCTGAAGGCCGAGGACTCCCATCTGTACGGCATCGCGTTCGCGTTCCTGATCGCCCGCGCGTTCTCGTCGGGATGCGCTGCGCTCACCGGAGTCGAAGCGATCAGCAACGGTGTCCCCGCATTCCGGAAGCCGAAGTCGCGCAACGCGGCGACGACGCTGCTCCTGCTCGGCGTCATCGGCATCACCCTGCTGATGGGCATCATCGTGCTTGCCCAGAAGATCGGCATCAAGTACGCGCTCGACCCGCGAGAGCAGCTGATCGGGGCGCCGGCGGATTACCACCAGAAGACGCTCATCGCACAGCTCGCCGAGACGGTCTTCCAAGGCTTCCCGATCGGATTCTTCTTCATCACCATCGTCACGGCATTGATCCTCGTGCTCGCCGCCAATACCGCGTTCAACGGCTTTCCGGTCCTCGGTTCGGTGCTCGCGCAGGACCGCTACCTGCCCCGCCAACTTCACACCCGAGGCGACCGTCTCGCGTTCAGCAACGGAATCCTGTTCCTGTCCGGTGCCGCGATCGCGTTCGTCGTCGTGTTCGGCGCCGAGGTGACCAAGCTGATCCAGCTGTACATCGTCGGAGTGTTCGTCTCGTTCACACTGAGCCAGACCGGCATGATCCGACATTGGACACGGTTGCTCCGTACCGAGCAGGACCCGGATTCCCGACGGCACATGTACCGCTCGCGGATCGTCAACAGCGTCGGTCTCGCGATGACGGGTGCAGTGTTGGTGATCGTCCTTATCACGAAGTTCGCAGCAGGCGCGTGGATCGCCATCGTCGCCATGATCGCGATCTTCGTGCTGATGCGGATGATCCGCCGGCACTACGACACCGTCGCCCGTGAGCTCGAGAACGAGGAGTGGGACGGGGTGCTCCCAAGCCGTACGCACTCGATCGTGCTGGTGAGCAAGCTGCACATGCCGACGCTGCGGGCGTTGGCGTACGCGCGGGCTACTCGGCCGGACACGCTGGAGGCCGTCACGGTCAACGTCGACGAAGCCGACACACGCACTCTGGTCAGGGAATGGGAGGACAGCGATGTCACCGTTCCGCTGAAGGTCGTCGAGTCCCCGTATCGCGAGATCACCAAGCCTGTTCTCGACTACGTCAAGCGTGTCCGACGCGATTCGCCCCGCGACGTCGTGACCGTGTTCATTCCGGAGTACGTCGTCGGGCACTGGTGGGAGCAGATCCTGCACAACCAGAGTGCGCTGAGGCTCAAGAGCCGGCTGCTGTTCCAGCCGGGAGTCATGGTCACGAGCGTGCCGTGGCAGCTGCATTCGTCGGAGAAGGCGAAACGGGAGTCGGTCGAGAACGCGCCGGGTGCGTCCCGCCGCGGTTACGAACCCCCGAACACGCCGTGACAGGACAGGATTCGATGACGGAGAACTGGTTCGGCCGCACTGTCGAGGTCACTCTGGGACCGCCCGGTCACGGTGGCTTCTGCGTCGCCCGACACGACGGCCGCGTCATGTTCGTGCGGCACGGTCTTCCCGGAGAAGTCGTGCGCGCGAAGGTCACCGAGGATCGCGGTGGATCGTTCTGCCGCGCCGACGCGGTCGAGATCGTCTCGGCATCGGCCGACCGGATCCCGCAGGTCTGCCCGATCTCCGGCCCGGGCGGATCGGGATGCTGCGACTACTCGCACGCGACCGTCGCCGCCGGACGCGCGATGAAGGCATCGGTCGTCGCCGAGCAACTGCGACGCATCGCCGGTGTCGAACGCGACATCACCGTCGAAGCGCTGCCCGGTAACGACGACGGAACCGGCTGGCGCACCCGCGTACGGCTGGGGGTCGACGGGGCAGGCCGGGCCGGATTCCACCGATTCCGCAGTTCGACGCTCGTCACCGACCTGAGCTGCCCGCAGGTGATTCCAGGTGCCTTCACCGGCCTCGACGCCGAACGGTGGCGTCCGGGAAGCGAACTCGCAGTCGCCGTCGACGGCGACGACGTGCGCCACGTCGTCGAGATCGCACCCGCAGCGGTGTCGCGGACCGGTCGTCGCTCGCCCGGACGTCGCGGGGCTGCGGCGCGTCGAGCAGCTGCATCACGGCCCCGCCCGGAGAAGATCGTCGACGGCACTGGGCGCCCGCACGAATACGTGTCGGAACGGCAATGGGAACTCGACGCGACCGGCTTCTGGCAGGCCCATCGGCATGCGGCGCAGCGGTACAGCGACGTGGTCGCGGAGTGGTCCGACGTCGAGCCAGGGGCCGTCGCGTGGGATCTCTACGGGGGAGTGGGCGTGTTCGCGGCGAGCGTGGCCGGCGGTGTCGGGTCGTCGGGCCGGGTCGTGAGCGTCGAGTTCTCGCGACGTGCCGCGTCCGACGGTGCGGCGGCGCTCGAGGACTCGGCGCAGGTCGAATTCGTTCCCGGCCGAGTCGAGCGTGTGATCGCGACTCTTCCGTCTCCATCCGTGGTGGTGCTCGATCCGCCGCGTTCCGGCGCGGACAAGGAGGTCGTATCCGCGATCGAGGCGACCGACGCTCGTCGTGTCGTCCACATCGGTTGTGATCCAGCATCGTTCGCCCGTGACACGGCGTTGTATCGTGCCGCGGGCTTCGAATTCGCGGAGGTCCGTGCGTTCGATGCCTTCCCACTCAGCCACCACGTCGAATGCATCGGACTGTTCGTGCGCTGACGAAACGGCACCGCCCCGAGCGCCGACGGCGTGCAGTAGCGTGACCGGGTGCTGTCCAGAATGCGAACATCGTCCTTGTCCTCCCTCGCCGCCGCGGTGCTCGCCGTCGGCGCGCTGGTCTCGTGCTCGTCGGACGCGGGTGACACACCCGACCCGACCACGGAATCGTCGGAGGGTGCATTCCCGGTGACGATCGACACCAAGTTCGGCGATGTCACCGTCGACTCCAAGCCTCAGCGGGTCGTTGCGCTGGGATGGGCCGACGCCGAAACGGCTCTCGCGCTCGGTGTGCAACCCGTCGGCGCGAGCGATTGGCTTGCCTTCGGCGGTGACGGCGTCGGGCCGTGGGCGGAAGGGCTGTACCAGACGTCGCCCGAGATCATCGGGACTCAGGAGCCGTCCTACGAGGCCGTCGCCGCACTGGAACCCGATGTCATCCTCGATACGAAGAGCTCGGGAGATCAGGATCGATACGACCGGTTGTCGCAGATCGCACCGACGATCGCGCTGCCCGAGGGAGCCGACAACTACCTGACTTCGCTCGAGCAGCAGGTGACGATGGTATCGGCTGCACTCGGCGAGTCCGCGAAGGGCGCCGAACTGCTCGACGGTATCGACGCCGACTTCGCTGCCGCAGCGGCCGAGAATCCGGAGTTCGAAGGCAAGACGATCACCGTCGGCGCGTTCAGCGGAAGCGGCTACGGTGCATACATTGCCGACAACAGCCGCTTGCTGTTCATGAAGAAACTCGGCTTCGTCTCGAACCCGACGATCGACGCGCTCCCGCCGAAGGGCTTCTCGGTCCCGATCTCGGACGAGGAACTGAGTCTGCTCGAGGCCGACCTTGTCGTGATCTTCCCGATCCAGACGTCGGCGTCCGACGTCACCGGCAACCCGCTGTTCCAGAACATTCCCGCCGTGCAGGACGGTCGTTCGATCGTCTTCGAGGATCCGGTCGTCGCCAAGTCCTACTCGACCAACTCGATTCTGTCGACCGAGTACGCACTGGATGCGGTGGTTCCTCTACTCGCCGAGCGGCTTCGAGGCTAGAGGTCAGGGCGCGATCACCGCGAGTCGGCCGCGCTCGGGGAAGTGGCTGGCGAGGATCTGCTGCGCGCCGCATGTGCAGTGCTGGTAGGTGACGCGGCCTTCGCTCGTGTCGTGCCGGCTCGTGGTGGTCCATGCATGTTCGTGTGTGGTCATGTCGTCCACTGTGCTGTAATGGTCTTATGCATATCAACCCTTACGGAACATATGCGGTGCAGCTGGGTGTCGATCTGTACAACACACCTCCGACGTCGGCGGACGAACTCGGCAGGCGTTGTGTCGACGGCGGACTCGTCGTCGACACAACGCCCACCGACGCGGACCTGGCCGACGCGCTCGCGTTTCTCGAGGAGTGGGCAACCGTGGTCGACGCAGATTGCGACGAGTCGCGTGCCCAGCTTCTGAACGGGATGCTGGCTCGCGCGTCGGCGTACCCGCGCTTGACGAACCACGCCGGTGACGGATGGCACATGCACTACCGTGATCCGAACATTCCACTCGGAGCGGTGATCAGGGCGCTGGTCAGCGTAGGAACCGCGCTGCACCTGACCACCAGGGGGATGACGCGTCTCGGTCGCTGTGCGGCAGAAGGCTGTTCGCTCGTCTTCGCAGACGTCTCCCGCACGGGCCGTCAACGGTATTGCGGCACCGCATGTTCCAATCGCGACGCGGTTCGGCGGCATCGTGCCCGAGCCGCGTCGCGAGCGTGAACCGAGCCCTAGGTCTTGCGGTTGTACAGACGCATCGTCAGCGGCCCGAAGATCACCAGGAATCCGGCGCACATCGCGGCGGTGACCATCAACTTGGTCGTGTCGGGGTCACCGGCCATCAGTGACCGAATCGACGTGACGAGAAAGCTGACCGGGTTGACCTCGACGAAGGCACGTAGCCACCCCGGCATGGTCTGAGGATCCACGAAGATGTTGCTGGCGAAAGTCAGTGGGAACAGGATGAACATCGAGACGCCCATCACGGCGGCCTCGGTGCGCACGATCATCGCGATCATGGTCCAGACCCACGACAGACAGAACGAGAACACGAGCAGCAGCAGTACCGACGCGACGACGCCGACGAGTCCGCCTTCGGGGCGGAATCCGATGATCAAGCCGAGGATCAACACGATCACCGACGCCAACGAGTAACGAACGACGTCACCGAACAAGGCGCCGACGAGCGGAGACGGCCGCCAGATCGGGAGCGACCGGAACCGGTCGAAGACGCCCTTCTCGATGTCCTTGTTGATCGTCACGCCCGTGTACATCGTGATCATGACGACCGTCTGCACCAGGATGCCGGGCAGAAGAAACTGGATGTACGCGTTGGTCGACCCCGCGAGTGCCCCACCGAAGAGGTAGGTGAACAGCAGGGTGAACATGATCGGGAACATCGTCACGTCGAACAACTGTTCCGGGACGTGCTTGATCTTCAGCAGCGCACGCCACCCGAACGACAGCGACGTCGACAGCGCCGACGGGCGGGCAGGCCGAGGGCCTGCTGCGCGTAGGACGTCGGACACCGCGTCGGTGGAGTCCGTGGGCTTGGTGGTGGAAACGGTCATGACGCAGGTTCCCCGATCGTGTGGTTGTCGCCGCTCTCGTCGTCGGTGGTGTGTCCGGTCAATGCGAGGAAGACCTCGTCGAGGCTCGGTTGGCCGATGGCGAACGACGCGATCCCGATTCCCGCCTCCTCGAAGGCGGGTAGCGCAGCCGCCACGGACGACGTGGAGTCCAGGCGGGCGGCGAGAGCGGCGGGGTCGGCTTCCTCGATGATCTGCTCGCGCAGAATCGTCCGCAGAATCTGGGCTGCGGCATTGCGCTGCGCCGGGTCGAGCACTCGGACTTCCAGTGATCCTGCGCCGACCGATGCCTTCAGTTCGCTCGTCGTTCCTTCTGCGATGACTCGTCCGCGGTCGATCACGGCGATACGGCCGGCAAGGTGATCCGCCTCGTCGAGATATTGGGTCGTGAGCAGGACGGTCGTGCCTCCGGCGACGAGCGCGCGGACGATGTCCCACACCTGATTTCGACTGCGAGGGTCGAGGCCGGTGGTCGGTTCGTCGAGGAAGATGAGTTCCGGTGTGACGATGATGCTGGCCGCGATGTCGATGCGTCGACGCATGCCGCCGGAGTACGTCTTCACCTGACGGCTTCCCGCGTCGGCGATTCCGAAGGCGGTCAGCAGCTCCTCGGCGCGTGTTCGTGCCGCAGGCCTCGAATAGCCGTAGAGCCGCGCCAGCAGGACCAGGTTCTCGGTGCCGGTGAGGTCCTCGTCGAGCGACGCGAACTGACCGGTGAGGGAGACCTTGCTGCGCACCGCGTCGGCTTCGTTGGCGACGTCGTGACCGAGCACCCGAGCGGCCCCGCCGTCGATCGGTAACAACGTCGCGAGCATGCGTATGGTCGTCGTCTTCCCTGCCCCGTTGGGGCCGAGGACCCCGTACACGCCGCCCGTCGGCACCGAGAGGTCGATTCCGTCCACGGCGGCCGTGTCGCCGAACCGTTTGATCAAGCCTGAGGTCTCGATAGCCGGTTGCTGTCCCATTCGTCCAAGATTGTCCGACTCGGCCCCGTTCCGCAAATGTTTTTCCTGCTCGGCCATCCAATTCGTGACATGTACCGAATGTGTTGTGCGGCGGGAAAACGCGGAGGTTTCGGTGTGAAAGCGATATGAGCACTACTCTCTTGATCAATGAACGCGATCAGAGTCGAAGCAGTTGGGACCTCGTTCCGGTGAGCAGTAGCCCGAGTCCGGGTTCGTCCCACCAGGGAACGTCCGGGCCAGAAGACACCCCGTCGATGCAGGACGACGCCGATGGACCGGCATGTGCCGTTCCGAGTGCGCAGTTGCGCAACTTGCGCGCGGACGAGGCCGAGCGCCTTCGGCGCTTGATGCTCGCGGTCGCCGGAGGTGACCAACGTGCGTTCGGCGAGTTGTACGACGCCACGTCGGCGCGCGTCTACGGCATGGTGCTGCGGGTTCTTCGTGACCCGGGGTACAGCGAGGAGACGACGCAGGAAGTGTTCCTGCAGGTCTGGCGGTCGGCACCCAACTACGACCCGAACCAGGGGAGCCCGCTCGCCTGGATCATGACGTTGGCGCACCGCCGTGCTGTCGACCGCGTTCGGTCCGAGCAATCCGGTACCGATCGCGAGGCCGCTTACGGCGCGATCAGCCACTCGCCGGAGCACGACGAGGTGCTCGAAGCGGTCACGCAGCGACTCGAGTCGGACGCAGTGATTGCGTGCCTCGACACACTCACCGATACACAGCGTGAATCGGTACGAATGGCTTACTACAGCGGTTGGACTTACCGCGAGGTGGCCGAGCGGCTCGATGTAGCCGTGCCGACCATCAAATCGCGAATACGGGACGGATTGATCAAGTTGAAGACATGTCTGGGGGTGACACCCTCGTGAGTGAGGCATCACGACAACGACTGCTCGACGCCGCGGAGGTGTACGCACTCCACGCGGTCAGCGAAGCAGAGCATGCCGAGATCGAGAGCGACCTTCGGTCGGTGGACGACACTGCGCGCGTCCAGTTCAACATCCTCGTCAGCGAGATCCAGGAGACGCTGGCGTTGGTATCGGTGCTCGATGCAGTCGAACCACCAGCCGAACTGAGAATGCGTGTGCTGGAAGAAATTCCGAATCACGTGCAGTCCGCGCCGACGCCAGGCGAGGGCTCGAACGTGACCAGCATGGCACGCCATCGTGGTCGGCGAAACGCCAAGTGGCGGACCACGTTGATGGCGGCCGCTGCTGCCGTCGTCGTAGCGGTGGGTGGTGCGGTCGTGGCGACGCAGGTGCTGGGCAACGATCCGAGTCCGACGCAAGCCGAGCAGATCGTCGCAGCGCCCGACGCGCGTCAGGCCGTTGCCGAATTCCCCGGTGGCGGAACGGCAACTGTGTCGTACTCGCGTGACTCCGATTCGGTCGTCGTCACGCTCGACGGTGTTCCGGCACCCGAGGCAGGCAAGGACTACCAGATGTGGTTCGTCGACGGGACGCCTCGATCGGTCGGTCTGGTGACCTCCGATCAGCTGGCGAACGGCGACGAGACCGTAATCGACGGGATGGGAACGTCGACCAACTTCGCGTTCTCGCTCGAGCCCGCAGGCGGTTCGCCGCAACCCACCGACGTGCTGACGATGGTGACGTTGACGGCGTAGCGGTCACCCTTCCTACGCGAACGCATATGCGTTCGCGTAGGAAGGTCAGCGCCCGATGCCGAACTGCCCCAGCGACTTGATCGCTATGTTCATCTGCATGTAGGCCCCCGACGCCAGGTTGCTCAGCAGTCCGAGCTTCACTTCCGGTGCATCGACCGTGAGCGATTCGAAATCGGCCACGGAGATGACGGCGACGGTCAAGTCGGTGTCCGCGCAGAAGTCCAGCAGGAACGTCGTGCCCGCCAGCAACGGCATCTCGCCGAAGCTCATGCCCGGGGACAGCGTCGAGATTCGGTGCCGAAATCCGCCTGGTGCCTCGTAGGTCGAACTGACCTCGCCGATCAGGACCAGGAACAATCCTGCTGCGTGGTCGCCGGCGTGAACGATGGTCTCGCCGCGGGCGTAGTGCCGGATTTCCGTCACTGCCGACGCTCGTGCGTACTGCTCGGGCGTCAGGCCGGCGAACACCGGATGCTCACCCGCGGAGATCGCCATGGGCTGGCGTGGACCGACGCAATATCGGTCCAGCACTCGCTCTTCTGCCCACCTGACCCCCGAGCCCAGGTCGGCGAACACACGTCCGCCGGGATCGTTCGGGTCGATACTGGACGTGGCATGCCCGAGGACACCGCGAGGGTCGACGAACGCGGCGTGGCAGCCCTTTTTCCCGAGTTGTGTGCTCAGGTCGTCGAACATGCTGCGGGCGATGTCGCTGACGTCGTCGACGCCGCGCACGTCCAGCACGAGCGCATCGAGGTCCTCGTCCAGCGTGCCGATCTCCCGCACGGCCGTCTCGGCGCCGGAGAAGAGCAGGTCGCCGTGCAGCTCGTAGACCCGGGCACGATGACCGAATCGTGCCAACGCATCCTGTTCGATCTCGCTGCGGCGCTTGCGCGACGGGGCCTCGGCGACCGTGTATCGGCCGCGTACCGCAGACGCCGATGCGCGCGGAACGTGCAGGAAGTGCAGTTCCAACTTGCGCGAGAGCCGGCGGCAGGCCGCCACACCGCGCACACTGTTTCCGTGTGAATCGAGCCTCGGTGAGTAGACGGCGATGCCCATCTGACCCGGCAACACGGCCAGCACTCCGCCGCCGACGCCGCTTTTCGCGGGCAGCCCGACCTTCGCGACCCAGTCGCCTGCGCCGTCGTACATACCGCACGTCGTCATGACGCTGAGCACTCGCTCGACGAGAACCGGCGACAACGCGCGCAGCCCCGTTCGTGGGTTCACGCCGTTGTTCGCCATGGTCGCGGCCATCATGGCGAGGTCGGCCGCAGTGACGTCGATGGAGCATTGACGGAAGTACAGGTCGACGGCGGCGTCGGGATCGTTCTCGACGATGTCGAACGACCGCAGCATGTATCCGATCGCACGATTTCGGTTGCCCGTCTTCGCTTCCGAGCGGTACACCGCGTCGTTGAACTCCAGCTGCCTGCCCGCGTAGAGCGAGTACGACTGCCGAATCCGTTCGAACCGCTCCTCGGCGGTCTGCCCGTGGATCAGTGATGCCGAGGTGATGGCTCCCGCGTTGATCATCGGATTGCGAGGACGCTCGGTGACGGGATCGAGGCTGATCTCGTTGAACGGCTCACCGGACGGTTCGATGTCGATCTTCCGTGCGACCGCGTCTTCACCGTTGTCGGCGAGCGCGAGTCCGTACGTGAACGGCTTCGAGATCGACTGGATGGTGAACGGGGTGCGTGTATCGCCGATTTCGTACAGGTACCCGTCGCTCGTCGCCAGGGAGATCCCGAAACCGTCGGGGGAGACCTCGGCGAGTTCCGGGATGTAGTCGGCCACCGCCCCCGAGCTCTCGCCGCGGCACGCGTCGAAGACGCGTTGGAGAATGTCGTCGACCACCGTCGTCATGAGGCAACCCTATGCTGCGGCTTCCGGTTTCGATGTGACCATGGACGCGCGGGTGTGGTTGGGCGGACGGAGCAGACCACAGTATTGTCGATTGGAACGTGTTGTCGGGGCTCGTGGCCTCGGTGGTCTACGTAGACTGTGCTGATCGAAACCGAAATTTCACCGGCCGAAGGGAGCGATCTCGTTGGGTGTCCTAGCTCGTGTTCAGACGCCCGAGGACCTGCGCCTTCTGGCCCCGTCCGAGGTAGCCGATCTGGCCGGCGAAATCCGTGATTTCCTCGTCGAGAAGGTGTCCGCGACCGGCGGGCACCTCGGACCCAACCTGGGTGTCGTCGAGTTGACGCTCGCAGTGCATCGCATCTTCTCCTCGCCCGACGACCCGATCATCTTCGACACCGGGCACCAGGCTTACGTGCACAAGATCATCACCGGCAGGGCAGGGGCGTTCGATTCGCTCCGCAAGCAGGGCGGTCTGTCCGGCTACCCGGCGCGCGGCGAGAGCGAACACGACTGGGTCGAGTCGTCGCACGCGTCGGCCTCGTTGTCCTACGCAGACGGTCTCGCCAAGGCATTCCAGCTGACCGGGCAGACCGATCGCCACGTGGTCGCTGTCGTCGGTGACGGTGCGCTCACCGGCGGTATGTGTTGGGAGGCACTCAACAACATCGCCGCAGGCAAGGACCGCTCGCTCGTCATCGTCGTCAACGACAACGGACGCTCCTATGCGCCGACGATCGGCGGGCTCGCCGAGCACCTCGCCGCCCTTCGGTTGCAGCCCGGATACGAACGTGCTCTCGACAACGGTCGCCGGATCGTGCGCAAGATTCCGTTCGTCGGCAAGACGGCGTACGCGATGCTGCACGGCATGAAAGCCGGTGTGAAGGACGCGATCAGCCCTCAGGTCATGTTCACCGATCTCGGGATCAAATACCTCGGTCCCGTCGACGGCCACGACGAACCTGCGCTCGAGTCCGCGCTGCGTCGAGCCAAGGCGTACGGCGGTCCCGTCATAGTCCATGCGGTCACGCGTAAGGGCATGGGTTATGCCCATGCGGAGAACCACGTCGCCGATCAGATGCACGCCACGGGTGTGATCGATCCGCTCACCGGTCTCGCGCGATCGGTGTCCGACCCGGACTGGACGTCGGTCTTCTCGCAGGAACTCATCGACCGGGCTGCCGATCGGCCGGACATCGTAGCCATCACCGCGGCGATGGCAGGTCCCACCGGCCTCGCTGCGTTCGGCGAGGCCTACCCCGACCGCATGTTCGACGTCGGTATCGCCGAACAACATGCAGTGACGTCGGCCGCAGGACTCGCGCTCGGGGGGCTGCATCCGGTCGTCGCGGTGTATTCGACGTTCCTGAACCGCGCGTTCGACCAACTGTTGATGGACGTCGCGCTGTTGAAACTTCCGGTGACCCTGGTCCTGGATCGGGCAGGCGTGACCGGATCCGACGGTGCGAGCCACAACGGCATGTGGGACATGTCGCTGCTGAACATCGTGCCGGGCATGCGCGTCGCGGCGCCCCGCGACTGCGCGACGCTCCGCGAGGAACTCGGTGAAGCACTTGCGGTCGACGACGGTCCGACCGCGTTGCGGTTCCCGAAAGGTGCTGTGACGGAAGATGTTCCGGCGATACGGCGATTGGACGGTGTCGTCGACGTGCTCGCAGAGCCCGAGTCGGGTGACCGTGACGTGTTGATCGTGTCCGTCGGCGCCTTTGCGGGGTTGGCACTGGACGCGGCGAAGAAGCTGACCGCGCAAGGACTTTCGGTCGCCGTCGTCGATCCGCGCTGGGTGCTGCCCGTTCCACAGGCGCTCGTGACGCTCGCCGACGACTATCGGCTCGTCGTGACGCTGGAGGATTCCGGCGTGAACGGCGGTGTCGGATCCAGTGTGTCCGCCTCGATCCGCGCCGCGGGTATCGACACGGTGTGCCGCGACGTCGGTGTGCCGCAACGTTTTCTGGACCACGCCTCACGCGAACAGATTCACCGCGAGATCGGGCTCACGTCCGAGGACGTCGCGCAGCGCATCGTCGAGTGGTCCAAAGCGGTCTAGCGTTCGGCCAGTGTGTCGTCGAGCCAATCGAACATCCGCTGATCCGTCAGGGTCCGCGCCATCGGCTGGCAGTGGTAGTTGGCGCCCTCGGCGGCGGTGAAGTCGGACACGTGGGCGTCCGCGGACACCGCGTCGGCTAGTTGCTTGGACTGGCCGGGCCAGAATTGCTCGTCCTCGGGATTCGCCACGAACAGCGGAGTGTCTATCTTGCCGAGTAGGCCGTCCAGGTTGTACTTGCGTACTTCCATCACGGTGTCGAAATATCCGTCCGTGCAGTACGGGCGAGCCCGGAAGTTCCATTCCCGCGCAGTCTCTTTCGAGACCTTCATGCCCAGTGCCATATCGCGATCGAAGGTCTTGCGGTCGCCGTCGTCGAGCATTCGGATCATGTTCTTCGGAAAGTGGCCGGTCCAACTGGTCGCGACGTCGACGACACCGGGATCGAGCACAGCCGCGGCGAAGCGATGCTCGAATGCGAGAGCGCGGGGGACCCAGAACCCGCCCTGACTGATTCCGTACAGCGCGAGCTTGTCCGTGTCGACGTCCGGACGAGCCACGAGGACGTCGACGACCGGTGTCACGACGGCTTCCCAGTCGGGTCGAAATCCGATACTGCGCTCGAACAACATCGATTGCTGGCCGGGCCCGTCGAACATGACGACGTTGTAGCCGCGCGCCAACGCCCCGGCCGCTCCAGACGACCACAGTGACGTCAGCGCACCGTCGCTTCCGTTGACCATGACGAACGTCGGGCGGCGGGCTCCATCGCCCGACGGGCGGAAGACGTAGCCCGGCATCGGCCCGTCCTCGTACGGGATCTCGATCCGTTCCACCGAATGCGACGTCGTGTCCACGAAGCGATCCCATGCCGAGCGGTGCAGGCGGAAGGTCGGCAGCAACTGGTCGTCGCTGTCCAGTCCGGCGACCGAGTCGACCGCGATCGCGAAATAGGTTGCTGCACGCAGGTAGGCCTGCGCCGCGCTGACATCGTGTCCTTTCTCGGCCGACGCGTCGGCGAGGGATCGCACGCGAGTGCCGAGCTCGATCCACGCCTCGAACCACGCGTCGTGGTCGTTGTCGCGGACAGGCGCGATCGTGGACAGGACTTCCCCGGCGTCGGTTGCTCCGAACGCGGCCGCTCCGAGCGCGAGACGCACCTGGAAGTCGAAGTCGTCGTTACGGTAGAACCCGGCCGTGAACGCCTGATGTGGATGCGTCAGGAACGAAGGTGTGCGAGGCATGCCGACAGAATGCGCGTGGCGCGGACAGTCGTCGTCGGTCTATCGGAAATCTCACCCACTGAATTCACCCATCGCGGGTGTCCACTCCGAGATCTTGATGTCGGCGACGAGGTCGGCGAGCACGAACGGATCGTGCGAGAACAGTCGCCTGACGGCATCCTCGTCGGATGCCTGCACGATGAACATCGCGCCGGTGTGATCGGCCAACGGTCCGGAGGATCGAACCACCTTGCGTCGAACCAGCTCGGTGAGCCACGCACGATGGTCGGTGCGGTGATCGTCGCGTCCGGCGGACGATTCGGGTGTGTACGAGTACTCGACGACGAACATTGCCATTTCGGTTCACTCTTTCGGGAGTGTCGACGATTGCTACAGGACCATGTCCTCGAGTTCCATCCCCTTGGTCTCGCGGATCTTGAACCTGACGAAGAAGAACGACAGGAGCGCGAACAGAGCGAAGAACGAATAGATGAACGCGAGCCCGATGGACTGGGACAACGGTGGGAACGCCAACGTGATGGTGAAATTGGCGACCCAGTTCGCTGCCGTGCTGAGGCCGAGCGCGACGGCGCGGATGTTGTTGGGGAACATCTCGCCGAGCATCACCCACATGATCGGACCCCAGGTGGCGGCGAAGAAGATGACGAACAGATTGGCACCGATCAGCGCGACCAGACCCCAGGGGTCGGGCAGGGTCAGGTCGTCGCCCGATCCGACGGCTTGCGAGAACGCGACCGCCGCGAGGACCAGTCCGACGAACATGCCGACCGAGCCCACCGACAGCAGCTTCTTACGACCGATTCGATCGACGAACAGGATCGCGACGAACGTCATGGTGACATTGATGATCGACGTGATCACGGACGTCACGAACGACTGATTCTCGCTGAACCCTACCGACTTCCACAGCGTCGTCGAGTAGTAGAAGATCGCGTTGATACCGACGAACTGTTGCAGGATCGCCATCGTGATGCCGACCCAGACGATCGGCTGCAGTCCGAACTTCGGACCACGAATGTCCTTGAACGACGATTTGGCTTCCTTGCGAAGCGTCAGACGGATCTCCTTGACACGCTCGCCGGGATTCAGCTCACCCGAGACCTCACCGAGAATGCGCGCGGCTTCCTCGTCGAGATGCTTGCCGACGAGGTACCGCGGTGATTCGGGAATGAGCGTCGCGAGGAAGCCATAGACCAGCGCGGGCACGACGCCGACGAGGAACATCCACCGCCATGCTTCGAGGCCGAACCACAGATCGTTCGACGGCCCGCCCGCCGCATTCTGCAGCACCGCATCGGACAGCAGCGCAGCGAAAATTCCTATCGTGATGGCGAGCTGCTGCAGCGACGCCAGACCACCGCGGAATCGAGCAGGTGCGATCTCGGAGATGTACGCCGGCGCGATGACCGAGGCGATGCCGATTCCGAGACCGCAGAGGACCCTCCACAGCATCAGATCGGGGACGCTGAACGCGAAACCCGAACCGAGCGAAGAGATCGTGAACAGCGCCGACCCGAGCAGCATGACGCGTTTACGGCCCCAACTGTCGGCGAGTCGCCCCGCGAACCATGCGCCGACCGCACAGCCGAGAAGCGCGATGGCAACGGCGAACCCGGTGACGAACGACGTCAGGCCGAAGTTCTCCTGAATCGAGTCGACCGCACCGTTGACCACCGAGCTGTCGAAACCGAACAGGAAGCCGCCGACCGCGGCGGCGACGGTGACTCCGATGACTTTCGCAGTGTGGCGTTCTGCAGATTGCGTCATGGCGAATCCTGCTTTCGCGGTCGGGACCAGCGGCGACGATGGTCTGAAGGTCATCATGGACCCGCACCAGGGATGCCGTGGGAAAAATCGGCGGATTCGAGCCGAAGATTTACCCGACCCGACCGCCGAGATCGAGGTTGTGTCGCGGAATTCGCTGAATTCGGTACGCAACTTCGATGTCGGCGGAACGTCGATTCAGTCGAGCCACTCCGCGAACGTCTGTGTGCCGCGATCGGCGTCGATGCCCGTGAGAAGCGTGCCGTCGCGCATGGCTTTTCCGTAGGCGCCGGGAATGGGCACCTCGACGATCTTCCCGCCGAGGTGCGCGGGCGTTCCGTCCACGGCTGCGGCGTACCGGCGGACCATTTCGGCTACCCGTTCCTCCCCTGGACCGCCGAGATCCTTCACGCGCCCTGCTGGCACGCCTTCAGCGAGTTCGACGAGTCGTTCAGCGACCTCGCGCGCCGCGATCGGTTGGGACCGCATCTTCGGGACGACGACGAGCGGGCCCACCTTGATCTGGCCGTAGACCTGTGTCGCGAATTCGTGGAACTGCGTCGCCCGCAGGATCGTCCACGGCACATCGCCGTCCTGCACTGCCTTCTCCTGTGCCACCTTGCCCGCGTAGTACATGTGCGGCGCCGAGTCGATGCCGACGATCGACAGCGCGATGTGGTGCTTCACGCCGGCGGTCTTCTCGGCCGAAAGCAGGTTCCGAGTGACGGTGGTGAAGAACGTCGTCGACTCCTTCGCCGACATGGTCTGCTTCGACGAGACGTCGATCACCACATCGACCCCGGCCAACGCGTCGGGAAGCCCGGATCCGGTGGTCAGATCGACACCCGCCGACCGCGTCAGGACCACCACCTCGTGCCCGCGCTCTCGCGCCACCTCGACGACGTGTTTTCCGACGACGCCGGTGCCCCCTGCGACTGCGATTCTCATGTTCTGTGTCATACCACTTCGGACGAGGCAGCCCAGGCGATTGTGACGCCGAGATCGAGGTTGTGCACGAATTTCAGCCGAAAGACGTGCACAACCTCGATCTCGACGTGACGGGCTCAGACGTTCGCGACGCCCGGTTCCAGGAATCGCTTGCCGGTCACGGCTTCCGACGTGCCGGTCCGGTCCAGGTACGGGGTGATGCCGCCGTTCCAGAAACCGAAGCCGCCGCCGAGGAGCAGGCACAGGTCGATGTCCTCGGGTGCTGCGACCACACCCTCGTCGAGCATGATGCGGATCTCGTCGGCGAATGCACGACGGGTCCGATCGAGAACCTGCTCGGCGGTCGACGGTGAATCTCCCTGCGGCCACAGCGCGGCGACCTCGGGGTCGACGATCTGTCCTTCGGGACCGTACGTCCAGACGCCCGGCTTCTTCGCGTCGACGAGCGCGCGGAAGCCTGCGGAATCCTTGAACCGATCCGGGTACGCCTCGGCGAGGGTCTCCGCGGTGTGCAGGGCGACGGCAGGCCCGACGAGCGCGAGCAACGTCAGCGGGCTCATCGGCATGCCGAGTTCACCGACTGCGCCGTCTGCCACCTCGAAGGGAGTTCCTTCGTCGATCGCGGCGATGATCTCACCCGACGCACGAGTGACGAGGCGGTTGAACACGAAGCCCGGGAGGTCGGCGGACAGCACGGCCGACTTCTTGAGCGTCTTCGCCGTGGCGAACGCCGTTGCGAGCGTGGCGTCGTCCGTCTTCTCACCCTTGACGACCTCCAGAAGAGGAAGCACGGCAACAGGATTGAAGAAGTGGAAGCCGACGACCCGCTCGGGATGCTTCAGGTCGGCCGCCATCTTCGTGATCGACAGCGAGGACGTGTTGGTCGCGAGAATCGTCTCGGGAGAGACGAATTCCTCGACCTCGGCGAACACCTTCTTCTTCACGTCGAGGTTCTCGAACACTGCCTCGATGACGAAATCCGTCTTCGCGAACGCGGCCTTGTCGATGGAACCCGACACGAGAGCCTTCAGGCGATTGGCGGCGTCGGGGGACAGGCGCTTCTTGCCGAGCAACTTGTCGATCTCGCCGTGCACGTAGCCGACGCCCTTGTCGATGCGCTCCTGATCGATGTCGGTGAGGATCACCGGAACCTTCAACTGACGAACGAACAGCAAGGCGAGCTGGCTTGCCATGAGTCCCGCACCGACGATGCCGACACCGGAGATCTTGCGCGCCAACGACTTGTCCGGCGCACCCGCGGGACGCTTCGCGCGCTTCTGCACCAGGTCGAACGCGTAGAGACCCGCACGCAGTTCGTCCTTGACGAGCAACGTCGACAGTGCCTCGTCCTCGGCCGCGAAAGCCTTGTCGAGGGAAGCGGAGTCGGTGATGTCGGTAGACTTGGCGAGCTCGAGCAACTCGACGGCCGCGACGGGTCCCGGTGCGAAGTTCCCGGTCTTGCCCGCGACGATGCCCTTGGCGCGCGCGACCGCGTCGTCCCATGCCTGTCCGCGATCGATCTCCGGGCGGGCAGGGGTGATCTCGCCCTTGACGACCTGAGCTGCCCACGCGAGCGACTGCTCGATGAAGTCGGCGCCGCCGAAGATCGCGTCGGCGATACCGAGGTCGAGTGCCTGCTGCGGTTTCAGTGTGCGGTTCTGGTTGAGCGAGTTCTCGATGATCACCGTCACGGCGTTCGACGCGCCGATGATGTTGGGCAGCAACTGCGTTCCGCCCCATCCGGGAACCAGTCCGAGGAATGCCTCCGGAAGGCCCAGTGCGGCAGCATTCTCCGCGACCGTGCGGTAGTGCGAATGCAGACCGACCTCGAGTCCGCCGCCGAGTGCCGCGCCGTTGATGAACGCGAACGTCGGGATCTCGGACTCGCGCAGGCGTCGGAACACCTTGTGGCCGAGCTGCCCGATCTGGAGCGCCTCGTCCTTGGTCTCGATGTTCGGCACACCGTTGAGGTCGGCACCGACCGCGAAGATGAACGGTTTGCCGGTCACGGCGATCGCGACGGGGTTGGCCGCGAAAGCCTCGTCGAGGGCCGCGTCGAGCTGCGTGAGTCCGCCGGGGCCGAACGTCGACGGCTTGGTGTGGTCGTGGCCGTTGTCGAGCGTCACCAATGCGATCGGCCCGTCGAGGCCGGGCACGGAGACGATCTTGGTGAATGCGTTGGTGACGACCTCGTCGGTGAACGCAGTGGTAATGTCGCTCATTTGGCTGCTCCCGAGTAATCGGCGTGGTTCGGGTTCTCCCAGATGACGGATCCGCCCATGCCGAGGCCGATGCACATGGTCGTCAGGCCGTAGCGCACGTCGGGGTTCTGGGCGAACTGACGGCTCAGCTGGGTCATCAGACGCACTCCCGAGGAGGCGAGCGGGTGGCCACAGGCGATGGCGCCGCCCCACTGGTTGACGCGCGGGTCGTCGTCGGCGATTCCGTAGTGTTCGAGGAACGCGAGCACCTGGATCGCGAATGCTTCGTTGATCTCGAACAGACCGATGTCGTCGATGCTCAATCCTGTTCGGGCAAGCAGCTTTTCGGTGGCCGGAACCGGGCCGATGCCCATGACAGCCGGGTCGACACCTGCGAACGAGAAGCCGACGAGGCGCATGCCGATGTTCAGTCCGAGTTCGTGCGCGGTGTCCTCGCCGGCGAGGATTGCTGCGGTCGCACCGTCGTTGAGGCCGGCAGCGTTGCCTGCGGTCACGCGACCGGCGGGACGGAACGGCGTCTTGAGTTTCGCGAGATCCTCGATCGTGGTTCCCGGGCGAGGAGGCTCGTCCTCGGTGGCCAGACCCCAGCCCGCGGCGGACTTGGTGGCGACGGGCACGAGCGTGTCGGCGATGTAGCCGGCCTTCTTCGCGGCGTCGTACTTGTCCTGGCTCGCCACCGCGTATGCGTCGGTGCGGTCCTTGGTGATGGTCGGGAAGCGGTCGTGCAGGTTCTCGGCCGTGTTGCCCATGACGAGCGCACTCGGGTCGACGAGTTTGTCGGCGAGGAAGCGGGGGTTCGGGTCGACGCCCTCACCCATCGGGTGCCGTCCCATGTGCTCGACTCCGCCGGCGATGACGACGTCGTACTGGCCGAATCCGATGCCGGAGCCGGTGGTGGTGACCGAGGTCATCGCACCGGCGCACATGCGGTCGATGGCGAAGCCAGGGACGCTACGGGGCAAGCCCGCAAGCAGTGCCGAGGTGCGGCCGATGGTCAGACCTTGATCGCCTGTCTGCGTGGTCGCGGCGATGGCGACCTCGTCGATTCGCTCGGGAGGGAGATTGGGGTTCTTGCGGAGTAGTTCGCGGATCGCCTTGACGACGAGGTCGTCGGCACGGGTGTCGGCATAGATGCCCTTCGGGCCTGCTTTGCCGAACGGTGTGCGGATGCCGTCGACGAACACGACATTCCGCTGTGAGGTGGTGGACACGCTTCGATCCTCCCGACTTATGCGGACGTTCTTGCCCGGCCGACGCCGGACTGGCCTCCACTGTAGCCGGTATTACCGGTCGGTAACTTGAGGAGGGGTCAGCGCCTCGGCGAGGACGGGTACGACCAGCTCACGCTGCCACGGCCGGGCGCCTGCTTCGGCGAGTCTCGTCTCGATCGACTCCGCTCCGATGCCGGGTCGCCACTCCCACACGACGCGACGCAGCAGGTCCGGCATCAGCAGGTTCTCGACCGGAACCGACACGTTCTCGCTCAACGCCGTCATCGCAGTGCGCACCGTCGCGAGTCGTTCGGCGGCGTCGGGGTCTCGGCGCGCCCACCGGCTCGGTGGCGGCGGACCGTCGAACGGAACCGTCCTCGGAGGCAGGTCGCGTGTGTCGAGGCGTCTGGCACGCTCGAGGGCGCTCAGCCACAGAGACGTCGACCGTCGCTGACGCGGGCCCCCGAACACAGGCAGTGCGCGGAGTTCTCCCTCGGACTTCGGATCGGCGCTCGCGGCAGCGATGATCGCCGAGTCCGGCAGTACACGGCCGGGCGCGATGTCACGCCGCTGCGCCAGCTGGTCCCGCGTCTGCCACAGCTCGCGCACCGCGGCGAGTACACGCTGCGACTTCACCGAATGGATGCCCGACGTCTTGCGCCACCGGTCGCCCTTCGGCTTCGGCGGGCCGAGGGCCAGGATGTGCTCGAATTCCTGCCGCGCCCAGTCGGTCTTGCCCTGACTCTCCAGTTCCGCGGCCATCGCGTCGCGCAGTTCGACGAGCACCTCGACGTCGAGAGCTGCGTAGTTGAGCCACGTGTCGGGGAGAGGCCGCGTCGACCAGTCGGCCGCGCCGTGACCCTTCTGCAACGACAGCCCCAAGGTCCGCTCGACGATGGCCCCGAGTCCGACGCGTTCGAATCCCGCGAGTCGGCCGGCGAGCTCGGTGTCGTACAAGGTGGCAGGAACGAGACCGAGTTCGGCGAGACCGGGTAGATCCTGATCCGCGGAATGCAGAACCCACTCGAGTGGATTGATGACATCGGCCAACGGGCCGAGCGCGTCGGTTACCGGAATGGGATCGAGCAGGACCGTGCCCGCGCCGCGGCGTCGGAACTGCAACAGATACGCGCGCTGCGAGTAGCGGAAGCCCGACGCACGCTCGGCATCGACGGCCAACGGCCCGTGACCGCCCGCGAGCAGTGTCGCTGCGGCAACGACGCCGTCCGCAGTGGTGACGACGGCGGGAACGCCGTCGGCGGGCGCGAGCAGAGGAGTCGCTTCGGGCGCGTCGTTCGGTGTGTCCGAGGGGTCCTCGGAACTGGTCGATGACATGAGAAAGGACTCTAAGCCCTACCGCGTCACCTGCACACAGCGCTAGGTGCGGTGCGCGTCGCGTCCTTTCAGTTCGGTGATGCCTGCGGGTGGAAGTCCGGCGGCATAGGCCAGCACCTCGCAGAACGCTTCGACGTGCGACGCCAGCTCCACCGACGTCGCCGTCCACGACGCACGCAACTCGAGCTGGTGTGCTTTCGGCGGTCCGGCGATGTCGCCGTAGCGCACCGAACTGGTCGACGTCACGGTGCCACCGAGGGCGTTCAGGGGCTCCGATCGACTTTCCAATGCGTCGACGAGCCAGCTCCACCCGACCTCGGGCAGAAGCGGGTCGGAGGCGAGGGATTCGTCGACGTCGGCCTGGATGTAGGCGACCAGACGCATCGTTCCGTTCCAGGCCTCGTCACCGTCGGGGTCGTACAGCAGGATCAGACGGCCGAAGGCGTCACCCTCGGTCTGTTCGTCCGTGTCCTCGCGTGTCGGCTGTTGTACCTCGGCGCCGATCGCGTAGCTGTACGGAGCGAGACGCTGCGGAGGCCGGATCGGCCCGATCTCGATCGCCGGGTGCACGACGGCCCGGTGCATTGCCTCGATCGCCGATCGAAACGGCGCAGGCTCGGCAGAGGGTCCGGGTTTGGTCACGACTCCGGACGTTAGACTTCTCACGTATCCGGGCGTCGGAGGCGCGCCGAATCGGAACAAATGCGCAATCTCGTTCGTTCGCGCTCACCGAAACGGTGGCGTACCTGCGTGAAGTCGCTGCCGCGGTCCCGTGGCAGCATGGACGGCGATGAACACCGACACGCACTCGTCCCGACGCCAGCTGCCCGACGCGCCACTCCTGGCCGCTATCGCCGGGCGGGCCACGTCGCGGCGTCCGGTCTGGTTCATGAGACAGGCGGGTCGTTCACTGCCCGAGTACCGGAAGATCCGCGCGGGAATCGGCATGCTCGACTCGTGCTTCGACCCCGAGCTCGTCGCTGAGATCACGCTGCAGCCGGTCCGTCGGCACGACGTCGACGCCGCGATTCTGTTCTCCGACATCGTCGTTCCGCTGAAGGCCGCGGGAATCGACCTCGACATCGTCGCGGGAACCGGTCCGGTGATCGCGAATCCCGTGCGCTCGGCAGCCGACGTCGCTGCCTTGCCGGTTCTGCACGTCGAACAGGTCGACGCGGTGTCGAAGGCCGTCGGGCTGCTCACGAAGGAACTGGGGCAGACGGCGCTGATCGGATTCGCCGGCGCGCCGTTCACGCTGGCGTCGTACCTCGTCGAGGGCGGCCCGAGCCGTAACCACGAGAAGACGAAGGCGCTCATGCGCTCCGACCCCGCGACATGGCACGCGCTGCTCGACGCATTGGCCGACACCACGATCACGTTCCTGCGGGCGCAGATCGACGCAGGTGTCGACGCCGTGCAGCTGTTCGATTCGTGGGCAGGTGCGTTGTCGCTCGCCGACTATCGCGAGTTCGTGCTGCCGCACTCGACCAAGGTGCTGAGCGCCGTCAGCGCAGCCGGAATTCCCAAGATCCACTTCGGCGTCGGCACCGGAGAACTGCTGGGCGCGATGGGGGAGGCCGGAGCGGACGTCGTCGGAGTCGACTGGCGGATCCCGCTCGATGACGCCGCACGACGCGTCGGCGCTGGAAAGGCGTTGCAGGGCAACCTGGATCCGGCAGTGCTCTTCGCCGGATGGGATGCCGTCGAGTCCGAGGTGCGTCGCATCGTCGGCGAAGCAGACCGTGCGGTCGATGCCGGTGCGACGGGACACGTGTTCAACCTCGGGCACGGCGTTCTGCCCGACACCGATCCGGATGTCCTGACCCGGGTGGTGGAGCTGGTGCACTCGCTGTGACGTCGGTGCGTCGAGTAGCAGTCGTCGGGGGCGGAATCACCGGGCTCACCGCAGCGTATCGGCTGCGCACGGCCCTCGGGCCGGATGTGGACGTCGTCGTCGTCGAAGCGTCGGACAGGCTCGGCGGCACGTTGCGGACGGTCCGCCTCGGCGACGGCCCGCTCGACGTCGGCGCCGAGGCATTCATCGGGCGTCGACCCGAGATTCCCGCGCTGATGGCGGAACTGGGGATCGCCGACCAGCTCGTGCATCCCGCCGGAAAACGGCCACTGATCTACTCGGGCAACGCACTGCACCCACTGCCCGCCGGCACGCTGATGGGAATTCCGTCGTCGGCGTCGTCGGTCGTCGGGCTCGTCGACGACGCGACCCGGCGCACGATCGAAGCCGAGCCCGACAGCCCGTTGCGTTGGGAGCCCGGCCAGGACATGAGCGTCGCGGATCTGGTGGGCGGTCGATTCGGCGAACAGGTTCTGCACCGATCTGTCGATCCGCTGCTCGGCGGTGTCTACTCGGGGCTGTCCGGATCGATCGGTGTGCGTGCGGCATTGCCGACTCTCGCTGCCGCACTGGATGATTCGGCGACGAGCCTGACCGCGGCGATCTCTGCTGCGCTGCCGCCACCGAGTTCGGGTCCGGTGTTCGGGGCGCTGCGCGGGGGATACGGCGTGCTGATCGAGAAATTGGTCTCCGCCACGAGAGCACACACGATGCTCGGGACGTCCGTGACCTCGATCCGCCGCGAGTCGAGCGGCTGGCACGTCGACCCGATCGGGAGCGTCGACGCCGTCGTACTCGCAGTTCCGGCACCGGCCCTCGCGAGAATCCTGTCCGATGCAGTACCCGCCGCCGCTGCAGCAGCGGCCGAAATCGAGCTCGCGTCGGCGGTCGTCGTCGCGATGGCACTGCCGCACGACGTCGCACTCCCCGACAACTCCGGTGTCCTCGTCGCAACCGACGCGGGCCTCGAGACCAAGGCGTTCACGTTGTCCAGTCGGAAATGGACTCACCTCGCCGAACGCTCGGTCTCGCTCGTGCGCGCATCGCTCGGTCGGTTCGGAGACACCCGAGCACTCGACTGGACCGACGAGACGTTGATCGACGTCGCGCGCCAGGATCTACGACGCGTGAGCGGCATCGACGTCGACCCGTCGGCGAGCGTCGTGCAGCGCTGGCGTGGGGGACTGCCGCAGTACGCGCCCGGGCATCTCGATCGGGTCGCGGCGATCTCCGCGGCTGTGGCGGACGTCGACGGTCTTGCTGTTGCGGGCGCATGGAGCCAAGGCGTCGGAGTGCCTGCGTGTGTCTCGTCGGCCACCAGGGCGGCCGCTGCCGTCTGCGAGGTGGCACGATAGGGGGCATGGCACGCCTCGACTATGCAGCGCTCAATTCGACTCTCCGCTACTCGATGTTCTCGGTGTTCAAGGTGACACCCGGTGTTCTGGGCGACGACCGCGACGATGCCGCGAAAGAGGCTCGCGCGTTCTTCGAGAATCGGGGAGAGGACGTCGTCGTACGCGGTGTCTACGACATCGCGGGAATGCGTGCCGATTCCGACTTCATGGTGTGGACACACGCCGAGCGCATCGAGGACCTGCAGGCGACCTACTCCGACTTCCGTCGTACCACCGCCCTCGGGCGCGCGAGCACACCCGTCTGGAGCAACTCGTCGCTGCACCGCCCTGCCGAGTTCAACAAGAGCCACGTGCCGGCGTTCGTCGCCGGCGAAGAGCCGGGTGCCTACATCTGCGTCTACCCGTTCGTCCGGTCCATCGACTGGTACCTGCTTCCCGACGAGGAGCGCAGGACCATGCTCGCCGACCACGGCAAGGCTGCACGCGGCTACGCGGACGTGCGCGCGAACACGGTTCCGTCGTTCGCCCTCGGCGACTACGAGTGGATCCTTGCGTTCGAGGCGCCCGAACTGGACCGGATCGTCGATCTGATGCGTGATCTACGCGCCACCGAAGCCCGTCGTCACGTGCGCGAGGAGACCCCGTTCTTCACCGGACCGCGCGTCGACATCGAGTCGCTCGTGGCGTCGCTGCCGTGACGGACGCAGTGATCTTCGACTTCTCCGGCACACTTTTTCGGCTCGACGAGGACGACTCGTGGTTCGACGGCGTGACGCGTGACGACGGCTCGCCGTTGGACGGCCACCACGTCGCCGAGTTGATGCGGCGCATGACGGCGCCCGTCGGTGAGGTCGTCGAGTTCGACGACGTCACGCGGCACGCATGGCAGAACCGTGACTTGGATCCGGCGCTGCATCGACAGGCGTACTTGCACGTGCTGCACCAGTCCGGAGTGATTGGCGTCGGGCAAGCGGAGTCGGTCTACGGCCGGGTCGTCGATCCGTCGTGCTGGACGCCGTACCCCGACACCGCCGACGTGCTGAAATCTCTTGCCAGCGCATCGGTTCCTGTCGCGGTGCTGAGCAACATCGCGTTCGACATCAGGCCCGCGTTCGAGGCATTGGGAATCGATCGCTTCGTCACGGAATTCGTACTCAGCTACGAGATCGGGGTCGTCAAGCCGAATCCGGAGATCTTCCTGCATGCCACGCAGAAGTTGGGAATCGATCCGTCTCGGACTCTGATGGTCGGAGACAGCGAGGAGGCCGACGGAGCAGCGACCGCCATCGGGTGTTCGTTCGCGCTCGTCGAACCGTTGCCGACGGCCGATCGGCCGACAGCTCTGCGCGACGCCCTGGCGCGACACGGTCTCTGAGGGCGCACGGTGGGTTCCGATGTGCGGGCCGCACAGCACATGGCGCACTGGGGCATGTTCCGTGCCTCGGTGTCCGGCGGTGATGTCACCGAGGTACACCCCGACGCCGGTGACGAGAACCCGTCACAGGTTCTCGGCAACGTCCCGGGCTCGGTGCGGCATCGCTCCCGGATCGCGGGACCCGCAGTGCGGCGGGGCTGGCTCGAGAACGGGCCGGGACCGAGCGATCGGCGCGGCAGCGACGAGTTCGTCGCGGTGTCGTGGGACGAACTCACGTCGTTGCTGGCGACCGAGTTGCGACGCGTCGTCGACCGGTACGGAAACGAGGCGATCTACGGCGGTTCGTACGGCTGGGCAAGCGCGGGTCGATTTCACCACGCGCAGAGTCAAGTTCATCGTTTCCTGAACTGCCTCGGCGGATACACGCGGTCGGTGAACAGCTACTCGACCGGTGCGACGAGCGTCGTCATGCCGCACGTCGTCGGCGCGCACTGGAAGTTGTTCTCGCGCTCCACATCCTGGGACGTCATCGCCGAGAACACCGATCTGCTGGTCGCTTTCGGTGGTGTGCCGGTGAAGAACACCTCGATCAACCATGGTGGGACGTCGAACCATCCGACCGAGGGTGCGTTGGCCGCGCTGCGCGCCCGCGGCGGCAGGATCGTCACGATCAGCCCACTGCGGGACGACATGACGGGAGAGGCAACGTGGATCGCACCGATTCCAGGCAGCGACGTCGCCGTCATGCTCGGCCTCGCGCACGTGCTCGTCACCGAGAACCTGCACGACACAGCGTTTCTCGACAAGTACTGCACCGGCTACGACACGTTCGAGCGATACCTGTTGGGGCACACCGACGGAACGCCGAAGACGGCCGCGTGGGCCGCGCAGATGTCAGGCCTCGCCGAAGACACGATCGCCGAGCTCGCCCGCGAGATGGCGTCGCGTCGTACGTTGGTGACCGTCACGTGGTCGCTGCAGCGAGTCAAGAGCGGCGAGCAAGCGCCGTGGATGGGACTGACGCTCGCCTCGATGCTCGGCCAGATCGGCATCCCCGGAGGGGGATTCGGGCACGGATACGGGTCGATGAACGAACCCGGTCTCGCGCCGGTGCCGTATCCGCTGCCGACGTTGCCGCAGGGGCACAATCCAGTGACAACGTTCATCCCCGTGGCTGCCATCTCCGACATGCTGCTGAACCCGGGCGCGGAGTTCGACTACAACGGTGACCGGATGGTCTACCCGGACATCCGGCTCGTTCACTGGGCAGGCGGCAATCCGTTCCACCATCACCAAGATCTTGGACGGCTGCGGCGGGCGTTCGCGCGCCCCGACACCGTCGTCGTGCACGACCCCTACTGGACCCCGATGGCCAAACACGCGGACATCGTCGTGCCGTCCACCACGTCGCTCGAACGCAGCGACATCAGCTGCACTCGCAACGATCCGCTCCTCGTGGCGATGCACCCGGCTGTGCCCCGGTTCGCGAACTCGCGCGACGACTACGACACGTTCGCTGCCGTTGCCGAGAAGCTCGGTATCGCACAGGAATTCACCGAAGGGCGTACCTCGGACGAGTGGCTTCGTCACCTGTATCGGCAGTGGCAGGGCTTCCTCGAATCCTCTTCCGTCGCGACACCGGCGTTCGACGACTTCTGGCACGACGGGTCGTTCCGGATGGCGACCGAGGACGGCTTGACGCTCCTCGAGGACTACCGTCGGGATCCGGTCGCCGCGCCCCTGCGCACCCCGAGCGGCCGTATCGAGATCTTCTCCGACGTCGTCGACGGCTACGGATACGACGATTGCGCAGGCCATCCGACATGGTACGAACCGGAAGAATGGCTGCGCGGGGCGCGAGCCGAGACCTTTCCACTACATCTGATCGCCAACCAGCCACGCACCAGACTGCACAGCCAACTCGACCACGGTGCCACGAGCCAGGCGTCGAAAATTCAAGGGCGCGAACCGATCAGGCTGCATCCGACGGCGGCGACGGCACGAGGAATCGCCGACGGCGACGTCGTACGCGTGTTCAACGATCGCGGCTCGTGTCTCGCGGGGGCCGTCCTCGACGACGGGATGCTCGATCGTGTCGTCCAGCTGTCGACGGGTGCCTGGTACGACCCCGAGGATCCGTCGGACGTCGGCTCGATGTGCAAACACGGCAACCCCAACGTGCTGACTGCCGACGTCGGCGCATCGTCGCTTTCGCAGGGGTGCACCGGGCAGCACGTGCTGGTGCAGATCGAACGCTACGACGGCGAATTACCACCGATCACAGCGTTCGATCCGCCGACGTTGGTTACTGGAACACGATCCGAGTGATGGTCTCGGCGACGAGAGCGGGTTTGTCGACGCCCTCGATCTCGAGCGTCTGCGTCGTCACGATCTGCACGGCGCCACCCGAGACGTCGTCGACCGACGTGAGAGTGGACTGCAGCCGCACGTGCGACCCGACCTTCACCGGGTTGATGAACCGAACCTTGTTGGAACCGTAGTTGATTCCGAGCTTCACGTTCTCGATCGAGTAGATCTCCGTGTTCAGCAGGGGAAGCAGGGACAGGCTGAGGTAGCCGTGTGCGACCGGTGCGCCGAACGGGCTTTCCTTCTGTGCCCGTTCGACATCGACGTGAATCCACTGATGATCGCCGGTCGCGTCGGCGAACGTGTTCACACGTTCCTGGGTGATCTGAAACCAGTCGCTGGATCCGAGATCCTCGCCGACGGCCGACTTCAACTGCTCTGGTGACGTGAAGGTGCGCATCGTCACATTATGCATTTGCAGCATCGGCCGCACGAGGGCGAGTCGGTCGTCCGACGGCTCGGCTCACGATGCGTACGGAAAGGCCGCAATCAGGTTGTCCTGGATTTCCGTCAGGTTGGGAATCGGCCGGTATTCGTCCCGAAGCGATGCGATCGTGTCCTCGTCCCTCGCGAGATCGGACGAATGCTGAACGGCTTTGCCGTCGAACACGGAATAGTAATCCTCGAATTTGTATCCGGCGCCGCCGATTTCCTGGTCCAACTCGATCCACGCATTCGGAACGCCGTACGAGTCCGCCACGATGAGTCCGTGAAGGCTCGTCGACAACACGAAGTCGCAGGCGGTGATATCCGCGATGACCTTGGCAGGCTTTCGCGACGGATCGATCAACGTTATCTTTCCCTCGCGCGCGAGCGAGAGCACGACGGGATCTGTCTTGTGCATCCAGTGGTAGACGAGGCCGACGCGACCGTCCACTCGCTCGGAGCGGGGATACACCCTGCTCGCCAGGAGTCCGGGATCTCCGACGGCCACCTCGCGGTCGGATTCGATGCGCTCACGTGAGAGATGCCCGCGCACGGCGTGGACGTCGAAGCGAGGGAAGTCGAAGTTTCTCCCGTTGAGCGGGTCCCTCAACATGAAACCAGAACCCCAGATCTTCAGGGTGTCCGGTGCGTTCATGAGCTGGACCATTTCCAGCGTCGACCCGGCGCCGGTCATGTCGCTGTTCTTCGGGCGCCTCCACGAACACTTCTGGCCGAAAAGCGATTTCACCAGTCCCGGCGTCAACTCGTCGCCGAAGTTGGGACGAATTCCGGTGAGCTTCAGTTGGCGCCACCAGAAGGTCTTGATCGCTACGGTCATAGCGAAAACATACTGCATGGTCTGCCGGGGCGGGGTGTGACCTGAATACAGAAGCGCCGAGGCACATCGGATCGACGTGCCTCGGCGTAACTCCAGGTCCTACTTGCTGGACGGCTGTAGAACGAGAGATATCGAGTTGATGCAGTAGCGCTGGTCCGTCGGCGTCGGGTACCCCTCGCCCTCGAAGACGTGACCGAGGTGGCTGTGGCAGTTCTTGCAGATCACCTCGACGCGGCGCATGCCGAGCGAGTCGTCTTCCTTCAGGATGACGGCGTCGCTGTCGGCCGGGTCGTAGAACGACGGCCACCCGCAGTGGGATTCGAATTTCTCGGTGCTGCGGAACAGTTCGGTTCCGCAGGCCCTGCAGTTGTACACGCCCTCGGTCGTGGTGTCGGTGTATTCACCGACGAAGGGGCGCTCGGTGCCTGCCTGCCGCAGCACCGCGTACTCCTCGGGCGTGAGTTTGTCGCGCCATTCCGCATCGGTGTGCTGGACGGCGGGCGCGGAATTGTTGTCGGTCGCTGAACTCATGCCTTCACGCTAATACGATTCTGCGGCCTTCGTGGTCTTCGCTGGTCGCGCGCCGTTCGACGCGGCATCCGGTTGTTCGGTGCCGGTGTCGCCCGCCTCGATCCACAGCGGTTCGATGCCGCTGTCGAGCCGGCCGTCGCGTCGTGCTGCGCAGTACCGGCCGACGAGAACACCGAAGATCACGATGATGAGCAGGCTCCACCCGAACGTCGTTCGCATGTAGTCGAATGCGCGACCAGCCGTGTAGAAGCGACCGGACAGCCAGCGGTCGTAACTCATGAAACCGTAGATGGCGAGCCAGGCGGGCCAGTTTCTGAGCACGGAGTTCTTCAGTACCACCGTCATCAGCAGTGGGAACAGCAGCATCGAGTAGTACATCTGGCCGAGCGAACCGAGCAGCCAGTGTGCGGTCAGAACCAGGCCCGACGTGGTGGCGATGAAGAACAAGCGGTCCTCGCGGCAGTACCGGTACAGGATCCACAGCGAAACGAGGACCATGATGCCGAGGACCGCGCGCAGTCCGAAGATCATCCACTCGGGGAGGCCGTAGTACCGTCCGTTGCCGACGATGGCGCTGTTGAAGTAGTCGCGTGATTCGAGCAGGTACGGGGTGGTCCGACGGACGAAGTCCATCGCGTCGACGGACAGCGGCCATGCGATCGCGGTCAGCACGAGCGGGATCGAGATCGCTGTGACGAACACCTTCCACTGCTTGGTCATCAACGGGATGATCAGCAGCGGCGCCAGTATCGGCTTGACGACGATCGTCAGTCCGATCGCGACTCCTGCCCACAGATCCTTGCGTTTCAGCAGGAAGTAGACGAATGCGACCTCGCCGAGGAGGACGAATCCGTTGAAGTTCGTGAACACCAGTGTGCTCGTGACGGTCTCGCTCGAAAAGGCCGCCAGTAGCAGTGCAGGCGCTGCGACCGAACTCAGCCCGAAGCCGAAGATCCGAAGCAGGATGTACAGCGCTGCGATGATCGCGATCGTGCTGGCGAGGATGAACAGCCAGCGCGAACGTTCCGGGTCGATGACGGCGAGAGGCGACAGCAGCATCGTCGCACCGGGTGGGTACAGGTAGTGCGGATCCACCGAATCGAAGTTGGCGGTGTACACCGGTTGCCGATTCAAGAACGCAAGGGCAGCTTTGTACACCGGAGTGAAGTCATCGGTGATGTCACCGTTCACCGCGCGCACGAGGACGCGGTTGAGCACCATCATCACGGCGAACGGCCACAGTGCGAACTTGAGTACATCTGCGGTGGTCCGGCCGTTGCGAGGCTCGAGAAAGCTAAGTGACACGCGCAGAACGGTACCTTGACCGGGCGCCTCGGTTGCCGTGGACACCCCGCATCCGTGTCAGGCCGGGCAGGCACTCCCGTCGGGCGGTAACGCCGCGTCGACGGCGTACGCGGCCACGGCGGTCTGTGCACACACAGAGCCCCCGACGACGGGGTGACCGGATCCCTGCCACGTCATCGCGGCAGACCGGGTACCCGTCGATGCGACGAGTCCGGTCACTGCGGCGAAGCCGCCGTTCCCGACCATCGGATCACCGGATCCACTGAGCGACAGAACAGGGATCGACAACGACGACGGCAGCGGTGCAGCGGGTGCGGTGGGCCACGACGCGCATGTCAGTGCCGTCATCGCCGCGTCGGTACCGAAAATCGGGTACCGCTCCGCCCAGGTGGCACCCGCGTCGCGCACCGATTGGGGTGACGGCCACTGCTGGCCGTCGGTGCATCTGGCGACGAACTGCCCGTCCGTCCCGTATGCGGCCGCGGCACGAGATGCCAACTGCCGAAGTTCCGAGACGTCGCCGGATCGAGCAGAGGACAGCGTGTCGGACAGATCCAGCGCGCGCCGCGAGGCATCGCCTGCCGACGAGGAGAGGGCGTAGGCGATGGCGTCGACGACTTCGTGTGAGGACAGCGGTGCGAGGGTGCCCGCAGTAGCTCGTCCCATCAGATCCGCGACGGCATCCTGGGGCGCGTCGCCGAGTGAGCAGCGCAGCGCGCGGCATCGCAGCACGAACGCTGCGAACGCTGCTTCGCGTCCCTGAGTTTTCTGCTCGGCCAGTGTCATCTGGTCGACGCCGATGCCGGTCGGGGAGTCCAGGACGAGGCGAGCGAGGTGCTCGGGGTACCGCGCGGCGTATGCCAATGCCGTCGAGGCCCCGTTGCCGGTACCGATGACACCGAGTGCGTCGACGCCCCAGGCCATCCGCAGCTGGTTCAGGTCGTCGGCCGCATAGCTCGTCGCGAACGCCAGTTCCTGCGGCTGCAGAAGGTCGGTGCACTCGATGGTGGCATCGCGGCCGACGTCGACAGCGCGGTCGACGACGTCGTTGCCGGACGAGGCGAACTGGCCGAGGCCCCTCAGCGTTTCCCTGGTGTCCGGTTTGACGCAGTCGACGGCCGTCGAGCGGCCGATGCCTCGCCGGTCGATCGCGACGACGGGATTGGCGCCCAACAGTGTTCCGCTCGGTCCTGCGGCGATGTCGGCCAAGGTCGCGATCGACGACCGGTCGGCTCCCGACGTCAGCACGAGCGGCGGCGCTTCGGACGGTGTACTGCCGAGCCGGGCTCGCATCACACCGACCGAGAACGATCCGAACATCTCACCGGACGCATCGACGGGCGATTCGAAGTCGGCGCAGTCGAACACCAGACCGGGAGTACCCGGCGTCAGCCCGTACGCGTCCAGGGTGCTCTGCGTGCAGTCCGCCCATGCCAGGTCGTCGACCGGCGTCTGCAGCTCCGGGATGTCCTGCGCCGAATCGGTCGTCGTCTCGTCGGGGGTGCCGGGGGAGTTCTGCTCGACGGCGACGTCGGGCCGCGAGGACGGACCACCGGCACAGGCCGATCCGAACATCAGAACAGCGACACCGACAGCGAGCAACGTTCGTTTCTGCGTCACGACATTTCATTCTGCCCGGTGTGCTTCTCCGGCGTTCTGACCCACCGAGTCAGCAGCGTGCCGTCGTCCTCGGCGAGGACGTGCGCGCGCGACATCGCACGGATCGATGCCGCAGGTGAGTGCGAGATTCTTCCCGCGGATCCCGCGACGGCGACGGGCGAGACCGTCAGACAGATCTCGTCGACCGCGTCGTCACCCAGGAACGTTCCGAACAATCCCGGCCCACCTTCGAGCAGCACACGATGTTCCCCCGCCCGATGCAGTTCCGCCACTACGGCGGCGGTGCTCACGTCGCCGTCGACGGCAACCACGTGGGCGCCCGCCGTCTCGAGGCGTCGTCGGGCATCGAGGGGTGCGGAGGCGGACGTGACGACCGTCGGCGGAACGGCAGTATCGGTGAACAGACGCGAGGTCGGATCGAGCGACGCCGACGCGGTCACGACGACGATGCGGGGGACCGGCGGTTGCCCGGCGGCACTGCGGCGTGCCTGGTCGTCGGCGGAGAGTCGAACTCCGCCGTAGTCCTCGCTGCGCACCGTGCCTGCTCCGACCACCACGACGTCGGCGAGAGCGCGTAGTACACCGAACACACGCGTGTCCGACGGCGTTCCCAGCCCCGCCGAGACACCGTCGGCGGTGACCGCTCCGTCGATGCTCGACACGAAGTTGACGCGGACCCACGGCCTGGTCAGAGCCGTCGGGTAGGCATACGCTCGCCGCAGGCCCTCGTCGTCCAACTCGGTACCGAGGAGGTCCGACGGCGTGTCGTCAGGTGTGAAGTAGGTCGCAAAATCCAATAGCCGCACAAAGTAGATGAGACCACGTCGTTAGGCTCACCCAATGCCTGCACGTCTTGTCGACCGCAACCCAGTGGTGCCGTCGGATCAGTTGATCGCTCAAATGGTGCCACCGGCCATGTTCGACGACGTCAGTTTCTCCTCGTACATCCCTGACCCGAACGAGCCGAGCCAGGCCGAAGCCGTCTCCAAGGCCGAGGCGTTCGCGCAGAAGGTCGTCAAGATTCGCGGTAAGGGCGGCAAGCGCGGACTGTTCGGCAAGAAGACGCCTGCTACCGGCGCGGGCCTGTATCTCGACGGCGGATTCGGTGTCGGTAAAACCCACCTTCTCGCGTCGATCTTCCACAGCGTCCCCGAGCCCAAGGCGTTCGGTACGTTCGTCGAGCTGACGCACGTCGTCGGCGCGCTCGGCTTCAACAAGGCACTCGAAGAGCTGTCCAGCCACAGCGTGCTGTGCATCGACGAGTTCGAGCTCGACGATCCGGGCGACACCATGCTCGTCTCACGTCTGCTGTCCGAACTGTCCGCACGCGGAGTCTCGATCGTCGCTACGTCGAACACTCTGCCCGGCCAGCTGGGCGAGGGACGATTCGCCGCCGCCGACTTCCTTCGTGAGATCAAGAAGCTCGGGTCGATCTTCGAGACGATCCGCGTCGACGGCCCGGACTACCGTCACCGCGACCTTCCGCCTGCACCCGAGCCGACGTCCGAGGCCGAGTTGGTCGAGCGCGCATCGCACGTCGACGGCGCGACCCTCGACGACTTCGACGAGCTCCTTGCACACCTCAGCACTCTGCATCCGTCGCGGTACGGCAAGTTGCTCGACGGCGTCACTGCGGTTTTCCTGAAGAACGTGCACCCGGCCGCGGACCAGTCCGTCGCGCTGCGGCTCGTCGTGCTCGCCGACCGTCTCTACGACGCCAGCATCCCCGTCACGTCGTCGGGTGCGAAGCTCGACGAGATCTTCACCGAGGAGATGCTCGCGGGCGGATACCGCAAGAAGTACCTGCGCGCGACGTCACGCCTGCTGGCACTGTCGCGCTTCGCCGCGGTCGGCTGAGCGCGGCAGTCGGTCAGACCGCGCGTTCCATCACGAAGTCGTCGTGCACCTCGGTGCCGACGGTGAAGGTCTTGGTCCCGACGACCTCGAAGCCGTTCTTGGCGTAGAACCGTTGCGCCCGGACGTTCTCCTGGTTGACTCCGAGCCAGACACCAGCGCATCCCGTCGTCGACGCGTGGTCGAGGACCGCAGCCATGAGCTCACGGGCGACGTGACCGCCGTGGTGCCCGGGAAGTACGTACAGTTTCGACAGTTCCATCGTGGGGGAGTGCGTGACAGCCGCCGCGATCGCCTGGTCGGCTGGGTCGCCGTGGATCAGCATCGCGTACCCGACGACCGAATCATCTTCTCGGGCAGCAAGAATGGTGCGTCCGGGATCGCTGAGGTACTCGCCGAAACGCTCGTGGGAGAGAACCTCGGCGACGAACGCATCGATCGATTCACGCGTCGATCCGGGCGGGCAGGCCAACGGGAACGTCACTGCCGCGACGTCGGCGAGTTGCTCCGCCTCCCACAATCCTGCGGTACCTACCGTGACTGTCACAACCGATCCACCGCTTCCTTGGCCTCGCGCAGCGACAGCCCGGTGCGGGCCCGGAGAAGTTTGATGGCTGCGATGGTCCTGCCTTCGGACTTGAGCGTACGCAGTTTGGGAATGATGTCCTCCCAGGCGCCCGTGTCCAGTCCGGTCGTCTGCGCATACGCGCCGGGGGTCGGGAGCGGTTCGCCACGCCCGACGGACTCGACGATGTCCTTCGCTTCCTTCAGCCCGGCACCGGTTCGCTCACGGAACAGTTTGATCGCGTGAATCTGCTTCTTCTGTCCGACGAGGCGGTAGATCTCGTCGCGCGCATGGTCGTCCAGGCCCGCCAGCATCATCTGCGTCGTCGTCGCGAGATTCCTTCCCGACGACCTTCGGGCCAGCAGCCAGGCTGCGAGAACCGCCGCGTCGACGAGAACGAGAGCGACGATGAACCATCCCCAGGTGGGCATAGCGTCAAGTAGAACATTCGACTATTTCGGTGACGCCGTCCGGTCCCGCGTGTTCAGTTCGAAGAATCGTGACGCCGCGTCGAGTGTGTTCTCTGCCGTGCGGTACTTCGCCGGAGAGAGGTCATGGCCAGCACCTGTCACTTCGAGGAACTCGGTGCGGGCGGGTATCGATGCGATCGCATTCCGTAGTTCTTCGGGAGTTCCGAACGGATCCTTGGTGCCCGAGACGAAGAGCGTCGGCGTCGACACGTCGGGCAGATGCGCCGTGCGCGCTTTCTCCGGCTTACCGGGTGGGTGCAGGGGATAGGACAGCAGCATCAGTCCCTGGACCGGCCACGGGCGCTCGGCCGCGATCATCGATACCTGGCGACCACCGTAGGAATGGCCTGCGACGATCAGCGGCCCGTCGACGTAAGGGATGCGTTCGGTCGCCGCGACGATGCTCGCACGGTCGTCGGCCGATTTCGACGGATGGGGTGGCCCTTTCGGTTTGGCGCGGCGGAAGGCCATGTCGAAACGGAGAACGACGAAGCCGGCGGTCGACCAGCCGTGTGCGACGTCGACCAGCAGCGTCGAGGTGCAGTTGCCGCCTGCACCGTGAGTCAGTGCCAGTGCTCCGACCGGACTACCGGTCGGTGTATGCAGAAAGCCGTGTACGTCGTCGTCCGCGAGTTCGACGACGTCCGTCGCATCACTCATCGGCGGAGGCGCTCGTGTCTTCCGCGTCGTCGGGAACGACGTCGGCGAACGCTGTTCCGGAGACCATTCCACGAGTCCCCGGTACGACGACCGTGGGCCGTGCTCCAGGTGCGTATCTGTCGTCGAGTCCGGCGACCTGATCTTCGGCGCGGCGACGGGTCTCGTCGTCGACGTGGGGATCGGGGGCCCGGGTCTCGGTGCTGTCGCTTCCCGTCTGCTTCTCGTCGGCCACGGTGGGCCTCCTTCCGTTCGGGGGCTGCTTCTCCTACAGGGTGCACCGCAACGCGCGGAAGCACCACCGAATCCTGCGATCGCACAGCGATGCAGAAACCCCCCGGCACGAGGTACCGGGGGGTTTTCAGGTGGTGCGCGATACTGGGATTGAACCAGTGACCTCTTCCGTGTCAGGGAAGCGCTCTCCCGCTGAGCTAATCGCGCGAGCTGTGAAGTTGTAGTCGAGGCTCACACGAGCCTCTGTCTTTGAGCGGATGACGGGATTCGAACCCGCGACCCTCACCTTGGCAAGGTGATGCGCTACCACTGCGCCACATCCGCATTCGCATCACGGAGACGGTTGCCCATCCCGTGATGCTGTGTTCTTCCTTGACGAAAAGAACCCCGGTACAAGTGACCGGGGTTCTTCGCGTGGTGCGCGATACTGGGATTGAACCAGTGACCTCTTCCGTGTCAGGGAAGCGCTCTCCCGCTGAGCTAATCGCGCAGGTACTGCCGTAGAAGACTGGAATCCTTCTGGAGTATCCAGCCTTCGTCGTGTTACGAGGTGGAGACGGGAATCGAACCCGTGTGCACGGCTTTGCAGGCCGTTGCCTCACCACTCGGCCACTCCACCATGGGCCAGGCGTTCTTTCGATTGCCCCGATCACAAGAAATCATGATCAATCCAGCCTCGAGCGGATGACGGGATTCGAACCCGCGACCCTCACCTTGGCAAGGTGATGCGCTACCACTGCGCCACATCCGCATTCGCTCCCCGGAGGCGGTTGCCCTCTCCGTGGTGCGGTGAAAACACTAGACCAACTTCTGACGAACTCACAAATCGCCTTGTCAAAGCCGCCGAACGGACCACCTGCCACGCAGATGCATGTGCGTGAGAGGACGGGGTGCGAGGCGATTCGGGTAATCCGTGGGGCGCGTGTTAATGTTTTGCCTCGTTCGACGAGTCCACGGTCCCGTGGCTCAGTGGAAGAGCGTCCGCTTCACACGCGGAAGGTCGCTGGTTCGATCCCAGCCGGGACCACAGGAGAAGCGAAAGCCCCGCACAAGCTTGTGCGGGGCTTTCGTCGTTTTCGGCGTCGGTAGCCTGTAGTCGTGACAGCAGACGACGCCCGCACCGATGAAGCACGCTCCGACGAACACGAGGGTGTCTTCGACAAGGTCGCCGATCGACGTCGTCGGTTCCGGGCGAAGATCGCATCGAACCCGACGGTCGATCTCACGTACCGCATCGCGATCGCGGTTGTCGGGCTCGTGGTGCTCGCTCTCGGAATCGTCGCCATTCCGTATCCAGGCCCTGGCTGGTTGATCGTGTTCGCCGGCCTCGGGATTCTCGCGTCCGAGTTCGCGTGGGCGAAACGGTTGTTGAAGTTCGTGCGGAAGCACTACGACCGATTCATGGACTGGTTCTCGCGTCAGTCCATCGTCGTCAAGGGTGCGGGAGTGCTGTTGACGACGGTCGTCGTAGTGGCGACCCTGTGGTTGCTCGGCACGTTCTCACTCGTCGGTGGATGGTTCGGACTCGACTGGAACTGGCTGTCCAGTCCGCTGTAGCCACGCCGCGCGATGTGACGGGGAGTCCGGGGTCCGTAGCCGATAGGCTGTCATCGGTCTTACCGGCCGCGAAGAACGAACGAGGAGCACATCGCTGTGAGCATGCCCGTAACCGCCGTCTTGCCCGCCCGCATCATGGTGCCGGCAGGAACGACCGCCGGCACGGCGCTCCGTGACACCGGGCTTCCCAACAAGGGTCCCGACGCGATCGTGGTGGTGCGCGACGCGGACGGGAAGCTTCGCGATCTTTCCTGGGCGCCCGAAACCGATGCCGAAGTGGATCCGGTCCCGGCGAACACCGACGACGGCCGCAACGTCATCCGGCACTCCGCGGCGCACGTTCTCGCGCAGGCGGTCCAAGAGCTCTTTCCCGACGCGAAGCTCGGCATCGGCCCGTTCATCAAGGACGGCTTCTACTACGACTTCGACGTGAAGGAACCGTTCACGCCGGAGGATCTGGCCAAGCTCGAGAAGAAGATGAAGCAGATCGTCAAGGCAGGCCAGCGCTTTTCGCGGCGTGTGTACGAGTCGATCGAGCAGGCCCGCGAGGAGCTGGCGAACGAGCCGTACAAGCTCGAGTTGGTCGACGACAAGTCCGACATCGACGATCCAGAGATCATGGAGGTCGGCGGCGGCGAGCTGACGGCGTACGACAACCTCAATCCCCGTACCGGAGAGCGGATCTGGGGCGATTTGTGCCGCGGCCCGCACATCCCGACGACCAAGTACGTACCTGCGTTCAAGCTGACTCGCAGCTCGGCCGCGTACTGGCGTGGCAATCAGGAGAACGCGGGGCTGCAGCGCATCTACGGCACCGCATGGGAGTCGTCGGAGGCGCTGGAGAAGCACCTGGAGCTGCTTGCCGAGGCAGAGCGTCGCGATCATCGCAAGCTCGGATCCGAGCTGGACCTGTTCAGCTTCCCCGACGAGCTCGGCTCGGGTCTTCCCGTCTTCCACCCCAAGGGCGGCGTGATCCGCAACGAGCTGGAGAACTACTCGCGGCAGCGCCACATCGAAGAGGGCTACGAGTTCGTCAACACCCCGCACATCACCAAGGGGCACCTGTACGAGGTGTCCGGTCACCTCGATTGGTACCGGGACGGGATGTTCCCGGCGATGCACCTCGACGCCGAACTCGACGAGGACGGCGAGGTGCGCAAGCCCGGCCAGGACTACTACCTCAAGCCGATGAACTGCCCGATGCACAACCTGATCTTCCGTTCGCGTGGACGGTCGTACCGTGAACTGCCGCTGCGGCTGTTCGAGTTCGGCTCGGTCTACCGCTACGAGAAGTCCGGCGTCATCCACGGTCTGACCCGTGTGCGCGGCATGACCCAGGACGACGCGCACATCTTCTGCACTCGTGAACAGATGCGCGGCGAGCTCACCAGCACGTTGGAGTTCGTGCTCGGCCTGCTCAAGGACTACGGGCTCGACGACTTCTACCTGGAGCTCTCCACCCGCAACCCGGAGAAGTCCGTCGGCAGCGACGAGGTGTGGGAGGAAGCGACCAACACTCTCGCCGAGGTCGCCGCGGCCTCCGGTCTCGACCTCGTCCCCGACCCGGGCGGTGCCGCGTTCTACGGACCGAAGATCTCGGTGCAGGCCAAGGACGCGCTCGGACGTACCTGGCAGATGTCGACCATCCAATTGGACTTCAACCTGCCCGAGCGATTCGAGCTCGAATACACCGGCTCGGGAGGCGTCAAGGAACGCCCGGTGATGATCCACCGTGCACTGTTCGGGTCGATCGAACGGTTCTTCGGCGTGCTGACCGAGCACTACGCAGGCGCGTTCCCGGCGTGGCTGTCGCCGGTTCAGGTCGTCGGAATTCCGGTGGCCGAGGTGCATCAGGATCACCTGTTCGCCGTCGTCGCCGAGTTGAAGAAGCGCGGCATTCGCGCCGAGGTCGACGCCAGCGACGACCGGATGCAGAAGAAGATCTTCAACCAGACGGCCCAGAAGGTCCCGTTCATGCTGCTCGCAGGCGAACGCGACGTCGAGGCAGGAGCCGTCAGCTTCCGGTTCCGCGACGGCACCCAGGTCAACGGCGTCGAGGCGGCTCGTGCCGTCGATCTGATCGCCGACTGGATCTCCGTCCGTAACAACGCATCTCCGACGGCCGCGCTCTTTCTTCCCGACACCTCAGGAGTGAGCTGACCATGCCCGAACAGGACGGCGCGATCGTCGACACCGGACTCGGTGATCCCGATCGGCTGCAGCGACTGTGGACGCCACACCGAATGTCGTACATCACCGAGGCTCCCGAGTCGAAGAACAATTCCAACGAACCGTTCACGGACATCCCGAAGATGGCCGACGAGGACGGGTTGGTCGTCGCGCGCGGTGAGCAGGTCTACGCGGTGCTCAATCTGTACCCGTACAACCCGGGGCACACGATGATCGTGCCGTACCGGCGTGTGGCAGCTCTCGAAGATCTGACGCGAGCCGAGAGCGACGAGCTGATGGCGTTCACGCAGCACGCGATTCGCGTCATCAAGAAGGTGTCGAGGCCACACGGATTCAACGTCGGCCTCAACCTCGGTGCTGCAGCGGGTGGATCGCTCGCCGAGCACCTGCACCAGCACATCGTTCCCAGGTGGGGCGGCGACGCGAACTTCATCACCGTCGTCGGCGGTGCGAAGGTGATGCCCCAGCTGCTTCGAGACACACGGGCGTTGCTGGCGTCGGCCTGGACCGAATGATTACGATCCTGCAGGGGGGTGCGTGGTGCTGAGTATCTTCGGTCGAGCGCCGATGTCCAAGGTGACGGCGCCGCTGGGTCGTGCGCTCAACGCCACCGGTCTGACTCCCAACTCGGTGACCCTGATCGGCACGGTCGTGACCGTCGCTGCGGCGGTGACGATGTTCCCGGCCGGGTATCTGTTCTGGGGCACGATGGTCATCACGTTGTTCGTGCTGTTCGACATGCTCGACGGTGCCATGGCGCGCGCACGGGGCGGTGGCACGAGGTACGGTGCAGTCCTCGATGCGACGTGTGATCGCGTCGCGGACGGGGCCATCTTCGCCGGTCTCGCCTGGTGGGCGGTGTACAGCGAGGACGACAAGGTTCTGCTGATCGCCACGCTGGTGTGTCTGGTGACGTCACAGGTCATCTCGTACGCGAAGGCCCGTGCGGAGGCCAGTGGACTGTCTGCCGACGGTGGCTGGATCGAACGCCCGGACCGTCTCGTGATCGTGCTGGTCGCCTCGGGTCTGACCGGGATCGGTCGGTACTTCGACATTCCGGTCCTGCAGAGCGTCATCTACCCGGCGATGTGGGTGTTGGCCGTACTCAGCGTCGTGACCGTCTTCCAGCGTGTGCTCGCGGTCCGTGGCTCCGAGGGAGCGCGGGACATCATCACGCACACCTCGGTGCCGCCTGCCGACGGACAGGCCGAGTCGGCATGACGTTCGCGGAGCGCGCCACCGATGCCGGATATGCGGCAGGGTGGCGGTTGGTGCGCGGGCTGCCCGACGGCTTCGCACGGACTCTGTTCGAGAAGGGCGCCGATATCGCGGCGTCCCGAAACGGGGGACCGCACCAGCTGCGCCGCAACCTCGCTCGGGTACTCGAAGTGACACCCGACGCGGTTCCCGACGACCTGATCCGCGACAGCGTCAGGTCCTACGCGCGCTACTGGCGCGAGGCGTTCCGATTGCCGTCGATGGACCTCGGTGCGCAGGCCGCCGTCATCGACAACTGTGTGCACGGTCGTGAGCACCTCGACGCGGCACTGGCCGATGGTTCGGGTGCCGTGCTCGCGTTGCCGCACAGCGGTAACTGGGACATGGCGGGTATGTGGTTGGTGCGCTACTACGGCCAGTTCTCCACCGTCGCAGAGCGATTGAAACCGGAGTCGCTCTACGAGCGTTTCGTGAACTATCGCGAGAGCCTCGGCTTCGAGATCTTCCCACTCAGCGGTGGTGAGACGCCGCCCTTCGCTGCGCTGTCGACGCGGTTGCGCGACAACAAGATCGTGTGCTTGCTCAGCGAGCGCGATCTCGCGAGACACGGTGTGCCCGTGAAGTTCTTCGGGGAGCAGACACGAATGGCCGCGGGCCCTGCGAAGCTCGCCGTCGACACCGGTGCCCATCTGCTTCCCGTGCACTGCTGGTTCGACGGTGACGGATGGGGCTTCTCGATCTCCCCGCGAATCGATGTGTCAGCTGGAGTCGACAGTGCCACACAAGATCTCGCGAACCTATTCGCGTCGAACATTGCCGCGCATCCGGCGGACTGGCACATGTTGCAGCCCTTGTGGATGTCCGACCTCAGCGATTCCCGACGCGCTCGGATCGAGGGCTGAGTGAAGATCGGAATGGTCTGCCCGTACTCGTTCGACGTGCCCGGTGGTGTTCAGGCCCACGTCGAACAGCTCGCCCGGGTCTTCATCGAGCGGGGTCACCGCGTCAGCGTTCTCGCCCCGGCGTCCGAGGAGACGACGCTGCCGGAGTTCGTCGTCTCGGCGGGGGAGGCGCTCGCGATTCCCTACAACGGGTCCGTCGCCCGGCTCCGATTCGGCCCGGTGACGTACGCCAGGATCAGGCGCTGGATCGCCGAGAACGACTTCGACGTCTTGCACATCCACGAGCCGAACGCACCGAGCCTGTCGATGCTGGCGCTGAAGGCCGCCGAAGGGCCGATCGTCGCGACGTTCCACACGTCGACGACGAAATCGTTGGTGCTCAGCACATTTCAGGGCGTCCTGCGGCCGTATCACGAGAAGATCAGCGGTCGGATCGCCGTCTCCGAGCTGGCCCGACGTTGGCAGGTCGAGGCCCTCGGCAGCGACGCCGTCGAGATCCCCAACGGCGTCGACGTCTCGGCATTCGCGCGAGCCCCGATGCTCCCCGGATATCCACGCGCGGGAAAGACCGTCCTGTTCCTCGGCAGGTTCGACGAACCCCGTAAGGGCATGGCCGTTCTGCTCGGCGCGCTTCCCGCACTGGTCGAACACCACCCGGATCTCGAGATCCTCGTCGTCGGACGAGGCGACGAGGACAAGCTGCGTAAGGACGCGGGTTCACTCGCCGACCACCTGACCTTCCTCGGGCAGGTCGACGACGACGTCAAAGCGTCCGCGATGCGAAGCGCCGACGTGTACTGCGCTCCGAACCTCGGAGGCGAGAGCTTCGGGATCGTCTTGGTCGAGGCAATGGCGTCGAAAACCGCGGTGGTGGCCAGTGAGCTCGATGCATTCCGGCGGGTGCTACGTGACGGCGTCGCCGGACTGCTCGTACCCATCGACGATTCGGCGGCACTGGCGGCTGCAGTGGATTCGGTGCTGTCGTCCGACGAGATCAGGCGCGGCCTCGTCGATGCCGCGAGCAGTGTCGTCGTCGAATACGACTGGCCCGTCGTCGCCGAGCAGATCATGCGCGTCTACGAGACGGTGACCGTCGGCGGACAGAAAGTCAGGTCGGCCAGCTGATGACCTTCTCGGCACTGACCATCCTGGTACTGGCGGCGATCGCGGCCCTGATCCTCGTCGTCGGGCTGTGGGCATACGGCACGGCCAACCGGCTCGATCGGCTGCACGTACGATCCGACCTCGCGTGGCAGTCGCTCGATGCCGCATTGGCGCGGCGAGCCGTCGTCGCGCGTGCGGTGTCGGCGGCCACCAGGGATCGACTCGATGCCTCCCGGCGGCTCGCCGCTCTGGCCGACGCCGCCGAACGTGCCGACCGCGGTCACCGCGAGGATGCGGAGAACGCGCTGTCCGTCGCACTCGCGTCTCTCGACCCGGTCGATCTGCCGCCTCAGCTCGTCGCCGAACTCGCCGACGCCGAGGCCCGCGTGTTGATCGCGAGGCGCTTCCACAACGACGCGGTGCGCGACACGCTCGCGCTGCGCACGACCCGCCCGGTGCGCGTGCTGCACCTCGGCGGAACGGCGCCGCTGCCCGCGTACTTCGAAATTGTCGACAGATCGGCAGCTGCGACCTACGGGTCGGAGGGCCGGGCGGTGCAACGCACGTCGTCGCGCGTCGTGCTGGTCGACGAGCGAGGGCGAGTGCTGCTGTTGCGCGGTCACGATCCGACGGTTCCCGACGTCTACTTCTGGTTCACGATCGGCGGGGCAGTCGAGCACGGTGAGAACCTGCGCGAGGCCGCGGCGCGCGAGGTACTCGAAGAAACGGGCCTGGTCGTCGACGCGACGGATCTCAAGGGGCCGATGTGGCGACGAGTCGCGACGTTCCCGTTCAACGGCACGCTCCTGCGGTCCGAGGAGCTGTTCTTCGCGTACCGCACCCAGGAGTTCGAGCCCGAACATGCGGGGTTCACCGATCTGGAACGACGCACCGTCACCGGTCACCGGTGGTGCACCGAGGACGACATCCGCTCGCTCGCAGCGACCGGGGAGACGGTGTACCCCCAGGATCTGGCCGAATTGCTCGACGAGGTCAACATCGTGCTCGCGCGGCGGATCGAACCGGAAGTCCGCGCCATCCGCTGAGAGGTCCAGGGATTCTCGATTGGCTATGGGAACGACGGCCAGTTCGACCTAGCATCGATCGCGCCGAGTGCGTCCGACGCCCGGCGTGGCATCGTTTCCCAGACTTCAGGAGTTCGCCGTGAGTACCCCTATCGTGCCCGTATCCAGTCACACCGACACCGGCGACGGTGGCGTCGGGACGGCCCGGGTCAAGCGCGGCATGGCCGAGATGCTCAAGGGCGGCGTGATCATGGACGTCGTCACCGCTGATCAGGCGAAGATCGCCGAGGATGCAGGCGCGGTCGCTGTCATGGCGCTCGAGCGCGTTCCGGCCGACATTCGCGCCCAGGGTGGCGTGTCGCGGATGAGCGACCCGGACATGATCGACAGCATCATCTCGTCCGTCTCCATCCCCGTCATGGCGAAGGCTCGAATCGGGCACTTCGTCGAGGCGCAGATTCTGCAGAGCCTCGGCGTCGACTACGTCGACGAGTCGGAGGTGCTCACTCCGGCCGACTACGCGAACCACATCGACAAGTGGAATTTCACCGTTCCGTTCGTCTGTGGCGCGACCAATTTGGGTGAGGCGTTGCGTCGTATCACCGAAGGCGCGGCGATGATCCGCTCGAAGGGTGAGGCAGGCACCGGCGACGTTTCCAACGCGACGACGCACATGCGCAAGATCCGCGACGAGATCCGCCGCCTGACCTCGCTCCCCGAGGACGAGTTGTACGTTGCCGCAAAGGAATTGCAGGCTCCCTACGACCTCGTCGTCGAGGTCGCGAAGGCGGGCAAGCTCCCGGTGACGTTGTTCACAGCAGGTGGCATCGCGACACCCGCCGACGCGGCGATGATGATGCAGCTCGGCGCCGAGGGCGTGTTCGTCGGATCGGGAATCTTCAAGTCCGGCAACCCTCAGCAGCGCGCCGAGGCCATCGTCAAGGCCACCACGTTCCACGACGATCCGGACGTTCTCGCCAAGGTCTCTCGTGGCCTGGGTGAGGCGATGGTCGGCATCAACGTCGACGACCTGCCCGTCGGACACCGTTTGGCCGAGCGAGGGTGGTGAAGCTCTCGTGAGCGAAAATGTATACAGGAGTACACATTTTCGCTCACGAGGGGATGACAGCCGGCCGGTCCGGATGATCCCACCGGACCACCATGTCCGGCCGAGCGTCGGCATCCTCGTAGAACTCGAGCAGCGGCTCGATCGTCCACTGCTCGTCGTCGGGCGTTCTTCGACGCAGCGTCCGTTCGGCGAGCAACAGATGTACGACGACGGCAGCCGACGGAATGCGTCCGAGAATCATCGGCCCGGCGACGACGACGAGGTGGTCCGGGGCCGCGTCGAGCAACCGGGCGCGGGCCGATCGGTCGGTCGCTTCGTCCCACAGGCGCGGCAGGATCCGGCCGCGCCCGCCGGGCTGCAGCGGCGCGATGACCTCACGGTCGAGCGCGTCGAAGTCGAACCACGTGGTCCGGTAGGTCAGTTCGTCGGTGCGCGAGTACTCGAACCTCAACGACGCAGGCCGTACGAAGTCGTGCAGATCGACCACGGTCGCCGAGCGGCCCTCGGATACGACGACATCACGTATGCGAGTGGCGAATTCGACCGGATCCGCGGCGTCGGCGCCGTCGATCACGACGACGGCGCGTCGCCCGCGTGGCACTCGGTCGACGATCGCGCGAGCGAGGCGATCCGGAAACATCGGTTGGACGGCAGACACGTCGACCATCCTGCCTGCCGGGGTGCTTGTTAGCCTTCTTCGGCAGTGTAGAGAAAGGTGACCCATGGCCAGTATCGAGGACATACTCGAACTAGAGCGCATCGAGAACGACATCTTTCGAGGCAGGACTTTCCCCAGTTTGCTCCAGCGCACCTTCGGTGGACAGGTGGCCGGGCAGGCGTTGGTCTCGGCGGTCAACACCGTCGACGAGCAGTTTCGGGTGCATTCGTTGCACGGGTATTTCATTCGCCCCGGTAACCCCACCGAGCCCACGATCTATCTGGTCGATCGACTGCGCGACGGCAGGTCGTTCTGCACGCGTCGCGTCACCGGAATCCAGGACGGCAAGGCGATCTTCACGATGTCGGCGTCCTTCCACGTCGACGACGACGGCATCTCCCATCAGGACACGATGCCGCGTGCCGTCGACCCGGAGTCGTTGCCCGACCCGCGCGAGCTGCCCGAGTACGACCACTCCTTCTACGCGGAATGGAAAGAGTGGGACATCCGACGGATCCCCGACGACCAACAGGACAAGCATGCGAGTTTCGCAGCGCAGCAACGGGTCTGGTTCCGCTACCGGGATCGGTTGCCGGACAGTCAGGTGTTCCATGTCTGTGCGCTCGCTTACATGTCCGACATGACGTTGATCGGTTCCGCGAAAGTTCCTCATCCCGGCGTCGTGACTCAGACCGCGTCGCTCGATCACGCGCTGTGGTTCCTGCGTCCGTTCCGGGCCGACGAGTGGCTGCTGTACGACCAGACGTCTCCGTCGGCCGATTTCGGTCGCGCTCTGGCTCAGGGGCGGATCTTCGACAGGCAGGGCCGTATGGTCGCGGCTGTCGTGCAGGAGGGCCTGATGCGCATCGAACGAGACCCGTCCAAGACCGCCACCGACCCGTTCACACCGCGATGACCGAGCCCACGATCGGCGTCCTCGCGCTTCAAGGCGACGTGCGCGAGCATCTCGCGGCGCTCGAATCGAGTGGTGCCCACGGAATCCGCGTCAGGCGGCCGGAGGAATTGGACAAGGTCGACGGGTTGATCCTCCCTGGCGGTGAGTCGACGACGATGAGCACCCTGTTGTCGGTGTTCGACCTGCTGGAACCGCTTCGCGCCCGGTTGAAGGACGGACTTCCGGCCTACGGCTCGTGCGCAGGAATGATCCTGCTGGCCAGTGAGATCCTCGACACCCGGCCCGACGCGCACCACCTCGACGGACTCGACATCACGGTTCGGCGCAACGCGTTCGGACGTCAGGTCGACTCGTTCGAAACCGATCTGGACGTCGTCGGAATCGACGGGGACCCGGTCCGTGCGGTCTTCATCCGAGCACCGTGGGTCGAACGAGTCGGTCCGGACGTCGAAGTCCTGGCCACGGTCCCCGACGGGCCGGCCGAGGGACGGGTCGTCGCCGTGCGGCAAGGATCGGTCATGGCGACCAGTTTTCATCCCGAGGTGACCGGCGACAGGCGTGTGCACCACTTGTTCGTGAACCTCGTCCGCGCGGTCTGATCTCGGGCGCGTCGACACACGCGTAAACTATGCAGACACTTGTATGCAGTACGAAAGGGGCTCCATCGCATGAGCGGCCACTCCAAATGGGCCACCACCAAGCACAAGAAGGCGGTGATCGACGCCAAGCGTGGCAAGTCGTTCGCCAAGCTCATCAAGAATATCGAGGTGGCGGCCCGCACCGGTGGTGGAGATCCAACGGGTAACCCGACGTTGTTCGACGCCATCCAGAAGGCCAAGAAGACGTCGGTTCCCAACGACAACATCGAACGGGCACGCAAGCGCGGCGCAGGTGAAGAAGCCGGCGGCGCCGACTGGCAGACGATCATGTACGAGGGCTACGGACCCAACGGCGTCGCCGTCCTCATCGAATGCCTCACCGACAACCGCAACCGCGCGGCAGGCGAGGTTCGTGTCGCGATGACACGCAACGGCGGCAACATGGCCGATCCCGGTTCGGTGTCCTACCTGTTCTCGCGCAAGGGTCTCGTGACCCTGGAGAAGAACGGCCAGTCCGAGGACGACGTTCTGATGGCCGTGCTCGACGCCGGTGCCGAGGAAGTCAACGACAACGGAGACACCTTCGAGATCGTCAGCGAACCGACCGACCTCGTCGCCGTCCGCTCCGCACTGCAGGACGCAGGCATCGACTACGACTCCGCAGAAGCCAGCTTCCAGGCCTCGGTGTCGGTTCCGGTCGACGCGGACGGCGCGCGCAAGGTGTTCAAACTGATCGACGCGCTCGAGGACAGCGACGACGTGCAGAACGTGTACTCCAACGTGGAACTGTCCGACGAGGTTCTGGCCCAGCTCGACGAGGACTGACACATCGGCGCCGGGCGGGTGTCGCACACGCCCGCCCTGCCTGTCCTCCGCTACGCTATCGAACAACAGTTCGTAAGCGGAAGGTGTGCGACAGTGCGTGTGATGGGCGTCGATCCCGGCTTGACCCGGTGCGGGCTGAGTCTGATCGAAGGCGGTTCCGGGAGGAGCGTCACCGCGCTCGACGTCGACGTGGTGCGCACTCCGGCGGACATGGATCTCGCGCAGCGTCTGCTTCGTATCTCGGAGGCGGCGGAATACTGGCTCGACACTCACAAGCCGACTGTCGTCGCTATCGAGCGGGTGTTCGCGCAGCACAACGTCCGCACTGCGATGGGTACCGCGCAGGCCGGGGGAGTGATCGCTCTTGCCGCGGCGCGACGCGGCATCGACGTCTGCTTCCACACCCCCAGTGAGGTGAAGGCCGCCGTCACCGGCAACGGTAGCGCCGACAAAGCGCAGGTCACGGCAATGGTGATGCGAATATTGGGCCTACAGGTCGCACCGACACCCGCCGACGCAGCGGACGCCCTCGCGCTCGGTATCTGCCATTGTTGGCGGGCACCGATGATCGCGCGCATGGCGCAGGCCGAGGCGATGGCGGCAGCGCAGAAGCGCAAGTACGAACTGCGACTCGCCGAGGAGCGCAAGGCTCGGGCGACGGCCGCCAAGAAGCTCGAACGTGCGAAGAGAGAGGCAGGAGCGCGATGATCGCGTCCATACGCGGCGAGGTCCTCGACATCGCACTCGATCATGCTGTCCTGGAGGCTGCGGGAGTCGGCTATCGAGTCAACGCGACGCCTGCGACGCTCGGAAACCTCAGCCGAGGCGTCGAATCGCGGTTGCTGACGACGATGATCGTCCGCGAGGACTCCATGACGCTGTACGGATTCTCCGACAACGAGACGCGGGATCTGTTTTCGCTGTTGTTGACGGTCTCGGGCGTCGGGCCGCGCATCGCGATGGCGACGCTCGCCGTCCTCGATCCCCATGCGTTGCGTACTGCTCTTGCCGACAGCAACGTCGCGGCGTTGACGCGCGTGCCCGGCATCGGTAAACGCGGCGCCGAACGCATGATCGTCGAACTACGCGACAAGGTCGACGCCATCGTCGGTTCGTCGGGAGTGCCGCTGCCGTCCGGAACTCCAGGCGGCTCGCCGGTGCGCGATCAGATCGTCGAGGCGCTCACCGGCCTCGGATTCGCGGTCAAACAAGCCGAGGACGCGACCGATTCGGTGCTCGCCGCGCAGCCCGACGCGTCGACGTCGGCCGCGTTGCGCTCGGCACTCGCGTATCTGGGTAAGTCCAAGTGACCGACGAGTCGGAGTTCGACGACTCCCAGGTGACCGCGCAGGCCACTCCCGACGATCTCGACATCGAGACGAGCCTGCGCCCGAAATCTCTGACCGACTTCATCGGGCAGCCTCGGGTGCGGGAGCAGCTGCAGCTGGTGTTGACCGGCGCCAAGCTGCGCGGTGGTACGCCCGACCACATTCTGATGTCGGGTCCGCCCGGCCTCGGCAAGACGTCGATGGCGATGATCATCGCCCAGGAACTCGGGACGTCGCTGCGGCTGACGTCGGGTCCGGCGCTCGAACGGGCGGGTGACCTCGCGGCGATGCTGAGCAACCTCGTCGAAGGCGATGTGTTGTTCATCGACGAGATCCACCGCATCGCACGTCCCGCCGAGGAGATGCTGTACCTCGCGATGGAGGACTTCCGCGTGGACGTCGTGGTCGGCAAGGGGCCCGGTGCCACGTCGATCCCGCTCGAGGTCGCGCCGTTCACGCTCGTCGGCGCGACGACCAGGTCGGGTGCGCTGACCGGTCCGCTGCGTGATCGCTTCGGATTCGTCGCGCACATGGACTTCTACGAACCCGAGGAACTCGAACGGATCCTGTTCCGGTCGGCGGGCATTCTCGGTGTTCCGATCGACAAGGGTGGATGTTCGGAGATCGCCGGACGCTCACGCGGCACGCCTCGCATCGCCAACCGCTTGCTTCGTCGAGTGCGCGACTACGCGGAAGTGCGAGGCGACGGCACGGTGACGAAGGAGACGGCCCAGGCTGCGCTCGTCGTCTACGACGTCGACCACCTCGGTCTCGACCGCCTCGACCGCGCTGTTCTGAGCGCGTTGATCAGAAGCTTCGGCGGAGGCCCCGTCGGCGTGTCCACCTTGGCGGTGGCCGTCGGCGAGGAACCCGCCACCGTCGAGGAGGTGTGCGAGCCGTTCCTGGTGCGAGCCGGTATGGTCGCCCGCACACCGCGCGGCCGCGTCGCGACCGCAGCGGCCTGGCAGCACCTCGGTCTCGTACCGCCGCCCGATCTGGCGATCGGGGGCATTTCGGTGCGAACGAACGAGGCCCAGCAGGGCTTATTCGAATAATCTGCTGATAATCGGTGGGAGCCGAGCAGTAGAGCACCGAGGTAATGGCACACTGGGTTCCATGCACGGACTCCGATGCGGAGTTCGAGCGTGCGCATTGCACGTACCGAATACATCCCGAACACCCTGCACTACGACACTACGAGGACTGACGTAAAGATGGAACTGCTCTTCCCACTCCTGATCGTGGCTCTGCTCGTACCGATGTTCCTCAACGTACGCAAGCAGAAGAGGGCTCTGGCCGACACGCAGGCGCTGCAGGATTCGCTGAAGATCGGTGACGAGGTGGTGACCACCGCGGGTCTCTACGCCCGCGTCGTGCTCGTCGAGGACGACACGGTCGATCTCGAGATCGCCGACGGCGTCGTCACGACGTGGTCGCGTGCCGTCGTCCGCGAGGTCCTGCCCGCCGACACCGACGACGAGTTCTCGGCACCCGACGACCTCTCGGGAATCGGTGAGTCGTCGCCGTCGCTCGAGAAGCGCGCACCCGAGGCCCCCGCGGACGAGACCGTCGAGCAGACTGCACGTCGCCTCGACAAGGAGTGACTTCAGCCCCGCACCGTCGCCGCTGTCGGATCTGATCCGGCAGCGGTTTCGCGTGCCGGGGAGCGCGCCGTCTCAGCATGCTTCTCGCCCCACTTCTCGTTAGGAGAATCACACACCGTGGCACCTTCCAGCGGATCGGTGCATCCAGGTCGCTATCTAGCCGTGTTCGCGGTTCTGATGGCAGCTGTGTATGCGCTGGTCTTCTTCACCGGAGACAAGTCGCCGAGTCCCAAGTTGGGAATCGACCTGCAGGGCGGCACGCGCGTCACGTTGACCGCACGTACCCCTGACGGCAGCGCGCCGAGCCAGGACAGCCTGAAGCAGGCCCAGCAGATCATCGAGACGCGTGTCAACGGCCTCGGTGTGTCCGGGTCCGAGGTCGTGATCGACGGCGACAACCTGGTCATCACGGTGCCTGGCGACGACAGCTCGCAGGCGCGTTCACTCGGTCAGACCGCTCGTCTGTTCATCCGCCCGGTCGTCACCGCGGCACAGCCGTCGGCGGGCGCTCAGGCACCGGCCACCGAGGCTCCGGCGACCGAGGCACCAGCGACGGATGTTCCGACGACGGAGGCTCCGGCGGGTGACGCCGTACCGCAGGGACGGCCGTTCCCTGCACAGGATCCGAGCGCGGTGGATCCGACGCCCGCGCCCGAGGCCCCGGCAGGCGAGACTCCCGCGACAGAAGCTCCGGCGACCGACGCACCGACGACCGAGGCTCCGGCGACGGGCACCGAGAGCGAGCAGGCCGCAGCCCAGATCGCCGAAGCGAAAGCGCTGCGCCAGAGCGAGGACACTCAGGTCCAGCAGGCTGCGCTCGCAACGATCGACTGCAACGCACCCGATCCGCTGCAGGGTAACGACGACCCGGCGTTGCCGCTCGTCGCGTGCTCGACCGACGGCACGGCCGTGTACATCCTGGGTCCGAGCATCATCGACGGTCAGCAGATCTCCGACGCGACGTCGGGATTCAACTCCCAGCAGTCCCGCCACGAGGTCAGCCTCAGCTTCGATTCCGAGGGCAGCAACACCTGGGCGCAGTTCACCGGTGCCAACATCGGTAGCCAGGCGGCGTTCACCCTCGACTCCAAGGTCGTCAGCGCACCCCAGATCCAAGGCGCGACCCCCGCGGGCTCCGCGACGTCGATCACGGGCCAGTTCACCGCGCAGTCGGCGTCCGAACTCGCGAACACGTTGAAGTACGGTTCGTTGCCGCTGTCGTTCGCGTCGTCCGAGGCGGAGACGGTGTCGGCAACGCTCGGTCTCGCGTCACTGGAAGCCGGTCTGATCGCCGGTGCGATCGGGTTGGCGCTCGTGCTGGTGTATTGCCTCGTCTATTACCGAGCGCTCGGACTTCTGACCGCGTTGTCCCTGGTACTGGCGGGTCTGATGGTATACGGAATCCTCGTGTTGTTGGGTCGATGGATCAACTTCACCCTCGACCTCGCGGGAATCGCCGGTCTGATCATCGGTATCGGCATGACCGCGGACTCGTTCGTGGTGTTCTTCGAACGCATCAAGGACGAGATTCGCGAGGGGCGTAGCTTCCGATCCGCGGTTCCACGAGGGTGGGCACGCGCACGGAAGACGATTCTCTCGGGCAACGCCGTCAGCTTCATCGCGGCCGCCGTACTCTACGTTCTCGCCGTCGGACAGGTTCGTGGGTTCGCGTTCACACTCGGCTTGACGACGATTCTCGACGTCATCGTCGTGGTCCTGGTGACCTGGCCTCTCGTCTACCTGGCCTCGAAGTCCAAGTTCTGGTCCAAGCCCGGGGTCAACGGCCTGGGCGCAGTCGCCGAGATCGCGCAGGAACGCAAACGTGCGGCCGCCCGATCCAAGCCGAATACCGTCGCGTCCGCCGCGCCGACCAAGGGGGCATGACATGTCCGACTCTCCCCAGAACGCCGCGTCCGACGTCGAAGGTTCGACGCTGGTCAAGGACGCCGACGTACAGCAGAGCGCGCAGCCGCATCACAGTTGGCTCAACCGTCTGTACACCGGTACCGGTGCTTTCGAGGTCGTCGGACGTCGACGGTTCTACTACATCCTGACCGGTGCCATCGTGCTGATCTGTCTCCTCAGCATGGTCTTCCGCGGCTTCACCCTCGGCATCGATTTCGAGGGTGGTACCCGGATTCAGCTCCCGGCCGCCGACAACGTCAGCACCGAACAGGTCGAGACGATCTTCTCGGACACTCTCGGCTTCGAACCGGTGTCGGTGCAGACCGTGGGCTCGGGCGCGGCTGCCACCGTGCAGGTCCGTTCCGAGGCGCTCGACGCAGGTCAGGTCGACTCCGTCAAGACGGCGTTGTTCGACGCGTTCGAGCCCGTCGACGGCAGCGGAACGGCGACTCCGAACGCGATCAGCGTGTCCGACGTCAGTGAGACGTGGGGTGGTCAGATCACGCAGAAGGCGTTGATCGCGCTCGTCGTGTTCCTGGTGATCGTCAGTATCTACATCTCGATTCGATACGAACGGGACATGGCGTTGGCAGCTCTCGCCGCGCTCGGATTCGACCTGTTGGTGACCGCGGGTGTCTACTCCCTCGTCGGCTTCGAGGTGACGCCCGCGACGGTCATCGGCTTGCTCACGATCCTCGGTTTCTCGCTGTACGACTCGGTCGTCGTGTTCGACAAGGTCGAGGAGAACACCCGCGGGATCCTCCATCTGAACCGCAAGACGTACGCGGAGCAGGCCAACCTGGCGGTCAATCAGACGCTGATGCGCTCGATCAACACCACCGTCATCGGTGTGCTGCCCGTGCTGGCGTTGATGATCGTCGCCGTCTGGTTGCTCGGAGTCGGAACGCTGAAGGACCTGGCGCTGGTGCAGCTCGTCGGCATGATCGTCGGTGCGTACTCGTCGATCTTCTTCGCAACGCCGCTTCTGGTGACGTTGAAGGAGAAGTGGGGCCCCGTCGCCGCGCACACCAAGAAGGTGCTGGCCAAGCGTGCCGAAGCAGCGCAGCGCACCGGTGGCGCAGTGCCGGCCGCGGCGGTCGCGTCGAAGACTCCTGCACCGGCGACGCCGGTGCCCGGCTCGCGGCCGACCGGAAAGCGCAACAAGAAGAGGCGTTGATGCACGTACGGGTCGGGGTGGCACGCACAACGGCGGCAGCGGTGGCTGCCGTCGTCGGCGTGTCGGTGGTTGCTGGTTGCTCGGCACCCGAGGATCAGGTTCCGTCCATCGGATACGCGCTCGACAATGTCGTCACCACGTACAACGCTCGCACGGTCGACGGAGCGGCTTCCGGTGCGCGACAAGCGTTTCCGCGAGTGCAGACGGGTTTCGGCTACCTGGGTCCGGAAGGTGAGGCCCTCGCGGACAACGACATCGGCAGTGCCGTCGTCGTTCCGGGTGACGTGCTGACCGTTCGGTACGTCATCGCCCCGCAGGCCGTCTACTCCGACGGCGTGCCGATGACGTGCGACGACCTGGTGCTCACCTGGGCCGCGAACAGTGGACGCTTCGTTGCGGGCGCGAACGATCTTCCACTGTTCGATGCCGCGTCCACGGCTGGATACAAGGACATCGACCAGGTCGCCTGTGCGGCAGGGGCCAAGGAGGCCACGGTCACGTTCCGGGCCGGACGCTCCTACACGGACTGGCGATCTCTGTTCGGCGCCACCGACATCTTGCCCGCGCACGTCGCGGCCCGGGTCGGTGGTGTCCCCGACGTTGTGACGCCGTTGGCTTCGGGTGACATGGATGCGATCTCGCGCATCGCGGATTTCTGGAACACCGGGTGGAATCTCACGCCCGGTGCGATCGACACGTCGTTGCTGCCGTCGAACGGGCCGTACCGTGTCGATTCGTACACCGACGACGGTGGTCTCGTACTGGTAGCCAACGACAAATGGTGGGGAATCGCGCCCGCAACCGAGCGGATCGTCGTGTGGCCCAAGGGAACCGACATCCAAGCTCGCGCCGACGCGGACGAACTCGAAGTTCTCGACCAGGGCGCGGGAAACACCGTGCCGTCAGACGGCTTCGCCAGTACCGATTTTCCGTCCACCGGCGTCGAACAGTTGACCTTCGCGACGAGCGGGACGCTCGCACCGTCGGCCGCACGTCGTGCGATCGCTCTGTGCACCCCCAGACAGCCGCTGTTCGACAGTCACGGACACCCCGGGTTCGACGACACCACCGGAGTGGGTTCCGGCGTCGTGGATTCACGTCTCGTCGGTCCGAGCGATCTGTTCTACCCGCCGGTCGCAGCCACGGCCGCCGGCCGATTCCGTCAACCCGACACCGCGACCGCAACCGCCGAACTCGACGGTGCGGGAATCGGCGATCTCGTCGTGCGCATCGGCTATCTCGCCCCTGATCCACGTCGCGCACAGATCGTCGCCGATATCGCGGCAGCCTGTGCACCGGCCGGAATCACCGTGCAGGACGCGGGATCCCCTCAGTTCTCGCCGACTTCGCTGCGCGCAGGATCGGTCGACGCGGTCCTGGGGTCGACGGCGTCTGCGTCGGGCGCTGCAGGATCCGTGTCCGAGGCGACTGCACACGACAGTCTGCACAGCGGTGCGGGCAGCAACGTCGGGGGATACGCCGGCGGCAGAATCGATGCGATCGTCGATCAGCTTTCGGTGGAGACCTCGAACGCGTCGCGTCTGTCGCTGCAGACCGAGGGGGAGAACATCCTCTGGAACGACATGCCGTCGCTGCCGCTGTACAACGCCCCGCGGACGCTGGCCGTCGCCGAAGGCATGGACAACGTCGTCGTCAATCCGACGGCGGCGGGTGCGGGCTGGAACATGGACCGATGGATACTTCTTCGGTGAGTAGACACAGCGAGACTTCCGTTACGAGCCGGAGTGCGGCAGCGGCGAACATCGATCGCCTCGTGCGCTGGGCGGACGACTTTCCCACTGCAGGCGTGCGATTCGCCGACCTGACGCCGGTGCTCGCCGACGCGGACGGGTTGGCGAGCATCGTCGACGAGATGGCCGCCGCGGGTCAGGGCGCCGACCTCGTCGCCGGCATCGACGCGCGGGGATTCCTGCTGGGAGCGGGTATCGCCCTGGCGCTCGGGTCCGGTGTTCTCGCGATGCGCAAAGCCGGAAAACTGCCGCCGCCCGTGGTCTCGCAGAGGTACGAACTCGAATACGGCACAGCCGAATTGGAGATTCCCGAGGCGATCGACGTGTCAGGTCGCAGGATCCTCGTCGTCGACGACGTTCTCGCCACCGGAGGCACCATCGCCGCCGCAGCCGAGCTTCTTCGGAAACGAGGTGCCGAAGTGGTCGGCGCCGCGGTCGTGCTGGAGATCTCCGCGCTCGGCGGACGCGCCCGGTGCGACGGGTACCCGCTCACCTGCCTCCGGAGAGTGTGAGGACTAAAGTTGTCCCATACTGCGTCTCTCACGGCACGAGTGCGAGACGCAGACAACGCGGCAGGAGGCGATCACTGTGACCCGTTACGTCGACCAACCCTTGCCCGAACGGTCCGAGACGACGACCGAGAACAACGAGGCAACGGTGCAGTCCCCGAGCACCCCGGCGCCGACCACCGGTAGAAGTACGCCCGCGGTCCCGACGTCGGCATCGAGGCGTGTCCGCGCGCGGTTGGCGAGGCGCATCACCGCAGGCCGCAACGCAGCGGTCAAACCGGTGCTCGAGCCATTGGTGAGTCTGCACCGGGAGCTCTATCCCAAGGCCGATCTCGCGCTGTTGCAACGCGCTTACGACGTCGCCGACGAACGACACGCGTCGCAGATGCGCAAGAGCGGCGATCCCTACATCACCCATCCGCTGGCCGTGGCGAACATTCTCGCGGAACTGGGAATGGACACGACGACGCTCGTCGCCGCGCTGTTGCACGACACCGTCGAGGACACCGGGTACTCGCTGACCCAGCTGACCGACGAGTTCGGTGAGGAGGTCGCGCACCTGGTCGACGGCGTCACCAAGCTCGACAAGGTCGTCCTCGGAACGGCAGCCGAAGGCGAGACCATCCGCAAGATGATCATCGCGATGGCCCGCGACCCGCGAGTGCTGGTCATCAAGGTCGCCGACCGTCTGCACAACATGCGCACGATGCGTTTCCTGCCGCCGGAGAAGCAGGCGCGCAAGGCGAAGGAGACGCTCGAGGTCATCGCGCCGCTCGCCCACCGGCTCGGTATGGCGACGGTCAAATGGGAACTCGAGGATCTCGCGTTCGCTATCCTGCACCCGAAGAAGTACGACGAGATCGTGCGCCTGGTCGCCGACCGAGCACCATCCCGGGACACGTACCTCGAGAAGGTGCGCGCCGAGATCAACGCGTCGCTGTCGGCGTCGCGGATCAGTGCCGTGGTCGAAGGACGTCCCAAGCACTATTGGTCGATCTACCAGAAGATGATCGTCAAGGGCCGCGACTTCGACGACATTCACGACCTCGTCGGTGTCCGGATCCTGTGCGACGAGATTCGCGACTGCTATGCGGCTGTGGGCGTCGTCCATTCGCTGTGGCAGCCGATGGCCGGACGGTTCAAGGACTACATCGCGCAGCCGCGCTACGGCGTCTACCAGTCGCTGCACACCACGGTCGTCGGGCCGGAGGGCAAGCCGCTCGAGGTGCAGATCCGTACCCGCGACATGCACCGGACCGCCGAGTTCGGCATCGCCGCGCACTGGCGATACAAGGAGACACGCGGCAAGCACGGCAGCGACAACGCCGAGGTCGACGACATGGCGTGGATGCGTCAGCTGCTCGACTGGCAGCGTGAAGCCGCGGACCCGGGCGAGTTCCTGGAATCGCTACGCTACGACCTCGCGGTCAAGGAGATCTTCGTCTTCACTCCCAAGGGAGACGTCGTGACGCTGCCGGCAGGCTCGTGCCCGGTCGACTTCGCGTACGCCGTGCACACCGAGGTCGGACACCGATGTATCGGTGCTCGCGTCAACGGCAGGCTCGTCGCGTTGGAACGCACGTTGGACAACGGTGAGGTCGTCGAGGTCTTCACATCGAAGGCGGTCAACGCCGGTCCGAGCCGCGACTGGCAGGGATTCGTCGTCTCACCGCGTGCCAAGACCAAGATTCGGCAGTGGTTCGCCAAGGAGCGTCGTGAAGAGGCGCTCGAGGCGGGCAAGGACGCCATCGCCAAGGAAGTCCGCCGAGGCGGATTGCCGCTGCAGCGGCTCATGAACGCCGAGTCGATGTCGGCCATCGCACACGAACTGCGCTACGTCGACGTCTCGGCGCTGTACACGGCCGTCGGCGAGAGTCATGTGTCGGCGCAGCACGTGGTGCAGCGACTGGTCGCTCATCTGGGTGGCGTCGGTGACGTCGAGGAGGAACTCGCCGAGCGCGCCACGCTGTCGACCATTCCGACGCGACCCCGTCACGTCGGCGATGCAGGTGTGCTGGTGTCCGGGACCGAGGGTGTCGTCGCCAAGTTGGCGAAGTGCTGCACGCCCGTTCCCGGAGACGAAATTCTCGGCTTCGTCACGCGCGGTGGATCGGTCAGCGTGCACCGCACCGACTGCACCAATGCGAAATCGCTCGGTGAGCAGTCGGAGCGGTTCATCGACGTCGAATGGGCGCCGTCCGCATCGTCGGTGTTCCTCGTCGCGATCCAGATCGAGGCACTGGACAGGCACCGCTTGCTGTCCGACGTCACAAAGGCACTCGCCGACGAGAAGGTCAACATCCTGTCGGCGTCGGTGGCGACGTCGGGCGACCGCGTGGCGATCAGCAAGTTCACCTTCGAGATGGGCGACCCGAAGCATCTGGGTCATGTGCTGAACGTCGTGCGCAACGTCGAGGGTGTCTACGACGTGTATCGGTTGACCTCGGCGGCTTAGGCGCTTCGCGCTCGTGAGTGAAAATGTATAGCCCGCTATACATTTTCACTCACGAGCCGCTAGGCAGCGGTCACGGTCTCCAGCGTGACCTCGGCGTTCGGCGCACCGTCGCCACCGGGCGTCGCGACACCTGCGGCCGCGACCTTGTCGAGCGTCGCGAGTCCCTGCTCGGAGATGGTGCCGAACACCGTGTACTGCGGAGGCAGCACCGAATCCGCGTACACGAGGAAGAACTGGCTTCCGTTCGTGTCCGGGCCTGCGTTGGCCATGGCGACGGTTCCGCGCGGATAGACGACAGGCTGCGATGCCGCGGGATCGCCCGCGGGGTAGGCCGTCGTCGGGTACTCGTTCGCGAACTCGTACCCGGGTCCTCGGTTGCCCTGGCCCGACGGGTCGCCGCACTGCAGGACCTGGAGCCCGGGTGACGTCGTCAGCCGATGGCACGAGGTGTCGTCGAAGTAGCTCTGCGACGCCAGACTGGTGAAGCTGTTGACCGTGCACGGAGCTTCGGTGCGGTCGAGGGTGAGTTCGATCGGGCCCTGCGACGTCGTGATCGCGACGTCGACGACGCCCTCCGTCGACACACCGCTCGTAGCAGGCGCCGTGTTGTCCTTGATGGCCGGAGTCGCCTCGGGGTAGTCGCACGTCGTGGTCGACGCCTCGGCGGTCGGCACGGCAGGCAATGCACCGAACCGGCTGAGGTCCAACTGTTGCTGGGTCGTCGGCGCGGCCGACGTCGAGGAGACGGCCGATGCTGCCGTCGTCGAGGTCGCCGTGTCGGACGAGTCGGACGAACATCCGGCGACGAGGAGCGCAACCGCTGCCCCGGCCAGGATCACAGGTGACGTTCGTCGCATCACAGGTCACTCACCATCGACGTGATGTCCACGGGCAGTGCGGGCTTGCCGTCCTGGGCGCCGCCTTCGACGCCGCCTGCTGCGATCTTGTCCAAGGTCTGCAATCCTGTCTCGTCGATGGTGCCGAACACGGTGTACGCGGGCGGCAGCGTCGAGTCGCCGTAGACGAGGAAGAACTGGCTGCCGTTGGTGCCCGGCCCGGCGTTGGCCATCGCTATGGTGCCACGCGGATACGTGATCGGCTCGTCGGCTGCGGCGTCGCCCTCGGCGAACTGATCCGCGGGGAACTCGTCGGCGAACTCGTACCCGGGTCCGCCCATGCCGGTACCGGCCGGATCGCCGCACTGCAGCACGCTCAGCGCCGCGCTCGTCGTGAGTCGGTGGCACGACGTCCCGTCGAAGTAGCCCTGATTGGCCAGCGAGACGAAGCTGTTCACCGTGCACGGGGACTGCGGGTTGTTCAGCGTGAGGCCGATGTTTCCCTGCGACGTCGCCATGCTGTAGCTGAGCGGCTCGTCCGACGTCGGTACGCCGTCGGTGCGCGGGGGAGTGTTCTCCTTCGCCGCGGGCTGCGCAGATGCGGGGTACGCGCACGTCACGGTCTCGGGGAGCGCCTCGGACCTGCCGTCGGCGATCAGCGTGGCGGACGACGGTGTGTCGGAGGCGGCCGTCGTGTCCGTGTCCTCCCCTCGGGTCAGTGCGAAGACCACGGCGACCACACCGACCACGACGACGACGCCCAGTACGGATCCTGCGATCGTCAGCTGCTTGCGCTTCTTCGCACGCTCGGCGCGGCGTTCGAGCTGGCGCTCGAGCTTCCTCTTCGCCGCCTCACGCCGCTGCTCGTTGCTGGGCACTGTCGGTATCCTCCTGCTTGTCCAGGGCCTGAACCGGCCGTCAGTGAGTGTGCCATTACATCCTGAGAACACACTGACGGGTATCACAGGAGCGGTACTCGCGGCACGCCCGACGGGTGGACCGGTTTACTGTGGACGAAATACCAGGCCGCAACCGTTTAGGAGCTAGCGCTGTGCTCGTCACCGGATTCCCGGCGGGGATGTTCCAGACCAATTGCTACATCCTCGCGCACGACGGCGCGAGCGAGTGCGTCGTCGTCGATCCCGGCCAGGATGCCGCGGAACCACTGATCGAGTTCCTGAACTCGTCGTCGCTGACGCCTGTCGCGGTGTTGTTGACGCACGGACATCTCGACCACACGTGGTCCGTCGCGCCCGTGTGCGACAAGTTCGGCATTCCGGCGTACATCCACGACGACGACCGCTTCATGCTGTCCGATCCGCTGCGGGGAACCGGTCCGACTCTGGCTGCACTGCTGGGTGACGCGGAATTCCACGAACCGGAGGCGGTCGAGCTCCTCGTCGGCGGCGGGACGCTGGAGTTGGCGGGCATCACGTTCGGAGTGCTGCATACGCCCGGACACACCCAGGGTTCGGTGGTGTTCACGACCGAGGTCGACACGCCGGACGGCACCGCGACGATCGCGTTGACGGGCGACACACTGTTCGCCGGTTCGATCGGGCGAACAGATCTGCCCGGTGGCAACCACGAGCAGCTTCTGACATCGATCGCCACCACGCTGTTGCCGCTGTCCGACGACACCGTGATCCTGCCCGGCCACGGTGGGCAGAGTTCCATCGGTCAGGAACGGGCGTCGAATCCCTTTCTCGTTGGACTGTCGGGCACCGAACAAGGAACACTGTGACCGTGAGCAAGCCGTCTACATTCTCTGCGCCCAAGGGCATCCCCGATTACGTTCCCCCGAACTCGGCCGAGTTCGTCGCCGTGCGCGAGGGCCTTCTGACCGCCGCCCGCAATGCCGGGTACGGGCACATCGAACTTCCGATCTTCGAGGACACAGGGCTGTTCGCGCGTGGCGTCGGTGAGTCGACCGACGTCGTCAGCAAGGAGATGTACACGTTCGCCGACCGCGGCGACAGGTCCGTCACGCTGCGCCCGGAAGGCACTGCGGGCGTGATGCGCGCGGTGATCGAGCACGGTCTCGACCGCGGCGCCCTGCCGGTGAAGCTGGCCTACGCCGGCCCGTTCTTCCGGTACGAACGTCCGCAGGCTGGTCGCTACCGGCAGCTGCAGCAGGTCGGTGTCGAGGCGATCGGCGTCGACGATCCAGCTCTCGACGCCGAGGTGATCGCCGTGGCGGACACCGGATTTCGCAGCCTCGGCCTGACCGACTTCCGGCTGGAGGTCACCTCGCTCGGCGACGACACGTGTCGGCCGCAGTACCGAGAGTTGTTGCAGGAGTTCCTGTTCGCGCTGCCGCTCGACGCGGATACTCGTAAGCGCGCCGAGATCAATCCGCTGCGCGTGCTCGACGACAAGCGGCCCGACGTACGTCAGATGACGGCCGACGCACCGCTCATGCTCGATCACCTGTCCGAGACCGCCAAGGCGCACTTCGACGAGGTCCTCGGGCATCTCGACGCATTGAAGGTGCCGTACGTCGTCAACCCGCGCATGGTGCGCGGTCTCGACTACTACACGAAGACGACGTTCGAGTTCGTGCACGACGGCCTCGGGGCCCAGTCCGGTATCGGCGGCGGCGGACGTTACGACGGCCTGATGGCACAACTCGGTGGTCAGGAATTGTCCGGCATCGGATTCGGGCTCGGCGTCGACCGCACGATGCTCGCACTCGCCGCCGAAGGCAAGTCGGCCGGCTCGCCTGCACGTTGTGCAGTCTTCGGTGTTCCGCTCGGCGCCGAGGCGAAGGCGCAGATCGTCGCTGTCGCAGGACAATTGCGCGGCAAGGGAATCAGCGTCGACCTGGCGTACGGCAACAGGGGAGTGAAGGGCGCCATGAAGGCCGCCGACCGCTCCGGTGCCCGATTCGCACTCGTTCTGGGCGACAAGGAACTCGCCGAGCAGGTCGTCGTCGTCAAGGACCTCGCGAACGGTGAGCAGAAGGAAATTCCCCTGTCCGACGTCGTCGCCACCCTGGAGGCCGAGCTTGTCGGCTGACGGCCAGGACGGCGATCGCGTCGACCTGGATCTCGTTCCCGTGGAACTGATCGCGCCTCGGCTGCGCAAGGTCGCGATCGGTTCCGTCGTCGTGGGCGTGGTGCTCGCCCTGATCGCGAGTTTCTTTCTGCCCGTTGTGGTTGCGGTGGTTCTGGGCGTCGTCGTCGCGGTGCCGACGGCCGGATCGGCCTGGGTCGGGCTGCGTCGTCGAACATGGTTGACGGGCAGTGTGATTCGAGCACGCGGCGCGGTACGCACACGGGCGCTCGAGGTCCCGAAACTCGTCTCCGCCGAGGTTCAGGTCCGCACCGCGCGAATCGACCAGATCTCACTCCGCTTGTACGACGGCCGAACTCGGATCACCGTGCCGCTCGCGCTCTACACCAAGGGTGGTGGCCGCGAGCTTCCGATCCTGTCGCTGCGCAAGCTCGCCGACGCGTTGTGGACCAGCGAATTGGTGCCGGCCGCGGCGATCGCGTCGGTGCTCGTCGACCAGTTGAAGGCGGAGGCGCGAGACGCCGGACTCGACGAGCGTCCGCTGTTCCGTGCCGTCGAACTGGTGAGGGAAGCGGGTCGAACTCCGATCGCCACCCTCACCGACCGCGAGGTCGCCGAACTGACGGCCTAGGTCACCAGGAATGCGTCCAGGACAACGGCTTCCGCGGACCTGGACCCCGACGTGACGACGAGTGCACGGTTCAGATAGCCGAACTGTGGGACCGACGTGGAGATGTCGAGTGTGCCGCGGAAGTAGTACGTCGCCGGATCTACTTCCTCGGTGCCGTTCAGCGATTCGATGACGTCCGCCGGGCCGAACTGCAGGCCGCGGTAGGACAGTGAAAGATACCCTCCGACAGTCAATTCGAGTGTCAGCTCGGTACTGAATTCGGTGCAACCGTCCGGGCGGGTGATGCCGACGACGGACGCCGACCCTGCGAGTGTTCCCTCGATGTCCGGTCCCGGAGCCGCGCCCCCGAGGATCGGTGTCACGATGCGTTCGCCGGTGGGGACGGTGCCGACGTCGATCGGGGCGCCGAGCGTGAGCCCGAGGCGCAGAATCGGTTCGAGCGTAGGGGCAATGGGTGCAGTCACGTGGGGGAACGCTCCTCGGGGGCGACGAAAGGGATCGTCTACACGCTATCTTCCCCGCCGTGCTCGTGACGCCTTGACATGACCTAGAACAAATGTTCGACTAGTCGGCATGCGATGGTCCGGTCAGACGCTCGACGCCGCCGACGAGGGTGCGCTTCCCGGATTGGAGCGGTCTGGGTTGGTGCGCAGTGTGCAGACTCCGGAATTCGAGGGCATCACGTTCCACGAAGTGCTGTGCAAGAGCGCGCTCAACAAGATCACCGGTGACGCGTCATTGCCGTTCACCTGGACCATCAATCCTGCACGCGGATGCTCGCACGCGTGCCGCTACTGCTTCGCCCGGCCGACGCACGAGTACCTCGATCTCGACGCAGGCACGGATTTCGACAGTCAGATCGTCGTCAAGACCAACATTGCCGCGGTCCTGCGCAAGGAGCTCGCGCGTCGATCGTGGAAGCGTGAGCCGGTTGCTCTCGGTACCAACACCGACCCCTATCAGCGGGCGGAAGGGCGATATCGGTTGATGCCGGGCATCATTCGCGCTCTCGCGGAATCCGGCACGCCGTTCTCGATTCTGACCAAGGGCACTCTGCTGCGTCGCGATCTGCCGTTGTTGACGTTGGCTGCGCAACAGGTCGACGTTCGCATCAACGTCAGTCTCGCCATCCACGACGCGGATCTGCAGAAGCAGATCGAGCCGGGTACGCCGAGCCCGAAGGCACGTCTGGAACTGATCCGAGCTGTGCGTGACGCGGGTCTGTCCTGCGGCGTCATGGTCGCCCCTGTCATACCGTTCCTCACCGACGGCGCCCGCCAGCTCGACGCCCTGTTCGCCGCGCTCGCCGACGCAGGCGCCACCTCGGTCACCGCGATGCCGATGCATCTGAGGTCGTCGACGAAGGACTGGTTCCTGTCGTGGCTCGCAGAGCAGCACCCGGCCCTCGTACGGCGATACCGCCAGTTGTACGGGCACGGGGCCTACGTGACACCGGAATACAAAGCGTGGCTCCGTCAACGCATCGATCCGCTGCTCGATCAGCACGGGTTCGGCACCGGTGAGTCACGGTCGATGCCCGAGAACGTGCCCGCGGACCCAGGCCCCGGTGCCGATGTGCGAACGCCTGCGCTGACGCTCTTCTAGCGCGCCAGGGCAGGTGGGTTGTTCAGGTCGCGGGCCGAGAAGGTGTCGCAAGCCGCCACCTGGCCCGTGCGGTAGCCGGAGAGGAACCACTGCTGACGCTGCTCGGACGATCCGTGCGTCCACCCTTCCGGATTCACTCTGCCGCTCGACGCCTCCTGGATACGGTCGTCGCCGACCGACGATGCGGCGGACAAGGCGTCGGAGATGTCGGTGTCGGTGAGGGGCTCGAGGAACGGCTGACCGGTGTTCGGATCCTCGATGATGGCGGCGTGGTGTGCCCACACGCCTGCGTAGCAGTCGGCCTGCAGTTCGACGCGCACCGCACCGGATTGGGCGCCCTGCGGATCGGCTTGTGCGCGGCCGATGTCGCCCAGCTGGTTCTGAATGTGGTGACCGACCTCGTGCGCGACGACGTACTCCTGTGCCAGCGGGCCGCCGCTGGAGCCGAACCGGTCGACGAGCACCTGGAAGAAGCTGGTGTCGAAGTACGCCGTCGAATCGGCAGGGCAGTAGAAGGGGCCGACGGCGCTGGTCGCGTTGCCGCAGCCTGTGTTGATCGACCCGCTGAACAGTCGAACGGCAGGCTGGACGTAGGCGACGCCGGTCTGCGGCCCGAGCTGCGATTCCCAGACGGTGTCGAGGCTGCCGACCGTGAAGTTCACCCGGCAATCGACGTTCGCGTTCGCGTCGGCGCCGGTCTCGCAGTTCTCGAGAGTTCCCGAGCCGTCGTATTGACCAGCGTTGTCCGTCGACCCGCTCAACTGACCGAGAAGAGATCCGGGATCTCCGCCGAACAGCAGAGCGAGAACGAGGATGACGAGTCCGCCCGCACCGCCGCCCAGTGCGATCTTGCCGCCGCGACCGCCGCCGCCTCCGCCGACCGACACCCGGCCGGGCTGCATCCTTGCGCCTTCTCTGAACGTCATCTCAGGTGTCCTTCCGGGGAAGAACCTCGTGCGAGACGAGGTGTCGTGGTCTGCTGGGAATTGCCGTCGGGTAGCAGCTTCCCATGCTCCGGAGGTATCCGTTTCCGGTCCGGGCACGTGTCTTACGTAGGATTGGTGACCGACGAACACGCTGTTCGGCATTTTTGTGAAAGGAAACCAGTGCTGCGCACCCACCTCGCCGGCTCTCTTCGAGCCGAGCACGTCGATCGAACAGTCACACTGACGGGTTGGGTGGCGCGTCGACGCGATCACGGCGGTGTCATCTTCATCGATCTGCGGGATGCATCCGGCGTCGCACAGGTCGTCTTCCGTGAGGGCGATGTCGCCGAGCAGGCACACCGTCTGCGGGCCGAATACGTCGTCAAGGTGACCGGCAAGGTCGAACAGCGCCCCGAGGGCAACCAGAACTACGAGATTCCCACCGGTGCGATCGAGGTCGACGCGACGGACATCGAGGTGTTGTCGGAGAGCGCACCGCTGCCGTTCCAGCTCGACGACCAGCCGGGTGAGGAAGCGCGCCTGAAGTACCGCTACCTGGATCTCCGACGCGAAGGCCCTGGGCACGCGATCCGGCTGCGGTCGCAGGTCAACGCGGCCGCGCGTGGCGTCCTCGCACATCACGAGTTCGTCGAGGTGGAAACCCCTACGTTGACGCGGTCGACGCCCGAGGGCGCCCGCGACTTCCTGGTGCCTGCGCGACTTCAGCCGGGGAGTTTCTACGCGCTGCCCCAGAGCCCGCAGTTGTTCAAGCAGCTGTTGATGGTCGGTGGCATCGAGCGCTATTACCAGATCGCGCGCTGCTACCGCGACGAGGACTTCCGCGCCGACCGTCAGCCCGAATTCACTCAGCTCGACATCGAGATGAGCTTCGTCACTCAGGACGACGTGATTCTGCTCGCGGAGGAGATTCTCGCGGCGCTGTGGAAGCTCGTCGGCTACGAGTTCACTTCCGCCATTCCGCGCATCACGTACGCCGAGTCGATGCGCCGCTACGGCTCGGACAAGCCGGACCTGCGCTTCGAGATCGAGCTCGTCGAGTGCACGGACTTCTTCTCGGACACCACTTTCCGTGTGTTTCAGGCGCCGTACGTCGGTGCGGTCGTCATGCCGGGCGGCGCATCGCAGCCGCGTAAGCAGCTGGACAAGTGGCAGGAATTCGCCAAGCAGCGCGGCCACAAGGGTCTTGCCTACGTGCTCGTCGGCGAGGACGGAACCCTCGGCGGACCCGTCGCCAAGAACCTCACCGACGCCGAACGTGACGGCATCGCAGCACATGTCGGTGCCGCACCGGGCGACGCGATCTTCTTCTCCGCGGGCCCGGTCAAGGCATCGCGTGGGTTGCTCGGCGCAGTGCGTGGTGAGATCGCCCGCAAGCTCGATCTGATCGATCCGAAGGCCTGGGCATTCGTGTGGGTCGTCGACGCGCCGTTGTTCGAGCCTGCGTCCGACGCCACCGCCAGCGGTGACGTCGCCGTGGGTTCGGGTGCGTGGACGGCCGTGCATCACGCGTTCACCTCGCCCAAGCCCGAGTCGATCGACACGTTCGACACCGATCCAGGCTCGGCTCTCGCGTATGCATACGACATCGTCTGCAACGGAAACGAGATCGGTGGTGGCAGTATTCGTATCCACCGCAAGGACATTCAGGAACGAGTGTTCGCGATCATGGGTATCGACGAGGCCGAGGCGCAGGAGAAGTTCGGCTTCCTGCTCGACGCCTTCAGCTACGGCGCGCCCCCGCACGGCGGCATCGCGTTCGGCTGGGACCGCATCACGGCGCTGCTGGCGGGTGTCGACTCGATCCGTGAGGTCATCGCGTTCCCGAAGTCGGGCGGCGGCGTCGACCCGCTGACCGATGCACCGGCACCGATCACTCCGTTGCAGCGCAAGGAATCCGGCATCGACGCGAAGCCGGAGAAGAAGGAAGACGTGAAGGTCGACGCGGACGCCGCTACGGCCTCCGAATAGCGCCGACGGACAAGAGGCCCTCCTACGATCGAATCGTAGGAGGGCCTCTGTGCGTCGGGGCGGTGTTCCGTCAGGCAGGTAGCGAGCGCACGACGACTCGGTACGCGTAGGTCGACGCGATGATCGTGATCGGGATGGTCACGAGCAGGCCGATGAGGCACGCGATGAAGCCGAGGATGTTGATACCGACCAGCGCCAGGGCCAGCAGAACGAGGGGCCCGGCGTTCGACGAGATCGCCCGGAAACTCGACTTGATGGCGGTGATCGCGTCCTCGTTGCGGTCGATGACGAACTGCAACGTCCACCACGTCAGGAACGCCAGGATGATGCCGGGAATGATCAGCAGGACGAAGCCGACCAGCACCAGGATGCCGACGAGGAAGCTCGCGAGAATGATCGCGGCGACGTTGGCGAACTGGAAGAACGATCCGATCGCGGGCTTGTTGCCGTCGACCTCGTGCAGAGCGCCCCGGATCAGCGCCGCCTGAATGAGATAGCCGACGACCGTGCTGATGATGGCGCCGATGATGCCCAGGACTCCGAATGCGGCAGAGAAGTCGTCGGACGTGTTGGTGCCGCCGAAGATCACATTGATCACGATCTGAATGACCGCGGCGATGAGCACGATGCCGATCCAGACGCCCGCGTTGTCCTTGAACCTGTTCCACCCGAACGAAATCGCGTCGCCGACGCTCAACGTCGTGGGCAGTCCACCGCCGTAGCCTGCGCCACCGTAATTCCCCGGGCCGTAGTTACCGGGTGGCGGCGGGTAGTTGCCGGGAGGCGGTGGATATCCGCCAGGGGGTGGGTAGTTGCCCGGAGGCGGTGGATATCCGCCAGGGGGTGGGTAGTTACCGCCGGGAGGTGGGTAGTTGCCGGGAGGTGGGTTGCCACCGGGAGGCGGGTAGTTGCTCGGAGGCGGAGGGTACCCGCCCGGGGGTGGGTAGTTCCCGGGAGGAGGCGGGTAGTTGCCGGGCGGAGGGGGAGTGCCACCACCGGAGGGCGGGTAGTTCTGCGGCGGCGGCGTCGACCCACCATCGGGACGAGCCTTGCCGAGATCGGGTCGTTCTGGATCGGGGTTGTTGCCGTACTGCGGTCCGTCGGGTGGGTTCTCGCTCACGGTCATCACTCCTCGTGGGGGATTCGAACTCGATTGTGCCCCGACTACGGCATGTCGCACACGCCGAGTTGTCGGATCGAGACATGGGACGGAAACGAAATGGGCCCGCCGCCTGGGAGACGACGAGCCCATCCTGCGATGCTGCGGCTGTGATCAGCCGACTTTGACGACCTGCGTGCCACCGGCGAGTTCGTCGTGCTTGCCCTGCTTGGTGGGGCTGGAGTTGATGGTCACCGCGATGACGATGTAAGCGATGAAGACCAGGAGTCCACCGAGCAGAGGAATGATGTTGAGCAGGAGGAACGCGTTGCGCTTGGCTGCCTCTGCCTGCGTCGGATGTCCGCCCGCTGCACCGAGGGTCCGCAGTCCGAGGATCTGCTTGCCGAAGGTCTGCCCGCGGCTCGACTCGAGAAACGTGAAGTATGCGAATCCGAGAAGGGCACTGACGAGTCCGAGGATGAACTGGCCCACGAATCCGCCCGGCGCGATCAGGTAGATGATGAACGCGACGATGCCGACGATGATCCCGTCGATGAGGCGAGCGCCGAAGCGCAGTCCCAGGCTGCCGGGCTGGGCGCCGCCCGGCAACTGCGACCCCGATCCGTAGCCGTAGTTGCCGGCCGCAGGGGGCGGTGGGTAGTTACCGGGTGGCGGGTAGTTTCCCGGCGGAGGGTAGTTTCCCGCCGGATTCTGCGGGTACTGCGGCTGATTCGGATCCGGACTGCCGCCGTACTGCGGTCCATTGGGCGGGTTCTCGCTCACTGACATTCCCCTCGGCTGGAGTAGCTGAATAGTTGCGTATCAGGTCTTTACACACTCGCACGTGAGCGAACCCCATTCACGGGGGAGTGTCAAGCAGTACGCGCGAGGGAGGAGAACGGGCATTCCCGGCGGAAATTCTCGGCAGGCGAGTGTGTCCCGTGAGAACTAAGGTTGTGCATTCGGAACCGGTCCGGGATACGTGAGGGGCTCGCCGTGGGCATCAAGGTCGCACTGGAACACCGAACGAGCTATTCGTTCGATCGAATGGTGCAGGTATATCCGCATGAAATCCGTCTTCGTCCGGCCCCGCATTCGCGCACTCCGATCGAAGCGTATTCGCTGACGATCGAACCTGCGGAGCATTTCGTCAACTGGCAGCAGGACGTTTTCGGAAACTTCCTGGCGCGCGTGGTCTTTCCCGAGCGCACCGATCACATGTCCATCACGGTCGGTCTCGTCGCAGACATGGCCGTGATCAACCCGCTGGACTTCTTCGTCGAGGAGTGGGCGGAGCACTTCGGGTTCGAGTACGAGGAGCACGACCTTCCCGACCTGGAGCCGTATCTACGGCCGGTGGACGAGGACGAGGCAGGATCCGGACCTGGACCCGTCGTCACGGCGTGGGTGGAGAAGCTCGATGCCGCGGTGCGCGAACGTGGCCCGAAGTTCCGGACGATCGACTTCCTCGTGCTTGCCAACAGATCCGTGCTCGAGGACGTCGGCTACTCGGTTCGTATGGAGCCGGGGGTGCAGACGCCCGATCACACGCTGACGTCCGCGGTCGGGTCGTGTCGCGACTCCGCCTGGTTGTTGGTGTCGATCCTGCGGCAGATGGGCCTGGCGGCGCGGTTCGTCTCGGGCTATCTCGTGCAGTTGGCGTCGGACGTGAAGTCGCTCGACGGCCCGTCCGGCCCGCCTGCCGATTTCACCGACCTCCATGCATGGACCGAGGTGTATCTGCCGGGTGCAGGCTGGGTCGGGTTGGATCCGACGTCGGGGCTCTTCGCCGGTGAGGGCCACATCCCGTTGTCGGCGACGCCTCATCCCTCCACGGCTGCAGCCATTTCCGGTGCGACCGGCAAGTGCAAGGCCGAACTGGACTTCTCCAACACCGTCGTTCGTGTACACGAGGATCCGCGCACGACTCTTCCGTACACCGCCGAGCAATGGGCTGCCATTCGAGCCGCGGCCGTCGAACTCGACGAGCGTATGGCCCAGCAGGACATCCGCCTCACGGTCGGCGGCGAACCGACGTTCGTCGCGATCGAGAACCAGGAAGCGCCTGAATGGAACACGACGGCGGATGGTCCGCACAAACGCCTGCTCGCGAGCGAACTCGCCGAGCGTATGCGGACCATCTACGCACCCGACGGTCTCGTGCAGCGCAGCCAGGGCAAGTGGTATCCGGGAGAGCCGTTGCCGCGCTGGCAGATCGGGCTGTTCTGGCGGACGGACGGCGAAGCGCTGTGGCGTGACTCCGATCTCCTTGCCGACCCCTGGTTGCCCGACGACCGTAAGCCCGCACCGGTCGAGATATCGGCGTCGCGTGCCCTGGTGGAGAAGGTGGTCGACGCGTTGGGGCTGCCCGAGTCGCAGGCACGTCCCGCGTACGAGGATCCACTGGTTCGCCTGCTCGATCTCGTTCGGCAGCCGTACGGCGACCCGCCGCGGGACGCTGAAGACATCGAACCCGGCTCGGATTCGGCCGACGTGCGGGCGGAACTGTTGCGGCGGTTGGATTCCAGTACCGACGAACCTGCCGCGTTCGTGTTGCCGATCAGCAGAACGTCCGACGGCACCGGCTGGCAGAGCGCGGACTGGACGTTGCGGCGCGGACGGCTCGTGTTGCTCGAAGGCGATTCGCCCGCAGGTCTGCGGCTGCCACTGAACGCGATCACGTGGGCGGGACGTCCGCCCGAGAATCCTGACGATCCGACGGCGCCGAAAGATCCTCTGCCGCAGCAGAGGACGCAGCGGCCACCCAGGCCGTTGGACCCGGCCGAGGCCCGATACGCCCGACTGGTGGAGTCCAACGACGCTGCTCGCGGAAACGTCGGTGGCACGGACGTGACGGCGCTCGTCGCGGAGGTTCGCGACGGGATCCTGCACGTGTTCATGCCGCCGACGAATCGGCTCGACGACTTCGTCGAACTGGTCTCGCTCGTCGAGAACGCGGCGGCCGCCATCGACACCCCGGTCGTCGTCGAGGGGTACGGACCGCCGTCGGATCCGCGTATCCAGACACTCACGGTCACACCGGATCCCGGCGTCATCGAGGTCAACGTGCAGCCGGCGTCGTCGTGGGCGGAACAGGACGACCTGATGCAGACGCTGTATCACCAGGCTCGACTGTCCCGTCTGAGTACCGAGGGCTTCGACAACGACGGCACCACTCGCGGCACCGGCGGCGGCAATCACATCACCTTGGGCGGTACCACACCGTCCGACTCACCAGTGCTGAGGCGCCCGGACCTGCTCGTGTCGTTGCTGACCCACTGGCAGCGGCACCCGTCGTTGTCGTATCTGTTCTCGGGCAGGTTCATCGGGACGACGTCGCAGGCTCCACGCGTCGACGAAGGTCGAGAGGAAGCGCTCTACGAGCTCGAAGTGGCCTTCAGTGAGATCCAACGTATGACGCTGGGGGACCGGTCGGCGTCGCCGTGGGTCGTCGACAGGGCGCTGCGGCACTTGCTGACCGACATCACCGGCAACACCCACCGCGCGGAGTTCTGCATCGACAAGCTGTACAGCCCGGACAGCACGCGCGGTCGCCTCGGTCTGCTGGAGCTGCGAGGGTTCGAGATGCCGCCGCATCACCAGATGGCGATGGTGCAGTCTCAGTTGGTCCGGTCGATGGTCTCGCGGTTCTGGGACGAACCGCTGAAGGCGCCGCTCATCCGGCACGGCGCGAATCTGCACGGCCGATACATGTTGCCGCACTTCGTGACCGCCGACATAGGACGTGTCGCGGAAGATCTGCGCGAGCACGGCATCGACTTCGACACCAGCTGGCTCGATCCGTTCACCGAGTTCAGGTTTCCGAGGATCGGTACCACCGTCGTCGGGGACGCGGAGCTGGAACTGCGCGGTGCCATCGAACCGTGGAACACACTCGGCGAGGAGTCGACGTCGTCCGGGACCGCGCGCTACGTGGACTCGTCGGTCGAACGTATCCAGGTGAGTGTGGCGGGCGCCGACGTGGGCAGGTATCTGGTCACCTGCAACGGTGTTCCGGTTCCTTTGTTGCGCACCGAGCGACAGGATGTTCAGGTCGCCGGCGTGCGCTACCGGGCATGGCAGCCACCCAGTGCATTGCATCCGACCATCGAAGTGCAGAGTCCGCTGCACTTCGATGTCGTCGAGAAGCAGACCGGTCGTGCTGTCGGTGGGTGCACCTACCATGTCGTGCACCCGGGAGGACGGTCGTACGACGGCCCTCCAGTCAACGCTGTGGAGGCCGAATCGCGGCGGAACGGCAGATTCGAGGAGGGCGGATTCGCCGCAGGCAAGGTCGACGTAGCAAGATTGGTCGAAATGCAGGCTCGACAGTCGATCGACGTCACCGCGCCCGGAATGCTCGACCTCCGGCGTACGGGGGTGTACACCTAGCCCCGGTGTTCATCCCACCCCCACACGGTGACCGACGGCGTCGACGCTTTCGACGGAAGGAACGACGACTCGATGGTGCCCGTCGATACGGTGGATCCCGCTTCGGGGACGGTCGACGGCCGCTCCGACCGGGATGCAGTGTCCGAGCGGATCGTCTCCGAATACCGCACTCGGCGCAGCACGGTGCGCGGCGATGCACGTCACGACGAACTGGTGGGATCCGACGGCTCGGTTCGGCCGCAGTGGGCGGAGTTGATGCACGGTCTCGGTGACGCCGGGCCCGGCGGTGAGCGTGCGCTGCAGTCGCGGGTCCGCCGTCTCGTCGACGACCACGGCATCATCTACAACCCGATTCCGGCCGACGGGTCCGACGGCGTCGTCTCTCCGGTCCGGTGGGGGCTCGACAGCATTCCACTCGTACTGGCGGCGGACGACTGGGATCGGTTGGAAGCAGGGCTGATTCAACGCTCGCGGCTGCTCGACGCCCTGCTGACCGACGTCTACGGGCCGATGAAGACCGTCCGCACGTCACTCGTTCCACCGGAGTTGGTCTTCGGTGATCCCGGTTACCTCCGAGCCGCGCACGGCATCACCATTCCCGGTCCGCGTCAGCTGTTCATCCACGCCGCCGACATCGGCCGCGGCGCGGACGGGCACTTTCGTGTGATCGCCGACCGCACGCAGGCCCCGTCGGGAATCGGGTACGCGCTCGCCGATCGACGGGTCATGTCGCGGGCGGCACCCGAACTGTTCCAGGACATGAACCCGCGTCCGCTCTCGACGTTCGCGCGCGCGATTCGGCTGGCACTGATCGACGTCGCTCCGGCTTCGGCGGAAGACCCGGTGGTCGTGGTCCTCAGCCCGGGTTCGCACTCGGAAACAGCGTTCGATCAGGCGTACCTGGCGACCATTCTCGGGTTCCCCCTCGTCGAGAACGCGGACCTCGTGGTGCGCGACGGGTGCCTGTGGATGCGCTCGCTAGGGAAGCTGCGTCGTGTGGACGTCGTGCTGCGGCGCGTCGATGCCGAGTTCACGGACCCGCTCGACCTGCGGCCGGACTCGCGGCTTGGCATCGTCGGTCTGGTCGAGGTGCTGCGTCGCGGCGCGGTCACCGTCGTCAACACTCTTGGTAGCGGGTTTCTCGAAAGCCCTGCGCTGCATCCGCTTCTGCCTGCGTTGAGTCGCGCGCTGCTCGACGAGGACCTGGTGCTCGACTCGACACCGTCGTACTGGGGCGGGAACGACAACGGTCTGTCGCACATGATCGCGCGCGTACGCTCGCTCGTCTTCACGTCGACCGCTACCCGCAGGACCGTCGTGGGCCACGACCTGTCCGATTCCGATGCCGACACGCTCGTTCGCCGAATTCGGTCGGAACCGTGGAAGTGGGTGGGGCAGGAGGTTCCCGAATTCTCGGTTGCCCCCTCCGGTTCCGGATACGGCGGCCAGGTCGGTGCGGCCGAGGTAGGGATGCGGTTGTTCAGCGTGGCGCAGCGTGTCGGGTACACGCCGATGGCAGGTGGGCTCGGCCGCGTCCTGGTCACCTCGCCCGTCGCCGAGCCGTTGATCACCGTGGCATCGAAGGACGTCTGGGTCCGATCGGCCGAACGTGTGACGCCTGCCGACTCCGCCCCGCACACGCCACCGTCGTCGTTCGAGGAACTGCCGCACTACGCGGCGACCACCGGCGACGTCGTCAGCTCGCCTCGCGTACTGGGCGACCTGTTCTGGCTGGGGCGATACAGCGAACGCGCCGAGGACATGACGCGGTTGCTCATCGCCGCACGCGAACGACTGCAGGACTTCTCGTCGATGCCGTGGCTCGACGGCAGCGACAGCCTGCCGATTCTGCTCGAAGCCGTGACCCGTGTATCCGCGACGGCCCCTGGGTTCTTCGACGAGAAGATCCGAGCCGACGCGGCCGCGGAGATTCGATCCCTGACCCTGTCCGTCGATCGCATGGGATCGCTCGCCCAGTCGATCGACCGCCTCCAGGGGGCTGCGCGGCGAGTCCGCGACCAGTTGTCCAACGACACGTGGGCCGTGCTGGCCAGGATCGACACGGCGCTTGCGGACCTCGACGGCTCGGAGGGCAACGGAGCTCAGCTCGCCGCGTCGCACACGTCGGTGTTGCGTGGGTTGCTGTCGCTCAGTGGCCTCGCGTCGGAATCGATGGTGCGCGACGCGGGCTGGTACCTGATGGATGCGGGCAAACGCATCGAACGAGGCCTGCAGTTGACCGCGCTGCTATCGGCGACCATCGGTCACGCGCTGACGCCGTCGACCGAGCAGGCCGTGATCGACTCCGTGCTGTCGGCAGCCGAGTCCTCGGTGATCTACCGTCGTCGCAACCGTGGGCGTGCCCGACCTGCGGCCGTCGCGCAGCTTCTGCTGTTCGACGAGGGAAATCCGAGGTCGCTCGTGTATCAGCTCGACCGACTCAAGCACGACCTCGGCTCGCTGCCCGACGCGTCGGGCACCTCGCGCCCCGAGGTGCTCGTCGAGCAGATGGCGGTTCGGCTGCGCAGAGTCGACCCGGGCGATCTCGAGTCGGTCGACGCATCCGGCCGACGCGCGGAGTTGATCGAACTCGTCGACGGTATCCATACGCAACTCGAAGAACTGTCGTCCGTCGTGCTGTCGACCCACATGGTGCTGCCCGGCGGGACTCAGCCGCTGTGGGGCTCGGTCGGCAGGCGACGGGTTCGCGCAGCCGATCGCGGACACGACGAGGACAGGGCATGAACAGGCGTTATCGGATCAAACACATCACCACCTACACCTACTCCGACCGAGTGACGTCGTCGTACGGTCGCGGTTTTCTCGCCCCCCGCGACACCGACGCTCAACGATGCGTCGAGAAGTCGGTGACGGTCGAGCCGGCGCCCACCGATCAATCGTTCGGAGTCGACGTCTACGGCAACGAGGACGTCTACTTCCACGTCACCACGGACCACGAGAAGCTCGTCGTGACCGCCGATTCGCTCGTCGAGGTCGAGCCGCCGACGGACGCCGATCTCGGCGCGTCGGTGCACTGGGAGTCCGCCCTTCCGCGGCAGCTCGGTTCCGACGCGGCGACCGCAGTCGAGTTCGTGCTCGATCTGCCGGTCCCCGAGATCACCGACGCGGTCCTCGAGTACGCCGAGCCGAGCTTTCCGCCTGGGCGGGATCTCCGCGACGCGATCGTCGACCTCACGCATCGCATCTTCACCGATTTCACGTACGAATCCGGATCGACGACGGTCTCGACCACGGTGGCCGATGTCCTCGACGCCAGATCCGGCGTCTGCCAGGACTTCGCGCGACTCGCCATCGCATGTCTGCGCGCGAAGGGCCTGGCCGCGCGGTACGTCTCGGGATATCTCGCCACCGAGCCGCCGCCGGGAAAGGAACGCATGATCGGTGTCGACGCGACCCATGCCTGGGCTGCGGTGTGGACACCGGACGGCCGATGGTTGGCGTTCGATCCGACCAACGACCAGTTGGTCGACGAGCGTTACGCGACCGTTGCGTGGGGCCGCGACTACGCGGACGTGCCGCCGCTGCGGGGCGTCATCTACACCGAAGCCGAGACGAGCACGATTTCGGTGTCGGTGGACGTTGCACCCGTGACCTGAGCATCGACGCCGATCGTGATGCAACCGCGACAGGATCGAGGCCGAGCTCGCCCGGAAAGCGTCCGATTCGTTGTGGGCGAGCGGGCACAGTTCGTCGGAGGGACCGGGTACCTTGGTAGCCGATGACCGCAACATTGGCAGACCCTGTCTCAGAGGTAGTAGCAGCCGCACAGCAGTTGCTCACCAAGCGCACCGGCGCACCCGTCACACTCGTCGATCCGATCGACCTGGGTGGCAGTGGCCAGGCTGTCGTCCTTCGTGTTCGGGTGGCAGAGAATCCATTTCAGCTCCCGCGCACATTGGTGATCAAACAGCTGCGTGAGACGGCCACCGATGCGGACGTCCATGCGAGCGCGCAGACCACCGGCAGTCAATCGGCATTTCTCCGTGAGGCGGCGTCGTATCAGTTCGCCACGGCGCTGGCCACAGATAGCCGTCCCGGCCCCGATCTGCTTGCCTACGACATCGACGCTCGACTGCTGGTGCTCAGCGATCTGGGAGACGCGTCGCCCATCACCGCTCTGCTGAAGCATTCCGATGCAGCCTCGGTCACCAACTCGCTGATGGCGATGGCGCAGGCGCTCGGTCGTATGCACGCAGCAACCGTCGGTCGTGAAGAAGACTTCGCCGCGCTGCTGCGTCGTGTGGGCCTGCCCGCCGCGGACGACGGCATTGCAGCACAGATTCCCGATGCACTGGCCACCGTCCCGCGCATGCTCGCCGACGAACTCGAGCTCGGCGAGACACCCCGTGCAATCCTCGATCGCGTCGAGCGCAGCGGACGCCTGTTCGCGCACGGGGCTTTTCGCGCGTTCAGCCCGGCCGATCTGTGCCCCGACAACATCATCGTCAACGAGGAAGGTGTTCGCTTCCTCGACTACGAGTGGGGTGGTTTCCGCGACGCGACCCTCGACATCACTTATGCGCTGGCGTCGTTCCCAGGCTGCCTGTGCCACTTCGATCTGTCGGAGGAACGCGCGCAGGCGATGATCGATGCGTGGCGTGCCGAGGTCGTCGGAATCTGGCCGCACCTCGCGGACGATCAGGTGTTGGCGTCGAAGATCCTCGACGCACAGCTCATCTGGGTGTGGCTGTCCACCTACTGGTTCCTGCCGAACGATCACGCTCGCATCGCGGCGGCCAGAGAACACCATCTGTCGGTTCCCCGCTCGGCTGCTCTGGTGTCGCGGTGGACCGTGCTGGTCGACCAGGCGGTGCGCACCGGTGCCTCCGATGTGGCGGAATTCGCGAGCCAGGTCGTTGCAGCACTGCGCGTCAAGTGGGACCGGTGAGCATCGGTCGGTCCGGCTCGGTAATCTTCGAGCAGTGAGCACAGGTTTCGGCGCAGGATTCGACGACGACGCCGAAGAGAACGGGTTGTTCGAAGCACCGCAGGCGGAAGAAGACCCGTTCGTGCCGGAGTCGACGGCGTCGGAGACGCCTCGTCCCTACATTCGGCCCGACGCACCGCTCGCCGTACGAATGCGACCGGTCTCGCTCGACGAGGTCGTCGGCCAGTCTCATCTGCTCGCTCCCGGTGCGCCTCTGCGACGGCTCGTCGACGGATCCGGCGCGTCGTCGGTGATGCTGTACGGCCCGCCCGGCACGGGCAAGACCACGCTGGCATCCCTGATCTCGGGCGCGACCGGACGCAAATTCGAGGCGTTGTCCGCGCTGTCGGCCGGTGTCAAGGAAGTGCGCGGCGTCATCGACCTCGCCCGTCGCAGGCTGACCGTCGGTGAGCAGACCGTTCTGTTCATCGACGAGGTACACCGATTCTCCAAGACACAGCAGGATGCGCTGCTGGCCGCCGTCGAGAACCGCATCGTGCTCCTCGTCGCGGCGACCACTGAGAACCCGTCGTTCTCGGTCGTGTCTCCCTTGCTGTCGCGATCACTGGTTCTTCAGTTGCAGCCGTTGAGCGCCGACGACATCGAACTGCTCCTTACTCGCGCGGCCAACGATCCGCGTGGTCTTGATGGCGCCGTCGCGATCGACGAGGACGCGATGGCGCATCTCGTGCGGTTGGCGGCAGGCGATGCGCGTCGGGCGTTGACCGCGTTGGAAGCCGCTGCCGGGGCCGCATCGGGACCGGTGTTGGATCTGAAGACCGTCGAGGCGAGCGTCGACAAGGCCGCCGTGCGCTACGACCGCGACGGCGACCAGCACTACGACGTCATCAGCGCGTTCATCAAATCCATTCGAGGATCCGACGTCGACGCCGCCCTGCACTATCTGGCCAGGATGATCACGGCTGGGGAGGACCCGAGGTTCATCGCACGTCGACTGGTCGTCCACGCCAGCGAGGACATCGGCATGGCCGACCCGACCGCGCTGCAGACTGCCACCGCAGCCGCGTCCGCCGTGCAGTTGATCGGCATGCCCGAGGCGAGGCTCGCATTGGCGCAGGCGACCATTCACCTCGCGACGGCACCGAAGTCGGGCGCGGTGATCGCCGCGCTCGGCGCCGCCATGAGCGACGTCGCGGCCGGCAAGTCCGGATCGGTGCCGCCTCATTTGCGCGACGGGCACTACAAGGGGGCCGAAGCGCTCGGCAACGCGGTCGGCTACAAATACCCGCACAACGACCCGGGCGGGGTGTTGCGTCAGCAGTACCCACCCGACGAGTTGGTCGGCATCGACTACTACGAGCCGACCGATCACGGCGCCGAACGGGAGATCGGCACACGCGTCGGCAAGCTTCGGCGTATCGTTCGCGGACGGTAGCGGTGGGCCGGGTGGGGCTGACGCATGTTCCGATCCCGGCGCGTTAACCTGTACCAGTGCAAACCCATGACATTCGCAGGCGTTTCCTCGACCACTTCGTGAAGGCCGGGCACACCGAAGTGCCCAGCGCCTCGTTGGTGCTCGACGACCCGAACCTGCTGTTCGTCAATGCGGGCATGGTGCAGTTCGTTCCGTACTTCCTCGGTCAGCAGACCCCTCCGTTCGCGACCGCGACGTCCGTCCAGAAGTGCGTGCGCACGCTCGACATCGAGAACGTCGGCATCACGACGCGGCACAACACTTTCTTCCAGATGGCCGGAAACTTCTCGTTCGGCGACTACTTCAAGCGCGACGCGATCCGGCACGCATGGTCGTTGCTCACCTCACACGTCGACGACGGCGGTTACGGATTCGACCCCGAGCGCATCTGGGTCACCGTGTACCTCGACGACGACGAGGCGATCGCACTGTGGAAAGAGCTCGCTGGGATTCCCGACGAGCGCATCCAGCGTCGCGGCATGGCCGACAACTACTGGTCGATGGGCATCCCCGGCCCGTGCGGTCCGTGCTCGGAGATCTACTACGACCGTGGACCCGAGTACGGCGTCGACGGCGGACCCGAGGCCGACGAGGATCGCTACATCGAGATCTGGAACCTCGTCTTCATGCAGAACGAGCGCGGCCAGGGCATCAGCAAGGACGACTTCGAGATCCTCGGCCCGCTGCCGAAGCAGAACATCGACACCGGCATGGGCGTCGAACGTGTTGCGTTCCTGCTGCAGGGCGTCGACAACGTGTACGAGACCGACCTGGTCCGTCCCGTCATCGCCAAGGCAGAGGAATTGACCGGCCGCGCCTACGGCAAGAACCATGCCGACGACGTCCGCTTTCGTGTCATCGCCGACCATGCGCGTACCGCCGCGCTGCTGATTTCCGACGGCGTCAATCCCGGCAACGACGGTCGCGGCTACGTGCTGCGCCGGTTGCTGCGTCGCATCGTTCGCTCGGCCCGGTTGCTCGGTGCGCCGGATCAGACGATGGCTCAGTTCATCACCGTCGTCCGGGACACGATGGCCGAGTCCTACCCGGAACTGGTCACCGGTTTCGATCGCATTCTCACCGTGTCCGTCGGTGAGGAGACTGCGTTCCTGAAGACATTGACGTCCGGGTCGAAGTTGTTCGAGACCGCAGCCGACAGCGTCAAGGCGTCCGGTACGTCGACCATCGGTGGGGCAGAAGCGTTCGCGCTGCACGACACCTACGGCTTCCCGATCGACCTGACGCTCGAGATGGCCTCGGAAGCGGGATTGACCGTCGACGAAGAAGGTTTCCGCTCGCTCATGGCCGAGCAGCGTCAGCGCGCCAAGGACGACGCCCGCGCGCGCAAGCACGCGCACACCGACCTGTCGGTGTACAAGGATTTCGTCGATCGCGGACCGACCGAGTTCACCGGTTTCGACGAGTTGTCCTCCGAGGCCAACGTTCTCGCGTTGATCTCCGGCGGCGTCCGTGTCCCGACGGCTACCGCGGGCGAATCGGTCGAGGTCATCCTCGATCGGAGCCCGCTGTATGCGGAGTCCGGCGGCCAGATCGCCGACATCGGCACGATCAGCGCCCCCGGCCTACAGGTGAAGGTCAACGACGTCCAGAAGATTGCCAAGACGGTCTGGACCCACAAGGTCACGGTCGAGACCGGGCAGATCACCGAGGGTGACGTGGTGCGCGTCGACGTCGATCCCGCGTGGCGCAAGGGTGCGACACAGGGGCACTCGGGTACACACATGGTGCACGCAGCGTTGCGACAGGTGTTGGGCCCCAACGCAACTCAGGCCGGGTCGCTCAACAAGCCCGGCTACCTTCGGTTCGATTTCTCGTGGCAGGGCGGGCTGTCGGAGTCCCAGCGAGCCGACATCGAGGCCGTGACCAACGACGCGATCGGCGCCGACTTCGCCGTCAACACGTCGATCACCGATCTCGACAGCGCCAAGGCGATGGGCGCGATGGCGCTGTTCGGTGAGAACTACGGCGATCGCGTACGCGTCGTCGAAATCGGTGGGCCGTTCTCGATGGAACTGTGCGGTGGTACCCACGTGCAGCATTCGTCCCAGATCGGACCGGTGACGTTGCTCGGTGAGTCGTCCGTCGGATCCGGTGTTCGCCGCGTCGAGGCGTTCGTCGGTCTCGATTCCTACCGCTACCTCGCGAAGGAGCGCGCCTTGCTGGCAGGCGTCGCGTCGTCGCTCAAGGTGCCGACCGAGGAAGTGCCTGCTCGTATCGAGTCTCTCGTCGAGAAGCTCCGTGTCGCGGAGAAGGAACTCGAGGCGGTCAAGGCCGCGAATGTTCTTGCGTCTGCAGGCGATCTTGCGGCATCCGCCGAGCGCATCGGCGCTGTGCGGGCCGTCGTCGCACAGGCACCGGACGGTGTGGGTGGCAACGATCTTCGTACCCTCGCTGCCGACGTCCGTGGGCGGCTCGGATCCGATCCGGCCGTGGTCGTGCTGTTCGGCACGGTCGACGGCAAGGTTCCGTTCGTCGTGTCGGCGAACCAGGGCGCACAGGACGCGGGCGTCAAGGCCGGTGAACTCGTGTCGAGCTTCGGCCCGGCGATCGGTGGCCGCGGCGGCGGCAAAGGGGACACCGCACAGGGCTCCGGGTCCAATCCGGACGGCATCGCGCAGGCTCTGTCCGGGGTGCGCGCTCGAATCTCGGAACTCGCCTGAAGATCGTGACCGACCCCGCCGGACAGTCGCCTCGTCCGTCTCGCAGCCGTGTGCCCGACCGCCCGGGCGACGACGACCCCGGGCTCGGTCGACGTATCGCCATCGACGTCGGCAGTGTGCGGATCGGTGTCGCGTCGAGTGATCCCGGTGGGGTGCTCGCGACACCGGTCGAGACGGTCGCTCGTTCCAAGATCAAAGGCCCCGATGCTCCCGACGTGGCCCGAGTCGTTCAGATCGTCGAGGAGTACGAGGCCGTCGAGGTCGTCGTCGGCCTGCCGCGCACACTTCGGGGCGAGAGCGGCTCCGCGGTGAAGGCCGCCGAAGGATTTGCTCGCACACTGGGACGACGTCTCCCCGGCGTGCCGATACGCATGGCGGACGAAAGATTGACTACCGTGACTGCGGCGCGCGCACTTCGAGAAAGCGGAGTGCGAGCCAAAGCTCAGCGCTCGGTGATCGATCAGGCCGCCGCCGTGGCGATCCTGCAGGGGTGGCTCGACGAGCGCTCCAGTCGACTGAGCGCGGCACGCACCACCAGCACCGAAGACACAGGTCGAACTCCGGAGGCCGGCGAGTGAGCAACCACAGGTCCTTCGACCGCGAGCGGTACGAGGACGAGCTTCATACCGATCCGATCGGTTACCGATCCGACGAAGGCAGCGAGTTCCATCGTGCCGTGCACGGTTCCGGTCCTCGTGAGGTCGGACGCAGCCGTGCCCAGGTGCGACAGGAACGCGCCGCACGCAAGCGCAAGCGTCGCGGACGCACGATCGGTCTGGTGCTGGGTCTGATCGTCGTCGTCGCAGCAGTGGGTGGAGGTTACGCCGTGTTCGATCGAATGACCGGTGGATCCGGTGCACCGGAGGATTTCGCAGCGGGCAACGCAGGTCCCTCGGTCGTCGTCCGGGTACATCCGGGTGACACCGCCGAGCAGATCGGTGCCGACGCAGTCGACAAGGGCGTCGTCGCGAGCACCGGCGCATTCATGGGTGCCGCCGTGCAGAGTTCGTCGATCTCGTCCGTACAACCGGGCTTCTACCTGCTGCCGAGCAACGTCCCGGCGACCGAGGCCGTCGACGCACTCGTCGATCCGTCCGCCCGGGTGGGAAGCGTCGTGATTTCCGAGGGTCGCCAGCTGCACGATTCGCGTGACGTCAACACCGATGCAGTGAAGAAGGGCATCTACACACTGTTGTCCGAGGCCAGCTGCATCGACACGACCGGAAGCGGTACGCCGACGTGCATCTCCAATCAGGACTTCAACGCGGCCGGGGCGGCGGAGGATTCGTCGACCCTCGGAGTTCCCGAATGGGCGTCGCAGAGGGTCAGCACGGTCCCCGACCGGGACCGCCAGTTGGAGGGACTGATCTCCGCGGGTAGCTGGGACTTCGATCCGACCGCGTCGCCGACCGAGATCTTGCGGCAGTTGGTGAGCGACTCCGCGAGCACGTACGAGAGCACCGGGATTCTGACGGCAGGCGCCAGCTCGGGGCTCGACCCGTATCAGACGTTGGTGGCAGCCTCGCTCGTCGAGCGTGAGTCGCTTCCGCAGGACTTCAGCAAGGTCGCGCGCGTCATCATCAACCGACTCGCGGAACCTCAGAAACTCGAATTCGACTCGACGGTCAACTACGCACTCGACACCACCGAAGTTGCGACCACCGACCTGGACCGGGCCACGGTGACGCCGTGGAACACCTACGCGATGGAGGGCCTGCCCGCCACACCCATCGCGTCGCCGAGCGTCGCCGCGGTCGAGGCCGTGGAAGCACCGGCGGACGGAGATTGGCTGTACTTCGTGACCATCAACACCGCGGGTGAAACGCTGTTCACCCGTAGCTACGACGAGCACCTCGCCAACATCACCAAGGTCGAGGACGGCTTCCTCGACAGTGGGCGCTGACACGGTGCGCGCTGCAGTTCTGGGCAGCCCGATCGAACATTCCAAGTCGCCGCTGCTGCACCTGGCCGCGTATCGAGCCTTGGGTCTCGACGATTGGACCTACGAGCGGATCCTCTGCACGGGTGAGCAACTGCCCGGACTCGTCGGCGCTCTCGGCCCCGACTGGATCGGACTGTCGGTGACCATGCCAGGCAAGGTCGCCGCTCTCGAGTTCGCCGACGTGCGGACGGAACGGGCCGTCCTCGCCGGATCCGCGAACACGCTCGTGCGGACGTCGTCGGGATGGCGTGCCGACTGCACCGACGTCGACGGCGTGACCGGCGCACTCGCCGAAGCGGGTGTCGTCGATCTGTCCGGACGCCCGGTCCTCGTGATCGGGGCAGGCGGTACGTCGCGTCCGGCCATCGTGGCCCTCGCGGGCCTCGGTGCGTCGACGGTGACCGTCGTCGCCCGGTCCGCCGACCGCGCGCGCGACACGCTCGCATGCGCCGAGGCGTCGGGGATGGCTGCCGACTTCCTGCCGATCACCGACGACGGTGTGGCACGCGTGGCAGACCGGGCTGCAGTGGTCGTCAGTACCGTTCCGGCCGTCGGGGTCGCATCCGTCGCAGCCGCGGTCGCTCACGCACCCGTCGTACTCGATGCGATCTACGATCCGTGGCCGACGCCCCTCGCGACGGCTGTCGATGCAGCAGGCGGCACGGTGATCTCCGGTCTGCAGATGTTGCTCAATCAGGCGTACGGCCAGGTCGAGCAGTTCACCGGTCGCCCGGCGCCCCGAGAGGCGATGCGCGCCGCGATCTGATTTCTCCACAGCGTTCGGTGTGTCCACAGCCCGAAGTACGACCAGGGCTTTCGCACATGGGTGCGCCGCTGACTCCGCGACCATGCACGCATGCACTCGTCGAATGTCGTCGTACTACTCGGATGGGCCGCTGCAGGCGCCGTCGCCGGATATTTCACGACAAGGATGCTGCGCCGAAGTGCGCCGGACCTGCGCCCGACAGGTGCGACGCCGTTGCTGGCGTTCGTCTGGCCTGCGGTGTCGCTGTTCGGCGGTGCTCCCGCCGTCGCCGTCTTCGGCTGGTGGTGTGTTTGTCTGTCCAGCATCGACGTGGGATCCCGCCGATTGCCGAACACACTGACGGCGACCGGAGTGCTCGCGATCGGTCTGTACGCGGTGGCCGTCGACCGGTTCCCGTCGATGTTGGCGGGTGCTGCCGGGCTGTTCGCGTGCTATCTCGTCGTGCATCTGTCGTTGCCTCGGGCGCTCGGGGCGGGTGATGTGAAGCTGGCGTGGGCATTGGGGGGAGTGGCGGGCATGGCGGGGGTCGACGCGTGGGCACTCGGTGCAGTCGCCGCGCCACTGCTCACCGGCCTCTGCGGCGCGGTACTGAGCGGGTCGGGCAGACGGCACGCACGGGTGCCGCACGGGCCCGCGATGTGCGCGGCGACCCTGCTGGCACTCGCGACGTGACGGACGTGAAAAGATAACGCAGTGCTGCGCTGGATAACTGCCGGAGAATCTCACGGTCCCGCCCTCGTGTCCATCCTCGAAGGAATGGTTGCGGGTGTCGAGGTGACCTCGGACGACATCGCGTCTCAGCTGGCGCGCCGACGCCTCGGTTACGGGCGCGGCGCCCGCATGAAGTTCGAGGCGGACAAGGTGACCATCACCGGAGGCGTCCGCCACGGCCGGACACTCGGCGGTCCCGTCGCGATCGAGGTCGGCAACACCGAGTGGCCCAAATGGGAACAGGTCATGTCGGCGGATCCGATCGACGAGTCGGTCCTGTCGGACCTCGCGCGCAACAGCCCGCTGACGCGTCCGCGTCCTGGGCACGCCGACTACTCCGGAATGCTGAAGTACGGGTTCGACGACGCCCGTCCCGTTCTCGAACGCGCGAGCGCCCGTGAGACCGCGGCCCGCGTCGCGATCGGTACCGTCGCCCGGCAATTCCTCAAGCAGGCGTTCGACGTCGACGTCGTCTCGCACGTGATCTCCATCGGTGCGTCGGACCCCTACGTCGGCCCCCCTCCCGCCGGGGACGATCTGGATGCGATCGACGCAAGTCCTGTCCGCGCATTCGACAAGGCGGCCGAGGAATCGATGATCTCCGAGATCGAAGCCGCCAAGCGAGACGGTGACACCCTCGGTGGCGTCGTCGAGGTCGTGGTCCACGGTCTGCCGGTCGGGCTCGGTTCCTTCGTCAGCGGCGAACGACGGCTCGATGCGCGTCTCGCCGCGGCTCTCATGGGCATCCAGGCGATCAAGGGCGTAGAGGTGGGCGACGGATTCGAGACCGCCCGCAGGCGAGGAAGCGCCGCGCACGACGAGATCAAGCCCGGCCCCGACGGTGTGCTGCGCTCGACCAATCGTGCGGGTGGCATCGAGGGCGGCATGACCAACGGGGAGGCGCTGCGCGTCCGCGCCGCGATGAAGCCGATCTCGACGGTGCCGCGCGCACTGTCCACCGTCGATATGTCCACCGGTGAGGAAGCCGTCGCGATCCACCAGCGCTCGGATGTGTGTGCTGTGCCCGCGGCCGGTGTCGTCGCCGAGACGATGGTTGCTCTCGTCGTCGCTCAGGCTGCGCTCGAGAAGTTCGGGGGAGACTCGCTCGCAGAGACGATCAGCAACGTCGACCACTACGTGAAGGGCACCGCCGCCCGACCGCCGCGATGAGTCCGTACGCGGTGTTGATCGGCCCGCCCGGCGCCGGAAAATCGACCATCGGCCGCCGCGTCGCGCAGGCGCTCGAACTCGAGCTTCTGGATACGGACACCGCCATCGAACGGACCACCGGGCGCACTATCCCGGAGATCTTCGCCGAGGACGGCGAACCGGCGTTCCGCGTCATCGAGGAGCAGGTCGTCGCAGATGCTCTCGCGACGCACACCGGAATCGTCTCGCTCGGTGGTGGATCGATACTGTCGGAGCGGACTCGAACGCTTCTGTCGCGCGAGACCGTCGTCTACCTGGAGATCAGCGTCGCGGAAGGTTTGCGTCGTACCGGTGCCAACACCGCGCGGCCGCTGCTGTCCGGCCCCGACCCGCGCACGAAGTACCAGAATCTGATGCGCACGCGGAGACCGCTGTACCGGGCCGCCGCGACCATCCGGGTACGTACCGACGGTCGCAGCCCTGGTCGTGTCGTCACACAGGTCGTCGCGAAACTGAAGCAGCTCGACGAACAGGCAGGTGTCCCGACACCGCCCAGCCGCACCGACCGAATCGAATGAAGGGGAGAGTATGACCGAACCCGTACGCGTCACAGTCGAGACCGCCGCGCCGTACCCGGTGATCATCGGCCGTGGGCTGCTGACCGATCTGGTCGACGAGTTGGCAGGCACGGCGACCGTCGCCATCTTCTATCAGCCGCCGCTGGCGGAGACTGCCGAAGCGGTCCGAGAGGCATTGGCAGCCAAGGGAATCGACGCTCATCGGATCGAGATCCCGGACGCCGAGGACGGTAAGGAACTGGCCGTCGCAGGTTTCTGCTGGGAGGTGCTGGGCCGTATCGGTCTGACACGCAGCGACGCCATCGTCAGTCTCGGTGGGGGAGCCGCAACCGATCTCGCCGGTTTCGTCGCGGCGACGTGGATGCGCGGGGTGAAGATCGTCCACGTGCCGACGACGCTGCTCGCGATGGTCGACGCGGCCGTCGGCGGCAAGACGGGCATCAACACCGAGGCAGGCAAGAACCTGGTCGGTTCGTTCCACGAGCCGGCGGCCGTCTTGATCGATCTCGCGACTCTCGAGACCGTTCCGAGGAACGAGATCGTCGCCGGGCTCGCGGAGGTCATCAAGACCGGTTTCATCGCCGACCCGGTCATTCTGGACCTGATCGAAGCCGACCCCGAGGCTGCGCTCGATCCGAAGGGAACCGTTCTCCCCGAACTGATTCGGCGTTCCGTCGAGGTCAAGGCGCGTGTCGTCGCGGCCGATCTGAAGGAATCGAACCTTCGCGAGATCCTGAACTACGGCCATACTCTCGGCCATGCCATCGAACGACGCGAGCGCTACCGCTGGCGTCACGGCGCGGCCGTCGCGGTCGGTCTGGTGTTCGCGGCAGAGCTCGGCAGGCTGGCAGGACGTCTCGACGACGCCACCGCCGATCGTCACCGCAGCATTCTGAAGGCGGTGGGACTGCCCACGACCTACGACTCCGACGCGTTCGGTGATCTGCTCAAGGGCATGCAGACCGACAAGAAGAATCGTGCGGGGATGCTTCGCTTCGTCGTGCTCGACGGTCTGGCCAAGCCGGGACGGCTCGAAGGCCCGGACCCGAGCCTCCTCGTCGCCGCCTATTCGGCGATCGCGCGAGATGACGCGGGCCCGTCGAGCACCGGCATTCTGCTCTAACTGTCCTTCTTCGTCGCGCTGGGGTCGACGGCCGGGAACACTTCGGTGTCGGCGGAGTCGTCGGCCCAGCGCGTGCTGTCCTGAGAGTCCGCTGCGCGCGGTGTCTCAGGTGCTCGGGACGATTCGGCTGCGCCGCCTGCGCCGACCAGATGGCGGTCGTGACGCTGCTTCTCACGTTCGGCGTCGGTCGCGGCAAGCTTCTTCTTCGCGTCGCGGCCTGCGAGCAGGCGACCGAGGAACACGGCGATGGTCGCCGGGATGAAGATGACGAGGATCGTGAACGCAGCTCCCGACGTCAGCTCGAAGAACAGCGAATTCTGGCCCAGGCTGAAGTCGACGATGAAGCCCACCAACCAGGACAGCAGTCCGGCGAGCAGCCCTCCGACGACGGCGGCCTTCAGCCACACCATGGTCAGATCCTTGCCGTACTCGGGGTCTGGATTGGCGTGACGATCGCGGATGCCGTCGATGCCCGCCCACACGACGACGGACAGCAGCACGGCGGCCATGCCGACCCACCGCAACTGCGACCCGTGCAGTGGCCACTGTGCGACTGCTGCCCCCAGCAGTATTCGCACGCCTACGTTGATCAGACCCATTCCGATTCCGCGCACAACCCACCCAGTCATGGGCTCAGCCTATCCCTACTCGTCGGTAAGTGTGTCCGGCCCCACAGAAATCGATCTCGTATGGCGTCGACGAACCGCCGCACCCGTCCACCGATGCGGGCAGGGATAGGTTGTAGGAATGTCTGTGGATCCGAATACCCGAGCCGACTTCGGACAGCGAAGGGCTGCGCTGCGTCGGGCGTTGCAGGCCAGAGAGCTCGACGGCCTGCTCGTGACCGACCTGCTCAACATCCGCTACCTGACCGGATTCACCGGGAGCAATGCAGCGCTCGTCGTGTCCGCGTCGGATACACCCGGTAGCGAGGACAAGACCGTCATCTGTACCGACGGGCGCTACCTATCCCAGGTCGCCGCGCAGGTTCCCGACCTGAGCGCCCTCATCGACCGGTCGTCGGCGACGGCGCTGCTCGCGAACGAGGCGACAGCGAGGTCCGGTGCCCTTGGCTTCGAGAGCCACGTCGTCACGGTCGATCAGCACGACGCATGGTCCGCGCTCGAGTCGGCACCTCGGCTCGTCCGCAGCCCAGGCCTCGTCGAAGAACTGCGCATGGTCAAGGACGAATACGAGATCGGTCTGCTGCGCGACGCATGCCGAGCAGCCGACGACGCATTCGCCGCACTGATCGAACGCGGCGGCATCCGGGTGGGTCGCACCGAACTCGACGTGGCCCGTGAGCTCGAATCGCTGATGCTCGATTTCGGCGCCGACGGCATCTCGTTCGAGACGATCGTCGCGGCGGGACCGAACTCGGCGGTGCCGCATCATCGGCCGACCGCGTCCGTGCTCGCCGCAGGTGACTTCGTGAAGTTCGACTTCGGTGCGCTGGTCGGTGGCTATCACTCGGACATGACACGCACGGTCGTTCTCGGGCAACCGGACGAGTGGCAGAAGGAGATCTACGATCTGGTGCTGCGCTCCCAGGCTGCCGGTCGCGAGGCCCTGGCACCCGGCGTGAGCACGGCATCGGTGGACGCGGCGTCGAGGTCGGTCATCGAGGAAGCGGGCTACGGTGAGCTGTTCCTGCACGGCCTCGGGCACGGCGTCGGCCTCGAAATCCACGAAGCGCCGGGAATTGCTCGCACCAGCACCGGTACACTTCTGTCCGGTGCAGCTGTGACCGTCGAGCCGGGTGTGTACATCTCGGGGCGCGGTGGCGTCCGGATCGAAGACACACTCGTCGTTCGCGACGACGGACCAGAGCTGCTCACCATGACCAGCAAAGAACTTATTCTCGTGTGACGCACGGCGTAGACGGGAAATACGAGGAGACGTAAGAGCCAGTGGCTTCTACCAGCGATTTCAAGAACGGTCTCGTACTCAGCATCGACAACCAGCTGTGGTCGATCATCGAGTTCCAGCACGTCAAGCCGGGCAAGGGCCCTGCGTTCGTGCGCACGAAGCTCAAGAACGTGCTGTCCGGCAAGGTCGTCGACAAGACGTTCAACGCCGGTGTGAAGGTAGACACCGCGACGGTGGACCGTCGTGACATGACGTACCTGTACCACGACGGCAGCGACTACGTGTTCATGGACGGCGACACCTTCGATCAGATCTCGATCTCCGAGGCCACCGTCGGTGACGGCGCTCGCTTCCTGCTCGAGAACATGAAGGTTCAGGTCGCAACCCACGAGGGCGCACCGCTGTACGTCGAGCTGCCGGTCACGGTCGAGCTCGAGGTCAAGCACACCGATCCCGGTCTGCAGGGAGACCGCTCCACGGGCGGTACCAAGCCCGCGACGCTGGAGACCGGCGCCGAGATCTCGGTTCCGCTGTTCATCAACACCGGTGACAAGCTCAAGGTCGATTCGCGCGACGGCAACTACCTCGGGCGTGTGAACTCCTAACGTGTCATCGAAGAAGACATCAGCGCGCACCGAGCCACAGAAGAAGCTCGGTGCGCGTCACAAAGCGCGCAAGCGAGCCGTCGATTTCCTGTTCGAGGCCGAGGCGCGTGACACCGATCCGGTGGAGCTGGCGAAGGAACGAATCGAACTGGCACGGAGCGACGACTCGATCGCACCGGTCAGTGAATACACCGAGACTCTCGTCGTCGGTGTGGCGGAGAATCTGGACCGTCTCGACGGTGTGATCTCCGATCACCTGACGGACTGGACGTTGAACCGGTTGCCCGCGGTCGATCGTGCCATCCTGCGCGTCGCGGTGTGGGAGCTGTTCCACGCCACCGACGTGCCGCCGGTCGTCGCTGTCGACGAGGCCGTCGAGCTCGCCAAGCAGTTGTCCACCGACGATTCGCCGTCGTTCGTCAACGGTGTCCTCGGTCAGATCGTTCTCGTTGCGCCTCAGGTTCGTGCGGCTGCCGCCGCTGTATCGTCGCGCACCGAGTCGACCGTCGACGAGAAGTCCGCGGACTCGTAACGCATCGAGAAGTTCACGCTCCTCCCCGCCATCGGTGCGGGGAGGAGCGATTGCTAGGCTGATTCACCGTCAGACATCCTTTAACGATCCGTCCAGAGAGGCGGAGAAGGAGGTCGTAGTTTGCCTGCGCCCGACAGTTCTTCCGTTCCCGACAATTCCGGTTCTTCCCGCGAGCTGCTGTCCGCCGCGGACGTGGGCCGGACCATCGCCCGTATGGCGCATCAGATCATCGAGAAGTCCGCGCTGGACTCCGCCGAGCAGCCGCGTGTGGTTCTTCTGGGCATTCCGACGCGTGGCACCACTCTCGCCGAGCGGCTCGTCGAACGCATCGAGGTGTTCAGCGGGGTTCGCCCGCCACTCGGATCGCTCGACATCACGCTCTACCGTGACGATCTGCGAAACAAGCCCCATCGCCCGCTGGAGCGCACGCTCGTTCCGCCGGGAGGAATCGACGATGCGCTCGTCGTCCTCGTCGACGACGTTCTCTTCTCCGGCCGGACCGTCCGCTCGGCATTGGATGCGCTGCGCGATCTCGGTCGCCCCCGCGCCGTCCAGTTGGCCGTACTCATCGATCGTGGTCATCGGGAGCTGCCACTCCGGGCCGACTACGTGGGCAAGAACGTCCCGACGGCACGGACCGAGGACGTGTCGGTGTCGTTGACCGAACACGACGGCCATGACGGCGTGACCATCTTCGACCGGAGGAACCCGCGTTGAAGCACTTGCTCTCCGTCGCAGATCTCACCCGTGAATCGGCGACCGAACTGCTCGACGAAGCCGATCGGTTCGAGCAGGCCCTGCTCGGCCGCGAGGTGAAGAAACTTCCGACGTTGCGGGGCAGGACGGTCATGACCGTCTTCTTCGAGAACTCGACCCGTACTCGCGTCTCGTTCGAGGTCGCAGGTAAGTGGATGAGCGCCGACGTCATCAACGTCAGCGCCAGCAGTTCGTCGGTGTCGAAGGGCGAGTCACTGCGCGACACCGCGATGACATTGCGGGCCGCGGGCGCCGACGCGCTCATCGTCCGCCATCCGGCGTCGGGCGCCGCGCATCAGATCGCAGCGTGGACTGCAGGGCAAGGCGAAGGCAGTTCCTTCGGACGTTCCGCAGGCTCCACGTCAGGTGGCCCCGCGGTGATCAACGCGGGTGACGGTACTCACGAACATCCGACTCAGGCGCTGCTCGACGCTCTGACGCTGCGTCAGCGCCTCGGCGGTATCGAGGGCAAGCGCATCGGCATCGTGGGCGACATCCTGCACAGTCGGGTCGCGCGGTCCAACGCGATCCTGTTGTCGACCCTCGGCGCCGAGGTGGTGCTCATCGCGCCGCCCACGCTTCTTCCGATAGGTGCATCGACGTGGCCGGTTCGGGTGTCGCACACCATCGATGCGGAATTGCCGTCACTCGACGCCGTGCTGATGCTGCGCGTGCAGGCCGAGCGTATGAACGGCGGGTTCTTCCCGTCGCCCAAGGAGTACTCGATCACGTACGGGCTGTCGCAGAAGCGCATGGATCTGCTGCCCGAACACGCCGTCGTACTCCATCCAGGCCCGATGCTGCGCGGCATGGAGATCGCGTCCTCGGTTGCCGATTCCCCCAGAACTGCAGTACTGCAACAGGTTACGAACGGAGTTCACGTGCGCATGGCGGTTCTGTTCCGATTGCTCGTCGGTTCGGACGGAGGCGAGTCATGAGTGTTCTGCTGCGCGGAGTTCTCGTCTACGGCGAGCAGCCTGCCACCGACGTCCTGATCGACGACGGCCTGATCGCCGCGATCGGCACCGACCTCGACGCCGGTGACGCGGAGGTCGTCGATGCGAGCGGACAGATCCTGCTGCCCGGCTTCGTCGACCTGCACACTCATCTGCGTGAGCCCGGTCGCGAGGATACCGAGACCATCGAATCCGGTTCCGCTGCAGCAGCATTGGGTGGCTACACGGCCGTGTTCGCGATGGCCAACACCGATCCGGTCGCGGACTCGGTCGTCATCACCGATCACGTGTGGCGCCGTGGCCAGGAAGTGGGCCTCGTCGACGTGCATCCCGTCGGGGCCGTCACCGTCGGACTCGGGGGCAAGCAGCTCGCCGAGATGGCCACGATGGCGTCGGGCATCGGCAAGGTGAAGATGTTCTCCGACGACGGCAAGTGCGTCGACGATCCGTTGATCATGCGTCGCGCGTTGGAGTATTCGAGCTCGCTCGGAGTTCTGATCGCGCAGCACGCCGAGGAGCCTCGGCTGACCGTGGGTGCCGTCGCGCACGAGGGGCCGACGGCCGCTCGCCTGGGTCTGGCCGGGTGGCCACGCGCAGCCGAGGAGTCGATCGTCGCCCGCGATGCGCTGCTCGCTCGCGATGCCGGTGCCCGGGTGCACATCTGCCACGCATCGACGGCCGGCACGGTCGAGCTGCTGAAATGGGCACGTGGACAAGGTATTTCGATCTCCGCCGAGGTCACGCCGCATCACTTGCTGCTCGACGACTCGCGCCTCGAGACGTACGACGCCGTCAACAAGGTCAATCCGCCGCTGCGCGAGGCTTCCGACGTCGAAGCTCTCCGCAAGGGTCTCGCCGACGGCACGGTCGACTGCGTCGCCACCGACCATGCGCCGCACGCCGAGCAGGACAAGTGCTGTGAGTTCTCGCAGGCGCGTCCCGGCATGTTGGGACTGGAGACCGCATTGTCGATCGTCGCGCAGACGATGGTCGAGCCCGGTCTGCTCGACTGGCGCGGTGTCGCCCGCGTCATGAGCGAGCGGCCCGCGGCGATCGTCGGACTCGCCGATCAGGGTCGGCCCATCGAGATCGGTGAGATCGCGAACCTGACGCTCGTCGATCCCGATGCGTCGTGGACGGTCGAGGGCAAGAAGTTCGCCAGCATCTCCGAGAACACGCCGTTCGAGACGATGTCGTTCGCAGCGAGGGTCACGACGACGCTGCTGCGCGGGCGGATCACGGCACGTGACGGTGCCGTACGCGCGACGACGGAGGCATAGAGATGGACAGAGTTCTCATCGTCATCGCGTTCGTCGTGTTCTGGATCGCGATGATCGGATTGATCTTCTGGGGATGGCGCGGTCGTCAGAAGCGACAGGCCGACGCCATCGGAACCTTCCCCTCGGTGCCCGACGACCTTGGCGCGACGCTGATCGAGGTCTCGACCGGCCTGTATGTCGGCAGCACGATCGCACCGAGCTGGCAGGACCGCGTCGCCGTCGGGGACATCGGTCACCGCGCCACCGCCGAGCTGTCCCGGCACGAGAAGGGAATCCTGCTCGAGCGCACCGGTGAATCCACCATCTGGATTCCTCGGGAATCGGTGCGGGCGATCAGGACCGAACGCGCGCTGGCCGGCAAGGTCATGAGCAAGGACGGCCTGCTGGTCATCCGCTGGGCTCTGCCGACCGGCACCGAGATCGACACCGGCTTTCGAGCCGACGACAAACTTGTCTATCCCACGTGGGTAGGTACTGAAACAGATACGAACGATTCGAAGGAGACAACCGCGTGAGCAGCGCAGTTCTTGTTCTGGAGGACGGCCGGACGTTCCGTGGCACCACCTTCGGCGCCACCGGACGGACTCTCGGAGAAGCCGTGTTCTGCACGGGCATGACCGGCTACCAGGAAACGTTGACCGACCCCAGCTACCACCGCCAGATCGTCGTCGCGACTGCGCCGCAGATCGGCAACACCGGCTGGAACCAGGAAGACGGCGAAGCAGCGAGCGCCCAGGATCCCAACAAGATCTGGGTTGCAGGCTACGTCGTCCGTGACCCTGCTCGGCGGACGTCGAGCTGGCGCGCGACGGGGTCGCTGCAGGAGCAGCTCGAAGCGCAGAGCGTCGTCGGCATCGCCGGAATCGACACTCGTGCGCTCGTTCGGCACCTGCGTACACGCGGTTCGATGCGTGCAGGCGTGTTCTCGGGCGATGCGCTCGGAACCGACGCCGAGATGCTGGATCAGGTCGTCGGGCAGCCGTCGATGCTCGGTGCCGACCTGGCCGGTGAAGTGACCACCGATGCCGGATACATCATCGAACCGGTCGGCGGCGACGCTCGATTCACCGTCGTCGCAGTCGATCTCGGAATCAAGACCAACACACCCCGGATGTTCGCCGAGCGCGGCATTCGAGTGCACGTGGTTCCGTCCGCGGCGAGCATGGATCAGATCCTCGAACTGAATCCCGACGGCGTGTTCCTGTCCAACGGTCCCGGTGACCCGGCGACCGCCGACGCGAACGTCGCCCTCACCCGTGAGGTCCTCGATCGCGGTCTGCCGCTGTTCGGGATCTGCTTCGGCAACCAGATCTTCGGCCGAGCTCTCGGACGCTCTACATACAAGATGAAGTTCGGCCACCGCGGCATGAACATCCCCGTCGTCGAACACACGACGGGTCGCATCGCCATCACCGCGCAGAACCACGGTTTCGCGCTCGAAGGCGAGGCAGGTGAAGAATTCGACACCGATTTCGGTCGCGCCCGCGTCAGTCACACCTGCGCCAACGACGGCACCGTCGAGGGCGTCGAACTGCTGAGTGGCCGTGCCTTCTCGGTGCAGTACCACCCCGAGGCCGCGGCAGGCCCACACGACGCCGCTTACCTTTTCGATCGGTTCACATCAGTGCTCGAGGGAGTTGACAAGTAATGCCACGCCGCAGCGATCTGGGACACGTCCTGGTCATCGGTTCGGGACCGATCGTCATCGGACAGGCCTGTGAGTTCGACTATTCCGGAACCCAGGCTTGTCGGGTTCTGCGCGAAGAGGGACTGCGCGTCTCTCTCGTGAACTCGAACCCGGCCACCATCATGACCGACCCCGAATTCGCCGACGCCACCTACGTCGAGCCGATCACGGCCGACTTCATCGAGAAGATCTTCGCTCGCGAAGCATTGCAGGGCCATCCCGTCGACGCAGTTCTCGCGACGCTCGGTGGCCAGACGGCGCTCAATGCCGCCGTCGCGCTGCACGAGCAGGGAATCCTCGAGAAGTACGACGTCGAACTCATCGGCGCCGACTTCGACGCCATCCAGCGCGGCGAGGACCGTCAGAAGTTCAAGGACATCGTCGCGAAGGTCGGCGGAGAGTCGGCCCGTTCGGCTGTCTGCTACACGATGGACGAGGTCCGCGCGACGGTCGCCGAGCTCGGTTTCCCGGTCGTCGTGCGTCCGTCGTTCACGATGGGTGGCCTCGGCTCCGGAATGGCGTACAACGACGCCGATCTCGCGCGCATCGCCGGCGGCGGCCTCGCGGCATCGCCGACCGCCAACGTCCTCATCGAGGAATCGATCCTCGGGTGGAAGGAATACGAGCTCGAGCTCATGCGCGACGGCCGCGACAACGTGGTCATCGTCTGCTCCATCGAGAACGTCGACCCGGTCGGTGTGCACACCGGCGACTCGGTCACCGTCGCTCCGGCGATGACACTGACCGACCGCGAATACCAGAAGATGCGTGACCTCTCGATCGACATCCTGCGTGAGGTCGGCGTCGACACCGGCGGGTGCAACATCCAGTTCGCGATGGATCCCACGGACGGCCGACTCGTCGTCATCGAGATGAACCCGCGTGTGTCGCGGTCGTCGGCATTGGCGTCGAAGGCGACGGGTTACCCGATCGCGAAGATGGCCGCCAAGCTCGCCATCGGCTACACGCTCGACGAGATCGTCAATGACATCACCAAGGAAACCCCGGCGTGCTTCGAGCCGACGCTCGACTACGTCGTCGTGAAGGCTCCTCGGTTCGCGTTCGAGAAGTTCCCCGGCGCCGACGGCACCCTGACGACGACGATGAAGTCCGTCGGCGAGGCCATGTCGATCGGCCGCAACTTCACCGAGGCCTTCGGCAAGGTCATGCGCTCGCTCGAGACCAAGCGTGCCGGGTACTGGACCGGCCCGGAGGTCGAGTCCGAGAGCCTCGAGTCGCTCCTCGAGGATCTGTCGGTCCCGAAAGACGGCCGGATGTACGGCATCGAGAAGGCGTTCGCCCTCGGTGCCACACTCGAGCAGTTGTTCGAGTCCACCAAGATCGACCCGTGGTTCCTCGATCAGTTCCAGCAGATCCACGAGCTCGGTAACGAGCTCCGCGCGGCCGAGACGTTCGACGAGGCTCTGCTGCGTCAGGCCAAGTACCACGGACTCTCCGATCGTCAGATCGCTGCGCTGCGGCCGGAACTCGGCGACGAGGACGGCGTGCGTGCACTGCGCGACGAGTTCGGTGTGCACCCGGTCTACAAGACCGTCGACACCTGCGCGGCCGAGTTCGAGGCGAAGACCCCGTATCACTACGGCACGTACGAACTCGACCCCGAAGCCGAATCCGAAGTTGCCGAGCAGCGTGAGCGCCAGAAGGTTCTCATCCTCGGATCGGGTCCCAACCGCATCGGTCAGGGCATCGAGTTCGACTACTCGTGTGTCCATGCAGCACAGACGTTGTCGCAAGCCGGCTACGAGACGGTCATGGTCAACTGCAATCCCGAGACCGTCTCGACCGACTACGACACCGCCGATCGCCTGTACTTCGAGCCGCTCACGTTCGAGGACGTGCTCGAGGTGTACCGGGCAGAAGCGCAGTCCGGCACCGTCGCGGGCGTCATCGTCCAGCTCGGTGGCCAGACGCCGCTCGGCCTGGCGAAGCGACTGAAGGCTGCAGGCGTACCCATCGTCGGCACCAGCCCCGAGGCAATCGACCTGGCCGAGGACCGCGGCGAATTCGGCCGCGTGCTCACCGAGGCCGGCCTGCCTGCACCGAAGTTCGGCACCGCGACGACGTTCGACGGCGCCCGTGAGATCGCCGGAGGCATCGGCTATCCCGTGCTCGTGCGCCCGTCGTACGTGCTCGGCGGGCGTGGCATGGAGATCGTGTACGACGAGGCCAGCCTCGCCGACTACATCTCCCGCGCGACCGAGATCTCGCACGACCGCCCGGTTCTCGTGGACCGCTTCCTCGAAGACGCAGTCGAAATCGACGTCGACGCGTTGTGCGACGGAACCGAGGTGTACCTCGGCGGCGTCATGGAACACATCGAGGAGGCCGGAATCCACTCCGGCGACTCGGCGTGTGCGTTGCCGCCGATCACGTTGGGCAAGGCCGACATCGAGAACGTGCGACGCTCGACCGAGCTGCTGGCCAAGGGCATCGGTGTGAAGGGTCTGCTCAACGTCCAGTACGCGCTCAAGGACGACATCCTGTACGTCCTCGAAGCGAACCCGCGCGCGAGCCGGACGGTGCCGTTCGTGTCGAAGGCCACCGCTGTTCAGCTGGCCAAGGCATGTGCACGCGTCATGCTCGGTGAGTCGATCGCGGACCTGCGTGCGGAAGGCATCCTGCCCGCCGTGGGCGACGGAGGCACCACGCCGCTCGACGCGCCCATCGCCGTCAAGGAAGCGGTGCTGCCGTTCAACAGGTTCCGTCGCGCCGACGGCACAGGCGTCGACACACTGCTGAGCCCGGAGATGAAGTCGACGGGTGAGGTCATGGGTATCGACGCGGACTTCGGTACCGCGTTCTCGAAGAGCCAGACGGCCGCATACGGTTCGCTGCCTGCGTCGGGTGCGGTGTTCGTCTCCGTCGCGAACAAGGACAAGCGGTCGCTGATCTTCCCGGTGAAGCGTCTCGCCGACCTCGGCTTCACGATCCTCGCGACCGAGGGCACCGCAGAGGTGCTGCGGCGCAACGGAATCGCGTGCGAGCAGGTGTACAAGCAGTCCGGTGAGGACGTGCCTGAAGGTGCACCCACGATCGTCGATCGCATCCTCGCAGGCGACGTCGCGATGGTCATCAACACGCCGTACGGCAACTCCGGCCCACGCGTCGACGGCTACGAGATCCGCAGTGCCGCAGTGGCGCAGAACATTCCCTGCATCACGACGGTCCAGGGAGCGTCGGCTGCGGTGCAGGGTATCGAAGCAGGCATTGCAGGCGGTGTAGGAGTGCGGTCTCTGCAGGACCTGCACGCGGCGATCGCAGGGTCTTCGGTCTCCGCATGAGCGGTCACGACGCCTGGGCGGATCGGTTGCGTGCCGCGACAGCGGCACGCGGCCGGCTCTGCGTCGGCATAGATCCGCATCCGTCACTGCTGGACGCGTGGGATCTGCCACGGTCCGCGGACGGGCTCGAGACGTTCGCCGAACTGTGCGTCGAGGCGTTCGCCGGCGAGGTGGCCGTCGTCAAGCCGCAGGTCGCGTTCTTCGAGGCCTACGGCAGCGCGGGTTACGCGGTGCTCGAACGCACGATTTCGGTGCTGCGTGGCGCCGGGACCCTCGTCGTCGCCGACGCCAAGAGAGGCGACATCGGAAGCACGATGAGCGCGTACGCACAGACGTGGCTCGGCGCCGAATCGCCATTGTCGTCCGACGCTGTCACCGTCTCGCCGTACCTCGGATTCGACTCGCTCCGCGAGACGTACGCACTGGCCGCCGAGAACGGTCGAGGTGTGTTCGTCCTCGCCCGGACGTCCAATGCCGAGGGCGCGCAACTGCAGGGTGCGCGAGCGGGTGAGCGGTCCGTCGCGCAATCGATCGTCGACGCGTCGGCGGCGATCAACGGCGACGGACTCAGCACTGTCGGTCTCGTCGTCGGTGCGACGCGTGATCACGGCCTCGATCTGTCGGAATTCTCCGGACCGATTCTCGCGCCCGGCCTCGGCGCACAGGGTGCCGGTGTCTCGGATCTTGCCCAGATCTTCACGGGATCGCGAGAGTTTCTGCTGCCCAACTCCTCTCGGGGAGTGCTCGCTGCGGGGCCGTCGGTGAGTGCTCTTCGCGACGCCGCAGCAACCCTCAGGGACGAGATCGAGCACAGTCTTTGATGGTCGCTCCTGCAGGCTCCGCTCCTGCCCCACATAGACCATCGACGGTGTCCGGTAGCCGCCGGGGGCAAGTTAGCCATGCGGGTCCAGCGTCGGTAACGTCGCTGTTGTTGCTGGTGACCATCGGTGAAGCACCGGCGACGTGCGCGAGACTGCACTACCCGCGCACTGTCCACCCACGATGAGACGGAGGAAACGTGGCGCTTCCCCAGTTGACCCCAGAGCAGCGCGCAGCAGCTCTGGAGAAGGCGGCTGCCGCCCGTAAAATCAGGGCCGAGCTCAAAGAGCGGCTCAAGCGAGGCGGTACCGATCTCAAGCAGGTACTGAAAGACGCGGAGACCGACGAGGTCCTCGGCAAGATGAAGGTGTCGGCGTTGCTCGAAGCCTTGCCGAAGGTGGGCAAGGTCAAGGCGCAGGAGTTGATGACCGAGTTGGAGATCGCGCCGACCCGTCGGCTGCGTGGCCTCGGCGACCGCCAGCGCAAGGCATTGTTGACCAAGTTCGATTTCGAAGCCTGAGTGCGAGAACAAGCGGAGGTAGCGCACGTGTCCGACAGTGACGCGTCACCCCATCGGAGGGGCCGGCTCATCGTTTTGGCCGGTCCCTCCGGTGTCGGTAAGTCCAGTGTCGTCCGGGTCGTCCGGCGCACACTGCCCGAATTGTGGTTCAGCGTGTCCGTCACCACGCGTGATCCGAGGCCGGGCGAGATCGACGGCGAGGACTATCACTTCGTCACCGCCGCCGAGTTCGATCGCATGATCGAAGCCGGTGAGCTGCTCGAGTGGGCGAGTGTGCACGGCGGTCTGCATCGGTCCGGCACACCCGCCGATCCCGTGGAGAAAGCGCTGGAGGAGGGTAAACCGGTTCTGCTGGAGCTCGACCTCGCCGGAGCACGGGCGGTTCGGGTGTCCAAGCCCGAGGCGCAACTGGTCTTCATGGCACCGCCGACCTGGGAAGATCTCGTCCACCGGCTCACCTCGCGTGCGACCGAGGAATCAGCGGCTACCGAGCGACGACTCGAGACCGCGAAGGTGGAATTGGCTGCGCAGGACGAGTTCGACACGGTGATAGTCAATACCGATGTCGACCATTCGTGCGAAGAGTTGGTATCCTTGTTGGTCGGTAGCTCGTCGGTCGGTCCTTCCTGAGGATTTCAGCCTCGAGACTGTCGTTTGTCCACGACTTTCATGCAGCACCAATCACCACGCTATTTCAGGGAGATCTCATAGTGAGCAGCACTTCAGTGGCCGGATCCGACTTCGACGCGCGTAGCGCACTCCCGGCTTACGACACGCCGCTCGGGATTACCAACCCTCCCATCGACGAGCTGCTTGCGCGCACGTCGTCGAAGTACGCGCTGGTCATCTACGCGGCCAAGCGTGCTCGTCAGATCAACGATTACTACAACCAGCTCGGTGACGGCATCCTCGAGTACGTCGGCCCGCTCGTCGAGCCCGGTCTGCAGGAGAAGCCCCTGTCGATCGCTCTTCGCGAGATCCATTCCGATCTCCTCGAGCACGCCGAAGGCGAATAACAACCGGTAAAGGACTCCAGCTGTTGCGCGTAGTCGTCGGTGTAGGCGGAGGTATCGCCGCCTACAAGAGTTGTTCCCTCATCCGCAGCTTCACCGAGAACGGTGACCACGTTCGAGTCATCCCGACCGAATCTGCGCTGGAGTTCGTCGGCCGTGCCACGTTCGAGGCATTGTCCGGCAATCCGGTACACACCGGCGTCTTCACCGACGTGCCGGAGGTGCCGCACGTTCGCCTCGGTCAGGAAGCCGAACTGGTCGTCGTAGCACCTGCGACCGCCGATCTGATCGCTCGGATAGCCGGAGGCCGAGCCGACGATCTGCTTACCGCGACGTTGTTGACCGCACGGTGTCCCGTCGTCGTCGCCCCCGCGATGCACACCGAGATGTGGGAGCACCCCGCCACCGTGGCCAACGTCGCGACGTTGCGCAGCCGTGGCGTCACGGTGATCGAGCCCGCGTCGGGTCGTCTGACCGGCCGCGACACCGGCGCAGGCAGGCTGCCCGAGCCAGGGGAGATCCACGCGCTGGCGATGCTGCTGTCCGAGCGTGCCGACGCGCTGCCGCAGGATCTGACAGGCAGATCGGTCGTGGTCACCGCCGGTGGCACCCGTGAGCCGTTGGATCCCGTCCGGTTCCTGGGTAATCGCAGTTCCGGAAAGCAGGGCTACGCACTCGCGCGAGTCGCGGCCCAGCGTGGTGCACGTGTGACGTTGATCGCAGGGTTCACTGCCGATCTGCCGGATCCCGCTGCTGTCGAGGTCGTGCGCGTCAGAACTGCCGCCGACATGCAGGAAGCGGTGCGTCGGCATGCCGTCGACGCCGATGCGGTCGTCATGGCCGCCGCGGTCGCCGACTTCCGTCCGTCCTCCGTCGCCACGAGCAAGATCAAGAAGGGCGCGAACGAGCCCGATTCGATCGCCCTGGTCCGCAACGACGACATCCTGGCCGGCCTCGTCGAGGCTCGTCGCGACGGCGAGATCGAAAAGTCCACTGTCATAGTGGGATTCGCGGCCGAGACCGGTGACGAGCACGGCGATGTGTTGACCTACGCGCGCGCGAAGCTGCACCGCAAGGGCTGCGATCTGCTGGTCGTGAACGCCGTCGGCGACGGCAAGGCGTTCGAAGTGGATCACAACGACGGATGGCTGCTCGGAGCCGACGGATCGGAAGCGGCCCTCGGGGCGGGTTCGAAAGCACTGCTGGCCAGTCGGGTCGTCGATGCAGTCACGTCCGTTCTCTCCGACGGTTCGCATTCGAATCTCGGGTGATTCGAAGGGTGCACAGGTTCCGTCCACGCGACTAGTCTCGTTGTGCGCCCAGAGTGTCCAAGTGTAATCACCAGGCTTGTCGCAGCAGTACCAGCGTGACCGTAGTGAATGTATGTGCCGGGAGGAGCAGGGCTCCGATCGGCAACGAAACACGTCGAGAGGAAATCCGTGAGCAAGTCCGGCAGTCGGCTCTTCACCAGTGAGTCCGTGACCGAGGGCCATCCAGACAAGATCTGTGACGCGATCAGCGATTCGATTCTCGACGCGCTGCTCACGGAGGACCCGCGTGCGCGTGTGGCAGTGGAGACGCTCGTCACCACCGGCCAGGTTCACGTCGCCGGTGAGGTCAACACCACCGCGTACGCCGACATCCCGAAGATCGTGCGGGACAAGGTGCTCGAGATCGGCTACGACTCGTCGGCCAAGGGCTTCGACGGCAACTCTTGTGGTGTCAACGTCGCGATCGGCGCGCAGTCGCCTGAAATCGCCCAGGGCGTCGACCACTCGCACGAAGCTCGCGTCGAGGGTCTGTCCGACGACGAGATCGATCGCCAGGGTGCAGGCGATCAAGGTCTGATGTTCGGCTACGCGAACACCGACACCCCCGAGCTCATGCCGTTGCCGATCGCGCTCGCGCACCGTCTGTCGCGTCGACTCACGGAGGTCCGCAAGTCCGGTGTTCTGCCGTACCTGCGCCCCGACGGCAAGACTCAGGTCACCATCGAATACGACGGTGACAACGCCGTTCGCCTCGACACCGTGGTCGTGTCCACGCAGCACGCTGCCGACATCGACCTCGACAACCTGTTGACGCCGGACATCCGCGAGAAGGTTCTCGGTTCGGTGCTGGCCGAGCTCGATGTTCCGACGCTCGACACGTCGGACGTCCGCCTGCTGGTCAATCCCACCGGCAAGTTCGTTCTGGGCGGACCGATGGGTGACGCCGGTCTGACCGGCCGCAAGATCATCGTCGACACGTACGGTGGCATGGCTCGCCACGGTGGCGGCGCGTTCTCCGGCAAGGATCCGTCGAAGGTCGACCGGAGTGCCGCCTACGCGATGCGCTGGGTCGCCAAGAACGCCGTCGCAGCCGGTTTGGCCGACCGCATCGAGGTGCAGGTCGCCTACGCCATCGGCAAGGCTGCTCCGGTCGGTCTGTTCGTCGAGACCTTCGGTACCGAGAAGACCGATCCGGCCAGGATCCAGTCGGCCATCTCCGAGGTGTTCGACCTGCGTCCGGGTGCGATCATCCGTGATCTGGATCTGCTGCGTCCGATCTACGCACCCACCGCTGCGTACGGACACTTCGGGCGCACCGACATCGCGCTTCCGTGGGAGTCGACGGACCGCGCAGACAAACTGCGCGCGGCCGCGGGTCTCTGAGCGGCACTGCCCGAGCGGCAGCACCCGAGCTACCAGTGGCTCGGGTGCTGCCGCTCTTGCCGTTGCCGCACCTGGATCGTGAGTTCGACTACCTCGTTCCGGCCGAGTTCGCCGAGACAGCGCTCGTCGGCGTTCGTGTTCGTATCCGTTTCGCTGGACGGCTCGTCGACGGTTTCGTCGTCGAGCGAACGGCGACGAGCGAACACACCGGCAAGCTGGGCTGGCTCGATCGCGTGGTGTCCGACGAGCAGGTTCTGACGCCGGAGGTCAGCGAGCTGGTGACGGCGGTGGCACACCGCTACGCCGGGACCAGAGCCGACGTTCTCCGGCTGGCCGTTCCGCCGCGGCACGCCAAGGTCGAGGCGGAACCCGGAACCGACAGCCCAGCGGTGCCGGATCCGGTCGTCGACGAGGCGGCCTGGGGCAACTACACCCACGGAACCGCATTTCTCGACGCGGTCCGCGCCGGACGCAACCCGCGAGCGGTCTGGCAGGCCCTGCCGGGGGAGGACTGGGCGCGTCGGATCGCCGAACTGGCTGGTGCCTGCGCCGCAACAGGTCGCAGTACGGTCGTTCTCGTCCCGGATCAGCGCGATCTGGACCGAGTCGCGGCTGCGTGCGAGGCGGTCGCCGGCCCCGACGTCGTCAGCGCATTGTCTGCCGGGCTCGGGCCCGCCAAGCGTTATCGTCGGTGGCTCGGTGTTCTGCGGCGCGACGTGTCGATCGTCGTCGGCACTCGAAGCGCGGTGTTCAGTCCTGCCGCGAATCTCGGTCTCGTCGTGCTGTGGGACGACGGCGACGACGGGTACGCCGAACCCCGGTCGCCGTATCCCCATGCGCGTGAGGTCGCGTTGCTGCGTGCGCACGGAACCGGGTGCGGCGTCGTGCTCGCCGGGCATGCGCGGACCGCCGAGGCGGAAGCGCTCGTGGATTCGGGGTGGGCACACGATCTCGTCGCTCCCCGCGATGTCGTTCGTGATCGACAGCCGCACATCGTCGCGCTGGCCGACAGCGACCACGCGCTCGCCCGTGATCCCGGCGCTCGTGCCGCGCGGTTACCGGCGATCGCGTTCGATGCCGCGCGCACGGCGTTGAAGAACGACATGCCGGTGCTGGTTCAGGTGCCACGCGGGGGGTACATCCCGTCGCTCGCGTGCGGCAAGTGTCGAAACCCGGCGCGATGTCGCAGGTGCAACGGGCCACTCGCGCTGCCGTCGGGGCCGGGGGCGGACGGCGCCGCCAGCCCGACGTGTTCGTGGTGCGGCATCCCCGACGCCAACCATCGCTGCAACGTGTGTGGGTCGCGTGCACTGCGCGCGGTCGTCATCGGCGCACATCGAACGGCCGAGGAGCTCGGTCGAGCCTTTCCTGGCGTGCCGGTCCGGACGTCGGGTGGATCCACGGTCCTCGACAGCGTCGAAGCCGGTGCTTCCCTTGTCATTTCGACGGTCGGCGCCGAGCCGTGGACCGAAGACGGCTACGGGGCCGCGCTTCTGCTCGACGGGTGGGCTCTGCTCGGCCGCGCCGATCTGCGTGCGGCCGAGGAGACCTTGCGGCGCTGGATGACGGCGGCTGCGCTCGTGCGACCCGGGACGTCGGGCGGTCGTGTCGTGGTCGTGGCCGAATCCGAGATCCCGACGGTGCAAGCCCTGGTGCGGTGGGACCCGGTCGGGCACGCCCGCAGCCAGCTCGACGAGCGCGTCGAGGTGCGGTTTCCGCCGGCCGTGCACGTCGCCGCGATCGACGGCACTACGGCGGCGATCATGGCGCTCGTCGAGGCTGCCGAACTTCCGGAGCCGACCGAGATTCTCGGTCCGGTGGAATTGCCCGAGGGACAACGACTGCCGGCCGGCGGCGGCGAGGACAGACTGCCCGGGGACGTTCAGAGACTTCTGCTGCGGGTTCCCCGCGCTGCCGGGGGAGCGCTGGCACGAGCACTCGCGGACGCACAGGCAGTACGCAGCGCCCGGAAGAACACCGAAGCCGTACGCGTGCAGATAGATCCGATCCGCATCGGTTGAGACACCATGCGGTTCGATCTGCGCATAGAGTCCTCGCCGGGAACGTCACACGATGGAGAGGGGTCGAGAATGCACCGGAGGCAGTTGATTCGGCGAGTGGCAACAGGTTTGGCCGTCGTCGCAGGGGCGCGATTGGCGGGGCCGAGTCTTGCGCACGCCGCGCCGGGTACGGGTTCGGCGGATCTGCCGACCCCGTCGATACCTTTGGACAGACTGCTCAGGATCGTGTCGCTGTCGCACGTCAACGATCCGGCGACGACGCCGATCTTCCCGGGTGACCCGGAGTTCGTGCTCGAGACCGCCGCGACGGTGGCCGAGGACGGGTACTACTTGCAGAACGTCGAGGAAGGCGAGCACACCGGCTCGCACTGGGGTGCACCCGCGCACTTCCAGGAAGGTGGGTTGACGGCCGATCAGCTCGTACCCGAGGATCTGTTCCTGCCCGCGGTGAAAATCGACATCCGCGAGAAGGCCGCGGCGGACGCCGATTACGCGGTGACCGTCGCCGATCTGCAGGGGTGGGAGAGCGCGCACGGATCCATTCCTCCCGGCGCCGCGGTGATTCTGTGGACCGGGTGGGAATCTCGGTGGGGTACCGACGCGTACGTCAACGCCGACGCCGACGGTGTGACGCATCAGCCCGGCTTCTCCGAGGCCGCCGCTCAGTGGTTGATCGACACCGGCAAGCTCGCCACACGGGGCGCGTTGGGCACCGACACGTTCGGGCCCGACCTGGGCAACGACGAGACGTACCCGGTGTCGGTCAAGCTGTACGACCAGCGCCGCATCAGCCTCGAGAACCTCACCAATCTGGAGGCCCTCCCGACCACGGGCGCCTACATTCTCGTCGGCGGACCGATCAATCGTGCTGGATCAGGTTCTCCTGCAACGATATTCGGGTTGATTCCGCGACTGCCCTGACCTGGCTGCCCGGTGCGCCTCGTGCCCCACCAGTCGAAGGGCGCACCGGTGTTGGACAGGTTGTAGACCATGCGGAGTGTGCCGTCCGAGTCGTAGGCGAACACGCCTGCCTTCCCGTTCTTCTTTGCCTCGTACATCGCCCGATCCGCGCTGCGCAGCAAGGTGTCCGCGGTGACGTCGTGCTCGAACACATCGAGTTCGACGACCCCGACACTGGCCCCGATCGATACCGATCGACCTTCGATCGCCTGGGGCGCACGAATGGCGTCGACGATGGCCTTGGCTACCGCACACCCGTCGTCGATCCCGGCCGGGATGAGGACGGTGAATTCGTCGCCACCGAAACGCGCGACGATGCCGCGCTCGTGTGAGACCTCGACGGTGTCGACCAGACGCCGGGACAGTGTCTGCAGACTCCGGTCGCCCGCGGCGTGCCCGAGCCGGTCGTTGATGCCCTTGAAGTCGTCGAGGTCGACGAGCAGCAGAACGCCGACCTGCCCGTGGGTGGTTCTGCGTTCCAGAGCGCGCGCCAGATGGTCGTCGAATGCCGAACGGTTGAGCAGCCCGGTCAACCCGTCGTGATGGGCGCGGTGCAGCAACTCGGTCTGCGCGTCGGACAGCTTTCGCAGCAGTGTGTCGTTCTGCAGCAGCGTCACGACCTGACGAACGATGGCCAGTACGACGACGACGAAGAACAGGGCGAGAACAACGGGATCGACCCCGCCGCCCGCGATCCACTGCACCGCGACGACGACGCCGATGGTCGCGAGCAGTGCGTACGGCACCAGCAACTGGGTCCGGTCGCTTGCCAGTCGGTCCGGCCAGCTGTGACTCCCGACCACAGTGCCCTGATCGACGAACGACGCGCCGACGGCGGGCGTCGTCGCGGCGAGAGCGATCAGCACCGGCCCCGCGATGAAACCGGCGTCGGCGAGCAGCGGCATGCTGTCGGCGCCGACAGCGACGAGGTACGCGTAGACACTGTCGGACACCGCCAACGAGACCAACCCGCACCCGAGCAGCGCCAGCTGTGACCGGTATCGACGCAGAATGCGTGGAACGACGGCGAGCAGCGCCACCAGGACGACCAGAACGAGGTCGGTGACGGGGTACATCAACGCGACGAGGAACTGCAGCGAATCCGACTCGTCCTGACGTGCAACCTGGCCGAGGACCGTGGACCAGGACAGTACGAACAGCGAGCCCACGATGACCGTGCCGTCGAGGAGCGACGTGGCCCACGCGTGGTTGGAGTCGATCGCGGTGCGCCTCGGCGTCCGCCCGAGGACGGCAAGCAGTGCCGGTACAGCGAAGACGGGGAAGAGGAAGAACCCGAAGTCCGCGAACGACGGTGACGGGAGCGGAGTGTCGAGTATCGAACGATAGGTGGCCCAGACGACCATCCCTGCGGTCCAGCACGCCATTCCCGCTGCCATGAGAAGCCGCCATCGACGCTGCGATCCGCGACGTCGTCGACCGGTGTACGTGCAGGTCACGGTCGCGGCGAGGCCGGCGACGAGCTGGGCGGCGTCGTCCAGTGCGACGGACGCCGGGTAGGACAGCAGTCCGGAGGTCACCACCACGACCACGAGAACCACCGCGCTCAGGGAGGCGACGATGCGCCTCCCCAGCGGTGCGAACATGCGGTCCCCCTTGTCGCGCTCGATCGTGACCGGTGCGAACAGGCTAACGCCTTGCGCCGACGTTCACCGGTGTCGAGGAGATCGGAACGATTCTCACTCTTGCCAAAGATGCATTGTCGATATATCGTCAATATGTCCAATCGATACAGAAGGAGCAAGGACATGGAAAACATTTTCGACAAGCAGCGCAGGCCCTGGATGGGCATGGCAGAACGGGCGCAACAGCGTCAGCCGTTCACGATGTGGGTGCCGCAGGATGCGCCCGGTCCCGACGACGCTCAGCCGAATCCTCGGCGACGCGGCCACGGTCGTGACGAGCGGGGTCACGGCCCGGGTGGACGCGAAGACCATCGCGGACGCGGTGGACGTGGATGGGGTCGCGGTTTCGGTCCGGGTGGTTTCGGTCCTGGCGGTCCCGGAGGGTTCGGTCCGGGCGGTGACCTGGGCCGGGGGCGTGGTCGGGGCGGACGCGGCCGACGGGGAGATGTTCGATCGGCAGTTCTGCTGCTGCTCGCAGAATCCCCGATGCACGGGTACGAGCTGATCCAGCAGATCGCCGCGAAGAGCGACGGTGCCTGGAAGCCGAGCCCCGGGTCGATCTATCCGGCGTTGTCCCAGCTCGAAGACGAGGGGCTCGTCCTCATCGAGAAGGTCGACGGCCGTAAGACGGCTCGACTGACCGAACAGGGTGTCGCATTCGTCGAGGAACATCGAACCGAACTGGGCGCCCCATGGGACGACGTGCGGAGCAGTGTCGGCGGCGACGCCATCGATCTGCGCGGACTCATCGGCCAGTTGATGGGCGCGGCCGGACAGGTTGCGGCCGTGGGTACTCCGGACCAGGTGAAGGCAGCCAGCGACGTGCTCGCCGATGCCCGACGCCGTCTCTACCGGATCCTCGCCGAGGACGAGGCCGTCGGTGACGACACCCCGGCCGACGACGCATGAGCAGTGCGCTCGGCTCGCTCGTGAGCCGGTCCCTAGGATAGGTAGTTCGGTGCAGGAAATCGGACTACCTATTCTTCGGGAGCTCACTGGTGCGTGTTGTGTTTGCAGGGACACCCGATGCGGCGGTTCCGTCGCTGGAACGGCTGATCGCGTCGACGAAACACGACGTGGTTGCCGTCGTCACTCGTCCCGACGCAGCCGCCGGGCGGGGCCGAAAGGTGAACCGCTCGCCCGTGGGGCTACTCGCCGACGCGCACGAGATTCCCGTGTTGACACCGCGTCGTCCGTCGGAACCCGAGTTCGTCGCCGCGTTGACCGACCTCGCGCCCGATGTGTGCCCGGTCGTCGCCTACGGAGCGTTGCTGCCGCGGCCGGTCCTCGACATTCCACGCTACGGCTGGATCAATCTGCACTTCTCGCTGCTGCCCGCGTGGCGCGGCGCCGCGCCCGTTCAGGCATCCATCGCCGCGGGCGACGACATCACCGGGGCGTCGACCTTCCTGCTCGACGAGGGCATGGACACCGGTCCCGTGCTGGGCGTCGTCACGGAGACCATTCGCCCGACGGACACCTCGGGTGATCTGCTAGGCAGGCTTGCCGTCAGCGGCGCAGCACTGCTCGAAGCGACTCTCGACGCCATCGAGGCGGGCGAGGCATCGGCCATCGCCCAATCCACCGATGGCGTCTCTCATGCTGCCAAGGTCACGGTCGATGCGGCCCGAATCGACTGGTCTGCGTCGTCGGCGACGATCGATCGACATATCCGTTCCGTCACTCCCGCGCCGGGTGCGTGGACGACGTTAGGTGACCTCCGAGTGAAGATCGGCCCCGTCGGTCGCTCCGAGGACACTCTCGACCCGGGCGCTGTCGTTGTCAGAAAGAACGGCGTTCACATCGGAACAGCGGATTCGGCGGTCGTTCTCGGCGACGTCCAACCCCAGGGCAAGAAACTCATGAAGGCATCGGACTGGGCGCGCGGCGCTCGGTCGATCGACGGGACGGTAGCGGAATGAACGACCGGAACAACAATTCCGAGAAGGGCAATTCCGGACGACGTCGCGCCGACGGCGAAGCCGGACGACGCGGACGCGCGCAACGCAGCCCCGGAACACGCAGCGGGGGCGGACAACGTCCCCAGCGCGGACGTGGACCGTCGTCGACGCCTCCGATCGACCCGGCCCGGCTGGCGGCACGCGACGTACTCGCCGCCGTCCGAGAACGTGATGCGTACGCGAATCTCGTTCTGCCGGGGCTTCTTCGAGATCGCAAGCTGAACACGCGCGACGCGGCACTGGCAACCGAACTCGCCTACGGTGCGAGCCGAGCGCGAGGGCTTCTCGACGCGGTCATCGAGTCCGGTGCGGGCAGACCGGTATCCGAGATCGACGGCAGTGTGCTCGACATTCTCCGGCTGGGCGCCTATCAATTGCTGCGGACACGCGTCGCGCCGCATGCTGCGGTCGCGACGTCCGTCGACCTCACTCGATCCGAATTGGGCAGTGGCAAAGCAGGATTCGTCAATGCTGTCCTTCGTCGTGTGTCGGAGAAGTCCGCAGACGAGTGGGTCGCCCTGCTCGCGCCGGATGCAGCGAAGGACCCCGTCGGGCATCTTGCGTTCGAACACGCCCATCCGAAGTGGATCGCGCAGTCGTTCGCCGATGCGCTCGGAGCCGACGCCGGTGAACTCGCGGCCGTGCTCGAAGCCGACGACGCGCGTCCCGCAGTGCATCTCGTTGCTCGTCCCGGTGAGATCTCGGCCGAGGAACTGGCGTTGATCACCGGGGGAGAAGAAGGTGCGTACTCGCCGTACGCCGTCTACCTCGACGGCGGTGACCCGGGGAAGCTCGACGCCGTGCGCGACGGTCTCGCCGGAGTACAGGACGAGGGGAGTCAGCTCGTCGCGCGTGCCCTGACGCTCGCGCCGCTCGGCGGCGCCGACGGAGGGCGCTGGCTCGATCTGTGTGCCGGACCTGGCGGTAAGGCAGCGTTGCTCGGTGCGCTCGCCGAGATCGACGGCGCACACGTCGACGCCGTCGAACCGGCAGCTCACCGCGCCGAACTGGTACGCAAGACCACCAAGTCGCTCCCGGTCACCGTGCACGCCGTCGACGGTCGTGACACGGGCCTGGACGCGGGGTACGACCGAATCCTCGTCGACGCCCCCTGCACCGGACTCGGTGCACTGAGGCGCCGTCCCGAGGCTCGGTGGCGACGCTCACCGAAGGATGTCGCCGAGCTGGTTGCCTTGCAGAAGCAGCTGCTCGCGTCGGCGATCGAACTGGTGCGTCCGGGCGGAGTCGTCGTCTACTCGACGTGCTCGCCGCATCTGTCGGAAACGTCCGCTGTCGTCGCCGACGCGGTGCGGCGTCACGGTGTCGAGGAACTCGACACGCGCGCCCTGGTGCCGGGTGTCCCCGGGCTCGGCGACGGAACATCGGTGCAGCTCTGGCCACACCGGCACGGAACCGATGCGATGTTCCTCGCTGCCCTCCGCAAGCCCTCGTGAGCGAAAATGTATAGAGGGCTATGCATTTTCGCTCACGACTGCGGGCGGGATATTTTCGCTCACGACTGCGGGCGGTACTCGGTCGGCGGCACACCGACGAGTTCGGTGAACTCACGAGTGAAGTGGGCCTGATCGAACCATCCGTACCGCGCCGCCAGATCGGCGATCGATCCGGGATAGCCGGCGTCGAGATCGCGAACGGCGTCGTGAATTCGGTAGCGCGCGAGCACCCACTTCGGGGTCGCGCCGACGTACCTCTCGAAGAGTCGCTGCAGTCGTCTGGTGCCGATGTCGCATGCCCGTTCCACGTCCGACACTCGCGTCAGGGTTCGGTCGTTCAGCATCGTGGACACGACGGACAGAACGGTTCGGTAGCCCGGTTCGACGCTGTGTCCGTAGTGCGCAAGGGCGCGGTCGGCAACCTCTGCGCAGTGCGCCGGTCGGTCCTCGGGGCCCAGCTCGGCCAAGGCCGCGACGGTGTCGGGACGAAGCATCGTCGGTGCGGCGACCGGAACGTTCCGTAGTTCTCGGCCTGATGTTCCGGTGAGGCTCGCGAAGCCACCGGGCCGAAACTTGATGCCGAAGACCCAGCCCTGCTCGGCGATGATGACGTCGAAACGCGACGTCAGCACGCCCGTCGTCACGACCGGACCGACCTCGGCGACGCCGTCGCGCACCCGACCACGCTCGACGCTCAGCGTGCACGACGGATGCGGCAGCGTCGAACTGCGGTACGACGTACCCGCCGGCAGATCCCAACGCAGCAGCCAGTAGTTCTCCACCCACTGGCTCGGACCGTCACCGCATGGGATTCGAGTGAGATCGACGTACTCCGCCAATCGATCCGGGCTCAGAATGCCCGCGGTCGTCGACGTCCCGACAGCCGGTGCGACTGCTGTCGTGTTTTTCCTATCGGCCACCGATGAAGTCTAGGAGCCTGGTGGGACACGACGAACGATCGAGGAGAATCCGATGACCGAAACACCGTTGGCCACGTTGAAAATGGTGACACTCGACTGTGCCGATCCGTCTGCGAGCGCCCAGTTCTGGGCCGGGCTGCTGGGCTGGACCGTTGCTCACGCCGAACAGGAGTACGCGATGGTGACAGGAGGCGACACCGCACTCGGCTTCGGACGTGTCGAGGACTACGTACCTCCCGTGTGGCCCAACCCGCAGGGCAGCAAACAGTTTCATTTCGACCTCGCGGTGCGCGATCTCGACGACGCCGCACGTAAGGCCGTCGAGCTCGGTGCCGTGCTGCCCGACGACCAGCCAGGTGAGACGTGGCGAGTGCTGCTGGATCCAGCGGGTCACCCGTTCTGTCTGACGAAGGCCGAGAACTGGGGCTGACGGCAGCCGTCGTCGCTGTGCCCGAACGACCCGATTAGGCTGCGCGTGTGGCTGCTCCGATGATCGCTCCGTCCATTCTGTCCGCCGACTTCGCTCGTCTGGGGGAGGAGGCCGATGCCGTCGCCGGTTCCGACTGGCTGCACGTGGATGTCATGGATGCGCATTTCGTTCCCAACCTCACGTTGGGCCTGCCGGTGGTGCAGAGCCTGTTGAAGGCGACGGACATTCCACTCGACTGCCACCTGATGATCGACGACCCGGGCCGCTGGGCGCCGTCCTATGCCGAGGCAGGCGCCTACAACGTGACGTTCCACGCGGAGGCGACGGACGATCCGATCTCCGTGGCCAAGGACATTCGGGCGGCCGGCGGCAAGGCCGGACTGTCGATCAAGCCGGGCACGCCGATCGAGCCGTACCTCGAGATCCTGCGAGAGTTCGACACCCTGCTGGTCATGAGCGTCGAGCCGGGCTTCGGCGGACAATCCTTCATTGCCGACGTCCTGAGCAAGGCACGGACGGTCCGCAATCTCGTCGATTCGGGTGAGTTGACGCTCGTCGTCGAGATCGACGGAGGCATCAACGTCGACACGATCGAACAAGCAGCGGAAGCGGGCGTCGACTGCTTCGTCGCCGGTTCTGCGGTGTACGGCGCATCCGACCCTGCGGCCGCGGTCCGTGCACTGCGCGCGCAGGCCGGTCGGGCGTCGGCGCACCTGTCCCTCTGATGTCGGATTCCGATGTCGCCGAGTACGCGGCCGCGATGCGCACTGCCGTCGAGGCATCGGAGTCGGCGCGTGGGCGAACGAGCCCCAATCCGCCTGTCGGCGCGGTGATTCTGGATGCGTCGGGCACTGTCGTCGGCATCGGGTCCACGCAGCCGCCGGGAGGGCCGCACGCCGAGATAGTGGCGTTGCGCGACGCCGGTGAGCGTGCCCGCGGCGGCACAGCCGTCGTCACTCTCGAACCGTGCAATCACACCGGCCGAACGGGTCCGTGTGCGCTGGCACTGATCGAGGCAGGCATCGCCCGCGCGATCTATGCCATCGGCGACCCCAATCCCGTCGCGACCGGGGGCGCGGACAGGCTGCGGGCTGCAGGCATCGACGTCCGATCAGGACTCCTGGCCGACGTCGTCGCGCGCGGCCCATTGCGCGCATGGCTGCACAAGCAGCGCACGGGACGGCCGTTCGTGACGCTCAAATACGCAGCGAGTCTCGACGGACGAAGCGCGGCGTCGGACGGGACGAGTCAGTGGATCACCGGTCCCGACGCCCGTGCGCACGTCCACGCCGAACGCGCGAAGCTCGATGCCATCGTCGTCGGCACGGGAACCGTCCTCGCCGACGATCCGTTGCTGACCGCACGGCGTCCCGACGGCTCGAACGCCGGTCACCAGCCGCATCGGGTCGTGGTCGGCACTCGTGACGTTCCCGTCGATGCACGGATCCGCGGCATCGACGCACCGACGACGTTCGTACACAGCCACGACCCGCACGACGTGATCGCTGCGCTCGCCGAGCACACGGACGTGCTGGTCGAAGGTGGCCCGACGCTCGCCGGTGCATTCCTGAGGGCAGGTGTGGTGGACCGAATCGTGGCGTACGTCGCGCCTGTCGTGCTCGGGTCCGGCGTCGCCGCAGTGGAAAATGCTGGAGTCGGAACAATCTCCGACGCTCTGCGGTTCTCGATCGAGAGCGTGCAGTCGCTGGGGACCGACCTGGTCGTCGTCGCCGTACCGAAGAATCAGGAGTGACGTAACAAGTGTTCACCGGGATTGTCGAAGAACTCGGCGAGATCGTCGCCAAGGAAGAACTGACCGACGCGGCACGATTCACGGTCAAGGGGCCGGTCGTGACGTCGGACGCCGGACACGGTGATTCCATCGCCGTCAACGGGGTCTGCCTGACCGTCGTGGACGTACTGGACGGAAACTCCTTCACCGCCGACGTCATGCAGGAGACGCTGAACCGGTCGAGTCTCCAACGGCTCGAGGTCGGCAGTCGCGTCAACCTCGAACGAGCGGCGTCGCTGGGCAGCAGGCTCGGCGGTCACCTCGTGCAGGGCCACGTCGACGGCACTGGAACCGTCGTCGATCGTTCCCCGTCGGAGAACTGGACCGTGGTGCGCATCGCACTGCCGACGTCGGTCGCACGATACGTGGTGGAGAAGGGATCGATCACCGTCGACGGAGTCTCGCTCACCGTCTCCGGGCTCGGCCGCGACGGCGACGATCACTGGTTCGAGATCTCGCTCATCCCGACGACACTCGATCTCACGACCCTCGGGCAGTCACCCGTCGGAACTCCGGTCAACCTGGAGGTCGACGTCATCGCCAAGTACGTCGAGCGTCTGCAGACCCTCGCCGCGGACTGACCCGACCGGAAAGTACTGTTGAAGAGGTATCCGCGCCGACATCGTCTTCGGCGCGGAACGAGACATTTGGAGCGTACGACGTGACTAGGTTCGACAGTATCGAACGTGCCGTCGCCGACATCGCCGCAGGCAAGGCCGTGGTGGTGGTCGACGACGAGGATCGCGAGAACGAGGGCGATCTGATCTTCGCAGCGGAGAAGGCCACCCCCGAGTTGGTTGCCTTCATGGTGCGATACACGTCCGGTTACCTCTGTGTCCCGTTGTCCGGGGACGATTGCGATCGCCTCGGCCTGCCTCCGATGTACGCCACCAACCAGGACAAGCACGGCACGGCCTACACCGTCACCGTCGACGCCCGTGAAGGAATCGGCACCGGAATCTCGGCGTCGGACCGTGCGGCCACGATGCGGCTGCTGGCCGATCCGTCGAGCGGTGCAGGCGACTTCACGCGTCCGGGACACGTCGTTCCGTTGCGCGCGAAGGACGGCGGCGTGCTGCGTCGACCCGGCCACACCGAGGCGGCCGTCGACCTCGCGCGCATGGCCGACCTGCGCCCCGCAGGTGTGATCTGCGAAATCGTCAGCCAGAAGGACGAGGGCGCGATGGCTCAGACCGACGAGCTGCGTGTCTTCGCCGACGACCACGACCTCGCGCTGATCTCCATCGCCGACCTCATCGCGTGGCGTCGTAAGCACGAGAAGCACGTCGTTCGTGTCGCCGACGCCCGTATCCCGACGTCGCACGGGGAGTTTCGTGCCGTCGGATACCAGAGTGTCTACGACGAGGTCGAGCACGTCGCACTCGTACGCGGCGACATCGAAGGCCCCGACGGCGACGGCAGCGACGTCCTCGTTCGGGTTCACTCCGAGTGCCTCACCGGTGACGTCTTCGGGTCGCTGCGCTGTGACTGCGGACCACAGCTCGACGCTGCACTGGAGATGATCGCCCAGGAAGGCCGAGGTGTGGTGCTGTACATGCGCGGACACGAAGGCCGCGGCATCGGACTGCTGCACAAGCTTCAGGCCTATCAGCTGCAGGACGCAGGCTCCGACACCGTCGACGCCAACCTGCAGCTCGGTCTGCCCGCTGATTCGCGTGACTACGGCATCGGCGCACAGATTCTCGTCGACCTCGGCATCTCGTCGATGAGACTGCTGACCAACAACCCGGCCAAGCGCGTCGGACTCGACGGCTACGGCCTGCACGTCACCGAGCGGGTGCCGATGCCGTTGCGCGCCAACGCCGAGAACCTGACGTACCTTCGCACCAAGCGCGACCGCATGGGCCACGATCTCGTGGGCCTCGACGATTTCGAGTTGGGTCATTCCGCAGGCTCCACTCCTGACCATGGAACAGGAACCACACGATGAGCGGTGAAGGCGAACCTCAGCTGCAGCTGGCAGGCGCGTCCGACTTGAAGTTGGCGATCGTGGCAGGCCAGTGGCACCGGACGGTGTCCGAAGCACTGCTCGACGGCGCACAGCGGAAGGCCGACGAGGCCGGTGTCACCGACGTGACCGTGATTCGCGTCGCCGGTGCGATCGAGATTCCCGTCGTCGCGCAGGCTCTGGCGCGTACACACGACGCCGTCGTCGCTTTGGGCGTCGTGATCCGCGGAGGCACGCCGCACTTCGAGTACGTGTGCGATGCGGTGACCGCTGGTCTGACGCGTGTCTCCCTCGACGAGGGCACTCCCGTCACCAACGGCGTGTTGACCACGAACGACGAGCAGCAGGCCCTCGATCGTGCCGGACTGCCCGGTTCGAGCGAGGACAAGGGTGCCCAAGCCGTCGCGGCCGCCATCGACACCGCATTGACGTTGCAGCAGCTCCGCCAGTCGGCCGAGGCGCTGCGATGACCGGGCCCGGTCGGTGGGAGCTCGAAGTCCGTTCGCGCAAGTCGGCGCGGTACGCGATCGCTGCGGCGGCTGTTCTCCTCGTCGCGCATGTGACTGTCGCGGTCCTACTTCGGATATCGCCGACCGGTGTCTACTTCCGTACCGCCGATCAGCTCGCGCTCGCGGGCATAGGTGTGCTGCTCGCCGGTATCGCGCTGCTGTTGACGCGTCCGCGCGTGCGCGTCGGCGCCGAGGGTGTTGCGGTCAGGAACATCCTCTCCGAGCGTCTGATCGAATGGGATCTGGTTCAGGGCCTGTCGTTTCCGGACGGTGCCATGTGGGCCCGCGTCGACATTCCCGACGACGAGTTCATTCCGGTCATGGCCATTCAGTCGAACGACCGCGATCAGGCGGTCGCAGCCGTGCGTTCGTTCCGTGCGCTCGAAGCCAAGTACGCGGGTGCCGCCACGTGACGGTCTTCGTCGGACCCTGCGGCTAGCCTGGATTACGTGCCCGATCCATCGACGTATCGCCCCGCCACCGGAACCATCCCGGTCGAGCCAGGGGTGTACAAATTTCGCGATCCACACGGACGCGTGATCTACGTCGGCAAGGCCAAAAGCCTGCGTAGCCGACTCAATTCGTACTTCGCCGACGTCGCGTCGCTGCATCCGCGTACCCGGCAGATGGTCACCACCGCGGCCTCGGTCGAGTGGACGGTCGTCACCACCGAGGTGGAGGCCCTTCAGCTCGAGTACAACTGGATCAAGGAGTTCGATCCTCGGTTCAACGTCAGGTATCGCGACGACAAGAGCTATCCGATGCTCGCCGTCACGATGAACGAGGAGTATCCGCGGCTGTTCGTCTATCGCGGGCCTCGACGCAAAGGGGTGCGGTACTTCGGTCCGTACGCACATGCCTGGGCCATCCGCGAGACCCTCGATCTGCTGCTGCGAGTCTTTCCTGCGCGGACGTGTTCGGCGGGTGTGCTCAAGCGGCACCGGCAGATCGGTCGGCCCTGCCTGCTCGGATACATCGACAAGTGTTCCGCGCCGTGCGTGGGAAGAGTCAGCGCCGACGAGCACCGCAAGATCGTCGAGGACTTCTGCGACTTCCTGTCGGGGAAGACCGACAAACTCGTTCGGCAGATCGAGAAGCAGATGCAGGAGGCCTCCGACGACCTCGATTTCGAGACGGCCGCACGCCTGCGCGACGACGTCGGTGCATTGCGTCGGGCGCTGGAGAAGCAGGCTGTCGTTCTCGGTGACGGCACCGACGCCGACCTCGTGGCGTTCGCGACCGACGACCTCGAAGCCGCCGTGCAGGTGTTCCATGTTCGCGGCGGTCGCGTCCGCGGTCAGCGTGGGTGGGTCGTGGAGAAGGCGGGCGAGGTCATCGAGCATCGCGCCGAGGACCAGAAGGACCTGCCTGCGCTCGTCGAGCAATTCCTGACGCAGTTCTACGGCGAACAGGCCTCGATGTCCCTGCAGACACCCGGCCTCGAGGACGCAGGTGCCAACGCTGTGCCGCGTGAGGTTTTGGTGCCGGTGCTACCGGCCAATGCGGATCAGGTTCAGCAGTGGCTCACCAGTCTTCGCGGGTCCAACGTGCAACTTCGTGTTCCCCAGCGCGGTGACAAGAAAGCACTCGCCGAGACCGTCGAGCGCAATGCGAAAGAGGCTCTGCAGCAACACAAGCTGAAGCGCGCTGGTGACTTCACGTCCAGATCGGCTGCGCTGCAAGGTATCCAGGAGGCGCTCGATCTCGATTCCGCGCCGCTGCGCATCGAGTGCATCGACATCTCGCACGTTCAGGGCACCGACGTCGTCGCCTCGCTCGTCGTGTTCGAGGACGGTCTGCCGCGCAAGAGCGACTACCGGCACTATTCGATCAAGGAAGCCGCCGGAGACGGACACTCGGACGACGTCGCGTCCATCGCCGAAGTGACGCGTCGCCGATTTCTGCGGCACAGTTCCGACGCCGGCGGCGGCGATCTCGCCCCCGAGGCCGCACTCGATCCGCAGACGGGACGGCCGAGGCGGTTCGCGTACCCACCCAACCTGTTCGTCGTCGACGGCGGTGCGCCTCAGGTCGCTGCCGCCGCCGAGGTGCTCGACGAGTTGGGTGTGACCGACGTCGCGGTGGTGGGCCTGGCGAAACGGCTCGAAGAAGTGTGGGTGCCGGGAGAGTCGGATCCGGTGATCCTGCCGCGAACCAGCGAGTCCCTGTACCTGTTGCAGCGGGTTCGCGACGAAGCGCACCGCTTTGCGATCAGTTTCCACCGCAGCAAGCGCTCGCGTCGGATGACGGCCTCGGCACTCGACTCGGTGCGCGGCTTGGGTGAAACGCGACGCAATGCGCTCGTCGGCCACTTCGGGTCCGTCGCCAAACTCAAGCAGGCCTCGGTCGCGGAGATCGTCCAAGTTCCCGGGATCGGTGAGATGACGGCGAAGGCGGTCCTCGTGGCGCTGGGCGCGGACGCCGGTTCGGACACATCGGACATAGTTGTGCAGGATGGAGTCACGGGCAGTGAGACCTCCGATCTGGCTCGAGAAGACGCAACTTCGACAGGGCAGGGCGTGACGTGAGCAACCAAGATGTGCAGCAGGCGCCGGAATCCGCGGACGACATCGAGCACGCGGGCGGAATCGAAGTCGCCCTCGTCACCGGGGTGTCCGGTGCGGGGCTTCGCACCGCCGCGAAAGCACTGGAAGACCTGGGGTGGTACGTGGCGGACAACCTGCCCCCCGAGCTCATCTCCAAGATGGTCGACCTGGGCAGGGGCTCGGATCCTCGCATCGAACGGCTCGCGCTCGTGATGGACGTGCGCAGCAGGTTGTTCACCGGCGACCTCGGCTGGGTCGTGCAGGAACTGAACTCGAAGGGCGTACACAACCGAGTTCTGTTCCTCGACGCCACCGACGCGGTGCTGATCCAGCGCTTCGAGTCCAACCGACGCAGTCACCCGTTGCAGAAGGACGGCCAGGACGGCACGTTGACGGAGGGGATCGCCGCGGAGCGCCTGCAACTGGCTCAGGTCAAGGCCGCCGCCGACGTCACCATCGACACGTCGTCGCTGTCGGTGCACCAACTCCGTCGCAAGATCGAAGGTGCGTTCGGGGGTGCCGACGCGGCGATGATCGGCGTGACGGTGCAGTCCTTCGGATTCAAGTACGGTCTGCCGATCGACGCCGATCTGGTGTGCGACGTGAGATTTCTGCCGAACCCGCACTGGATTCCGGAGCTGCGCGAGCACACTGGTCGAGACAGTGCGGTCCGCGACTACGTTCTGCGTCAGGACGGGGCCGAGGACTACCTGAACACGTATCACCATTTGTTGCAGTTGACGGTCGAGGGATATCGACGGGAAGGCAAGCGGTACATGACGGTTGCTGTGGGGTGCACCGGAGGAAAACACAGAAGCGTGGCGATGTCGGAAGCGCTCGCCGCACTGCTGGACCGACACGACGACCTGTCGGTGCGCGTGCTGCACCGAGACATGGGCCGCGAATGACCGACACTCAGCCGGACGGCAACTCGTCGCCGAAGAAGATCGTCGCGCTGGGTGGTGGACACGGCCTGTACGCCACGCTCAGTGCGGTACGCAGGCTGGCTTCGGACGTCACCGCCGTCGTGACGGTCGCCGACGACGGGGGATCCTCCGGACGTCTTCGGGCCGAGCTCGGGGTGCTGCCACCCGGCGACCTCAGGATGGCGCTGGCCGCGTTGGCCGCCGACGAGCCGCGCACCACCCGATGGGCGGACGTGCTCCAACATCGCTTCCGGGGGACGGGGGCTCTTGCCGGGCATTCGGTGGGCAACCTCATTCTCGCCGGACTCACCGAGGTTCTCGGTGACACGGTCCTCGCGTTGGACGAGGTGTCGCACCTGCTCGGGATCGAGGGCAGGGTCCTGCCGATGGCGCCCGTCCCACTCGACATCGAAGCGGACGTCGCGGGCCTGGAGGACGATCCACGGGTCAGCCGCGTCATCCGCGGTCAGGTCGCTGTCGCGACGACGCCGGGCAAGGTCCGCCGCGTCCGGCTGATGCCACCCGATCCGCCGGCGACTCCGGAGGCCGTCGCGGCGATCGCGTCGGCCGACCTCGTCGTGCTCGGGCCCGGATCGTGGTTCTCGAGTGTCATTCCCCACGTCCTCGTTCCCGGTCTGCTGACGGCTCTGGCCGAGTCGTCGGCGCAAAAGGTCCTTGTGTTGAATCTCGCACCCGAACTCGGGGAGACGACGGGATTCTCCGCCGAGCGGCATCTGCACGTACTCTCCCAACACGCACCTGATTTCAGAGTCGACCACGTCCTCGTGGACTCGCTCTCCGTGCCCGCCGGGGGAGAGCGTGACCATGTCGCACGTGCTGCTGCCCGGTTGGGGGCCGAGGTCGTCTACGACGATGTCGCCGAATCAGGTACTCACGCGCATCATTTCGGAAAGTTGGCAGACGCACTCGGTAGCATCGTCTCGTCGCGAGACGGGACTGCGCCGACGGCGTCGCGCAGAGAGGGGATCACTTCGTGGCCATGACAGCGGAGGTGAAGGACGAGCTGTCGCGGCTCGCCATCACTCAGGTGAGCTGCAGGAGGGCCGAGGTGTCGGCTCTCCTGCGCTTTGCAGGTGGGCTTCACATCGTTGCTGGGCGAGTCGTCGTCGAGGCAGAGGTCGATCTGGGGTCGATCGCTCGTCGGCTGCGTCGGGAGATCTTCGATCTCTACGGATACTCCTCCGACGTCCACGTGTTGACGGCAGGCGGTCTCCGCAAGAGTTCTCGGTACGTCGTGCGCGTCGCGAAGGACGGGGAAGCGCTCGCGCGGCAGACCGGATTGCTCGACCTGCGCGGTCGACCGGTCCGCGGGCTGCCCGCCCAGGTCGTCGGCGGAACCGTCGGCGACGCCGAAGCTGCGTGGCGCGGCGCGTTCCTCGCGCACGGTTCGTTGACCGAGCCCGGGCGCTCGTCGGCACTCGAGATCAGTTGCCCCGGTCCGGAAGCGGCGTTGGCCCTCGTCGGTGCGGCGCGCCGCCTCGGCGTCGCAGCCAAGGCGCGCGAGGTCCGCGGTACCGACCGTGTCGTGGTCAGGGACGGCGAAGCCATCGGAGCGTTGCTGACACGGATGGGTGCGCAGGACACCCGGCTTGTGTGGGAAGAACGCCGTATGCGCCGCGAGGTGCGTGCGACAGCCAACAGGCTCGCCAACTTCGACGACGCCAACCTGCGCCGCTCCGCCCGTGCGGCCGTCGCGGCTGCAGCACGCGTCGAACGTGCGCTCGAGATTCTCGGGGACGACGTGCCCGATCACCTGGCCGCGGCTGGCTCGCTGCGGGTGCAGCATCGACAGGCCTCACTCGAAGAACTCGGTCAATTGGCCGACCCACCCATGACCAAGGACGCGGTCGCGGGCCGCATCCGTCGTCTGTTGTCGATGGCGGACCGCAAGGCCAAGGACACCGGCATTCCGGACACCGAGTCCGCAGTCACCGCCGAACTGCTCGACGAGGCGTGATCCCCAGGTGACGGGTGACGCGCGCGCGAGCCGAAGCTGCCCACTAGGGTGGGATCTGCCGCGTGCGGATCTCCACATGCGCGCAACAAGACAATCGGTTCAACAACTTAGGAGCGAACAGTGACGATCCGGGTAGGCGTGAACGGCTTCGGCCGCATCGGACGTAACTTCTTCAGGGCAGTCGATGCGCAGAAAGCTCTGGGCACCACCGACATCGAGATCGTGGCTGTCAACGACCTCACCGACAACGCGACCCTCGCTCACCTCCTGAAGTACGACTCCATCCTCGGCCGTCTGCCGCACGACGTGAGCCTCGAGGGCGACGACACCATCGTCGTCGGCGATCAGAAGATCAAGGCGCTGTCGCTGCGTGAGGGCCCGTCCGCACTTCCGTGGGGCGACCTGGGCGTCGACGTCGTCGTCGAGTCCACCGGTATCTTCACCGACGCTGCCAAGGCCAAGGGCCACATCGACGCAGGCGCCAAGAAGGTCATCATCTCCGCTCCCGCCAAGGGCGAGGACATCACCATCGTGATGGGCGTCAACGACGACAAGTACGACGGCAGCCAGAACATCATCTCCAACGCCTCGTGCACCACCAACTGCCTCGGACCGATCGCCAAGGTGCTCGACGACGAGTTCGGCATCGTCAAGGGCCTCATGACGACCGTCCACGCATACACGCAGGACCAGAACCTGCAGGACGGCCCGCACAGCGACCTGCGTCGTGCACGCGCTGCTGCGCTGAACGTCGTTCCCACCGGAACGGGCGCAGCGAAGGCCATCGGCCTGGTTCTTCCGCAGCTGCTCGGCAAGCTCGACGGATACGCACTGCGCGTGCCGATCCCGACCGGCTCGGTCACCGACCTGACGGCCAACCTGAAGAAGTCGGCCACCGCAGCCGAGATCAACGCTGCGATGAAGGCTGCGTCCGAGGGCGCACTGAAGGGCATCCTGAAGTACACCGAGGATCCGATCGTGTCCTCCGACATCGTCACCGACCCGCACTCGTCGATCTTCGACGCAGGCCTGACCAAGGTCATCGACGATCAGGTCAAGATCGTGTCCTGGTACGACAACGAGTGGGGCTACTCCAACCGCCTCGCAGACCTCATCGGCCTCGTCGGAAAGTCTCTCTGATCACATGGCGGTCAAGACACTGCAGGACCTGATCGCAGCCGGAGTCTCCGGCCGCGCAGTGCTGGTGCGTTCGGACTTCAACGTTCCGATCGAGAACGGTGTCATCACCGATCCCGGCCGGATCGTGGCTTCGCTGCCGACGCTCAACGCGCTTCTCGACGCGGGCGCCAAGCTGATCGTGACGGCCCACCTCGGTCGTCCCGACGGCAAGCCCGAGTCCAAGTACTCGCTGGCGCCGGTCGCGTCGAAGCTCGGCGAACTACTGGGCAGGCACGTGCAGCTGGCCGGTGACGTCGTCGGACAGGACGCACAGGCCCGCGCCGAGGGACTCACCGATGGTGACGTCCTGCTGCTGGAGAACATTCGTTTCGACCCGCGCGAGACCAGCAAGGATGAATCCGAGCGCGCCGCTCTGGCCGCGGAACTCGTCGCTCTGACCGACGGTGAAGGCGCTTTCGTGTCCGACGGCTTCGGCGTCGTGCACCGCAAGCAGGCGTCGGTGTACGACGTGGCGAAGCTCCTTTCGTCGTACGCGGGCAACCTCGTCGCGACAGAGGTCGACGTGCTGGCCAAGCTCACCGAGGAGCCCGCGCGTCCGTACGCCGTCGTGCTCGGCGGTTCGAAGGTCTCGGACAAGCTGGGCGTCATCGAGGCACTGGCTCCGAAGGTCGACACACTCGTCATCGGTGGCGGCATGGCTTTCACTTTCCTGGCCGCACAGGGCTATTCGGTCGGATCCTCGCTGTTGCAGGAAGATCAGATCGATGTCTGCAAGGACCTGCTCGAGCGTTTCGGTGACGTCATCCACCTTCCGGTGGACATCGTCGTCGGAGATTCGTTCTCCAAGGACGCCGAAGCCCAGACGGTCAAGGCGTCGGAGATTCCCGACGGCTGGATGGGTCTGGACATCGGCCCCGAGTCGGTCAGCCGCTTCGCCGTCGTACTGTCGAACGCGAAGACCATCTTCTGGAACGGCCCGGCGGGCGTGTTCGAGTTCGAGAAGTTCGCTGCCGGCACCAAGGGCATCGCCGAGTCGATCGTCGCGGCCACCGAGAAGGGCGCGTTCAGCGTCGTCGGCGGCGGCGATTCCGCTGCGGCCGTCCGCACACTCGGACTGTCCGACGACGGTTTCTCGCACATCTCGACCGGAGGAGGGGCGTCGCTCGAATACCTCGAGGGCAAGCAGCTTCCCGGTATCGCAGCGTTGGAGGGCTGACACATGGCACGCAAGCCGCTCATCGCCGGCAACTGGAAGATGAATCTCAACCACCTCGAGGCCATCTCACTGGTGCAGAAGATCGCCTTCTCGTTGCCCGCGAAGTACTTCGACAAGGTCGACGTGACGGTCATTCCGCCGTTCACCGACATCCGTAGTGTGCAGACGCTCATCGAGGGCGACAAACTGCTGCTCACCTACGGTGCACAGGATGTGTCCGCACAGGACTCAGGCGCATACACCGGTGAGATCAGCGGTTCGATGCTCGCGAAGCTCGGCTGTACGTTCGTCGTCGTCGGTCACTCCGAGCGTCGGACGCTGCACAGCGAGGACGACGCGACGGTACTGGCCAAGACCAAAGCAGCGCTGAAGCACGGCCTCACGCCGATCGTCTGCATCGGTGAGGGACTGAACATCCGTGAAGCCGGCGAACACGTGTCCTACAACGTGACGCAGCTGCGCGGGTCGCTCGAGGGCCTGTCCGCCGAGGACATCGCCAAGGTCGTCATCGCGTACGAGCCGGTGTGGGCCATCGGCACGGGCCGGGTTGCCAGTGCCGCGGACGCGCAGGAAGTCTGTGCTGCCATCCGCGACGAGCTGAAGACGCTGGCGTCGGCCGACGTCGCCGCAGGTGTCCGCGTTCTGTACGGCGGATCGGTCAACGCCAAGAACGTCGGCGAGATCGTCGCCCAGACCGACGTCGACGGCGCCCTGGTCGGTGGAGCGTCGCTCAAGGCGGACGAATTCGCCACCCTGTCGGCTATCGCAGCCGGCGGGCCCCTGCCGTGATCGTGCTGTCGTGATGCCCGTCCGCTGACGGGCAGAACAAGATTGTGCTGCCGTGCCACCGCCTCTACCGGAGGCGGTGGCACGGCGGTGTCCGTTGGACAGGTAGGCTGTCAGCGGTCGTGAGCTGAATCGATGTGAGGCGGACATGGAACTGTTTCTGGATATCTTGCTGGTCGTCACCAGCTTGGCGCTGATTCTTCTGGTGCTGTTGCACCGGGGTAAGGGCGGCGGTCTGTCCAGTCTGTTCGGTGGCGGCGTGCAGTCCTCGTTGTCGAGCTCCACGGTCGTCGAGAAGAACCTCGACCGCCTGACCATCTTCACCGGCATCATCTGGTTGATCGCCATCCTGGGCATCGGCCTCGAGATCAAGTTCTCCTGATCCAGCATCCCCACGATCCGGCGCGGTTTGTCTTTACATATCATGCGCTGATCTCCGGCATCGCAAGGGCCTCGGGCTGCGTGCCGGGAGTGCGTGCACGATAATCGCTCCATGAGCGAAACCCCTTTCGAGTCGGCCGGATCACCTGCGTTCGTGACACCGACGATCCAGGGTCGTGAGCTGACCGAACCCCTGCGCGAGGACATCCGTTATCTCGGAGGCATTCTCGGCGACATCATCCGTGAGCACGAAGGCGAGGAGACGTTCGATCTTGTCGAGCGTGCGCGCGTCGAGTCGTTCGCCGTCCGCCGCTCCGAGGTCGACCGTGACACGTCGGTCGGCACGTACGCCGATACCGCAGTCGCGCAAGCGATTCCGCTCATCCGCGCATTCAGTCACTTCTCGCTTCTGGCCAACCTCGCCGAAGACCTGCACCGGGAACGTCGGCGCGCGATCCACCTCGACCGCGAGGATCCCCCGCAGGACAGCAGCCTCGACGCCACGTGGGTCAAGCTCGACTCCGCGAACCTGACCCGTGAGCAGGTAGCCACCGCACTGACGGATGCCCTTGTGTCACCGGTCATCACAGCGCATCCGACGGAGACGCGTCGTCGTACGGTGTTCGATGTCCAGTCGAAGATCACCGAGTTGATGCGTCGTCGCGAGGTGGCGTCGGCTGCAGCGTCGAGCAAGGCTGCCTCGGCGGCGAAAGAGCTCGCAGCCATCGACGTCCAGATCAGGAGGCAGGTCCTCACCCTGTGGGAGACGGCCCTGATTCGGTTGTCGCGCTTGCGGATTCAAGACGAGATCGAGGTCGGTCTCCGGTACTTCGAGACGTCGCTCTTCGACGTGATCCCCGCTCTGAACGCCGATGTGCGGGCTGCGCTGCGTCAGCGGTATCCCGAGGACGGGCTGCTGCCACGGCCGATTCTGCGCCCCGGTTCCTGGATCGGTGGCGACCGCGACGGCAATCCCAACGTCACCGGCGATGTCGTGCACACCGCGACGCATCAGGCGGGATACGTTGCATTCGCGCACTACTTCGACGAATTGGTCGCGCTCGAGAAGGAACTGTCGATGTCCGCGCGTCTGGTCGACGTCGCCGACGAGTTGTCCACCCTCGCCGCGGAAGCGGGGGATCCCGACGACCGCCGCGACGACGAGCCGTATCGCGTTGCGGTACGGGGCATTCGCGCCCGACTGACCGCGACCGCGGCTGCGGTGTTGGACTCGCTGCCCGTGTCGGCACTCGATCTGGGTTCGACTCCGTACGGCACCCCGCAGGATGTGCTGAACGATCTCGACGTCATCGATCGTGCTCTGCGCGCGGACGGAGACGCACTGATCGCCGACGATCGGTTGCTGGCGCTCAGGCAGGCCGTCGAGACGTTCGGGTTCCATCTGCAGGCGCTCGACATGCGTCAGAACTCGGAGACCCACGAGGAGGTCGTCGCCGAGTTGTTGGCGTGGGCCGGAGTTCACCCGGACTATGCATCGCTCGACGAGGACGAACGCGTCGCGGTCCTGTCGCGTGAGCTGACCACACGACGTCCCCTCGTCGGCCCGACGGCCGAGTTGAGCGAGCTCGCGACCAAGGAACTCGGTATCGTCCGTGCCGCGAAAACCGCCATCGATCACCTGGGTCCTGACACGATCCAGAACTACATCATCAGCATGTGCCAGTCGGTCAGCGACATGCTCGAGGCAACGCTGCTCCTCAAGGAAGCGGGCATCTTCGATCCGGGCGCCGACGGGTCCGCCCCGACGTCGACGGTCGGCGTCGTTCCTCTGTTCGAGACGATCGAGGACCTGCAGCAGGGCGCCGAGACGCTGGTCGCCACGTTGAACGTTCCGGTCTACCGTGCCCTCGTCGAAGGCCGCGGCATGAACCAGGAGGTCATGCTCGGCTACTCCGACTCCAACAAGGACGGCGGCTACCTCGCCGCGAACTGGGCGCTCTACCGCGCCGAGTTGGATCTGCTCGAGGCGTCGCGTTCCACCGGCATTCGGTTGCGTCTGTTCCACGGCCGCGGCGGCACGGTCGGACGCGGCGGCGGCCCGAGCTACGACGCCATCCTCGCCCAGCCTCCCGGCGTCGTGCAGGGTTCGCTTCGGCTGACCGAGCAGGGCGAGATCATCGCGGCGAAGTACGCGGAACCGTCGATGGCGCGGCGCAACCTCGAATCGCTCGTCGCGGGCACTCTCGAATCGACGCTGCTCGACGTCGAGGGACTCGGCGACGGTGCCGAGCCGGCCTACGCCGTGCTCGACGACCTCGCCGCGAAAGCCCGTGCGGCATACGGCCGTCTGGTGCACGAAGAGCCCGGGTTCGTGGAGTACTTCCGAACGTCCACGCCGGTCGCCGAAGTGGGCGAGCTGAACATCGGTAGCCGCCCCGCGTCGAGAAAGCCGACCAACTCGGTGTACGACCTTCGTGCGATCCCGTGGGTGATGTCGTGGAGCCAGTGCCGCGTCATGCTGCCCGGGTGGTACGGCACCGGCACCGCGTTCGAGGAATGGGTCGACGGTGACGACGAGAAGTTGGCCGTGCTGACGGACCTGTATCGCAAGTGGCCGTTCTTCCAGACGGTCCTGTCGAACCTCGCGCAGGTCATGGCGAAGTCGGATCTGGGCATCGCCGCTCGTTACGCGGAACTGGTTCCCGACGCCGCGCTCCGCGACCACATCTTCGGGATGATCGAAACCGAGCACGCGAAGACCATCGAGATGTACCTGAAGATCACCGGGCACTCGCGGTTGCTCGAGGACAACCCGGCTCTGGAACGGTCGGTGCACAACCGCTTCCCGTATCTCGAACCGCTGAACCAGATGCAGGTGGAGATGCTGCGCCGCTTCCGCGCGGGTGACGACGACGAGCGTGTCAAACGTGGGATCCTGTTGACGATGAACGGGCTTGCGACGGCGTTGCGCAACAGCGGATAGCAGCTCGAGGTCGGGTCATCGAGGACCGTATCGGTCCTCGATGGCCACTACCGTCCCCGGCATGACCTCATTCACCGCATCGCCTTTCCGCGTCGACATTCCTCAGGCCGAGCTGGACGATCTCCGGAGACGACTGGCCGACACCCGGTGGCCCGACGAGCTGCCCGGTGTGGGTTGGGACTACGGCGTCCCCGTCTCGTATCTTCGTGAGTTGGTCGAGTACTGGAGCACGTCGCTCGACTGGCGCGCTCGTGAGAAGGAACTCAACCAATATCCGCAGTTCGTCGCCGACATCGACGGCCGGTCGGTGCACTACGTACACGTGGAATCGCCGGAACCCGATGCGATTCCGCTCGTCCTGGTGCACGGATGGCCGTTCGAGGACTTCTCGGACGTGATCGGACCGCTCACCGATCCCCGCGCGCACGGTGGCGGGTCTGCGCAGGCGTTCCATCTCGTGATTCCGACGTTGCCCGGTTTCGGTTTCTCCGGCCCGACGACGCAGCCCGGCGAGGCGGACACACTGCGTTCCGCCGAGATCGTCGCGCGCCTCATGGACGAGCTCGGATACGAACGCTACGGCGCTCAAGGCGGTGACGCCGGCTCGTTCATCGCCCCGCAACTCGGCCGTATGGCCCCCGATCGAGTACTCGGGGTTCACCTGAACGGGCCGTTGACCATCCCGTCCTGGGATGACGACGGCAGCGGGTACAGCGCCGAGGATCAGGAAAAGATTGCGGCGCTGCAGGATTGGAGCAATGCCGAGACGTCGTCGTACGCGTCGATACATTCGACGCGGCCCGCGACCCTGGCTCCTGCGCTGACCGATTCGCCGACGGGCTTGCTGTCCTGGGTGATCGACGTCGTCAATACGTACATCGATCCCGCGAAGAGCCTGGCCGACGCGATCGACCGAGACACGCTGCTCACGAACGTCAGCGTTCTGTGGTTCACCAAGACCATCGGTTCGTCGATGCGCCTGTACAAGGAATCGGGCCAGTGGGGAGCGGAGTTGACGTCGTCCGGCGTGCCCACGGCCGTGGCAGTATTCGCGCGGGACACCACCATTCGCGGTATCGCCGAGAAGCAGAACAACATCGTGCGGTGGACCGAGTTCGATCACGGTGGTCATTTCGCATCGATGGAGACTCCCGACGACCTGGTCGCCGATCTGCGGGCCTTCTTCTCGTCCGTCGCACAGTAAGAGCGGACGGTGGAACCGTTCGGTCCGCGGTCGCGTCAGAACGGGTAGGAAGCAGAGTCTTTTCTATCCGGGGGAGTGGCCGTGGGGCACTGTGCGAGCGAAGCCCGTTCGTGGCGTGACGGTACCGCGTATCGGACACACGGCAGGCGGCCGATCGGTGGTCGAGTGCAGCCGACCACTGGGCTGGACGATGCAAGCCCCTCTGTACCCGCCGATGCGCGCTGCATCATGGACGGTCGCGCCGCGAACGACGACGACGTCGAATCCAGTTGATGAGCAACCGGATTCGACGCCGTCGTGAGTCGCTGTCTACTTCTCCAGTTCGGACGCCGCAGCCTCGTCGAGGAACCACACCGTCGACTCGGAACCGATCGCTCCTGCCGACGGTACGTCGTCGGCGGAGGCGCCGCCGACTGCTGCCGCAACGGCCTCGGCCTTGGCGGCCCCGGACACCAACAGCCATACATGCTTCGCACGCTGAACTGCAGGCAGTGTCAACGTGATTCGCACGGGCGGAGGCTTCGGGGAATTCTCGACCGCCACGACATAGTGTGTCGTCTCGCGGACCGCATCGGTGTGGGGAAACAGTGAGTTGATGTGTCCCTCGCCGCCCATGCCGAGCAGGTGGACGTCGAACTCCGGTGCACGTTCTCCGTCCACGCCGTGCGAGTGCAGAATCTGGGCGTAGGACGCCGCGGCCACCTCCGGATCGCTCTCGTGCGGACCGTCGGATGCAGCCATCCTGAACACCCGATCCGGATGCACGGCAACGTGATTCAGCAGCGCGTCGGCCGCCTGTACCTCGTTGCGCTCGGGATCGCCTGCCGGAAGGAACCGTTCGTCACCGAAATAGACGTCGACGCGGCCCCAGTCGATACCGCCCGAATCCTTCCTCAATGCCTCGAGCAACGCGATGCCCGTCCCACCGCCGGTGAGGACGACCGACGCGGAACCACGTGCCGCCTGCGCCGCGGTGACGACGTCGACGAACCGCGACCGCGCCGCATCCACGAGCGCGTCCGCATCCAGGAATCGCAGAACCGATGTCTCACTCATAGGTCACCTTCGACAGTCCGTTCAGTGCCAGCTCGTAGATCTCGTCGGTGTCGAGTCTGCGCAGCTCTTCCGCCAGGCATTCTCGTGTCTCCCGGCGTGCAAGTGCGACCTCGGCATCGGGCTGACCCGTCCGACGCAGGGTTGCCGTCTTGCCGGTCTGCGGCCGAGTGATCGAGATGGTGCTGGTCTCCCGGTGCATCTCGACCTTCAACTCGCCGGCGCGTCGGTGAACCGGCACATCGAGTTTGGCGGCCAGCCAGCCGGCGAGGATGTCCAACGCGGGTTCCTCGGCCAGACCCGACACTGTCACCGACACCACCTTCTCGTGGGGCGGCTGATCCAGTGCCGTCGCGAGAAGCCCACGCCAGTACGTGATCCGGCTCCAGGACAGGTCGGTGTCGCCCTGTCGATAGCTCGCGGTCCGGCTCTTGATCGCCTCGGTGGTGTCGGGTGCGTTCGTCGCATCGGTGATGCGTCGAATGGCCAAGCGTCCCAACGGATCCTGAGCAGGGACGGCAGGCGCCTCGTCCGGCCACCACGCGACGATCGGGGTGTCGGGAAGCAGGAACGGAATCACGACACTGTGTTCGTGATCCGCGAGCTCGCCGTTCAGTCGAAGTACGACGACCTCGGACGCGCCCGCGTCACCTCCGACTCGGATCTGCGCGTCGAGGCTCGACTCGGCCGAACGATCTCCATGGGTGAGCACTATCACGCGGCACGGGTGCTCACGGCTCGCGTCGTTGGCCGCTTCTATCGCGCGCTCCGCCTTCTCGGAGTCCGAGCTCGCGACGATCAGCGTCAGCACACGTCCGATGGTGACGGCACCACCGGACTCGCGCAGCTCGACCAATTGCTTGCCGACCTCGGCCGTCGTGGTGTTCGGGATGTCGACGATCAAGGCCTTCTCCATTCACGTCCGGTGCGCTGCATCATCTCGTCACCGGAAGACGGTCCCCACGTACCGGCCTCGTAGGGCTCGGCGGTGCCGCCGGATGCCCAGTACTCGAGGATCGGGTCGAGGATCTTCCAGGACAGTTCGACCTCGGCGTTCACCGGGAACAGCGACGGTTCGCCCAGGAGCACGTCCAGGATGAGCCGTTCGTAGGCCTCGGGGGAGGACTCGGTGAACGCCTGCCCGTAGCTGAAGTCCATGCTGACGTCGCGGACCTGCATGCTCGAACCTGGAACCTTCGATCCGAAGCGCATCGTGACGCCTTCGTCGGGCTGCACTCGGATGACGAGTGCGTTCTGCCCGAGTTCCTCGGTCATCGTCGCGTCGAACGGAAGATGCGGCGCGCGTTTGAAGACCATGGCGATCTCGGTGACGCGTCGTCCCAGTGCCTTGCCTGTGCGCAGGTAGAACGGCACTCCACCCCAGCGTCGGGTTTCGACGTTGAGCGTGATCGCGGCGTAGGTCTCGGTGTTCGACTCGGCGTCGAATCCCTCTTCTTCCTTGAGGCCCTTGACCTTCTGGCTTCCCTGCCACCCCGCGGTGTACTGCCCTCGCGCAGAGGTCTCCCCGAGTGGTTCGGCGAGTGTGGTGGCCGAGAGAACCTTGATCTTCTCCGACTGCAGCTCCGACGGGCTGAAGCTGACCGGCTCTTCCATGGCGGTGATGGCCAACAGCTGCAGCAGGTGGTTCTGGATCACGTCGCGAGCGGCACCGATGCCGTCGTAATAGCCTGCGCGCCCGCCCAATCCGATGTCCTCGGCCATGGTGATCTGCACGTGGTCGACGTAGTGAGCGTTCCAGATCGGATCGAACAACTGGTTCGCGAAGCGCAGAGCCAGGATGTTCTGCACCGTCTCCTTGCCGAGGTAGTGGTCGATCCGAAAGACGGTGTCCTCCGGAAAGACTCGGTTCACGACGGCGTTGAGCTCCTGAGCGCTCTCGAGGTCGTGACCGAACGGCTTCTCGATGACGACGCGTCGCCACTTGTCACCCTCGCCCTGAGCGAGGCCGGACCGCGAGAGCTGTTCGAGAACGACGGGGAACGCGCCGGGCGGAATCGACAGGTAGAACCCGTGATTGCCGCCGGTGCCGCGAGTCTCGTCGAGCTCTGCGAGCGTGCGGGACAGCTCGTCGAATGCGGCGTCGTCGTCGAACGATCCCTGGACGAACCGAAATCCTTCGGCGAGCGTGTTCCACACCTCCTCGCTGAACGGCGTACGCGCATGGTCGCGGACCGCGTCGTGCACGATCTTGGCGAAATCCTCGTTGCCCCACTCGCGCCTGGCGAAACCGACCAGGGCGAAACCGGGGGGAAGGAGCCCCCGGTTCGCCAGGTCGTATACCGCAGGCATGAGCTTCTTGCGCGCGAGATCGCCTGTGACTCCGAAGATCACGAGACTGCATGGTCCGGCGATTCGTGGAAGACGCTTGTCACTTCGATCGCGGAGGGGGTTCTTCCACTCCGCAGGATTCTTCGGAACGGAATCCTTGGTGTCGGTGTCTGCGGTGGTCACGTGTCTAGCTCTTTTGGCCCGCTTGACGCAGCTGCTCACCGGTCGCGTCGAGCAGTTCGGTCCACGACGCCTCGAACTTGCTGACGCCTTCGTTCTCGAGCGTCAGGAAGACGTCGGTGACGTCGATGCCGATGGCGGAGAGCTTGTCGAAGACCTCCTGCGATTCCGGGCCCTTGCCCGAGATCGTGTCACCGGTGACCACACCGTGGTCCGCGACTGCGTCGAGAGTCTTCTCGGGCATCGTGTTGACGGTGTTGGGTGAGACGAGGTCGGTGACGTAGAGCGTGTCCGAGTATGCCGGGTTCTTGACGCCGGTCGACGCCCAGAGCGGACGCTGCGGACGGCCACCGGAACCAGCGAGCTCGTGGAATCGAGGCCCGACCTCGAATGCCTGCTGGTACGCGACGTAGGCCAGGCGGGCGTTGGCGAGAGCGGCCTTGCCCTTCAGTGCCTCGGCGTCGGGAGTGCCGATCTTGTCCAGGCGTGCATCGATCTCGGTATCGACGCGGGAGACGAAGAACGATGCGACCGAGTGGATCTTGGAGAGGTCGTGCCCGGCCGCGCGAGCCGCTTCCAGTCCTTCGAGGTATGCGCCGATGACGGCTTCGTAGCGCTCGACCGAGAAGATGAGCGTGACGTTGACGCTGATGCCCTCGCCGATGACCTTGGCGATCGCCGGGATTCCCGCTTCGGTGGCCGGGATCTTGATCAGCACGTTCGGCCGGTCGACGATCTTCCACAGTTCGACGGCCTGCGCGACCGTCTTGTCCGTCTCGTGAGCCAGCCGCGGGTCGACCTCGATGGAGACGCGGCCGTCGACACCTGCCGACGACTCGAAGATCGGGGCGAAGATATCGCACGCGTTGCGCACGTCGTCGGTTGTGACGGTGCGGATGGTGGCATCGACGTCGGCGCCACGCTCGGCCAGCTCGCGCACCTGCGCGTCGTACGCGTCGCCCTTGCTGAGTGCAGCCTGGAAGATCGACGGGTTGGTGGTGACGCCGACGACGCTCTTGCTGTCGATCAGCTCCTGCAGGTTGCCGGAGGTGATGCGATCGCGGGACAGATCGTCGAGCCAGACGGATACGCCTGCTGCGGACAGATCTGCGAGGTTCTTGTTCTGGGTCATGGGGTTATCCCTTCACATTGGTGATCGAGCGCTGTGCGGCGGCGACCACGGCCTCGGCCGTGAATCCGTACTCGCGGAACAGCGTCTTGGCGTCTGCCGACTCGCCGAAGTGCTCGAGCGAGATGATCTCGCCGAAGCCGCCGACGATCGGGTACCACGGCATCGCGATACCGGCTTCGATGGAGACACGAGCCTTGACGGTGGGCGGGAGGACCTGGTCGCGGTAGTTCTGGTCTTGGCTGTAGAACCACTCGACACACGGCAACGACACGACGCGCGCCGCAATTCCCTGCTCTTCGAGCGTCTTCTGAGCCTCGACGGCGTACTGCAGCTCGGAGCCGGTACCGATGAGGATGACGTCGGGCGCCGCCTTCGAGGACTCGGAGAGGATGTAGCCGCCCTTCGACACGCCTTCGTAGCTCGTGCCTTCGAGGACCGGGATGCCCTGACGCGTCAGCGCCAGACCGACGGGGCCGCTGCTGCTGGACCGTGCCAGCACCGACTGCCACGCGTACGCCGTTTCGTTGGCGTCACCCGGACGCACGACGGACAGGTTGGGGATCGCGCGCAGCGCCGCGAGATGCTCGACGGGCTGGTGCGTCGGGCCGTCTTCGCCGAGTCCGATCGAATCGTGGGTCCACACGTAGATCGGGTCGATGTCCATGAGCGACGCGAGACGAACCGCGGGGCGCATGTAGTCGCTGAACTGCATGAACGTGCCGCCGTACGCACGCGTCGGTCCGTGCATGACGATGCCCGAGAGAATCGAGCCCATCGCGTGCTCACGGATACCGAAGTGCAGGGTACGACCGTAGGGCTCGGCATCCCAGTCGTCGGTCGAGATCGACGTCGGGCCGAAGGACTTGGCACCCTTGATGGTGGTGTTGTTGCTGCCCGCGAGGTCGGCAGAGCCGCCCCACAGCTCGGGCAGAACGGGGCCGACGGCACTGAGAACCTCGCCCGACGCGGCGCGCGTCGCGAGAGCCTTGCTGCCCGGCTCCCACTTCGGAAGGACGTCGGTCCAGCCTTCGGGGAGGTCGCCCGCGGTCAGGCGGTCGAGCAGCTTCTTGCGCTCGGGCTCACGGGCGGCCCATGCGTCGAACTGGGTGTTCCATTCCGCGTGTGCCTTGCGGCCACGTTCCTGCAGAGAGCGAGTGTGCGTGATGACCTCGTCGGTCACCTCGAACTTCTTCTCGGGATCGAAGTCGAGCGCCTTCTTGACCTTGGCGATCTCTTCGTCGCCGAGGGCAGCACCGTGAACGGCACCGGTGTTCATCATCGTCGGCGCCGGGAAGCCGATGATGGTGCGCAGCACGATGATCGACGGCTTGTCGGTGACGGCCTTGGCCTTCTCGATGGCCTCTTCGATGGCGACGACGTTCTCGCCACCCTCGACGACCTGGACGTGCCAGCCGTATGCCTCGTAACGGAGGGCGGTGTTCTCGGACAGTGCGATGTCGGTGGCGTGCTCGATCGAGATCTTGTTGTCGTCGTAGAACAGAATCAGGTTGCCGAGCTGCTGCGTGCCTGCCAGCGACGACGCCTCGGACGTCACACCCTCTTCGATGTCGCCGTCGGACGCAATCACGTAGATGTAGTGATCGAACGGGCTCTCACCGAGTGCAGGCTCGGGATCGAACAGTCCACGCTCGCGACGTGACGCCATCGCCATGCCGACTGCGGATGCGAGGCCCTGGCCGAGGGGGCCGGTGGTGATCTCGACGCCGTCCGTGTGGCGGAACTCGGGGTGTCCGGGTGTCTTCGACTTGAACGTGCGGAGCGACTCGATGTCGACCAGTTCGAGACCGAATCCACCCAAGTACAACTGCAAGTACAGGGTGAGGCTGGAGTGACCGCACGACAGAACGAATCGGTCGCGTCCGATCCAGTGGGTGTCGTTCGGATCGTGACGCATCGTGCGCTGGAACAGCGTGTAGGCGAGCGGGGCCAGGCTCATCGCAGTGCCGGGGTGCCCGTTGCCGACCTTCTGCACCGCATCTGCAGCGAGGACGCGGACGGTGTCGACCGCCCTGGTGTCCAGGTCCGTCCAGTCGCTTGGGTGGTGCGCCGTGGTGAGGACGTCAATATCGTCTGTGATCGACACGAGCAGAGATCTCCTGACATTGGTACGGGTAAGGCCAGTCGCGCGCGCCGATCCGTCCGGCATCGGAACACGTCGGCTACCAGCCTAGTTCCGAGCACGTCCGCTGTCGTGCCTTCCCCCTCCCGGCACGGTTTGGGTGCCCTGAGAATTGGAGACGGGATGGTCGACGTCTACCATCGCTTGTAGTAGTACGCATCCGCACCGAATTCGTCGGTGTCGACGTGTGCCTGCACTCAGCCGAGTGCCTTCATGTTCATCGAGCCCGTGCGAGGAGACGTAGTGCGAATTGGGCAGCAGCCGGGCGGCCACGGATTCGCAGGCGGCCCGAGCCACCCCGATGACCACGATCGGGGCGAGGACACGCATCCGGCCGAGACGTCGGCGTTCAAACGAGCGATCGCGTTGGTTCTCGCGTATGTCGCGTTGACCAAGCCGCGGGTCATCGAGCTCCTTCTCGTGACGACCATCCCCGCGATGTTGCTCGCCGATCGCGGACACGTTCAGCCGTGGCTGATCCTGACGACGCTGTTCGGCGGCATGCTCGCAGCGGCCAGCGCCAACTGCCTCAACATGGTCGCGGATGCGGACATCGACAAGGTCATGGCCAGGACAGCCAAGCGTCCGCTGGCGCGAGGCGCGATGCCCGTGTCCCACGCGTTCGTGTTCGGCGTGACTCTGGGCATCATCTCGTTCTTCTGGCTGTGGGCGACGACGAATCTGCTCAGCGGCATCCTCGCCGTCGTCACCATCTGCTTCTATATCTTCGTCTACACCCTTGTGCTCAAGCGTCGGACGTCGCAGAACGTGGTCTGGGGCGGGGCAGCTGGGTGCATGCCCGTCATGATCGGTTGGTCCGCGGTGACCGGCACGATCGGCTGGCAGGCCGTCGTGATGTTCCTGGTCATCTTCCTGTGGACGCCGCCGCACACATGGGCGTTGATGCTCCGCTACAAGGAGGACTATCAGGCCGCGAACGTCCCGATGCTGCCTGCGGTGGCGTCGGAGACCAAGGTGACGAAGCACATCGTCGTCTACTCGTGGGCCACGGTCGCCGCGACGCTCGCTCTGGCTCCGGGATCGGGCGTCATCTACGCCGCGGTCGCGCTGGCTGCGGGCATCTGGTTCCTGGTCGTCGCGCATCGGTTGTATGCCGGCGTTCGAGCCGGGACACCGGTGAAGCCGCTGAAGCTGTTCATCCTGTCGAACGAGTATCTGGCGCTGGTGTTCTGCGGCTTGGCCGTCGACTCGGTCATCGGCTGGGACACGCTCGCGCAGCTCGTCTCCTGACCATGTGCACGAAAATACATAGCCCGCTATGTATTTCCGTGCACATGGGGCGAAGCCCCCGCTAGGGAATCAGCACGATCGATCCCGTCGTCTGACGACCCTCGAGATCCGTGTGCGCCGCCGACGCCTCGGCCAGGGGATAGGTGGCACCGATCCGGATCTTCAGGACTCCGTCCGCCACGGCCTTGAAGATGTCGCCGGCCCGCCATTCGAGCTCGCTTCGATCCCGCACGTGGTGCGCGAGCGTGGGACGCGTCAGGAAGATCGAGCCTGCTCCGTTCAGTCGCTGAGGATCGAACGGCGGCACCGGTCCGCTGGCCGCACCGAACAGTGCCAACGTGCCCCTGATTCGTAGTGATGCAAGGCTCTGCTCGAACGTCGACGCCCCGACCCCGTCGTAGACCGCGTGCACACCTTCCCCGTCCGTGAGTTCGCGGACGCGCGCGGCGATGTCGTCGTCGTACCGAAGCACGTGCGACGCGCCGGTCTCCCGCGACAGTGTCTCCTTGATGTCCGACGACACCGTCGTGATGACCGACACACCCTTGGCGACCGCGAGTTGCGTGAGGATCAGCCCGACGCCGCCGGCGCCTGCGTGCACGAGCACCGTCTCACCTGTGCGAGCCGGATACGTCGACTCGAGCAGGTAGTGAGCAGTCATTCCCTGCAACAAGGCCGACGCCGCCTGGTCGGCGGGAACCCCGTCGGGGACCGCGACGGCGACCCGTGCCGGCACTATCACCTTTTCGGCGTAGCTACCGGGGGCGGCCGCCCACGCGACACGCTGACCGACGACGAACTCCGTCACCGACGGTCCGACCTGCTCGACGATTCCGGCCCCCTCGTCGCCCGGCACGTAGGGCAGGGAGCGACTGTAGAGGCCCTTGCGAAAGTAGGTGTCGATGAAGTTGATACCGATCGCCTCGACGCGGACCAGAAGCTCACCCTCGGCCGGAGTCGGTTCGTCGATGTCGACGGACTGCAGTACTTCGGGGCCACCGGTCTCACGAATCTCTGTTGCTCGCATGGCTCGTTTCTACACGGTGGGCATGTCTGGCTTACGTTACCGAGCGGTATTGTGCAGCAATGGCTACCGATTCAGAGAAGTCGCTGCAGGAGATCTCGGACCAGGCACAGGACGCCCCGAAGACGGAGGTGCCCGCCGGTGCGCTGAAGGCCGTCCGCGCATTCGTCGGTGAGCACGGCGGATCTGCCAGCGCAGTCCTTCAGCCGATCGGCCGCGCCGGTACGAGGCTCACCCTCGTCGGCGCAGACGGTGTTCTGGGGGACCAGGTCGTCGCGAACGACGAGGTCGCTCGCGCATTGGTCGCGGAGGTCGAGTCTCTCACCGAATCCGAGTGGGATCGTGAGCTGATCAGTTCGGTCAACCCCGCGCCCGGGCACTATCGAAAGATGGCGGGATGGGTTGCGCGCCAGACTCGCTTCCCGAAGGCCCGAAACGCAGTGCTCGAAAAATAATCTCGAAACCGGGGAACCGAACGTTTGTCGGGCGCGTCGAATTGGGTGGAGAGGTAGTCGGTCGTCTGAGGGGGAGACCGGCCACCTCTCCCCGTTCTCAGGTCGTCGGAATGGAAGCAGGCTGTTCGGTGGCACTGCCGAGTCCGGTGAGCCTGTGGGTTCGGCATGCTGCCCAGACAGCCGCGGTCGCGGCGGTGCAGGCACCTGCACCGGCTACGTGCACCGCCACCAGCGCGGCAGGCACGTCTGTGAAGTACTGCACAACGCCGACCAGTGCCTGCGCCACCACGATTCCGATCAGAATCCACAGTCGCTTCTTGATGGTCTCGGTGGCGCGGACAGCGTAGAGCGCGAAGCCGAGTCCGACGAGCAGCGCCAAATAGGCCACGAGTAGCTGCGCGTGCAAGTGCACGAGGGTGACGATCTCCACCTCGAGCCTCGGAACGGGTTCCTCGATGCTCTTGTCGCCCGCGTGCGGACCAGCCCCGGTGACCATCGTGCCCGCCACGAGCACGGCCGCAAGGACGATCCCAGACAGCCCGGTCAGCTGACGCAGTGGTTCTGGCACGGTCTTGGTGACCTCGACTCCGTCGTCGTGCTCGCCGACCTTGAAGTACAGCAGCGTGGCCAGCCACACCATCGCCATCGAGACCACCAGGTGAATCGCGACGGTCCACCACAGCAGACCCGTCAGCACGGTGAAGCCGCCGATGACGGCCTGCGCGACGGTTCCCAGTGGCATCAGCCAGGCGAAGACGAGGACGTTGCGTCGGCGACGAGCCCGCGTCACGGCCACCACGATCGCGGCAGCGGCGAGTACGACGACGAACGTCAGAAGGCGGTTGCCGAACTCGACGGCCTGGTGCAGGACCGGGACTTCCGAGACTCCGACGGGAGTGAAACTGCCGGGAAAGCATTGCGGCCACGTCGGGCACCCCAGTCCCGATGCCGTCACACGGACGATCGCACCCGTGACGGCGATACCGCCCTGGGTGAGGATGACGATGAACGCCAGAATCTTCTGCACCCGCAGCGACGGGAGGGGAAAGCGGTCGACGACGCTCAGAAACGCTCGATACAGCACGTGGTGATGGTAATGGTCGATCAACTACAGCCTGTCGTTGACCCCGGTCCGCGCCCGGTCAGACGAACTTGAACGTACGCACGGCCAGCCACGAGCACACGGTGGCCCAGCCTGCGAGGACGGTAATCCCGAACCAGTCCCACGACCCGGAGACAGCGTTGCCGAGCGCCTCTGCCAGTGCCCCCGACGGTACGAACCGGGCGATCGTGTGGAGCGCGACGGGTAGGTCGTCGCCGAGCACGACGAGCGATCCGATTCCGAGCATGACGAACCACAGGATGTTGGCGAGCGCCAGAACGATCTCGGCGCGCAGGGTTCCGCCCAGCAGTAGACCCATCGTGGCGAAGGTGACTGTTCCGAGGGCGATCACTATCGCACCGAGGGCCAGTCCAGCGACGTCCGGACGCCACCCGAGGAGCGCGCCGATCGCGCCGAGCAGAATGGACTGCAGGATCACCACGAGCACCACGGCGACGGCTTTGCCGCCGATGATTCCCCACTTCGGCAGCGGTGTCGCACCGAGGCGTTTGAGAGCGCCGTAACGACGGTCGAATCCGACGGCGATCGCCTGCCCGGTGAACGCCGTGGACATGATCGCCACCATCATCACAGCGGGCACCACCTGGTCGACGGGCTCGTCGCCCATCGTGCCCAACGGCAGCAGCGTCAGCCCGACCAGCAGCGTGATGGGTATGAACATCGTCAACAGCAGTTGTTCACCGTTGCGCAGTAGAAGCTTGAGTTCGAGCATCGACTGCGAGACCAGCATCGCGACAGGGGAGTTCGGCGACGGATCGGGAGCGAACAGCCCCGTCTCGAATCGGTTGTCCGAACCGCGCGCGTCCTTGCGCACCGTCATCGTCTGAGCTCCCTGCCCGTCAATTCGAGAAACACGTCTTCCAATCGGCGTTGGTCCACTTGGAGTTCCGTCGCGAGGACGTCCTGCTGAGCACACCACGACGTGACGGTCACGAGGATGTGCGGCTCGATGACACCTTCGATGACGTACGAGCCCGCGGATTCCTCGACCGGGCTGTACCCGCCGGGGAGGGCGGCGTCGAGAAGCGACAGTTCGAGACCAGGGGGAGCGGTGAACCGCAGACGGCCCTCGGCGCCCTGCTTGGTCAGCTCCGATGCGGTGCCCGAAGCGACGATGCGTCCGTTGTCGACGATGACCAAGTTGTCGGCGAGCTGTTCGGCTTCGTCCATCAGATGTGTGGTGAGCAGAACGCCGACGCCGTCGCGGCGCAGTGCTTCGACCAGCTCCCATACGAGGAGACGGGCTTGCGCGTCGAGACCCGCCGTCGGCTCGTCGAGGAAGACCAGCTCGGGCCTGCCGACGATCGCGCACGCGAGTGCGAGGCGTTGCTGCTGTCCACCGGACAGCCGCCGGTACGGGGTCTTCACCGCTCGATCGAGCCCGAGGCAGTCGAGCAGCCAGTCGGGATCGAGCGGGTTGGCGGAGTACGACGCCACGAGATGCAGCATCTCCCCGGTCTTCGCGCCTGGATAGGCGCCGCCGCCCTGCAACATGACGCCGATGCGGGGGCGTAGCTGGGCCGACTGAGCGATCGGATCGAGCCCGAGCACCCGGACCGTTCCGGAGTCGGGGGTGACGAACCCTTCGCACATCTCGACCGTCGTGGTCTTCCCTGCGCCGTTCGGGCCGAGCAGTGCCAGCACCTGACCCCGCTCGACCGTGATGTCCAATCCGTCCACGGCGAGATGCCCGTTGTACGACTTCCGTACATCGGTCAGCTGCACGGCAGGTTGCGTCGAGGAGTTCGACGAGCGCACGATCACGAGGAACCAGCGTATTCCCCCGCCGAAATCCGGCGCGTCGGCGGTCCGACGTTCGAGCGCCACGGCAGTCGTGAACGGGTGACGAGATACAGAACGCCGATGGTCAGGATCGTCATGACGGCGGCCTGCACGATCTGGAACGGCAAGTACTCGCTGCCGTTGGGCATCAGAATGACACTGACGATCGAGGAGAAGACGATCGCGGGCACACGGAACGCGGGGCGAGTCGCCCACGCCGCGAGCGGTGTCACCGCCCACAGCAGGTACCAGGGCTGGACCACCGGGAACAGCAGGACGAGAGCTCCGAGGGACACGCCGAGGGCTCCGACCGGGTGGAGGCGGCCCTTCAGAACTGCGACGAGCATCCGAATCGCGACGAACCCGGCGACGACCGACGCGATCGGGCGTGTGAGTCCCAGCACAGCAGTGGTGTGATCGCCGAGCCCGAGCAGGACTCCGACGAATCCCGTTCCGACACCGAGAATCGTCGGGATCGACATCCAGCTGCGCACGACGCTCGCCGTGCCGAGCGTATGCACCCAGCCGAACCCGAGCCCGCTCGCGAGGCTGACTCCGACGTGGACGATCACCGCCACGACGCCGAGCAGAGCTGCCGCGGCCGCCACGGCCTTGAACGTCCCGCCCCATCGTCGTGCGAGTGCCATCCCGACGAATCCGAGGGCCAGCAGCGACGGAATCTTCACCGTCGACGACAACGCGATGAGAGCCGCGCCCGAGATCAGCAACAGCATGGTCGTCGTGCGGATCGGAGTCCTCGATTCGACGGCGCGCAGAGCGAGTTCCGTGCCCGCGAGCATGAGCCCGATCATCAACGCCTCGTTGTGAATCCCCGCGACGAGGTGGAACAGCAACAACGGGTTCGCGGCTCCGAGCCACAGCGCACTGACCGCGGCGACGCCGCAGCGACGTGCCAGGCGAGGCAGAGCCCACACGATCAGTGCGACGCCGACGAGCGCCAACAGACGATGCAGGAATATTCCGGCGACGATGTTCTCGCCGGTGAGCCAGGTGATTCCGCGGCCGATCCACAGGAAGAACGGTCCGTAGGGCGCAGGTGTCTCGCGCCAGATGTTGGGAACCGTTCGCGTCAGTACGTTGTCGACCCCGAGCGCGCCCGCAGGCCCGATCTCGTACGGGTCGAGACCGCGTGCGGTGATCTCGCTCTGGGCCAGATAGGAGTAGACGTCGCGGCTGAACATGGGCGGCGCGACACATAGCGGAAGAATCCACAGAAGCAGCGTGCGGTCGAGTTGTGACCTGGTCATACGCCGCGGGACGCTCCCGTCACGCAGGCGCCCGACGGCGAATCTGCCCAGCAACAACCATGCCAGGACGACCATGACGGTTCCGGTCATCGTGATCGTCAGCGCGGAACTGGCCATGCGCGAGGGCAGGCTCAGCACCCGCACTCCGGCAACCGGGTTCTGCAACACCGGCTGCGCACCAGCCCCGAGTGCTCCGACCGCCATCAAGATCGCGCCGGTCGCGCCGAATCGCCGGATTCCACGAAGCTGGGATGTCTCCGACGCGTCGAGCCCGGGAGCTTCGGGCTCGTCTCCGTGCAATGCCGCGACGCTCGACGCCGGTGTGCGGGTGTCGAGTCCTACCAGGCGTCGGGCCGCACGCATCGCAGTGTGCGGGAACATCTCGACCGAATGTCGAAGACTCGTGGCCGATCTGCGCGACGACGTGGACGGTGTCGCCGAGGCGTCCTCGGTGTTCTCTTCGTCAGCGGTCTGTGGCACGACTGCAGCGTAACCGTGACCGTCCGACGCGCGGAGACACCGGTCGAGCAGTCGTCAACGCCGAGCCGGAAGCGGATATTCCCAGGTGTCGAGCGTCGGTGAAGAAGGGCACCCTTGGTGGACCGGTGCGTTCAATTCCGTCACACTGGTGTTGTGAAAACATCCGTCAGTCGCATGCGCGAAGCCGAGAGCACACGTTCTCGCGCCGACGCGTCCGCCTCCGACACGGCTGTCGTCACCCCGGTTTCGGTCAATCCGGTGCCTGGGCCTGTCGGCCACGAAGGCCAGACGCGTAGTGCAGTGATCACGTTACTGCTCGAAGAAGGTCCGATCACCGCGTCGGACATCGGCGCACGTCTGGGCCTCAGCGCCGCAGGTGTCCGTCGTCATCTCGACGCTCTCATCGATACCGGCGAGGCGCGTGTCGCGTCGTCGGCAGCCGTCAGGCACCGAGGACGCGGGCGACCGGCCAAGCATTTCCAGTTGACGGCCGTCGGGCGGAACAAGCTCGGACACACGTACGACGACCTGGCCGGTGCCGCGATGCGTCAGCTGCGCAAGATCGGCGGAGACGCGGCGATCGAGACGTTCGCTCGGCAACGCGTCGAGGCCATCGTCGCCGACGTCGAGCCGACGGACGGAACGCGTGCCGCCGAGGTCGAGGAAGTCGCCGATCGCATCGCCGACGCGTTCACCGCAGCAGGATTCGCCGCGTCGACGCGTCAGGTCGGCAACGGAGTGCAGATCTGCCAGCACCATTGCCCGGTGTCCCACGTCGCGTCCGAGTTTCCCGAACTGTGCGATGCCGAGCGTCGAGCGTTTTCCGAATTGCTCGGAACCCATGTGCAGCGTCTGGCGACCATCGCCAACGGCGACTGCGCCTGCACCACCCACGTTCCACTGAACACCCCGCATGTCCGTTCCACCCCCTCCAGATCTTCCGGCGCACAGCCCAGTGTCGGAGAACGTACAAGCCTCCGGAAGGAGCTCGCATGACCGTCACACCAGATCAGGTGACCCCAGCAGTGCCCGCAGTCCCGCTGACGCAGGACGAGACGATCGCGTCACTCGGTAACTACGGATACGGATGGGCGGACTCCGACGTTGCAGGCGCGAGTGCCCAGCGCGGACTGTCCGAGGCAGTCGTTCGCGACATCTCGGCGAAGAAGAGCGAGCCCGAATGGATGCTCGAAGCCCGTCTGAAGGCGCTGAAGACGTTCGATCGCAAGCCGATGCCCAACTGGGGATCGGATCTGGACGGCATCGATTTCGACAACATCAAGTACTTCGTCCGCTCGAGCGAGAAGCAGGCCGCGAGCTGGGACGATCTGCCTGAGGACATCAAGAACACCTACGACAAGCTCGGCATCCCCGAGGCGGAGAAGCAGCGCCTGGTCTCCGGTGTCGCGGCGCAGTACGAGTCCGAGGTCGTCTACCACTCCATCCGTGAGGATCTGGAAGCGCAGGGCGTTCTCTTCCTCGACACCGACACGGCTCTGAAAGAGCAGCCGGAACTGTTCCGCGAGTACTTCGGCACGGTCATTCCCGCCGGAGACAACAAGTTCTCCGCATTGAACACTGCCGTGTGGTCGGGTGGATCGTTCATCTACGTGCCGCCTGGCGTGCACGTCGACATCCCGCTGCAGGCCTACTTCCGCATCAACACCGAGAACATGGGCCAGTTCGAGCGCACGCTGATCATCGTCGACGAGGGCGCCTACGTGCACTACGTCGAGGGATGCACTGCCCCGATCTACAAGTCGGACTCCCTGCACTCGGCTGTCGTCGAGATCATCGTCAAGAAGGGTGGACGCTGCCGCTACACGACCATCCAGAACTGGTCGAACAACGTCTACAACCTCGTCACCAAGCGCGCCAAGGCAGAAGCGGGCGCGACGATGGAGTGGATCGACGGAAACATCGGGTCCAAGGTCACCATGAAGTACCCGGCGGTCTGGATGACGGGCGAGTACGCCAAGGGTGAAGTGCTGTCGGTTGCCTTCGCAGGCCCGGACCAGCACCAGGACACCGGTTCGAAGATGCTGCACCTCGCGCCGCACACGTCGTCGAACATCGTCAGCAAGTCCGTCGCCCGTGGTGGCGGCCGCACGTCCTACCGCGGACTCATCCAGATCAACAAGGGTGCGCACGGTTCACGGTCGACCGTGAAGTGCGACGCGCTCCTCGTCGACACGATCTCGCGTTCCGACACCTACCCGTACGTCGACATCCGCGAGGACGACGTCTCGATGGGACACGAGGCGACGGTCTCGAAGGTCAGCGACGACCAGCTGTTCTACCTCATGAGCCGCGGGCTGACCGAGGACGAGGCGATGGCGATGGTCGTTCGTGGGTTCGTCGAACCCATTGCACGCGAACTGCCCATGGAATACGCGCTCGAGCTCAACCGGCTCATCGAGCTTCAGATGGAAGGATCGGTCGGTTAAGTGAGCAACCCGCTTACCCCCGTCGACGGAGTGATCGGCGCCGTGGCGTCGGAGAACCCGGCGAAAGAAGACAAGTCGAAGCTCGTAGCCAACAAGGGCGCGCAGTTCACGTCCTACGACGTCAACGCGTTCGAGGTGCCGTCGGGTCGTGACGAGCTGTGGCGCTTCACGCCGCTGCGTCGCCTCCGCGGCCTGCACGACGGATCAGCCGTCGCGACCACGGGAGCCGACATCGCGGTCGCCGCGGTCGAGGGTGTCACCGTCGAGAAGGTCGGGCGCGACGACGACCGATTGGGTGTGGCCGGCGTACCTGCCGATCGCATTGCGGCACAGGCGTTTTCCGCGTTCACCGAAGCCACTGTCGTGTCGGTGGGTCGTGAGCAGGAGATCTCCGAACCGATCGACGTGACGATCAGCGGCCCGGGCGCCGACGCACTTGCCTACGGGCACCTGCAGATTCGCCTCGAGCAGTTCGCCAAGGCGACGGTCGTCATCGACCAGCAGGGCAGTGGCACCTACGCCGAGAACATCGAGTTCGTCGTCGGCGACAGCGCTCAGCTGACGGTGGTGCTTCTCCAGAACTGGGAGCGCGACGCGGTGCACGTCGCGGCCCACCACGCACGGCTCGGACGTGACTCCGTACTGAGGCACTTCAATGTCAGCCTCGGCGGCGATCTGGTGCGCATCAGCCCGACGGTGCACTACGACGCGCCCGGTGGCGACGCGGAACTGCTCGGACTGTACTTCGCCGACGCAGGTCAGCACCTCGAACAGCGACTGCTGGTTGAACATACGGCTCCGAAGTGCAAGTCCAACGTCCTGTACAAGGGTGCGCTGCAAGGCGAGACCGGTCCCGGAACACAGGATGCGCACACCGTCTGGATCGGTGACGTCCTCATCCGTGCCGAGGCCGAGGACACGAGCACGTTCGAGTTCAACCGCAACCTGGTTCTCACCGACGGAGCGCGAGCGGACTCGGTCCCGAACCTCGAGATCGAGACCGGCGAGATCCTCGGTGCCGGACACGCCAGTGCCACCGGACGCTTCGACGACGAGCAGCTGTTCTACCTGCGCGCTCGCGGAATCTCGGAAGATGCAGCACGACGACTGATCGTGCGTGGCTTCTTCCACGAGATCATCGAACGCATCCCGGTACCTGCAGTACGCGAGCGGCTCGACGCCGCGATCGAGATCGAACTCGCCGTCACCGGCGCCTGAGTCCACTTTCTCTCACTTCTAAGGAATTTCAGATGTCCACGCTCGAAATCCGCGATCTGCACGTCAGCGTCGCACAGTCGGACCCGAACGCTCCTTCCATCGACATCCTCAAGGGTGTGGATCTCACGGTGAAGTCCGGTGAGACGCACGCGATCATGGGCCCCAACGGCTCCGGCAAGTCCACGCTGTCCTACGCGATCGCAGGCCACCCCAAGTACACCGTCACCTCCGGCACCATCACGCTCGACGGCGAGGACGTGCTCGAGATGTCCGTCGACGAGCGGGCGCGCGCCGGCCTGTTCCTGGCGATGCAGTACCCGGTCGAGGTACCAGGCGTGTCGATGTCGAACTTCCTTCGCACCGCAGCGACCGCGGTCCGCGGCGAAGCTCCGAAGCTTCGTCACTGGGTCAAGGAAGTCAAGTCGGCCATGGGCGAACTCGAGATCAAGGAAGAGTTCGCCGAGCGCAGCGTCAACGAGGGCTTCTCCGGCGGCGAGAAGAAGCGTCACGAGATCCTGCAGCTGGGTCTGCTCAAGCCGAAGATCGCGATCCTCGACGAGACCGACTCCGGCCTCGACGTCGACGCACTCCGAGTCGTGTCCGAGGGCGTCAACACGTACCGCGAACGCGAGAACGGTGGTGTCCTGCTGATCACGCACTACACGCGAATCCTGCGCTACATCAAGCCCGACTTCGTGCACGTGTTCGTCGGCGGCAAGGTCGTTCAGTCCGGCGGCGCCGAACTGGCCGACGAGCTCGAGGCCAACGGATACGCAGGATTCACGCAGACCGCGACGTTGTAAGGATGGAGGCACCAGTGGCTTCGAAGATCGATACGTTCGACGTCGACACCATTCGCGCCGACTTTCCGATTCTCGGGCGACAAGTTCGCGACAGTAAGCCGTTGGTGTACCTCGACTCGGGGGCCACGTCCCAACGTCCGCTTCAGGTTCTCGACGCCGAACGCGACTTTCTGCTGACGTGCAACGCCGCGGTTCACCGCGGCGCACATCAGCTCGCGGAGGAAGCAACCGACGCCTACGAGGGTGCGCGAGCGGCGATCGCGTCGTTCGTCGGGGCGGACGTCGACGAAATCGTGTTCACCAAGAACGCCACCGAATCGCTCAATCTCGTGACGTACGTCTTCGGTGACGATCGGTTCGAGCATCGTGTCGGTCCCGGTGACGAGATCGTCGTCACCGAGCTCGAACACCACGCGAATCTTGTTCCGTGGCAAGAACTCGCGCGTCGTACCGGCGCCACGCTGCGTTGGTACGGCGTCACCGACGACGGCCGAATCGATCTGGATTCGCTCGAGCTGACCGAAGCCGTCAAGGTCGTCGCGTTCACGCATCAGTCGAACGTCACCGGTGCGGTCGCGCCGGTCGCGGAATTGGTGCGTCGTGCTCGTGCCGTCGGCGCGTTCGTCGTACTCGATGCATGCCAATCTGTGCCGCACATGAGCGTCGACGTTCATGCTCTGGATGTCGACTACGCGGCGTTCTCCGGACACAAGATGCTCGGGCCGTCGGGCGTCGGTGTTCTGTACGGCAAGGCTGCGCTGCTCGACGCGATGCCCCCGTTCGTCACGGGTGGCTCCATGATCGAAACCGTGACGATGGAAAAGACGACGTACGCGCCGCCGCCTCAGCGTTTCGAGGCAGGCGTGCCGATGACGTCGCAGGTCGTCGGGCTCGGAGCTGCAGTCGACTACCTCGACAAGATCGGCATGGCCCGCATTGCCGGTTACGAGCACAGTCTCGTCGGCGCTACGTTGGAACGCTTCGCCGCGCTCGACGGCGTGCGCGTCATCGGGCCTACGGACAACGTGGACCGAGGTTCGGCCGTCTCGTTCGTCGTCGACGGCATTCACGCACACGACCTGGGTCAGATCCTGGACGACGAGGGTGTGGCGATCCGCGTCGGGCATCACTGCGCCTGGCCTCTGCATCGCAGGTTCGGTGTCGCGGCCACGGCACGGGCGTCGTTCGCTCTCTACAACACGCTCGACGAGGTCGATGCACTGGTCGCCGCCATTCAGCGTGCGCAGAGTTTCTTCGGAACAGGCGAGGTGGCGTGACATGCGGATGGAGCAGATGTACCAGGACGTGATCCTGGACCATTACAAACATCCGCACGGCCGTGGCCTGCGTGAGCCGTTCGGCGCCGAGGTTCATCACGTCAACCCGACGTGCGGCGACGAAGTGACACTTCGAGTGCACATCGACGACGAGGGCACGGTCGCAGACGTCTCGTACGACGGCCAGGGATGTTCCATCAGCCAGGCTGCGACGTCCGTGCTCACCGATCAGGTCGTCGGACAATCGGTTTCGGAGGCGCTGCAGATCGTCGACGCATTCAGTCAGATGGTCGGAAGCAGGGGTAGCGTCGAAGGTGACGAAGACGTCATCGGTGACGGAATTGCTTTCGCCGGAGTGTCGAAGTATCCAGCGCGCGTCAAATGCGCGTTGCTGGGGTGGATGGCTTTCAAGGACGCGGTTGTTCGAATAGTAGAAGAAACTCCCGCTCGATCCGAAGGACAGCAAGCATGACCGAAACACAGGCAGCGGATACACAGGCAGCTGGGGGACCGCAGGCACCGGAAGGTGAGTCGGCGCCCGTCGAACTCACCGCCGAGGAGATCGCGGTACTCGAAGATCTCGAAGAGGCGATGCGCGACGTCGTCGATCCCGAGCTCGGTATCAACGTCGTCGACCTGGGTCTCGTGTACGACATCAAGATCGACACCGAGGACATCGTCACGATCGACATGACCCTGACGTCTGCGGCGTGTCCGCTGACCGATGTCATCGAGGATCAGGCACGTGGCGCGCTCGTGCGCAGTGGCCTGTGCTCGGACCTGAAGATCAACTGGGTCTGGATGCCGCCGTGGGGCCCGGACAAGATCACCGAGGACGGCCGCGAGCAGCTCAGGGCGCTCGGCTTCACCGTCTAGATGGATTCGTAGGTACGACCAGGTAGCCACCTGGTCGTACCTCTTTGTCGAGCGACTCAGGCGCCCTTGCGCGCCTGACCGTCGTCGTCGGCTTTCTTCGCGGGACTCTTCTTCGCTGCGGTCTTCTTGGCCGGCGCTTTTTTGGCGGCAGCTTTTTTGGCAGGAGCCTTCTTCGCTGCGGTCTTCTTGGCGGGTGCTTTCTTGGCCGGGGGGTTCTCGGACGATTCCGTGGACGAACTCTTGGCGTTCCGACCCGCTGCTTCGACGCTGCGCTGCAGGGCCGCCACCAAGTCGACCACCTCGGCGTCCTCACCCTCGTCCGAGGATTCCTCCTCGGTGTGGATGACCTTCTCGCCGCCGTTCGCGATGGTGTCGTCGAGCAACTTGCGCAGTTCGATTTGGTAGTCGTCGGTGAATTCGGTCGGGTCGAAGTCGGATGACATGCTCTCCACCAACGACGTCGCCATCTTCACCTCTTGCGGCCGTGCCTCGGGTGCATCGTCGAGCGACGGGAACTCCGCGGCCCGCACTTCGTCGGGCCACAGCAGCGTCTGGATCACCAGAGTCTCGTCGCGTACCCGCAGCGCCGCGAGACGCGTCTTCTGCCGCAGAGTGAAGTGCACGAGCGCGGTGCGTTCGGTTTCGAGCAGCGTCTGCCTCAGCAGCACGTACGCCTTGGGAGACGTCGAGTCGGGTTCGAGGAAGTAGCTCTTGTCGTAGAGGATCGGGTCGATCTGGTCGGTCGGCACGAATTCGAGGACCGGAATCTCGTGTTTCTCCGCTGCCGGGAGCTTGTCGAAGTCGTCGTCGGTCAGGATGACTCGGTCGCCGTCGGGCGAGTCGTACGCCTTGTCGATGTCGGCGAACTGCACCGACTTTCCGCACTCCGAGCACACCCGGTCGTATTTGATGCGACCGCCGTCTTTGGCGTGGACCTGGTGGAACCGTATGTCGTGAGTCTCCGTCGCGGAGTAGACCTTCACCGGCACGTTGACGAGCCCGAAGGCGATCGATCCCTTCCAGATGCTACGCATGGGGTTCATGATTCCCGAGAAACGTCAGTCGTGTCGAGCGTAAGGCCCGATTCATCTGCCGACGACGGTTCTCGCGATCGCGAGACGAGCGCTCGGCGGCAGTGTCGGGAACATCCGTGTCATTGCAGACAGGGTGCCGCGCAGGTCGCTTCGACCGGACAGGTACGCCGTCTGCAGCGGTACCGGCAGCGCGAAGAAGCTTGCGAAGAAGTGCGGAATCTGCCGCGCTTCCAGGTTCAACGCGGTTCGAAGCCCCAAGTTGCGCAGCCGCTGGACGGCCCAGATCGACGGCGTCACGGGCGACCGGCCGGTCGTCACCGCGTCGAGAAACGCATCCGTCGTCGCGAGCGAGGCGGCGACGCTGTAGCCCGTGGCCGGATGCATCAGCGGGGAACGGGCCCCGAACCGTCGCACTCCGTGGTCGGCGCGATCGCGTGGTGGAGGCTGCACGGCGAACTTCACCCGTTCGACGGCTTCGGCGCCCGTCGGCTCGAATCCACGGCGGCGCAGCCGTTCCACGAGTCTGTCTCGCAAGACGGCCGGGTCGAGCGCAGGTGTCCCGACGAGGCATGTCTCTTCGAGGAGAATGCGATTCTCGTCGAGCGCGACCGCGTACAGGAAGCTGGGCGTGTCGGCGCTGTCGGAGCCGTTGTCCGGGCGCCAGTCCATGAACCAGGCGCCCTCACCCTCGAGAAGTGTCTCGCCCACTGCGCGGTCGACGACGATGCCGTAGGCAGTCTGTTCGGCGAGTCCGATGATGCCCACGGAACCGCGGGCATCGACGACGGTGCGCCCGCGGACGATCGTGCCGTCGGCCAACGTGACCACGTTCTCGCGGATCGTCGACGCGTTTGCCGCGACGATGTCGGATGGCTTCACCTCGAGCGCCTGCTGCAGCGCACCGGTGTTCAGCACGCAGTACGTCCGACCGATCGATTGCCGCCGGGTCGTCCACGCCGCGGGGTGGGTGGTCGACGTCGCGACGACCGACGCAGGCAACCAGTCCGGAAGCTCGTCGGCCCATGCGGAGTAGGTCGGTGTCCACACTCGATTCGGGTGTGGGTCCACACCCAGGACGTCGATCCCTGCGTTCGACGCGCGGTGAACCAGCGACCGTCCGGCAGGTCCCAACCCGACGACGACGAGGTCGGCCGAAGGCGAGCCGATCGGTTTCACAGCCCTCCGGTGGCCAGCAGCCCGCCGTCGATCCGCACGGTTTCGCCGGTGATCCACGACGACTCGTCGGACACGAGGAACCCGACGAGCGACGCCACGTCCTCCGGGGTGCCGAGGCGCTTCATCGGATACATCGCCGACGCCTTGTCCTCACCTGCCGCGACCAACGCCTCGGCGAACTTCGTCTTGACGACTCCGGGCGCGACGGCGTTGACGCGAATGGCAGGGCCGAGCTGCCACGCGAGTTCTTCCGTCAGACGGATCAGGGCAGCTTTGGACGCGCCGTACGCGGCGATGACTCCCGTCGAGCGAATTCCGGCGACACTGGCGAGGTTGACGACCGCGCCGCCGTGCTCACCCATCCACTGTCGGTAGGCCTCCTGAACGAAACCGAGTGTGGCGACGACGTTGGTGTCGAAGATCTTCTTCACGCCGTCGAGATCGGCCTCCATGAGCGAGCCGTACACGGGGTTGATGCCGGTGTTGTTGACGAGAATGTCGAGCGAGCCGAACGTCGCGATCGTCTGTGCCACCGCGTCGCGTCGAGACTCTGCGTCGCCTGCGTTCCCCGGCACCCCGAGAACGCGAGCTCCGTCGGCGCCCGCCGCGAGCAGTTCTTCGGCCGCGTCGGCGAGAGGTTCGGGCTTGCGTGCCGTGATCGTCACGGCTGCGCCGCGGGACAGCAGTTCGGCGGCAATTGCTTTCCCGATTCCTCGGCTCGCTCCTGTGACCAGAGCAACTCGGCCGGTCAGATCCTTCTCGTGTGCTGCGTTCGCGGTGGTCATGCGCGAGACGTTACCGGGGTCACTGGGCAGGGTGGCGTAAGCACACTCCGGGAGCAGCTAAAATGAGTGGTTGCTCGGGCGCGTCTCGAGCACCATTCACCGCGTTGCTGCCCGCCTCGCCGATGACACTTGCCCACAATCGCTAGGAGCCCATGCGTGATCACCGCCACCGACTTGGAAGTTCGTGCCGGTGTCCGCACGTTGCTGTCCGCCCCTGGACCTGCGCTGCGCGTGCAGGCCGGAGACCGCATCGGGCTCGTCGGGCGTAACGGCGCAGGCAAGACCACCACGTTGCGAATTCTTGCGGGGGAGGGCGAGCCGTACGCAGGCGAAGTCGTTCGCAGCGGCGACCTCGGGTACCTACCCCAGGACCCCAAAGAGGGCGATCTCGACGTGCTGGCCAAGGACCGGGTGCTCTCCGCTCGCGGCCTCGACACTCTGCTGCGTCAGATGGAGAAGCAGCAGGCGCTGATGGAGGAGGTCGCCGACGAAAATCGTCTCGACAAGGCGGTGCGGAAGTACAGCGCACTCGAAGAGCGTTTCGCGTCGTTGGGCGGCTACGAGGCAGAGAGCGAAGCCGCACGGATCTCCAACAGTCTCGGATTGCCCGATCGCATCCTGGCGCAGCCGCTGCGCACGCTCTCCGGTGGACAGCGTCGTCGAGTCGAGTTGGCACGCATTCTGTTCGCCGCATCCGACGGTAGTGGCGGCAGGTCCGACACCACGCTTCTGCTCGACGAGCCGACCAACCACCTCGACGCCGACTCGATCAACTGGCTTCGTGGCTTCCTGCAGAACCACGAGGGTGGACTCATCGTCATCAGCCACGACGTCGAATTGCTCGGCGACGTCGTCAATCGTGTCTGGTTCCTCGACGCCGTGCGCGGTGAGGCCGATATCTACAACATGAACTGGAAGAAGTACATCGACGCGCGTGCCACCGACGAGCAGCGTCGACGCCGCGAACGCGCGAACGCCGAGAAGAAGGCGGGCGCGTTGCGTGCCCAGGCGGCCAAGATGGGGGCGAAGGCGACGAAAGCCGTTGCGGCACAGAACATGGCGAAGCGCGCCGACAAGTTGCTCGCCAATCTGGATGCCGAGCGCGTGTCCGACAAGGTCGCGCACATTCGATTCCCCGAGCCTGCGCCGTGCGGCAAGACGCCCCTGATGGCGTCGAACCTGACCAAGATGTACGGGTCGTTGGAGATCTTCGCAGGCGTCGACCTGGCAATCGACCGCGGCAGCCGCGTCGTCGTACTCGGGTTGAACGGTGCAGGCAAGACGACGCTGCTGCGGATTCTCGCCGGGACCGAGAAATCCGACTCGGGTGCACTCGAACCAGGCCACGGGCTTCGCGTCGGCTACTTCGCGCAGGAGCACGACACACTCGATGACAACGCCAGCGTGTGGGAGAACATTCGTCACGCGGCTCCGGACACGGGGGAGCAGGAGCTGAGGTCGCTGCTCGGTGCGTTCATGTTCACCGGCCCGCAGTTGGAGCAGCCGGCAGGAACGCTGTCCGGTGGTGAGAAGACCCGACTGGCACTGGCCGGGCTCGTGTCGTCGGCTGCCAACGTTCTGCTTCTCGACGAGCCGACCAACAACTTGGACCCCATCTCACGTGAGCAGGTCCTCGACGCGTTGCGCAGTTACAAGGGTGCGGTGGTTCTCGTGACACACGATCCGGGTGCGGCCGAGGCGCTGTCACCGGAGCGTGTGATCCTGCTGCCCGACGGCACCGAGGACCATTGGTCGCAGGACTACCTGGAGCTGATTCAGCTGGCGTGATTCGGCTGTTCTCCGATGGCGCAGCCGCGGCCTCCTCTACCCTGAACGGACGGGGGTTTTCGGTGAGTGTATGTCGCTGACTGGAGGACGCCATGGGACGAATGCGATCGAGCGGTGCAGTGTCCGCGGGGGAAGCCGGGTACTCGAAAGGCGCACGTATCACCGGTGATTCGCGTGATCGGCTGAGATCGCAGCTCGTGGAGCAGTACACCGCTGGCGCCAGCATCCGAGTTCTGGCGCAGCAGACAGGTCGGTCGTACGGATTCGTGCACAAGGTGCTCGCCGAGTCGGACACACCGCTGCGTACGCGCGGTGGTCCGAATCGGAGAAAGAGAACGGACCGGACGGACTAGCCGCTCGTCTCCTGTTTTCGCACGGACTCCTCGACGAGATCGAGCACCGCGGACAGGTTCTTGTCGCCCTGCCCGGACGCGATTCGGGCTACCAGGCCATCCAACACGAGGTCGAGGTAGTCGAGCATGACGTCCTTCGGTACGTCGTCACGCAGACGGCCCGCGGTCTTCTGCCGTTCGAGACGCGCGAGGGTCGCGTCGGTCAACTCGGCGGACTTCTCCGACCAGCTCTCGCGGAACTCCGCGTCGGTACGTAGACGGCGGGCGATCTCCAACCTCGTACCGAGCCACTCGAATCGGTCGGGCTGTTCGAGCATGTCTCTCATCACCTGAACGAGGCCCTGGTTGGCGGCGACCTCGGCCATGCGCCGCGCATCTTCCTGCGCGAGTGCGAGGAACAGTCCGTCCTTGTCCTTGAAGTGGTGGAAGATCGCGCCACGCGAGAGCCCGGTGGCTTCTTCCAACCGACGAACCGTCGCACCTTCGTACCCGAACTCGCCGAAGCATCGACGGGCCCCGTCGAGGATCTCGCTTCGCCTCGCAGCCAACTGGTCTTCACTGACCTTGGGCAAGTGCACTCCTCCTTCGTCGGACAGCTGGTTCGCTCTCTCGGCCGTCTTCGCCGACAGGTAGCCATCAACGCAAAGCGCTCACGACCACGAGCACAGTGGCGAATCCACCGGTGTCATGGTCGTGAGCGCTTCGCGCGTGCTGGGCCGACGATGCGGCACCAGCGTGTGGCGCCTAGCCCCTGATCATGTTGCGCAGCACGTACTGCAGGATGCCACCGTTGCGGTAGTAGTCCGCCTCACCGGGGGTATCGATGCGCACGACTGCGTCGAACTCGATCTTGCTGCCGTCGGTCTTCGTTGCCGTGACGGACATCGTCTTCGGCGTGACGCCCTCGTTCAGCTTCTCGATACCGATGATGTCGAACGTCTCGGTTCCGTCGAGCTTCAGCGACTTCGCGCTCTCGCCTGCCGGGAACTGCAGCGGGACAACACCCATTCCGATGAGGTTCGAGCGGTGGATGCGCTCGAACGACTCGGTGATGACGGCCTTGACACCCAACAGAGACGTGCCCTTGGCAGCCCAGTCGCGCGACGATCCCGAACCGTATTCCTTACCGCCGAGGACGACGAGCGGGATGCCGGCGGCCTGGTAGTTCTGCGACGCGTCGTAGATGAAGGCCTGCGGGCCGTCTTCCTGCGTGAAGTCACGGGTGTAGCCGCCCGAGACGTCGTCGAGGAGCTGGTTGCGCAACCGGATGTTCGCGAACGTTCCGCGAATCATGACCTCGTGGTTGCCGCGACGCGAACCAAGGGAGTTGTAATCCTTGCGCTCGACGCCGTGCGAATCCAGGTACTGCGCGGCAGGGGTTCCGGACTTGATGGGTCCTGCTGGGCTGATGTGGTCGGTGGTGACCGAGTCGCCCAGGAGCGCGAGGACGCGGGCGCCCTTGATGTCCTTGACGGGTTCCGGATCCATCGTCATGCCGTCGAAGTACGGAGGCTTGCGCACGTACGTGGACTTCGGATCCCACTCGAACGTGTCACCCTCGGGGGTGGACAGGTTCTGCCAACGGCTGTCGCCGGCGAAGATGGTCTCGTAGGACTTGCTGAACATGTCACGGCTGATCGCGGACTGAATCGTCTCTTCGATCTCCTGCGACGACGGCCAGATGTCCTTCAGGAACACGGGGTTGCCCTCGTGATCCGTTCCGAGCGAGTCGCTCTCGAAGTCGAAGTCCATCGTTCCCGCGAGTCCGTACGCGATGACCAACGGCGGCGAGGCCAGGTAGTTCATCTTGACGTCGGGGGAGATGCGACCCTCGAAGTTACGGTTACCGGACAGGACCGCGGTGACCGAGAGATCGTTGTCGTTGATCGCCTTCGAGATCGGCTCGAGCAGCGGGCCGGTGTTACCGATGCACGTGGTGCATCCGTAGCCGCCGAGGAAGTAGCCGAGCTTCTCGAGGTACGGCCACAGGCCGGCCTTCTCGTAGTAGTCGGTGACGACCTGCGAACCCGGCGCCATGTTCGTCTTGACCCACGGCTTCGTGGACAAGCCCTTCTCGACGGCGTTACGAGCCAGCAGCGCTGCACCGAGCATGACCGAGGGGTTGGAGGTGTTGGTGCAGGACGTGATGCCTGCAACGACGACTGCACCGTGGTCGAGAACGAACTCGCCTGCCTCGTCGGTGACGACGCGGACCGGCTTGCTCGGACGACCGTCGGAACCGTACGCGGCGGACTGCACGTCGACTGCGCCGTCGTCGGCGAAGGACAGCGTGGCCGGATCGGATGCCGGGAACGACTCTTCGACTGCCTCGTCGAGCTGCGTGTGCTCGGTCGGGTAGTTCTCTTCGACGTAGTTGTGAATGTCCTTGCGGAATGCGACCTTCGAGTCCGACAGAAGGATGCGGTCCTGCGGACGCTTCGGCCCTGCGATCGACGGAACGACGTCGCCGAGATCGAGCTCGATGTACTCCGAGTACACGGCCTCGTTCTCGGGGTCGTGCCACATGCCCTGTTCCTTCGCGTACGCCTCGACGAGAGCGAGCTGCTCGTCGCTGCGGCCGGTGAGGCGCAGGTAGTTGATGGTCTCTTCGTCGATCGGGAAGATCGCTGCGGTGGAACCGAATTCGGGGCTCATGTTGCCGAGGGTCGCGCGGTTCGCCAGCGGAACCTCGGAGACGCCCTTGCCGTAGAACTCGACGAACTTGCCGACGACACCGTGCTTGCGGAGCATCTCGGTCGCGGTGAGCACGACGTCGGTCGCCGTGACGCCCGGCTTGATCTCACCGGACAGCTTGAAGCCGACGACGCGGGGGATGAGCATGGAGACGGGCTGGCCGAGCATGGCTGCCTCGGCCTCGATGCCGCCGACGCCCCAGCCGAGAACGCCGAGGCCGTTGACCATCGTCGTGTGCGAGTCGGTGCCGACGCAGGTGTCGGGGTATGCCTGGCCCTTGCGGGTCATGACCGTCGGTGCCAGGTACTCGATGTTGACCTGGTGGACGATGCCCATGCCGGGGGGGACGACCTTGAAGTCGTCGAACGCGCCCTGGCCCCAACGAAGGAACTGGTACCGCTCACCGTTGCGCTCGTACTCGAGATCGACGTTGCGCTCGAGTGCGTCGGCCTTGCCGAAGACGTCGAGGATGACCGAGTGGTCGATGACCATGTCGGCGGGGGACAGCGGGTTGACCTTGTTCGGGTCGCCGCCGAGGGTCGTGACGGCTTCACGCATCGTCGCGAGGTCGACGACACAGGGAACGCCGGTGAAGTCCTGCATGATGACGCGCGCAGGGGTGAACTGGATTTCGATGCTGGGGTCCGCGGACGGGTCCCACGACGCGATCGAACGGATGTGGTCGGCGGTGATGTTGGCACCGTCCTCGGTGCGAAGGAGGTTCTCCGCGAGGACCTTCAGCGCGTAGGGCAACTTCTCGGCGCCGGGCAGGGCCGACAGGCGGAAGATCTCGTACGAGTTCTCTCCGACTTCGAGGGTGCCCTTTGCACCGAATGAATCATTACTGGCGGTCACTTCAGCTCCACTCGTCTATGAGGCACACCGCCGACGGGGCTGTGTCGACGGTTGAAGCGAGACGTTTCTCGCGCGCCGGTTGGCACGGCTGGCGTCTCGATGTCGAGTCTAACAGTACGCTTGTCCTGTTGAAACGAAGGGCAGCCTACATTGCTGCATGCGTGCCCTGCGCCCTCGATCCTCGCGCACGGTGCGGTGGCTTCGCAATGTGGGGAGCGTCGGGTCGAGGCCTACACCTTCGGCGGGCCGAACCGGCTCGGCCAGCCCTTGCCGCTATGGTCTGTGCGGTGCGGTCGTACCCCGATCGAGAAGTGAAGCCGCGTTTATTCGACTGGACGAGAGATGCCTGAACCGTTCCTTGCCATTGCCCCGCTCGCGGCCTTCGTTCCGCTTGCCGCGGATGTTCCCCCCGGTGTCGATGTGGACACGATCGTGGCCGAGGTTCGGGAAACCGGCGTCAGCGCGCCTCCGTCCATCGAGGACGCGTTGCTCGGCGCCGTGGACCGCGCCGAGGACAACGGCATCGATCTGAGCATCGTCGTCGTCGAGAACAACCCGTCGCACGATTCGCAGTTGCGAGACCTCGCAACGGCGGTCGGCGCGCAGGACGGCGGCACGGTGCTCGTACTCAGTCCAGGTCAGGTCGGATCGTTCAGTGACACGGTCAGCCGCGTCACCCTGGAGGCCGGCCAGGACCGCACGTACACGGGTGATCCCGTGGTCGCGGCGGACAACTTCGTCGACGAACTCGTCGGAGATCAGACGCCCTGGGCGTTGATGACCGGAGTCATCGTCGTGATCGTCGCGGGTGCCGCAGCAGCCACGGCCGTTGCGAAGATCCGGCGACGGTCGACCACGGTGCAGACCACCGAATCCTGACGGGTCCCAGCGGACCTCTTCGGCGCCCCGACCTCGACGGTCGGGGCGTTTTTCGTCGTGTCCGGAAAAAGACCGAAGAATTGTTTCCGGCATACCGCGAGTTCAGCGCGTTTTCGCAGGTCGAATTACAAATGTGTTCTTTGTGACTGGAGTTTCATTAGAGGGCAAAGTGTCGTACGGTGCCATTGGCACTGCTGGGGAAGGAGTGTCGCAGAGGGCAGAGGTCTATCCGTGGGGATACGGGTAGCCGATGCTTCGGGTGTGGCTGATGTGGTCTGCACCTGTCGTGTTGCTGCGTGCTTTCTCCCTGCTCGGCGAGCAAGACAGGCGCATCCGACGTGGGTGTGAGCCACCCGCTCGTCCGGCGACGACGTTCGTTTCGAGCGTCGCGAGTGCCGGAGCGAGGGAGATATTTCGTGAGGCGACGAGCATTCCGCGGCACTCGCCGCAGCGCGTTCTCGGGTACTGCTCGACTGCTGGTCGGGGCCGGCCTCGTGGTCGCGTTGACGAGTGCGGTGTCGGGAACCGCTGCCGCTGTGCCACCTCCGCCGCCCAATCCATCGGACTCCGACATCGCTGCTGCGGGCTCGCGTGTCGACTCCCAACTCGGTGCAGTCGGTGACCTCATCAATCAGGTCGCTGCGGCGAATCAACAGCTCGCACAACTGGACGACGACGTCGCGATCAAGCGCGAGGACGTCAACAAAGCGCTCGTGGACCTGCAGAACGCGCGCGACGCGGCGGACCTAGCAGCGCAGTTCGTCGTCACTGCGCAGCAAGCTCTGGCCGACGCGGGAACGCAGATCCAGGCCGCGCAGACGAAATTCGACGAGTTCGCACGATCGAGCTACACGCAGGGGACCGGTGTCGCGTCCGTCGCGTCGTTCCTGGGATCGACGGGTCCGGACGACGTCCTCGATCGCGCGCAGGTGCTGAAGGTCCTGTCGAACAGTCAGAATGCGGTTCTCGACGGGTTGCAGCGAGCACGTACGGAACAGGCGAACAAGGAATCGTCGGCGCGCGAATCCAAGCAGCAGGCCGACGCGGCGTCCGCGGAAGCAGAGGGCAAGAAGGCAGAGGCGGAAGAGGCGATCGCAGTCGCTCGTGCCGCATTGCAGGCCCAGGCGGAGCAGAAGGTCGCGATCGAGGGCCAGCGCGATGCGGCGCAGGTTCAACTCGACTCGGCGCGTTCCGAAGTGGCCGGCCTGCAGGATCAACGCGTCGCGTACTCGGCGTGGGAACAGCAGAAAGCGGCCGAGGATGCCGCGATCGCGGCTGCGGCTGCTGCCGCCCGAGAAGCCGCGGTACAGGCGGCAGCGCGAGTTGCAGCGAACCAAGCGGCGGCTGCCGCGGCTGCCGCGGCCGCGGAGGGCCAGCGCGCGCACACCGACATCGACGACTCCAGCAGTGACTCGGGAAGCGATTCGAGCAGCGGCTCCGACAGCAGCTCCGGGACCAGTACGCCCACCCCGAAGAAACCCAGGAGTTCGGGCCAGAGCAACCCGTCACTCACTGGTAGCGCAGCTGTCGAACTGGCTATCGACCGCGGAATGTCGCAGCTCGGCGTGCCCTACTCATGGGGCGGCGGCGACGAGAACGGACCGACCAAGGGCATCCGCGACGGCGGGGTCGCCGACAGCTACGGCGACTACAACAAGGTCGGATTCGACTGCTCGGGATTGATGATCTACGCGTTCGCAGGCCTCGGAATCTCTCTCCCGCACTACACGGGCTATCAGTACACCGCAGGCAAGCAAGTGCCGTCCTCGGACATGAAGAGGGGCGACATGCTGTTCTACGGTCCCAATGCGAGTCAGCACGTCGCGCTCTATCTGGGCGACGGCAAGATGCTGGAGGCGCCGCAGTCCGGCGATGTCGTCAAGGTGTCACCCGTGCGATACAGCGGTATGACGCCCTACGCCGTGCGTATGGTGTCCTGAGTGGGTGGGTGCCGCCGGCAGCCTTGCGTCGGCCTTCGTCGCACGCGCGAGCATCACCTGGAATAGTTGACGGGGGGACACCGACGTGCCCGAGAGACGATGCGAGTGAAAGCGGTGAATTCTTGGTGACATCACGTGACGGCAGCGAATCGAACGGCAGCGTACCGACCGGGGGCGGTTCCAGCCGGACGGACGGTGCCGGACTCGCGCACGATGTTCGGACGCTCGAGAAGGCCGTCTACGAGGTCAAACGAGTGATCGTCGGTCAGGATCGGTTGGTCGAGCGCATTCTCGTCGGTCTTCTGGCCCGTGGCCACGTTCTGCTCGAGGGCGTCCCAGGCGTCGCCAAGACTCTCGCGGTCGAGACGTTCGCGAAGGTTGTCGGGGGATCGTTCTCTCGCGTGCAGTTCACGCCCGACCTCGTGCCCACCGACCTCATCGGTACTCGCATCTACCGGCAGGGTCGCGAGGAATTCGACACCGAACTCGGTCCGGTCGTCGCGAATTTCGTCCTCGCCGACGAGATCAACCGCGCGCCCGCGAAGGTGCAGTCCGCACTGCTGGAAGTCATGGCGGAGCGGCACGTGTCGATCGGTGGAAAGACCTTCCCGATGCCCGACCCGTTCCTCGTCATGGCGACGCAGAATCCGATCGAGAACGAGGGCGTGTACCCGCTTCCCGAGGCGCAGCGCGACCGCTTCCTCTTCAAGATCGTCGTCGACTACCCGTCCGTCGAGGAAGAGCGCGAGATCGTCTACCGCATGGGAACGGCGGTGCCGACGCCCAAGCAGATTCTCGACCCCGTCGAACTGGTGCGGCTGCAGAACGTCGCGAGCTCGGTGTTCGTCCACCATGCGTTGGTGGACTACGTCGTGCGGGTCATCGCCGCGACCAGAACGCCGGAGCAGCTCGGTCTCGACGACGTCGCCAGCTGGATCGCGTACGGAGCGTCACCGCGCGCCACGCTCGGCATCATCTCCGCATCACGCGCGCTTGCCCTGCTTCGCGGGCGTGATTACGTCGTCCCGCAGGACGTGCTCGAAGTCATCCCCGATGTACTGCGTCACCGTCTCGTGCTGTCGTACGACGCGCTGGCCGACGAGGTGACACCGGAGGACGTCATCACCCGGGTGTTGCAGACCGTCGGACTGCCCCAGGTCTCGCCGCAGGCGGTACCGGGTCCGCAGCAGCCGGTGGCTCATCAGCAGGCACCTCAGCAGCCGGCCGGAGTCCCGCAGCAGCACGGACCGCTCCAGCAGGCACCTCAGCAGCAGGGACCGCAACAGAACGCATCGCAACAGAACGGACCCCAGCAGGGGCCTGGGCCGATTCACGGTAACGGGCAGCAGCCCGGCGCACCGGCACCGTCTCTGGACAAGCCTGCAGGGAACACACCGGCCGTGGGTAGCCAGAAGCAGTGAGCGGGGCAACAGCCCGGTCGGCCGAAGCGCGTCCGCCGTCCTTCCGGAGCGGCGAGCTTCGCGACCCGACGCTGACAGCCGCGCTGCGGACACTCGAGCTCACCGTGCGTCGTCGTCTCGATGGTGTCCTGCACGGAGACCACCTGGGTCTGATTCCCGGACCGGGTTCCGAGCCGGGGGACGCGCGCGAGTATCAACCGGGCGACGACGTTCGCCAAATGGACTGGTCGGTCACCGCACGCACGACGCATCCGCACGTCCGTCAATCCGTTGCCGACCGTGAGCTCGAGACGTGGATGGTGATCGATCTCTCCGCCAGCCTGGATTTCGGCACGACCGGATGCGAGAAGCGTGACCTCGCGGTGGCGGCGGCCGCGGCGATCACACACCTGACCAGCGGGGGAGGCAACCGTATCGGCGCCGTCGTCGCGACGGGTGAGCGCACGACACGCATTCCCGCCAGGAGTGGACGCATTCATCTGCAGTCGATGTTGCGCACGATAGCCACCACGCCGAGTGCCGCCGACGGTGTGCGCGGAGACCTCCAGGGGGCGATCGAGTCGCTGCGTCGCCCGCAACGGCGGCGTGGAATGGCCGTCGTGATCAGCGATTTCCTCGGCGAGATCGACTGGGAGCGCTCTCTGCGCGCGATCTCGGCCCGGCACGATGTGCTGGCGGTCGAGGTCGTCGATCCTCGCGACCTCGAATTACCCGACATCGGAGATGTGGTGCTGCACGACCCCGAATCCGGACGCACCCGCGAATTCAGCGTGACACCGCGACTGCGGTCGGACTTCGCCGACGCGGCCGCGACTCACCGGTCCGACGTCGAGCGCGCGTTGCGTCGGTGCGGGGCGCCGCGCATGACACTGCGGACCGACGGTGACTGGATCGCCGACGTCGTCAGGTTCGTCTCGTCGCGCCGTCACACACTCGGTGCGAGTGCCGTCAACAATGCCCGGGCGGGTCGCCGGTGAGCCTGTCGGATTTCACGTCGCCGTGGTGGCTGCTGTTCCTGCTCGTCGTCATCGGCCTCGTCGTCGGGTACGTCGTCGTACAGCGTTCCCGGCACAAGCACACGCTGCGCTTCTCCAACATGGACCTTCTCGAGAAGGTCGCGCCCACACGTCCCGGATATTGGCGGCACGTTCCCACGGCGCTGGTGTTGGTAGGGCTACTGCTGCTGACCGTCGCACTGGCGGGGCCGACATCGGATCAGCGGGTACCGCGGAACCGCGCGACGGTCATGCTCGTCATCGATGTGTCCCTGTCGATGGAAGCGACCGACGTCGAGCCCTCCCGTCTTGCCGCGGCGCAGGAAGCGGGCAAGTCGTTCGCCGACGGGCTGACGCCCGGTATCAACCTCGGTCTCGTGGCCTTCGCGGGTACGGCATCGGTGTTGGTGTCGCCGACGGCGAATCGAGAGGCCACCAAGGCGGCGATCGACAAGCTGCAACTGAGCGAGCGCACCGCGACCGGTGAGGCCATCTTCACGTCGTTGCAATCGATCGACACGCTCGGTGCCGTCCTCGGTGGTGGTGACGCAGCCCCGCCCGCTCGGATCGTGCTGTTGTCCGACGGTAAGCAGACCGTTCCGGAGAGTCCCGACGATCCGCGCGGTGGATACACGGCTGCCCGTGCCGCCAAGGACAAGAACGTGCCGATCTCGACCATCTCGTTCGGAACCAGTTACGGAACGGTCGACATCGAGGACGATTCCGGCGTCGAGAGAGTGCCGGTCCCCGTGGACGATCCGTCGCTGCGTGAGATCGCGGACCTGTCGGGCGGGAGTTTCTTCACAGCATCCTCACTGGAGGAACTTCGTGCCGTGTACGACACACTCGAGGAACAGATCGGATTCGAGGTCACCCGTGGAGACGCGAGTCGGCCTTGGCTGATTCTCGGAGTCCTTTTCACCGCAACGGGATTGGGCACCGCTTTGGTCCTTCGGCAAAGATTGCCGTGATTCGCTGTTATTACTCACCAGTAGCGCTGCTTTGTCATTTCCGCACGAACAGATAGGTTGCAGGCATGTCCACACCCGACTTCATCGCACGATCGGTGCTCGTCACCGGAGGTAACCGAGGCATCGGCCTCGCCATCGCACAACGCCTCTCCGCCGACGGCCACAAGGTGGCCGTCACGCATCGCGGCTCGGGTGCGCCCGATGGTCTTTTCGGCGTGAAGTGCGACGTGACCGATTCGGCGTCGGTCGATGCGGCCTTCAAGGAGGTCGAGGAGAAGCAGGGTCCCGTCGAGGTGCTCGTGGCCAATGCAGGCATCACCGACGACACCTTGCTGATGCGTATGACGGAGGAGCAGTTCGAGCGTGTCCTCGACGCGAACCTGACCGGTGCGTTCCGAGTTGCGAAGCGCGCCAACCGCGCGATGCTGCGCGCACGATGGGGCCGCATGGTGTTCCTGAGTTCCGTCGTCGCGCTCGGTGGCGGCCCGGGCCAGATCAACTACGCAGCGTCCAAGGCGGGCGTCATCGGTATGGCGCGTTCGATCACTCGTGAGCTCGGTTCGCGTTCGATCACGGCGAACGTCGTTTCGCCCGGTTTCATCGAGACCGACATGACCGCCGAGCTGCCCGACGACTTGCGCAGCAAGGCAAAGGAGTTCATCCCGTTGCAGCGCCTCGGCCAGCCCGAGGACGTCGCTGCTGTCGTCAGCTTTCTCGCAGGCCCCGACTCGGCGTACGTCTCCGGTGCGGTCATCCCCGTCGACGGCGGTATGGGTATGGGGCACTGAGGTTCTCGCTCGACGGTCAGATATTTTTTCTCGTTTCGATTCGATTTCGGTAAGGAAGACACATGGGCGGACTGCTCGAAGGCAAGACAATTCTCGTCACCGGCATCATCACCGATGCATCGATCGCGTTCCACGCGGCCGCGATGGCTCAGAACCAAGGTGCCAAGGTCATCATCACCGGGTTCGACCGGTTGCGCCTGATCGACCGCATCGCGCAGCGGCTGCCGCAGCCGGTGCCGCCGGCCATCGAGCTGGACGCGACCAACGAGGAACACCTTGCGGCACTTGCCGATCGCGTGCGTGAGGTCGCACCGGAGGGACTCGACGGCGTTCTGCATTCCATCGCGTTCGCGCCGCGCACCCTGATGGGTCCGGATGCCAAGCCGTTCCTCGACGGTCCAGGCCCCGACGCCGCCAAGGCGTTCGAGATCTCCGCGTGGAGCTATGCCTCGCTCGCTCGCGCCGCGCTGCCGGTCATGAACGAGGACGGCTCCATCGTCGGCATGAACTTCGATCCGCGTACCGCTATGCCGTACTACAACTGGATGGGTGTGGCGAAGGCCGCGCTCGAATCGGTCAACCGGTACGTCGCTCGCGAGGTCGGCCAGGCCAAGCGTATTCGATCGAATCTCGTTGCCGCGGGACCTATCCGCACCCTCGCTGCCAAGGCCATCGCAGGCACCGCCACCGGTGACGCGCAGAAGATGAACCAGCTCAACGAGTACTGGGATGCAGCGTCTCCCATCGGCTGGAACTACGACGACCCGACCGTCGTCGCCAAGTCGGTCGTCGCGTTGCTGTCCGATTGGCTTCCGGGCACCACCGGGTCGATCGTCTACGTCGACGGCGGCGCGAGCCACAACACGTACCTGCCCGAAGGCATGTAACTCGTCGTGAGTGGAAATGTGTGCCCTGGTACACATTTCCACTCACGAGGCGGTGCGTGTTCGGTCACACGAGCGCGCGGCGCACAATGGAGATCATGACGACGTCCTCGGGCTACGACGCCCTCCTCGTTCTCTCGTTCGGCGGGCCGGAAGAACCCGCTCACGTGCGGCCGTTCCTGGAGAACGTCACCCGCGGACGAGGCGTACCGCCGGAACGCCTCGACGCGGTGGTCGAGCACTACATGCACTTCGGCGGTGTGTCGCCGATCAACGCTCTCAACCGTGACATCATCGCGGCGATCGAGACGGAACTCGCGTCGGCGGGCATCGACCTTCCTGTCTATTTCGGCAATCGGAACTGGCATCCGATGGTGGAGGACACCGTCGCGCAGATGACATCCGACGGCGTGCAGCGCGCATTGGTGTTCCCGACGTCCGCGTGGGGCGGATATTCCGGATGCCGTCAGTACCACGAAGACATCGCTCGGGCTCGGGGCGCCGTCGGAGACGATGCGCCCGACCTCGTGAAGATTCGCCAGTACTACGACCACCCGGCGATGATCGGCGCGTTCTCCGACGCGGTCACTTCCGCCCTCGAGTCCCTCCCCGACGAACGCCGCGCAAGCGCACGCCTGGTGTTCACGGCCCACTCCATTCCGGATGCCGCCGACGCCAACGCGGGACCTCCGGAGGACGGCGGACACCTCTACAGCAGGCAGGTCGCCGAAGCATCGCGACTGGTGGCGGCCGCGTCGGGCATCGACGACTACGACGTCGTCTGGCAGTCGAGGTCGGGCCCGCCGCAGATCCCGTGGCTCGAACCGGACATCTGCGATCACCTGGAGTCGTTGTCGGCCAAGGGCGTCGACAGTGTCGTGGTGTGCCCGATCGGGTTCGTCTCGGACCATCTCGAGGTCGTGTGGGATCTCGACACCGAGGCCGAAGACAAGGCACGCGAGCTGGGCATGGCGTTCGCCCGCGCAGCTACCCCCGGCACCGATCGTCGGTTCGCTCAGATGGTCGTCGAACTGGTTCGCGAGTACGTCGCCGAAGGCGCTCCGCGCGGCGTCGGTGAGGTGCCGCGTTACGGGTCGACACTCAACGGAGCGCGGTGCGCCTTGCAGTGCTGCGAGCAGCCGACGCGGCCGACACGCGCCGGTGCCCGTGTCTGACGCCTGACAGAGGACGCCTGATAGAGCTCGTCAGCGTCGGGGCACGCTCGACTGGATACTCGCCGTCACGGCACCGAGGCGCGCAGATTGAACCGCGGTCCACAGTGGCCTGATCAGATCTTCTCGCGCTGCAGCGGAACGGGCGGTGGCTTCCTCGGTCGGCGACGAATGCCCTGCAACGGACAGGATCGCAGCGACGCGGTCGGCGGACTCCAGCACTCTGAGTGCGCGTTCCGGTGTCTCCGCCGGGTAGCGATGCCGTGAGAACTCGGCGAGTTCGGCGGCGATCCTGGTACGGGGGTCACCGAGGTCGGATCGAGTGGGCAGCGACTGCAACGAGCCCAGGGCGTCGGCGGCACCGCGCACGGCGTCGCGCATCGCGTATTCGGCCTGTCCGAGTGTGAAGTCGTTGGCCGCAGCCGGCGGTACATCGATGACGAACACCGTCCAACGCAGTACGTCGGGACCCTCGACGGTGGGGACTATTCCGAGGCCCGTGGTACCCGAATCGCCTACGACGACAGCCTGTTCGGCCACGATGGCACTTCGAGAGAACGGGGTGTTCGGTGGGAGGTTGGTCGTGGCGCCCGGGTGCGGCAACAGCAATTGGATGCCCGGCTCGGTCCGCTGGGTCGGAAGATGCCGCCGGATCACCGTGAGCAGGCCCGCGACACCGTCGGCGCGCGGGGTTGGCCACGACAGGCCGGTGGCGTCGGCGGATCGTTCGTCGCCCGCGACGAGGAGATGCATGGGCGCCCATTCCGTCAGCGCATCGATGACGTCGTCGGGCGCGCCGAGACCGGCCAGCCAGGAACTGGCCCACACGGCAAGACTTGCACTGGGAGAACTCACGACTCACGAGCATAGGACGGCGTGGCGACGCGCGTGCAGTCATGGGGGCCGCTAGCGTGGTGGGCCGTGACGGACATGTACGGCGGAGACATTCTTGCGGGGCACTCTCGGATGCGGAAGGTGCCTGCGCCGCAGGTTCCGGCCGAGCGTGGTCTCGTCGTCGAGGACGCGGCCAGCGGCTACTGCGGTGCCGTCGTCGGATTCGAACGCACCTACGACGGCGATTTCGTTCGGCTCGAGGATTCGGCGCGCACGACGCGGTTGTTCGCGCTGCGCGAAGCCGCGTTCCTGATCGACGGCAAGCGCGTCACACTCGTGCGCGCCTCGGAGGCCCCGAAGAAGCCGACGTCGACGCGATCGGCGTCCGGCTCGACGAAAGTGGAGAACCTCAGGGCGCGTACTGCCCGGGCGAGCCGGATCTGGGTCGAAGGCGTGCACGACGCGGCCCTGGTGGAACGTGTCTGGGGTCACGATCTCCGTGTCGAAGGAGTCGTCGTCGAGCATCTGGAAGGTCTGGACAATCTGGGGGAGCGGCTCGCGGAATTCCAGCCCGGCCCCGGGCGTCGCGTCGGGGTTCTGGTGGATCACCTCGTCGAGGGCTCCAAGGAATCGAGAATGACGACGTCGCTCGGCCCGAACGTCCTCGTGACGGGCCATCCGTACATCGATGTATGGGAAGCCGTTCGCCCGAAGGCCGTCGGGATCTCCGCGTGGCCGAAGATTCCTCGCGGTGAGGACTGGAAGACCGGGATCTGTCGTGAACTCGGGTGGGGTACGCCGAAGGACGGGTGGCGTCACGTGTACGCGTCGGTGTCCTCGTTCCGTGATCTCGAGGCGCCGTTGATCGGAGCGGTCGAGCGGCTCGTCGACTTCGTCACGGAAGCTTGATCTGCTCCGTGTGCAGCTGCTACGCCGCCTGATGTCCGAATTGTGGTTGTATGGTCGATGTGGCGGCGATCATCTGGCTCATCGCAGGAGTCGTACTCGCGGCGGCCGAAGCGCTGACGGGAGACTTCTTTCTGCTCATGCTCGCCGGTGGTGCATTGGCGACGGCCGGTATCTCGGCGGTGACGGACTTTCCGGTGTGGGCCGATGCGATCGTCTTCGGTGTCGTCTCACTCGCTCTGGTTCTCGGCGTCAGGCCGATTCTGTTGCGCAAGTTCTCGAAGCCACCGCTTCTGCCGACCAACGCAGCGGCGCTGACCGGTAAGACCGCCCTTGTGCTGGAACAGGTTACGGCGCACGAAGGTCAGATCAAGCTCGGCGGGGAAGTGTGGACGGCGCGTCCTCTCGACGAGACCGAGGTGTACGCGCCGGGCACCACCGTGACCGTGATGGAAATAGACGGCGCAACCGCCGTCGTGTGGAGGGGACCGTAGCTTCATGGCAGCACTCATCGTTCTCGGCGTCATCGTTCTGCTCGTCGTCGTGTTGGTGGCGAAATCGATTGCGTTGGTTCCACAAGCGGACGCCGCTGTGATCGAGCGTCTCGGTCGATACTCGAAGACCGTGTCCGGACAGCTGACGTTCCTCGTTCCGTTCGTCGACCGGATTCGTGCCAAGGTCGACCTGCGCGAGCGCGTGGTCTCGTTCCCGCCGCAGCCGGTCATCACGAAGGACAATCTGACGGTGTCCATCGACACGGTCGTGTACTTCCAGGTCACCAATCCCCAAGCGGCCGTGTACGAGATCAACAACTACATCGTCGGCGTCGAGCAGTTGACGACGACCACGCTTCGTAACGTCGTCGGCGGAATGACCCTCGAGGAGACGCTGACGTCGCGCGATTCCATCAACGGTCAGCTCCGCGGCGTGCTGGACGAGGCGACGGGTCGCTGGGGATTGCGCGTCGCCCGAGTCGAATTGAAGAGCATCGATCCGCCTCCGTCGATCCAGGAGTCGATGGAGAAGCAGATGAAGGCGGACCGCGAGAAGCGGGCGACCATTCTGACGGCCGAGGGGCATCGCGAGTCCGCCATCAAGACCGCCGAGGGTGACAAGCAGAGCCGCATTCTCGCCGCCGAAGGCTCCAAGCAAGCCGCGATTCTGACGGCCGAGGGTGAGCGTCAGTCGCGCATTCTGCGTGCGCAGGGCGACCGTGCCGCGAAGTACCTGCAAGCGCAGGGTCAGGCCAAGGCGATCGAGAAGGTCTTCGCAGCGATCAAGGCGGGCAAGCCAACACCCGAATTGCTTGCGTACCAGTACATGCAGACCTTGCCTCAGATGGCGCAGGGTGACGCGAACAAGGTCTGGATGATTCCCAGCGATTTCGGGGATGCATTGAAAGGGTTCGCGAAGAACCTCGGCGCGCAGGGCGAGGACGGCGTCTTCCGATTCGAGCCGAGCACGACAGGGGGCGACGCGCCGAAGCCCGAAGACGATTCGGCCGAGGTAGCCGACTGGTTCGAGACCAAGTCGGACCCGGCGGTCGCGGAGGCGGTCAAGGCTGCGGAGGCAGTGGCACGCACGCCGGTGGACACCTCTCTCGCGCCCGACCCCAGTTTGACCAAGGGGCTCGATCTGGGCGAGTTGTCTGCGTCTCAGCCGGATACGGGATGGGCGCCGCCGCCGGAGCCCGAGCAGCAGTCCTGAATCACGTCACGAGAGCGCGACCCACGCCGCAGGCGGCGACGGCCCACATGACGCTCGTGAACGTTCCGATGATGAACTGTTCGGAGGCGGCCGACGCCTGAGCTCCTCGTAGTTCGGGGTAACGAGCAAGGCCCTTGACTGCCAGGACGATCGCGATGCCTTCCGGCCAGCCGGCCAGTATCGATGCGGCGACGGCGCTCCGCTCGAGGACTCCGATCGTGCGGCCGCCGTGCAGCGGCTGGGTCACGGCGTCGGGCGCCGGAGTGTCGGAGCGACGTGCGAGGCGAAAGACGACGGTGACGACGGGAGATCCACCGGTCACCGATGCGGCGACGGTCAGCACGTATGCAGCTGCCATCGCGAATCCCGTTGCCGGGGCAGTGTTCGCTCCCGTGATCGCTGCCAGAGCGAGCAGCGTCGTGGCCGCCCCGGTGGGCAGCCAGTAGGGAATCGGTCCGCGGGCAGGTACGACGCCTGCGCCTGCCGCTGCTCCGAGCAGTATCAACGTCGCAACCATCATGTGTCCCCCTGGGATGCCTGTCCGTGCGAAGTGTCGTCGAGTTCGGCGAGCAGTCGTTCGGCGAGCGCTCGTCCGTCTGCCTCGATGTTCCACCGAGCCACCGACAGACGCTGAGACATGGCCTGTTTCGTGATGCCCAGGAGTTCGGCTGCGTGTTTCTGGGTGTGCCCCTCGGCCATGAGGTCCGCGGCAGCGTGCCCTTGCTCGGTGCGGTCGGTGATCAGCATGGCGATCAGCGTCAGCGCTGTCTCGGCGTCACGGCGTCGAGTGTCGGCGTCGGCGTCCGCGGTGGTGATCGCGACGGACGCGGCGGCGTTCTTGGCCCGGGTCACCGCGTCGCGGGCGGCTTCGAAAGCAGGCCCGCGTCCTGCCCTCGTGCTCTGCGGTAGCGGCAGTTCGACCGGTCCCACTCCGATCCCGACGCTCCAGCTGCCGTCGCGGACGAGTGCCAGGGCTATGTCGACGACGGTGCGCGGGTCGGACGCGACTGCTTGCACCTCGTCGCCTGCGGTTCGCTCGAACGGCCGCACCAGCCGGGAATCCTGCATGGTGCGCAGGAGCTCCTCGACTCGGTCGACGTCGCGGCGGCTGCCGCGTTGGTCGATCGTCAGTACGAACATGAAGACAAGGCTAGAGACTGGATTGCAGCAAGTCAATGCTGAAAGCTTGACTATAGGAAATCAAGCATCCAGGCTTGACGGGGTGTTGTCGGTGCCCGTCGACGTGCGCGACGCCACCGACAACCGCCAATCGACGACGAGACCGATCACACCCACGGCGATGCACACGCCGGACAGGGCCAGCAGCAGCGGATCGGTGTGTCCGCCCAGTGCGTCTCCGAGAACGACGATCCCGATGGTTCCCGGTACGACGCCGACGGCCGTAGCCAGTGCGAACGGGAGCACCCCGATGGACGAGACCCCACAGCAGTAGTTGACGACGGAGAACGGGACCGGTGCGATCAGGCGAAGAGAGCCGACCGCCAACCACCCGCGTCGAAGCAGGCTGTCGTCGACCGCACGGATCGCAGGATGGGTCATTCGTGCAGCGAACCAATCCCTGCCCACCGCGCGCACCAGCAGCAACGCGAGAACCGCACTGAGCGTGGTGGCCCCGATCGTCACGGTCAGTCCGACCAGCGGACCGAACAGAACGCCCGCGGACAGCGTGAACAACGTTCTGGGGACCGGGGCGATGGTGACGACGGTGTGCACCGCGAAGAACACGAGAGGGAAAGCCGGACCGATGGACTGCGCCCACTCACGCACCTGCGACATGGACGGGTGCGGAGCGATCAGAGCTGCGGCGGCCAGGACGACGACGAGAACGACGAGTCCGATCAGCCTTGGATCGCGGAGTCGCTTCGTCACGTTCACCGAGACTACCTGCGCACGCGCGATGTGCAGCGATCACCGCGACGCGTGTGCCGCTGGGATGTCCACGCGCGCAGGTGTGACGTTCGCGCGAAAGCAGGCTACCCCCGCGAACGTGAGGTGTTCCTCACGATACTGTCGGATCAGTCGCGGTTAACATCACACAAGTCGCCTACTGTCGATCGGCTCTCGCCGGTCGAATCGAGGAGCAGATCGTGTCCAGTGCTACACAGGAGGACGCAGCGCGTAGCGCGCACGTGGCGTGGCAGAAGGCGGTGGCCGGAGTGCTGGCCAAGTCTCGTCGCGTCGACGTCGGAGACCTGCCGTCGAATCCGGAGTCCTTGTTGGAGACGCGGACCTATGACGGTGTGACCGTCTCGCCGCTGTACGACGCGCAGGACGAGGTGGCGGACCGGCCTTTGCCGGGTGCTTTCCCGTTCGTCCGCGGTCGTGATGCAGGTCGTGACGTCAATGCCGGGTGGAAGGTCAGTGCACGGTACGGCGTCGGGCAGTCGGATGCGGCTGTGGTGAACGGATCGATTCTCGACGGTTTGAACAACGGCGTGAGCGCGCTGTGGCTGCGGGTCGGGGGTTCCGATCTGGCTGTCGATGCGCTGGCGGACGCCCTGGACGGGGTGCTGTGGGACCTGGCGCCGGTGGTGTTGGACGCAGGTTCGCAGACAGGTGCTGCTGCCGAGGCGGTCTTCGGAATTCTCGATGGGATCACCGTCTCGGACAAAGCTGCGGTCGATGTGCGTCTCGGTGCGTCTGCGTTGACGGCTCGTTTCGCCGGAACGGACGCTGCCGAACTGGGGGAGACAGTCGAACTGGCTGTGCGTTCCGCGGCGCGAGCAGAAACCGTGCGGTCGATCACCGTGGACGCCACGGTCTTTCACAATGCAGGCGCGAGTGACGCGCAGGAGGTGGGCGCAGCCGTCGCGGTCGGGCTCGAGTACCTGCGTGCACTGACCGATGCGGGTCTTCCGGTGGGGCAGGCACTGCGACAGATCGAGTTTCGGTTCGCGGCGACTGATGATCAGTTCCAGACGATCGCGAAGTTCCGTGCGGCTCGGGTGGTGTGGGCGCGCGTCGCGCAGGTGTGTGGTGCTCCGGCTGACGGTGGTGCGCCGCAGCATGCGGTGACGTCGGAAGCGATGATGGCTCAGCGTGATCCGTGGGTGAACATGCTGCGGACCACGTTGGCGGCGTTCGGTGCGGGCGTCGGCGGGGCGGACGCGGTGACGGTGTTGCCGTTCGATGTCGCGATCGACGGCGGTGCTGCGGGTGTGTCGAAGACGTTCGCTGCCAGGATCGCTCGGAACACGCAGTTGCTGTTGCTGGAGGAATCCCATCTCGGGCGTGTGCTCGATCCGGGTGCGGGTTCGTGGTACATCGAGCAGTTGACCGATGAGATCGCGTCGAAGGCGTGGGAGTTCACGCAGTCGATCGAGGCGAACGGCGGGTACGCGTCGGCGTTGGAGTCGGGCTTCGTCGCCGGCGAGATCGCCGAGACGAAGACGCTGCGTGATTCCGATATCGCACACCGTCGTACACCGGTGACGGGGGTCAACGAGTTTCCGAATCTGGCTGAGGCGCCGCTGCCTCCGCAGCCTGTGTCGACGGTGGCGCGGTACGGGGCTGCGTTCGAGGCGCTGCGTGATCGATCCGATGCGTATCTCGCCGAGCACGATCGCAGGCCGTTGATCGTGTTGGCGCCGTTGGGGTCGGTGGCCGAGCACAACGTGCGGACGACGTTCGCCGCGAATCTGCTTGCGTCGGGCGGTATTCACACCGAGAACCCCGGCCCGTTGACGGTGGACACGATCGCGAGTGCGGTCGGTTCGTCGGGCGCGACGGTCGCGGTGGTGTGCGGGACGGACAAGCGGTATGCCGACGAGGCCGCGGCGGCGGTGGGTGCGTTGCGAGCGGCGGGCATCGAGCGGGTTCTGCTCGCGGGTCCGGAGAAGATCTTCGCCGATGTCACCGGCGACGAGCGTCCCGACGGCTTCTTGACTGCGAAGGTCGATGCGGTCGCTGTCCTCACCGAGCTACTCGACACATTGGGAGCGTAGGGCCATGACCACTCAGGATTCGCGTATCTCGCACACGATCGGCAGTTTCGCCGATGTACCGCTGAAGGATCCGCACGAGCCGGTACCTGCGGCGCCGTCGGCGGACGAGGCGACGGCGCACATCGCGGCGGGTGCTACGGCGAACAACTACACCGCAGATCAGGTGGTGTGGTCGACCCCGGAGGGGATCGACGTCAAGCCGGTGTACACCAAGGCCGACCGCGACGAGGCGCAGGCGCAGGGGTATCCCGTCGACAGCTATCCGGGTGCGCCGCCGTTCGTGCGCGGGCCGTATCCGACGATGTACGTCAATCAGCCGTGGACGATTCGTCAGTACGCGGGCTTCTCGACGGCCGCGGAATCGAATGCGTTCTACCGACGTAATCTTGCGGCCGGTCAGAAGGGTCTGTCGGTCGCGTTCGACCTCGCGACGCACCGCGGCTACGACTCCGATCATCCGCGTGTGCAGGGTGACGTCGGAATGGCCGGTGTGGCAATCGATTCCATCTACGACATGCGTCAGCTGTTCGACGGCATCGATCTGGGCAGCGTGTCGGTGTCGATGACGATGAACGGTGCGGTGCTACCGATTCTGGCGCTGTACGTCGCGGCGGCGGAGGAGCAGGGTGTGCCGCCGGAGAAGTTGGCGGGGACCATCCAGAACGACATCCTCAAAGAGTTCATGGTCCGCAACACCTACATCTATCCGCCGAAGCCGTCGATGCGGATCATCTCCGACATCTTCGCCTACACGAGCGAGAAGATGCCGAAGTACAACTCGATCTCGATTTCGGGTTACCACATCCAAGAGGCCGGCGCGACAGCCGATCTGGAGCTCGCCTACACCCTCGCCGACGGCGTGGAGTACATCCGCGCCGGACTCGACGCGGGCATGGACATCGACACGTTCGCCCCTCGTCTGTCGTTCTTCTGGGCGATCGGAATGAACTTCTTCATGGAGGTCGCCAAGCTTCGCGCGGGGCGCCTGCTGTGGTCGGAACTGGTGCAGAAATTCGAGCCCAAGAGCGCGAAATCGCGTTCTCTGCGCACACATTCGCAGACCTCGGGCTGGTCGCTGACGGCGCAGGACGTGTTCAACAACGTCGCGCGCACGTGTGTGGAGGCGATGGCGGCGACGCAGGGACACACCCAGTCGCTGCATACCAACGCACTCGACGAAGCGCTCGCGTTGCCGACGGATTTCTCCGCGCGCATCGCCCGCAACACGCAGCTGCTCATCCAGCAGGAGTCCAACACGGTGCGTCCGATCGATCCGTGGGGCGGGTCGCACTACGTCGAATGGCTGACGCACCAGCTCGCCGACCGAGCTCGCGCGCATATCGCCGAGGTCGAGGCGGCGGGCGGTATGGCGCAGGCGATCAACGAAGGTATCCCGAAGCTTCGCATCGAAGAGGCTGCGGCACGGACGCAGGCTCGGATCGATTCGGGACGTCAGCCGTTGGTCGGGGTCAACAAGTACGTTCCGGACGAGCCGGACACCATCGAGGTCCTCAAGGTCGAGAACTCGAAGGTCCGCAAGGAACAGATCGAGAAGCTGGAGCGTCTGCGCGGCGAACGGGACTCGGCGGCCGTGGAAGAAGCGTTGGCGAACCTGACGCGCGCAGCGGCGTCGAGCGAGTCGGGGCTGGAGAACAATCTGCTGCATCTCGCGATCGACGCCGCCCGCAAGATGGCCACGGTCGGGGAGATCTCCGACGCGCTGGAGAAGGTCTACGGGCGTCATCAGGCAGAAATCCGGACAATCAGTGGTGTGTACCGCGACGAAGCAGGCAAAGCGAAGAACCTGACCCAGGCGACCGAGTTGGTGGACAAGTTCGCCGAGGACGAGGGCCGTCGGCCGCGTGTGTTGGTCTGCAAGATGGGCCAGGACGGTCACGACCGTGGTCAGAAGGTCATCGCGACGGCATTCGCGGACATCGGCTTCGACGTCGACGTCGGCCCGCTGTTCCAGACACCCGAGGAGGTCGCACGTCAGGCGGCCGACAACGACGTGCACGTCGTCGGGGTGTCGTCGTTGGCGGCAGGCCACCTGACGCTGGTCCCGGCACTACGGGAAGCCCTCGCGGCGGTGGATCGTCCCGACATCATGATCGTCGTCGGCGGTGTCATCCCGCCCGGAGATTTCGACGAGCTGTATGCGGCGGGCGCGTCGGCGATCTTCCCGCCCGGAACGGTAATCGCCGACGCGGCGATCGGTTTGGTGGAGAAGCTGTCGGAGCAGCTCGGCCACGGGTCCGATCCGCACGGGGCCACCGCCTGAGCATGAGTTCTCCGAAGAGATCCGCCATCGACGTCGACGCGGTAGCGAAGTCGGTGCTGGCCAATGAACGATCAGGTCTGGCCCGAGCGATCACCCTGGTCGAGTCGACGCGCACCGATCACCGCGAGCTCGCGCAGCAGCTGCTTCTGCAGCTGCTGCCCAAGGCCGGTGGATCGCACCGGGTCGGTATCACCGGCGTTCCGGGCGTGGGGAAGTCGACGTTCATCGATGCGCTCGGGATGTATCTGATCGGCAAGGGACACAAGGTCGCGGTGTTGGCGGTGGACCCGTCGTCGACGCGTACGGGTGGGTCGATTCTCGGAGACAAGACGCGGATGGCGCGGCTGACGGTCCAGGAGAATGCCTACATCCGGCCGTCGCCGACGTCGGGGACACTCGGGGGAGTGGCGCGGGCGACGCGGGAGACGATCGTGTTGCTCGAGGCCGCGGGCTTCGACGTCATTCTCGTCGAGACGGTCGGTGTCGGGCAGTCCGAGGTGACCGTCGCGAACATGGTCGACTGCTTCGCGTTCCTGACGCTGGCGCGCACGGGAGATCAGATGCAGGGCATCAAGAAGGGCGTGCTCGAGCTCGCCGATCTGGTGGCGGTCAACAAGGCCGACGGCAAGCACGCCATCGAGGCGAAGGGCGCAGCACGGGAGCTACAGGGCGCGCTGCGGATGATCTACCCGCACGACGCGATCTGGACGCCGCCGGTACTGACGATGAGTGCACTCGAAGGCGTCGGTCTGGACGAGTTCTGGAACACCGTGCTGAAGCATCAGCAAGTGCTCACCGACGCAGGCGAATTCGCCGAGAAGCGGCGCACTCAGCAGGTCGACTGGACATGGACGATGGTCAACGATCAGCTTCTCCGTCGCCTCGCCCAGAACCCTGCCGTGAAACAGATCCGCGGCGACGTCGAGCAACGTGTCCGCGACGGTTCCCTCACCGCGGCGCTCGCAGCCCAGGAACTGCTCGACGCGTTCGATGCGGCGCCGGATCAGCGCACTACAGCCGGGTAGCCATCCCGCCGACCCGCTCGATCAGGTCGTCGAAGAAGGCCGCGGGGTCGGTGGCTACAGCAATGGCTGCGTTGTGCTGACGGCCCCACATTCCACGGTAGTCCGCGACAGTCGTTCCGCGCGTGAGCTTTCCGTCCAGTTCGACGTCGACGGTCGCTGTCCGATACGTCGCAATACTCGGATTCAGAGCCACTGCAGCCGCGAACGGATCGTGCATGTGCGCCAGAAATCCTTGATCGTGGTCCCGGTGGAATTCGAAGTAGAACCGAACAGCGTCCGAGAAGTGACGGACGATGGGATTGGACGCGGTCGAGCGAGTCGTCGACGGATCTTCGGCCGAAATGATCTCTCGCGGTGAGCTTCCCGCACGCTCGCCGAGTCGCGAGATGTGTTCGGGGAACATCTCGATCGTCTCGGTGACATCGAGCGGGCACACGATCGGCAGTCGATCATCGGGCAGTCCGGTGAAGGCCTCGAACACCTCGGCGGCGGCCTCGGGGTCGACGGCGACGTTCCATTCGCTCGTCGGTGTCGTGTTGCCGGGGTGGTGGAATGCGCCGCCCATGATCACGAGTCGTTTCAGTAGTCGTGGGAGCTCCGGTTCGATCCGGATCGCGGTCGCGAGATTCGTGAGCGGACCGGTCACGAGACCGGTGACCTCACCCGGGCGCTCTCGGACGATCTCCACCCACGCCGTCGCGGCGTCGCGGTCGGACAGTGGACGCGTCGATACGGGCAGTTCTGCATACCCGATGCCCTGCGGTCCGTGTGTCTCCTCTGTCGTCATCAACGGTGCGACGAGGGGCTTCTGCGCGCCGAGGGTGACCTCGATGTCGGTGGCGCCACACAGGTCGAGCCAGGCCACGTTGTTTGCTGCGACCTGGTTCACAGGTACGTTGCCCGCGGTGGACGCGATCGAGAGAATGTCGGCCTCGGGGCTCGCCAGAAGGTAGAGCAACGCGAGAGAGTCGTCGATGCCGGTGTCGACGTCGACGATCAAGGGAACAGTCGAATCGGTATGAGTGCGCACCGATCCATCGTGCCGGTTCGTGTCCGGTAGTCGTGCGTCGGGGTGGACAGACCGACTGTCGCGTTTGGTCCGAATTGCCCGAAAAGACCGAATCCTCAAGGGGCAAAGGCAAATTCGATATTCCAGCAGATGACCAGCGTGAATGCACACAATACCGGCTATTCGGCCGTCATGGAGTTTGAAAGGTGGTCATTATTCTGGCTAACGTTAGGTAAATGACGGTTGCGAAGGATTCCGAATCATCCCGAACGCCACCGGAAGATTCCCGGTGGGGGCACGACCATGTCCAGCATCTCAGGCGAGGCGTGTTCGCGCGGCTGATGCACCGCAAGCCCAAGTTGACCGAAGAAAGCATCACTGTCGTCGACCAGCCCATGCTCAAGCGCGCGGTGTCGGCCGCTGCGTTGGGCAACACGATGGAGTGGTTCGACTTCGGCGTGTACGGATACCTGGCCGCGACGTTGGGCAAGGTCTTCTATCCCGACGCGTCGCCCGGTGTTCAGCTGCTCAGCACGTTCGCGACGTTCGCTGCGGCGTTCCTCGTTCGGCCGCTCGGCGGATTGTTCTTCGGACCCCTCGGTGACCGCATCGGTAGGCAGAAGGTGCTCGCTGCCACGATGATCTTGATGTCCATCGGAACGTTGGCCGTCGGCCTCATTCCGAGTTACGACACCATCGGTATCTGGGCTCCGATTCTGCTTCTCGTTGCGCGATTGGTCCAGGGATTCTCGACCGGTGGCGAATACGGCGGCGCGACGACATTCATCGCCGAATATTCACCCGACAAACGGCGTGGATTCTTCGGAAGTTGGCTCGACTTCGGCACTTTCGTCGGATATGCGATGGGATCGGGTCTGGTCACGATTCTGAATGCGACGCTCGGCGACGCGACGATGGTCGAATGGGGTTGGCGCATACCGTTCTTCATTGCCGGACCGATGGGGATCATCGGGTTGTACCTCCGCCTCAAGCTCGAGGACACTCCTGCATTCCGAAAGCAGCTCGACGACCACGAGAACAAGGTCAAGGAGCAGGAGAGCGGAGCCAAGGAGATCGGCAAGATCTTCACGCAACATTGGCGCGCGTTGCTGGTCTGCATGGGAATCGTGTTGCTGTACAACGTGTCCAACTACATGGTCACGAGCTACCTCCCCACCTATTTCACCGAGGTCCTCGGGCGTTCACAGCTCAGCGCCGACATCCTTGTTCTGGCTGCAATGGTGATCGTCGTGTCGATCATCGTCGGTGTCGGGCGGCTCACGGACTGGATCGGTCGTAAGCCCGTCTTCGTGTTCGGTGCCGTCGCTCAGATCGTTCTCGCGATCCCGTGTTTCCTCCTGATTCAGCAGACAGGCTTTGCCGGACCGTTGATCGGGTGCCTGATCCTCGGCGTGATTCTCGCGTGCTTCGCCGCTCCCAGTGCGTCGACGTTGCCTGCGCTGTTCCCCACGCGGGTCCGCTACGCCGCGCTGTCCATCGGTTTCAACCTCTCGGTGTCGCTGTTCGGTGGAACGACTCCGCTCGTCACGTCGGCGCTGGTGTCCGCAACGGGCAGCGTCATGGTTCCTGCGTTCTATCTGATGCTCAGCGGCGTCATCGGCCTCGTGGCCGTGGGATTCCTGAAGGAGTCTGCGACGCAGCCACTCGAGGGATCACCTCCGCAGGTCGATTCGCCGAAGGAAGCGCAGACGCTGTTCAAGGAAGTCTCGAAGCTCCCCGCGCCGACATCCTGACGACCCGAAATGCCGGCTCGTCGGCTCCCCATCGACGAGCCGGAGCGGGGTAGTCGGCGAACTCGGCCAATGCCGGTCGCGCGGCGAGAACGGCACCGTGCAGCACGGTGGTCGTCGTCGAAGCAGGCAGGGTCGACGCAGGCGGATGTTCGACGCGTCCGCCGCGCCCGAGTAGCCATGCTGCTGTCCGCGCGAGCGAGACGGATACGTCGAGATCGGGTCCGCCCGTCCGCCGAGAAGTCAGCGCGTCGACTGTCGCGGCCGCCAAGAGGTAGCCGCTGGCGTGATCGAGGGCCTGCGCGGGCAGTGCACCGGGCGCGCCTGCGGTTCCTTCGAGAACCGAGATCCCGGTGGCAGCTTGGACGATGCTGTCGAAGCCGCGTCGGCCACTCCATGACCCCGCGCCCCACGCGGACACCCGGCCATGGACGATTCCTGAGGGGAGCGAGTCCACCCCGACGCGTTCGAGCGAACCTGGGCGGTATCCGGACAGGACGACGTCCGCCTGCGACAGCAATGTGCGAAACTTGCCCTCTTCCACAGTATTTCGCAGATCGAGCAGGGTGCTGCGCTTTCCTTGGCCGTTCTCGAGATGCTGCCACTCGATCTCGGGAAGCCGAGCCGGGTCGATGCGCAGTACGTCTGCCCCCAGCAACGCCAGGGCTCGACCTGCGACCGGACCAGCGATGACGCGGGTCAGATCGAGCACCCTGATTCCGTTCAGCGGGGCGCCATCGGTTGCCTGTGCTTCCGCCTCGGGTCGAGGGCCGGACGAACGCGCTCCCACCGACTGTTCGACGAGCTGGTGGTCGGTGACCGCACCGTGCTCGTGTGCCCACTCCGCCTCGGTGCGTACTCGGACGGCGACGGCCGACGCGGACGCGCACCGACGCTCGATCTCACCTCCCGGTAACTCGTGAAGTCGGCCCAGCACCGTCTCGACCTCGGCGTCGGCAGGCAGTTCCAGCGCCGCGATCAGTGCCCGTCGGTGGTGCGGGTAGTTCGCGTGCGTGCGTACCCAACCATCGGCGCTGGCGAAGAATCCGGACAGTTCGGCGAACCCCCGCACCGGGTTGCCGTCGATGCGCAGCATCTTGTCACCCGCGAACGACGCGGCGATGCGTTCGGGGACGAGGTGCCACGGCCGCGTCGAAAGACGGTGGGCCGCCTTGAACCGATCGACTGCCGCCGCGAACGTGGCGACCGAACCAGCAGCGAGGTCGGTGACGGGGAGCGTGGCCGAGAGCAGCGAACCCCAGTCACCGACCGTGAATCGACTTGCGCTGGAATCGGTGTCGAGCGCGTCGTCGTACGACCGGACGAGGTCCGGCAGTGTCATTCCTTCCTGGCCCAGATCTCGAAGCCTGCGTCGGTCAGTCGAGTGACGAGTGCATCACCGATCGCGGTGGCAGGCGTGAGTACGCCTGCGGCGTTTGGGAGTTCGTCCCGATCGTGCACCAGCGCGAGTGCGGACTCACCCAACATGACGGCAGTCGCTTTGTACCCAGGATCGCCTTGCGCCTTGACTCGAGAGCGATAGCGCGCACCTGTGGTCGTCTTCGTGTAGATGTCCACCGTGAAATGTCCACTTTCCTGGGCTTGCGTACTCGGCCCGTTCCCGGGGGCCGGGAGAACACGGTCGAGGAGCCTCTCGGGTGCCACGGTCAGGGCGAGAACCAGTGCACCGAGACCGGCAGACACAGCTCCCGCGATCAACGGTGACGCGACCGACGATCCGACGCTCATGACTTCCCGATAGCGAAACTGCTTGCCGTAGGCCCAGTCTCGGAGTGCATTGCTTCGTCGGACGACGCGCGTGTTGGCGGATGCCATGACGAACGGCGCTTTCCAACCGCGTACTCCCGGTGCGATGTCCTTGCCGTTCACCAGCTGAACGTCGGACTGACGGCCGAGATCCGGTTCGCGGGAGCGATCGGGGCTCAAAGAATACGGGCTCGCGGCAAGCCGTCGTAGCTTCTTGTCCTTCTTGACGACCTCGATCTGAGTGCGCAGCGAGTCGACGGTGCCCCCGCTGACCCCTCCGCGCATGCTGGTGACCACCATGGTCGTGTCCGTCAGTTCGCCCGCGTCGTCGGCGACGACCGCAGCGTGCACGACGTGAACGCCGAGATCGGAGGGGATCGAGTCGAATCCACATGAGTGGACGATCCTGGCGCCGGTACGCCTGGCGATCTCGTGATTGGTGTCGATGCTCTCGCGGGCGAACAGAACCTCGCCGGTGAGGTCGACGTAGTCCGTGCCCGCTTCGGCGCACGCGGTGGTCAACGGCAATCCGTACTTCGCGTACGGACCCACCGTGGTGATGACGACCTTCGTGCTCTCCGCGAGCGCCTTCAGTGCAGCCTCGTCGGCCGCATCTGCTTGGAGCAGTGGCCATTCCGCGGCGGCAGGCGGTAACGAGCGACGAACCGTCTCCAACTTCGACAGCGAACGACCCGCGAGTGCGACGGTCGTACCTGTCGGGGCGTGACGGGCGAGATAGGCGGCGGTGAGTTTGCCGACGAAACCGGTGGCACCGTAGACGACGATGTCGTGTGTGCGTGGCGTAGTCATACTGGACAGTAACCCGGATGGTTACGGGAGTCGAAGACTTCGGTGCGTATGCAGACGCAGGTAGCCGTATCCCGACCACGAGAGCACGACCGTGGTGACAGCGGCGAGCCTGACCGCACCGAGTGCGTTCTCGGGATACACGACGCCGGTCAGGTAGTGGCTGATGAAGCCGGTCGACGGTAGTTCGGCTACTCCCGCCCGCAGCCGAGCCCAATTCTCGACCGCGGTCAGTGGGCAGTCGACGCCGACCACGATCGACATGAAGCCCCAGGCAACGGCGCATGCGTGAAGCCAGATGGTTCGAGGGAGGCGCCACGCCAGGAATCCGCCCGCGACGACATAGGCGATGAATGCCAGGTGCACCACCACCGTGACGTCGGCGACTGCTCTGTAGAGCATGAACACGATCGTAGGCCTCAGCGGGCCCAGGTGTGCACGGGATTGCCCTCGTTCATGAGCGTCACGTAGTCACCCAACATGCCGGACAGTGCCGCCTCTCGTGCATCTCCGGCGCGCTCGCGGTCGACGACGGCGTTGCGCTGCCACACCGATCCTGAGACCTTGGCCAGACACCGGCCTTCGACGACGCCGAGGTACCGGTCTCGGACGTCTGCGTCGACGCCGTACGCCGCGAGTCCCGCATCGGCCATGGGCAGTAGTCGTCGCAACACGAGTTCCTGCGGACTGACCCATCCGACTTCGGGCCAGTACAGTCGCGCGTCGAAGCCGCTGCGCGCGGCCGAGTGCAGATTTTCGGCCGCCGCGTCGTACGACATCTGCGACCACAGTGGCCGGTCGGCCTCCGCGAGCGAACGCAGAGTTCCGTAGTAGAACGCCGCGTCGGCCAGTGTGTCGATGACTGTGGGACCGGCGGGCAGCACTCGGTTCTCGAGCCGTATGTGGTGGCCGCCGCCCGATCGGTCGTAGATGGGTCGGTTCCAGCGATACACCGTCCCGTTGTGCATGCGCAGCTCCGATAGGTCCGGCGTACCGCCCTGTGCGAGAACCTCTTTCGGATCCTCGTCGCTGCACACCGGTAGCAGCGCCGGGAAATATCGTGAATTCTCCTCGAAGAGATCGAAGATCGAATTGATCCACCGTTCGCCGAACCACACCCGAGGCCGGACACCCTGATTCTTCAATTCCTGTGGCCGGGTGTCGGTTGCTTGCTCGAACAACGGAATTCGAGTCTCGTGCCACAGCGCGCGGCCGGCGAAGAACGGTGAATTCGCCGCCAGCGCAACCTGAATACCGGCCAGCGCCTGCGCGCCGTTCCAATACGAAGCGAAGTCGTCGGGCGATACCTGAAGGTGCAACTGCACCGAGGTGCACGCAGCTTCGGGAAGAATTGTGTCCGTGATCGTATCGAGGTCCTCGGTCGCCGCCGAACCAGGCAGTCGCACACCGGGAATTCGCAATTCGATGTCCTCGCCGCGCGCAGCGAAGATCTGTTGGTTGAGCAGATCGTAGCGAGGGTTCGCCGACAGCCACTTGTACTCGAAGTGCTTGTCCGTCAACGTCGGGAGCATTCCGATCATCACCAGGTGGCTCCCCGACGAGCCTGCACGTTCGTCGGCGGCGTTCAGCGAACGACGAAGAGCGAATTCGAGATTCGTGATGCTGTCGCCGCGCAACGGCCGCGGTTCGACATTGATCTCGATGTTGAACTGTCCCAGTTCGGTCTGGTAATCGGGGTCGGCGATCGCGTCGAGAACCGTTGCGTTCGCCATGGCCGGTGCCATGTCGTCGTCGACGAGGTTGAGCTCGACCTCCATGCCGATCTGCGGTTCACCGACATCGAACGTATCGTCGGCCAACATCGTCGCCAGTGCGTCCAGACAGTCCTGGACCTTCTGGCGGAAGAGATGTCGGTCCTGCCTCGTGAACTTGCGCTGATCGACGTCGTCGCCCATGTTCGCCCACCTGTTGTCTCGCCCCGTGTGTTGCCGAAGTACCCGTATATCCGTGAGTATCGCGGCACAAACAAGCGGTTACCAGGGGGAGGGTGCGAAATCTTTCAGGAACTGTCCGTACTGATCGACGCCGAGTTCGCCTTGAACGATCGGATCGTAGACACGGGCCGCGCCGTCGACCAGGTCGAGCGGTGCGTGAAATCCTTCGTCGGCAAGCCGCATCTTCGTCGGATGCGGGCGTTCGTCGGTGATCCAGCCGGTGTCGACAGCCGTCATGAGAATGCCCTTCTCGAGCATTTCTTTCGCACTCGTGCGCGTCAGCATGTTGAGAGCTGCCTTCGCCATGTTGGTGTGCGGATGGCCGGGGCCCTTGTATGCCCTGCTGAACTGTCCCTCCATCGCCGAGACGTTCACGACGTACTTCCGACGCGCAGGCGATGCTTCCATCGCGGCACGCAGGCGGCTGACGAGAATGAACGGCGCCACCGAGTTGCACAACTGCACTTCGAGCAGTTCCACAGGATCGACCTGGTCGACCGTGTGAATCCAGCTGTTCGTCTCCGCGAGATCCGGCACGAGGCCACCCGCGTCGATGGCGATGCCTTGCTCGATGCGCTCTGCAGTAGCCGATCCCGCCACGAGGGCAAGAGAACTGACGGCTTCGGCGGTCAGCACGTCGGCGCCGGTGACCTCTCCGACGGCGGTGGCAGGAAGAGAACTGGTCAGCGACGCCGGGTGCGCCTCGCTCGTCTTGCCGAACGTGATCACGTCCGGCCTCGGTCCCGACGGCAGCGCTTCCGTCTCGGCGTCGATCAACGCGCTGTACGAGCCTGCGGAGCGCTTGACCGTCTGCGCGGCGTTGTTGATCAGAATGTCGAGCGGGCCCTCCGCGGCCACGGAATCGGCAAGTGCCACAACCTGTGCGGGGTCACGCAGATCGATTCCGACGATGCGTAGACGGTGCAGCCATCGATCGCTGTCTTCCATCGCACTGAAGCGTCGGATCGCGTCGTTCGGGAAGCGTGTGGTGATCGTGGTGTGCGCCCCGTCGCGCAGCAACCGCAGCGCGATGTACATGCCGATCTTGGCGCGGCCACCGGTGAGCAGCGCACGTCGTCCCGTCAGATCGGTGGTCGCATCGCGCTTGCTGCGATTCGTCGCCGCGCAGTCCGGGCACAGCTGATGGTAGAACGCGTCGACCAGGGTGTATCGCTGCTTGCAGATGTAGCAGGGCCTGGCGCGGATGAGTGTCCCCGCGAACTCTCCTGTCGCACGAGCGGTGAGTGACACTCCCGCAGTCTCGTCGTCGATGCGTTCGGGTGATCCGGTGGCCGTGGCAGCGACGACGGCTCGGTCGGCGGCCGACTTCGCATCGCGTGCGGCGATGCGGCGCGAGCGCTTCAGGTCCTTGAAAAGCTGTCCCGAGGCCCGCTGGACGACAATGGAATCAGGATGATTTTTATCCAGCGATCCTGCGACCTTCAGCACGCGTAGGCACGTCTCGAGATCGGCCGGATCGATACCGGTGAGGGCGTCGGTCATCTTTCGTTTCCTTCCAGGACGGCCAACAGCGACCAAGTCCTCGCTGCGCAGGTCCTCACAACGAGATAGACCCCGACTCCAAGGGAATCGGGGTCTATCTCGTCTGTCTCAACTCAGAAATCGTGGATCGCACCAGCGTCTGTGAATATGTACTGATTCGATCTCTGGTGTCCGAGGGGGGACTTGAACCCCCACGTCCGTTAATAGGACACTAGCACCTCAAGCTAGCGCGTCTGCCATTCCGCCACTCGGACCAGATTTGTTCTGTTGTTCGCACGCCTGCTCGCTGCGTGCTGGACAAAGATATCCGATAGGTTCCCGATCACCCAAATCCGCATGTCAGTCGACCCGTCGCGTTGCCCGTCGATGCGGAACGGGTGGTAGGAAAGTGTGGTGTCTTCAGTCGATAAGTCCGCAACTGCATCAGTCCCGACGACGGCTCTGGACGAGGTCGTCGACCTCGTCAGCGCCCTGATCCGATTCGATACCTCCAACACGGGGGAGCTCGAGACCACCAAGGGTGAGAAGGAATGCGCCGAGTGGGTCGCGCAGAAGCTTCAGGAGGTCGGCTACGAGACGGTCTACGTCGAATCCGGCGCGCCCGGCCGTGGCAACGTGTTCGCGACGCTCGCCGGCGCGGATCAGGACCGCGGAACGCTCATGATCCACGGCCATCTCGACGTGGTCCCGGCAGAACCCGCGGATTGGAGCGTCCATCCCTTCTCCGGCGCCGTCGAGGACGGTTACGTGTGGGGCCGCGGAGCCGTCGACATGAAGGACATGGTCGGGATGGCGCTGGCGCTGGCGCGGCAGTTCAAGTCCAACGGCACCGTCCCCCCGAGGAACATCATGTTCGCGTTCCTCGCCGACGAGGAGAACGGCGGCAGATGGGGATCGCAGTGGCTCGTCGACAACCGTCCCGATCTCTTCGAAGGAGTCACCGAGGCGGTCGGTGAGGTCGGTGGCTTCTCGTTGACGGTCGCACGACCGGACGGAACGGAGAAGCGGCTCTACATGGTCGAGACCGCAGAGAAGGGTCTCGGCTGGATGAAGCTGACCGCCAAGGCTCGGGCAGGCCACGGATCCTTCCTGCACGACGAGAACGCCGTGACGTACCTGGCGGAGGCCGTGGCAAGACTCGGCAATCACACGTTCCCACTGGTGATCTCGGATTCCGTCGCGGAGTTCCTGTCCGCCGTCGCCGAGGAGACCGGTCTGGACTTCGATCCGACGTCACCCGACCTGGACGGCACGCTGCAGAAGCTGGGCAGCATCGCTCGCATCGTCGGTGCGACGCTCCGCGACACCGCCAATCCGACGATGCTCAAGGCCGGCTACAAGGCCAACGTCATTCCGCAGACCGCCGAGGCGATGGTCGACTGCCGCGTCGTGCCGGGCCGCCAGGCCGAATTCGAGCGCGAGGTCGACGAACTGATCGGCCCGAACGTCGAACGCGAATGGATCACCAAGCTCGACTCGTACGAGACCACGTTCGACGGCCACCTCGTCGATGCGATGAACGACGCGGTCCTCGCGCACGACGAGAACGGACGGACGGTTCCGTACATGCTGTCCGGTGGCACCGATGCCAAGGCGTTCGCACGGATCGGAATTCGATGCTTCGGATTCGCGCCGCTCAGGCTGCCCCCGGAACTCGATTTCGCTGCTTTGTTCCATGGAGTCGACGAGCGGGTACCCGTCAGCTCGTTGGAGTTCGGTACACAGGTACTGGAACACTTCCTGCTCCACAGCTGACAGCGGGAGCGGGAACCAGCGCAGGAGAGACACCATGTTTCGAAAGGATTCTCGATGACACACGACCCGTACGCTGCTCTGCCTGACCTGCCGTCGTTCCAGCTCACCTCGGAGGACTTTCAGGAGGGAGCAACGCTCGACGCGCAACAGGTCAGCGGCATCATGGGTGCGGGAGGGCACGACAACTCGCCGCAGCTGTCCTGGTCCGGTTTTCCCGAGGGCACCAAGAGTTTCGTGGTGACCGCATACGATCCCGACGCGCCGACGGCGTCGGGCTTCTGGCACTGGGCCGTCGCCAACATTCCCGCGACGACGACGTCTCTCGTCGCCGGTGCGGGGGACGACGGCGGCACTGCGATCCCCACCTCCGCAGTGACGCTGAAGAACGACGCGGGGCTCTTCCGCTACATCGGCGCTGCTCCGCCGGCCGGGCACGGACCCCACCGCTACATCTTCGCGGTGCACGCGGTGGATGTGGAGCGCCTCGAGGTCGACGAGACCGCAACGCCTGCGTACCTCGGTTTCAACCTGTTCTCGCACGCGATCGGGCGTGCGGTGCTGACCGGAGTGTACGAAGCATGATCGAGGTGGGACGCGGTCGACGACCGCGTCCCACCTGCAGGTACCAGGTCAGCGTGCGGCCGAGCCGACGGCCTCGGACAGCTCGGAGAAACCGTGCGCACGAAGCCGCTGCGCGATTCCCTTGTTGATGCGCCGCATCCAGAACGGGCCACCGTAGATGAATCCGGTGTAGCCCTGCACCAGCGACGCGCCTGCCGTGATTCTTTCCCACGCCTGGTCGGCGGTTTCGATACCGCCGACGGATATCAGCGCGATACGTCCACCGACCCGCGCGTGCAATCGTCGAAGAACCTCGACCGAACGCTCGGCGACCGGAGTGCCGGACACACCGCCCGCGCCTGCGGCGTCGACGACGGCGGCGTCGGTGCGCAGGCCGGCTCGGCTGATGGTGGTGTTCGTCGCGACGATTCCGGCCAAGCCGAGTTCGACGGCGAGATCGGCCACCGCGTCGACGTCGTCGTCGGACAGGTCGGGGGCGATCTTCACCAGTACGGGTATCGAGACGGCGTTTTGCACCGCGACCAGGATCGGACGAAGCGATTCCACCGCTTGGAGATCCCGAAGGCCAGGGGTGTTGGGGGAGCTGACGTTGACGACCAGAAAGTCGGCGAGAGGGCCGAGAAGGGTTGCGCTCGCGGTGTAGTCGGCGGCCGCGTCCGCAGCAGGGGTGACCTTGGTCTTACCGATGTTGGCGCCGATCGGAACGCCGCCGCGGCGACCACGCAGGATCCCGGCGGCCGCGCCTGCCCCGTGATTGTTGAACCCCATGCGGTTGACGAGCGCACGGTCCTCCGGCAGACGGAACAGACGTGGTTGGGGGTTGCCCGGCTGCGCCTGCGCCGTGACGGTGCCGATCTCGGCGAATCCGAATCCGAGTGGACCCCAGGCGTCGACACCCTCCGCGTTCTTGTCAAATCCCGCGGCCAGGCCGAGGGGAGCGGGGAAGTCGACGCCGAACACCGTGCTCCGCAACAGCGGGTCGTCGACGACGAGAAGCTTCCTCACGAGAGTCCGCGCGGGAGAGAACGCGGTCACTGCGCGTATCGCGCCGAATGCGATGTGATGGATCCTCTCGGGTGGGAGAAGGAACATCAGCCGAAGCAAAGCGCGATACAACGTGTGACCCACAGATCTTCTCTCTACTTGGAAATCCCGCGTTGCGGGATCAGATTCCCGGTTCCGGGACGTGATATGTCGTCTTTTTACGCTTGAGGAGAACCCGTCGACTTCCGTCGGTGTACAGCCGAACCCGGGACAGTTCCCAACCGCCGAACTCGGCTTGAATCGCAAGCCGCATCGATGCCGTCACGCGAGTGACGTCGGGCGGGAGCCGAAGCGGAATGTACTCCCAGTCTTCCGATGTGATGTCCCAATCCGACGGGACACGGGCACGTAAAGTGTCGTTTTTCGGCACAGTGGCAATCGCCTTTCGCTCTGTACTATCGCCCCTCGGAAACCGAAATCCGCTGCAGTCCATTCCCCGCTGCCGATCCGACGAACAGATCACCGGTATCGGCGTCGACGGCGATCGAGTCCGGCTGGCGAACCGTCGGGAACCTGTCGACCTCGACCGGTATCCCCGTCTCCAGTGTGTAACCGACCACCTCGTTCACCTCCGGCAGACTGATCCAGACGACGTCGGACTTGTCATCGTAAGCGACGGCCCACGGCTGCGCATCGACTGGAAATCGCTGGCGGAGAAGCAGGTCTTCGGACGAGTAGACGAGAAATTCGCGCCCGACGGCGTCCGTCACCAGAATTCGTCCGAACCGGTCGGTGTCCAGTTCTGCCGCACCTTCGCCGGCGCGCAGCGCCAGACCGAGGGACTCGTCGTCGACCTTCACCTCGGTGAGCGAGGTCTGATGTCGATCGAGCGCGCTCAACCCGTACTCGGTGGACGCCAGTGCGTCCACCGACGACAGACCGCTGATCGTCTGTGACTCTTGGCCGTTCGCGTCGAGAACGTGAATCGTGCCACTGTCGTCACCGGTGGCGAAGCGTCCGTCGGGAAGGACGACGGCGCTCAGCAGATTCGCGTCCACGGCCATCGCATCGACACTCGCCGTGCGCAGGTCCACCTCGACCAGCGAGCGATCCAGCGGAAGCAGCACGCGGCCGTCGCCTATCCCGGTCACTGCTGCGGCCGCACCTGGCAGCTGCACCTCGCGTGGCGCGGCGGCCGGGTCGTCCGTCGCGGAGAACACCAGAAGGGATGTCGCGTCGTCGGACAGTGCGACGACGGAGCGCGTGTCGGCGTCGAATGTGGTGGAATGCAGTCCGAAGGGGGACGCCGTGACCACGCCTGCAGGGGTGGTCGTGGTGTCGGGGGAGTCGATTCTCGACAGTGGTTCGATACGGACGGCGTCCGGGTCGTCACTGTCGTTCTCGGAGCATGCGGAAGCCAGGAGTGCAGCTGACGTTGCCGCAACGACAACGGCGATTCGCCACGGCCTTCGTGTGTCTTTCATCTATTCGTCTGCTCCTGGGGGCGTTCGGTTCTCGTCGAGTGATGCGTTCTTCCAGAGAACGGCATCTGCCTCCAGCCTGCCTGATGGCCCTCGGGCCGACACCGCCGGACCGCCGGAGTGAAATCGGACGGGCATGGGTACCGTGTTCGCGGGGAGACAACGAGGAGTCGAGTTGGAAACCGAACAGCGGATCGACACCGCACGCACGTCATCCTCGCGCAGCGGGACGAACCGGTTCGCGGTGGAGCAGATCACCACCGGATCCCATGCCAATGGATTCGGCCTCACCGACGACGGACGACCGTTCGCCTTCCGGGTGCATAGAAGCACGCTCTACCTGGAGATCTATCGTGCGAACCTGACGTCGCCCGTTCCCGATGAGTCCGATGTCTCGGCCGTCGCGGAACAGTCTGTCACCGACGTCGATCTCACCGACGAGCGCAGCGTCGTCGGCGCCGTTCGAGACGCCGTCAACCATGCGTCCGACGCGTCGGCGCGGGAGGTGTCAGCGGTCCGGGCGTTCCTCGGTCGCGTCGGTTCGTTGATCGACAATTTCTGAGCCGTCACGAATAGGGAGCACCAGCAGCGCACCGGTGACCGGGTGATCCAGCACCTCGACGGGGTGGCCGTACACACGTGAGAGAAGGTCCGCGCGGAGGACCGCTCTCGGATCGCCGACCGCCTCCAGTGCGCCGTCGTGCAGAACGGCCACCCGGTCGGCGTACGCCGCTGCAAGGGCAAGATCGTGCAGCACGACGACGACAGCTGCTCCGGCCCTCGCGCGTGCTCGCGCGACCGACATGACCTTCTCCTGATGACCGAGATCCAGCGCCGCCGTCGGCTCGTCCAGCAGAAGTGTCGTGGTGTTCTGTGCGAGCACCCTCGCGAGCGACGTTCGGGCGCGCTCGCCGCCGGAGAGGCTTGAGAAGGGTCGATGCGCAAACCTCTCGACATCGCATTCCTCCATGGCCGCACCGATCTGCGCATCGTCGTCGTCCTGCTGTGGAGTTCGGTTCCACGGTGATCGCCCCATGCGGACGACCTGCTCGACGGTGAACGAGAAGCCGACGGTGTGCTGTTGTGGGAGCACTGCCCTCCGGCGAGCGACGCGCACGTCGGACCATGCCGAGAGCAGCCGTCCGTGCAGTTCGACCTGTCCCGTTCGCGGCCCGATCTCTCCGGCCAGAACTCCGAGAGCAGTGGACTTGCCCGCGCCGTTCGGACCGACGAGCGCGAGTACCTCGCCCGCGACGATGTCGAGGTCGAGGGAGCGAAGGACGGTGCGGCCGGAGCGGACTGCGTCGACTCCGCGCGCCCGTAGCGTGACGTCGCCTGGTGTGACCGGGGACAGAGCGTCGGCGCGCGTCGAGAAGAGCCTCATGCCCATCCGCCCTGCCTCGCGCGTGTCCGTCTCAGCATCCAGAAGAAGAAGGGCGCACCGACGAGCGAGGTGATCATGCCCAGCGGCATGTCGACATTCGGCACGAGGTTGCGCGCGATGAGATCGGACCCGAGAAGCACGACCGCGCCCCCGAGGGCGCTGGCGGGGACCAGCGTTCGGTGGGCAGGCCCGAGAAGCATGCGCATCAGATGAGGCACGATCAATCCGACGAACAGGATGATCCCGGTGAACGCCACCCCGGACGCGACCAACAAGGCGACGATGACGATCGCGAACTGGCGTAGCCGCTCGACGTTCACGCCGAGGTGGCGTGCGACGTCCTCGCCGAGCGCGAGGAGGTCGAGTCGGTGTGCGATGGCGATCGATGCCGCGACGCCGACGACCGCCAGCGGTGTGACGACGGCCACGGCCTGCCACGTCGCACCAGCCAGCGAGCCGAGTTGCCAGAACACGATCTGCTCGCGCGCGGCCGGGGATGCCACGAACGTGAAGAATGCGATGAGCCCACCCGCGAATGCATTGACGGCCACTCCGGTGAGGATCAACGTGACGACCTCGGTTCGTCCGCCTCCGCGAGCCAACAGGTAGACGAGGACGGTCGTCACGAGCCCACCGAGGAATGCCGCCGCTGCAACCGACCAGGCACCGGCGAACGCACTGCCGAGCACGAACACCGACGACGCACCGACCGCCGCTCCCGACGACACACCGATGACTCCCGGCTCGGCGAGCGGGTTCGCGAACACGCCCTGGAGCAGCGCACCGGCGCAGCCGAGACTCGCTCCGACGACTGCGCCGAGAGCGATACGCGGAAACCGGACCTGCCACAGTGTGACGTCACCGCTCGGGTGGGCAGGCATGGGACCGATGTCGAGACCGATGCGATGGAAGATGCTCCCGACGACCTCCATGGGCGTCGTCTGCACCTGGCCCATGCACGCCGAGATCAGAGCGAGCGCGACGACGAGCACCACCAGGGCGCCGAACACCACCCAGGTACGGGAGCGACGACGCGTCGGCCGTTCCAGCTTCGCGGTCATGAAGCCGGTGCGTAGACGGCTTTCGCGAGGGCGTCCAACACCTTCCCGGTGTTGGGGCCGAAACTGAGGACGACGCCGTCGGCCATGTCGACGATGCGTTCGGACTGTCCTGCCGGTGTCTGCGCGATACCGGGGACCTGCTCGAGACCGTCGACGCCTCCGATGGACTCCAAGCCGCCTGTCATCATCAGGATGACGTCCGGGGCGGCAGCGATCAGGGCTTCGCTGGTGATCGGAACGAACTGTTGCGTCAGGCCCGAGACGGTACCTGCGTCTTCTGCGCCGAGCGCGGCGACGAGCGAGTCCGCTCCCGAGCCGGGTCCGGCGAGCATCTTGATGGCAGGGCCGCGCATGTACAGGAACGCGATCTTGACCGGGTCGCCGTCACTGGGCGCGAGTTGCCGGGCGCTGTCGATCTCCGACGCGGTCCGGTCGGCGAGCTGCGTGCCCTGTTGCGGAACGCCGAGGGCGGACGCGACGGCCTCGATCTGTGGGCCGACACCGTCGAGAGTTCGGGCGGGATCGAAGTAGACGACGGGAATTCCCGCTGCACGCAGCTGATCCTGCACCGCGCGTGGTCCGATGCTGGTGTCGGTCAGGACGACCGTCGGGTTCAGCGCCAGAATTCCTTCGGCGCTCAGTGAATGGCCTCCCGGAGTCACATCGGTCACGTTCGCCACCGCAGGAAACTCGGCCGACGTGTCACGCCCGACCAGGTTGTCGCCGAGCCCCAGGGCGTACACCGTCGTGGCCAGCGTGCCGTATTGATCGGCCGCGACGATGCGGCTGGTGTCGGTGACGGTGACGTCGACGCCGTCGAAGCCTCGCGTCGTCGCAGGCAGTGTCGGCGTCGGTGCTTCCGCGATCGGTTCGGGGTCCGGGTTCTCGATGACGGCAGTGCGCGGTCCGATCGCGCCGGCAGCGTGCTCACCGCTTCCGGACTCCGTCGCCGTGCACGAGACGAGCGCGGCGGACACAGCCGCCGCGAGGACACCGAATGCGATCCGTGTTCGTGTCGTGCGCAATCCGTTCACGCAGACAAGGTTAGCCTGTGCAGGGTCAGCTGCTGACGTCGTCCAACGCTGCCGTGATGGCCCGGGGGAGTTCCAGATCCTCGGCGACGAGCACACCGGTCAGCTGCGCCAGATCGCGCGCGCCGACGATCGCCGAGCTGACACCGGGGCGATCCCGCGCCCACGCGAGCGACACCGCGAGCGGCGACGTGCCCAGTCCACTGGCAGCGGTGACCGTGGCGTCGACGACGTTGTCGGCGGCGTCCGTGAGATAGGCGGCGATGGACTGTGCATGCAGGTCGTCGGCGCCACGCGAATCGGCAGGGGTGCCCTTGCGGTACTTGCCGGTGAGCACCCCACCGGCGAGCGGAACCGCGGCGAGAATTCCGACGCCGTGGTGGCTCGCGGCGGGAACGAGCTCGTCTTCGATTCCGCGTGCCAGCAACGAATATTCGGCCTGCGTCGCAACGATGCGTCCAGCTCCAGCAGCGCCTGCGGCGGTCGCGAGTTGCCAACCGAAATGCCCGCGTGCACCGACGTAGCGGACCTTTCCGCTCGTGACTGCGTAGTCCAACGTGGCGGCGATCTCGTCGACGGGCGTATGCGGATCCCACGCCGCGACCTGCCACAGATCCAGATAGTCGGTGCCCAGATCACGCAACGTCTCTTCGAGCTGGCCGAGCAGGGCACGCCGTGAGCAGTCGACCCGGTACGTATCGCCGCGTGTCGTGACTCCGGCGGCGCCGCTGACGATGAGATCCCGTCGAGGCACCACGTCGTCGAGAACTTCGGCCAACACTCGTTGGGCTCGACCTTCGCCGTAGGCAGGAGACGTGTCGACCAAGGTTCCGCCTGCCTCTGCGAACGCAGCGAGTTGAGCCGCCGCGTCGTCACCGTCGGTGCCGCTTCCCCACCCGAGAGTGCCGAGTCCGAGTCTCGACACGCGAAGCCCGCTGGAGCCGACAGATCTCTGCTTCATGGTGTTCGACAGTTCCTAACTGGGTTGATCCGGCCTGGGTCGTGCGGCCTAGTGCGGTGGGGCGCAGAGCGCGCCGAGTCAGCACAGTAGTGCGCGGCGCTCGGCGGTGCGAGTGTCGCCCGGTGCGCATGTCGGCCGTTAGGTACGGTCAGGACCGTGAACATGCTTCTCGATCCATCGCCTCCCGCTGATTCGGTTCATGCTCGTCTCGGTGATCGCGGCCAGGACAGTCGCGACGGCGGACGGGGGATCGTTCGATGATCGGTGAGTCGATGACCTGGCTGCAGGCGATCGTTCTCGGCGCAGTGCAGGGGCTCACGGAGTTTCTGCCCATCTCGTCGTCGGGCCACCTACGGATCGTCTCCAGCGTGTTCTTCGGTGACGACGCAGGCGCGTCGTTCACGGCGGTCACCCAGCTCGGAACCGAAGCCGCAGTGCTGCTGTTCTTCTGGCGCGACATCGTTCGTATCGTCAAGGCGTGGTTCGTGGGACTTCGTGACAAGACGCAGCGCACACTGGACTACCGGCTCGGTTGGTACGTGATCATCGCCACGATCCCGATCGGTGTTCTCGGATTGGTGTTCAAGGACCAGATTCGCACGGGTGCTCGCAACCTGTGGCTGATCGCGACGATGCTCATCGTGTTCGCGATCGTCATCGCCGTCGCCGAATACGTCGGGTCCAAGCGTCGTCCGCTCGAGAAGATCACCACGCGTGACGGGCTCGTCATGGGCGCCGCGCAGTGTCTGGCCTTGATCCCCGGTGTCTCGCGATCCGGAGCGACGACGAGTGCGGGCCTGTTCATGGGTCTCGAACGTGAAGCGGCAGTGCGATTCTCGTTCCTCCTGGCGATTCCCGCGGTCACCGCGTCGGGTCTGTTCTCGCTTCCCGACGCGTTCGAGCCGGCGGGCGAGGGAATGAACGCCTCCGGTCCGCAGCTGTTGGTCGCTACCGTCGTCGCGTTCGGCCTCGGGTACGCATCGATCGCGTGGCTGCTGAAGTTCGTCGCGAATCACTCGCTGTACTGGTTCGTGGGATACCGGATCGTGTTGGGTGTCGGCGTGATGGCGTTGCTGTCGGCCGGGGTGGTGTCGGCGACCTGAGCGAGATCGGGCCGGGAGTGGAGCCTGCAGGAATGACCCAGATCAGGCCGGGAGTGGAGCCTGCAGGAATGACCCAGATTAGGCTGACAGCATGACTGTGATCTTGCTGCGCCATGGTCGGTCGACGTCGAATACCGCCGGAACGCTCGCGGGCCGCTCGGTGGGCGTGGGGCTGGACGAGCGGGGTATCGAGCAGGCAGCGTTCGTCGCCGAGCGGCTCGGTGCGCTGCCGGTGGAGGAAATCGTTCGGTCGCCGCTGCAGCGGTGCGAGCAGACCGTCGAACCGCTTGCAGGTAAGCGCGGGTTGACGCCGGTGATCGAGGACCGCCTGCTCGAAGTCGATTACGGCTCGTGGACCGGACGCCCGATCAAGGAACTGCTGAACGAACCACTGTGGAAGGTGGTGCAGCAGCATCCGTCGGCGGCGGTGTTTCCCGGTGGCGAAGGGCTCGCGCAGGTTCAGGCACGGGCGGTGGCGGCTGTGCGTGAGCACGATGCCCGTCTGGCGCAGGAGTACGGCCGCGATGTCCTGTGGGTGGCGTGTTCGCACGGCGACGTCATCAAGTCGGTTCTGGCCGACGCACTCGGATGTCACCTCGATTCGTTCCAGCGAATCGTGGCGGATCCGGCGTCGGTGAGCGTGGTGCGATACACGTCGACCAGGCCTTTCGTGCTGCGGACCAACGACACCGGGCTCGATCTGTCCGGGCTGGTTCCGGTCGCCGAGAAGGCCGAGGCAGGAGCGAGTCGGGCATCGGACTCGGATGCGGTGCCGGGCGGAGGTTCCGGAACGTGAGTGTGCCGATAGCGGATAATGAGACAGGTGGGGTCCGACAGAGTGGATCCTTCGAGAATGCGTACTTCCAGCTCGTACGTCATGAACCCAGGAGGTGCAATGCCACGCGCAATACATGTTTTCCGCACCCCTGATCGATTCGTCGCAGGAACCGTGGGTGAGCCGGGCGACCGATCGTTCTTCCTGCAAGCCGTCCACGAAACACGAGTCGTGTCGGTTGCTCTCGAGAAGCAGCAGGTCCAGGTGCTCGCCGACCGGATGGGGCTCTTGCTCGACGAAGTTCACCGCCGCTTCGGGGCCGAGGTGCCGCCGGAGGAGACGACCGTCGGCGACACGAGTCCGCTGTTGACTCCGATCGACACGGAGTTCCGGGTCGGAACGATGGGCCTCGGCTGGGATGCCGATGCGAACGCCGTCGTCGTCGAGTTGCTGGCGGTCAGTGAGACCGAGATCGACGAGTCCGTCGTCCTCGACGACACCGAGGAAGGCCCCGACGCCGTGCGGGTGTTCCTCACTCCGATCCAGGCGCGTGAGTTCGCGCTGCGGTCCGAGCGGGTCATTGCGGCAGGCCGTGCGCCGTGCCCGCTGTGTGGACAGCCGTTGGCGCAAGAGGGGCACACGTGTGTGCGGTCCAACGGATACAAGCGTGACGCGACGTTCGGTTCGGCGTCCGAGCTGGGCGACGAACTTTGATCGAAGACAGGCCCCCGTTCGGCGGGCGTGCCGTGATGGAGACCGGCGAGCTGAACGTCGTCGGTCGGGTGGTGTCGGCGAGCAACGCCACTCTGGTGTGCGAGGCGACGCTCGCAGACAGCGGTGACGGATCGTCGGAACCGGTCCGATGTGTGTACAAGCCGATTCGCGGCGAGGTGCCGCTGTGGGATTTCCCCGACGGCACACTCGCAGGCCGGGAGATCGCGTCGTACGAGATTTCCGACGCCCTGGGGTGGGGTGTGATTCCGACCACGATTCTGCGGGACGGCCCGTTCGGTCCAGGCATGGTGCAGCGCTGGATCGACACTCCGGAGAGGCACGGCGAGGACGGAACTCGCATCGATCTCGTCGACATCTGCCCGCCCGAGATGGTCCCGGCCGGGTGGATTCCGGTTCTGCAGGCGTACGACGGGGACGGTGAGGAAGTGGCTCTCATCCACGCCGACGATCCGCGACTGCAACGCATGGCGGTGCTCGACATCCTGTTGAACAACGCCGATCGTAAAGGCGGTCACGCGCTCGAAGGCCTGGACGGGTACGTGTACGGCGTCGACCACGGCATCTGCCTGCATTCGGAGGACAAGCTGCGCACAGTGCTGTGGGGCTGGTCCGGTACCGCTGTCGACGACGCGTTGATGAGCGACATCGTCGAGTTCGTCGACGCGTTCGATACGTCGGTGGAGCCCCGGTTGCGCGGTCACATCACCGAACACGAGATCGAAGCGCTGCTGGCCCGAGCGCGTGGATTGGTCGCCCGACCGGTCATGCCGGAGCCGCGGTCGAGTAGGCCGATACCGTGGCCCGCTTTCTGAGTTCTCTCCGATAGGCTCGTCTGCATGCAGTCTTGGTCCGACACAGCCGTTCCGTCGATCCCCGGTCAGGGGCCACCACTTCGGTTGTACGACACCGCGGACCGGCAAGTGCGCCCGGTCACACCCGGTGCAGAAGCAAAGATGTACGTCTGCGGCATCACCCCGTACGACGCCACCCATCTCGGTCACGCCGCCACGTATCTGACGTTCGACATCGTGAATCGACTGTGGCGTGATGCCGGGCACGACGTGCACTACGTCCAGAACGTCACCGACGTCGACGATCCGCTGTTCGAGCGCGCTGACCGTGACGGTGAGGACTGGCGCGACCTCGGTGCCCGCGAGATCGCTTTGTTCCGCGAGGACATGCAGGCACTGCGTGTGCTGCCTCCGCGTGACTACATCGGTGCCGTCGAATCGATCGACGAGGTGATCGAACTGGTCGAGAAGCTACTCGCATCCGGTGCTGCGTACGTCGTCGACGATGCGCAGTTCCCGGATGTCTACTTCCGTGCCGACGCGACGGCAGAGTTCGGCTACGAGTCCGGCTACGACCGCGCGACCATGGAGAAGTTCTTCGCCGAGCGCGGGGGAGACCCGGACCGAGTCGGGAAGCGCGATCCGTTGGATGCCCTGTTGTGGCGTGCCGTACGTGAAGGGGAGCCGTCGTGGCCGTCCCCGTTCGGTCCTGGCCGCCCCGGCTGGCATGTCGAATGCGCCGCGATCGCGTTGAACCGTATCGGAACCGGATTCGACGTTCAGGGCGGCGGCAGTGATCTGATCTTCCCGCACCACGAATTCTCGGCCGCGCATGCGGAAGCGACGTCGGGCGACGGGCGCTTCGCACGCCACTACGTCCACACCGGCATGATCGGTCTCGACGGCGAGAAGATGTCGAAGAGCCGCGGGAACCTGGTGTTCGTGTCCAAGCTCCGTGCGGAGAACGTCGACCCTGCCGCGATCCGTCTCGGACTGCTCGCCGGGCACTACCGTCAGGATCGGGCGTGGACGGACGAGGTTCTCGAACGCGCGCACACCCGCCTTGCTCTGTGGCGCGCTGCTGCGGCCGTGGAGTCGGCCGTCAGCGCCGACGACGTCGTCGCTCGTCTGCGCCAACATCTGGCCGACGATCTGGACACGCCGAAGGCGCTCGACGCGCTCGACGCGTGGGCGAGTTTCGCTGTGGAGCAGGGTGGTTCGGACACGACGGCGCCGGGATCGTTCGCCGACGCAGTCGACGCGTTACTCGGCGTGTCGCTGCGCTGACGGTGCTTCTAGTCGCCAGGGGCCAGGTCGCGCAGTAGATCGGGGATCGAACGTTCCTCCATCACTGCGCGGCCCGACTCGTGCATCGCGGTCGCCAACTCCGGGTCCCATGCGCTCGAGGTCGGAAACCCTTTGAGCGGCTCGGAATTTCGTGCGTCCAACGCGTGACGATAGGATTCGGCGTCCATGCGCCACGGAGTCGCGTCGTATCGGCTGATCGCCCGGGATGTCATCTGCAGTCCGGGCCAGTCGAAGTCGTTGCGCCAGTGCAGGTTCGTCCCCGGTGCGAGACCTGCCAGCAGTTTGTGCAGCGCGGCGGACGGCTGACCGTCCGTGCACAGGAGTGTTGCCGACCGTGAGCCCAGTGTGCGGGCGGCAGCTGCGACGACGGCGATGTTCTCGCACACGAAGATTCGCTCGGCCGTGTTGGTCAGCGAGCCTCGCCCGATCATGTCGAGGGTGAGAGCAAATGGAATCCCCTCCGCCGCAGCCTCGTTCAACCAGCGTGCAACGGCGTGGTCCTCGGCAACGCGGTACCCCAACACCACCACTCTGCTCGACAGCGCGTCCACCGACACTCCCGCGGTCTCCCACAGAAGCCGTATACCGACCGGATCGGCAGGGCGCGGGATACCTTCGCGCAGAGACAGGGCGTCGAGCACGAGCCGCGGTGCGCCACCGGACGCCAGAGCCTTCGTGTCACCGCACGCCGACTCGGCGAGCTCGGTCAGCGACAACCCGTCGACCGGAAGCACGGCGAGGACGCGGGCAGCGGTGCGCAGTGAATCGACCGCGACACGACCACCGAGGGTTCCGTCCTGATTGAGCAGAGAAGACAACCAGCGGTCGGCCCAGTCGCCGTGGGATTCCAGAAGAGTGCGGGCGTCGGACAGTGCGCGCGCTTTGACGTCGGCTTTGTCTGCGGCGAGTTGCTTCTTGTCCTGCAGCGGTGTCTGCTCGTTCAGTGTGGCGAGCAGCCCGCGACCGCCGTTGCGCGGGTGCGTCAGCCACTCGTCGAATCTCGCCAGGTCGAGGCGTGTGGTGTGCGCACGACTGTGCAGCCCGGAGCTGGATCTCGAGATCGCACTGCACAACCGCCACAGGTCGGGCGGGTCACCGAGATGGATGGTGACCGTGCCGGTGACGTTCAGCCAGTTCGATTCCAGCTTCTTGCGTGCCGCCGCGAGCAGTGCATCGAGTTCTGCTGTCCCGCGCCAGGTTCCGTCATCGGGCAAATTCGAGCCCTCCGTCCGCGCGCGTCGGGACTCGCCGTGTCAGTGGGGAGCCGAGGGCCGCTGCGAGGTCGGTGCCGTCGTGTTCGGCGAACAGCTCACCGTTCTCCCAGACGAGCAGCGCGGCACTGACGGAATTCTCGGCGGTGGAGTGCGCCAGGTCGTAGTGTGCGCAGCCAGGGACGTCCGAGTACGTGATCCAGAGGTCGTAGCCGGTCATGAACAGGTCCAGGTCGAACTGGACGCTGAGACCGAGCAATTCGCTCCGTCCGTTGTCGTCGACACCGGCGAATGCCTCGTCCAACGCGAGCAGTCGTGGGGAGTGCGGGTCGGCCGAGGACAGCATCACGTGGGCTGCAGCGAACAGCGGAAGGTGCAGTGACACCGACTGTTCACCGCCCGACAGCGCGCTGTGCCGCGCGACCGTCAGTCGGTCTTCCGTGCCGTCGCCGCGGATGAGCGAGAACGAGAAGACACGCCAGCGTCGGTAGTCGAGTGTCGTCGCGAGAATCTCCGGATAGGACCGTTCGGGGTGTGCCGCGCGCGCGATCCTGATCTCCGACGCGAAGTGCGCTCGCATCGACGCGAGGTCGTCCGCGCTCAACGCAGACGCGTCGCGGTCGAGCAACTTCGAGATCGCTCGGGCGCCCTCGTCGAGATTGTCGGCGAGCACCCAGTGCACACCGATCGTGTTGCCCGACGACATCTTTCGCTGCTTCATCTCGGTGGACATCTGCGCGATCAGCTCGCGCGCGTCGACGGTGCGTTCGTGAATCTGCTGCGCCAACCCGGTGAGCAGTGCGTCTTCGAGGATCCGCCGTTCGTGCTCGGTGAGCAGGAGTTCCTGGTTCGAGCGTGCGTCGGCGATGCGTTCGGCGAACTCGCCCACCGAGGAGTAACCCTGCTCGTCCTGAACTCTCACGACGGTCAACCCGTCGGGTGCGTCCCACTGCAGCCGGTAGTCCTGCCCTGAGGCGGCGAGCTGCGAGTCGAACTCCTGGAGTGCACCGGTCAACGCGGTCCGCGTGCTCTTGCGGTACGTGTCACTTGCCTTGACCGACGACGTCGCGGCGTCGAGGGCGTCGTGCAGTCGGTGTACCACCTCGGGCAGCACGGCGAGGTTGTCGTCGGGAGATTCGACATTCCGAATGCGGTAGAGAAGTTGATCCACTGTCAGCCACGCGGATTCGCTCGCCGGCCATGCGTAGGACTCCTCGACGCCGAGGATGGTAAGCAGATCCTTGCGTGCGTACGGTGCGAGCCGTTCCGTGTCGGTCAGAGTCTCGGTCAACGCGGCCCGCAGGCTCTCCTGCGCGGTATTGCATGCACCCTCGGCCTTGCCGATCGCCTCGCCTGCCTCCTTGTCGGCCTTGCGTGCGGCCCGCTGTTCCGCCTTGCACTTGTCGATGCGTTCGCGTGCCTGTTCGAGGTCCGCGTCGATCTGATCGGCTGTGGCACCGAGCTTTTCGCTGAGAATCTCGAGGCGCTGCACCTGCTGGAGATGATTCTCCTCGGCGATCGCGGCTTCCTCGGCAAGCTCCTCGGCGAGACCCGTCGCCTCCTCGAGTCTGTTCTGTGCCTCACGCTGCCGTTCGCTCTCGCGAGTGTTGTCGCCGCGGCGACGCAGCACGAGTGCGCCCTGGTTCTCGAAGTGCCGAATGGCGGCAGCAAGCGAATCGACGTCTCGGGCAGTGTGTGGGGTGCGGTGAGCGACCGCGGTGGTGCGCAGGTGCTTCTCCCGGGCGGACAGTTCCGCGATCGCCTGATCGAGCTCGCTGTCCGCTGCCGTCGACGCGGCCTGCGAGGTGCGGAGGGCGCCTGCCGATTCCGTGACGGACTTCTGTGCCTTGACGATGCCTGCCACCTTCGGCAGCTGCTTCGTGGCGGCGGCAAGGCCACGGAGAAGTTCGCCTGCGGCGCGTTCGGTCTCCTGGGCGGCCGTCAGCGCGGCCTCGGTCGTCTCGATGGAGCTGTCGAGCTCGGCGATACGTGCGGCGCGGCGCCTTGCACGAGCGGTCGCGCCGATGTATTCGGCATCGGTCTTGACGTGGCGACCTAGTTGGACGCCCTGCCAGAAGCGGCCGTCGACGCCGACCGAGACGGCAGAGCCGTCCGGTGCATGCGGGTCCGTTGCCAGAGCCACGGACTCGAGGATCGCGCGGACGGCGTGCTCGGGTACGTCGGTTCCCGGCTCGATCTCGAGGACATCGGCGAGCGTGGAACCGGTGGGACGATCTGCCTCGGGAAGCGCGACGAGAAACTGGTCGGACTCGGGTGCCGTCGCGGCGTCCGACGCCGACACCCAGCCGTCCAGGAGATTGGCGGCATGAAGTGCCGCCTCGACGCCTGCTGCATCGGCCCCGTCGATGCCGTCGGCGAAACGCACGAGTTGCCACAGCGGTGCGCCGACGAGCCCGTCCCGCGAACTGGTTCGCGCGGCGAACGGCGGGGGAGCGTCGTCGTGCTGGGCGCTGATCGACTCGCGCTCGGAGCGCATCGCTGTGAGCTCGTCCGAGAGCGTGGTCGACGTCATCGACGCCTGTGCGCGTCGTGCACGCACCGACTCGAGGCCATCGGCCGACGCGTCGGCGAGCACCGTGTCGAGGCTCGGCGCGTCCTCCTCGCCGATATGAGGCACGGCAGCGTCGAGGTGCTCGAACGCCGCGACACCGATGTCGGCCGACGCGTACAGCGAGGAGTGCTCGGACCACCACGCGCGCAGGCCCGATGCGTACTGCGCCCTCGCGAGCTCGACGGCCGCCTCCGCCTCGGTGACGGCGGCGCGCGAGGCGTCGAGGAGTTCGCGTGCTCGGGAGCTGCTCTTGTCCGCCCGAACACGTTCGGTCGACGCCTTCTCCACGGTGCCGATTGCCTCACGCACCGCACGGATGTCGCCGTCGCGTTCCTCGGCATGCCCTCGAAGGGCGGTGCTGAACTGATCACTGCGCGAGTTCGACGGCATGGGCGTCCAGACGATGCCCGCGTCCTCGGCCGCCACCAACAGGTCGTCCTCGGCGCGGCTCAGTGCGGCGACCGAATCGCGCATCGCCGTGTCCGCGCGCGCGGCCTCCGTGGACCGCTGTTCGAGATCGGACTGGGCCTTGCGCGCCCGTTCGGTCTGCTGCGCCGCGGACACCTTCAGCTTGGCTGCCGACTCGGCAAGATCGTCCAGCTGTTGTTTGCCCTCGTAGGCGCTCGAACGCTGCAGCGTCTCACGGTCGGCCACAGCCTGATCGAAAGCGCGCTCGGCGTCGTCGAATCGTTTTTCTGCCTCTGCGCGCTCGGTCAGGCGGCGTTCCTTCAACGCCGCCGCAGCGAAGTTGGCCGTCGTCGCATGCGTGACGGCCTCGAGGCGTCGAGTCACGGTCTCGACGTCCGAACGTGCTTGCACACGAAGATATTTCGAGTACACGGTCACGAAGTTCTTCGCAGCATGGTCGGCTTGGGCGAGTCCTTCCAGCGCGCGACCGACTTCTTCCATGTCGCTGAACGAGCGCGCCGCTTCGAGCACCAGCTGGTCGTCGAGCGGACGTAGGCCGTCGGTCAGTGCCTGCGACAGGCCCTTCGGATCGAGGTTCTTCGCCAGCTGGGGCCGACGCAGCGTCAGGATCAGGTTGATCAACTGGTCGTATCGCTGCGCGCCGAGGCCGAACATCCGCGCATCGATCGAGGCGCGATAGTCGACGGGACGGTCGGTCAGCGCATCGGTGCCGAGCTGCTCGGCGAGCTGCTTCTTCGTCAGCGGGCGGTCGTCCGAACCGAGCAGCGAAAAGTCCACTCCCGCACGGCCGTCGGTGACGAAGTACCATCGGGTGACCTTGTCGTTCGACTTGCTCGCCCGCATGCCGATGCCGACGGTCACCGACTCCGGATCTTCTCGCGAACCGCGCCCGAACTCCATCCAGACGTACGAATGTGCGCTTTCCTGGCCGCGATACAGCAGGTTGGACTTCATCGTGCGCTCTTCGCCCGCAAAGGGATTGAGCCTGCGCGGCTCGATTCGTCCGTCCAGTACGAAGGGGAACAGCACCTCGAGCGCCTTGGTCTTTCCCGACCCGTTCGGTCCACGCAGCACGAGGCGGCCGTCGGCGAACGAGAATTCCTGGTCACGGTAATCCCACAGATTGATGATTCCCGCGCGGGTGGGGCGGAAGCGCTGAGTATGTGCAGTCATCTAGTGCGCCTCGATATCTGTGATGTCGCGAGCTGTGGTGTCGTCGAACAGTGAATCCTGCGGGGCCCGCTCACGGACGCTGACCATGACATCTCGGTAGCGTGCGATCGCGGGGAGAACCAGCACACCGCCGGACATGGTGTGCACCAACCGAAGTCGATCGAGCATCGTGATCGCGCGGTCGCGGAGTCCATCGGGGTCCGCCTGCCACTGCGCGGCGAACGTCTTACCGAACCGCTCGATCAGGTCGGTGACGATGTGTGCGAGCCAGCTGTTCTCGAGGAACGGGTACGTCGTCGGATCCGAATCGTCACTGGAACCTTCTGCTGCAGAACCGAATTCGGCCAGATCGTCGAAGATCCCGCCGCCCGGAATCGCGGCGTCGAGGCTGTCGACGAGGTCCGTGTCGTCCGGCAGTGCATAGCGGGTCAATTCCGGTGCGTCGGGATCGATCACGCGGTCCGACATCTCACCGGCCAGCAACAGTGCAACCTGCGCGATGGTCCCGGTGCTCGGAAAACGTATGTCGGACAACCGACCCGACGTGTCGATCAGCGCAACACCCTCCGCGCGACGCTCCGACACCAACCCGGTCAGCATCTCGACGTCGGCCACGGTCCGCTCTGCGCCCAATGCGGATCTCCCGTCTCGATCCAGATCGTCGAAATAGACGACGGGCCTCTCCACGAGGGCACGTCGGACTCGTCGAAGCGTCTCTTTCGGATCGGAGGGAGTCGGGGTGTCGTGCTCGTCGTCGACGACGGCGTCGGATCCGGACAGAAGGCCGGTGACCGATCGCAGGTGTTGCACTGCGCGCGGCGGCCGGAACAGCGCGACGACGACGGATCGCTCGATGTCGTAGAGCGCCTCACCCGCCGACGGGTTGCTCGCCCAGCCGCCCGCGTCGCCGTCGGCAAGGGAAATCGCGCCGCGAGCGCCGAGCCATCCGACGGCGTCGACGAACGCGTCTCGGTCTGCTGCTCGGTCCGTCGCGAGTTCGACTCCGTCGACCTGCCCGGCTTCGGCTGCGACGTGATCGGCCAACTCGGACAACGTGATCTGGTTGCCGGCGCGACCCAGTGCGGCCAGAGCCAGCGCGAGATAGGCGTAGCGACGACGGTCGAAGATGCGATCGGAGGCCGTGCGAGCGGGTTGACTGGTGTCGAGTGCGTCGATGACGGGGAACAGTCGCGCGGTGGTTTCGGTGACCTCGAGTCGGTAGCCGAAGAGATCGAGGAGGTCCTCCCGAAGTTCGGTGGCCCATCGACGCAGCAGAGGAAGCGCGATCCGATCGGGATACGTCGTCGTCACCAGATGGTTCGACAGAGCTATCCGTGCCGCGCGCTGGTAGGAATCGAGTGCGAGAGTGGGAATGTCGCGTGCTCTCACCGGCGCGCCACCTCCGCGACCTCGAGCGTCAACCGGTCGAGGTGCAGCCGCCCACGTGCTGTCTGGACGACCGTCGAGGTCGGACTCTCGCTCAGCGTGAGTTTGACGCCGCTGTCCGAGCCCGTGGATCCCGACGTCTGTCCGCTGACCCGCACTCGGGCGGTCAACGCGGCATTGAGCAGACTCAACAGAACCTCGGTCTCCTCTTCGTCGAGAGTGCGTTCGTAGACACCCGACGATGCCAGAGAGTGCGCTGCGATGCTGCGTGAGCGTTGCGCCTCGAGCTGGCGTTCGCGAAGGCGTCGCACACTGCCGTCGTTGCGCTGTAGCCGGCCGGGAAGGCCGGGGGACGGAGTCCGGCCCGTCTCGGCGAGAGTGCGGGAGATCTCGACGGGAGGCGCCTCCCACCACGTTCGCGACGTCGGGATGATGTCGGCATCCGGATGCACCATCGAGAGGTGGCGAGGGCGTCCGAGACCGAACACTGCGTGGAACAGAGCATGCGCGCTGTCCTCGGTGGGAGTGTTCGAGAACCAGCCGGCCAGATGACGCAGCTGGCTTTCTCGGCTCACACCGCCTTTACGAGTCTCGGTCACGCGTCGGAGCAGCGACAGAACCGCTGCGATGGCGCTCATCGTTCCTTCGCGAAGGCGTTCCGACTCGCTGAGCTCGGCTTCCGCGGCGACGAACCAGTGGGACAGGCCGGACCAGCGTGCCTGCCAGTCGGCGCGCCGTTCGTCGACGGTGAGGAAGACACGTTCGTCGCTGACGGCGGCTCGCTCGATGAGGGCGTCGATGCCGCTGTCCTCGACGACGCCGATGGCTTCGGCCAGCTTGGGGGCGTAGCGAGTCAGATCGGAACTGAACTCACGCATGTGCGTCAGCAGCGCGTCCTTGTGTACGAGAAAGGACTCGGGAGTGATCTCGGTGGTGCGGACGAGGTCACCGAGCACCAGATAGAAGTGCGCGGCGCGCGTGGCCATCTCCGACAGCGTGGAGTCGAGCCTCGACAGCTTGCGGTAGATGAGGTCACCGTCGGCCTGGCGGTTCGCGTCGGCCAGCTCGTGCATGTCCGCGAGCAGTTCCGGCAGCACGAGCCTCGACAGCGATGCGTCGTCGAGCCGTGCGCCGAGGACGTCCTCGACGGCACGGAACGCCTTGTAGCCTGCTTGGCTGAACTGGTAGACGAAGTGGCGGTTGCGGTACTCCGCCAGCGTGGCCGCGCGCGAACCGTCATAGCTGCGTTCGAGCAGCTCCCAGGCGTGCAGCTGCTCGAGCAGAGGCCCGATCTCCGCCGCGCTCAGCTTCAGGTCCTCGGGGGCGTTCCTGGCGAGCGTGTCGGCGATGTCTGCGGCGTGCAGCAGGACGACGTAATTGGCCCGGGCGATGTCGAACGCCCGCAGCACCCACAGGTACTCCTGGCGCTTCTCCGCGACGGTGAACGCGAACAGCTTGAGGCGATCTTCCTGCAGAAACGCCGCCGCGCCACCCAGACGTGCGTTGTCGTCACCCGAATCGCTCACTGGAACAGGGTAGGGCGTTGGCGTGTAGGAGTGAAAACACGAGCCTGCGGGACGGTCACGTGTCGAGGCGACGGCGGGCGGTATCGGTGCGGGTGTCGACCGCAATGGACGCCCCGGCCGCCGCGAGTCCGACTACCGGCATGTTCACGTAGATCGACTCGTGATCTCCTGGCCCAACGCGGTAAGTCTCGTGGAAGACCCCGACATCACCGCTCGACCCGACGCTTCTGTTGAAGTTCCGCCACGCCGGTAGGTGAAGGTCGTCGGGGTTCTTCGCGAACTTCTCCAGCTGGTCGAAGCTGCGCCAGTACTGAATGAGCGTGAACGTTCTGCCGCCCAGCATGATTCGGGCGTCGAGCAAACCAGCCTCCGGGTGGGCGCGAAGCTCTTTCAGCATCGCGGGCATGGCGAAGAAGGGCCGCACCCACCTGCGGACTTTCCGCCACTTGTTGATCCGTATCCCGATGACGAACACCACGAAGTCGCCTTCGATGCGCGCGGTATGCCGGCCGGGCAGAACCCGATTCGTCTCCATGGCAGTCACCTCTCGTCATATTGGATAGCATTACTATCCAATATGACCGAGAGGGCCGCCGGGCGCAAGACCTAGTGCAGTTCGACCGTCACCTTGCCGTCCACGATCGCGGCGGGATATGTCGCGACCGCATCGATTCCGCTTGCACATGTGCCGTCGTCGAGCGAGAACGCGTACTGATGCAGCGGGCAGACGACGACCGAACCGTCGATCTGCCCGTCCGCGAGGGGACCGCCACGGTGTGGGCAGACCGCGTCGGTCGCGCGCACGGTGCCGTCGCCGAGCAGGAACACCGCCACCTGTCTTCCGTCGACGACGTAGGCGCGACCCTCCCCGGGTGTGAGGTCGTCGAGCGAGCCGACCGGGACGCTCATCGAACCGGTACCTGCGGCAACGGCAGCAGGGGGAGGGACGGCGCGAACTGGGCGGGGGACTTCTGTTCCACCCTGTCCTGCCAGGGATCGCGGTAGCCGTTCACCGATGTCTGCATGCGGTCCTCCAATCCCGCGACGATGCCGTCGCCGTCGTCGATCAATCGGCGTTGCAGTTCTTCCAGGCCGACACGCGGAACCCAGGCGTACGTTCGCTCGAGCCACTGCGCGGACTCGCGATAGTGCTGAATGAACACTCCTGCGACACGGACGACTTCGTCGGCGCCGACGACGGTCGCCAGAAGATCGCCCTTCCGGATGTGCGCGCCTGCCGCTCCTCCGACGTAGATCTCCCATTTGTCGTCGCCGACCGACACGACACCGAGGTCCTTGCACAGTGCCTCGGAGCAGTTGCGGGGACACCCAGCCACCGCGAGCTTCAGCTTGGCGGGCGTCTCCAGTCCTTGGAAGCGCTCCTCCAGCGCGATTCCAAGAGCTGTCGAGTCACCCAGACCGAACCGGCAGAAGTCGCTGCCGACACACGTTTTCACCGTGCGCATGCTCTTGCCGTAGGCGAACCCGGACGGCATGTCGAGGTCACCCCAGACCTTCGGTAGGTCTTCCTTCTTGATGCCGAGCAGGTCGATGCGCTGGCCTCCGGTCACCTTCACGAGCGGTACCCGATACTTGTCCGCAACGTCGGCGATTTTGCGCAGCTGATCGGGCGTCGTCACGCCACCTTTCATCTGCGGAACGACGGAGAACGTGCCGTCGCGCTGGATGTTGGCATGCACGCGGTCGTTGATGAACAGTGCACCGCGTTCGTCGACCCAGTCCGGTCCCCAGACGGTCCGCAGCAACGACGCGAGCGGCATCTTGGACGGAGCGTCCTCGCGGCCGTCGGTGGCCAACTCGGCGAACACCTGCGAGACCGACCGCAGGTCACGGTCGCGGATCACGTCGATCAGTGCAGGCTTGGCCAGCGGAATGCACGGTACGTACCAGTCCGCTGCCGGATCGGCCTCCACCGCGCCACCGGCGGCGCAGGCCAGGATGTCGGCGACGAGGCCCTTGCACGACCCGCAGCCCTTACCCGCTCGGGTCGCGGCTGTGACGTCGCCCATCGATTTCGCGCCCGCGTGGACGCACGCGACGATCGCCCCCTTCGTGACTCCGTTGCAGTTGCACACCTGCACGTCGTTGGCGAGCTCGGCCGCTCCCGTGGAGGCGCTCGGAGTGCCCATGTCGAACAGCATGCTGATGCGCTCGTCCGGGAGCGGCACTTTCTCGTCGAACGCCTGCGTCAGGAAGTTCGCCTTGCTGATATCACCCAGAAGTGTTGCGCCGATGAGCTTTCCGTCACGCACGACGACGGACTTGTACGTCCCGCTGCGTGGCTCGTAGAACTGCACGAACTCGTCGTCGTCGCGCTCGGGGCCTTTCACGCCCATCGCTGCGACGTCCACTCCGGCCACCTTCAGCTTCGTCGTCAACCGTGAACCGTGATATGCAGCAGCCGAATTCGTACCCGCGAGATGCTCGGCCAGAACGACGGCCTGCTCCCACAGCGGCGCGACGAGACCGTAGACCTCACCGCGATGCTGGCAGCATTCGCCGACCGCATAGATGGATCCTTCGTCTTCGCAACGCAATTGGTCGTCGACGACGATGCCTCGCTCGATCACGAGCCCGCCTCCTCGGGCGAACTCGACGTTGGGACGAATGCCCGCGGTGACGACGATCATGTCTGCGGGCAGTGAACTGCCGTCGTTGAACGCGACACCCGCGACTCGGCCGGACTCGTCACGTAGCACCGCTGTGGTTCGCCGCGACGTGTGCACGCCGACACCCAAGGACTCGATCTTGTTGCGCAACAAACGGCCACCACGCTCGTCGAGTTGCTGGTTCATCAGGTGGCCGGGGGAGTGGACGACGTCGACGTCGAGCCCCTGCGTCCGCAACCCGTAGGCGGCTTCCAGCCCAAGAAGTCCGCCGCCGATGACGACGGCCCGTAGGTCGTCGTCGGACGCGGCCATCTGCAGCATTCCGTTGGTGTCTTCGATCGTCCGGAACCCGAAGACACCGCGCGCGAGTCGGCCGTCCGATTCACGCAGGCCGTCCATGTTGGGAAAGAACGTGTTGCTGCCGGTGGCGATCACGAGGATGTCGTAGGCGACCTCGCGTCCGCTCTCGCAGCGCACCGACTTCGCGAACCGATCGAGTGAGACGGCGCGATCGCCGGCGTACAGCGTCACGCCGTTGTCGCGATACCAGCTCATCGGGTTGAGCAGGAGGTCCTCGTCGTCGACACCGGTCTCACCGGCCAGTACGTGCGACAACATGATTCTGTTGTAGTTGCCGTACGGCTCGTCGCCGATCATGGTGACGTCGAAGCGGTCGGCGCCGCGCTTCAGGATCTCCTCGACGGTCCGCGCGCCTGCCATGCCGTTACCGACGACCAGAAGCCGCTGCCGAGTCCCAGGCGTCATCAGATCAACACCAGACCGAAGTCGACGACGATTTCTCCGGTGGTTCCCTCGGGCGCCGCGACCACCAGTTCGAGCACCGAATCGGGATCGACGTCCTCGACCACCCGCAGCGGAATGTTGACTCCGCTCTTTGCTCCCATCGGGAACATGCGCATCGGCTGACCGTCGCGCAACAGTGTCACGACGACCAGTTCGTCGCTCGAATTTCCGCCTCGAAAATAGAGCGGCTGCGCGATCGACCCGGATGGAACGACGAAGGTGGTGGACGCATCGACCGACTCGGGCTTGCCGAGACCGTGTCCGACGAATGGAAAGACGCCCTGCAGGAAACGCGGTGTGCTGGCCATGGACCCAGCGTGCGGTCACCCGGTGACGTCTTCGCTGCGTCCGAGTTACGGAAGGGTCAGGAAGAACTCACAGCTCCGACTTCGCGCTTGTCAGGGCGGGTGCCGCGGGGCATCGCGATCGGTGCGACGACGGCAAGCAGCACCGCAGGAACGAGGAACCCGGCGGCCGGATGCGCGAGGTACAACGGCGTCAGGGCCAGCGGCGCCACGGCAGCACCGGAGAACCGGAAGGCCTGGACCACCGAGACCGCGCCTCCACGATTTGCACCTCCGCCGAGCGCGGCCGCGTTGACACCGACCAGGATGAACTGCGAGGCGACGCCGGCGGCCGCCCACGCCACACCGACGACCCACAGCGCGGGAACGGTACCGGTGACTGCGACGAGCACGGCGCCTGCGACGGCACCGATCAGGACGGTGCGGGACGCCCCGAGGCGGTCGATCAATCGTCCGACCGCAGGCGCGGTCAGGATGCCGGTGAGCCCGAAGCCGGTGAGCAGCAAGCCTCGCTGGACCGACGTGAGACCGAACACGTCCTCGGCCCGGTACGCGAGCATGAAGTTGAGTCCGCCCAATGCGCCCCACCCCAGAAGCGCGACGAGACCGATGCGCAACACGTGCGGCCGCATCGCATCACGGAGTCGTTCGCGCGGAGCCCGGCCGACGGCGTCGTCGGTACGAGGTAGCCCGACGAGCCCGAGGACCGTGGACACGACCGCCAGGACGACGAAGGCGTAGCGCCAGTCGAATTCGGCGGCCACTCCACCGACCAGAGGGGCGCTCGTCTGACCCGCTGCCTGCAGCGCACCGAACGTGCCGAGGACTCGACCGAGTCGCGCCCGTGGCGTCGTCGCCGCCAGAGTCGCGAGCAGCAACGGTGTCGTGAACGCGTTGGCACACCCCTGCACGACGCGTGCCGTCAGCAGAACATCCAGAGTCGGCGCGAGCGCGCAGGCGATCGACGCGACGCCGTACACCGCGTACGCGATACGGACTGTGCGCAGACGGCCCCACCGCGCACCGAGCGTCCCGGACACGAGCATCGTCACCGCGAACGGGAGCAGGTACGCGGTGAGCGACGACGACGCCGTGCCCGCTGTCACGCCGAGCGAATCACCCATCTCCGGCAGCATCGATGCCACGACGCTGCCACCGAAAGGACCGAGGAATCCGCCCGAATACAGAGCTGCGACGCGAATCCGATCGGCTCGGCTGCGGTGTTCTGCGCGAGAACCGCTCACAGACCGAAGCTGCCGGGACCCCGTCGACGCAGGTAGCGCTCGAACTCTGCGGCGATCGCGTCACCGTCGATCTTCGATATCGCCTCGGTGATGTCGACCTCTGCGTCGCCGCGCTCTTCCAGGCTGCGGACGTACTCGCTGATCTCCTCGTCTTCCTTCGTCATTTCGGTGACGGCTTCCTCCCAGTCCTCCGCCTGCGTCGGGAGTTCGCCGAGAGGGACCTCGATGTCGAGAACCTCTTCGACGCGCTGCAGCAGAGCGACGGTCGCCTTGGGGTTCGGTGGCTGCGAGACGTAGTGGGGAACTGCCGCCCAGAACGACACCGCGGGCACACCGGCTTTGACACATTCGTCCTGCAGGACGCCGGTGATCCCGGTCGGCCCCTCGTAGCGAGTCTGTTCGAGATTGAAGCGCTCGGCTGCTTCGACGCTGTGAGCGCTTCCGGTCACAGGAACGGGACGGGTGTGCGGCGTGTCTGCCAGGAGAGCGCCGAGGATCACGACGGTGTCGACCCCGAGTTGCTCGATGAACTCCAGGAGGTCGTCGCAGAAGCTTCGCCAGCGCATGTTCGGCTCGATACCGCGGAGAAGCACGATGTCCCGTGTGCTGCCGGGCGGCGAACACACCGACAACCTGGTCGACGGCCACTGAATCTCGCGGGTCACTCCGTCGACTTGCCGAATCGTCGGTCGGTTGACCTGGTAGTCGTAATAGTCCTCGGAGTCGAGCTCCGCGAGGGGACTGGCGTCCCAGATCAGTTCCAGGTGTTCGACGGCTCCGCTCGCGGCGTCGCCCGCGTCGTTCCACCCCTCGAATGCGGCCACCAGAATCGGGTCGCGCAGCGTCGGCAGCGGAATGTCGTCGTCGTCGACGAGGTCGGAAACCGGTGAAAACGGTGTTGCGTTCGACACAGCTGACGTGACTGCGTCCAGCAGCGCCTCCGCGGCGCTGTCCGAATTGTCATGTTCTGTATCGTCGTTGTCGGCGGGAAAGTTGCCGTCTCGGTTTCGAGGACTCACCACGCCAGCCTACGACCAGGCAGCGCTGTCGTGGTCATGGCGCCATGCCCACGGGGGCGAGAGTGGAGCCTGTGCAAACGACCCCACTAGTCTGTAGTGATGCCTGCGCTACACAAGACCAGCCTGTTGGATGCGATTCGCTCTCGCGTCGTGATCGGCGACGGGGCTATGGGAACGATGTTGCAGGACGCGAATCTGACGCTCGACGATTTCATCGGTCTCGAAGGCTGTAACGAGATTCTCAACGACACGCGTCCGGACGTCCTACGCGACATCCACCGTGCTTACTTCGCTGCGGGCGCCGACGCCGTCGAGACCAACACGTTCGGCTGCAACCTGCCGAACCTCGCCGATTACGACATCGCCCATCGCATCCGCGAGCTCGCGGAGAAGGGCACTCGCCTCGCACGCGAGACCGCCGACGAGATGGGCAAGGGCCGCGACGGTATGGATCGGTTCGTGCTGGGCTCGATGGGCCCAGGAACGAAGCTGCCCACGCTGGGACACGCGCCCTTCGCGATACTGCGAGATGCGTACACCGAGGCTGCCCTGGGAATGATCGACGGTGGCGCCGACGCGATTCTCGTGGAGACCTGCCAGGATCTGCTGCAGGTGAAGGCCGCGATCATCGGAAGCCAGCACGCGATGGACAAGCTCGGGCTCCGCATTCCGATCATCACACATGTCACGGTGGAGACCACTGGTGCCATGCTCGTCGGCAGCGAGATCGGAGCAGCGCTTACTGCTCTCGAACCGCTCGGCATCGACATGATCGGCCTCAACTGCGCGACGGGTCCCGCCGAGATGAGCGAGCACCTCCGTCACCTGTCGAAGCACTCGACGCTCCCTGTGTCGGTCATGCCGAACGCAGGCCTGCCCACACTCGGCGCGAACGGTGCCGAGTACCCGCTGACGGCACCCGAGTTGGCGACCGCGCTCGGGTCGTTCGTCAGCGAGTACGGTCTGTCGCTCGTCGGCGGCTGCTGCGGCACGACGCCGGAGCACATCCGTCAGGTCGCGGACTTGGTGCACGGCGTCGCGAAGGCGGACCGTGTGCCTGCGCCCGAGCCGGGCGTGTCGTCGTTGTACTCCGCGGTGCCGTTCGAGCAGGACGCCAGCATCCTGATGATCGGCGAGCGCACCAACTCCAACGGATCCAAGGCGTTCCGCGAGGCCATGATCGCCGAGGATTACGAGAAGTGCCTCGACATCGCCAAGGATCAGACGCGCGACGGCGCCCATATGCTCGATCTCAACGTCGACTACGTCGGCCGTGACGGCGCCGCCGACATGGCTGCGCTCGCGTCGCGGCTCGCGACGGCGTCCACGTTGCCGATCATGCTCGATTCCACCGAGCCGGCCGTGCTGGAGGCAGGGCTCGAGCATCTCGGCGGGCGCAGCGCGGTCAACTCGGTCAACTACGAGGACGGCGACGGTCCGGATTCCCGATTCCAGAAGATCATGCGTCTGGTCAAGGAGCATGGCGCTGCCGTCGTGGCGCTGACGATCGACGAAGAAGGCCAGGCTCGTACAGCCGAGTGGAAGGTGCGCGTCGCCGACAGGCTGATCGAGGACATCACCACCAACTGGGGATTGAGCCACGAGGACATCATCGTCGACACCCTCACGTTCCCGATCTCGACGGGCCAGGAGGAAGTCCGACGCGACGGCATCGAGACGATCGAGGCCATCCGTCAGCTGAAGGCCAAGTATCCGAAGGTGCACACCACTCTCGGGCTGTCCAACATCTCGTTCGGCCTCAATCCTGCTGCGCGGCAGGTGCTGAACTCGGTGTTCTTGCACGAGTGCACCGAAGCAGGACTCGACACGGCCATCGTTCATGCTTCGAAGATCCTGCCGATGAACAAGATTCCCGACGAGCAGCGTGAGACCGCACTCGATCTGGTCTACGACCGTCGCGCCGAGGGTTACGACCCGCTGCAGAAGTTGATGCAGCTGTTCGAGGGTGTATCGGCAGCGTCGGCGCGTGAGTCGCGGGCCGAGGAACTCGGCCGCCTTCCGCTTTTCGAACGACTGGAGCGACGGATCGTCGACGGCGAGCGAAACGGACTCGACGCCGATCTCGACGCAGCGATGACGGAGAAGCCTCCACTCGAGATCATCAACGAGACGCTGTTGTCCGGCATGAAGACGGTCGGTGAGCTGTTCGGCTCCGGTCAGATGCAGCTGCCGTTCGTTCTCGCGTCGGCCGAAGTCATGAAAGCCGCTGTTGCATACCTGGAACCTCACATGGAGGCGACGGACGACGACGGCAAGGGGCGCATCGTGCTCGGCACCGTCAAGGGCGACGTCCACGACATCGGCAAGAACCTCGTCGACATCATCCTGAGCAACAACGGATACGAGGTGGTCAACCTCGGTATCAAACAACCGATTGCGACCATCCTCGAAGCAGCGATCGACAAGCGCGCCGACGTCATCGGTATGTCCGGCCTGCTCGTGAAGTCCACGGTCGTCATGAAGGACAACCTGATGGAGCTCAACAGCAAGGGAGTCGCCGAACAGTTCCCGGTGTTGCTGGGCGGCGCGGCACTGACGCGGTCCTACGTCGAGAACGACCTGCAAGATGTGTACCAAGGCGAAGTCCATTACGCGCGTGACGCTTTCGAGGGTCTGCGGCTCATGGACACGATCATGACCACCAAGCGAGGCGGGGGGCCTGCACCCGACAGCCCGGAAGCGTTGGAGGCCAAGGCGAAAGCCGAGGAGCGCAAGGCGCGGCACGAGCGTTCACGTCGAATCGCCGAGCAGCGCAAGGCTGACGCGACTCCCGTCGTCGTACCCGAGCGTTCGGATGTCGCCACCGACATCGAGGTGCCGGTGCCGCCGTTCTGGGGCACGCGCATCGTCAAGGGCGTGTCGCTGACCGAGTACTCCGGCCTGCTCGACGAGCGTGCACTGTTCCTCGGCCAGTGGGGATTGCGTGGGGCGCGCAAGGGCGAAGGGGCGACCTACGAGGACCTCGTCGAATCCGAGGGCAAGCCTCGGTTGCGCTACTGGCTCGATCGACTCAGCACCGACGGCATTCTCGCGCACGCCGCTCTCGTGTACGGATACTTTCCGGCCGTGTCCGAGGGCGACGACGTCGTCGTGCTCACCGAACCCGAGCCGGAAGCGCCTGAGCGGTTCCGCTTCTCCTTCCCGCGCCAGCAGCGTGATCGGTTCCTGTGCGTCGCCGACTTCATCCGGTCGCGCGAACTCGCGAGAGAGACCGGCCAGGTCGACGTGCTTCCGATGAACCTCGTGACGATGGGTCAGCCGATCGCCGATTTCGCGAACCAGCTGTTCGCATCGGATTCCTACCGTGACTACCTCGAAGTACACGGAATCGGCGTGCAGCTCACGGAAGCGCTTGCCGAGTACTGGCATCGGCGTGTTCGTGAAGAGCTGAAGCTCGCCGGTGGCGCGAGCGTCGCAGCGGAGGATCCGTCGAATCCGGAAGGGTTCTTCAAGCTCGAATATCGTGGTGCGCGTTACTCGTTCGGGTACGGCGCGTGCCCGGACCTCGAGGATCGCATCAAGCTGGCAGCCCTGCTCGAACCCGAACGAATCGGGGTCAAGCTGTCCGAGGAACTGCAGCTGCATCCCGAACAATCGACCGACGCATTCGTGCTCCACCACCCGGAGGCCAAGTACTTCAATGTCTGATCTCGCTGTATCCGGTCTGCAGGGCGTCTTGTGGGACATGGACGGAACCCTGCTCGACTCCGAGAAGATCTGGGACGTCGCCGTTGCCGAGCTGTCGCTCGAACTGGGCCGTGAACTGACACCGGAAGTTCGGGAGAGCACTCTCGGAAACTCGATGCGTGGCGCGCTCACCAAAGTATTCGCGCACACCGGAACCGAGTTGACGGAACGGATGTTCTCGTTCGGCCGTGACTGGCTGACCGCGCGCGTCGGATCGTTGTTCGCGGAGGGTATTCCGTGGCGACCGGGTGCGAAGGATGCGCTCCAGCTCGCCCGTGACATGGGCCTGAAGACAGCTCTCGTCACCAACACCGAGCGCGGACTCGTCGACAACGCGCTCGATACCATCGGGCGCGAGTACTTCGACTTCACCGTCAGCGGCGACGAGGTCGACGAGGGCAAGCCCCACCCGGCGCCCTATCTGCGTGGTGCGTCACTTCTCGGTCTCGACCCGTCGAGCTGTCTGGCAGTGGAGGATTCGCCGACCGGATCACTGTCGGCGCACCGGGCCGGCTGCTCCGTGCTGCTCGTCCCGTCGGAAGTGGCCGTGGAGCCGACGCCGGGGTACGTGCTTCTGGACTCCCTGGTCGGTCTGACCGCGGATCAGTTTCGGTCCGCGTGGCGCGATGCACGGACGTCGGCCGCATCGTGAAAGTAGCGTCATGAAAGAATCAGTCACCGTGAAGACCTTCGATTCCCTGTTCGCCGAGCTGACCGACCGCGCTGCCACCCGCCCAGAGGGCTCCGGCACCGTCGCTGCGTTGGATGCAGGCGTGCATGCGCAAGGGAAGAAGATCATCGAGGAGGCAGGCGAAGTATGGATCGCCGCCGAGCACGAAGGCGACGAAGCACTGGCCGAGGAGATCTCCCAGCTGCTCTACTGGGTCCAGGTGCTGATGGTCGGACGCGGATTGAAGCTGGAGGATGTCTACCGACATCTGTGAGCTGCAGGATTTCTGGTCACTCCAGCGGGCTACGTTCCCGGCCCCAGCTCATCGTCCGCACACACTAAGGACCTCGTCATGTTGCGCGTTGCAGTTCCCAACAAAGGTGCTCTGTCCGAATCCGCCGCCGAGATTCTGAAGGAAGCCGGCTACAGACGCCGAAGCGACTCCAAGGACCTCACCGTTCTCGATCCGGCGAACGGTGTCGAATTCTTCTTCCTCCGCCCGAAGGACATCGCGATCTACGTCGGCTCGGGCCAACTGGATGTGGGGATCACCGGACGCGACCTCGCCCTCGACTCCGGTGCTCCGGTCGAGGAGATTCTGTCTCTGGGCTTCGGTCGATCCACGTTCCGTTACGCAGGCCCACAGGGCAGGGAATGGTCGACGGGTGATCTCGCTGGACTCCGCATCGCGACGTCGTACCCGAATCTCGTGAAAGCCGACCTCGCCGCGCGAGGACTGGACGCGACGGTCATTCGACTCGACGGTGCCGTCGAGATCTCCATCCAACTCGGCGTCGCCGACGCCATCGCCGACGTCGTCGAGTCCGGTCGCTCGCTACGCCAGAACAATCTGGTGGCGTTCGGTGAGTCGCTGTGCGACTCCGAGGGTGTGCTCATTCAGCGTGTCGGTGAGGGTAGCGACTCGAAGACCGACACCGACAGGACTCGCAAGCAGCTGATCGCACGTATTCAGGGTGTCGTGTTCGCGCAGCAGTACCTGATGTTGGACTACGACTGCCCCAAATCGATTCTCGACGAGGCCGTCAAGATCACACCTGGAATCGAATCGCCGACGCTGTCGCCGATGGCGGACGAGAACTGGATCGCCGTGCGCGCCATGGTGTCTCGCAAGGTGCACAACACGGTCATGGACGATCTCGCGGAACTCGGTGCGAAAGCGATTCTGGCATCCGACATTCGGTCCTGCAGGGCCTTCTGACCCGACAGGACTTCACCGGGTCAGGCGCGGGGGCGGACCAGCACCGTCTGGGCAATCCGCCCGACCGGCCCGCGCTCGTCGTGCAGGACACCGGCGGACATCGCGAATCCGCTTGGCCCGGTTGATGTTTCGGCCGACACGCCGATCCAGTCGCCGACTGGTTCACGAAAGACGTGCACGGTGAGGTCCGTGTTCAAGAACGTCCACCTGTCCAGGTCGAGTGTGGCGCCGATACCGTTCGCGATGTCGGCGATGGAGAACAGTCGTTCGAGGGGCGTCATCGATTCCCCTTCCACGAGTGCAGGTTTGGGCCGTGCCCAGACCTGACCCGGACCGGGGCCGCCGAGTTTCGTGAGTGCCTTCATCTCGACGTTTTCGAGGTAGCCGGATTCCCACAAGCCGCTCCAGACGTGGTCCGTTGCCTCGGATACCGGCTCGAGCGGCGGATCCGCCACGTGCGACACGTGCGAGGTGGCAGCGGTCGCCATGCGCCATGCAGTTCCGCGTGCGACGGCACGGGACGCTCCCGTCTCGGATCGAGCCCACAGCTCGGCGACGGCGAGTTCGATGCTGCGGCCCGGTCGTTCGATCCATGATCGAACCGTGATGTCCGCGATGGGCACGGGCCCGAGCAGTTCGACCACGACACGAGTGAGTTGGACATCGGCGCGGGGCGAGACGCGCTCGAGCGCTCGAACGAGCAACGCCGATGGGGGAGCGCCGTGCTGCATCGTCGGCGCCCAGAGGCTGACGGTCCGCTCGGTGGTGCGAAAGACCTCGTAGCCGTCGTCGTCGGCGCCGAGTGGGACGTAGAACGCGTCGGCCGTCACGACTCGGCTCCGACAGGCCACCCTGGATACACCGGCGGCGTGCCACCGAACTCGGGGCACAGTGCCTGGTGATCACACCACTTGCAGAGAGTTCCGCGTCGAGGTTGGAAGTCGCCGGTCTCGCCTGCCGTCAGGATCGCCTTCCAGATGGCGGACAGCATGCGTTCGAATCGGAGAAGCTCGCCCTCGTCGGGGGCATACGTCAGCGACTTCTTGTCGGCCAGATACATCAGCTTCAGCTGTGCGGGCACGATTCCGCGCATACGCATGATGACCAGCGCATAGAACTTCATCTGGAACAGCGCCTTCGCTTCGGTGAAACCACTCGGGGCCCGACCCGTCTTGTAGTCGACGACACGCACCATGCCGTTGGGCGCCACATCGATTCGGTCGATGAACCCGCGGAGCGGTGTGCCGTCGGCCAAGTCGATCTCGACGCGTTGTTCGCACGATTCGGGATCGAATCGAGTGGGGTCTTCCATGTCGTAGTAGCCGGTGACGAGAGCGCGTGCTTGATCGAGCAGTGCGGTGCGCTCGTCCGCCGTGAGAAGCTCGTCGATCTCCGGATCGTCTGCGACGACGCGCTCCCACGCGGGATCGACCAGGTCCACTGCGGTCTCGGAATCTCTTGTCGCGCTGGGCATTCCGTACAACGCCTCCAGGGTGGCATGCACGACGGTTCCCTTGACCTGCGCGGTGGTCGACTTCTCCGGGATCCGGTCGACAGCACGGAACCGGTACAGGAGCGGGCACTGCTTGAAGTCGTTCGCCCGTGACGGCGACAACGCGGGCCTGCTCCGGCGTGCTGGGGTGTTCGGGGCCGGGACCGGCGGCACATCGGTGATACTCACATCGAGCAGACTAAGCCCGTCGTCCGACAAGATCGTGGAGGCCCGTAGTCTGGTCGGTCGAGTCGCCGTCCCTTTCTCGGACGGCACACCCAGCTCGATTCACGACGAAAGAGGGAACTGCTGTGTCTTCGGACGAAAGCCTGTCTTCGGACGAGACCACCTCTGCGGGCACACCGGCCCCCAGCGGCACCGCTCCCACCGGGCCTGCTCGCAGCGGCCCGTTCCGCATCGGCGACAGGGTCCAGCTGACGGACGGCAAGGGTCGTCACTACACCGTCGTGCTCGACGAGGGGAAAGAGTTCCACACTCATCGTGGTGGCATCACGCACGACGCGTTGATCGGCGCAGACGAGGGAAGCGTCGTCACGTCGGTGAACGGCACGCCGTATCTCGCGCTTCGACCGCTGTTGACCGACTACGTGCTGTCGATGCCGCGGGGTGCGCAGGTCATCTATCCGAAGGATGCCGCACAGATCGTGCACGAGGGCGATGTCTTCCCGGGCGCTCGTGTGCTGGAGGCCGGTGCCGGTTCGGGCGCGCTGACGTGCTCGCTGCTCCGCGCCGTCGGCCCGACGGGCACCGTGATCTCGTACGAGATTCGACAAGATCACGCCGACTACGCCGTCAAGAACGTCGAGACCTTCTTCGGGGAACGCCCCGACAACTGGGATCTCACGGTTGCCGACATCAGCAGGTTCGCCGACGACCGACCGGGTGAGACCGTCGACCGCGTCGTCCTCGACATGCTCGCTCCGTGGGACGCGCTTCCGGCAGTCGCCGACGCCTTGGTTCCCGGCGGAGTTCTGATCGTCTACGTCGCGACCGTCACCCAGCTGTCCCGCGTCGTGGAAGCATTGCGAGCACAGGAATGCTGGACCGAGCCCCGGTCGTGGGAGTCCATCGTCCGCGGCTGGCACGTCGTCGGTCTCGCGGTGCGACCCGAACACCGGATGCAGGGTCACACCGCATTCCTCATCAGCGCACGCAAACTCGCTGCCGGGACCGTCACCCCCAAGCCGCAGCGACGTTCCGGCAAGAGCTGATCCAGTCGCTGCCGCTCGGGGTGGCTGATCGAGTCCTGTCAGACGCAGGGGGCCTGGCCCATCGCCAGAAGCTGGCACGCGCTCGCGTCCGAGACCTTCCAGTCGCCGTCGATCAGCACCCACGTGTTCGGTGTCGGCGCAGTAGCACCGCGGACCGTCGCGATCGTGACCGGCGCGGTGGCAGTTTCGCCCTCGACCGTCGGCTCCTCGACCTGGAAGGTGATCTCCCCGTAGTTCTGGAGAGCGGCCGTCATCTGTTCCAGATTCGCGAGCCGGGCTTGCCCGTTCTCGACGGTCGCAGCCTTCGTGGCCGCGTCGACCTGCGGATCGACGAGCAGTTCCAGCGACTGGGTCAGCTCGTCGACGGTCGGTGCTGCGACGCTTGCGGCAGTGGGCTCCGATGTCGCGGTCTCGGATGTCGACGCGGCCGAAGCCTCCGACGTGTGGTCCGCGTGATCCGAATCATCGCTCGAACTACATCCGGCGATGAGAAGAGCGGCCGAAACGGATGCGACCAACGCTGTGTACCTGCGCATTTTCACTGGTGAAGTCTCTTCCTCGAGATACGTGAAATCCCATGTGGTCAGGCGAGGCTAACATGACTTCGCCCTGGGTTCGGATGCGTCGAATCGGGGCATACGACACCACGGGATCGTGTCCACACGCACTTTTGCTCGACTGCCGGTAGCGTTGACTGATCTTCACTGGGAGGAGTCGCTCATGAGCTCGACAGACAATCCGGATTCGGCCGCGGCAAGGGCGGAACTCGAGGAGTTGCGCATCGAGGCGGCGTCGCTGCGGCGTCAACTCGGCCAGCTCGGCGAATCACCGGAGCACGTGCGCGAACTCGAGTCGAGGATCGATTCGCTGTCGTTGCGCAATTCCAAGTTGATGGACACTCTCAAGGAAGCCCGTCAGCAACTCATCGCGTTGCGCGAGGAAGTCGACCGTCTGGGGCAACCCCCGAGCGGCTACGGGATTCTTCTGACCGTCCACGAGGACGACACCGTCGACGTGTTCACGTCGGGCCGCAAGATGCGGTTGACGTGCTCGCCGAACGTCGAGTCCAACACTTTGGCGCCTGGCCAGACGGTTCGCCTCAACGAGGCGCTCACCATCGTCGAGGCGGGATCGTTCGAGCAGGTCGGTGAGATCAGCACCTTGCGTGAGTTGCTGGGTGACGGATCACGAGCGCTGGTCGTCGGGCACGCCGACGAGGAACGCGTGGTGTGGTTGGCCAAGCCGCTGTTCGACATGGCCAACGACGAGGGTGTCGAGGATCCCGACGAGCCGTCTCGCAAGCTGCGTCCCGGTGACTCCTTGTTGGTCGACACCAAAGCCGGCTACGCCTTCGAACGTGTTCCGAAGGCGGAGGTCGAAGACCTTGTGCTGGAGGAGGTTCCCGACGTCGGATACGAGGACATCGGCGGGCTCGGTCGTCAGATCGAACAGATCCGCGACGCGGTCGAACTGCCGTTCCTGCACAAGGATCTGTTCCGCGAATATTCGTTGCGTCCGCCGAAGGGTGTTCTGCTGTACGGCCCTCCGGGTTGCGGCAAGACGCTGATCGCGAAGGCCGTCGCCAACTCGCTCGCGAAGAAGATCGCCGAAGCACGCGGCCAGGATGCCAAGGAAGCCAAGTCCTACTTCCTCAACATCAAGGGTCCCGAACTGCTCAACAAGTTCGTGGGTGAGACCGAGCGTCACATCCGCATGATCTTTCAACGCGCTCGTGAGAAGGCGTCGGAAGGCACGCCGGTCATCGTGTTCTTCGACGAGATGGACTCGATCTTCCGTACCCGAGGGTCGGGTGTGTCGTCCGACGTCGAGACGACGGTCGTTCCCCAGCTTCTCGCGGAGATCGACGGCGTCGAAGGGCTGGAGAACGTCATCGTCATCGGTGCCTCCAACCGCGAGGACATGATCGACCCGGCCATTCTGCGACCCGGCCGTCTCGACGTCAAGATCAAGATCGAGCGTCCCGACGCCGAATCGGCACAGGACATCTTCTCGAAGTACCTGACCGATTCGTTGCCGGTCAACGCCGACGACCTCGCGGAGTTCGGTGGAGATCGACCGTCGTGCGTCCGCGCGATGATCGAGCGTGTCGTCGACCGCATGTACGCCGAGAGCGAGGACAACCGTTTCCTCGAGGTGACGTACGCCAACGGTGACAAGGAAGTTCTGTACTTCAAGGACTTCAACTCGGGCGCGATGATCCAGAACATCGTGGACAGGTCCAAGAAGTACGCGATCAAATCGGTGCTCGAGTCGGGCAACCCCGGTCTGCGTGTACAGCACCTGTTCGATTCGATCGTCGACGAGTTCGCCGAGAACGAAGATCTGCCCAACACCACCAACCCGGACGATTGGGCGCGAATCTCCGGCAAGAAGGGCGAACGCATCGTCTACATCCGCACGTTGGTCACCGGCAAGAACGCGAGTGCTTCACGCGCGATCGACACCGAATCCAACACGGGACAGTACTTGTAATCGCCGTCGTGGCTCGGCCGTCGTCGGGGCTGTCCGTCTACACGGGCAGCCCCGACGCGTATGCCCATTCGACGGTGCTGAGTTCGATGTCGGACGCAGCGATCACCTAGGCTCGGACTCATGCAGCGCATCATCGGCATCGAGGTGGAGTACGGAATCTCCTCTCCGACCGAACCGACGGCCAACCCGATCCTCACCTCCACGCAGGCCGTGCTCGCTTACGCGGCAGCAGCGGGAGTTCCACGCGCCAAGCGCACGAGGTGGGACTACGAGGTCGAGTCTCCGTTGCGGGACGCCCGTGGCTTCGATCTCGGCCGTTTCAGCGGTCCTGCCCCGGTCATCGACGCCGACGAAGTCGGTGCCGCCAACATGATTCTGACCAACGGTGCTCGTCTGTATGTCGACCACGCGCATCCGGAGTACTCGGCTCCCGAGGTCAAGGATCCGTTGGACGCCGTCATCTGGGACAAGGCGGGCGAGCGTGTCATGGAAGCGGCCGCGAGGCATGCCTCCAGCGTTCCCGGAGCGCCGAGGCTTCAGTTGTACAAGAACAACGTCGACGGCAAGGGCGCGTCGTACGGCACCCACGAGAACTACCTGATGTCGCGCGAAACCCCGTTCTCGGCCGTGATCGCCGGTCTGTCGCCGTTCTTCGCATCCCGTCAGGTCATCACAGGGTCCGGACGCGTCGGTATCGGCCAGTCGGGCGACGAGGCCGGCTTCCAACTGTCGCAGCGAGCGGACTACATCGAGGTCGAGGTGGGCCTCGAGACGACGCTGAAGCGCGGCATCATCAACACTCGCGACGAGCCGCACGCCGACGCGGACAAGTACCGTCGCCTGCACTGCATCATCGGCGATGCCAACCTCGCCGAGATGGCGACCTACCTCAAGGTGGGGACTACCGCCCTCGTTCTCGACATCATCGAAGCCGGTGTCGATCTGTCCGATCTGCAGCTTGCACGGCCGGTGACGGCCGTTCACCAGATCAGTCACGACCCGACGCTGCGCCGAGCGGTTGCACTCGCCGACGGTCGCGAGCTGACCGCGCTCGCACTGCAGCGCATCTACCACCAGCGCGTTGCGAAGTTCGTAGCCAGCGAAGGCAACGACGACCCACGCGTGGCCGACATTCTCGACAAATGGGCCATGGTTCTCGATCTGCTCGAACGCGATCCGATGGAGTGCGCGAATCTGCTCGACTGGCCGGCGAAACTCCGCCTGCTCGAGGGTTTCCGGCAGCGTGAGGGCCTGGGTTGGTCGGCGCCGAGACTCCATCTCGTCGACCTGCAGTATTCGGATGTTCGGCTCGACAAGGGTCTGTACAACCGTCTCGTCGCCCGTGGCTCGATGGAGCGTCTCGTCACCGAGCAACAGGTGCTCGACGCCGTGTCGACGCCGCCCGCAGACACGCGCGCGTACTTCCGTGGCGAGGTTCTGCGTAAGTTCGGCGCCGACATCGCCGCTGCGAGTTGGGATTCGGTCATTTTCGATCTCGGCGGTGATTCGCTCGTGCGTATCCCCACCCTCGAGCCCTTGCGTGGAAGCAAAGCGCACGTCGGCGAACTTCTCGAGACCGCGGAGACGGCTGCCGAGCTCGTGGAGCAACTGACGACCTGATCGAGCGTCGACGCGTATCCGTCGTCTTTCTCCGGTTCGTACCTTGTGTCTGCCACCCCTACCGGTGTTCGACTCGGTAGGGTGAAGGTCCGAGCAGGTTGAGCGAATACGTAAGGAGGTCGGCGACTATGGCTACGGAGCAGACACGGCGCTCTGGCGGTGGCGACGGCGACGACGAGGTTCCCGGCGAGGCCGGTGGTGGTCAGGAACGCCGCGAGAAGTTGGCGGAAGAGACCGACGACCTCCTCGACGAGATCGACGACGTGCTCGAGGAAAACGCTGAAGACTTCGTACGCGCCTACGTTCAGAAGGGCGGCCAGTGACGGACGATCGCACAGCCGGACACGGACCTCGTGATTTGCTGCCGACCTTCGGTTCGCATCATTCGTCGTTCACCGACTATCTGCGCGACCATGCGCCACACCTACTTCCCGAAGGACGTATGACGTCCGCCGGGCAAGGGTTGTCGGACGTCGCCCCACACGGCACGACCATCGTTGCGGTCACCTTCGCCGGCGGCGTCCTCATCGCCGGCGATCGTCGTGCGACTCAGGGCAACCTGATCGCCAACCGGGACATGCAGAAGGTGTTCGTAACCGACGAGTACTCGGCTGCGGGTATCGCCGGAACGGCGGGTATCGCGATCGAGCTGGTGCGTCTGTTCGCGGTCGAGCTCGAACACTACGAGAAGATCGAGGGCGTTCCGCTCACGTTCAACGGCAAGGCGAACAAGCTGTCGTCGATGGTCCGCAGCAATCTCGGTGCCGCGATGCAGGGTTTGGCTGCAGTTCCACTGTTGGTGGGATTCGATATCGACGTCACCGATCCGGAGAAGGCCGGCCGCATCGTGTCGTACGACATCGTGGGCGGACGCTACGAGGAGCAGTCGGGTTATCACGCCGTCGGCTCGGGGTCGTTGTTCGCCAAGTCGGCGTTGAAGAAGCTGTACACCCCGGCTTCGACGGAGGACGCCGCGTTGCGTGCCGTCGTCGAGGCGTTGTACGACGCGGCCGACGACGACTCGGCCACCGGTGGCCCGGACATCACACGGGGTATCTATCCCACTGCCGTGTCCGTCACCAGCGTCGGTGCCGTCGAAGTGGGTGAGTCCCGTATCGCGGATGCGGCACGGGCTGTCATCGCCGAGCGCGCCGCCGAGGTACAGGGTGCACCGAGAGGGGGGACCGCGTCATGACCATGCCGTACTACGCGTCGGCCGAACAGATCATGCGCGATCGTTCGGAACTCGCGCGCAAGGGAATCGCACGCGGACGGAGCGTCATCGTCCTCACGTTCGCGGACGGTGTGCTGTTCGTGGCCGAGAACCGATCGACCGCGTTGCACAAGGTCAGCGAACTGTACGACCGACTCGGCTTCGCCGCTGTCGGGAAGTACAACGAGTTCGAGAACCTTCGCAAAGCGGGAATCCTGCATGCGGACACCAAGGGATACACCTACGACAGGCGCGACGTCACGGGCCGTTCGCTCGCGAAGACGTATGCGCAGGCCCTCGGCACCATCTTCACCGAGCAGCTGAAGCCGTACGAGGTGGAGATCTGTGTGGCGGAGGTGTCGCACTCCGACGAGGCGCCGTCGACGCAGCTGTACCGCATCACGTACGACGGGTCGATCGTCGACGAGCAGGACTTCGTCGTCATGGGCGGCACGACCGAGCCGATCGTGACGGCGTTGCGCGAGTCGTACCGTCCTGGTCTCGATCTGGGTGCCGCGGTCGCGATCGCCGTTGCTGCGTTGTCGGACGGTGCAAGTGCTGCAGCGGGTCCGGGCACCAACGGCTCGGCGGACACGGACAAGAAGGTGCTGGAAGTCAGTTCCCTCGAGGTCGCTGTCCTCGACCAAGCGCGGCCGCGGCGTGCGTTCCGGCGGATCGCCGGAACCGCACTCGAGGAGCTTCTTCCGGCATAACCGTCGGAACGCTCTGTCGGCGTTCGCCTTTCGACCTAACCGGCGTCGTGCGCTACCGATCGCGGTAGAGCACGACGCCGGTGTCGTTCGCGAACTCGAACACACGACCGTCGGCAGTGACCTCCCCGTCGGTTGCCAGCGCTACCTGCGGCCCGTCGACCTCGACCTTCAGCGATTGCGCAACGCGGTGCACGTAGGTCGAGGACGATCCGAGAGTGCCGGTCGCGGCCGCGAACACCAGTCTCGTTCGTGAGAGGAACGGCTTCGACGGCAGGTATCGGACGTCGAGCGTGCCCGAACCGATCGACCTCCGTGACATCGGAACCTGGTCGGCGGGGGAGTACTGGCCGTTTCCGACGAACAGCATCCAGACCGCATGCTTCCGACCGTCGATGGTGACGTCGAGCGGTCGAGCAGCAGCGAGAACCCGGACCATGGCGACCGCCGCTGCGGGCCACTTGCCGATGCGGCCTTGTAGCCGTTCACGCATCCGTACCGAGTCGGGGTAGCCGCCGAACGTCGCTGTGTTGACGAACGGAATCACCTGCGTCTCGTCGACGCGAACCGAGGCGACATCGACGACCGACGCAAGGCCGTTCTCGACGGCCGTCGCAGTCGAGGACACGTCGTCGACGCCTGCATCCTTCGCGAAATGATTCAGCGTGCCACCAGGGAACACAACGAACGGAAGATCGTGTCGTACTGCGGATTCGGCGACACTCACGACCGTGCCGTCGCCGCCGCACACACCCAACGCGCGTGGGCTCGACTGCGCGATCTGCTTCTCCAGTTGGTCTCCGAAGTCCAGATCCGGATCGGGTTCGAACAGTTCGGCTTCGGGCAGCAGAGCGCGGATCTCGTCGGTGACGGCGTCGTCGGACCCCGAGCTGCGATTGACGAGAACGAGGAGACCGTGTCCGTGTGGCAGCGACGGCGCATCACGATCGGCGCGCACCTCGGCCGGCTCGTCCGTGCGCACTGCCCACCAGCGACGCGTCGAGAGTGCGAGGGCCGTCCCCAGCGCAGCGCCTGCCACGACGTCGCTCGGCCAGTGAACTCCCGTGTGTACCCGCGAATAGCAGACGGCTGCGGCGACGGGTGCCAGGACCGCGCCTGCCGCCGGAGATTCGAGTGCGACAGCCGTGACGAAGGCTGCGGCGGACGCCGAGTGGCCGGACGGGAACGACGAGGACCTGGGCGGCGAGATCAGTCTGCGTACGAACGGCGTCAATTCCGTCCCTGGACGCGTCCGTGGAAACAGTGGCTTGAGAAGACCGTTCGCAACGGCACTGGCCCCGGCGACGGCAAGCATTCCGCGGACTGCTGCGCGTCGAGTACGGCCGGGCCGCACAGCGAGAGCGCCGGCCGCGACTCCCCACAGAACACTGTGGTTGGCGGACTTCGTCAGCGCCCGCAACACGGGGTCGGCCGCCGACGCTCGGAACGCTGCAGTTCGATCGAATGTCACCTCGTCCCATCCATGAATGCGGTCGGCGAGACGGGTGGCGCGGGTTCTCATGGTTCGACCCTATGTCGGCCGGTACGACACTCGCCGGAGTCGGTGTGTTCGAAGCCATCATCGGTGCCGTCATCGTTGTACTGTCGAAGTGTGCAGCGACGAATTATGGGCATCGAGACCGAGTTCGGTGTCACGTGTACTTTTCACGGGCACAGGCGACTCAGCCCCGACGAGGTAGCACGGTATCTGTTCCGGAGAGTCGTGTCGTGGGGACGTAGCTCGAACGTCTTTCTCCGCAACGGCGCGCGGCTGTACCTGGACGTCGGGTCGCATCCCGAGTACGCGACCGCCGAATGCGACAGTCTCTTGCAGCTGGTGACGCACGATCGTGCCGGTGAGCGAGTTCTCGAGGACCTTCTGATCGACGCCGAGCAACGTCTGGCCGAGGAAGGTATCGGCGGCGACATCTACTTGTTCAAGAACAACACCGACTCCGCCGGCAACTCCTACGGGTGCCACGAGAACTACCTCGTGCAGCGTGCGGGGGAGTTCTCCCGTATCTCCGACGTGCTCCTGCCTTTTCTGGTGACTCGTCAGCTCATCTGTGGTGCAGGCAAGGTTCTGCAGACACCCAAAGCTGCCACCTTCTGCCTCTCTCAGCGGGCCGAGCACATCTGGGAGGGCGTGTCGTCGGCGACCACACGGTCACGGCCGATCATCAATACGCGCGACGAGCCGCATGCGGATGCCGAGAAGTACCGGCGCCTGCACGTCATCGTCGGCGACTCGAACATGGCCGAGCCCACCACGATGCTCAAGGTCGGTACCGCAGCCCTCGTACTCGAGATGATCGAAGCGGGCGTCTCCTTCCGAGACTTCGCGCTGGACAACCCGATTCGCGCGATCCGTGAGGTCAGTCATGATCTGACGGGTCGTCGCCCGGTGCGGTTGGCAGGTGGCCGCCAGGCGAGTGCGCTCGAGATCCAGCGCGAGTACCACGCGCGAGCCGTCGAGCACCTGAAGAGCCGCGAGCCCGACACTCAGGTCGAGCAGGTCGTCGATCTCTGGGGTCGCACTCTGGACGCTGTCGAGGCCCAGGACTTCGCCAAGGTCGACACCGAGATCGACTGGGTCATCAAGCGCAAACTGTTCCAGCGCTACCAGGATCGCTACTCGATGGAGCTGTCCGATCCCAAGATCGCACAGTTGGATCTGGCGTACCACGACATCAAGCGTGGACGAGGTGTGTTCGACGTGTTGCAGCGGAAGGGTCTGGCGAAGCGCATCACCGAGGACGAACAGATCGACGAGGCTGTCGACCTGCCGCCTCAGACGACGCGCGCGAAGTTGCGCGGAGAATTCATCACTGCCGCGCAGGAAGCGGGCCGCGACTTCACCGTCGACTGGGTGCACCTCAAGCTCAACGACCAGGCACAACGCACCGTTCTCTGCAAAGACCCGTTCCGCAGCGTCGACGAGCGTGTCGAGCGGCTGATCGCGTCGATGTAGCGGACCGCGCACGGACCATTAGGCTTCTTCAGGTGGCGATCACCAAAGTCGAGCGGTTGATGAACCTTGTCATCTGTCTTCTGTCGACACGTCAGTTCGTGACGGCCGAGCGGATTCGAGAGTCCGTCGCGGGCTACGGCGATTCCGGGTCCGACGAAGCATTCAGTCGGATGTTCGAGCGCGACAAGAACGAGCTCCGGGATCTCGGTGTGCCCCTGGAGACGGGAGTGTCGATCGGAACGGGCGGTGTCGAGGGATACCGCATCAACCGCGACGCGTACGAGCTCCCCGAGATCGACCTCAGCAGCGAAGAAGCAGCTGCGGTCGCGGTCGCGGTTCAGTTGTGGGAGTCGCCCGAGCTCACCTCGGCTGCGCAGAGCGCTCTGTTGAAGTTGCGCGCCGCGGGGATTCAGGTCGAGCAGGACGAGTCGGCCGCGTCGGTGACCGCAGTACCAGCTCGGACGCGTGGTTCGGAGCCTGCGCTCGGTGCGTTGCTTGCCGCGATCGACGCGGGTCGCTCGGTTCGATTCGAGCACCGCAGTTCGACGTCGGATCCGTTCACCACCAGGTCGGTGGAACCGTGGGGCGTCGTCACGTTCCGCGGACGCTGGTACCTCGTCGGCCACGATCTCGATCGCGACGACGTGCGCACGTTCCGCTTGTCGCGCATCGGCGACGACGTCACCACGTTCGGCAAAGCGGGCAGTGTCCGCAAGCCCGATGACGTCGACCTGCAGGCGATCGTCGAACGTGTCGCAGGCACGGCGGAAATCAGCGGAACTGCCACGATCTGGGTGGCCGACGACCGGGCTCTCGAGATCAGGCGTCTCGGTGACGTCGTCGAACATCGCAGCGTCGGCGGTCGTCCAGGTGCGGTACTTCGGATTCCCGTTCGGTCCTGGGAGTGGGTGACTCGTCTGGTCGCAGGCCATGGCGCAGATGCTCTCGTACTCGACCCGCCCGAGTTGCGTCACGATGTGGTGGCCACCCTGCAGTCGGCGTCACCGGACGAATCGGTCGCGGAGGAGCATTCGGACACGCGGGAGGATGCGTTCGGCGTGAGGAACGGGGCGGGGCGATGAGCGCGCGACTGTCGGTGCGGATGGCCCGGTTGCTGAACATGGTGCCGTTCTTCCTGGCGAACCCGGGTATGAGCGCTGCCGAGGCGGCCGAAGAGCTGGGTGTGTCGACGTCGACTCTGATGACGGACCTGAACCAGTTGTGGATGTGTGGACTGCCGGGATACGGACCGGGTGACCTGATCGACCTGTCGTTCTCCGAGGAGAGCATCGAGGTCACGTTCTCGGCGGGAATCGACCGTCCGCTGCGGTTGACCTCGACGGAGGCGACGGCACTGCTCGTCGCTCTGCGCACGCTGACGGCGATGCCGGGAATGGTCGATCCGTCGGCGGCGCAGCGCGCGATCGCGAAGATCGAAGATGCTGCAGGTGCCGCGGCCGCGAACGTGCCGAGGTCGTCGGACTCCGGAACAGGAGCGTCGAAGGCGGAAAGTGCCGCAGCAGCTGCCGTCCGTTCGGCGTCGCGGAACCAGCACGCGCTCGAGTTGACGTACTACTCGGCGTCGCGAGACGCGGTGTCCGAGCGCATCGTCGACCCGATCAGAACAGTGTTGATCGACGATCACAGCTACCTGCAGGCGTGGTGCCGTCGGGCCGAGGGAGTGCGATTGTTTCGATTCGACCGCATCGATCGCGCCGTCGAACTGGACGAGAAGTCCCGTCCGCCCGAAGGGCTTCCACAGGACGACAGTTTCGAGATCTTCAACGACGATCCGACACTTCCGCAGGCGCGATTGCGCATCGCGCCGGGATACGCGTGGGTCATGGACTACTACCCGATGACTCAGGTGGGCGCGGACGCGGACGGCTCGTTGACGGTCACCATGCGGTTCGCGACTTTGGCATGGATGACACGACTGACGTTGGGATTCGGTGAGGGTGTCACCGTCCTCGGGCCTCCCGAACTGCAGCGCAGCGTCAGGCATCGTGCACAGGACGCGCTGGCCGCATACTCCGACCTCGATTGAGGCGGGAGTCATTTGTTTCGTTCGGCTCAATACAAGTGAACGGACAGGAAACGAACAGGTTCTCGGGAGCACCCTGTCCGAAATCTCGGGTACGCTCGAATCATCTGATCTTGGGAGGTACACATGGGAGCCATGAGCCCGTGGCACTGGGCGATCGTTGCCCTCGTCGTCGTCATTCTGTTCGGTTCGAAGAAGCTGCCCGACGCAGCTCGCGGACTCGGACGGTCACTTCGCATCTTCAAGAGCGAAGTCAAGGAGATGCAGAACGACGGCAAGTCCGACGCTCCGGCCGCTCCGACCGCAGCTCCGGCGCAGCTGGATTCGACCCGCCCGGTCGACACGCACGCTCACGTGCAGCCGGACTCCAAGTCCGCCTGACGTAACCCACATCGGGGCAAACCGGGGTGCTGACCTGCACCCCGGTTCACTGCTGAGCGAAGACAGAGAATGCGAATCCCGTTCGATCCACGGCGGAGCAAACGCCGATTGAATCCCGACGGCACCATGTCGTTGGTCGATCACCTCTACGAATTACGAACCCGGCTGATGTGGTCGCTGCTCGCAATCGCAGTGACCACCGCATTCGGGTTCTTCTGGTATTCCCACACGCTGTTCGGCATCGAATCACTCGGTGATCTGCTGCGTGGCCCGTACTGCTCGCTAGACCCGAGTCTGCGGGCGAATCTGAGTGGCGACGACGAATGCCGGTTGCTCGCGACCGGGCCGTTCGACCAGTTTTTGCTTAGGTTCAAGGTCGCGTTCACAGCCGGTGTCGTGATGGCGTGTCCGATTTGGCTGTACCAGATCTGGTCGTTCGTCACGCCGGGTCTGTATTCGCAGGAGCGCCGTTACGCCGTCGGGTTCGTGTCGTCCGCGGCAGTGTTGTTCGTCGCAGGTGCCGTGCTCGCCTACTTCATCGTCGCCAAGGGATTGCACTTCCTGTTGTCGATCGGTGACAACGTGCAGATCACCGCGCTCAGCGGTGACCAATACTTCGGCTTCCTCATCAATCTGTTGATCATCTTCGGCGTCAGTTTCGAGATCCCGCTGTTGGTCGTCGCCTTGAACTTCGTCGGCGTGCTGACCTACGAGCGGCTCAAGGCATGGCGTCGAGGATTGATTTTCGCCTTGTTCGTTTTCGCTGCGATCGCGACCCCGGGCCAGGACCCGTTCTCCATGTTGGCTCTGGCTCTGGCTCTGACGCTGTTGTTCGAGTTCGCCGTGCAGATCGCGCGAATCCACGACAAGCGTAAATTGCGGAAGAGAAACGACGAATGGGGTGATGTGTCCGATGACGAGGCAACGTCGATCGACTCCGCAAGCAACATCGAATCGCCGGTATCGGTCACACCGCCGGTCCAGTCCGACGTCGGTCAGCGCGATCGACAGCGACGCGACCAGGATTTCACCGACACGATCTGACGTGATCGAGTGACGGTCTCCACATCCGAGCTGCAGCGGTTCGCCGGTGCACTCGGGTTCCCACTCGACCGCTTCCAGGTCGATGCCTGCACCGCGCTGGAAGCGGGACACGGCGTCCTCGTGTGCGCACCCACGGGTGCGGGCAAGACCGTCATCGGTGAGTTCGCCGTGCACCTGGCTCTCGCCGCAGGCCGAAAGTGTTTCTACACCACACCGATCAAGGCGCTGAGCAATCAGAAGTTCGCCGATCTGACCGCGCGATACGGACGTGACTCGGTCGGCTTGCTGACGGGAGACTCGAGCATCAATCCCGACGCCCCGGTCGTCGTCATGACCACCGAGGTCCTGCGCAACATGCTGTACGCGTCGTCGGACGCGCTGCGCGGTCTGTCGCACGTCGTCATGGACGAGGTGCATTTCCTGGCCGACCGTTTCCGTGGGGCCGTCTGGGAAGAAGTCATTCTGCACCTGTCGCAGGACGTGCGACTGGTCAGCCTGTCGGCCACCGTGAGCAACGCCGAGGAGTTCGGCGCGTGGATGGAGACGGTGCGCGGCGACACCACGGTCGTCGTCGACGAGAACAGACCTGTTCCGCTGTCGCAGCACATCATGGTCGGTCGTCGACTGTTCGACCTGTTCGACAGCAGAGCGCACGCCGCCGACGGCGCCTCGAAGGTGGTCGTGGACAAAGAGCTGGTGCGGCATGTGAAACAACGCCAAGCCCTCGACCACGCCGATCGGTGGCAGGCGCCGCACAGCAGAGGGCGCGGACGGTCGGGCGGAGGCGGCTACAGCGGCAACGCGAACAACCGTCCGTTGCCGCGGCCCGAGGTCATCGCGCGTCTCGACCAGGAAGGTCTACTTCCTGCGATCACGTTCATCTTCTCGCGAGCCGGGTGCGACGGAGCGCTGACGCAGTGCCTGCGCTCGCGGCTGGCTTTGACGACGCCCGAGCAGGTCGAAGAGATCCGGTACATCATCGACAAGCACACCGCCGAGTTGCCGCGTGAGGATCTCGAGGTCCTCGGTTTCTGGGAATGGCGGGAGGCACTTGAACGGGGCCTGGCTGCGCACCATGCCGGGATGTTGCCGGTCTTTCGGCACACCGTCGAAGAACTCTTCGTCAAGGGGCTCGTGCGGGCCGTGTTCGCCACCGAGACGCTCGCGCTCGGCATCAACATGCCTGCCCGGACGGTCGTGTTGGAGAAGCTGGTCAAGTACAACGGCGAAACCCACGCCGAGCTGACTCCCGGCGAGTACACGCAGTTGACCGGCCGAGCAGGGCGCCGCGGTATCGACGTCGAGGGCCACGCGGTCGTGTTGTGGCAGCCGGGCACCGAGCCCACCGAGGTGGCAGGCCTCGCCTCGACCCGCACGTTCCCTCTCAGGAGCTCGTTCCGCCCTGGGTACAACATGTCGATCAATCTGGTGGAACAGTTCGGCGCCACCGAGTCGCGGGCACTCCTCGAGCGGTCGTTCGCTCAGTTCCAGGCCGATCGTTCGGTGGTCGGGCTCGTTCGGGGCATCGAACGCAATGCGGCGACCCTCGAGCAACTCGGTGCCACGCTCGGCGGACCCGACGGCGAGTACTTCGAGTACGCGAGTCTTCGCGAGCGGCTCAAGGCACGCGAGAAGTCGCTGGAGCGTCAGGGAAGGCAAGACCGTCGGGACAAGGCTGTCGATTCGCTGCGGGTGCTGAAGCGCGGCGACATCGTCTCGGTCCCGAGCGGCCGCCGTAGCGGCTTGGCTGTCGTTCTCGAACCGGATGGCGACGCAGGCGACCCACGGCCGCTGTTCCTGACCGAGGACAAATGGGCGGGACGGCTGTCGGCGGCGGACTTCCCGTCGCCGGCGGATTCACTCGGCCACATGCGACTGCCCCGGCACGTCGACCATCGCACGGCCCGCACACGTCGTGACCTCGCCGCTGCTCTCCGAGCGACCGGGGTCTCCGCGGGTTCGGATCGGCGACGACGCAAGTCGACTGCTGCTGACGACAAGGAGCTCGCGACGCTCCGACGCAGCATCCGGTCGCACCCGGTCCATTCGCGGCCCGACCGCGACGAGCTCGGCCGAGTCGGTGAGCGCTACAGCCGGATCGCTCGTGAGACCGAGACCATGCGCCAGAAGGTGTCGGCGACGACCAATTCGCTGGCACGAACCTTCGACCGGATTCTCGCGCTGCTGGCCGAACGTGACTACATCACCACGGGCAAGGTGCCGACGGTGTCCGAGAACGGAACCCGTCTGGGCCGGATCTACTCCGAGTCGGATCTGCTTGTGGCGGAATGCCTTCGGCAAGGGTTGTGGCAGGGCCTTGCGCCTGCGGAGTTGGCGGCAGTGGTGTCGTCGGTCGTCTACGAGTCGCGTCAGGAAGGCGACCCGATTCCGCACGGCCCGACGGCTCCGATCCGCGCTGCGTTGGGGGAGACCGTTCGTGTGTGGGCGGAGCTGCGGTCGGACGAGATTCGCCACAAGTTGCCGCCGACGCGCGAGCCGGACATGGGCTTCGTCAAGGCCGTGTATCGCTGGGCCAGCGACAATTCCCTCGTCGAGGCGCTTCTCGCTGCGGGTGATCACGGCAAGGCATTGTCCGGCGGGGACTTCGTCAGATGGTGCCGACAGGTGATCGATCTTCTGGACCAGGTGCGGCTCGCGTCTCCTGATCCGGCGTTGTCGAAGACAGCCGCGCGCGCGATCGTCGCGCTACGGCGAGGTGTCGTCGCCGTCGATGCCGCCTAGGTCGGTGCGGCGGGATACGGTATCGGTCGAGAAGGCGAATCGAGTGGAGGCGAGATGAGCGGCCCATACGGTCCTGGCAATCCTGACGATCAGTGGTCACGCACACCGGGCGAGTCCGGGGGTGACACGCCCGACGCGCAGCAACCGGGCGGGCAGGCGTGGGGTCAGTATCCGCAGCAAGGCCAGTACGGGCAGTACCCCCAGGGCCAGAATCCTCAGGGCCAGACTCCCCAGGGCCAGTACCAGTACCCGCAGGGGCAGTACCCCCAAGGGTCGTATCCGCAGGCCCCGCAAGGGTATCCGCAGGGGCAGTACCCCCAGGGCCAGTACCCACAGGGGCAGTACCCTGGCGGCCAGCAGCCGTACGGTCAAGCGCCGCAAGGACAGCCTCAGCAGTACGGCCAGTACCCACAGCAACCCTACGGTCAGGGACAGCCTCCGGGCGGGCAGTACCCGCAAGGCCAGTACCCGCAGGGCGGTCAGCAGTGGAGCCCTGGGCAGCAGCAGTCGCAGGGGGGTTCGTCGAAGACGGCACTGTTCGTGATCCTCGGACTGGTCGCGGCGATCCTCGTCATCGGCGGTGTCCTGTTCGCCACGCTCGGTGGAAACACGACACTCGATCGTGCTGCCGCCGAATCAGGCGTCGAGGAGATCGTCACGGGCACTTACGGTTCGGCAGGCGTCACCGATGTGTCGTGCCCGGACGGCCAGCAGGTGGAGCGAGGCAGCTCGTTCGACTGCACCCTCAACGTCGACGGAATCTCCCGGACCGTGACGCTGACCTTCACCGACGACGAGGGAACGTACGAGGTATCGCGTCCACGTTGACCCGCGCACCTCGTACGTCCGACGTCTGCGATCAAGGAGTGCCGTAGGTCGACATCGCTGCGACGAGTCGATTCACGGCGTTCCCTATCCCGAGCTCCGACGCCAACTCGGTGAGGCGAGCCTCGTCGGCGGGCGCGGCTGGAATGACGTCCGACCGCGAGAATGCGACATCGGCGTCGGTGACGACGCGCACGACCGGCAGAGCTGCGTCGAGGTAGTCGCTCGCTGCGTTCAGCTTCGCTCGAATCCCTTGTGCGAGATCCGACGTCGGATCGGATGCAGCGGTGCGGAGCGCTTCGACGGATCCGAACCGCAGCATGAGCGTCGACGCCGTCTTCTCGCCGACTCCCTTGACGCCAGGCAATCCGTCCGACGCATCGCCGCGTAGCAGAGCGAGTTCGGCGTAGGCGTCTCCGGCGCGATGCAGAGGCACGCCGTACTTCTCGGCCACCTCGGCGGGTCCGAACAGTTCGGCCTTCGCGAGGCCACGTCCGACATAGAGCACACGGACCTCGACGGGTTCGTCGGCAGCGACCTGAAGCAGGTCTCGGTCGCCGCTGACGACGACGACGGGGTCTTGTCGCTCCTGCGCAGCCAAGGTGCCCAACACGTCGTCTGCTTCGAGTCCTTCGGCGCCTGCGGTAGCAATGCCCGCCGCCGCAAGGACATCCATGATCATGTCGACCTGAGGCGTCAGAGTCTCGGGTACCTCTTCGCTGTCGGCGTCGCCGCTGACGACCTCCGCGACCCGGTGGGCCTTGTAGGACGGCACCGCGTCGACACGAAACTGCGGACGCCAGTCGAGATCGAGGCAGACAGCGAGGCGCGACGGTTCCGTCCGCGCCATCAAGGCTGCGACCATGTCGATGAATCCGCGGACCGCATTGACCGGGCGGCCGTCGGGTGCCGTAATCGATTCGGGCAGTGCGTAGTAGGCACGAAACCACAGGCTGGCTCCGTCGAGAAGGAGCAGAGGCGACTTTCCCGGAGCTGTCATGGCCATCATCTTGCCAAAACGCCGTTAGCCTGAAGTCATGAGTTCCGATTCCACTTCCGAAGACCCCGGCGCCCGCTTCCCGTCCGAGATCTACGCATCCCGGTTGTCGCGCGCAGCGCAGTATGCGGGCGAAGCGGGCCTGGACGCGCTCCTGATCACGCCGGGGCCCGATCTGCAGTATCTCGTCGGATCCCGGGCCAGCTCGTTCGAACGACTGATCTGCCTCGTCGTTCCTGCCGACGGCTCGACGGCCACCGTGATCGTGCCTCGGCTCGAACTGGCAGCGTTGACGGACTCCGCCGTGAGCGATCTGGGGCTGCAGATCACCGATTGGGTCGACGGCGTCAGTCCGTACGAGTTGGTGTCGTCGACATTGCGTCAGGGGGCGGCAACCGCGGTCGACGACGCGATGCCTGCGCTTCATTTCGTCCCGCTGGCGTCGTCGATCGGGCAAGTGCCCGTGCTCGCGACGGATGTCCTGCGGCGTCTGCGGATGATCAAGGACGATGCGGAGATCGAGGCGTTGCGCCGGGCAGGCCAGGCGATCGACCGGGTGCACGCCAGGATGGGTGACTTCCTTCGGGTGGGGCGCACGGAGGCCGCCGTCGCCGCGGACATCGGCGCGGCGATCGTCGAGGAAGGGCACACCGACGCGGCGTTCATCATCGTCGGTTCGGGTCCCCACGGCGCCGACCCACACCACGAGGTGTCCGACCGTGTGATCGAAGCAGGCGACGTCGTCGTCATCGACATCGGCGGCCCCGTCGCACCCGGCTACAACTCGGACTCGACGCGTACCTACGTCCTCGGGGAGCCCACACCGGAGATCGCCGCGCAGTACGCACTGCTCGAGCGGGCTCAGCAGGCTGCCGTCGACGCTGTGCGGCCCGGCGTGACCGCGGAATCGATCGATGCTGCGGCACGCGACCTTCTTGCGGCCGAAGGGCTGGGTGACGCGTTCCTGCATCGCACCGGCCACGGCATCGGCCTGTCGGTTCACGAGGAACCGTACATCGTGTCCGGCAACGACATTCGGCTCACCGAAGGGATGGCGTTCAGTGTCGAACCGGGGATCTACTTCCGTGGTAACTGGGGTGCACGCATCGAGGACATCGTGATCGTCACCGCCGATGGATGCGAGTCGGTCAACCTTCGACCCCACGGTTTGACGGTTCTGCCGGTCGACTGATCAGGGATGTCGAACCGAGGATGCGCTGCACGGCGATCCTGATCACGACGCGCTCCGGGTTCTCGCGTGGGATCCGGTAGCGCTCGGCGTAGCGTCGTTCGGCCTCGGTGACGTCGTCGCGGTCGGTCAGGACGTCGCTCGGCCCTTCGAGCGTCAGCCAGCGGGCGCCCTCGACCTGACTGACGGCCGCGTACCCGCCGCGTGCAGCATTCAGAGCTTTCTGTGTGCGTCCACCGGTGATGATCCGAACGATCCGCTCCTCCGGGTCCCACGTGAACCCGACCGCGACGACGTGAGGAGTGGAGTCCGGTCGCAGCGTCGTCAGCGTCGCGAGGTGGCGATCGGTGAGGAACGCCAGCGCGTCCGGTGTGAGCGACGTGGGGTCAGCGGGGGTGGTGGCCATACCCGAAACGTTAATCGGACAGACTGTGAGCCGTGACGACGACCGGAGACCACGACACACTTCTGCTGCTCGGCGGCCGTAGCGAGATCGGCATGGAGCTCGCCGCGCGGCTCGCACCTGGACGAACCGTCGTGCTGGCCGCACGACGGAGCGGGGAACTGTCCGCGCAGGTCACCCGGCTGCAGGAGGCCGGTGCCCGGTCGGTGCACACCGTCGAGTTCGACGCCGACGACCTCGCCTCGCATGGACCGCTGCTGCAGGATGTCGCGTCGGCCCACGGCTCGCTCGGTACCGTGGTCCTCGCCTTCGGGATCCTCGGTGATCAGGCGCGGGCGGAATCGGATGCAGCTCATGCGGTCGCCGTCGTGCACACGGACTACGTGGCCCAGGTATCCGTGCTGACTCACGCTGCGGCGCTGCTGCGAGCGCAGGGCAAGGGCAGGCTCGTCGTGTTCTCGTCGATCGCCGGGATGAGGGTCCGAAAGGCCAACTACGTGTACGGGTCCGCGAAGGCAGGGCTCGACGGATTCGCCTCCGGATTGACTGATGCGCTGCACGGCTCGGGTGTGTCGCTGCTACTCGTGCGTCCCGGTTTCGTCATCGGGTCGATGACCGAGGGGATGACGCCCGCACCGTTCTCCAGCACACCGGACCAGGTTGCCGACGCCGTCGTGCGCGCGTTGGACAAAGGGAGAGCCCGCGTGTGGATCCCCGGTGTTCTCGCGCCGATCACCATCGTCATGAATCTGCTGCCGGCGTGGATCTGGCGAAAGATGCCGCGCTGATGGCGGTCGATACCGCGATGCCCATCGACGTCGTCGGCATCGGCGCCGACGGCTGGGACGGCTTGTCCGACGCTACCCGCGCGATCGTGTCCGGTGCGGAGGTCGTCTTCGGATCGGGTAGGCAGCTCGGCTCGGTCCCGGTGCCCGACGACCGAAAGCGGCAGTGGCCCAGTCCGTTGCTGCCTGCATTGCGGTCGTGGGTCGACGAGTTCGGCGGTCGCCGAATGTGCGTGCTGGCGAGCGGCGATCCGATGTTCCACGGAATCGGCGTCACTCTGGCACGCGAATTCGGTGCAGAACGTCTCCGTGTTGTGCCTGCTCCGTCGTCGCTGTCCCTCGCTTGCTCGCGGCTGGGGTGGGCGGTCCACACCACGACGACGGTCAGCCTGGTGAACACTCCTGCCTCTGTGCTGCGGCCTGCACTCGCCGACGGCCAGAACGTTCTGGTGCTCTCCCGTGATCAGGACACGCCTGCGGAGGTCGTGAAGACGTTGCGCGACAGCGGGTTCGGTAAGTCCCGCGTCACCGTTCTCGAACAGCTGGGTGGCCCGTCGGAGAGATCCGTCCATGGCACCGCAGACGCGTGGGCGGAGCCTGCGGGCGACCCGCTGAACGTCGTCGCGATCGACTGTGTCTTCTCCGGAGAGTTCAGGCTCACCCGCGTGCCCGGCCTTCCCGACGCGGCGTACTCGGGTGACGGCCAGCTGACCAAGGCCGAAGTGCGGGCATTGACGCTGAGTGCGCTCGCGCCGTCGCCGGGCGAGATGCTGTGGGATGTCGGCGGCGGGTCCGGGTCGATTGCCATCGAGTGGATGCGCACCGACGCACGCTGTCGCGCAGTTGCTTTCGAGGTGGCCGCAGCGCGTCGTACACAGATCACGGAGAACGCGTCGGTGCTCGGTGTTCCTGGGCTGCGGATCGTGGGCGGTGCGCCTCGGGCGTTCGCGGACTGCAGTGATACGCCCGACGCTATCTTCATCGGTGGGGGACTGACGCAGGACGGCATGGTCGATGCGTGCTGGGGTCGCCTGCGACCCGGGGGCCGTCTCGTGGCCAACGCCGTGACGGCAGAGTCGGAAGCTCTTCTGCTGCAGTGTGTCTCGCGTTTCGGTGGATCGTTGTGCAAGTTCCAGATATATCGCGGTGAACCGCTGGGCTCGTTCACGGGATGGCGGCCTCAGCTGCCCGTTGCGCAGTGGACGTCGGTCAAGCCGTGAAGGTTCTGATTCTGGGTGGAACTTCGGAATCACGTTCTCTTGCACAGGCTCTCCATGTGGACGGTAGGTTCGACGTGACGACGTCACTCGCCGGGCGGGTCCGGGATCCAGCTCTTCCTGTCGGCCGCGTTCGAAGCGGTGGCTTCGGCGGTCCCGACGGACTCGCGTCGTGGATTCGAGACAACCAGGTCGACGTGGTCGTCGACGCAACGCATCCGTTCGCCGCCGAGATCTCACGCAACGCTGCGTCGGCCTGCGCACGGACCTCGACACCGAGTGCCGTACTGCGACGTCGGCCCTGGACCGCCGGTCCGGATGATCGGTGGATACCGGCGGAATCGATGACCGAGGCAGCCACGATCGTCGCACAGCAGCCTCGGAGAGTGTTCCTGACGATCGGACGCCAGGGTGTCGACGCGTTCGCCGAGAACGCCTCGTCGTGGTTTCTGATCAGAAGTATCGACGCGCCGGATACGTCGATGCCGCCGCACCACGAAGTGCTGTTGGCGCGTGGACCTTTCGACAGTGCCGGCGAGATCGAACTGATGCGCAGTCGCGGTATCGAGCTGGTCGTGTCCAAGAACAGCGGGGGAGCGATGACCGAAGCCAAGCTCGTCGCTGCACGCGAGTTGCGGATACCCATCGTCATGATCGACCGCCCCCGGACACCTCCCGGCGACTTCGAGACCGGTGCTGTCGACGACGTCGTCTCGTGGCTTCGGCGCCGTCTATGACGGGTGCGCGACCTCGGGATATCGCCGCGGCGTGAAGACCTGTGTGCCGCTACCGGTTTCGATCACCGTCGTCTGGGATGATCCGATGATCAGCAGACACCGCATATCGACGTCCGCCGGGTCGAGGTCCGCGAGCCGCAGCGTGCGCACCGACTCGTCGTCGCTGCCGACGGCACGGCCGATGATCACCGGGGTGTCCGGGCCACGATGCTCGAGCAGCAGGTCACGCATGGCAGCCACCTGCCAGGTCCGCGACTTCGATGCCGGGTTGTAGATCGCGATCGCCATGTCGGCCGACGCCGCTGCAGCCAGCCGGGTCGCGACGACATCCCACGGCTTGAGTCGGTCCGACAACGAGATGACCGCGTAGTCGTGTCCGAGTGGTGCGCCGACGCGGCTGGCGACGGCATTGGCCGCCGTCATACCGGGAACGACGCGGACGTCGACATCGGACCACTGCGGGTCCGCGGCGATTTCGACGACGGCGGCGGCCATCGCGAACACACCGGGATCTCCCGACGACACGACGGCGACGCGTCTGCCGCGCTTCGCGAGATCGAGTGCGAATGCGGCCCGTTCAGATTCGACCTTGTTGTCGCTGGCGTGGCGAATCTGCCCGGGGCGCTCAGGAACTCGGTTCACGTACGTGACGTATCCGACGAGGTCGGTCGCCGCGGCCAGTTCCTGGCGGACCTCGTCGGTGGTCCAGCGGTCGGCGCCCGGTCCCAATCCGACGACGACGACCTCGCCCTTCGCTGCGGAACCCTCGCTGGGGGCCTGCCGGTTGTTCGACGGGCTGGGCACGATGGCGATCGAGAAGTACGGAACCTCGGCAGGGTCGACGTCGGCGGCGTCGAGCACTCGCTGAGCAGTGGTACTCGCACGTTCGACGTACTTGGCCTCGTCGAGACGTCCTGAATCCTTCAGTGCCCGAAAGACGTTGGGGAACGTGCGACCGAGCTTCATGATCGCGGCCGCGTCGGTCGTGCGCAGGCGCCGCGTCAGTTCCTCCACCGGCAGGGTGCCGGGCAGAACGGTGAACACCTCGTCGCGTTCCACGAGCGGTGTGCTCAGTGCCGCGGACGCTGCGCTGACCGACGTCACGCCGGGGACCACCTCGACATCGAAGCGGTCGCACAGGCGCTTGTGCATGTGCATGTAGGAGCTGTAGAACAGCGGATCGCCTTCTGCCAGAAGGGCTACCGATCGCCCCGCCACGAGGTGCTCGGCGAGGCGTTGCGCGGCCTGCTCGTAGAAGTCGTCGATCGCGCCCTGATATCCACCGGGATGATCCGTCGTCTCGGTGGTCACGGGATAGACGAGGTGTTCCTCGATCTGGCCGTCGCGCATGTAGGGGGCTGCGACGCCGCGCGAGATGCTGCGCCCGTGGCGTGCGCTGTGGAAGGCGACGACGTCGGCCTCACCGATGACGCGCGCCGCTTTGACGGTCACCAATTCGGGATCGCCCGGACCGAGGCCGACGCCCCACAGTTTGCCGTGGTTGTCGTTCATTCTTCCTCGCTTGCAATGGCATTGACTGCTGCAGCGGTGATCGCACTGCCTCCGCGCCTACCGCGCACCACGAGGTATTCGAGCCCGTGCCGCGAGGCGATGAGATCTTCCTTCGATTCGGCGGCACCGATGAATCCGACCGGACCTCCGACGATGGCAGCCGGTCGGGGAGCGCCCGCGTCGATCATCTCCAACAGGTGGAACAGAGCGGTCGGTGCGTTGCCGATCGCAACGACCGCACCGTCCAACTTCTCGCCCCACAGCTCGAGTGCCGCGGCAGTACGGGTCGTCCGCATTTTTTCGGCGAGGGCAGGTACGGCTGGGTCGGACAGAGTGCAGAGCACCTCGTTGTCGGCGGGAAGCCTCCGGCGGGTGACTCCGGCGGCGACCATGTTGGCGTCGCACAGAATCGGGGCGCCCTCGTTCAGGGCCGCCCGCGCGTCGGCGACGACGCGTGCGGTCGCAGCAACGACATCGGTCAGATCGACTTCACCGCACGCATGAATCATGCGAACGACCACCTGCGCGACGTCGGGCTCGAAGGCCGACAGATCTGCCTCCGACCGAATGGTCGCGAAGGACTGCCGGTAGATCTCCGCGCCGTCGCGGACGTAGTCGTGCATGCCGTTCACGATAGGTCAGGGCAGGCGGGGCTCAGGACACCCGGTATCCGGTGGGTCCGGCGACGACGTCGACGACATCGCCCTTCGGCCGTCCGCAGCGGCGTTCGCACCCGGACCAGTACTGACGGCGTCCTGTCGGGATCCGACCCTCGTCGACGGCAAGAGTGAGGTCTGCCCGGACATCGGCGTGCGACTTCTCGCAGCCGGGTGAACCGGTGCACGCGCCGACCTGCGCCCACGGAGAGGACTCGTCGAAGCTCAGGCCCATCGGTGCAAGAACCCGCACGACCGTCTCCGCTGCACCTTCGTCCAGGTCGCAGACCACGATGCCACGCCAGGGGGTGACGACCAGCGGACGTTCGATCGCGGCAAGGAACTCGGCGAGCCTGGCGTCGAGAACACCCATCGCGAGCACACCGCCGAGCGCGACGCGGCCGTCGTCCTGCGGCAACCAACCGATCGGCGGTACATCGGCGCCGGAGACGTCCAGTTCTGCTGCGCCTGTGCGGACGTATCCCAGCGCGGCGAGCATCCGATCCGTCCCGTCGGGCAACTCGGACAGGCGCCACTCGGTGCTCCGCAGATCGACGAACGCCTGCGCTGCACCCAGGAGGACACCCACGATCTCCTCGGCCGCGACGCGCACGCCCGTGTCGGCGCCTGCGAGCACGAGCGCGAACTCGTCGGGCGTGATCGCCTGGACACCGAAGTCGGGCTGCAGGGCTGTGACGTCGCCTCGACCGTCGTCGAGCGCGAAGAGGGTTCGCCCGGGTAGCGCGGCCAGCGTCGGCCGTGAGCACAGTTCCGTGTCGAGGCGCGTGATCGACTCGCGTACGTCGGCTCGACCGCCGACCCGTCCCGACAGCGGGGACGCGAGGATGTTGCGCACTCGCTCGTGCGTCGGCGACGGAAGGAGTCCTGCGGCCGCGAGTCGGTCGGCCAGTTCGTCGCCGTCGGTGACCCCGCGGAACTGGACGTTCGCGCGCGACGTCAGTTCGAGCGTGCCGTCGCCCAGTTCCGTCGCCGCGTGCGCGAGTTGCGCCATCGCGTCGGACCCCAGCCGACCGCCGGGCAACCGCACGCGGGCCAGGCCACCGTCCGCTGCCTGGTGCATCGTGAGTGCCCCGGGGCAGCGATCGGGATTCTCGCGCGAACTCATGTATCCGAGGCTATCGGTTCTGCGTGACAGCCGACGCCGCCGCATTGGGTAGCATCCTTCTCGACAAGGCTTCGGCCGAGAGGAAACCGGTGCAATCCCGGTGCGGTCGCGCCACTGTGAAAGTCAGACCCTCTCCTTCGAGCCCCAGGTACAAGATGATCGAAGGGCGCGAACACCCTTCAGAAGGGCTTTACCCGTGATCTTGCTGCTGTCGACGTCGGATACCGATCTGCTCAGTGCACGCGCCAGTGGTGCCGACTATCGATGGGGTAACCCCTCCCGACTCATCGCCGACGACGTCCCCGCACTCGCGCAGGGCGCCAATCTCGTCGTGCTGCGTATCCTCGGCTCCAAGCGGTCGTGGGAAGAAGGCGTCGATGCGGTACTCGCGTCCGGGCTCCCCGTCGTCGTACTGGGTGGCGAGCAGGCACCCGACGCCGAACTGATGGAACTGTCGACGGTCCCCGCGGGCGTCGCCGCGCAAGCGCACAACTACCTCGCCGAAGGGGGACCGGAGAACCTCGTCCAGCTGTTCGCGTTCCTGTCCGACACCGTGCTGCTCACCGGTCACGGGTTCTCCGAGCCGCTGCACACTCCCACGTGGGGACTGTTGGAACGACCCGCCGCCTCCGATGCAGGGCCGACTGTCGCGATTCTGTACTACCGAGCTCAGCACCTCGCCGGCAACACCGCGTACATAGACGCGCTGTCCGCTGCGGTGGAAAATGCAGGCGGACAAGCGCTTCCGATCTTCTGTGCGTCGCTGCGCACAGCCGAGCCCGAGCTTCTCGCGACGCTGAAGAGAGCCGACGCGATGATCGTGACGGTGTTGGCGGCCGGCGGAACCAAGCCGGCCGGAGCGTCGGCGGGTGGCGACGACGAAGCATGGGACGTCGCCGAACTGGCCGCTCTCGACGTGCCGATCCTGCAGGGGCTGTGCCTGACGAGCAGCCGAGAGACCTGGGAGGCCAACGACGACGGACTGTCACCCCTCGACGTGGCCACGCAGGTCGCAGTTCCGGAATTCGACGGCCGATTGATCACGGTTCCGTTCTCGTTCAAGGAGATCGACGGCGACGGCTTGACCACGTACGTGCCCGATCACGAACGTGCGGCGCGGGTCGCGGGCATCGCCGTGCGACACGCGAAGCTCCGGCACATTCCGTCGCAGGAACGTCGTATCGCGTTGATGTTCTCGGCATATCCGACCAAGCATGCGCGCATCGGCAACGCGGTCGGCCTCGACACACCCGCCAGCGCGATCGCGTTGATGTCCGAGATGCGCGCGGCCGGTTACGATCTCGGTCCTGTCGACGGCCCCGATTCCATTCCAGGTCTGGCAGCGCGAGACGGCGACGCATTGATCCATGCGCTCATCGCGCGCGGTGGGCAGGATCCGGACTGGCTCACCGACGAGCAGCTCGAAGGCAACCCGATTCGCATCTCGGCAGCTCTGTACCGAACGTGGTTCTCGCAGTTGCCCGAGGAACTGACCTCGGCCGTCGAAGAGCACTGGGGACCGGCACCGGGCGAGATGTACGTCGACCGTTCTGCCGATCCGGACGGTGAAATCGTCATCGCAGCAATGCAATTCGGCAATGTCGTGATCATGGTGCAGCCACCGCGCGGTTTCGGGGAGAAGCCCGTCGCGATCTATCACGACCCCGACCTGCCGCCGAGTCATCATTACTTGGCCGCGTACCGCTGGATCCAGGCGTCGCAGCAGGACGGCGGGTTCGGCGCCGACGCGATGGTTCACCTCGGCAAGCACGGAAACCTCGAGTGGCTCCCGGGTAAGACGCTCGGGATGTCGTCCTCGTGCGGAACCGACGCGGCGCTCGGCGACCTTCCGTTGATCTATCCGTTCCTGGTCAACGACCCGGGCGAGGGCACGCAGGCCAAACGCCGTGCGCATGCGACGCTCGTCGACCATCTCATCCCGCCGATGGCGCGCGCCGAGAGCTACGGCGACATCTCTCGTCTCGAGCAGCTGCTGGACGAACACGCCAACATCTCGGCGCTCGATCCGGCGAAGCTGCCCGCGATCCGTCAGCAGATCTGGACGCTGATGACCGCAGCACAGATGCACCACGACCTCGGGTTGGAGGAGCGGCCGGACGAGGAAGTGTTCGACGACATGCTTCTGCACGTCGACGGCTGGTTGTGCGAGATCAAGGACGTTCAGATCAGGGACGGACTACATGTCCTCGGGCAGGAGCCGGTCGGCGACGCCGAGGTCGAACTCGTGCTGGCCATGCTGCGCGCACGGCAGATGTGGGGCGGGGAGCAGTCCGTTCCCGGCCTTCGTGAGGCATTGGGCCTGAGCGAGGACGGCGACGAGGAGCGCACCCGCGTCGACGAGATCGAGGCGCTCGCGCACGGGCTCGTCGCGGCGATGCAGGCAGCGCAGTGGGACCCCGCCGCCGCCGAGACGGTCGGGGGAGACCACGGTCCGGTCGTCACGGAGATCCTGAAGTTCGCGGCAACCGAGGTGGTGCCGCGGCTTCGCGGAACGTCGCGGGAGATCGAACAGGTTCTCCACGCCCTCGACGGTGGGTTCATCCCTGCCGGTCCGAGTGGCTCGCCCCTGCGCGGTCTGATCAACGTCCTGCCCACGGGCCGCAACTTCTACTCTGTCGACCCGAAAGCCGTCCCGTCGAAGTTGGCGTGGGAGACCGGCCAGGCGATGGCGGACTCGCTGCTCGCCCGGTACCGACAGGATCACGGCGAATGGCCGAAGTCCGTCGGTCTGTCGGTCTGGGGTACATCGGCGATGCGCACGTCGGGTGACGACGTCGCGGAGGTGTTCGCGCTGCTCGGTGTGCGTCCGGTGTGGGACGAGGCGTCGCGGCGTGTCACGACGCTGGAGGTGATCGATCTCGACGAGCTGGGTCGTCCTCGGATCGATGTGACCGTCCGCATCAGTGGCTTCTTCCGCGACGCGTTCCCGCACGTCCTCGCACTGCTCGACGACGCGGTGCGGTTGGTCGCGGCACTCGACGAGCCCGCGGAGCAGAACTACGTCCGCGCGCACGCGCAGGCCGATTTCGCCGAGCACGGAGACGAGCGCCGATCGACGACGCGAATCTTCGGGTCGAAGCCGGGAACGTACGGCGCGGGTCTGCTGCAGCTGATCGACAGCAAGACCTGGCGCAGTGACGACGACCTGGCACAGGTCTACACGACGTGGGGTGGTTTCGCGTACGGCCGCGGGCTCGACGGTGTACCCGCCTCGGACGACATGCGTACCGCGTATCGACGAATTGCGGTGGCAGCCAAGAACACCGACACCCGTGAACACGACATCGCGGATTCCGACGACTACTTCCAGTACCACGGCGGCATGGTCGCGACGGTGCGAGCACTGACCGGACGATCGCCCGAGGCGTATATCGGGGACAGCACGAGGCCCGAATCCGTGCGCACCAGAACGCTGTCCGAGGAGACGGCCCGTGTGTTCCGTGCACGCGTCGTCAACCCTCGGTGGCTCGAGGCGATGCGCCGACACGGCTACAAGGGTGCATTCGAGATGGCTGCGACCGTCGACTATCTGTTCGGTTACGACGCGACGACCGACGTCGTCGCCGACTGGATGTACGAGAAGCTCGCCGAGACGTACGTTCTCGACGAGCAGAATCAGAAGTTCATGCAGCAGTCCAACCCGTGGGCACTGCACGGCATCGCCGAACGACTACTCGAAGCAACCGAACGCGGAATGTGGGCGGAGCCGGACCCGAAGATCCTCGGTGAACTTCGTCAGGTGTACCTCGAGACAGAGGGCGACTTGGAGGGGGAGTAGCCGTACTCTGGGCGACATGTCCTCTTTTCAGGAGATCGCCGACGGAAAATACGTCTCGCTCACGACCTTCAAGAAGGACGGAACGCCCGTCGCGACACCTCTGTGGGGTGCGCGCGACGGCGGCCGACTTCTGGTGTGGACGACCGCTGATTCATGGAAGGTCAAGCGGATCAAGCGCAACGCCGCAGTGACGATCGCACCGTGTTCGGCGCGCGGCACGGTCCAGGGCGACGCGGTCGACGGGCGCGCCGAGATTCTGGACTCGTCGGGGACCGAGCAGGCCCGCGCCGCCATAGCGAAGAAGTACGGAATCCTCGGGTGGCTGACCATCAAGGGCAGCAACCTCCGCCGAGGCAAGACCGGCACCGTAGGCATTTCGGTCACACCTACGTGAGTGAAAATGTGTACCCCTGTACACATTTTCACTCACGACGGTGTTGCCTACTCGCGGCCTGACGCCTACAGCCCCACGTAGGTGGCAAGGTGCTGTCCCGTCAAGGTCGAACGGTCCGCCACCAGATCTGCGGGTGTGCCTTCGAAGACGACGCGGCCACCGTCGTGGCCTGCGCCGGGACCGAGGTCGACGATCCAATCGGCATGCGCCATGACGGCCTGGTGGTGTTCGATGACGATGACGGACTTGCCCGAGTCCACCAGCCGATCCAACAGTCCGAGAAGCTGTTCGACGTCGGCGAGATGGAGCCCGGTGGTCGGCTCGTCGAGCACGTAGATCCCGCCCTTCTCGCCCATGTGAGTGGCGAGCTTGAGACGCTGACGCTCACCGCCGGACAACGTCGTCAACGGCTGACCCAGCTTGATGTAACCGAGTCCGACATCGACGAAGCGGGTCAGAATCTTGTGCGCCGCAGGCAGTTTCGCCTCGCCGCCCCCGAAGAAACTCTCGGCTTCGGCCGCCGACATCGCGAGAACCTCGCTGATGTCCTTGCCGCCGAGGTGGTAGTCGAGCACCGATGCCTGGAATCGCTTGCCCTCGCATTCCTCGCAGGGCGTCGCGACGCCTGCCATCATGGCGAGATCGGAGTAGATGACGCCGTTGCCGTTGCACGTCGGGCAGGCGCCTTCCGAGTTCGCGCTGAAGAGAGCAGGTTTGACGCCGTTGGCCTTCGCGAATGCCTTCCGGATAGGTTCGAGCAGCCCTGTGTATGTCGCAGGATTGCTGCGCCGAGATCCGCGAATGGCGCTCTGGTCTATCGACACCACGTCGTCGAGACCCGACAGCGAACCGTGGATCAGCGAGCTCTTCCCGGACCCGGCGACACCGGTGACGACGACCAACACACCGAGCGGCACGTCGACGTCGACGTCCTGCAGGTTGTGCGAGTCCGCTCCGCGAATCTCGATGACCTCGGAGTAGTCCCGGACCGATTCCTTGAGGACGGCTCGATCGTCGAAGTGACGACCGGTGATGGTGTCGCTGCTACGCAGCCCGTCGACCGAACCTTCGAAACACACTGTGCCGCCGCTTGTTCCGGCGCCCGGTCCCAGATCGACGATGTGGTCCGCGATCACGATCGTCTCGGGCTTGTGTTCGACGACCAGAACGGTGTTTCCCTTGTCGCGCAGCTGGAGGAGCAGTTCGTTCATGTTCTGGATGTCGTGCGGGTGCAGGCCGGTCGTCGGTTCGTCGAACACGTAGGTGACATCGGTGAGCGACGACCCGAGATGCCGGATCATCTTGGTGCGCTGTGCTTCACCACCGGACAACGTACCTGCAGGCCGGTCCAGGCTGAGGTAGCCGAGACCGATCCGCACGAACGAATCGAGTGTCTCGCTCAGCGATTCGAGCAACGGCGCGACGGACGGTTCCTTCAGCCCGCTGACCCACGCGGCGAGGTCGGTGATCTGCATCGCACAGGCGTCGGCGATGCTGACGCCGCCGATCTTCGACGACCGTGCGCCCTCGTTCAATCGAGTGCCCTCGCATTCGGGGCACGTCGCGAACGTGACAGCACGTTCCACGAACGCCCTGATGTGCGGCTGCATGGCGTCGACGTCCTTGGACAGGAACGACTTCTGAATCTGGGGGATCAGACCCGAGTAGGTCAGATTGATGCCTTCGACCTTGATCTTGGTCGGCTCCCGGTAGAGCAGGTCGTTCAGTTCCTTCTTGGTGAACTTGGCGATCGGCTTGTCCGGATCGAAGTAGCCGCACCCGCGGAAGATTCGGCCGTACCAACCCTCCATGCTGTATCCGGGAATGGTGATGGCGCTGTCGTTGAGAGACTTGGTGGCGTCGTAGAGCGCCGTCAGGTCGATGTCGCTGACCGATCCTCGACCCTCGCACCGCGGGCACATGCCGCCGGTGATCGAGAACGTTCGCTTCTCCTTCGTTTCGCGGCCGCCCTTCTGGACGGTGACCGCGCCGGCCCCGGAGATCGAGGCGACGTTGAAGGAGAAGGCCTGGGGTGACCCGACATGCGGGGAGCCGAGTCGGCTGAACAGGATCCGGAGCATTGCGTTGGCGTCGGTTGCCGTACCGACCGTCGAGTGCGGGTTGGCTCCCATACGCTGCTGGTCGACGATGATCGCCGTGGTCAACCCGTCGAGAACATCCACGTCCGGCCGCGCGAGCGACGGCATGAAACCTTGAACGAACGCGCTGTAGGTCTCGTTGATCATGCGCTGAGATTCAGCGGCGATGGTGCTGAACACCAACGAACTCTTGCCGGACCCGGACACTCCCGTGAACACGGTCAGCCTGCGCTTGGGGATCTCGACGCTGATGTCCTGGAGGTTGTTGACCCGCGCGCCGCGAACGCGAATCAGGTCGTGACTGTCGGCGATGTGGGTCTCGGATGACAGTGCGTCCACGCTCGTGGTCATCTGTGCTCGTCTCTTCCTGTGGCGGTGTCGTGATTCGTTCTCTGCGATGACGATAGTGGCAGCCTGCCGTCGATACTTCTCGATTCCTGACCGGTACGGCAGAGGGAGCGACGTTTCGTACGAGCCGCAGTGGTGCACTCTCGTTCGGGCGAACGATTCAGGCGGCGACACCGTAAGAGAAGTAGATCGGTGGCATCGAACGCCACCAGACGAGGAGAGAAACACCATGGCGATCAAGGCCACCGATTTCCACCATGTTCGTGTCACTGTCAGCGACATAGACGTGTCGCGGAAGTTCTACGACGACGTGTTCGGCTTCGACGTCGCCTTCGAGTGGGACCCGAATGCGGACGAGGAGACGAAGAAGTCGCTGGCGTTCCTCTTTGGTGGAGTCATCTATCAGTTCGGGGGCGGAATGTTCGGGCTGCGCCCTGTGGCACCCGGGCAGGACCGGTTCGACGAGGACCGCACCGGATTGGATCATCTGAGCTTCGCAGTCGAGACTCACCAGGATCTTCTCGACGCCGTGACAACGCTCGACGACCTCGGGATCGAGCACGAGCCGATCAAGCCGATCGGTTCCGGTCTCGCGATCGTCGAGTTCCGCGATCCCGACAACATCGCGCTCGAAATCTCCGGTCCCGGCGAGTAGCTACTACTGAGCCTTGCTCACCGAGGACATGTGGAAATCCGGAATGCGCAACGGCGGCATCGCCGTTCGTGTGAACCAGTCCTTCCACTCCCGGGGCAGCGTCTTTTCCGTTGCCCCGGCCTCGGTGACGCGGCGCAGCAGATCCAGCGGGCTCTCGTTGAATCGGAAGTTGTTGACGGCTCCGGTGACCTTGCCGTCCTCGACGAGGTAGACACCATCGCGAGTCAGCCCGGTGAGCAGCAGAGTCGCCGGATCCACTTCGCGGATGTACCACAGGGTAGTGAGCAGCAGGCCGCGTTCGGTACGCGCGATCATGGCGTCCAGATCGCTGTCGCTGCCGCCGGTCAGAATCAAGTTGTCGCCGGGGATCACCGGGTCGGTGTCGTACTTCTTCGCTAGGAACCGTGGGTATGCAAGAGCACCGACGGCGCCGTCCTGCACCCACTCGACGCGCGACGTGGACATACCGTTGTCGAACACGGAGACCGAATCGTTCGACGCGCCCGCAGCGACGAACGGTGAGTACTCGAGCCCGGGTTCTGCCGGATCGGAGTACAGCGTCAGTGGTATTCGACCCAACTTCTCGCCGACGCGTGTGCCGCCGGGCTTGGACAACGCGGTATGTCCCTCTTGCGCTCCGCGGCCCTCCATCGTCCACATCAGATAGATCATCAGGTCGGCGACGGCCGACGGGGGCAGCACCGTCTCGTATCGGCCGGCGGGGAGATCGACGTGGCGGGACGCCCAACCGAGTCGCGTGGACAGGTCGTCGAGCAGGGCGGCGACGTTCACGTCGTCGAACCGTTTGGTGCTCGCCCCGACCCAGGCGCTGGCGTCGTCGCGTTTGCCGTTGATCTCGATCGATCCGGTCGGCTGCGTGAAACGTCGCCGGATGCCCGACGACGACCCGAGCCACACGGTGTCGAGACGATGATGCGCGAAGCCGTACAGCTGATCCTGACGGTCGAAGCCCGCGGCCAGATCCGCTGTGAATCCTCCGAACACGTCGATGGTGGTGTGTTCGGTGTCTGCATTCCAGTCGTCGGGCGCACCCGCGCCGGTGATCGACGGCATGGCATCTTCGGCAGTTTCCGCTGTGCGCGCTGTCTTCTCGCACGCGGCGACAACCGACGCGATGTCGTCCGGATCGACACTCGTCGAGGACACCGTCGACACCTTCGTGCCGTCGGCTGCACGCACTATCGAGACCACCGTCCACGTCCTCGACGTGCCGATTCCGTTGGTGGTCATCGAGTTTCCGGCCCACCGCAGTGATGCCTCACTCGAATCCGTGACGATGACGAACGTCTCGTCGACAGTGGCGAGCGACAGCACTCGCTCGACGACGTCGTGACCAGGAATCACCGGCCGGCCTCCGATCGTGTGTTGAGGACGTTCACTCCGCGGAACACGGCGGCTGGACACCCGTGACTGACGGCCGCGACCTGACCGGGTTGTGCCTTTCCGCAATTGAACGCGCCACCGAGGCGTCTCGTCGACGCGCCGCCGACCAGATCCATCGATCCCCAGAAGTCCGTCGTCGTGGCCTGGTAGGCGACGTCGCGCACCTGGCCGTCGAGGACACCGTTCTTGATCCTGAAGAAGCGCTGGCCGGTGAACTGGAAGTTGTAGCGCTGCATGTCGATCGACCAACTCTTGTCGCCGACGACGTAGATGCCGTCGTCGACGGAGGCGACCAGGTCGTCGATGCTGCGATCGACGTCGGGGTCGGGTTCCAGAGACACATTGGCCATCCGTTGGATCGGCACGTGCTGCGCCGAGTCGGCGTAGGAGCAACCGTTGGACCTCGCCAGGCCGAGTCGCGGCGCGAAGACGCGGTCGAGCTGATACCCGACGAGCACGCCGTCTCGGACCAGGTCCCATTTCTGGGCCGCGACCCCGTCGTCGTCGTATCCGATGGTGGACAGCCCGTTGATCTCCGTGCGGTCTGCCGTCACGTGCATGTTCTCGCTGCCGTACTTCAGTGTCCCGAGCTGGTCGGGTGTGGCGAACGACGTTCCGGCGTATGCAGCTTCGTATCCGATCGCACGATCGTATTCGGTTGCGTGACCGATGGATTCGTGGATCGTCAGCCATAGGTTGGTCGGATCGATGACGAGGTCCGTCGGGCCCGCGACGACCGGCGGCGACTTGACCTTCTCGGCGAGCCACCCAGGGATCCGCGACAGTTCGTCCGACCAATCCCACGTGCTGTTCTGACCCAGGTACTCCCATCCGCGACTCACCGGCGGCGCCAAGGTGCGCATCGTCTCGAACGCGCCCGCCGCGGTGTCGACGGTGGTCGCCTCCAGCTGAGGATGCAGTCGCACGCGCTGCTGGGTGATGGAACTTCCGGCGAGGTCGGCGTAGTAGGACTGCTCCTTCACCTGCAGCACGGACGCGGTGACGTGGTCGACGCCGTCGGACGCGCGCAACCGTGCCGAGTAGTCGGACAGCAGATCGACCTTGTCGCGAGTCGGTACTTCGAACGGGTCGATCTCGTACCGGGACACCCACGACGCGTTCGCGTACACGGGCTCGTCGGCGAGCTCGACACGTTCGCGGTTGAGCGAGCGCAGCGCCTTCGCGACGGCGACGGCAGATGCGGCAGTCGCCACGGCCGCGTCGACGGACAGCTCGCTGTGCGAGCTGAATCCCCATGTCCCGTCGACGACGACGCGTACGGCCAAACCGATCTCGGAACCGTCGACGGCCGATTGCACGGCGCCGTCGCGCAGGTTCAGCGACTGCGTGGCGAGTCGGTGCACGCGGAAGTCGGCATGTGATGCACCGGCCTTGCGGGCGGTGTCCAAGGCTGCGGCCGCCAGCTCACCGCACGGTAACGCCCGGAAGTCCGGGTCCACTTGTCTGTCGGACGGCTGGGTCACAGGAATGGAGATTAGCCGAACTGTTGCCATCCGAGTCGGACGACCATGCCGAGCACGACGACGAGCAGTACGACGCGCACGAATCCCGCGCCTCGCGCGATCGCCATGCGTGAGCCCACGACGGCGCCGACCACGTTGCAGACTGCCATGGCCGCGCCGAGTTGCCACAGCACATGCCCGGTGACGGCGAAGAACGTCAGAGCTCCGAGATTGGAGCCGAGGTTGAGGACCTTCGCCATCGCGGCGCTGCGCACGAACTCGGTGCCGAGCATCGTCGCGAACGCGATGATGAAGAACGTGCCGGTACCCGGTCCGAGAATTCCGTCGTAGAACCCGAAACCGCCTGCGGCGAGAAACACGACGACGACGATCTTGCGCGTCATGGGCGGGCGGGAAGCCGCAACGGTACCGATCGTCGGGCGCGCGGTCACGAGGATCGCGACCCCGACGAGTACGACCATGATGATGGGCACGAACAGGTCTCGATCGATGAGCGAGACAGCTGCCGCGCCTGCTGCCGACGCCACCGCTGCGAAGACCGCCGCAGGAGCGAGGATCTTCCAGTCGAGCGCGACCTTGCGAGCGAACGTCACGACGGCTGCGCCTGTCCCGAATACGGCGGTCACCTTGTTGGTCGCCAACGCGGCTTGCTGACTCAGCTGCGGCGCTACCAGCAGAATCGCGGGCAGCAGGATCAGTCCTCCGCCGCCGACGACCGCGTCGACCCAACCGGCAGCCGTCGCGGCGACCATCAGCAGGCCCCAATCAGCCGCTGTCATTTGTTCACTGCTGTCATGCGGCAAACTCAATCACATGCGGAGATTCAGCCTGTGGCTCAGGGGCAAGCCGTTCGTGGCGGACTCGCTGCTGGCCGGGGCGCTCTTCGTGCTCGACGTAGTGGCGTTGGTCAGCAACGCCGAGACGAGAAACTGGCTGCTGTTCGCTGTCGTAGCCGTGGCAGTCAGCGTTCCGGTGGCGTGGCGTCGTCGTCACCCTCGGACCGTCGCGACCGCGGTGCTCGTTGCGTCGTTGTTCGGCACGTTCACCGGACTGGCCGTGGGGGAGACGAGCAACCTGCACCTGTCGCTCCTGGCGATGCCGATCATGCTCTACACGTTGGTTGCGTACGTGGGTCGACGTGAGGGGACGCTGTATCTGGTCGCGGTACTCGCGGACTCGACATTGTCGATCCTCGTGTTCGACGAGGAACCGATCTCGTCGGCCGTGTTCACCGTCATGATGTATGCGCTGGCGTGGATCGCCGCAGAGTTCCTGGGGGCGCGTCGCGCATACGACGAGGCCGTCGAAGCCCGGCTCGTCGTCGCCGAGTACGACCGCGACCGCCGCGCCGAAGAAGCCGTGGCACTCGAACGCACCCGCATCGCCCGTGAGTTGCACGACGTCATCGCGCACGGCGTGAGCGTCATGGTGGTCCAGGCGGACGGTGCGTCGTACGCGATCAGGAAGGATCCCGAACGCGCCGAGCAGGCTGTCGCGAACATCTCCGCGACCGGCCGACAGGCCCTCGCCGAGCTCCGACGCACGGTCGCACTGCTGCGCACCACCCCGCACATCGACGACATGCCTCAGTACGGAACTGCCGGATTGGCGAAGGTGGTGGAGATGATGGCGAGCGCGGGTCTGAACGTCGAACTCGAACAGACGGGAAATCTCGACGACATCAGCCCTGCGATCAGTCTCGGTGTCCACCGAGTGGTCCAGGAGTCGTTGACGAACGTGCTGCGGCACGGAGGCCATGCTCCGAGAGCGGAGGTGTCCGTGATTCGACGGGAGAACGACGTGCTGGTCGAGATCGGCAACAGTGGCGTCGGATCGGTCGCGAGCTCGGTCCAGGGAACTGGAAACGGTCTGCTCGGAATGCGCGAACGCGTCGCCGTGCTCCAGGGGACGCTGGAGGCGGGGCGTACCAAGGACGGTCAGTGGCTCGTGCGAGCTGTGCTGCCCCTCGAGTGACGATGCGGATATGTTGTGTCGGTGCCGATCAGCGTTCTCATTGTCGACGACCAAGAACTGATGCGGATGGGACTGACGATGGTTCTGGACGCGCAGGACGATCTGCCGGTCGTGGGTGAGGCGTCCGACGGCGCGGCTGCCCTCGCTGCAGTGGAGGAGCTGAAGCCCGATGTCGTCCTGATGGACGTCCGAATGCCGGGGATCGACGGGGTGACCGCCACGTCGCGGATCGTGGCATCGGATTCCGAGTCGCGCGTACTGGTGATGACGACGTTCGACCTCGACGAGCACGTTCTGGGTGCGCTCAGGGCAGGTGCGAGTGGGTTCCTGTTGAAGGACACACCACCCGAGGATCTGGTGTCGGCGATCCGCAGCGTCGCGGGTGGTGACGCCGTCGTCTCGCCGAAAGTCACCAGGCGGCTACTGTCACGTTTCATCTCCGGAGACACGGCACCGACGCGGGATCCGAACATGCTCGACGCGTTGACCGAGCGTGAGCGCGAGGTGCTCGGACTGCTGGCAACGGGGTTGTCGAATGCGGAGATAGCCCGAAGTCTGGTGTTGTCGGAGGCGACGGTGAAGACCCATGTCGGCCGAGTGCTGACCAAACTCGGCCTGCGCGATCGAGTGCAGGCAGTGGTTCTGGCATACGAGACCGGCTTGGTGCGGCCTGGGGCGTAGCGACGTCCTCACGGAGAAAATCCGCCTGAACGGGAGAAAATTCGCATCGTGGTTCGTTGACCTGACAGGCAACGAAAGGAATCGCCGTGTTTGCTCTCTTCCTCCTCTATGTCGTCGTCGAGGTCGCCGCGCTCGTCGCGGTCGGCAGTGCGATCGGCGTGCTGTGGACCGTCCTGCTGCTGATCGCAGGGTCCGCCGTCGGTCTCGTACTCGTCCGATCGCAAGGTCGTCGTGTGATGGAGGGCTTGCGGGCTGCGAGCCGCGGCGAACGGACACCCGCGGGCGCGGTGGCCGACGGAGTGCTGTTCGCCGTGGGATCCGTCGCGATGTTCGTTCCCGGACTGGTGACGACGGTGTTCGGCATTCTGCTTCTGCTGCCGCCGACCCGGTGGGCGTTGCGGCCGCTGGTACTGGCCGCCGCCGCACGCTGGATGCCGAGTGTCGCGACGGCCACGAGCCGTATGCGGCCGACGGTCATCGACGGTGAGGTGGTCTCCGAGTCGTACACAGGACCGAAGACGGGCGATCACGGGCGGATCATCGAGCTCGACGGACGGGATTTCGATTCCCCTACCCGCTGAGGGCAGACTGGTCTGCCGTGAGCACCCAACTGTTTCTCGGCGGGCGGATCTACAGTTCCTCCGCTCCCGACGCCACCGCGATGGCCGTCACCGATGGAATCGTCACGTGGACCGGTGAGGACCGCACCGGCCGCGCTCTGCATCCCGGAGCCGAGGAGTTCGATCTGGCGGGAGCGTTCGTCGCTCCCGCCTTCGTCGATTCGCACGTACACGTCACAGCACACGGGCTGCTGCTCGGCGGTATGAATCTCTCCGAATGTCGTTCGCGCGCACAATGTCTCGATGATATTCGGCGCTACGTGGCCGGGTCCGACGATCCCGTCGTCTGGGGACACGGTTTCGACGAGTCGGCGTGGACCGACGGGGGTGCGCCCACCACGACCGAGCTCGACGCGATCGCGCCGGGCCGGGCGATCTACCTGACCCGCATCGACTCGCATTCGGCGGCGTGTTCGACCACGCTCCGCGCCGCATGCGCGGGCCTGCAGGATGCCGACGGTTTCCACCCGGAGATGCCCGTGACACGGGCTGCACACCATGCAGTACGCGCTGCTGCTCGGTCGATGCTCACTCCTGCCGCCCGAGCGGCCGCGCGCACGCGCACTCTCGACGCGGCGGCCGCGTCGGGAATCGTCGCCGTGCACGAATGCGGTGGACCCGACATCGCCGGCCGTGACGATTTCGCAGAACTGCTGTCGATGGATCACGGTGTCGAAGTTCGGGGCTACTGGGGCGAGGCGGTGTCGACTCCGGCGGAAGCCGAGGAACTCGTCGCACGGACCGGCGCTCACGCGCTGGGCGGCGACGTGTTCGTGGACGGATCTCTCGGCTCGCACACTGCCTGGCTCACCGAGGACTATGCCGACGCGTCGGGCCGTGGTTCGTCCTACCTCGACGTGGACGCCATCGCCGCGCACATCGCGGCATGCACCGAGGCCGGAATCCAAGCCGGATTCCACGCGATCGGCGACGCCGCTGTGCACGCCGTCGTCGAGGGTTTCGCGTCGGTTGCAGCCCGGTTGGGCGGACCTGCACTCGCCGCGCGTGGTCACCGCGTCGAACATCTGGAGATGGTCACTGCCGATCAGGCAGGCAAGCTCGCGTCGTGGGGTGTCATCGCGAGCATGCAACCGCAATTCGACCGCCTGTGGGGAGGTGCGAACTCGCTGTACGCCCGCAGGCTCGGCGCGACGCGCGCGGCGGGGCTCAACCCGTTGACGCAGCTCGCGTCGACAGGCGTGTCGCTCGCGTTCGGGTCGGACGCGCCCGCCACGGGACTGGACCCGTGGGCCGTTCTGCGGGCCGCAGTCGGTCACCACACGCCTGGAAGCGGGGTATCTCCGCGTGCGGCGTTCGCAGCCGCTACCCGCGGCGCCTGGCGAGCAGGCGGTGTTCGCGACGGAGTGGCCGGAACGCTCACCCCTGGCGCGCCGGCGAGCTTTGCGCTGTGGGACGCCCCGGAACTGGTGGTGCGAGCCCCCAAGGACGGCGTCCAACGATGGTCCACGGATCCGAGGGCAGGTGTGTCGCCGCTGCCTCCACTCGAATTGGACTCGCCGAGTCCGCGTTGCCTGCGCACCGTCCATCGCGGACGGGTCGTCCATGAAGCGTGATCGGTCGCCGATCCTGCGGATCGCACTGTCCTCGTCGGCGTCGGTCGTATCGGGTCTGCTGCTGTTCCTCAGCTTCCCACCTCGGCAACTGTGGTTCCTCGCGCCGGTAGCGATCGCGCTGCTGGTCCTCGTCCTCGTTCGCTTCGGCACCGAAGGATCGCTGACGAAAAAGGCCGGCTTCGGGTACGGAATGCTCGCAGGCCTGGGATTCTTCGTCCCACTGCTGCCATGGATCGGCGTCTACGTCGGTCCGCTTCCCTGGTTGGCGCTGGCCGCAGCGGAGTCCGTGTTCATCGGCCTGTTCGGAGTGCTCGCAGTGATCGTCGCTCGCTCGCGGTGGTGGCCGGTGTCGGTCGCACTGGTCTGGAGTCTCGTCGAGTGGGCCCGCTCCAGCTTCCCGTTCGGCGGCTTTCCGTGGGGCCGCCTCGCGTTCGGTCAGCCCGACGGCTGGCTGCTCCCGCTGGCAGGTGTCGGCGGGGCACCCCTGCTCAGTTTCGGAGTTGCGTTGACCGGAACCGGTCTGGCGGCGCTGACCGTGGCGGTGGCGAGGAGACGCCGACGCGTCGGACTCGAGCGCTCCGGAATTCTGGTCGGTGTCGCCGTCACCGCTGCTGCGTCGATAGTCGCCCTGCTGGTCTCGCCGACGTTGATCGGCGACGACCACGATCCCGACTCCCGCTCGATCACCGTCGCGGCCATCCAGGGCAGCGTCCCGAGGCTGGGACTGGATTTCAACTCACAGCGCCGCGCTGTGCTGGACAACCACGTCCGCGAGACCGTCGCGCTCGCCGACGACGTCCGGGCAGGCCGAACGCCAGCCCCTGATCTCGTGGTGTGGCCGGAGAACGCGTCGGACATCGACCCTCTCCGCAACGCCGACGCGGCAACCGAGATCACGGCCGCGTCGGAGGCGGTGGGTGCTCCGATCCTCGTCGGATCCGTCCTGGTCAACGACGACCGAACGACGACGAACTCGGTCATCGTGTGGGACGGTGCATCGGGACCGGGGGAGCGACATGACAAGAAGATCATTCAACCGTTCGGTGAGTATCTGCCGTGGCGAAGTTTCTTTCGGCTGTTCTCCGAGTACGCGGACCGAGCAGGGTATTTCGTCCCGGGCACCGGCGACGGCGTCGTGCATGCCGATGGCATCGCTGCCGGTATTGCCACGTGTTACGAGGTCGCGTTCGACCGAGCACTGACCGAATCGGTCCGCTCGGGTGCGGAATTCATAGCAATTCCTACCAACAACGCCACATTCGGCGATACCGAGATGACGTACCAACAACTGGCGATGTCCCGCGTCCGAGCCGTCGAGCACGGACGTTCCGTCGTGGTCGCGGCGACGAGCGGCGTCAGTGCCATCGTCTCGCCCAGCGGTGTCGTCACACAACGGACCGAGTTGTTCGTACCCGACGCGTTGGTGGCGCAGATCGACTTGCGGCACGAGAAGACTCTCGCAACGGATCTCGGGTCCATTCCCGAGTACGTCCTGTCCGCGCTTGCGGCAGCGTTCGTCCTGCTCGGGAGAGCCCGATCACGTAAAACATTCCTGCCGACGGGTTTTCGCGGACAAAGCGACTCGACAACCGAAAAATGACACCGTACGGAATTGTGGTCCAGTCGGATTCGAGTTCCGGGATTCGATTCCGCTTGTACCCCTGAAATTGTCGCGCGTTGTAACAGTCTCGGATGTCGGCTCGATTCTTCAATAGTGATCGGCCATAAAGGGGGCGGCGAACTATTGTATGTTTGTAGATCGCAGTGTGTGTAAGCGCGCATTTGCGTTATCGGGATGAACAGATTCGGCTTCGGCCGGCTTCCGTTCGATCGATCGTGGTGGGCGATCTCTCGTGCAGTTGGATCGATGGGAAGTTTTCATCCCGGCCGTGAGTGTGCGGTCGGTGGCTTTGGCACTCGGGAGGGATCTTCGGTGGAAGATTGGGCGGTCGTCGGCAGCTCCGACGCGACGTTCTCGAAACGGACCTCGGGTTTGTTTTTCTGTACTTTTTCGTTTCGACATTCTGATTCGAACCTCCTTCATGGGCCAATCCCTGCCGCAGCGCGCAACGAACCACTGTAAGAACGGCCGGGGAGGCAACAGCCGTACCGACCTTTCGCGCCCGGGGCGGTCCATTGCGCCCGTCGTCTCATGCTCGAGAACGGACTTTGCATTGACCGATCCCGCCGCGACACCCCCTTCCTCGACCTCGTTCCAGAAAGGCGAATGAATGCGGGCCGCAGTTTCAGGCGAATCTCACAGCCCCCTTCCTCAGGGAGGTAACGGTGCAAGCGGTGGTTTTCCGCTGTCATCGGCTCAGCGAGGAATGTGGTTCGCGCAGCAGCTCGCGCCGACCGTCCCGGTGTGCATCGCTCAGTACGTCGATCTCCGAGGAGATCTCGACCTGGAGATACTGCGACGCGCCTCGCGTGCAGCGGGTCACGAGTTCCAATCGGCGTTTCTCCGGCTGGCCGAGTCCGACGGTGAGCCCGTGCAGATCGTCGACCACACCATCGACGACTCGATCGACTGGATCGACTTCCGCGGCGAACCGGATCCGATGGCGGCCGCACGTAGCTGGATCGACGAAAACTATGTTGCGCCAATCGATCTGATCGAAGATCGACTGATGGGCGTCTGGCTTCTCCAGGTCGAGGACGACCGATACCTGTGGTACAGCAAGATTCACCACGTGGCGCTCGACGGCTACGGCGCCATGACCATGGTCAATCGCACTGCGGAGTTGTACACAGCGGAGGTCGAAGGGCGCGACCCATCGCCTGCCAAGGCGTCCGACCTCCACACGCTGTACGAACTCGACGAGGCCTACCGCTCGTCGGCCCGTTACGAAACCGATCGACAGTACTGGGCAGACCACGTCCGCGACGTGGAGGACGGTGCGACGCTGTCGAACACGCCCGGCGCCACCATCGCGGCCAGCAAGCTCGAGAGCGCAGCTCTGCCCGAGGGTGTGGTGAGTGCGCTCGAGGATTCGGACGCCTCGAAGGGGGCTACCGCCGCAGCGGTCGTGATCTCGGCGTTCGCGTGCTACCTGTCGCGGATGACCGGCCGGGAGAACGTGCTCGTCAACATCCCCGTGTCGGCGAGAACCACTGCGACACTTCGCCGTTCGGGCGGCATGCTCGTCAACGTCGCTCCTATCGCGGTGACCGTACCGGCGCGCTCGACCGTCGGCGACCTCGTCGCGCAGGTGCAGCTCGAGCTGATGGGAGCCCTTCGGCACCAACGTTTCAGCATCGAGGACATCCGCCGCGATCTCCACAGCAGCGGTATCGACAAGGCGCTCGTCGCGCCGATGGTCAACGTCATGCTGTTCCACCAGGAGATCCACCTCGGTCCGATCGTCGGCGAATTCAACATCGTTACCTCGGGTCCGGTCGACGATCTGTTGGTCAACGTCTATCAAAGTGGCGATCCCGCAAGAACTTTCGTCGACTTCCGCGGTAACCCCAACCGATACGTCGACGAGGATCTCGCGGCGCATCATCGATCCTTCATCGATGTCGTGTCGGCCTTCGTCGCAGCGAGCCCACACGACGACATCGACGACGTCCACCCCGAGAGCGCGGCCATCGGGCAGCGTCGACGCGTCGAACAACAGGAATTGGCCTTCTGGTCCACGGAACTCGCGAACCGTTCCGACCCCGTCGGACTCCCGCACTCGCGTACACGGTCCGCCACCGATGGATCGCGAAGTCCGCGCACGGTGAACGTGCGCCTCGGCGCCGAAGCGCACCGCGGTCTTCTCGCATCGGCATCGCGCCAGGGATCGAGCGTGCTGGTGTCGCTGCACACCGCCCTGGCGACTCTTCTCTCCCGCGTATCCGGCGAGACCGACGTCTCGATCGGAGCTCGCACCCCGTACACGTCGGGTAACACTGTCGTGCTCCGAGGCTCGGTGGATACCGCCGAGTCTTTCTCGGCGCTGTCGCATCGTCTCCGCCTCGTCGATTCCGCAGCGCTCGCGCATGCGCACGTGAAGTTGGCCGACGTACGTCGCGCGATCGGTGCCACGGACGATGCAGCACTGTTCCGCGTCGTTCTCGCTCACGCCTGCGCCGTCGATCCCACCGAGGTCGACGGCGTCGATGTCGTGGTGCAGACCACCGAGGATCTCGACGCGGTCGGCGCTCCTGCAGGAATCGCCGTCGACGTCCACTACGACGCGTCGGTACTGACCGAGGACGCAGTCCGCGACCACGCCGATCGACTACTCCGCATCCTCGAGATCGTCGCCGAGAACGACGAGTCCATCGTCGGCGACATCGACGTACTATCCGGGACCGAGCGTGCGGCGTTGGTGCCGGTGCGTGGTGGGGTGTCGGTGGGTGTGCGGTTGTTGCCGGAGATCTTGTCCGCAGCGGTCGATAGTGCGGGTGTCGATGGTGTGGCGTTGGTGTCGGGTGGGGTGTCGGTGTCGTATGGGGAGTTGGATGCGGCGTCGTCTCGGTTGGCGCGGTTGTTGATTTCTCGTGGTGTGGGTCCTGGTTCTTTTGTTGCGTTGGCGTTGTCGCGGTCGGTGTCGTCGGTGACGGCGGTGTGGGCGGTGGCGAAGGCGGGTGGTGCTTTTCTGCCGGTGGATCCGTCGTATCCGGTGGATCGTATTGCGCACATGCTGAACGATTCGGGTGCAGTCTTCGGCATCACGGTGGCCGAACATCACGACGTGCTCGCCGGCATCGGATCCGCCGTCTCCTGGACCGTTCTGGACGACGACACCGTCGCCTTGGAGCTGTCCGAGAACTCGGACGCTCCCGTCACCGACGAGGACCGAACCGGAACGACGTCGGTGCTCGACGCGGCGTACTTGATCTACACCTCCGGCTCCACCGGTACGCCCAAAGGCGTCGTGGTGACGCATACGGGTCTCGCCGACATGGCCGAACTGGAACGCGACCGATTCGAAGTGACTGTCGGATCGCGAACACTCGCGTTCGCATCGACCAGTTTCGACGCCTCGATTCTCGAATTGGTGCTCGCCTTCTGCGGCGGCGCGACGATGGTGATCGCGCCGACGGATGTGTACGGCGGTGCGGAGTTGGCGTCGTTGTTGGCTGCGGAGCGTGTGACGCATGCGTTCGTGACGCCTGCGGCGTTGGCGTCGGTGGATCCTGCGGGTCTCGAGGATCTGCGTGTGGTGGCGACCGGCGGCGAGGCGTGTGGTCCTGAGTTGGTCGAGCGCTGGGCGCCTGGCCGAAAGATGTTCAACGCGTACGGACCGACCGAGGCCACGGTGTTCTCGTCGGTCAGCTCGGCGTTGAATGTCGGAGTTCCGGTGGACATCGGATCGCCGATCACCGGCTCCGAGCAGCTGGTACTGGATCAGCGGTTGCAGCCGGTTCCGGTGGGTGTTGCGGGTGAGTTGTATCTGGCGGGTCCGGGGTTGGCGCGTGGGTATCACGATCGGGCTGGGTTGAGTGCGGAGCGGTTCGTTGCGGCGCCGTTCGGTGTGGTCGGTGAGCGGATGTATCGCACGGGTGATGTGGTGCGGTGGAATGCTTCTGGTGCGCTCGAGTATGTGGGGCGTTCGGATTTTCAGGTGAAGGTGCGTGGGTTCCGTATCGAGTTGGGTGAGATCGATGCGGTGATCGCGTCGGTTCCTGGTGTGGAGTTCGTTGCGACGTTGGGTGTTTCCGGTCCTGCTGGTTCGACGGTGTTGGTGTCGTATGTGATGCCGGTTCCGGGTGTGGTGATCGATGTCGAGGATGTTCGTGTGAAGGTGGCGTCGGCGTTGCCGTCGCATATGGTGCCGTCGGCGTTCGTGGTGCTCGATTCCATACCCCTCACACC
>NZ_FZOW01000001.1:0-28653 GCF_900188125.1 Rhodococcoides kyotonense | reverse complement strand
GTTCCGAGCGGATCGCCGTCGATGCGTCGCGTGGTTTCGATGTGACGGTGGATGTTCCGTTCCGTGCTCGGTTGTATCGGGTTTCGGTGGACGAGTTCGTGTTGGCGATCGTGGTGCATCATATTGCGGCTGATGGTGCGTCGATGGCGCCGTTGGCGGCTGATGTGATGGTGGCGTATTCGGCTCGGGTCAATGGTGAGGCTCCGTATTGGGAGCCGCTCGAGGTGCAGTATGCGGATTACACGTTGTGGCAGCGTGCGTTGCTCGGTAGTGAGGACGATTCGTCGTCGTTGGTGTCGTCGCAGTTGGCGTTCTGGTCGCGGGAGTTGGCGGATCTTCCGGATCTGTTGCCGTTGCCGATCGACCGACCGCGTCCTGCTCAGCAGTCGATGCGCGGCGCCTCGGTGAAGTTCGACATCGCGTCCGCGGAACACAATGCTCTGGTCGACATTGCGCGAGAAGGGCATTCGACTGTTTTCATGGCGGTCCACGCACTCTGGTCGCTGTTGATGTCGCGGCTGAGTGGTACCGAGGACATTGCTGTGGGTACGCCGATCGCGGGTCGTGGTGAGGCCGGGTTGGACAAGTTGGTGGGTATGTTCGTCGGGACGTTGGTGTTGCGTACCGAGGTGTCGCCGCATGTGAGTTTCGCGGAGTTGTTGGCGTCGACGCGTGCTGCGGATCTGGCGGCGTTCGACAATACCGATGTTCCGTTCGAGAAGTTGGTCGACGAGTTGGCGCCGACGCGTTCGACGGATCATTCGCCGTTGTTCCAGGTGTTGCTCGAGTTCCAGAACAACGAACGTGCGCACCTCGAACTGCCCGACCTCGACGTCACTGCGCTCGAGTTCGACGCAGGTGTGGCGAAGTTCGACCTGCAGCTGACCATGTCCGAGCGGTACGACGAATCCGGTTCGCCCGCAGGCATGTCGGCGGCGATCACGTATGCGGTCGATCTGTTCGACGAATCGACTGTGCGGACGTTCGCGGATCGGTTCGCCACCCTCGTGCAGGCGGTCACGGCGAACCCGGACCGGACCGTCGGAGATATCGACATCCTGGCCGACGCGGAACGCGCGGTGATGCAGACGAGCTGGAACCACGACGGCCGTATGCCTTCGGCCGACACGCTGTCGGCGCGATTCGACGTTGCCGCACAGACATTCGCACGGTCGACGGCTGTCGTCGACGGGACGACGACATACACGTACGCCGAGCTGGACGCGCGGGCCAATCGACTTGCTCGACACCTCGTCTCGGTCGGCGTCGGGCCGGAAACGCTTGTCGCCGTGGCAATGCCACGAACGGCCGATCTCGCCGTCGTACTGCTGGCGGTGCTGAAGGCAGGCGGCGGTTACCTTCCCGTCGACGTCACGTATCCGGCCGACCGACTCGCGTTCATGCTCGACGACGCGCACCCGGTGTGCGTCGTGTCGACGGCCGAGGACATCGGCTCGGTTCCGGCCGACGGCATCACGCAGGTGATCGTCGACGACCCGGCTACCGCCCGTGCGATCGACGCGCTCTCACCCGATCCGATCCGCACCGAGGATCTGAACGGGGCAACGACTGCCGACTCGATCGCGTACGTCATCTACACCTCCGGAAGTACCGGGCGTCCCAAGGGCGTTCAGGTCACGCACGCGACGGTCGCGACGCTGTTCGAGAACACGATCGACAAGTTCGGATTCGACGAGAACGACGTGTGGACGATGTTCCACTCCTACGCGTTCGACTTCTCGGTGTGGGAACTGTGGGGGCCGCTTCTGTACGGCGGCAAGCTCGTCGTCGTCGACTACTACACCGCACGCTCGCCGGAGAAGTTCCGCGAGCTGCTCGTCGCCGAGCAGGTCACCGTGCTCAACCAGACTCCGACGGCGTTCTATCAGTTCGCCGAAGCGGACCGCGTCGCTGCAGCCGAATCCGGCCGACTTGCGTTGCGCTACGTGATCTTCGGAGGAGAGGCTCTCGACCTCGCGCAGCTCGGTCGTTGGTACGCACGTCACGCCGAGGACGCTCCGACGCTCGTCAACATGTACGGCATCACCGAGACGACGGTGCATGTCAGCTACCTGCCGTTGACGGAGGAGTTCGCCGCGTCCGCGTCGGCCAGCGTCATCGGACAGGCAATTCCAGGTCTGACGGTGTCCGTGCGTGACCACCGCCTGCGGCTGGTCCCACCCGGCGTCACCGGTGAAATGTACGTGTCGGGGGCACAGCTCTCTCGTGGCTACCTGGGCCGCACGGCCTTGACGTCGACACGGTTCGTCGCCGATCCGGATTCCGTCGACGGAACACGCATGTACCGCACCGGTGACACGGCGCGGTGGAACCGCGACGGCTCTCTCGAGTACCTCGGCCGCAGCGACATGCAGATCCAGTTGCACGGTTTCCGAATCGAACTCGGCGAGATCGAAGCCGCCCTGCTCGCGTACGACGGCGTCGCTCAGGCGGTCGTGAGCGTGCGCGACGACGGTGGTGGAGATCGCCTCGTCGGGTACGTCGTGCCCGAGGCCGATCGTGCGATCGACTCCGCATCCGTGCTCGACTTCGTCGGAACGACGCTGACGTCGTACATGGTGCCCGCGGCGTTGCTCGTGATCGACGAGTTGCCGCTCACCGCGAACGGAAAGCTCGACCGAAAAGCATTGCCCGCGCCCGATTTCGCGTCGAGAGTGACCCAGAGTCGTGCACCGGCGACGCCCGTCGAGGAACGTCTCGCAACGTTGTTCGCCGAGGTACTCGGGCTCGACACCGTCGGCGTCGACGACTCGTTCTTCGCGCTCGGCGGCGACAGCATCATGTCGATCCAGCTGGTGTCCAGGGCGAAGGCTGCGGGACTCGTCATCGCACCGCGCGACATCTTCGAGCGCAAGACCGTCGCCTCGCTCGCCGAGGTGGCCCGATTCGGAAGCGAATCGGTCGTCGTGCTGGAGGAGCTTCCGGGCGGGGGAGTCGGAAACCTGCCGCTGACCCCGATCGTGCAGTGGATGCTGGAACGCAGCGAAGAATTCGGCCGCTACACGCAGACTGCGCTGCTGCAACTGCCGCCGTCGATCGAGGCCGACGTGCTTCGGAGGACCGTCCAGGCGGTACTCGACCGGCACGACATGCTGCGAGCGCGGTTGTACCGCACCGAATCCGGCGAGTGGACCGAGACAGTCGCTGCCGTCGGTTCCGTCGGAGCCGACACGGTGCTGCGACGCGTCACGGTCGATTCGGTGATCGGCGACGAATTCTCCCGCGTCGCCGCGGCCGAACTCGACGCTGCCGCGGACCGACTCGATCCGTCCGCCGGTCGGATGGTCCAGATGGTGTGGTTCGCCGCCGAGTCCGGGGCCGGCCGACTGCTGGTCGTTGCTCACCACCTCGTGATCGACGGTGTTTCCTGGCGAATTCTCGTTCCTGATCTCGCCACGGCGTGGGCACAGATCGCCGCGGGTGACGAGCCCGTGCTGGCGGACACCGGGACCTCGATGCGGCGCTGGGCGACCGGACTCGCCGACGTCGCGCACAGTCGTTCGACCGAGCTGCCGTTGTGGACGGCCACGTTGGCCGGCGCAGACCCGATGATCGGCTCCCGCGCACTCGATTCGGCCGTCGACGTCGATGCCACCGTCGAGCGCATCAGGACCTCGCTGCCCGTCGACGTCACCGAACATCTGCTGACCACCGTGCCCGAGGCATTCCACGGCAGTGTCAACGACGGTCTCCTGACCGGTCTTGCCATGGCGCTGACGGCCTGGCGGCGCGAAAGGGGAGCCGACGTCGACGACGCACTCGTGAGTCTCGAGGGCCACGGACGCGAGGACGGCGTCGTTCCCGGTGCGGATCTCGGCCGCACGATCGGTTGGTTCACGACGATCTTCCCGGTTCGACTCGACCTCGCAGGCATCGACCTGAGCGACGCGTTCGCCTCGGGCCCAGCAGCGGGCGACGCGATCAAGTCGATCAAGGAACAGCTGCTCGAGATTCCCGATCACGGAATCGGCTTCGGCCTGCTTCGGTACCTGACCGACCAAGGTCGCCAGGTGCTCGGAGGGTTCGAGCGCCCGCAGGTGAGCTTCAACTACCTCGGACGTTTCTCCACCGGGTCGTCCGAGGACATGGCGGACATCGGATGGATTCCAGTGTCCGACAGCACGCTGGGGGATGCGCAGAACCCGAACATGCCCGTGCCTGCGCTGCTCGACATCAACGCCGTCACCACGTCGACGGCAGGCGGTCCCGTCCTCGACGCGACGTTCGCGTTCCCGGCCGGCGTGCTGTCCGCTCCGGACGTCCAGCGTCTGATCGAGCTGTGGATCGACGCACTGACCGCGTTGACGACACACGCGACCGGCTCCGACGCGGGCGGGTACACACCGTCGGATCTGGAATTGGTGAACGTCGACCAGCCCACGATCATCGACCTCGAACAGCGGTTCCCGGCGCTCGACGACGTCTGGTCGATGTCGCCGCTTCAGTCCGGCCTGCTGTTCCACGCACGTCTTGCGGGCGAGGTCGAGCACGACACCGACGGGTCACTGGACACGGGCGTCGACGCGTACATGGTGCAGCTTGGTATCGAGCTGCGTGGAGTCGTCGACCCGTCGCGCATGAAGGCTGCGGCGCAGACACTGCTCGATCGGCACGCGAACCTACGAACTGCGTTCGTGCACAACGCGAACGGCGACTCGGTCCAGGTCGTACAGACGGGTGTGCAGGTGCCGTGGAAGCAGGTCGACCTGCGCGGCTCGGGTGATTCGGCCGAGGCGCTCGAGACTGTGCTTGCGGACGACCGAGCGCGACGATTCGCATTGGATCGCGCACCGCTGCTTCGGTTCACGCTCATCACCAAGGCGGACGGCGAGTGGCGACTGCTGCTGACCAACCACCACATCCTTCTCGACGGCTGGTCCACCCCGCTGCTGATCAAGGAACTGCTCACGCTCTATGCGACGGCGGGCGACGACTCGATGTTGCCTCGTGTCCCCGCATACCGGGACTACCTTGCCTGGATGAGCAAGCAGGACCCCGAAGTGTCCACGGCACAATGGGTTCGGGCCCTCGCCGGAGTCGAGGAGCCGACGCTTCTGGCCGCCGCCGACCGTGGTCGTCGACTGTCGACGGTGTCGCTCGAGACGAGTCGATCACTGTCTCGTGAGACGACCGCTGCACTGCGCGATCGTGCGGCACACCGAGGTTCGACGCTCAACACGTTCGTCCAGAGTGCATGGGGACTCGTGCTTGCGACGTTGACGGGTCGTACCGACGTCGTCTTCGGTGCGACCGTGTCGGGTAGGCCGCCGGAGATTCCCGGCATCGAGTCGATGATCGGACTGTTCATCAACACGCTGCCCGTCCGCGTCACCCTCGATCCCGCAGAGTCCATCGGGGACCTCGTCGACAGGATCCAGGTGGAGCAGGCGTCGCTGCTCGACCACCACTACATGGGACTGACCGACATCCAACGTGCTGCAGGCGCGGGCGTCGCATTCGACACGCTGACCGTGTTCGAGTCGTACCCCGTCGATCGAGCCGGGCTGTCCGAGGACACCGACATCGCAGGCATGCGCGTCGCCGATGTCGTCGGCACCGACGCCGCGCACTATCCGCTGACTCTCGTTGCGTCGGTGGACGATCGACTGCACCTCAAGGCGAAGTTCCTGCCCGATCTGTTCACCCAGGACGACGTCGATCGCATCATCGAGCGCGTCGAGCGAGTTCTCGATGCGGTCGTGTCCGACGATCGCCGATCGCTGGCGAGTGTCCGCTTGCTCAGCGACGGCGAGCACGACGAGCTGGCACCCGTCTCCGGCATCGAGGGTGGTTCGACGAAGCTGCTCGCGCACGTCTTCGAACGCGCGGCCACACTGAACCCCGACCACACGGCACTGCGCTACGCAGGGCAGTCGGTCGACTACCGCGAACTCGACCGTCGTTCGTCCCAGCTGGCGCGATTGATGTTGCGTCGCGGAGTGACCGCCGAGACGTTCGTCGCGCTCGGCCTGCCGCGATCCATCGAGTCGGTCGTGTCGGTGTGGGCCGTCGCGAAGACCGGTGCGGCCTTCGTACCTGTGGACCCGGGATATCCGCGCGACCGCATCGATCACATGCTGAGCGATTCGGGTGCCCGCTTCGGCATCACCGTCGCAGCCCATCGCGAGGATCTGCCGACGACTCTGGCCGGCGGTGAGACGTGGATAGTCCTCGACGGCGAAGCCACCGAGGCGGAGCTCGCGCAGATGTCGGCTCAGCCGATTCTCGAGACCGAACGCGTCGCAGGCCTCGACCTGAGCAGTGCCGCCTACGCGATCTACACATCCGGTTCGACGGGTCTGCCGAAGGGCGTCGTCGCGACCCACAGTGGTCTCGAGAACTTCGCGATCGAGCAGATCGAGCGGTACTCGTTGACCGAAGAGTCGCGCACACTGCACGTGTCGTCACCGAGTTTCGACGCGTCGATCCTCGAATATCTCCTGGCATTCGGTGCCGGGTCGACGATGGTGATCGTCCCGCCGAGCGTCTACGGCGGCGACGAGCTGAAGCAGATCATCGCCGACGAAGGTGTCACGCACGCGTTCATCACGCCCGCCGCTCTGGCGTCGGTCGACCCGGCCGGCCTGGATGAATTCCGGAACGTCGTGGTCGGCGGCGAAGCCGTTCCAGCGGATCTGGTGGCGTCGTGGGCTCCCGGCCGCAACGTCTACAACGGCTACGGACCCACCGAGACGACGATCATGTCGAACATCAGCGAGCCGCTCGACGGCCGGTCGACGCTCACGATCGGTGGACCGATCCGTGCGGTCGACGCCGTCGTGCTCGACGGCCGGATGCAGCCGGTACCCGTCGGCGTTCAGGGTGAGTTGTACATCTCCGGCGCCGGACTGGCGCGGGGCTACCACGATCGACCGGGCCTGACGGCGGATCGGTTCGTCGCCAACCCGTTCGGCAAGCCGGGCACCCGCATGTACCGCACCGGCGACGTGGTCCGCTGGACAGCCGAACACACCGTCGAATACGTCGGTCGTAGCGACTTCCAGGTCAAGGTCCGCGGCTTCCGCATCGAACTCGGCGAGATCGACGCAGTTCTCTCCGAGCATCCGAGCATCGACTTCGCCGCGACAGTAGGAGCTGAATCACCTTCTGGTGCAACAGTTCTCGTATCCTACGTTCGTCCGGCCGATCACTCGTCGGAGTTGGACACGTCCGTGCTGACCGAGCACGCCGCGTCTTCCCTGCCGGGGCACATGGTGCCGTCGATCATCGTTCCATTGGAACGGATCCCGCTGACGCCCGTCGGCAAACTGGATCGGCGAGCGCTACCGACTCCGGACTTCGGCGCCGAACTCGCCGAGTACGTCGCCCCGAGGACCGCAGAGGAAGAAGCTGTCGCCTCGGTGTTCGCCGAGATCCTCGGTGTCGAGCGCGTCGGCGCACTCGACGGTTTCTTCGATCGCGGCGGCGACTCGCTGTCGGCGACGCGAGTGATCGCACGCGTCAACGCGACGACGTCGAGCAGTCTCGGTGTCAGGGCGATCTTCGAAGCACCGACGGTCGCAGGCCTGGCAGCGCTCGTGAAGGGGTCGACGTCGACCGACGGCCGCCCGGTGCTCCGAGCCGTCCCGCGGCCGGCGGAGATCCCGTTGTCGCTGGCGCAGCAGCGGATGTGGTTCATCAACCGGTTCGATCCGACATCGCCTGCGTACAACGTGCCACTCGTGGTGCGGCTGACCGGCGCAGTGGATCTCCCGGCGATGAATGCCGCGGTCCTCGATCTCCTCGATCGGCACGAGTCGCTGCGCACCACGTTCCCCGAGGGAACGGCCGGTCCGAAGCAGCTGATCCATGCCGCCGAGGATGTCGTGTCGACGGTCGACGTCGAGGCGGTGACCGAGAGCGAACTTCACGGCGCAGTGGGCCGCTTCGCAGGGGTCGGATTCGACGTGGCCACGGAGATCCCGTTCCGGCTCGCCCTGTTCTCGATCGGTACCGACGACCTGCCCGTGCATGTGCTCGCCGTCGTCGTGCATCACATTTCGGCGGACGGCGCGTCGATGGCGCCGCTCGCGCGCGACGTCATGACGGCCTACCTCTCTCGGGCTCGATCGTCGGCTCCCGCATGGGCGCCGCTCGAGGTGCAGTACGCCGATTACACACTGTGGCAACGAGAGTTGCTCGGCGCCGAGGACGATCGGGCGAGTGTCGCTGCCCGCCAGCTCGACTTCTGGAGCACGACGCTGCGGGGTCTGCCGGATCTGCTTCCGTTGCCGACGGACAGGCCACGTCCGGGCACGCAGGACTTCCACGGTGGCCGTGTGAAGTTCACGATCGACGCCGACATCCATCGCCGTGTGACCGAGTTCGCCCGCACGAGACCGGCCACGATGTTCATGATCGTGCACGGTGCGTTCGCCTCGACCCTGGCTCGCCTCAGCGGAACCCAGGACATCGCGATCTCGACGCCGGTCGCCGGCCGCGGTGAGGCAGCGCTCGACGATCTCGTCGGAATGTTCGTCAACACGCTCGTGCTGCGGACCGTCGTCGACGGAGCCGAGTCGTTCGAGTCGCTGCTCGCACGGGTCGTCGATGCCGATCTCGATGCGTTCGCACACACGGAAGTTCCGTTCGAACGAGTGGTGGAAGTCCTCAATCCGACCCGGTCGACGGCCTACTCGCCGCTGTCTCAGGTGGCCTTGTCGTTCCAGAACAACGACGATGCCCGACTGGAACTGCCCGGGCTGCTGGTCGAGGGCGTCGACATCGACGTTCCGGTTGCGAAGCAGGATCTGCAGTTACTGCTGTCAGAAACGTTCGACGACGCCGGCGTACCTGCGGGCATCGACGCGGCGATCGACTACGCAACGGCGTTGTTCGATCCGTCGACGGTCGAATCCTTCGCCGACCGATTCGTCCGCATCCTCGATGTCGTCTCCACGACACCCGAGGTGCCGCTCGGTGACATCGACATCCTGACCGACGTCGAGCGTTCACAACTGGCACCGGCACGGGGCGACGCGAGCGCCACACCGTCGACCTGGCCGGAGATTTTGGCGAACGCCGTTCGGGCGAATCCCGACGGCACCGCGCTCGAATTCTTCGATCGCCGGCTCACCTACCGCGAGCTGGACCACATGTCGACGCGGATCGCCCGGATCCTGATCGACTACGGCGCAGGTCCGGAAACGTATGTTGCACTGGCGCTTCCGAGATCGATCGAGTCGGTCGTCGCGACTTGGGCGGTCACGAAGTCCGGTGCGGCGTTCCTGCCCGTCGACCCGAACTACCCCGCCGACCGCATCGCGCACATGCTCGGTGACTCGCAGTCGCCGATCGGGTTGACGCTTGCTGCCTTCCGTGACCAACTGCCCGACACGGTGACCTGGCTCGTCGTCGACGATCCGGAGTTCGTCGCCGATGCAGAGCGGTACCCGACCGATGGTGTGACCGATGCCGATCGGACGTCGTCGTTGCACCTGGACCACCCGGCATACCTGATCTACACGTCGGGCTCGACGGGGCGTCCGAAGGGCGTCGCGGTCCGTCATCGAGGCATGGTGAACCTCGAGGACGAGGTGACGCGCCGGTTCCATCCGAAGCGGAATTCGCGTGTCTCGCACATAGCCTCGCCGAGTTTCGATGCGTCGGTGTACGAGATGACGATGGCGTTCGGTGTCGGCGCCATACTCGTCATCGTTCCTCCCGGTCTCTACGGAGGCGGGGACCTCGCGGACTACCTCGAGGGCCACCGCGTGAGCCATGCGTTCCTGACGCCGGCCGCACTGGCGTCGATCGACGGCGATCGACTGGGGGACTTGGACGTTCTCGCGGTCGGTGGCGAGGCAGTCACCCCCGAGCTCGTCGCGCGCTGGGCACCGCGTCGAATGATGTTCAACGGCTACGGACCCACCGAAACGACGATCCAGGCCAGCGTCGGCGGTCCGCTGGTGGCGGGCCTGCCCATCGACGCAGGCACTCCCGCGATCGGATTCCGTTACCTGGTACTCGACGAGCGGCTTCGGCCGGTTCCGGTCGGCGTTCCCGGTGAGCTGTACATCGCAGGACCTGGAACGGCTCGTGGCTACCTGTACCGGTTCGCACTGACCTCGGAAAGGTTCGTCGCCGATCCGTACGGCGCCCCGGGCGAACGGATGTATCGCACAGGTGACGTCGTGCGCTGGACGCGGGCGCGGACCATCGAGTTCGTCGGACGTAGCGATTTCCAGGTCAAGGTGCGCGGGTTCCGTATCGAGCTCGGCGAGATCGACGCAGCGCTCACCGATCACGAGTCCGTCGGTTTCGCCGCGACGATCGGTCATACCGCCCCGTCGGGTGACACGGTGCTCGTCTCGTACGTCCGTGTGAACGACGGGCACGCGGTGACGCCATCGCAGTTGATCGATTTCGTCGGTGCAACATTGCCGAGGCACATGGTGCCGACCGCGATCGTCGCTCTCGACGAGATCCCACTGACGCCCGTCGGCAAGCTCGACCGCCGTGCACTGCCGGTGCCGGAACTGGCGTCGGCGTCGGTGCCGTACCGCGCGCCGTCGACTCCGACGGAGTCGGCCGTGACGGCTGTGTTCGCCGAGGTTCTGGGAGTCGCGACGGTCGGCGTCGACGACAACTTCTTCGATCTGGGTGGCACGTCGCTCGTCGCGACACGCATCGTCCCGGCGTTGGAGACGGCGGTGGGCGTCAGAGTGCCTCTGCAGGCATTGTTCCTCGATCCGACGGCTGCAGGCCTCGCGGCTCGGATCGAGGCAGGGGAAGGCACGTCGACGGCTGGTCTCGACGCTGCATTCTCCGTGGTGATCCCGCTACGAGCACAGGGGAGCGGGACACCGCTCTTCTGCATCCATCCCGGAATCGGGTTGTCGTGGGGTTACTCGGGCATCGTTCGGCACCTCGACGAGGATCGGCCGGTGTACGGCCTGCAGCTCCCGACCATCTCGGAAGGCGGCGAGTTCGAGTCCATCCAGGCCTTGGCACAGCGCTACGTCGCCGAGATCCGCGCCGTGCAGCCGGAAGGCCCGTACAACGTGCTCGGGTGGTCACTCGGTGGAGCTATCGCTCATGCCGTCGGTGTGGAACTACGGTCGTCGGGAGCCGAAGTCGAATCGTTGACGATCATGGACAGCTACATCCTGGAGCCGACCGAATCGCCGACGGGCCAGTTGACGGTCGAGGAACTGCTGAGTGGCCTCGGTCTCGACATCGACCGGGACGCGTCGGAACCCGCCCTCACCTACGAGGGCGCGGTTGCACTACTGAACGAGAAATTCGGGCAGAACACCGGGTTGACTCCGGAACACCTCGAGCGCATCAATGCAGGATTCGCCAATTCGACGGCATTGATGAACGGATTCGAACCGAACACGTTCGACGGCGACGTGTTGTTCTTCGCCGCGGCACATGGATCCGGCGATGGAATTCGACGAGACCCGTCGCAGTGGAATGCATTCGTGACAGGGGAAATTGTCGTTCGAACCGTGGAATGCGCGCACAATCAGATGATCGAACCGGATGTTCTGGCAGAAGTCGGTGGAGAACTGGAGATCTACATTCGGAGCTGAGTTTTCACCCAGGACGAATTTCGTTCATCCCGTCACAGAACGGTGATTTACGAATACCATCGTGATCTAGCGCATGATCTTGTCGTCGAACTACGGTCTGGGGATACCTGTGAAGCGAATCAAGTCAGTGTCGACAACCATCGTGGCAACAATGGCTGCGGCCCTCATCGCGTCCGCAGCCGGGGGAGGTGTCGCCACTGCCGAGCCCGTGTCGGCAGGCGACTCCGTCGGTTACGAAACTTCGGCAACCCCCGATGGGGCGGTCCGAACGATCCTCGACGCAGGCGCATTCCGGCTCGACGCGTCGTCGAACACCGTTCAGGTGGTCGGCGACAGCGGTGCTGTATTGGCCAGTCTGCCGCTGACCTACACGCTGGATGGCACGGCGTATTCCATCGCTCCGGTCATCGCGGGGGAGCGGCAACTCCTGTTGACGCCTCAGCCCGCCGCAGCGTTGGTGACGCAGGTTGCGGGGCCGCTGACCAAACAGCAGGCGCTCGACAATCTGTTGAATCAGACAGGAATCGGACTTGCGAACGGCGGCGCAGCGGGAGCAGCTATCGGGGCGGCACTGGGACTCGCCATCGGCTGTGTCTCGATCTTCCCGAACTTCGTGGCGGGCTGCATCGTAGGCACTGCGATCGGGGTTGTCGCCGGGACGATCATCGGTACGTCGAATGCGAACCCAGCGATCGGGCCCGCGGCGTTCGAGTACTTCAATACTCCGTAACCAGGCAGAGCGTGAGGGCCGGACAATCGTATGCGTCCGACCCTCACGCTCTAGCTGTGTGCGCTGGTGTTGTTGAGGGCCCGTCGCATGGATACGGCCTTGACCATGGTCTCGGTGAATTCTTCCTCGGGATCGGACAATGCCACGATGGCACCGCCGACGCCGAACGTGACCTCGTGTTCGGTCGACACGATTGTCCTGATGACGATGGAGAAATCAGCCGTACCGGTCAGCGAGAAGTATCCGATGGCACCCGAATACACGCCTCGTGGGCCGTCTTCCAGCTTGTCGATGATCGCCATCGTGCGAATTTTGGGAGCACCGGTCATCGAACCACCCGGGAACGCAGCCCCGACGCAGTCCACCGCGGACGCGTCCTCGCGCAGACGGCCCCGGACGGTCGAAACGAGTTGATGCACAGGCGCATACGTCTCGACGTCGAACAACTTCGGAACATGGACCGACCCCGGAACACAGACTCGTGCCAAGTCGTTGCGGACCAAGTCGACGATCATGAGGTTCTCGGCTCTGTCCTTCTCGTTCGCGAGAAGATCGGACCGCAGCGACTGGTCCTCGGCCGCCGACTTTCCGCGTGGCCGTGTGCCTTTGATCGGCTTCGACTCCACGATCCGGTCGGCGTCGATTCGCAGGAATCTCTCCGGTGATGCGCTCGAGATGGATACGTCGTCGAAGCCGAGGAAAGCGCTGTACGGCGTCGGATTGATCTCGCGCAGGCAGGAATACGTACCGAGTGCATCGATCGGGCCGGGAAAGGTCGCGACGTTGGTCAGGCACACCTCGTAGGTCTCACCCGATTGGATGTCGGCCAGGCACTGCTCGATCAGATCGATGTATTTGGCGCGGTCGTGCCGAAGCTGCAAGTCGGATTCGACGGCAGGGGACACCAACGGCGTCTCCGGAACGTCCGGGTGGTTGCGAACGCCGTCGAGACGCTGCAGCGTCTCGGTCACGGAGGTAAACCAGTCGAGGGTCGCAGGCTCGTCGTGCTCGGTCACCAGGGCCAACGCGTAGCACCGACGGGTGTCATGGTCGAACACCAACGCCCTGTCGGCGAACACCATCGACGCGTCCGGTGTCGGGGCGGTGTGGACCAATTGACCGCCCACGTCTGCCTTCAGCTCGTACCCCAGATATCCGACGTAGCCGAGAGCGAACGCGAACGGATGGTCGTGCAGCGGTGGGATCGCACGCTCCTTCAACTCTCGGTCGAGATAGTCGAAGAACGTCGAATCGATGGAGTCGACCGTCCCGTCGCTGCGTCGCACATTGACGCGTGCTTCCGCGACGCTGTACGTCACGTATTCGGCACGTGGACCGGAACTGTCGCCCATGATCGAGAAGCGTGAATTCGCCTCCAACGCCGAGCTACCGTCGAGCCAGAAACTGTTCGGTCCGTCGGCGAACACCGAGCGGAAGACCTGCTCGGTGTCGAAATCGCCTTCTACGCATCGAGTTTCGATGGTGTAAGGCGCGCGCGCAGGCGCCGTCGTATCCGACGCGGCCGCGGGGGCAGTGAGATCGCGGAAGTTCGCGAGAAGCTCGCGCCCGAACTCGGTACTGATGGACTCGGGATGGAACTGCACGCCCCACATGGGCAGTGACCGGTGTCGGACGGCCATGACCAATCCGTCCGACGTCCATGCGCACGGTTCCAGCTCGTCGGGAAGCTCGATTGCCAGCAGGGAGTGGTATCTCACCACGGAGAACGGCGACGGCAACCCGTCGAACAGGTCGGTTCCCGTGTGAGTGATGTCGGACAGGCGCCCGTGCATCGGAAGTGGTGCCAGGTCCACTCGACCGCCCAATACGTGGCAGATCGCTTGGTGCCCAAGGCATACCCCCAGCACCGGGAGCCCGCTCTCGACGATCACCCGTGACGAGATTCCGAGATCGTGAGGAGTCGTCGGCCGACCGGGACCCGGCGAAATGACCACATTGTCGTACTGTGTGAAATCGAGTGAGCCCCACGCGATGTCGTTCTTGACGACGGTGGGAGCCACGCCGTTCACCTCTGCAAGCATGCCGTAGAGGTTGTAGGTGAACGAGTCGTAATTGTCGACGAGGAGAGTCCGTACTGCCATTGCGGCCACCTATCGCTGACGAGTGGTCGAAGCGGCTCGATCACCGTTCATCGGCTGAACACCTGTAGGCCCGGTGCCTACGGTCTCCGTGCCGGCATCTTCGGCGTCGATGATGGCGTCCTCGACGCGGCACGCCTCCGCGATCAGCACCGAATACACCGACACGAGGAATTCCTCGGACAGATCGTTCGCACGGGCAAACTCCCGTGCCCGTTCCTGGACGACGCCGACGCGTCCTGGTTGCATCATCGGAATGTCGAACGTGCGCTTGACATGTGCCACGCGGGCGCACACCTCGAGCCGATCCTTGATGGCGTCCATCAGACGCACGTCGATCGCATCGAGTTCGCTTCGTAACGAACTCAATTTTCCGTCGGTATCGCCGCTCACGTTTCGCTGCCCCCTTGTTCTGCAGTGCGCAGCTGCAGATGCCCTGTCATACAACGGTGTTTTCAGTTCGTGGTGTTTTCAATTTATCGCGCGTACTTCTCGGACCGTTACCCCGTGGCTATCCCTACTCAGCCTTCGATACTGACATCTCGGTGCGCTGAAGGCAGGCGGAATAGCCGAAGATCCGATTTCGTGATCGTAGTGTAAGCGCGTGCAAAACAATCCTCAAGCCGAATTGGGACAAAAAACTGCGCCGAACGAATGAATTCGTCCGACGCAGTTGCTTGCCTACTACAACCCGACTGGGTCAGGCGCCCCGGCGCTTGACCTTCAGCAGGTCCATGCGCTCCTTCAAGAGCTCTTCCAACTCGTCCACCGAGCGGCGCTCCAGGAGCATGTCCCAGTGCGTGCGCGGCGGCTTCACCTTCTTGGTCTCGGGTGCGGCACCCTCGATCAGCGTGCCTTCCAAACCGTTGCGGCAGGCCCACGTGCCGGGGATCTCGGCGTCGTCGGCGAACGGTACGTCGAACTCTTCGCCGTTGTCGCAGCGGTAGCGCGCGACTCGACGAGGTGCAAGGTCGTGATCCCGGTCCGTCTCGTAGCTGACGGCGCCGAGTCGGCTTCCTCGTAGAACGCGATCTGCCATGGTGAAGTCCTCTCCGTCGATAGTGCGTGCTGACGCGGACGTCGTGCTTGCTTACACGATCCGCACGCCACTCACAGATCTTCAACGCGTCGAGGTCACCGATCGTTCCCGGTTCGGCGTTCGACACGTATGGACCCGCGCACAAGTACGCACTATTCTACCGCCCCGCCACCGTAGGCTCGTGGGCATGCCAGTCATGTCACGACGAGTCCACACGTGCGCGTGGTGCGGGCGCGAGGTCGCGGACTCCGGGATGGGCCGTCGGCGCCGGTACTGCAGGCAGTCGTGCCGCCAGCGCGCGTACGAGCACCGCAGTGCGGTGAAGGGGACGTCGATACCCGAGGATGCGGTCGTGCTGTCCGCCGACGAGGCGTCGTCTCTGATAGACAGGGCGTTCGAGGTCAGATGCGCTGCCGAGGACGTAGCGATCGCGGTCACCGAGGGGGCCGGTGCGGACGAGCTCGAGCGGTTGTGCCGTGACCTCGTCGCGCGTGCCAAGGATGCCGAAAGGCTGCGCTGACGCAGGTCGAAGCATCGGGGCTACTGTGAGCGAATGAACACCGACGAGGGTGAGGCTCACCGCGAGTGGAACGGCAAGGTGCGGAACGAGACCCCGACTCAACAGCTCGACCGCAACTGGAACGCCCTACTCCAGGAACTGCGCGTAGTTCAGACGGGCGTGCAGTTGCTGACTGGATTTCTGCTGACCGTGCCGTTCCAGGGTCGATTCGACCAGCTGTCGTCGACCGGTCGGGTCGTGTATCTGGTAACCGTCACGGCATCGATCGTGGCGACCATCCTGTTGATCGCGCCGGTCGGCATGCACAGACTGCTGTTCCGCAAGCGCGCGGTCGGGATATTGGTACGCGTGGGCAATCGGTTGGCCATACTCGGGTTGGTCGCCCTGGCGATCGCCCTGGTCGGTGTCGTCGCCCTGACCTTCGAGATCGTTCTGGGAATCGTCGCTGCCGAGATCGCTGCAGTAGTCGTCGCGCTTCTGCTGATCGGACTGTGGTGGGTGCTGCCGCGTGCGTACCTCGCCGGAGACGACGAGGTACGTGAGGCCCCTGTGAGTTAGTGGTCGCGGAGCTTGTCGATCAGCTCGTCCTTCTTCAGGTCCGAGTAGCCCGACAGCCCGAGATCCTTGGCCCGCGACTTCAGATCATCGACCGTCCAGTCCTCGTACGACCCGGAACGACCGCCTTTGGCGCCGACCGACGAGCGTCCCTTGTTTGCTGCCGCATTCGAGATGCGCGCGGCCTTCTCCTTCGAATTTCCCTCTTTCCTCAGCTCCTCGTACATGTCTTGATCTTTGAGCTGAGGCTGCGAATCACTCGACGAGTTCGTGGGCATCACTTCTCCTGACATCGTTTCTCCCGTCGTATAGCCGTGGCTCGGCGGGTTCAAACGACGCCGTGCGGCGCAGGGAATCGGTGAATCCAGGGCTGCGCCTCCTCCAATTGCGCAGCGACTCTCAACAAGAGGGCCTCCGAGCCCGGCGCACCGACGAACTGGACGCCGAGCGGCAACCCGTCGTCGGTCCAGTGCAGAGGGACGTTGATCGCAGGCCTTCCGGTGACGTTCGCCAGCTGGGTGTAGGGAACCCACCCGAGGCCCTCCTGGACGGCCTCGTCGAGAATGCCCGTCAACGCCATCATTCGACCACCTCGTACCGCGTTCATCACTCGCGCAGCCGCATGCAGGAAGGACGACGTCGCAGTCGACCCGACGAGCGGCGGGGGAGTCGCCACGGTCGGTGTGAGCAGCAGATCGAAGTTGCTGTGAAAGTGTGCAAGCGAACGCACGTAGGTCTTCGTGTTCTCCAGAGCTGCGATCGGTGCCGACAGTCCGCTGTGACGCCCGAACTCGGCCAGTCCCAGTGTGTCGGCCTCGAATTGAGAGTTCTTCGCGCCGGTCCGCGCTTTGATGTCCGAGACCTGTACATACACCTGCGCGAACCAGATCGTCAGAAAATCTCGTGACAATGCCCAGTCGTCGTACGGGGGATCGACCTCTTCGACATAGTGCCCGAGCGAGCTCAGCAAGTCGGCTGCTCGCTCGACTGCGGTGATCGCCTCGGGATGCGGATTCGGATTGACCGCAGACGATGCCGACCACCCGACGCGCAGCCCCGAGGGCCGAGAATCGAGGTTCGCCGAGTAAGGTGTTGTCGGAAATTGTGCCAGGTAGTCGGCATTGGGGTCGGGAGCGACGATCGCGTCGTACAGTGCAGCGCTGTCTCGGACCGTCCTGCTGACGACGCCTTGCCCGACCATTCCGAACATGACCTCACCGGTCTGTGGACCGTACGGCGACAGTCCTCTACCCAGTTTGAGGCCGACGAGCCCGTTGCACGCCGCTGGAATACGAATCGAACCGCCGCCGTCGTTGGCGCCCGCTGCAGGCACGATACCCGCAGCGACCGCGGCTCCGGAGCCGCCCGACGATCCACCCGGCGTTCGCTCGGGATTCCAGGGATTACGCGCCGGGCCCCAATAGTCGGGTTCCGTAACGCCTTTGGCCCCGAGCTCAGGGGTGTTGGTCTTGCCGAAGATCACCAGGCCGGCGTCGAGGAATCGCTGCGTGATCAGCGCATGCTCGGTCGCGACGTCGTTCGCGAGAGCCCTCGACCCATACGACGTCGGATATCCCTTGTATTCCTGTGCGAGGTCCTTGATCAGAAACGGCACTCCCGCAAAGGGACCTGTCGACGTACCGTTCGCGCGCTCGTCTGCCGCCGCGTCCATGCGCAGCACGATCGAATTGAGTGAGGCGTCGACGTCGTCGGCGCGCGAACGCGCAAGGTCCAACAGCTCGTGGGCCGTGACCTCGCCCGTCCGAACCAGTGCAGCCAGAGAGGTTGCGTCCATGGAAACATAGTCGGCGAGTTCCACCGCCCGATGCTATACCCCGCCCGGCATAGTGAGGCCAGGTTCGGTGTTATCTCCATCAGGGCGTGCATAGACTACCGACGAGAGGCTCACGTGTCAGACAGTGTTTCAGACGGATTCGACTACACCCCGTCCTCGCGGGTCCTGATCGACAAACAGAATCCTGAGGTGTTCAAAGCTCAACTCGCAGTGGCGAAAGCAGTCCGAAATGCGACCAACGAGGCCGGAATGGATCGGCGTTTCGTCGAACTCGTGAACGTTCGGATCTCGCAGATCAACAGGTGCGCCTACTGTTTGGACATTCACGGCGGCGCAGCTCTGGCTGCGGGGGAGACCACCCAGCGGCTCGCGGTCCTTCCTGCGTGGCGGGAGTCGTCACTGTTCAGCGAACGAGAGCGCGCGGCTCTCGGTCTCGCGGAGTCCATTACGACGCTGCCCGACGCCGACCGCCAGGATCACGACTACGCGATTGCGCGGAAGGTGTTGTCGGACACCGAGATATCTGCGGTGAGTTGGGTATCGGTAGCGATGAATGCCTTCAATCGAATCTCCATCGTCAGTCGACACCGTGTGCGTGCGCACACTTCTGCTTGACCTCCGTATTCTCTCGACGACAGAAAGGCCACACCATGAGCACCTCGCACGACGACATCCAGGCACGCGCCAGCGTCGCCCTCGACATACCCGGGCAGCGCTACACGCTCGGCGTCGACGGTTCGGTCATCGGGTTCACCGCATTTCGCGACCTCGACGGACAGCGAATCTTCTTCCATACCGAGATCGACGATGCGTACGCCGGTCACCATCTCAGTTCCGTACTGGTGAAAGCGGCGCTCGACGACGTGCGCACTCGCGGATTGCGATTCGTTCCGGTGTGCCCACTGGTCGCCGCCTATGCGAACAAGCACCCCGAGGTGCAGGACATCGCCGACGCGGCGACGCCTCAGATTCTCGAGTTTCTCGATCGTGAGCTCGGTTGAGACAGGCCGATGTCCGGGTAGAAACGTCACTGTGACGATTTGAAGGGTCAGGCAGGGCAGGCTGATGAGCGAGGCCGGCGGTCATCGGAGCGATCCGAAGACTCGCGGTCAGTGATGCGCCGGGCCGCGAGGCTCGTCACGGTGATCGAGTGATGAGCGTCGTGGCCCGCCGGCGCGAGTAGTCGCTGCCGGGAGTCCTGACCGAACTTTGTCCTTGTCAGGTTTCTCGTGCATCGATGCGTGGACAACGACGCCGGCAGGTGGTCTGGTCGCGCATCTCAGTTTCGCCAGCTCACCGTTTTGCCGATAATCTACATTATGTCAACTGAACCATTGCATGTTTCATCCGATGAATCAATCGACCGCCGCTATCGTCAGCGTTCAGGGACTTCTGCATCTTCAAATTGGCTCGGAGCCAATGAGTTAGGTGTAATTCTCGAACCGACGATTCCCAGTCGGCGCCTGGCCCGGGCGGTTAGTCGATATTTTCCCTGCTTGGCAGCGCAGCCAGCGGGGGTGTGTACTTGCCCTCACCGCCAAGTTGGCGTGATTCGCAATTAGATTGGCGTGATTCGCAATACGGTGGTGAGTATCGTGGAGATGTGACTCTTGGTGAGCGTTTCGCTGTGGACCCCGCCTTCCGCGCATTTCTGCATGATCTACGCCTCTCACCCCGGTCGGTGCTACGCCGGGCCGGGCTGCCCGACGATCTGTTCGGGCGCGGGCCGATCAACCTGACGCCCGACGAGTACTACCGACTGTGGGCGGCACTCGAGGACGAGGGCGGCGAACGCGTCCTGGCGTTGGACGTCGGCAACGCGATCTCGGTGGAGGCGTTCAGCCCTCCGATCATGGCAGCGTTGTGCAGCCCGAACCTGTCCGTTGCGGCACAACGCATCGCGGACTTCAAACCGTTGATCGGCCCGGTGGGTATCGATGTCACAGTGACCGACGACGGCCTGCAAGTTGAATACCGTTGGCCGCGCACAGACTCCCCGCCTGAGGTTCTGGCGGTGTCGGAGTTGGTGTTCTGGGCTGCACTTGCGCGGATCGGTACCCGCGAGCACATTCGCCCGTTGCAGGTGGTGACGCCGCATCCCATTCGAGGCCATGCCGAGTTAGAGAAGTTTTTCGGTGCGCGCATACGACACGGCGACCATCACGCGATCGTGTTCTCCCGCATCGACGCCGAACGGGTCTTCCTGACCGAGAACGAGACGATGTGGCGATTCTTCGCCCCGGAGCTGCGTCGCCGACTGTCCGACCTGGACGCCCGCGCTACGGCCGCCGACCGAGTGCGTGCAGCCCTGCACGAGATGCTGCCCGCCGGCGACAGTTCGGTGGGCACCGTCAGCGATCGCCTCGCGACGAGCCCGCGGACCTTGCAGCGTCAACTGCGCGACGAGGGAACGACATTCCAGCAGGTCCTGTCGACCACACGTGAAGATCTCGCCCGCCACTATCTGGACCAGGGATCGCTACGCACAGCCGAAATTGCCTACCTGCTCGGGTACGACGATACGAATTCGTTCTACCGGGCCTTCCGCACGTGGACCGGGACCACACCCGACGCGCTCCGCTCAGAAGTGGCCGCCTCGGGATGAGCTCGGAACATCTACCGTTACGGCAACGCCCACCACATCTGCGGAGGATGTGGTTCGCGTTGCCGTCGATCGGGCGCGGCGGGCATGGCGCCGCTTTTGATCTCGTCCGATATCCCACTGCGATACAACGCTGCGGCGAGGACCGCGCCTGCCAGGAAGATTCCTGAGCTGCACGGCTCTGACGCCATGCAAACACCGCAAGCACAATCACGGAAACCATTGTTGCCCAGATGATGTCAGCGGACCAACCGTCGGTTTCGGCGCGCGAGAGCCCGAAGACGAGCCGAACAGTCCGGCGCTGGCAAGAATGGTAGCGATGACGTCGATGCGGGCCGAGCCGGCCGGTCGGTCGGGCCGCACTACGGTCAAGGTGAGGACAAGCGTTGCGGCAGCGAGGAACAGGTTGACGAACAGCGTCCATCGCCAGTCGAGTTTCTCGGTCAGGAATCCGCCGGCGAGCAGTCCGAACGCCGCCCCGACCCCACCGAACACGCTGAAGGCGCGGGCGCGTTCGGCGGGGTTGGTGAACATTGCACTGACCGTACCGATGGCGGCGGGCGCGAGCAATGCTCCACCTACGCCTTGGAGCGCGCGGCCGACCGCAGGAGCCGCGAAGTTCGGTGCAGCTCCGCCGATCGCCGAGCCGATGCCGAACAGTGCGAGACCGATCGCCAGGGCGCGGCGGCGACCGATGCGATCAGCGATACGACCGCCGATCAGCAACAGACTTCCGAATGCCAACGCGTAGGCCGTGATCATCCACTGACACGACGCGTCGGAGAACCCGAAAGCCGTTTGAGAGCTTGTGATTCCAGTGCGAAGCGCTGGTGATTCGGGTACCGGCTACTTCGACGGCACACCTGAGGCACGACGGATGAACGCGTCGTACGCGCGGTCCGGCAGCACGTCGTGCATGAAGATGATGGGCTTGGCGCCATAACCGACGGCGTAGCGGGTCTTCGGTCGCCGCGCCTTGGCTGCTTTGGCGATGGTCTTGCCGATCAGCTGCGGGGGCGACGACCGCTTCTGCGTCGACTCCGATGCGAGGGAGTCGGCTACCGCGTTGCCCTGCACCGAGTAGGGTCCTGTGCTCGAGACTGCCCGCACCTTCTCCGCGGCGATACCCGCCCACTCCGATCGAATGCCGCCGGGTTCGATGATGACAACGTCGATACCGAACGGGGCGACTTCCGCACGCAGGCAGTCACTCAACGCCTCGAGCGCGAACTTGGTTGCGTGATACCAGGCACCGAGCGGCGTGGTGACCTTGCCGCCCATCGAAGTGACGTTGACTATGGTGCCCGAACGCTGAGTGCGCATGTGGGGCAACACGAGCTGGGTGAGGCGGGCTGCACCGAAGACGTTGACTTCGAACTGGGCGCGGGCCTCGTCGAGTGGGACATCCTCAACGGCTCCGTAGGATCCGTATCCGGCGTTGTTGACCAGGACGTCGACGCGCCCCTGGGCACCGACGATCTTCTCGATACCCGCGGTCATCGAGTCTTCATCGGTGACATCCATTGCAATCGGGATGATCCCCGAGCCGGTCAGATGCTTCATCCGATCGACTCGGCGGGCTGCGCCGTAGACGGTGAACCCGGCCTGTACGAGCTCGATCGCGGTGGCTTCGCCGATACCCGAGGAGGCTCCGGTGACGAGCGCAACGCGAGTGGTGGTGGTGGTGGACATGGTGTTCTCCTAAGCATTCGAGACGACCGGTTTCGGAGGACCTGGTGGCCGACCCGCTCGTCTGTTGTCTCGAAGATATGCGCCGAACAGCCCACAATCACTAGCGCAGCGCGCCTACCGACTTGCAATTGGCGTCACGCTCGGACAGTGCGTGCCACTCCCACAGTCCGTGCCGCGCTGACTCCCCCAAATCAGCTTCCAAGCCGTCCGGCGTAAGCCGCCGTGTACGTTCGACTCCATTCGGCCGACGGTGACGCAGTGTCGGGGTCATCTCCGTCGCAGCTTGGGCGCATGGGAGTCTACGTAGCAACACGACCAGTTTGGATATGCAGTGTTACCAGTAGTCTGTTGCGAGTCGCGGGAAGTGCGATCACGAACTCCGCCCTCCTACCTGGTTGCGATGATCGGCGTCATCGCACCCTCGCGGATGATTCGATCACTGGTGGCGATTGCCAATCCTCGGCGCGTGGCCTGAGCGACGATCATTCGGTCGAACGGGTCCCGATGATTCCAATTCAGTTGGCCTGCCAGTGCTGCGTCAGCGGAGTTCATCGCGAGTTCCTGTGCGGCCATGGACCGGACCGTGTCTGTCCAACTCGAAAGAATGCCAGTGCCATCGAGACGACCCAGCCGGGTCTTGATGGCAATCTCCCACGCGGAAGCTGCGGAAACGAATAGTTCGTTGGCGGGATCTTCCAGGACCGCACGAGCCTCGCGAGCTATCGACACAGGCGATTTCGCCAACCATAGTAGAGCGTTCGTGTCGAGCAGGACCGCAGTCACGACGTGAATTCCCCCCAGGCCGCCAGCTCGTCGTCGGGAAGAGGCGCGTCGAGATCATCGGGGATCACCAGTCCCGGGAATTGACCGAATTCCCGCGTTCGCGGCGTAGCGGGCCAGATGACAGCGACTGCTCGTCCATGCGAGGTGACCGTAACGGGGCTACCGGTCTTCTCGACCTCAGCCAATATGGCGTTGAGTTTCGCTTTGGCTTCGGTGCTGGTGATCGTCCGCATGATCCCACATTAGACTGATAGGACTAGTCACACTAGTCCTATCAGGGGACCAGTCGATCCACTCGTTCTGGATGCCGGGCGACAATTTTGCGTGCAACGAACGCCCCGTCGTGCGCGACAGAAGACACGTTCGTTCACCATGTCCGGCTTCGAGGTACGCAATGCGGCGGCCATCGACGACGATGTCACGGCACTCCCCCACGCGCCCTTCCACTGTCAATCTATAGCGCACCCGGGGCCTTGCGGCAAGACCCCGTGCATACCCCATACTCGTGTGCCGACACGTAGACCAGTGGATACGAGAGTTCATGAGTGCACAGATTCGATCGACAGACAGCGCATTCGATCTACCGAGAGACCTCGCAGGCAAGGCGGTTCCATCCCTCATCGCCGACGACGAACAATTCTTCGCGCGTGTCGCCGCCAGCCTCGCGAGGTCGACCGCCGACCTCGTCGCGCGGCTCGATTTCACCCGAAAGGCGCCCGTAGAGCTCGGACAGGAAGCTCTCGAACGGGACATGGAGGTCCACCGCCTGAACGCGCGCATCCGAACACTCCGTCGCTACGGGCTCGATCTGTGCCTTGGTCATATCGTCCGATCCGACTGCGACGCCCCGTCTTACATAGGAAGGCTCGGACTTCTGGACACGTCGGGCGAACAGCTGTTGATCGACTGGCGCTCCCCTGCCGCCGAGCCGTTCTTCGGTGCGACCCACGCCCACCCGATGGGGCTGGACCGCCGTCGACGTTACTGCTGGACAGCGGGAAAGATCAGCGACTACTGGGACGAAGTGTTCGATGCGGGCAGTCTCGATGACGTCCGCGAGGCTGCGCTCGACGATCAATCGGCATTCATCGCCAGCCTCGGCGGCACCCGCTCGCCCAGGATGCGAGACGTTCTCGGAACGATTCAAGCCGACCAGGACGCGATCATCCGAGCAGGCTCGTCCGGCGCACTCGTCGTCGACGGCGGCCCTGGCACAGGCAAGACCGTCGTCGCGCTGCATCGGACCGCGTACCTGCTCTATTCCGATCCCCGTCTCGGACACAACAACGGCGGCGTTCTCTTCGTCGGGCCGCATCAGCCCTACCTCGCCTATGTGTCCGACGTCCTGCCCAGCCTCGGTGAGGAAGGCGTTCGGACCTGCACTCTTGCTGATCTCGTCGACGAGGGCGGACACGCCGCCGCTGAGGCCGACTCCGCGGTCGCGCATCTGAAATCGTCGGCACAGATGATCGATGTCGTCGACGCGGCCGTGCGGTTCTATGAGCAACCGCCCACGCGGGGCATGGCTGTCGACACCGAGTGGGCCGACATCTGGTCGAGTCCCGAGGATTGGAAAGAATCCTTCGAGGCGCGTGACCCCGGTGTGCCGCACAACCTGGCACGAGAGCAGATCTGGTCCGCGCTGATCGACATTCTCGTCGACAAGTACGTCGGTGCCGAGACCACAGCGATGGTTCGTAAGTCGTTGCAGGACAATGAGGATCTGCGCACCGCTCTGGACGACTCGTGGACACTCGTCGAGGCTGCGGACCTCGTCGGCGACTTGTGGACGGTCCCGGCCTATCTCAGGAAATGTGCGCCGTGGCTGACATCCGACGAGGTGCGCCTGCTACAGCGTCCCGACGCGCATGCGTGGACAAAGCCCGACCTCCCGCTGCTCGACGCCGCACGTGCGCGACTGGGCGACCCGGACGCTGCTCGGCGGCAGCGGCGTCGGACAGCGTCGATCGAGGCCGAGCGCCGCAGGATGGATCGAGTCGTCGACGAACTACTGCAGCTCGACGACGAGGACGGTCTGATGGCGCAGCTCCGCCAGGACGGAATTCGCGACGCTCTCGTCGACCACGCGGTTCTTCCGAGTGTCGAACCAGACCGTCTCGCTGGACCTTTCGCGCATATCGTCGTCGACGAGGCGCAGGAGCTGACCGACGCGGAATGGCAGATGTTGTTGTCGCGCTGTCCATCCGGGAGCTTCACGATCGTCGGAGATCGAGCACAGGCGCGGCACGGTTTCACCGAGACGTGGCACGAGCGGTTGGAACGGGTTGGACTGTCGCGCATCGAGATGGCGTCGCTGCGCATCAACTACCGCACACCGACGGAGATCATGACCGCGGCCGAGCCTGTTATTCGGGCCGCGCTCCCGGACGCCAATGTTCCGACGTCCATCCGCAGCAGTGGCGTCCCCGTCACGTACGGGCATGTGTCCGAGCTGGATTCGATCGTCGACGACTGGCTCGCGCACAACTCGGACGGAATCGGTTGTGTCATAGGACATTCGGAATTTCACGCGACGAACAGAATGCGATCACTGGCTCCTGAATTGTCCAAGGGGCTCGAGTTCGACCTCGTGGTCGTCGTCGAACCTGAGTCGTTCGGGACCGGGATCGAAGGTGCTGTCGATCGCTACGTCGCCATGACTCGGGCTACTCAGAGGCTCGTCGTACTGACCTACGAGTGATGCAGCACGATGTTGACGACATTTCCGTCGGGAGCGCGGACCAGGAACCGGCGAACACCCCACTCCTCGGTAGTCAGTGGGTGGACGATGTCGTAGCCGCTGTCTCGGGCTTGCTCGTATGCGGCGCCGATGTCGTCGACCATCACAGATATCACCGAATCTTCGGGAGAGGTCTCGTCCCGCGTGACGAGTTGAACGCTGGTCGTGCCGTCGGGCGTTGTCAATCGGGCGACCCAACCGAGGTTGAACTCCTCGGTGTCCAGCCCGAGGAAGTCAGCGTAGAACGTTCTCGCCGTATCGATGTTCGGGACGGCGAGATTCGCGATGATCTTTCGTACCTGCATCCATCCTCCTCGTGCCCAGAAGAGTGCAACGACTGGATTCACTGTAGTGCCCACGTAGACTTCGCCCATGGCTTTGGACCACGGCGACCCCGGTGACGCACCGTCGACCCCTCCCCCGTTGATCGACCTCGAACATGTCCGACGGCCGTCGCCCGCCGAGGAGGCTCGAACGGTTGCCGCTTCCACCAACATCGCAACGCTCGCCAGCCTCACCACCGACGGTGACCCGTGGGCGTCGTACATCACGTATGGGCTTCTCGGCGGTTCGCCCGTCCTCTGTGTGTCGCGGATGGCCGAGCACGGCCGGAATCTGCTGCACGACCCTCGCGCGAGCGTGGCGATCGTCGCTCCGGAATCGGCGACCGATCCCCTGTCGGTATCTCGTGTCACGCTGGCCGGTGTGGTCGAGGCACCGACCGACGACGAGCGAAGCGCCGCCCGCGAAGCTCATCTCGCCGCTGTGCCCGCCGCCAAGTACTACATCGACTACAGCGACTTCACGGTGTGGATCCTTCGTGTGCAGCGCGCACGATGGGTGGGAGGCTACGGGCGCATGGATTCGGCGACCGCTCAGGATTACGCCGACGCAGTGCCGGATCCCGTGTCGCCGCACGCTGCACCGGCGATCACGCATCTCAACGCCGACCACGCCGAGTCGCTTCTTTCGATGGCACGCAACCTCGGCGGCTTTCCCGATGCCACCGCGGCGACGTGCACGTCGGCCGATCGTTACGGGCTCGATCTCAGCGTCACCACCCCGCGCGGGAACGCCGCGACGCGCGTCGGCTACGCGCAGCCCATCGATGCGGTCGGCGATCTTCGCGCTGCGACAGTCGAATTGGCCAAGCGGGCGCGAAGCTGACCTCTCACCACTTGTCCACGTGCAGAACCGAGTCGATGGGTTCGCGCGGGGCGGGTTTGAACGTCTCTCCGGTGAAGTAGGCGGTGGGCATCAGCGCAGCCTGATGGAAACCCTGGGGAATGCCCAGCAGCTCGGCGACTTCGGCCTCGCGCGACAGATGCAAGGTGGTCCAGGCAGTTCCGAGTCCACGCGCACGCGCGGCGAGCGAGTAGCTCCACACGGCAGGGAGTAGCGAACCCCAGAGTCCCGCTTGATTTCCGGCGGGCAACTCGACGGCACCTCGGATGCACGGAATGACCAGAACCGGCACTTCTCCCATGTGCTCGCCCAGCCACGCGACGCTGTCACCGACCCGTTGCTGAACCGGTGCTCGAACGGGGTCGTCGGAGAACAGCTTGGCAGCAGACGCACGAGACTTCAGGTATTTCTCGACTTCTTCGCGGTAGATCTCCCCCAGCTGCGCACGCAGCGAAGGATCGGTCACCACCATCCATTGCCAGCCTTGACGATTCGACCCGGACGGTGCCTGGAGCGCGATCTCGAGACATTCACGGATCAGCTCGATCGGGACGTTCTTGGACAGGTCCAACCGTTTGCGGACGGTTCGCGTGGTGGTCAGCAGTTCGTCGGGTGTCAGATCGAGAACAGGAAACGACGTCATCCCCCGAGTGTGTCACCGACGGGTCGACGACTCAAAGGCTGTTTCGGCTCACGCCCTGAAAGCACGCAGGCCCGCGATCTCCTGGGCAAAGAGATCGCGGGCGCTGTCAGGTGCCGTGCGCGGAGAGTTGGTGTGCGGTGTTACTACGCGCGCACGGGCGCGAAGCGCATTATCGGCGGAGTTCGTGGGTGAGGGTGTCGAGTTCGTCGCCGCCTGCCATTTCGCGGGTGAGGTCGTCGAGGCTGATCTCGTCGTAGGTGCAGTCGAGCTTCTGCTTGCCGCGGTTGAGCAGCACGAAGTGGTCGCCGACCATGTAGGCGTGGTGCGGGTTGTGGGTGATGAACACGACCCCGAAGCCTTGCTCCTTGGCAGCGGAGATGTAGCGCAGCACCATTCCGGACTGCTTCACACCCAAGGCGGCTGTCGGCTCGTCGAGGATCAGCACGCGGGCACCGAAGAAGATGGCACGCGCGATCGCCACACACTGACGCTGACCACCGGACAGCGATCCGATGGGGGCGTCGACGTCGGGCAGGTCGATACCCATCTTGTGGAGCTCTTCGATGGTCGTGGCCCGCATCGCGGTCGCATCCAGGGATTTGAACGGACCCTTGCGCAGTTCCTGGCCGAGGAAGAAGTTGCGCCACACCGGCATCAACGACACCACCGCGAGGTCTTGGTACACGGTGGCGATGCCTTTGCCGAGTGCGTC